>JBEKHS010000006.1:0-200415 GCA_050012155.1 Candidatus Sulfotelmatobacter sp. | reverse complement strand
GAGATGTAGACGGCCTCGGCGAAGTCCATCTTGAACAGGGCGCGCTTGCGGTAGGCAAGCGGAATCGCGTACTGCGAATTCTCTTCCGCCTCGGGCGCGGTGCGCGAGGCTAGCTTCTCTACCGCCGCTTGCGTGCGCCGCATGGCCGCGTCAAAGCGCAGGAGCATCCCGGCATCCTCCACATCGAGCAGCATCTCGTAGCCATGCTGTGTGGTAAATCCCTGCATCACCTGGATGCAGCGGCGGTGACGGTGCATGTCGCGGAAGCCGCCCGTATCCATGAGGATGTCGAAGCGAAACTGCTGGCCGGCGCGGAAGCCGCGCAGCATCTCGTCGTGATTGCCGCGATGGCGCAGGCCGAGGTCGATGATCTCTCGCCGGTAGCGCTCGCCTGAGACTTGCAACGCCTGCCGAATCTGGCGGTAGGAAAAGTGGCAGTGCTCGTAAAGCAGAGTGGTCGCGATCTCAACTTCGAGCGGCTCTTCGTCAAGCAGATCGACGATTGCCTTCGAGGGCGCAAGCTGCTCGCTTTTCATCAGTTCACGCGCGGCCTGCCGCAGCTCGCGGCGCGTCTCCATTTCATAGGGATTCGGGTCGGCATACTTCACCAAAGTGGGCGCGACCCGAACTTCGTGCAGCAGTTCCTGCTCGGCCCGCGCTCCAAGCTCCGGACTCACGGCGCGAATGTCTTCAACTAATTTTTTAAAAGACTCCGCGTTTACGTTGTAAGCCGCAGAGGTTGCCGCCTTCTTCAACGACTCGCCGAGCACCCGCACCTCTTTGTGAGTATGCGAGAGCAGGTGTGCAATCTGGGTTTCAAGCGTGCGCGCATTCACAATCTCACCCAGCGAAGTGTTCGTAGCCAGCGGCAGCAGGTAGCGCGTAATGTCGAAGGCGCGTGCCTTCAGCGTGCGCTCGTATGTCTCCTGCTTCATGTCGGCAGGCTTGGGCGTGATGCTGATCAAATGCTGCGTCATGTGCGCCGAGAGTGCTTCATATTCGGCAAAAAGAAAATCCAGCGTCTCGCGGTAGAGCTTGCGGGCTTCGTCGTCGGCGCCGAAATCTGGAATGTAGTAACCGCTCTTCTTGAAATCCTGATAGCGAGTCGAGCGCTCCTGGCCGTCCCAGCGCTGCTCGTCGGCCAACTCGATCGCCGCAAGAATCGAGAGCCGCTCGACCGCCAGCGCGATATGTGCGAGATCTGCAATCGAACGGTGACCGTACTGGAAGTAGAAGGTGTTGAGAAATTTCTCGGCCTTCTGCGCGCTGATCTCGCGCAGAGACTCCTTCATGGACAGCGCTGAGCGCGAATACTTCGCCATGGCGTAGGCCTGGATCTCCGGCTCGACGCCATAGACTGCGAAGACTTCGGTAGAAGGTTCGGCCGCCGGTGGCAACTCCTGATCAGCGGTGTGACTCTCCGCGGTCGAGGCCCTCTGCGTCGAGCGATGTCCCGACGAAGCCGGTTCTGGAGACGCTGATTTCTGGATGGAGGGTTCGGGCATGGCGATTACGTCATTCGTCAGAGTTTGAGGCATGGGAGTGTTCGAATGTTAATCGGCAAATGAACATTGTGCAATGCCGCAATAAATGTAGAGGAAAACCATCCGCAAAGTTTATGATACGTTCGCGTCGGTATAGGGCCGTCTGTTTGGGAGAAAGGAAGATGCACAATGCATCCTTTGACACGCCGTAGTTTTATGCGGATCGGCGCAGGCTCCGTGGCTGCCGGAGCTGCGGTGAAGATTACCCTGCTGGAGCCGGGCGCGTTGTGGGGCGCAGGCCGTGAGGTTGCGGCGAGCGATCGCGTCCGGTTTGCTTCGATCGGTACGGGCACGCGCGGGTGTGAGCTGCTGCAATCGTCACTCGATGTGCCGGGCGTTGAGTGCGTCGCGGTTTGCGATCTTTATGACAGCCGCCACGAGGCGGCGCAAGAAGCTGTGCAGAAGCAGGTTCCGGCAACGCGCAATTATAAGGAGATTCTGGATCGCAAAGACGTGGATGCGGTGATAGTGGCCGTGCCCGACCACCAGCACCGCCGAATCGTTGTGGATGCCTGCGCAGCAGGCAAGGACGTCTACTGCGAAAAGCCGATGTCCCACAACGTGGAAGATGGCTTCGCCATGGTGGAGGCTGCGCGCAAGGGAAATCGGATTGTGCAAATAGGCAGCCAGCGTGTGAGTTCCATCGTTTATGAAAAAGCACGCGAGCTTTATTCAGCGGGAGCGCTCGGTGACGTGTTCTACATCGAGGGCTCGTCGGATCGCAACTCGGCGAGCGGCGCATGGGTTTATCCAATTCCTGCCGACGCGAGCGAACAGACCATCGACTGGAATGAGTTCCTCGTCGGCGCGCCCAAGCGGCCGTTCGACGCGGCACGCTTCTTCCGTTGGCGCTGCTTCTCCGACTACGGCGAGGGACTGGCCGGCGATCTGTTCGTTCACCTTCTCTCAGGGATTTACTTCATCTCAGGCACGAATGAGGCGCCCCGGCGGGCGCAGTCCAGTGGCGGATTGTTTCGGTGGAAGGACGGGCGCGACTTTCCGGACCTGATCGAGACGCTCTATGACTATCCGAAATTTCGCGTCGCGCTGCGCTGTAATTTGAACAATGCGGGCGGCGAGCCGATCAAGTTTCACGGCACCAAAGGCACCATGGAGATCAACGGGCAAACCCTGGTCTTCACGCCGCAGGACACGACGCCAAGGCCGGAGGGATATTCGCTGAAGGGCTGGCCGGCGCGGCTGCGCAAGGAGTATCAGGCGCAGTGGGCCGCCGAACACCCGCAACCGGGGCCGTTCGATTATCAGGTCGATGAGGCGGAGACTTTCACCGCTCCTCAGGGCTACAGCGATGTTTCGGCGCACCAGGCAAACTTCTTCAATGCAGTTCGGACCCGCAAGCCAACTGTGGAGAACGAAGAGTTCGGCAATCACGCGGCGATCGGATGTCATTTGGCCAACTACGCCTATTTCAAGAACACGATCGCGACCTGGGATGCCGACGCCAGGACGATTCGCGGATAAGGCGCAGCAAGCTACTTAGTAAACGGCGATTAATAAACAACGATCTGTAATGTCACGATTCAGCTGTGAGGGACTGACCATGCATCGCATTTCTAGAAGAGCTTTTTTGAAGACAGCTTCAGTATCAGCCGTTGGCGCGGCGGTATGGAAGAGTATGCCGCCGTTGATGGCTGATCCTCTGGGTCTGCCGATCGGGTTGCAGTTGTATTCAGTGCGTGATCTGCTGCCCAAGGACTATGACGGCACGCTGAAACAGCTGAGTGCGATTGGTTATCGCGAGGTGGAAGCCGCAGGCTTCTTCGGCCACAGCCCCAGCGAAGTGAAGCAGGCGATGAATAGCGCGGGTCTGCTCTGTGTGGGCGCCCATTATGCCTTGAAGGATTTGCTGCCGAAGGTGGATGAAACAATTCAGTTCGGCAAGGATTTGGGGCTGCAATACATTGTCTGCGCGGCGCCGATGCTGAAAGATCCGGCGCGCGTGAAAGATCCTAACTCTCGCGGGGCGCGGGAGTCGATGACACTCGACGACTGGCGGTGGAACGCCGAGCAGTTCAATCACATCGGGGAGCGTGTGAATGCAGCGGGTATGCGCTTCGCATATCACAACCACACGCCCGAGTTTCGCTCAGAAAACGGCATCGTGTTCTACGACGAATTATTGCGCTTAACCGATCCGGCGAAGGTGACAATGGAACTCGACTGCGGCTGGGCGGCAGTCGCCGGACGGAACCCGGCGGACCTGCTTACCCGCTATCCCACGCGCATTTCACTGCTCCACGTGAAAGACTTTAAGCTCAATGCCAGCGTAACTCCGGCAAACGCGCCACCTTCGACGGAATTAGGCCACGGCACGATCGACTACCATCGTATCTTCGAAGCGGCGAAGAAGGCCGACATCAAGCATGCTTTTGTGGAGCAGGAAGAGTTTGACATGCCTGAAATGGAGGCGTTGAAGATCGACGCCGACTATATGCACGCGCTGAAGGTCTGACGCAGCAGCCTCGATAACCAACTGCGCCTTGCAATGTTCTAGCGCAGCGCGCTGCGGATCGCGAGATCCAAGCCCACCATCAGCACGGCCGAAGCCGGAATCACCATCAGCGCTTTCTTCAACCGCCGCGGGTCGCCACCGGCAATGGCCCCGATGATGCGCGAACTGACCGCCAGGCCGGTCCACCCGCATGTAATCACGAAGCCAATGGCGGTGCCGCTCATGCGTGGAAAAGCATCGCCCACGATCGCCAGCGTGGTAGGGAAGACTGGAGCCATCGATATCCCGGCAAGAAAAACCAGCACAAGGGCGGCTGCGGGCTTTGTAGTCCGCAGCATGAAGAAGGTCGTAACCGCCATCGCGACTGATGCGATCAGCGTAACCGTTACGGCCGGTACTCGAATGAGAATTGGCGAAACCCCGAGACGGCCGATCAACAGTCCAAGCGCGAACCCCAGCGAAAGGATGTTAAGCGCACGCGCTTCGGGAATGCCCTGAGCAATCAAGTGGCGGGGCAGCCAATTCCAGATTCCCACCTCGCAGGTGATGTAGAGGAAAAGAAAAAATCCGATCAGAAAAAGCAGTGGGCGCCCGAGCACCGGGGCTGCGTCCGCGAGAGCGAATCGCCCTTCACCCTTGGGGCCGGGCATTTTGGTGACAGCCTGAATCACAATCGTGACCGCGGTGAGAGACGCGATGGTGTAACAAAGTCGAACCCAGTTCTGCTTGAAGAGATTGGCGGAGATGAACGGCGTTGCAAGGCCGCCGAGGCCGAAGAAGAGATTGGTCAAATTCAGCGCGATACCGCGATGGGCCTCGCCCGCATCGCTGACCAGGGAATTCGCTGCGGTCACCACGATGCCGCTGCCCACTCCGAGCGTGAACAACAAAACTAGAATGCTGCGAAAGCCCGCCACCCGAGGCAAGGAGAGCAACGCGACAGAAATTAGAGCGAGCCCGAGAATCAAGCCGAGCTTCTTGCCTTCGTTGTCGAGCAACGGGCCCACGGCGAGCGAGGCGAGGATGAGTCCCAGGGCTTGCGCAAAAGCGATGGTGCCGTTCTGGCTGGGAGTCAGGTGGAAGCGCTCAGAAAGGTCGGGCAGGATGGTGCCCAACATGGCGGCGATCATCCCGTAGAGGAAGAAAGCCACAATCGCAGAGAGCATGATCATGCGGGGCAGCTCCTTTCAATGGCGGGGTTCATCTTTTGGACCCACTCGCGGGAACGTCGGTCCAGCCTCGAGTCCGGTTGCTATCGAGAACAGCGTTCAAGATGGTCAGTTGCCGCAGTCCGTCGACAAACTGCGGGTATTCCGGAGCAAGATCCGGTGCCGCAATCGACGCGTAGAAACGGCGGAAGACCTGTTTGAATGTGTCATCGTAGCCTTCACTGTGTCCGCCGGGAAGATCGGCGTAGCTGCGCGCCGCGGGCTTGAGCAACGACGGATCCTTAACGAAGATCTGATTGCCGGTATCGCGATGGCCGGCCCATAGTTCGTCGGGACGCTCCTGGTCCCATGCGACAGATGATCGCGCGCCGTAGATTTCGATGCTGAGCCGGTTCTTGCGTCCTGCGGAGACCTGGCTGGCAACGACGCTGCCGCGGGTGCGAGCGCCCATGCGGAAAATTACGGCGCCGAAGTCTTCTGTATCGACGGCGGTTTCGAGATAGTCCTCCGGGCCGAGCAACTTGTTGGCGAAGGTCTCGACCGAATGCTTCGGCTGTTTGCGCGTGGGGTGGAAGGTCTGGAGATCGGCACATAAAGAGCTAACCCGCAGTCCGGTGACATGCTCCGCCATATCAAACCAGTGGGAGCCAATATCAGCCATGCAGCGCGAAGGACCGCCGGCTTTGCCATCGACACGCCAGTTCCAGTCGGTGTCGTAGAGCAGCCAGTCCTGCGAATACGTGCCTTGAATGATGAGCACTTCACCCAGGTCGCCAGCTTCGCGCATAGCGCGCATCTGCTGCACCATGGGGTAATAGCGTAAGTTGTGGCAGACGCAGTTGCGCAGTCCTTGCCGGGCTGCGAGTGAGACTAGTTCTTCGCCTTCTGCAACGCTCGTGGCCAACGGCTTTTCACAGATCACATGCTTGCCCGCGAGGAGCGCATCCTTCGCCATGGGGAAGTGCTGCGCGTTCGGCGTACAGACGTGGACTGCGTCGATTGTCGGATCGCGCAGTACAGCGTGGTAATCCGTCGTAACGGTGGAGATGGCGAAGCCCTCGCTCAAGCGCCGCGCAGCTTCCGCGTTTCTGCCTGCAATCGCGGCCACTTCGACAGATTCGACCCGCCGCACGGCTTCCGTATGCACGCGGCCCATGAATCCGGTGCCGAAAATTGCCGTCCTGATCGTTTTCATCTTTAATTATTTCCTGCCCGATTCCCTTCCCGTGCGCTAGACCCACCAGGCCGCGCCGGGCTGCTCGCGGATCACGATGCTATTGAGAAAGTTAGCTGCTTTGGTCAGGCCTTCTTCCGGCGATAGCAGGCTGTCTTCGTGCTCGATCGACAGCACGGAATCGTAGCCAAACATTCGCAGAGTAGAGACGAATTCGCTCCACCATTCTGCACCGTGACCGTAGCCGCAGGTGCGGAAGATCCATGCGCGCTCGCGCTCCGCTGTGTAGGGCTTGGTATCGAGCACGCCAGTGCGCGTCAGATTAGCCGGATAGAGCTGCGTGTCTTTGGCGTGCACGTGGAAAATTGCCTCTTTGAGTATGCGGACGGCGGCGATGGGATCGATGTTCTGCCAGAAAAGATGGCTGGGATCGAAGTTGCATCCTATGCTGGCTCCTGCGATGGATCGCAGCCTGAGCATCGTCTCCGGACTATAGACTACAAAACCCGGATGCATTTCAATCGCGATCTTCACGCCGTGATCGGCGGCGAACTTCGCGTGCTCAATCCAGTAAGGCGCGACCACTTCGTTCCATTGCCAATCGAGGACCTTGAGGTAGTCCGGAGGCCACGGGCAGGTGACCCAGTTGGGAGCCGTGGCTTGTGGTGAATCGCCGGGGCAGCCTGAGAAGTCGACCACCACGGAGATGCCGAGCTTTTCCGCCAGCAGGATGGTCTTTCGGCTGACGGCCTGGTCCTGCCGCGCGCGGGCCTTATCAGGATGAAGCGCATTGCCGTGACAACTCAAAGCGCTTATTGAAGCTCCGTGATCGGCCAGGACCCTCTGAAACTCGGCCAATGCCGGGGCATCTTCAAGCATGGAAAGCTTGCAGTGCGCATCGCCGGGATAATTGCCAGTGCCCAGTTCCACGGTATCGATGTGCAACGCTTTCAGTTTCTTCAGAACAGCCGCTAAGGGCAGTTGCGACAGCAGGGGAGTAAAGACTCCAACGCGCATGACGATTTCCAGCTCCTCGTATCGAAGGGACGCAACCTCTCGAATCCAACAAGGGTCGATGGCCACTTTCTGTCAGCGGCATCTTCCGACTGGCAAATATACATGAAGGTCCACGCGGGCGCGACGCCGACGTTCCCTGCTATCATCGTGGGCGGAGTGCTATCGAGCGCCATGGAAGACATGCCATGGAAAACATGGAAGACGAAGAAATTCCTTACATTTCCGGTTCAGGAGAAGGACTCATGGAAGAAGGTCCAGCAGGGCACACAAGCGCGCGCCGCAATGAAGATATCGCGCTCGATCTGATGAAATTCATCGCTATGACCACGGGTTACGGCCGAACCACGTCAACGGGCGTGGGCTTCCAGGGCAGCGGTTCGGCGTCGAAGCCCGAGGAGTACGCCACTCATTTGCTGGAGTTGTATAGCAAGTGCCGGGCCGCGGTCGAAGGGAAAAAGTAGCATGGACCAGGACCGCAGCGGGAACCGCAGTCCTGATCTCGAGAAAGATGAACTTTAAACGTCGGGTCGTAGAGAATTCCTAGCGACGCTTCTTGGCTTTTTTCTTCGCTTTCTTCGCCGGTTTTGCCGCTTTCTTTTTTGCCGGCTTCTTTGCTGCTTTTTTCTTCGCCGGTTTCTTCGCCGCCTTCTTTTTGGCGGGCTTGGGCTTTGCCGCTTTCTTTTTCGCAGCCGGTTTCTTGGGACCTCCGCCAGTTGGAGCGGCAGGTTTGGGGGCGGGTGGCGGAGGAGCGGACGTTGCCGGCTCACTCATCGCCGGTTCGGGCACGCCAGCTTCTTCTTCCTCTTCTTCCTCCTCTTCGAAGTCTTCTTCAAGCGACTCACTGTAAGCACCGCTGTCGCCGAACTCTTCTTCGTCATCACGTCCATAGAGTGTGGGATCGTAGAACGTCATTGCTCCTCCTGATCTAATTTTGGGCTCCTGGCGCAAAATAGGCCACGCAAGGTTGCCGGGCACGGGGAATCAAAAGACCATCAGAAACTTGTGCTGAAACGGCGCGCGATTATAGCACGACGTTTACTAAAGACTGCAAGGGCTGAGTTCACATTCTGAGCCTGCCTATCCTGTTACCACACGAAGGGGCGGAATGGAAGAAGATTCTTCCTGCGGCCTTACTTGAAGCGAAAGCTCAGCAGGGAGATTCAGCGGCTGGGTTCGACGATCAGGATCATGCCGGGGCGGAGGACGGCGACGTTTCCGTTATTGCGTTTGAGGGCTGCCACGGTGGTCTTGTAGGTGGTGGCGATGGAGTATAGCGTCTCGCCGGACCGGACCGTGTGGTGGAGCACGCTCGCCTGTTCTGAGGGACCCGCATCGGGGTTATTCGAAGACTGGATAGCGGAGGCCTTGGCCGTAGCCGTTTGCACGGGTTTCCGTGAATGCGCCGACTTGCTGGGAGCGGTCGAAGCCACTTCGCCGTTCGGCGTAACCGGTAGGTGGAGGGCCAGCACCTTCCTGCCTCGCAGACTGTCGCCGCCATGCAGTCCATTCCAGCGCCGGATCATCTGGGCGGATACGCCGAAGTTCTCGGCGACGGTTTCAACCGTGTCTCCCTTGCGAACCTTGTAGCGAGTGATCCGGCGGGCATAGGTGGCCGTGTCGCTGAGCGGGTGCTTGCCAGCCGCCACCGGGATGATCAACCTGGCGCCAGCCTCTAATTCTGGTCCGTCCAGCTGATTGGTGGCAGCAATCGACTTGGCGGGGACGCGATAAGAACGGCTCAGCGAGGCCAATGTATCGCCGGGCTGAACCTTGTGATAGCGCCACCACAGCCGCATGTCGCTCGGGATGGCGGCGATTGCCGTCTGATATTGGTCTTTCGCCCCACGCGGCAAATGCAGCTCGAATGTGCCGACTCTCGGCGTGGTCAGGCGCAGCAGGCTGGGATTCAGTTCCTGCAGCTGCGCGGGAGTCGCATCCACGCACTCCGCCACCAGCCGCAAATCCACGGGATAACTGATGGTGACTGAATCGTAGCTCACAGGCTCGTCCCGGGAGACGTCATCAAAACCATACTGCGACAGGTTCTTGCTGACGATGGTCATGGCCAGGATGATGGGAACGTAGTTGCGCGTTTCCTTAGGCAGCACATTGCGCCGGTAGAGCTCCCAGAAGTCAGCGTAGCCTGTACGGCGGACCGCTGCCTGCACGGTTCCGGGTCCGGAGTTATAGGCTGCCATGGCGAGATACCAGTCGCCGAACTGGGCGTAGAGATCTTTCAAGTGGTGGGCGGCGGCGCGAGTGGACTTTTCGGGGTCCTGGCGATCATCGACCCACATGCTGTGCTGCAGGCCGTAGCCCCGGGCCCGGCTGCCCATGAACTGCCAGATGCCGCGCGCACCGGCGCGAGAAACGGCAAGGGGATGAAATCCCGATTCCGCCTGGGCGAGATAAATCAAGTCCTGCGGGACGCCCTCCTGCTTGAGGATCGAAACCATCATGTCGTGGTAGCGGCCGGAGCGGGCGAAGGCCCGCTCGAACGTTCCGCGTCCACGATTGGAGAAGTAGCTGATGTAGCCGGCGACCTGGTCGGTCATCATCAGCGGAAGGTCAGAGTGTGTCGATTTGATCTCGGCCTGAGCCTTGGCCCTGGTGTTCGCATCGGCGGAGGGCGTGATACCGTTGGTCTCGTCGATGGGCGCAGGCTCGGATTTCTGTGCGTCGGAGTCGGAGGCGAAAGTGCCCAGATCCAGTTGGTTGACGCCTTCCACAATGTGATCAAATTCTTTTCCGAGACGATCGTCGGAGCGGACATCAAGGTTGCTTTCGAGCAACGTATTGAAGGCGTTGTCGAAATCCTGCTTGGCCACGTCGGTCTGGCCAGCCTGATAGGCGTCTAATCCAGCCTGATAATCCTTTTCCACTTTAGCGATCAGATCACCCACGAGATCGGCAGCAGGCGTTGGGGGCGCAGACTGTGTCGGCTGGGCGGTTACCGACTCAGCGGGTTGCATTTGGTCTGGGGCAGCCGGCTGTGGCGCAGCGGGCGTGGCCTGCTGCGGTGGGGACACAGGAATTGCGGCGCTCGAGGCGGTCAGAGCCGGGGCCGTCCGCGCCGGAAGCAGTGATGCGGGCTTCTGCGCTGTTTGGCAGGAAGAAGCGGACAGAGCCAGTACAGCGAGCACCGTGATCCGCACGTGGAGTTTTGCAACTCGCATATTTCTCTATGAGATACGGATTGCTCCCCGATGTTAAAGTCCGGTGAATTCTATCAAAAATCGTACCCCGAGGTCTTCTCCCGGTCAACGCACGAAAGCAACGTCGACGGTTACTTCCGGCACCAGCCCAGATCGTTACCCCAGCGGCTTAATACTCAGACGGCCGAAATCCCGCAAAGGTTTGAAACAGATCGGCTGGCCTCTTTGGCGATCAACAAGCGAGCCCCTTAGACGCGCCAATAATCCGGCCGCCAGGTCTGGATCGCCTTCTTGATGTCAGCCTTTGAGAGCTTCTCATTCAGCGCCCGCTCAGCAAGTTTGGCTACTTCGCCATCCGAGGCGAAGCGCAGGCCTATCAATTGGTCCTCGGTCAGCTCCGGGATACGCGCGCGCAAAGGCTCAGGCAATAAAGTCGCCAGGCGAAGCCGCTCCTCCAGCCGAATCACGCGGTCTTGCACTTTGAGAGAGTAAGTTCGAATTTTGGTGACTGCGATTGCCGCAGCCACCGAGATCACAAAGAATACACCTGAATGCACGCTGGGGCGCCACAGAAAATGGATGACGCCACCGATCGCGGAGAGGCCAAAGACGGGCAATACGATAAAGTGAAATAGTGGATCTAGGCGCGAGTGATTGGCGAAGGTCTGCGGCTTTTTTTCGGCCATGTCGAAGGGCTCCTTGCGCGGACGGGCCAGTGTAGCAGAGCGCGCGGGAAGCGGAATCCTTTGTTGCGAGAAAGGAATCGAAGGCAACCATGAAAGCTATTCAAGTCAAACAGGTCGGCGGACCGGAAGCGATGGAAGTTGTGGAGTTGCCGGTCCCGCAGCCTAAGCCGAATGAGGTGGTGGTGAAGCTGGGTGCGTCGGGCGTCAATTTTATCGATGTCTACCACCGCGAGGGACGCTATAAGGTACCGTTGCCGTTCGTTCCGGGACAGGAGGGCGCTGGCGTAGTGACTGCGGCAGGCGCCGAAGCGAACTCAGTGGAGGTTGGGGAACGTGTGGCCTGGAGCGGGCCGATGGGATCATACGCGGAGTATGCCGCACTGCCAGTGGACCGTTTGGTGCCGATTCCTCACGGCGTAAGCGATCAACAAGCCGCAGCCGCAATGTTGCAGGGCATGACGGCTCACTACCTCTCGCACGATACATTCCCGCTGAAGAAAGGCGAGACTGCGCTGGTACATGCGGCCGCCGGAGGCGTGGGATTGCTGCTGGTGCAGATGGCGCATAACATTGGGGCGCGGGTGATCGCTACGGTCTCTACCGAGGCGAAAGCCAAGCTGGCGAGTGAGGCTGGCGCGGATGAGATTATCCTCTACACGCAAGCGGATTTTGAAGTGGAGACCAAACGCCTGACCGGCGGCAAGGGCGTGGATGTGGTGTATGACTCGGTGGGTAAGACTACATTCGAGAAAGGGCTGAATATTCTCAAGCCGCGGGGAATGATGGTACTCTTCGGTGGATCGAGCGGAGCAGTTCCACCGTTTGATCTCATAACGTTGTCGCTCAAGGGATCACTTTACGTGACCCGGCCCACGCTGGTGAATTACATCGCGACGCGGCAGGAACTGCTCGCCCGATCGGGTGCAGTCTTCAGCATGGTGGCTGCAGGCAAACTCAAGCTGCGAATCGCACACACATATCCACTGGCCGAGGCACAGCGCGCGCATCGCGACTTGGAAGGGCGTAAGACTACCGGGAAGCTACTCCTGATTCCGTAAGCTTGATTCTGGGCGGGAGCGTTGCGCTTCCAACCAGAGCCGTAGTCATTGAACACTCGCAATCACACTCACTAAGGAAAGACCATGAAAGCAGTCCGCGTGCATCGCACGGGCGGTCCGGAGGTGATGGAACTAGAGGAGCTTTCGGCTCCGAAGCCCAAGCCTGCCGAAGCAGTCGTCAAGGTCGCAGTCGCAGGGGTGAACTCGATTGATGGCTACTTTCGCGATGGCAGGTTTCGCACGCCGCTGCCATTCATCCCCGGACAGGAAGGCGCGGGGGTTGTGGTCGAGGTGGGAGCACAGGCTAAAACGGTGAAGGTGGGCGACCGTGTGGCCTGGAGCGGAGTGCTTGGTTCCTACGCGGAGTTGGTGGTTTCGCCCGAAGAGCATCTGGTGCCCGTTCCGGCATCGATCAGCGATGAGCAGGCGGCCGCTTCGATGGTGCACGGCTTAACCGCGCACTACCTGGTAAACGACGCGCACAAGCTAAAGGCGGGAGAGACGGCTCTGGTCCACGCGGCGGCGGGCGGAGTCGGGTTGTTGCTGGTGCAGATGGCGCGCGCCATGGGCGCGCGGGTAATCGGCACTGTTTCAAATGAAGAGAAAGCACAACTTGCCCGCGAGGCAGGAGCGGACGCGGTGATCGTCTTTACAAAGCAAGATTTTGAACCCGAAGTAAAGCGCCTAACGGACGGTAAAGGCGTCGAAGTGGTGTACGACGGCGTCGGCAAGGCGACATTCGAAAAGAACCTGAACGTAATGCGTCTGCGCGGGATGCTTGTGCTTTACGGCATGTCGAGCGGTCCAGTACTGCCCGTGGACCCGGCGAGGCTGTCGGAAAAGGGATCGCTCTACATGGCACGCACCACGCTAGCGCACTTCACTGCCACCCGCGAGGAATTGCTCGCCCGGACCAGCGCCCTCTTTGGGATTATCGCCGACGGGAAGCTGAAACTGCGGATTGCTAAGACCTATCCACTGGCCGACGCGCCGCAGGCGCACCGCGACATGGAAGCGCGTAAGGTGGCAGGAAAGCTGTTGCTGATTCCGTAGGAGATCAAATCAGACGGAGTTGGGGAAAGTCCTGACGATAGCGACTGGCATCGCGGGTCATGAGCCTATCGGCTTGCAGCAGCGCGTGCGCGGCAATTACGAAGTCCGCCAGCAGACGCTTTGTCTGCCCTCCACCGGACAGCCGGCGACGATTGGCATAGGCTGAAAACCTGTTCGCCGCCAGCCGCCAGACATCCTCTCCGAGATCGAAATCAATTGCGACGGAAATTTCCCTCAGGGTTTCTTCGGTGCGCTCGAAATTAATGGCGGGGATTGCCGAAAGCTCAACGAAGACGGGGCCGCTTATAACTAGCGCTCCTTCGGAGCGAACTGTCAACAACTGGGCGACGATCTGTTCGCTCTCGGGCGCTCCCGACAAGACGGGAGAGAGGATGTTGGTGTCCAGAGCAGTCCTCATTCGTAGTCTTTATCGCTTCGCATATCGTCGATCCAAGCCTTGATCCCTTCTTCCCCGCCGGGGAACGGGGGAGCCAGCCCAATGAGCTTCTTGAAGGGATTGTCTTCCGAGCGGGCCGGCCGGATCACGGTGCGACCTTCCTCGACGACGAACTCGACGCGATCGCCAGTTTCAAGCCCGAGGCGTTTGCGGATCTCCTGCGGAACAGTGAGCTGCCCTTTGCTGCTGATTGTGCTGAAGTGACCCATCTTTACTAACCGTCCTTACTGTAAGAATACATCTCTTTACCAACATTGGCAAGGGCTAGCGGTTAGCGGCTGAATTTACTGTGGCCGAAACGTCAGGGGTAGACACGCGCACACTCCCATGGCATGATCTTCATCGAGCGCGAAGATTCGAGGCCCGGACTGGCATCCGGCTTTTTCTATGCGGCTAACAGGGTGATTGCCAAAGTGCTGGCAGAATGCCGTGTAACATACTTCGCTACTTCTCGGCACGCTCCAGTACATTGGGAACTGTTCAATAGCAGCAAGCCAATCCCTAAGCCCACAGCGGCCAATACGAGAATCTGATTTCGGTTCATATCTTTCTCACTCCTCCGCCGAGACCGTGATGCAGAATGTGCTCTAGCATTGTTCGGCATCCACCGTCGCAACCCGGTGGCATGCTCAACACTAACAGAGCGAATATCAACCCAAGTCCCTTCATAGTTAACTCCTTTGACGCGTCCAGCGCGGCATACGCAATTCTCCCTCCACTCCGCTCTGACAATCAAGTCAATTCAGCCACTACCCGGTTAGCGCTCACGCGAATAGGAACGGGCGTACCGCGGGAGAATAGTCTTCGCATCGAGCTGCTGGTCTGCAATCGGTGCTCCGGCCTTCATCTCCAACGGAACAACCCCGGCCCATGTCGGAAAGGAATAATCGTCGGCATCGTCGATGGGCGGTCCCACGCGAACTTTTGCCGAGAACTCGTCGATCGGCACACGCAGAACCGAAGTCTGCTTGAGTTCCCGCTCGTTGGGCTGGCGGGCGTCGGCCCAGCGGCCCGGAATGATGTGCTCGGAAAGCAAGCGAAGAGCCTCGAGCTTTTCCGCGGGATCATCCACAAGCATCGCCCTGCCGAGCACGACCACCGAGCGGTAATTCATCGAGTGATTGAAGATAGAGCGCGCCAGCACCAGCCCATCAAGCAACGTAACCGTGATGCAGACGGGCAGACCTTCCTTGAGGTTGCGCAACATGCGGCTGGCAGCAGAGCCGTGTATATATAGGCTCGCGTCCTTGCGTCCGTAAGAAGTGGGAATCACAAAAGGCTGGCCATCAACCACAAAACCCACGTGGCATAGGAAGCCTTCGTCGAGGATGCGATACGCGGCTTTGCGATCATAGACGGCGCGCTCAGCTTCGCGGACCAGACGCGTCCGCGGCGTGGGCGTATAGGGTTGCGACATGGGAAGGCGAACTCCGGCAAGCGCCAAGGATGGGTAAAGGAAAAGTGTAGCATCCGGCTTCTGACTTTCGGCCTAACGGCCCGACTGAGCCGGGAAATTTACCAATTGAACTTCAGCGCGAACTGGAACTGCCGGGGGTCGTAAGCCGCCGTTGCCTGGCCGGCGTTGCTCATCAACTGGTTGACGGCAGAGACGTTGAATCGGTTCGCGATGTTGAAGGTGTCGGCGATCAAATCCATGCTGAAGCGTTCACCGACGCGAACTCGCTTGGCAACGCGCATGTCGTTGAAGACCGTCCAAGGCTGTATTCCGGCGTTCCGGCCCAGGTTGCCATCGAGAGATTGAATGGTGCCGGTGTAGTTCGCGGGACAAGGCTCCTGGAGGATCCCAGTGGGCGAATACT
The DNA here is from genome assembly GCA_050012155.1 of Candidatus Sulfotelmatobacter sp. Taxonomy (GTDB): domain Bacteria; phylum Acidobacteriota; class Terriglobia; order Terriglobales; family Acidobacteriaceae; genus Sulfotelmatobacter. The sequence goes on along the minus strand of JBEKHS010000006.1, from coordinate 184,809 downwards.
TCGAGTTGTACACCGGATATCCCAGCGCAGTGCAGGCGGGCGTGGCAAACGTGTTGGGCCGGCCTGTGTCGGGTGAGAACTGAAAGTTGTCGGAGTTTCCGGTAATGATATTGAAGGGCCGGCCGGAAGAGAACTCGATGACAGGTGCGAGGGTCCAATCGCTGAAAAACTTTCGGGCAAAGCCGCTGCCGCCGAGCTTTCCGCTTTGATAGACGCCGCTGAAGACGAAGCGGTGGCGCTGATCGAACAAGGAATTCGAGCGCTCCCGAGAAGGATAGTAGCTATCTTGAGGAGCGAGCGGAGCTTCCAAGTCGGTGGAATCGTCGATGGCGTGCGACCAGGTGTAGGACGCGAGGAATTCGTAATGGCGGTTGAAGCGCTTGCGCAGGTTCGCGCTGAAACCGTGATAGACGGAACTGCCGTTGGAGTAATTGGCATCCATGTCGCTGAAGGGGATGCAGCCGGCGAGAGTGCTGTAATTGCAGGTGTTGGTGAGCCCATCCTCCGCCAGCACCGCGGGCAATACAGTCGTAACGCAGGGCGCCGATAGCGGATTCGATAAATACGCCAGCGCAAGGGCCGGATTCACCGCCGAGGGCCGGAAGAAGTTGGTGAGCGCTGCGGAAACCCATGGCTGTCCGCTGGGATTTGTACCGCAGGGAGCCGCGCCGTCACCGACGCCCAGCGGTCCGCCTACCGTGGCAAAAGATGTGGGATCGGTGAGCGCAACCATGTAGTTATTCATCGCCAGGTCGCCGCGAGTTGTGTTTGCGTTGATGGGCCGATTCAAGTGCCGCCCGCCATTGAAGTTGTACGCCAGATTCAGAGAGAAGCCGCCGCCGAGATCGCGTTCGACGCTGAAATTTGCCTGCTGAGAATAGGCGTAAACGAAATTCTTGGCCTGCGGATAACCGAAAGGCTGGAACGCCAAGGGGAAAAAGCTTGCTGGGTTCAAGTAGTTCTGGTTGACAAACAGGCCGGGGTACTGTGGATCCGAGGCCTGAGAGGGACTAAACGGTTGGGGGTTAAACCGCTGTTGCGCTGCGATGTAGCCGGGTACGGAGGAGCCCAGGCAAGCACTCGTGCTCAAGATGCCCTGAAACGTATTGATGGCGTTCAGGCTGCCAGGACCAGCCGCTGCTGAAGTACTGCACGGCGAGCCCGGACCGAACACCAGTTGGCCGCTCTCGGAAGCGTCCGAAGCATCGCCCAGGAAATACAGACCTAACAGGGGGTGGTCGTAAAAAATTCCGTAGGAGGCCCGGACTACAGTCTTGCCATCGCCCTTGGGATCCCACGCCACGCCCATGCGCGGTTGAATGTTGTTGGTATCGGTATTGATGCCCTTTTGCAATCCCAGTTGGTTGTAGGCGGCTTTGGCCAGGGCGTTCAGCGGGCTGAGTTGTGGCGGGAACTCAACATCGTAGCGGACGCCGTAGTTCAGAGTCAGTCTCGGAGAGACGCGCCACGAATCCTGCCAGAAAGCTCCTAAGGGTTTGTTCGAGAAACTGTCGGTGGGACTTCCATAGCCCTGAACCAGTTCGTTGGGGAAGCCCAGACCATAGCTCTGAATCGCGGTGAAGTCGGGGAAAGCGGGGCAAAGACTGGCCGGCAATCCATTCGCCGAGCAGAGATTGCTGAAACCAAGAGTAGAGGCGCTGGTGGCGCCGAAGTCGTAGAGTCCACCATAATTCACGGTGAAAGTGGCCGTCAACGGGATGTAGTTGAAATCCACACCGAACTTGGTGTTGTGACGGCCCATGGTCCAGGAGAAATTGTCCGTGAACTGGTAACGTTGCTCGACTCGTTGCACGTAGGAGTACGGCTCACGGCCAAAATAAGCATATCCCGGAATGTTCTCGGCCACATCGGCCCCGGCGGGGATCGAGGTGTTGTAGTTGTACAACAAGCCACGGCGAGCATACTGAAAACGGAACTCATTCACTTTATTGCTGCCAATGGTCCAGGTGTCTTCTAAGAGGCCGCTGAAATCGCGATACGTCTGCTCCGAGGTGCGTGAGTACGCGTTCTGTCCAAACACCTGATTCTCGCCGTTGACTTCGATGCCGGTGACGGTGCTGGGACTTACGTTGACGCGCAAGGTCAATCGGTTATTTGTGTTGAGGTTGTGATCAATACGCAGCGAATACAAACTGGTGCCTTCAAAAACCGGGAAGTTGCCCGACTGCGAAGTCAAGTTCAGAAAGTTGGCGGGCAAAGAGTTGCATAGAACGTTTGCCGGTGGAGCAAGATTGCAAGATGTCGGAAACTGCGTGAGTGCATTGGAGCCGTTCGGTGGTATAGGAATGGCCGTGCCTTCCAGCGCGGTGAAAATCGCAGGGTAAGAACCGTTCAAAGCGACTCCGGAAGAGCCGCCCACAAACGCGGCGTACAGTGCGGCTTGCTGCCCATAGCCTGCCGCAAGCGCGGGGCTGTAGGCTGCGATCCCTTCTTCAGCGGCGGGCAGGTTCTGGAAAAAAGCCTGTTGACTGTTGGGACCTGACGTGGCGTAAACACCCTGCTGGATGGTTCCCGGTGGCGCTCCAAAGGCATTGGAAAGATCGACGTTCTCGGTCAGCCCGTAGCAGGTCTGTCCATCCGAGGCCAGGCAGTCCTGGCCGATGGAAGAAAATCCGGTCTCGTGGCGGCGAGTAATTTCGTAGGAGAAGTAGTAGTAAGTCTTGTCTTTCTTAATCGGCCCGCCGAATGCCGTGCCGGCCTGCACGCGTGTGTAAGCGGGATTGGGAACCGTACTGAAGGGGTTTACTGCCTGGAAATTCCGGTTACGTAGATAACCATACACATCGCCATGAAAGTCGTTCGATCCTGATCGTGTGATGATGTTCACCACGCCACCGGCGGCGCGCCCGTATTCAGGGCTGTAGCCGTTGGTAATGATCTGGAATTCCTGAACGTCCTCCTGCGACACGGTGGACCGCACGCCGTTGGTGGAATTGTCGGTGGCGTCGGCGCCATCTACATTCACCAGGTTCGAGCGGGCGCGCTGGCCGCTCATATTGAGACCGGAAGTAGGCGCCGCGCCTGTCTGCGGAGCGTTGTCGCGAACCACCTGAGAATCTGTCAATGTGAAATTGATGTAGTTGCGGCCGTTGATCGGAAGATTATCGATGCGGCGCTGTCCTATCGTGTCCGTGGTCGAAGTGCGCGAGGTTTCGACCAATTCTGCCTGCGAGCTGACCTCTACCACTTCTTTGCCGGTGGCGAGTGACAGGAAGATGGGGAGATCCACTAATCCTCCTACGGTGATGCTCACATCCCTAGCCTCGGCTTTGCCAAAGCCCGGCGCTTCCACGGTAACGGTATAAGCGCCCGGCGGAAGTAATCGCGCGCTGTATCCGCCCTGGCCGTCGCCGGTGGCGGTGCGTTCCAGACCTTTGGCGACATCGCCGACAGTGACGGTCGCGTTAGCCACGAGATTGCCTTTGGGATCCTTCACTGTTATGCGCAAATCGCCAGTGGCCACACCTCCCTGCCCCAAAGCCATCGAGACAAGCAATATGGAATAACCCAGCAAGACCAGTGCGATGCAGAGAGCTTTCGGGCTGCCGATCCTTACGCTGCGGATTCCTTCGCTGAAAATCATAGAGTCTCCCTTGACTCCGCCACGTCGTAGTGGCGGGAGAAACAACTCCAACGGCCGGTCGTGGGCCGAAGTGCGCACGCGATTGGGAGCTGGGAAGTTCCCGCTGGTTTTTACACCAGAACGGGTGACGAAAACAAGGCGGAATGATCAGGGGTAATGCGCAAGTTAACCTAACGAGGGGTTAAGGCACGGCGTCGCCGGATGACGTCACGTTACGCGCGCCTCGAGCGTGTCTGTGACATCCATCAGAGCTATACCAAGGCTGACAGGCGAACCACCGCGCGGGGGTTTTGCAACCGCCCCAACAGCATGGCCGTGCCGCTCAGTCGCTCATAACGATCGACTACCCGCACGGCGGCGAATTCGGAATCAGGCCAGGCTAAGGCCAGATAGATGCGTGCGAGCGCCACGGTGGTGTTGCGGCGCAACAACAACGCGTCGTTGACCAACTGGTGCGCAGCACCACGCAATTGCGGATCGCCGCTGGCGAGAGCTGCTTCGCCCACGCGCACCAGCACGCCGGCGTTGCTTCCCGCCACCCGGACATAAGCGGCCATGGCTCGCAGGCGCTCACGGCGGACCAGGCGAAACTGAGCCCGCGGCAGTCGTCGACGCAGGTAGTCGTCTTCCGCGGGATTAATCAGATTGCGGAAAGCTTCGACGTCGATTGGACGAATCGCGGTAATCAGACTGGCGCTGTCTCTTACCTGCAAACCTTGGCGGACTGCGATGCTCAAGATAGTGGCGAGTGCCAGTGCAGCAGCTATGACAAGAACAATGGCCAGATTCATTGTTGTAGTAGGCGCTCCAGTTCCCGGTTCCAGATTGCGAGATTATTCTCAGGCAACGAAACCGCAGACGTAGTGGCACTCTTTTGGGGAACGAGCAGATAGTAAAACCAAATCAGAACACAAACTTGATATGTGGCCATATTGACGAAATCGAGGAGGTAACTCCTCCGCCCAAGGAGCAGATCGGTCATGAGAGCCCAATGCGCCAAATAGAGGGAAGCAACAATACCAAAGCCGAGCGTGATCCCAAAAACGCCACGATCCCAGCTCAGGTGGAAGTACACAGCGAAGGCAAAAAGAAAAAGAATGAGACCGCACTGAACTACACTCACGCTTCGGCCCAAGATACGGGTCGCGGAAATGAGCCAGAATGATCCGGGGTTCGCATACACAGCGATGATCGTCGCCGCGAATACAAGAATAACGCCGACGCCACTGATGAGACCTTTGGCTAATCTGCCGAGCGGAGGGTAATTTCGAAGCAGGTGGGTGAAAACTTCGCCGATGACAACGAATTTTATGAGCACCTCGACGGCTAGGAAGGAAAGATAGCTCCACCAATAGGTCGTCGCCGAAGCCGATGGACTCAGATCGATTGCATAGATGATAAGCCCGCGTGCGGCTTCAAAAATGGCATAGCAAAAAAAGGCAGGGAACTCCCGGTGCAGCCCGCGTCGCCACATCAAGACCGCCAAAACTGCGAGAAGGAGGCTCGGCGCGATCCACAGGTAGTGCCACAAAAGTGAATGCGGCTGCAACATAACCGTGCTGGTGAAATATAGCGCGGTTGCTCGCGCTCAGCAACATCGTTGTGGCATGCGTTCGTTTTTCGTAACTTCCCGCAGGCGACTACGGCTTGCAGGGGCCGTTGCCCGAACAGTTGCTGCCGTCGCCACCGCCATCGGCATGGACCACGACTGGAACTGCCAGCGTAATAACGAAGAGTACGGCTGCTGCAACGACGAGTAGCGCACGTTTCACGGTTGTTTTCTCCTTGTTTGGAAAAGCGAGCCGTGATACTTTCATGGCCTGTGCTTCGCTGGAAGATGACCTCGGGTCCCTTCGTTTGTTCGGAATTCGTAACAGGTTTCGTGCTCCAATGACCCTGAAATCCGCCCTGCAGGATCTGCGAGAAACTACGCTGGCTGCCGTTTCAGGTCTGCTGGGAAAGCTCTCTTACCTGGGTTCTCTGCGCCGGGAGGGCGGGTACCTGCATTGGGGCATGTCGTTAGTGCATGGCGAGGAATCGTCGGAGCGGGCGTGGAAGGCGGCTCACACCGAGGTGTTGTCCGCGGTCCTGAGGACTCCCGTCTCAAAACTGGTGGAAGACTTGCACGAGTCGGTTCAGGACAGTCCGAAAACCGCGGCAGCTTATGTCGAAGGCATGCGGGAGCAATTCAGCGATCTGCTCCCCTCACCGCCGGACGCAGCTTCGGCCCGCCATCTCAATTCAGTGCTGGTTGCCCTTTCGAGCCTGGAGAAGAGCCCGGGGTCGAGCCGAAGGCGTGCCACTCCGTCAGCTTCATAGCGACCCCCACCACCTGCCCGATAATCTCCGCTTCCTGAGGGTGCCGCAAAACCCGAACCGGAACGGGCGACAAGGGATGCGGTTGTAAGACAATGTCATCGCGGCGCATGCTGCACCAGCAGCACGTGTGCCCGTCGCGGGTTTCCACGAAATAAATAGGCCGTTCGTACTCGGAGCGCCACAATCCTTCCGTTACTTTGTTCTTGGCTTCATCGACTTGAATGAAGCTGCCGGGAGGAAGGATCGGGTACATGGTGAGGTCCTGATTGCCGATGTACCCGTACGTAAAATCGCTGTGGGCGAATTGAGCCAAATAGGACAAGGGGACCAGCCCCCACTGTTCAACCATGCGCCCCAGATTGGTGGTGCGTTGCTGATCGAAGGCAGGGTCCATGCGCACCGGCATTTGCACTGAGGATAATCCGGCGAGAGCCTCGGAAACATGCGACCGCGGCGGCGCGATCAGCCCGAGGTCCGCGGCTACATTGTTCAGGTCAACGCCATACCAGGCCAGTAACTCCCGCAAATCGCGGCGATAAATAACAGCCAGCGTATAGAGGCGGAAAATGCTGGGCAAAACGCCTTTGGTCTCGATGTCCGACAAACGGCTGGGAGGAATAGAAAATTCCTCGTTGCGATATTTCTCGGCCATGCGCGCGCTTGAAGTCTCGATGTCGCGCATAGTCAAGCCTAGCTTTTCTCGCAGAGTGCGAAGGCTCTTACCGGCTGGGAGCATGATGTGCCTCCATGGAAGTGCTGGTGATCATAGCAGGGTATGCGGTTTTCTGTCATAAATACCGCAATAATTTTGCTCCGGGCTTCCCTTGTTACGATTTCGGAACAAGCTTTACCCGCATGTAACTTGGGGGAACGCTGCTATCGCGGTCGGAGGCTAAAGTACAGCATTAGGCTTTATTGATGCCGAAGGCAGGCCATTTGTTCGGAATTCGTAACACGTTTCACGGAAAATCGCAAAAAACACGCTCCCCCGCATTTGCGCCATCGGCTCGATATCATGGCCATTTCTCCGTCCAGTCGCCCTTCTCGTCCCATTTCCACCGGCATTCGGCGTCATGACATTTGTCACGGCTTCGGCGTGATGAACAGCACTGGCGATCTGCGCGGCGCTACACGATGATGCACTTACGGGAAGAGATCGATGATGCGCCCGAAAGTCAAAAGGCAGAAAAGGTCCTTATGATCGCTACTCTGGAAGAAGCGGTTAGCCTGCAGCGCGAAAGCTCCGGTGCGGTGGTAGCCAGTTTGGAGGCCGTCACCAAGAACTATGGAGAAGTTCGCGCATTGCGGAACGTGAATTTCAACGTGCGAGCTGGGCAGGTAGTCGCGCTGCTCGGGCCCAACGGCGCAGGCAAGACGACTGCGGTGAAGTTGCTGTTGGGGTTACTGCAGCCCACGGCGGGCAAAGCCCGCGTGTTCGGGGGAGATCCTACCAATCCACAGAATCGCATGCGCACGGGAGCGATGTTGCAGGTCGGTCGCGTGCCGGAGACTCTCCGTGTCGGAGAACACATCGATCTGTTCTCCAGTTATTACCCAAGCCCTTTGCCTATCGAGGAGGTGCTCGCCGCCGCTGGCTTGGAAAAATTGCGCGATCGCAAGTTCGGCGATCTCTCCGGCGGACAGAGGCAGCGGACCTTGTTTGCGCTGGCCATCTGCGGCAATCCCGACCTGCTGTTCCTTGATGAGCCCACCGTCGGACTCGATGTGGAAGCCCGCCGCGCGCTATGGGAAGAAATTCGCCGCCTGGTCGGCTGCGGGAAGACCGTTCTCCTCACTACGCATTACCTTGAGGAGGCCGACGCTCTAGCGGACCGCATCACCGTGATCAATCAAGGCACGATCATCGCCGAAGGAACGCCCTCAGAGATCAAGGCGCAGACCAGCGGCAAACGTATCCGCTGCATTACCGCCCTTACCATTGCGAGCTTGCTGCAAATTCCCGGCGTGACTGCCGCTCGGTAAGACCGCGAAGCGGTGGAAATCCAAGCTCGGGAAGCTGAGCCCGTCGTACGCGAACTGCTGGCGCGCGACGCTTCGCTCTCAGGGCTTGAAGTCACTAGCGCCGGGCTGGAAGAGGCCTTCCTGGCTCTTACGCAGGACAACGGCGAAAGCGCTAATCGGGAGAATTGACCAACGCTATTTATTCTCTACCCGGAAACACGCAGACGAAACGAGGAACTTATCATGAGCACTGCTACCGCGGTTTTGCACGATGCACAGATCGAGCGCTCCCCAAGCCATACCACCGCGATCTATTTGAAAGAAACAAAATATGAGTTCCTCAAGAATCTTCGTCTGCGGATGTACACGGTATCGGTCATCAGCTTCCCGCTGATGTTCTACGTGCTTTTTGGGCTGGTGCTAAATGCAAAGGACGCGATCGCGGGAACCAGCGTTCCCATGTACCTGATCGCCAGTTACGGAACCTTCGGCGTGATGGGAGCCTCGCTGTTTGGAACCGCGGCGGGATTAGCCTCTGACCGCGGCCTGGGATGGCTCCAGGTAAAGCGCGCCAGCCCCATGCCGCCGTTCGCTTATTTCGCCGCGAAGGTCTTCGTCAGCATGGGTTTCAGCGCCATCGTCGTGTTGCTTCTGATCGTGCTGGGAGTCAGCTTTGGCGGGGTCCGCTTTCCGGCCGGAGAAATGAGCAAGCTGGTGGCAACGCTGGTTCTCGGATCAATTCCGTTTTCAGCCATGGGCCTCGCTCTCGGCTACTTCACCGGACCAAACTCGGCTCCTCCCACCATCAACCTCCTTTACTTGCCGATGTCTTTCTGCAGCGGCCTTTGGGTGCCCTACATGTTTCTGCCGAAGGTCGTGCAGAAGATCGCGCTGGCTCTGCCTCCTTACCATTTGTCACAGCTCGCTCTGGGCATCGTAGGCGCGGGGCGCCACGAATCGGCCGCAACCCACTGGGAGGTGCTCGTAGCCTTCACGCTAATTTGCCTGGGCATCGCGCGCATCGGATTTCAGCGTGACAAGGGAAAACTGTACGGATAGAAACACCGTGGAAGATCGGCCCGCAAGCCTTTGACCGGGAACTCAGGAGTTTCCTATGAGCAGAAATTCAAAACAATCGATCGGCGGGACGCTCATCCTGATCCTATTCGGGATCATTGCACTCTTCGGCGGGGTAGAAGCTCTGGTTGTGCTGATCCCTGCAGCCTTACTCGTATGGTACGGCGCGGGCGCCATTCTGAGGAGTGACCGAAGTTGACCACAAGGGTGACAATAGACGTATGCCACTGATGCCTATCGGCCGTATGACAACGCGCGGAACAGCCGGCCCGTTCAAACTGAAACCGTGGAACACAATATTCAAAGATAAGGACCACGGGTGGAGTCCTCTTTTCTGGGTTGTTTATCTGGGCTTCTTCTTCATCGATCCGGTGATGAGTCACGCCAGCCTTAGACTTTGGCTCCTCGATACCGTTGGCGCGGCGCTATTTCTCATTCTCTACTTTGGACTCTTCTTCGTAGAGTGCCCGCGCGGGCTGCTGCACATTTGCGGGATGGTCTTGCTCGGCCTTCTGTATCAGCCCATCAACGGGGGTGCTTGCACATTCTTTATCTTCGCGGCGGCGATGCTTCCGTTTTGCGTCGAAACGCAAACCGCCGCAGTCTTAGGCCTGGGCGCGATTGGAACTGTCGGAGCGGTCGAAGGATTGCTGCTGCATGTGAGCGGCTGGACTCTGTTCTACTCCACGCTTTTTCCCGTGATCATTGGCGCGGGAAATACCTTCTTCGCCGAGCGCAACCGCATGAACCGCAAGCTGCGAAAAGCCAGCGAAGAGATTGAACATCTGGCCAAAGTTGCAGAGCGCGAGAGGATCGCGCGCGATCTACACGATGTGCTCGGCCATACGTTGTCAGTAATCACGCTAAAGTCGGAACTGGCGGGCAAGCTGATCGATCGCGATCCGCAGCGCGCGGGAAAAGAAATTCGTGAAGTGGAGGAAATTTCGCGGCAGGCGTTGTCGGATGTGCGCGATGCGATCCGTGGCTACCGCTCGAAGGGGCTGGTTGCCGAGCTCGCACAGGCCAAGTGTACGCTTGAAACCGCGGGGGTCGCGGTGCAGTGTGATGCTTCCACCAGCATGAACCTCCCGGCCGTGCACGAAGGCGTGTTAACCATGGCGGTGCGGGAAGCCGTTACTAATGTAGTGCGGCACGCGCAGGCTCGTACTTGCAGCTTGCGCCTCGCGCAGCAGAACGGTTCCTGCCGCCTCGAAATCGAAGACGACGGTCGCGGCGGATCTCCGGGCGAAGGTAACGGCTTGCTCGGGATGCGCGAACGCGTTGAGATGCTGGGCGGCACGCTCACGCGAGACTCCCACGCCGGAACGAGGCTCACGATTACGCTTCCACTCAAGGAAATCGCGCCCAAGACAGAGGGCAGCATCAATTGAATCCCACCGCGAAGGAAGGCCGAAGGACGATTCGCGTTGTTCTCGCCGAAGATCAGGGCATGGTGCTCGGCGCGCTGGCCGCGCTGCTCGAAATCGAAGGCGACATTTCGGTCATCGCCCAGGTTCGCAATGGCAAGGAAGCTCTAGAGGCTGTTCTCACTCACAAGCCCGACGTTCTTATCACTGACATCGAGATGCCCTTAATGACGGGGCTCGACGCCGCCGCGGAACTGAAACGCCGCCGCATCAGCACTCGGGTGATCATTCTCACCACGTTCGCCCGCGCGGGATATTTGCGGCGCGCCATGGAAGCTGGGGCTTTGGGATATCTGTTGAAGGATATGCGCGCCGAAGAACTTGCCGACGCCGTGCGCCGTGTGCAGCAGGGATTACGAGTCATCCATCCCGATCTGGCGACCGAAGCATGGTCTGAGATGGACCCTCTCACCGACCGCGAACGCCAAGTCCTGCGCCTCGCCGGCGAAGGCATGCAGAGCGGCGACATCGCCGCGGAACTCGGCCTCTCGGAGGGCACCGTGCGCAATTACCTCTCGGAAGCCATCAGCAAAATGGGCGCCAGCAACCGGGTAGAAGCGTCACGCATCGCCCGCACCAAGGGCTGGCTGTGACACCTCGCCGCCTAGCCCGGCAAAGCGCTGTCCAGCGCAGATCGCGATTGAAACCGGCGCGACTCTGTGCTAAGTTCTGGGACCGTTAGGTTGTGCCTTGCCTCAGTTCCCCCTGCTAACCCCGTCCCGAGGAGAGTATCTATGCAGCCACGAAGTTTCTCCCTGTTGAAAGTATTTCTAGCGTTGGTCGCATTTGCACTGACGGCCGCCTTGAACCTGTCGGCCCAACCTTCCGAGAAGGTGATCTACACCTTCACGGGCGGCAGCGATGGCAGCTCCCCGCAATATGGCCTGGTCTCCGACGGCAAGGGCAATCTGTTTGGTACTGCCGGCAATGGAGGCATGAACGTTAACTGCACGGGCTGCGGCACTGTCTTTGAATTGAGCCCCGGTGCGAACGGAACATGGACCTTCAAAGTGATTTATTCGTTCACGAGCGTCAACGGAGACGGCAGCGGTCCTGATGGCGGCCTGGTTTTCGATGGCCAAGGTAATCTTTACGGCACGACAATAATCGGCGGCAGCAGTTATCAGGGAACTGTCTACGAGCTTTCGCCCAAGCCCAATGGAACCTGGAGCGAGAAGGTCATCTACAGCTTTACCGGTGGCGTTGGTGGAAGTTTCCCTTATTCTACGACCTTGATCCTTGACGCCGCGGGCAATCTTTACGGCACCACCGAGAACGGCGGCGCTTACGGATTCGGTTTGGCCTTCGAACTGGTGAAGGGATCGAACGGCACGTGGACGGAGAACGTACTGCACAGCTTCGCCGACAAGAACGACGGCGGCTATCCCTACGCGAGCCCCTTGCTCTTCGACACCGCCGGCAATCTCTATGGCTCCAGCCCTTCGGCTGGCGCGCACGATTATGGAAACGTCTTTCAGCTGGCGCGAGGGACGGGTGGCACTTGGGCCGAGAAACCGATCTATGCCTTCACCGGAGCGGCGGGAAGCAGCGGCCCCATAGGCGGTTTGCTGTTTGACAGCGCGGGTAACATTTATGGTGTCTCCTCTTTTAACGTCTTCGAGCTGACTCCAGGGTCGGATGGCAGCTGGAGCGAAAAGTCGCTCTATACATTTGCCGGCAACCCCGATGGCGCAGCTCCCGAGGCTGGGCTCATCTTCGACAACGCCGGGAATCTCTATGGCACGACCACCGACGGCGGGGTTCATCGCGGTACGGTTTTCGAATTGACGCCCGGAACGAACGGCGCCTGGACCGAACGAGTGCTGCATCGTTTCCAGGCGAACGGAACGGACGGAATCTTTCCCGGCCCTGCGCGTCTGGTGAGGGATTCCGGCGGAAATCTTTACGGCACCACCAGCTCGGGCGGTGCCAACAATGAGGGCGTGATCTACGAGGTCACGCCGTAGTTCAGATCGCGCGGGCCGCTCTGGCGTCGACGTCGAGACCCTGTTTCTTGGGTTCGATGCACAGATCGGTGGCGTAGGCGACAAAGGCCCGCAGGGCGGATACATCGCCCGCGCCGACTCCATCCGCATCGGTGCCCTCGATTTTCGGGATTGCATGGTAGAGGTCACCGACCGGAAAGACATCTTGAACATGGACGGGCTGATCGGAACGGACGTATTCAGCAGTTACCTCGTAACTCTCGACTACCCCGTTTTGAAGTTTCGGTTGTCCCCACTTCCGCCCCGGCCCAGTGACACCGGCAGCATAACGGCGACGCTGAATACCTCGGGCGGAGACCGCTTCGACGGCACGGGGCCCGGTTTATTCGGCCAAACCGTCGACCCTCAGGACCGGTACATCAGTCCGACTATGAAGGACTACTTCCCCGTCTTTCGTTCGGGACACCACCTTATCGTCCCTGTAGCTCTAAACCGGAAACCCAGCGTCTCCTTATGGTTGATACGGGCGCCTACAGTTCCAGCCTCTCGCCAGATGTCGCGCGCACCGTTACTAAAGTCCACGGCGGCGATCCCGGCAGCGTCAAGGGACTCGGCGGCGACGTGTCCAAGGTCTCATTCAGCGAGGCTGTGCTCTTCCAGTTTGCCGGAATCCAGCAACAGAACAACGACTTGGTATCTTTCGACACATCCGGCCTCAGCAAAGGTGCAGGTATCGAAATCTTCGGCTTCCTGGGCAGTACTGTTCTCCGCCAGCTCACCATTTCCATCGACTACCGCGACGGCCTCATCAAGTTCGACTATGACCCCCATCACGGCAACCACAATTTCTAGAGCCGGTTGCGCTCGATCCCGGCATCTTGTTTTTTCGCTGTTTTGTAGGCCCATGCCATGCGCGGGGTATTATGCGCGATGCCGAACTGCCCCTCGGCGTTCAATACGATGATGCCGCCGTGCCCATTCAATCGCTGCTGTAGATGATTCATCGCTTCCTGCGCTGCCCATTCCGGAAGATTCCCGGCGGAGACTCGGTCGGCGGTCCATTTGGCCAACACCAGCTTCATGATCGGTTCGCCCCAGCCCGTAGTTGAAACTGCTGCACTCAAATTGTCCGCATAGCAGCCGCACCCGATCAGCGACGAATCTCCCAGCCGTCCCGGAGCCTTGTTCAGCGTCCCTCCAGTCGAAGTTGCCGCCGCGATGTTGCCTGCGCGATCGAGCGCAACCGCGCCTACGGTATCGTGCGAAATCGTTGCATCATGAACAGCAGGCGCGAACAGATCATTCCCATCTGCCGCTGGTATTTGATCTCCTGAGACGGCTTGCCGCATCTGATACTCGCGCAAACGTTCCACCTCGCGCGCGATCACCAACTCCTCGTTCTTGCACAGCGCCATCCCGTGCTCCGCCGCGAAGCGCTCCGCACCCTCGCCCACAAAATACACATGCGGGCTCTCGGACAGAATCTTCTGCGCCGCCCGCACCGGATTGCGCAACCGCTCCACGCACCCCACGCCTCCGGCCCGCAGCGTCGCCCCATCCATGATCAGCGCATCCAATTGCACCTTGCCGTCGCGATTCAAGAAGCTGCCGCGGCCGGCGTCGAAGGTCTCGTCGTCTTCCATGATGATGACCGCTTCTTCGATAGCCTCCAGCGCTGTCCCAGCACGCTCCAGCACGCTCCAGCCCGCCGCAAGCGCGTTGCGAACTCCGTGCAAATGCGCCTCCACCATGTCGTCGGGCATGGCCCAGGCTCCGCCATGGACTACAAGAACAGGGTCAGTCGGCAAGGATTGTCCTCAGAGGAAGTGAAATGACCGAATAGTCTAGCATCGGACGGTAGGCAAGCGAGGTAGTTGTTATGCTGCTTGCCCCGCCTTGGCCACGGCGGGTGGGCCATCTTGGGTGCGGGTCCAGGTGTAGCGCATGCGGTGGATCACAGTCAGCGTCGACAGCACCGCGATCACCCATAGCACCGGGGCCATGCGATTGAAGAGGGCGCCGATGATCACAAGCACCAACCGCTCTGGACGCTCCATGAATCCCACGCGGCACGATCCGATCAGCGATTCGGCGCGGGCTCGTGTGTAGCTGACCATGATGGCGCTTACCATCACGAATGCCGTGAGCACGACGTAGAAAAAGCGATCGCCACGCGCATAGAAGACCAGCAGTCCCAGGAATTGCGAAGCGTCGCTATAGCGGTCGACCACCGAATCGAAGAACGCACCGAAACGCGTGACCCGGTTGGTGGCCCGGGCGACTTGTCCATCTACGAGATCGAAGAATCCCGAGCCGATGATCACCAGGCCGGCGTAGAAGAACAGACGCCGCTGGGTCAGAGCCGTAGCTGAACCGAACAGAATCGCGGCCCAGGTGTTCACCACCAGCCCCATGAATGTGAGCACATTGGGATTGATGCGCGACAGCGCGAGCCAGCGGACGATGGTATCGAGCAACATGCCGCAGGCGCGTCCGAATGCGCTCGTCCAACTTCGGGAAGCCCCGCTATGAGACACTATGCGTCCGCCTTTTCGGGTTCGGCCTCGTCGTGGATGGTGGTCAGGCTCAGGATTTCCAGCTCGCGCTTGCCGTTGGGCGTGATCACGGTGGCCTCGTCGCCGACCTTTTTATTCAGCAGCGCACGGCCGATGGGAGACGTGGTCGATATTTTTCCGGCGCTCACGTCAGATTCTTCGCTGGTCACCAGTTTGTATTCGATCTCTTCGTTCTTTGAACTGTCATAGACCTTGACCGTGGAACCCAGCCCCACCTTGTCCTTGGGGATGTTGTTCATGTTGGTCAGCGACAAATCGGCGAGGCGCTTGCCCAGCTGGCGGAAGCGCGCCTTGACGAACTCCTGGCGCTGCTTGGCCATGTGATACTCGGCGTTCTCGCTGAGATCGCCAAGCGCTGCGGCGCGCTTAATCTCTTTGGGCAACTCGTGCACCAGCTCGTGCTCGAGCGCGTCTACTTCTTCCTGCAATTTTTTTCTGAGTTGATCGGTCATACGTACGGAACGGCTTCCGAAATTATAAACCCGTTACTCCGCCGAAAAGAATCCCGGGGCTCTAGCAGGACAGAAGTGTAGGTCTGCGAGCGCTGCACAACCATGAGAATCGGCAGCCGGCTGGGAACTCAGACCTGAAATTCGCTGGCTTCCGGGAAGCGCAGGTTGCACTTGGACAGGGCCATGGCCAGCAGCTCTTCGATCTTGGTTTCTTCGCAATTGCGCGACATGGCCAGCTCGCTCACCAGCAGATAGCGGGCGCGTTCCAGCATCTTTTTCTCGCGGAAAGAAAGCGGCTTCGCCTGGTGCAGCGCAATCAGGCTTTTTAGCACCCCGGCAACTTCGAACAGCGACCCCGTCCGCATACGGTCGGAGTTCTCTTTAAAACGGTCCTTCCAGTCGGCTGTGCTCAGGTCGTCTGTGACTGCCAGAAAGTCCAGGATTTTCTGCACCTCGCCGTTGCGAACAACGCGCCGAATGCCTACGCTGCCCACGTTGTTACAGGGCACCATCACCTTGAGGCTGCTGGCTTTGATGTTGAGAAGATAGAACTTCTCCACGGTGGCGCCGATGGATCGGCTGCTGATTTGTTCGATTACACCCACCCCGTGGTTGGGATAGACAACCTTATCGCCGATGTGAAAATTCAGGTCCGCACCATTCATAAAAAGGCACCCGGGCAGGAGTAGGGTCTAGTGGGGAACAGAGTTATCTTTACTGTAAACATATTATCCCGAAATAGAACTAAAAGCAAGGTTCGACGCAGGGTTTAGGCGACTCTGTGCAGGGTTCGATACGGTGCGCTTGGCTGCCGTCGCCCCTTTCGAGAGTCTGTAAGTGATTACTGCTGGGCAAGTTACGCGGCGAGGGCCGACGCCCTATAATCGCAAGGTGAGCTCTGCAGAAAGGGCAGGCCGGTCGGTGGGGAGAATACTGGGCCTTGATGTCGGATCGAGAAGAATTGGAATCGCCGTTTCGGATCCCCTGGGGATTACCGCCCAGGGCCTGGAAACCCTGCAGCGCCGGAACAAGCGGCAGGATTTGGCCGCCCTGGAGAAAATAATCCGCGACTACGCCGTGCGGGAGATCGTGGTTGGTCTGCCGCTGCGGATGAGCGGTGCGGAGGGGACGCAGTCAGACAAGATGCAGGTGTTCGCGGATGAACTGCGCAAGCGTTTCCGACTGCCAGTGCATCTGTGGGATGAGCGCCTGACCTCGGCGGAAGCGAACCGGTTGCTGCGCGAGACCGAGCTGTCGATCGAAAAGCGCGCGAAGGCAGTCGACCGGATGGCCGCGATCTTGATTCTCCAGGGATGGATGGAGGGAAAACGGCTTCCGGCTTCCGGCTCTCGGCTTCCGGCAGAAGAGAAACCATAGGGGTGTCGGTTTTCCATTCAATGCTCGAAGCTGTCTTTAGGCCGCCGATGGCGGACGGAAAACCCGGAGCAGTCCATTGAGAAGCTGACCGACGCGGGCGGCATTGCGCAGAATAGCGTCCGCTTTTGGTGGTTCAAGGTAGCCGAGGCGACGAGCAAGATTGATCTGCGTTTCGATTTCAAACAACGATCCTCGGGAGTGGCAAAGGAACTGCGCAAGCTCCTTCTCGGAAGAACGGCCCTTACCTTCAGCGATGTTGCTAGGCACGGACACGGCCGCTCGCCGCAACTGTATGGTTAGCGCGTATGTCTCCTCCTTGGGAAATGTTTTTGTGATCCGATAGATGTCTTCCGCAAGATCCATGGCCGCCTTCCAAACTTCCAGGTCAGTGTATGTTCCGCCCATCAAGTGTTCCTTTCCAGCCTCACTCCACGCTACGGTGTAGGCACGACGGGCGAAGTGACATCCATCACATTGCCCCGTTTTTTCGAGCCGGGTCCAACCATTGTGGGAAACCAGAGCCGGCTGCCGGAGGCCGGGCGCCGGCCGCCGCTTCACTCTCCCCGCATCGCGCGCCGGTAGGCAGCAACATTCTTATTGTGTTCTTCGATGGTGCGGGCGAAGCGGTGATGGCCTGCGGCGTCCGCGACGAAATAATAGTAGTCGCTCTCCGCCGGATGCATCGCCGCCTCCAACGCGCTCTTTCCAGGATTGCCGATAGGGCCGGGCGGAAGTCCGGCATATCGGTAGGTGTTGTAAGGCGAGCTGAATCGCATGTCCTCGTGATGCAGCGCGCCAGTGTAGGTTCCAGCCAACAATTCCGCATAAATCACGCTGGGATCGGCGTCGAGCGCAATCCTCTTCGCCAAGCGGTTGTAGTAAACGCTGGCAACCAACGGGCGCTCCTCGGCGACCGCCGTTTCTTTTTCGATAATCGACGCCATGATCACGGTGCGCTCCAGATCGTTTGGCGCTGCGTTAGGATCACGAAAGCCGACACTGAGTTGAACTTCGATATGAGGCGAGTTTGGCGGCGAGACCGACGCACCTTCCGGGACTTGAATCAATCCAATCTGCCGCGCCACCTGACGGAACTGCCTGACCATAACCGCCGCCATCTCTTGCATGGTTTGCATGCGGCTGAATTGATAGGTGTCGGGAAAGAGATAGCCTTCGAGGGAGGGTGCGTTGGGAGCCAAGTCTGCAATTAGCGCCGTATCGGATTGCGCAACTTTCAAGAAGTCTTCGGCCGGGCCCAGTCCGGCGGCTTCAACGGCGCGCGCGATATCGAACATGGTGAAGCCCTCGGGCACCACCACTGTGTGAAAATAAACGTCGCCGCGCCGGAGACGCTTCTGGATATCAATAATGTTGGCCGGTTTGTCGAAAAGATATTCGCCGGCCTTCAGCGATCGCCGGCGGCTCAGGTAATGCCACAATACGAATGCTTCCTCGTTGCGAATTACCCCGGCGGACTTGAGTTCTGCGGCAATGCGGCGTGTAGAGTATCCCGGATGCAGCATCACAAAGGTCTGCGATGGGAGTTCAACAGGCGTCAGAACAGCCCAGACGAACCAGCCGGCATAGGCAAGCGCGGCAACGAGGATGAGCCAGACGATCTTGCGCACGATGGCCCCAGTTTAGATGATGATTGCAGGCGTGCGTAGCTGACTTTGGTAAGATCGCGCCCTTAAATTGCCCGCCCGATGTTCATTAGAAACCGTCATGCGAACAAGCGTCCTCATGCGCTGCCCGCCCAAGTCCCTGCTAATTCTGCACCCTTTCCGGCGCGGTATACTCAAATGCTTTGGGAGTCATCTGATCCTTCATGAGACGTAGCTCGCCCTTTTGGGCCTTGAGTTTGTTTCTTGCCCTGCTGCCCACCACGGGTTGTCTATTTCGCACGCGCCCGGTCGAGGAAACCTACTCCAAGGCTCCGCTACTGGAAGCTACCCAGGATGCGCTGATTGACAGCATCGACCAGCAGGCCCAGAAGATCCAATCGCTGCAGGCGACCGTGGATATCGATACCTCGGTAGGCGGCGCCAAGAAAGGCCAGGTTACCGACTACAAAGAGATTCGCGGCTACGTTCTGGCGCGCAAGCCCGCCATGCTGCACATGATTGGCTTGCTCCCGATTGTGCGGACAACCGCCTTTGACATGGTGAGCGACGGGCAGGACTTCAAACTATGGATTCCGCCGAAGAACCGGTTTGTGATCGGCAGCAATCAGGTCCAGATGCACAACCCGGACCAGCCCATGGAGAACATTCGGCCGCAGGATATCTATGACGCGCTTCTGATCCGCCCCATCGATCCCGAGCACGAAATCGCTGTCCTGGAAAACGGCGACGAAATTCTGCATGACGCCAAAGGCCATCGGGTTCTTCAGGAAGACTACGAATTGATCGTGATCCGCAAGGTGGATGGCAATCAGGGCGTGCTGTCGCGCAAGATTGTCTTCAGCCGCACCGACCTGCAGCCGCATCGCCAGTACATCTACGACGACCGGCACAATCTGGTGACCGATGCGCGCTACGCCAATTATAAGGAGTACGATGGCGTCAACTTTCCTTCGCGCATCGAAATCTCGCGCCCGCAGGAGGAGTACGACATCACGCTCAACATGCTGAAAGTGGAAATTAACAAGCCGCTCCGGGACGATCAGTTCGCCTTACAGCAGCCGCCTGGGGCGGAGGTAGTAAATCTGAATCAACCGCAATCGAGCGGTGCCCCCGCCTCGCCACCGGCAGCTGCGAGCAACAAGCGATAGCGAGGGCCCTGATAGCTGCGTTTTAATCCATGATGAATAAAATGATTCTCGCTAACCTGGTGCACCGGCCGATCCGGTCCCTGATCAGCATCGTGGCAATCGCGCTGGAAGTGACCCTGATTCTGCTGATCGTCGGCTTGTGCTACGGCATCATGAACGATCAAAAGTTTCGCACCGCGGGCATCGGAGCCGACGTGATTGTAGAGCCGCCGGGCTCGTCGTTCTTGGCCGGCATTAGCGGCGCCCCGGTTTCGGTGAAGGTCGCCGACGTTCTACGCGGCATGCAGCACGTAAGGGTCGTTAGCCCGGTAATCTGGCAGATCGCTACCAGCGGCGGGTTGGAAGTGATTGACGGCATCGATCTCAAAAGCTTTGAAGCGCTGGGTGGGCCGTTTCAATATCTGCAGGGCGGCGCGTTTCAAGGTCAGGATGACATTTTGGTCGACGACTATATTGCGCGCCAGAGGCACGTGGAGGTCGGCGACACCATGGAGGTCTTGAACCACAGCTTTCGTGTTGTCGGAGTTGTGGAGAACGGCCGCGGCGCGCGCAAATTCATTCCCATGAACACGCTGCAGGACCTGATCGGAGCGAAGGACAGAGCATCTGTGTTTTACGTAAAGCTCGACAATGCCGATAACGCCGCCGCAGTAGTGAATGAAATTAAGAACCAGCCGGGGATGGAAAAATATTCTGTGCTCTCGACCTCTGACTATCTGAGCATGATGACGCCCAGCCATCTGCCCGGGTTCCGGCCATTCATTGGGGTGGTGATTGGAGTGAGCCTGGTGATTGGGTTTCTGGTTATCTTCCAATCGATGTACACAGCCGTCATGGAACGCACGCGCGAGATCGGCATTCTGAAGTCGCTGGGCGCATCGAAGTTTTATATCGTCAACGTAATCCTGCGTGAGACGGTTTTATTGGCGCTGGCGGGGATCGCAGTCGGTATCGCGGTGAGCCTGGCGGCGCGAGTGGGCATCGAGCAGCGCTGGCCGCTGGTTCACATCGACCAGAGCGGCCCCTGGATGCTGCGCGCGACGGTCATCGCGCTGGTGGGAGCAACCTGCGGAGCGATTTATCCCGCATTCAAGGCGGCTCAGAAGGACCCGATCGATGCACTGGCCTACGAGTGAGCTTGCACTCAGCCTATGCGAGCTCCGGAAGTCTCTTCTTCGCTTTCATTCTTCTGATTCAAGTTTCGCCTCGATTCCTGCCCGGCAACAGACGCCGCAATCCTCTTTCTCCCGCCGCGCCGCGTTGTTCTCCGGCGATGTTGCCATCGCGGTCGATCAGCACGTAAATTGGGTAGCTCTGCGCGTTATACATGGCAGCGAGGTTGGTGTCTTTGGTGAGCACGATGGGAACGGATCGCGGGTGCTCGGCGAGGTATTTCTTCACCTTTTGATCGGGTTCGAGGACGTCCACCGCGAGCACGATCAGGCCTTTGTCGGCGAACTCTTTGGCGATGTCATCGACCAGCGAGGCTTCGTTTTCGCAGTACTTGCACCAGGTAGTCCAGAACTCAAAGAGGACGACCTTACCTCTCACAGATGCGTTGTTAAACTGATCGCCGGTCGTGGTCTTGGCTCGGAAGCGCGGTGCGGGCTCGCCGGTCTCGTCGCTGGCGAAGGCGCAAAGGGTGATCAGAGCAAGGACGATGGGCAACAGGCGCCGAGGAGTGAGGGGCCGCGCGGGCATGGGGCGACATGTTAGCACCTACGGACGAAGCGGAGCGGGGATTTTATCAACTCTGCGTTGACAATTCCTTGCAGGCTACGGTATCTTAAAGACTTTGGGAAGTCTCGCGGTTGCCCGCCTGATGGTCTGGCGTCCTCGCCGGGGAATCAACGAGCGGTCTTCTTTGTAAGTTTCAATCGCGTTTCGCAATTTTTTTCATTCTTGGGAGATTTCCGATGTCAACCTATTTCCCCAAAGCGGGGGAAATTGTGCGCAAGTGGTATGTCGTGGATGCGGATGGGCAGACGCTCGGGCGTTTGGCTTCGCAGGTCGCGCGCGTCCTCATGGGCAAAGAGAACCCGCAATACACGCCCTTTTTGGATACCGGCGATCATGTGATCGTGCTGAACGCCGAGAAGATTCGCACCACCGGCGTGAAGTCTGAGCAGAAGCAGTATCACCACTACACGGGTTACCCGGGAGGTCTGCGCACCGAGGATTACCGCAAGCGTTTGGCGCGCAAGCCGGAACGAATTATTGAAGACGCGGTGCGGCGCATGTTGCCGAAGAACAAGCTGGCGGCGCACATGCTCTCGAAGCTGAACGTTTACAAGGGCGACAAGCATCCGCACGAGGCGCAGAAGCCGCAGGATTTGAAGTTGGAAGTGCGCGAGTACAAGCCGCGCAAAGTGGCAGTTTCGTAAATAGCTGCGAGCCACGAGCTTCGAGCTACGAGAGGAACAGAATATCTAGGAAAGGTTGAGGAGCCGAAGAGTGGTGAGTTGAGGGTTTAGTTTGCCCGCAACTCATAGCTCGAAGCTCAAAGCTAAACATGGCTGAATTGGTTCAGTACTACGGCACGGGACGGCGGAAGCGGGCGGTTGCGCGGGTGTATCTACGTCCGGGCAGCGGTGAGTTCAAGGTGAACGGCCGCGCCTTCGAAGAGTACTTCGTGACTCCGGCGCAGCGCTCGGCAGCCAAGGCACCCTT
Source organism: Candidatus Sulfotelmatobacter sp. (assembly GCA_050012155.1). Lineage (GTDB taxonomy): Bacteria > Acidobacteriota > Terriglobia > Terriglobales > Acidobacteriaceae > Sulfotelmatobacter. The sequence goes on along the minus strand of JBEKHS010000006.1, from coordinate 162,626 downwards.
GGCATCGACGGATACGGCGGTTTCGTTCAACATTGTCGCCAGCGTGCTGGGCGGCGGGGTGCGTGGCCAGGCCGATGCGGTGAAGCTCGGTATAGCGCGCGCCTTAATGGAGTTCAACGCGGAACTGCGCGGCAAGCTGAAATCCGAGGGCTTGGTGACTCGTGACTCGCGCGGTAAAGAGCGCAAGAAATACGGCCAGAAGGGCGCACGGAAGCGCTTCCAGTTCTCGAAGCGATAATCCTGGCGGCCCGAGGAGACTGAGATTCCCCTTCGGCTGTCGCTCAGGGTCGGAATGACAAGGTTTTTGGTTTTCACTGGCCACTGGCAACTGGCAACTGTTTTCAGGTGTTCAATTCTTCCCGAGCCTCGCGGCGCGGGGACGGGAATGGCAATCGGAGAAAATTTTCCGGTTGTCAGTTGTTCGGACCCGGCGGTTTCTTTGCTGGGAACTTACAACTGGCCACTGGCAACTGATTTCCGATGCAGACTAAACAAGGAGGTTCATTGGCTACTATCACCATGAAGGAGTTGCTCGAAGCAGGTGTGCACTTCGGGCATCAGACCAAGCGCTGGAATCCCAAGATGAAGGAATACATCTTCGGAGAGCGCAACGGGATCTACATCATCGATTTGCAGAAGACGCTGAAGATGTTCAAAGAGGCGTCGAAATTTGTCCAGGAGCTGGCGGCCGAAGGCAAGATCGTGCTGTTCGTGGGCACCAAACGCCAGGCGCAGGATGCGATTGCCGAAGAGGCCACCAAGTGCGGCGGCTTTTACATCAACCAGCGCTGGCTGGGCGGGCTGCTCACCAATTGGGTGACGGTTCAGAAGTCAGTAAAGCGGCTTAAGGAACTCGACGAGATGGCCACCGATGGCCGCTACGAGCTGCTGCCGAAAAAAGAAGTGATCAAGCTGGAACGCGAGCGCAAACATCTGCAGGCCAACCTGGCAGGCATCAAGAATATGAGCCGGTTGCCCGATGCGGTGTTCGTAATCGATTCGAACAAGGAACAAATCGCAGTTCGAGAAGCCCGCAAGCTGGGCATTCCGGTAGTTGCCGTTGTCGACACAAATTGCGACCCCAGCGAAGTGGATTACGTCATTCCTGGCAACGACGACGCATTGCGTGCGATCCGGCTGTTTACCTCGAAGATCTCGGAATCGATCGCCGAGGGCGCGCAGTTGATGAGCGATAAGCAAATCGCCGATATGACGGCGGCGACGGAACAGGCCCAGGCTCTCGAAGCCCAGCAGGCTGAAGATGCCGCAGCCGCTCTCGAGATTCGTGCCCAGGAAGCTGCGGCCGCATCTGATTTGGCGGACATCGGCGAAGACATCAGCATGGAAGAAGTGCTGGGTCCCGGGACGCACAAGAAGCCGGTCGCCAACGAAGAAGCCGATATTCCCAAGGTGGAGAGCCAGACGGTTTAGAAGCAGTTGCCAGTGATCAGTGGCCAGAAGCAAGTCGGGGTAGGTTGGGCACGGCTTTTAGCCGTGCCGTTAAGAGCCATCAAAGATTCGGGCTTTAGCCCCCGAGGTATTTTTTCCTAGGCGAAAACCGGGCATTCGATTCAGACCCGCGCGGGTCATGCTTAGAAAATTCCCGGCGCGGGTCAAAGTTTGTAGGGACGGTTAGCGATTAGCAGTTTCTTGGAAGGACTCTTAACTGTAATGAGCACTACTATGGCAAATATTTCTGCAGCGCAAGTGAAAGATCTCCGGGAAAAGACCGGAGCACCGATGATGGATTGCAAACAGGCCCTGACCGAAGCGAAGGGCGACATGGAGCAGGCGGTCATTATTCTTCGCAAGAAGGGCGTTTCGGTTGCTGCCAAGAAGGCGTCACGTGTGACCAGCGAGGGCTCGGTGACCAGCTACATTCACGCCGGCGGCAAGATTGGTGTGCTCGTCGAGGTGAACTGCGAAAGCGATTTTGTGGCGCGCACCGACGACTTCAAGGAGCTGGCACACGATATCGCCATGCACATCGCTGCCAGCGATCCGAAGTTCGTCCGCAAGGAAGATGTAACCAAGGCCGACTTCGACCGCGAGAAAGAAATCTATATCGCGCAGGCGGTCGCCTCGGGCAAGCCGCAGCATATCGCCGAGAAGATGGTCGCGGGCAAAATGGAAAAATTCTACGAAGAGGTCTGCCTGCTGGAGCAGCCCTTCATCAAGGACCAGACCGTCTCGATTGCGCAGCTCATCGCGGCCAAGATCGGCAAGCTGGGCGAGAACATCAGCGTGCGCCGCTTCGCGCGCTTCAAAGTGGGCGATGCGGGCGAGACGGTCGCTGTCACCAAGCCCACGGAACAGAAAGCTGAATAATTTTCCGGGCGCCTTCGGGCGCCTTTTTTGTTGCACGAGCTGTTTGAGCCAAGGTAACTCAGCGGCTGAAGCCGGTTGATGCGGGGAATCCTTAATCGCAGCGCTGTAGCGCTGCGCCACCCAAAATCGAATCGACCCAGGCTGGGAACTGGCGACTGCTTTTATGACCCCTGCCTTCAAACGCGTTCTGCTCAAGCTTTCCGGAGAGGCCCTGGCTGCGAATCAGGGCTTTGGTGTGGATACGGCTCGCATCCACGAGGTCGCGGCCGAACTAGCCGACGTGCACAAGCTGGGAGTGCAGCTCGCGATCGTCGTAGGAGGCGGCAACTTCTTCCGTGGCGTGGCAGACCAAGCCAAAGATATGGACCGCGTCTCCGCCGACCACATGGGAATGCTGGCCACGGTGATCAACGCGCTGGCGCTCCAGGATGCCCTCGAAAAACAGAAAGTCTACACCCGCGTGCAGACGGCGATTGAGATGAATCAGGTGGCCGAGCCGTTCATTCGCCGTCGCGCCATCCGTCATCTGGAAAAGGGCCGCGTGGTTATTTTCGCGGGCGGCACCGGCAATCCTTATTTCTCCACCGACACGGCCGCATCCTTGCGCGCCATGGAGATCAAAGCCGACGCGATTCTCAAGGCCACCAAAGTCGATGGCATTTATGACGCCGACCCGATGAAAGTGAAAGACGCGAAGAAATTCACCGATATTACGTATATGGATGTTCTGAAACTTGGGCTGAAAGTGATGGATTCCACTGCCATCAGCTTGTGCAAAGACAACAACCTGCCCATCATCGTCTTCAACCTCAATCAGCATGGAAATATCCGCCGCGTGCTCAGCGGAGAGAAGATTGGCTCGAGGGTAGGCGCTTAAAGACTTGGCCACTGATCGTCACGAATTCACACGGATATTTTTGAGCTGCTGATCCGCGGCAATCCGTGAGAATTCGTGGCCAATCTTCTGCTGGGTTTATAATTCGACGTTTTGATTCCTGACCTCTTACGGAGCTGACGAATATGGCTCAAGCATTAATGGCCGCGATTCCCGGCCTGAAAGAAACCTACGTACAACTGAAGACCCGCATGGACAAGGCGGTCGAAGACTTCCGCAAGGCGATGGCGGCCACGCGCACCGGACGCGCCTCGGTGCACATGCTCGACAGCGTGAGCGTGGACTATTACGGCTCGCAAATGCCGCTGAATCAGATCGCGCAGGTGCATGCACCAGAGCCGCAGATGATCACGGTGCAACCGTTTGATCCGTCGCAAGTGGGCCCAATCGAGAAAGCGATTCGCTCCGCCGAGCTCGGGCTGAACCCCATGAACGACGGCAAGCTGATCCGCGTACCGGTGCCGGCGCTCACGCACGAGCGCCGCCAGGAGATGGTCAAGCATCTGCACAAGGTGCTCGAAGAGCACCGCACCGCAGTTCGCAATATTCGCCGCGATGGCAACGATGCCATCAAGAAGGCGATGAAGGACAAGAAGATCACCGAAGACGACGAAAAGAAATCACTCGACGAGATTCAGAAGCTCACCGACGACGAAATCAAGAAGATGGAAGAGATGAGCAAAGCCAAAGAAAAGGAAGTGCTGGAGTTGAAGTGAGACTCCGGCATAGCGAACCGGTGAAGCGAGAGTACATGTCCGAAAACCTGCGCGCCCAGCGCTAACCCTATATCATTCAAACTACATAGGTTAGGCAGTTTCCCCTTCCGAAAGTGCATCCCGTAATCGGACTCTCGGTTACGCGACATTCCGCCGACCTCCGTGTTTCCATGATGGTGAAGCAAATCGCGGTTCCCCCAAGGCCTTCACGACAGACAAATCTTTGACTCGGAGTTTGCCATGAAAAAGTTTCTTGGGATTGTTCTTTCGCTCGCGCTTTCAATGTTGGGCGCGGGCTGCTCGTCCTCAACCACATCCACGTCACCGACGCCGCAAAATGCATCCGTGTTTGTGACTGGCGAAGATGCGCCGCTGGCCTCGGTGGTCGGCTTTGATGTCACCATCAACTCGATCACATTGACGGGTAGCAACGGTGCACCGCAAGTGCTGTCCACGCCCACAACCGTGGATTTTGCCCGCCTTTTGGGCCTGCGGTCTCCGCTTTCGTTCAATTCTGTGCCTGCCGACACTTATACGAGCGCAACATTTTCGCTGTCCAACCCGGTGATTTCCTACGTCCAGCTGAACCCCAGCCCGGCCTTGACCACGCTCAACGGCACCTTCAGCCCAACTACTGGCACGTCTACGCAGACAACGGTCACGGTGAATTTCCCGGCCGCGATGGTGGTAGGAAGCAATGGCATGGCGGGACTGAGGATGGAATTTGACATCCGCCAATCGGTTGCGGTTGATGGCAACGGCGATATTACAGGTGCCGTAAATCCAACCATCTACATCAGCGCTGTACAGGCCAGCGATCCCAACGGGCAGGTTACGGATCTCACGGGCGGGCTGGTTTCGGTGAGCGCAGCCAACAATTCGTTCGTAATCCAGGGGCCCTACGGGCACCAATTGACTATCGACGTTAATAACAGCACGCAGTTCAACAGCGGTTGGAACATCAACAACTTGGTCGCTCCCGCGTTTATCGGAGTCCAGGGATCGTTCCAAGCCGATGGTACCTTGATGGCGAGCAACGTCGAAGTCATCACCGAGTCGCCGTCTTTCCTCTCCGGCCGCGTACTGGCTGTGAACCCAACCTCAGGCGCGGTGCAGCAAATCACGCTGTGGGTGGGTGAAACCAGCGCTGATCTGGTCAGTGACATCGACAGCATCCAAACCATTGACGTGAGCGCAGTGACTGAGTACGACATGTGCTTCTTCGACAATCTATTCACCAATGCGCTGTTCAGCAACTCAACGGTAATTGTGGGCCAGCGTATCTTCATCGGTGGCAGCTACTCGAGTAGCGTATTTACGCCGCAGATGGTCTCGCTGCGCTTCCAGGGCGTCTACGGCACGTTGACGCAAGGCAGCGTGAACATCGTGAGCGGCAATGCCGGAAGCTTCCAACTGCAGAACAACGCGCTGATCGGCTATTCGTTAGGCGGTGCACCGTTAACGGTGGCTACCGGCAACGGCACCTTGTTCGTCAATACGACGGGACTGAGCGCGCTGCAATCCGGTGGAGCAATTCCGCTGGTGACGGGCGGACTCCTTTTCGTGGATCCGATTACGAGTACGCCCTTGATGGCGGCGGCTGTAGTGGCCGATCCGCCGGAAATTCAATAACTCAAATCGACCGCGGTAAAACTCAAGACGGGTGGCTGCAAAGCCGCCCGTTTTCGTTCCCCAGCGCCGGCGCTCCGGCCGAACGCCTTATAATCAAGCGATGGCGAAACAAGTAGTACATGCCGCCTGCCCGCACGATTGCCCGGATGCCTGCGGAGTGTTGATCACTGTAGAGGATGGACGCGCCACGAAGATTCAGGGCGATCCAGAGCACCCCGTGACTCGGGGATTCCTGTGCGCCAAGGTGGCGAAATATCTGGAGCGGGTCTATTCGCCTGACCGGGTGCTGTATCCGATGAGACGGGTGGCGCCGAAGGGGTTTGCGCCTGGCGCCACGAACTCGGGCGTGGGCGCCTGCGCCACGCAGGACCCACCTACGCAGGTTTGGCGGCGCATTACATGGGACGAAGCGCTGGACGAGATCGCCTCGCGCTTTCGCGCCATCATTGCTAAGTTCGGCAGCGAGGCGATTCTGCCGTATTCCTACGGCGGAACGCTCGGGGCCCTGAACGGCGGTTCCATGGACCGCAGATTCTTCAATCGACTCGGCGCATCTCAACTGGAGCGCACAATTTGCTCCGCCGCAGGCGAGGCCGGGCTGGAGTCTGTTTTCGGCAAGAAACTTGGAACCGACCCCGAGCAGTTCATCCACTCCCGCTACATTATTGCGTGGGCTTCGAATATTCACGGAAACAACGTCCACCTGTGGCCGTTCATTGTGGAAGCGCGACGCAGAGGCGCGAAGCTTGTCGTGATTGACCCCTACCGTACGCGCACTGCGTCATGCGCCGACTGGTATATCCCCATCAATCCCGGCACCGACGGCGCGCTGGCGCTTGCCATGATGCATGTGATCATTGGCGAAGGCCTGCACGATCGCGACTACGTGGCAAAGCACACACTGGGCTTCGACGAACTTTGCGAAAAAGTGAAGGCCTACCCTCCCGAGCGTGCAGCGCAGTGGACCGGGATCGCGGCGGAAGACATTCGTAAGCTGGCGCATGAATACGCCACGACCAGGCCGTCGGTGATTCGCGTGAATTACGGTGTACAACGGTCGGAGGGTGGCGGCATGGCCACGCGCGCGATTGCCATGCTGCCTTGCATTATCGGATCGTTGAAGGAAGTCGGCGGCGGAATTCACCTCTCGACCAGCGGCGCATTCGACCTCAACAAAGACGCGTTGCGTCGCCCCGATCTTAAGCCGGAGGGACGCGAGCGGCCACCGCGCACGGTGAACATGGTTCGACTGGGCGAGGCGCTGAACACGCTGAGTGATCCTCCTCTGAAGGCGTTGTTCGTCTATAACTCAAATCCGGCCGCGGTTTGCCCCAATCACAATGAAGTTGTGCGCGGTCTCAAGCGTCCGGACCTGTTTACCGTCGTTCACGAGCAATTCTTCACCGACACCACCGACTATGCCGACATCGTTCTGCCGGCGACTACCTTCTTCGAGCACAAAGATCTGCAAGCCGCGTACGGCCACTACTACCTCCAAGTGTCAGACCGGGCAATCGATCCAATGGGAGAATGCCGACCGAATGTCGAGTTGTTCCGGGCGCTGGCCGTGCGCATGGAATTCATGGAGGAGTGTTTCGGCGAGAGCATCGACGAAATGATTGATGGTGCACTCGATTCCGGCAATCCCTGGCTGGAGGGCATCAGCCGGCAAAGACTGGAGCGGGAACGGCAGGTGCGGCTGAACTTCTCGGCTTCCGGCTCTCGGCTTCCGGCTTCAGGCGATACACTTGCTCAATCCGACGACCCGACACCGCCATTTCTTCCGTTCGCAAACGGCAACTTCCCAACGCCCTCGGGCAAGGCTGAACTCTATAGTGAAGCGATGAAGGCGCTTGGCCTTGATCCGGTAGCCGAATTTAAGCCTCCGCTCGAATCGCGCAACGGAGGACAGGAGACAGCGTTTCCTTTGGAACTCCTCGCGCGCAAGGCCGACAACTTCATGAACTCCACTTTTTCAAACCAGCCTTCGATTCAGGAGATGGAAGAGTTAAATCTTCTGGAGATACATCCCGCCGACGCCCACATGCGCGGGATTGCCGACGGCGAAACGGTGAGAGTCTATAATCGTCGAGGCGAAATCTGGCTCAAAGCTCGCGTGGATGGCGCAGTTCAGCCGGGAGTGGTTTCGGCAAAGCTGAACTGGGCCAAGCTGGGTCCTGGATTTCGGAATATTAACGTACTCACCTCAGAAAAACTTTCCGATCTGGGCAACTCCGCCACGTTTTATTCCGTCTTGGTTGAAGTGGAGTCCGCCAAGTCCTTTCCATAGATGCCACCGGCAAGAGTGGCGGCTTGGACGCTTTCTCTTTCTCTACCGTATAATGATCGTTTTCCTACATCCCAGAGGCTGAGGTAGTAGCAATTCACTTTTGCTCTGATACAAACATCGCTGTGCCCAGGCGCAGCCACGGTTCCTCCGGCGCTGTTCAGCCTCCATCTTCTTCCATTGCACGGCTTTGCCGATGCACGAGGGTGGCTGGGTGGGCGCTGGCAATCGCGCTTGCGTTTCTTTCCGTGTCGTTAAGCTGGGCGCAGTCCGACGTGATCTCTGAGATCGACGTCAGCGGCAATCGCAGAATACCCGCCGAAACCGTCAAAGCGCGCATTTTCACCCACCCCGGCGACATTTACGATCCCGCGGCCTTGGAGCGCGATTTCAACTCGCTCTGGAATACGGGCTACTTCGAAGATGTCCAATTCAGCCGGGAACAGACTCCGAAGGGCTGGCGGCTGATTATCCACGTCAAGGAAAAGCCCACCATCCGGGAGATTCACTACGTGGGCCTCAGTTCAATCTCCGAAAGCGATGTGCTGGACCGTTTTAAGGAAGCAAAGGTCGGGCTGTCAGTCGAGAGCCAATATGATCCGACGAAGGTCAAGAAAGCGGAGGTCACAATCAAGGGCCTGCTGGCGGAACATGGCCGGCAGTTTGCCACAATACGCACCGAGAAGCAGGACATCCCTCCGGCTGCGGTCGTGATCACGTTTGTGATCAAAGAGGGTCCTAAGGTCAAGGTGGGCAAAATCAAGTTCGAGGGCAACAAGAACGTCAAGACCCGGGTGCTGCGCTACGCCATGAAGAACTTGCGTCCCGTCGGCATCCCGCACTCGATTTTCCTGGAAGACATCTTCGCCAGAACTTACGATGCCACCAAGCTGGACGAGGATGTGGAACGCGTCCGCAATGAGTACCAGAACCGAGGCTATTTCAAAGTCATCGTGAACCAGCCCACGACACAGATTCACGATACGGGACACAGAGGCAGCCATCTTCCACTCTTGCAGTCCGGGGCCGGCAAGGCAGTCGACATTACCATGACGATCGAGGAGGGTGAGCGCTACAACCTGGGCGGGATCACTTTCAAAAACAACAAAGCGGTAACGAACGTAAAGGCCCTGCGTGCGCTCTTTCCCATCAGGGATGGAGACATTTTCAGCCGGGAGAAAGTCGCGAAAGGGCTGGAGAACCTACGTAAGGCTTATGGTGAACAGGGCTTTATCAACTTTACTTCGATTCCCGACACCAGATTCGACGACGAAAAGAAGTTGATTTACCTGGACGTGGACGTCGACGAAGGCAAACAGTTTTATGTCCGCCGCATCGAGTTCCAGGGCAACACCACCACCCGCGACAAAGTGATCCGGCGCGAGCTCGCGCTCGAAGAAGGCAGCATTTACAACTCTCACCTCTGGGAGTTGAGCCTGCTTCGCCTGAACCAGTTGGGGTACTTCGACCAGTTGAAGCCCGACGATCCTGACACCACTACGCGAACCTTGGATGAGAAAGACGGGTTGGTCGACTTGGCGCTGAAGGTCCACGAAAAGGGCAAGAACAGTGTCGGCCTAAACGGAGGCGTCAGCGGACTTGAAGGCGCATTCGTGGGCATCAACTATGCAACCAATAATTTTCTCGGCTTGGGCGAGACGCTTTCGGTTCAGGCCAGCGTGGGCAACCTCGCGAAAAGCATCAGGTTCGGCTTTACCCAGCCTTATATGTTTGACCGGCCGTTGCAGTTTGGTTTCAACGTTTATTACCAGCAGACGAAATACGATCAGGCTCGGCAGCTCTCGATTTTCCGGGGACAGACTCTAAACCTGCCCAACGCCGTGCTGCAGAACCTGCAGAATTACACGCAGCAGAGCGCTGGCTTTACCACTTCGCTCGCCTATCCGCTGGGGCGACGTTCCTTCAAGCGCGTGGGAATCACTTATTCCTTCGACCGCTCCTCGCTGCTGGCGTTGAGCTCGGCGTCCAGGAATTTATTTGAGTTCCTGGCTTTCCGTGGCATTTCCGGCCCCAACGCGCTCGAAGGGATCATCACCAGCAAGATCTTCCCCAACTTTTCTTTCAACACCATCAACAATCCCATCTCGCCCCACAGCGGACATCAGTTCACGCTGGGGGCTGAGATCGCCGGGTTGGGAGGGACGGTGAACTCCGTCCGGCCGATCGTTGAATACAAGCAGTTCATTCCAGTACAGAACCGGCGCAACGCTTTCGGCTTTAGAGTTCAGGGGTCGTTCATCAGCGGGTTTGCTGGTCTGGTCGCTCCTCCGTTCCAGCGTTCTTACCTGGGTGGTGAGAATGATCTGCGCGGCTTCGACATTCGCTCGGTATCGCCGGTGGCGTACCTGCCGAGCATAGGTTCGATTGTTTTGCGGAATCGCGATAGCGTCCCCGTGCCGGTAAACCCCGCCTATCCCTGCAACCCGAGCCTGCCCTACCCACAGAACAATTGCGTGACCATCCCCATTCCCGTGGATCAAATCACATTCCCCGGCGGTGATCTGAGTATCGTGACCAACTTTGAATACCGCATCACGATCTATGGCCCGGTGGCTCTGGCGCCCTTCCTCGATGCGGGCATTGACCCCATCCTTCGCCCCTCGCAGTTGCAGATCGCCTCGCAACAATACCAGGAGGTGATTGGTACTCCGGTGGGATGCCCGGAACTGGTGCAGACCGCTCTTGCCAACACCTGCACCCTTGGCAGCGTACTGAACCCGCCGCCGTCGCAAAATTTGCAGGTGCTGGGCCAGACCAACTGGCGTCCCCGGATGTCTACCGGACTCGAACTGCAAATGTTCCTGCCGGTGATCAATGCGCCATTCCGCATCTACTGGGCATATAACCCGATTCGGCTGGATAGCGGCGCGACTCCGCCGATTCCGATCACGGAAGGCATGTTCCCCCATGTCTGCTCACCTATTGGAGGGTGCCAGCTAACGGCGGCCGGATTCTACACATACAACCTGGCGAGGAACCAATATTCGCCGAGTTTCCTCTTGCGCGAGCCGCGCAAGACGTTCCGTTTCACGGTAGCTACGACATTCTAAGATTTGAGAAAGAAGAAAGGTTCTGCTTGAAAGCAGAGGGTTTGACGGCGGCTGTGAAGGCTCTCTATAATTGGCTTGATCCACGCCATGCAGAGAGCTGATCAAGGCTGGACGACACGTCCGCAATCCCGGCGTGTGATGCTGGCAATCCAGTACGCCTTTTTCTTAGAGACGATGTCTGACGGCGGCCGTTTGCATCCAAATTGTGAGACGAAGTTTTCGTAAGCCTTCGCCCGGTAGGCTTGGCTTGGTAAAGCTCGTCCGAACAAGTGGCGGCCCACCGTTTGCCTGAAAGAGGGTAATCCGGGTTCATTTACTGAACTGTATTTGCCGGAACCACATTCAACGGAACAATGTTCCAAGGAGTTTAGCGATCCAATGAAAAGCAAGTTTCTGCGTTCTTTCCTGGCCGTTGCGGTTATCTCGATGATTTCTGCATGGGCCCAAACCGGTAGCGCTGCCTCAGCGGGCGCCGCCAGTTCGCCTGCGAGTCCGGCGACTTCCACAACGATGGCCACAGGTGAAGGTTCCAAAGTCGGCACCATCAACATTGAGCAGGCGGTAATTGGCAGCAACGAAGGCCAGCGCGATTTCGAAGCTCTGAAAAAGAAGGTAGAGCCGAAGCAAAACGAGCTGAAGTCTGAGAACGACGAACTCGAGAGCCTGCAGAAGCAACTGCAGAACACGGGCGACAAACTGAATGACGACGCCCGCGCCACCCTGGTCAAACAAATCGAGACTAAGAAGAAATCCTTCGATCGCGCCGTGCAGGACGCGCAAGAGGACTACCAGAACCAGTCGAAGGATGTTTTTCAAAAGATTCTGCAGAAGATGGCGCCCTCGATCATAAAGTACGCGCAGGACAATGGCTTCGCCATGATTGTCGACACGTCGAATCCCTGGCCGCAAAGCCCGATATTGTGGTACGACGGCAACAAGTACGACATTACCAAGGCAGTCGTCGACCTATACAACACGCAATCCGGCGTGCCCGCCCCGGCGGTTACCGCAGCGCCTAAGCCTGCCGGAGCCAAGCCGACTCCGAAACCGGCAGCGCCCGCATCAACCGCACCGCCGAAGTAGTTTTCTGGTCGCGACACCGCAAGTGTCGCGAAAGTTCCAGGAGGCCGCGTTCCAGCGCGGCCTTTTTCTTTTCCTCCGCCCGTTCCCGCATCGCACGATCCGGTGTCCTTAGCAGTAACCGTTTTCACCGCAGGAGGACACCATGTTCGATGATGCGCTCGATTCTTCATGGCACCAACATTCACGCCGCGGAGTGACCACGTTGACATCGTTCGGCTTTCAGGCTTCTGCGGTCGGAATATTGTTGCTGCTACCGCTCCTCCGGCCGACAAGCTTCCCTCTGTTGCGCCCGCTTTCTACGCCGGTCAGTCTGGGAAAATCGCACGCGGAGGTTCCCACTGTGAGACCGCGAGCCTCAAACACAACTCCCAGCAATTCGTCGGACATCGTTTTCAAGCGGCCGTCCTCGCTTCCCTTCGCCCTCCATCCTTCCGTGGACGATAGTCTGCCTCAAATTTCAGGCTCCGGCCCCTACATTCCCGGAACGATAACAACCGGTGATCCGCATGGAATGGAGAATTTGCTTGGCGGCGGTACGCAACCCGTGCTGCCGGTGGCTCCTCCCCCAACCGTCACCACTTATCCGCTTCGCCTCTCGCACATCAGCGAAGGAAACCTGGTTCACAAAGTTGAACCGGCTTATCCTGCGCTGGCGCGCAGTGCCCGCATTCAGGGAACGGTGCTGTTGCAAGCGGTGATCAGCAAGCAAGGAACGATTGAAAGGCTCAGAGTTGTCTCCGGACATCCCATGTTGGCGGGTGCGGCGATTGACGCGGTGAGCCAGTGGCGCTACCGGCCTTACGTCCTGAACAATGAGCCGGTCGAAGTGGAAACCCAGATCACCGTGAATTTCTCGCTGGCTGCCAACTGAGAGTGCAAAGTTTCCAGTTTCCACGGTCGCCGCGTAAGAACCGGAAACCTGGAAACCGGAAACTGCGTGGGACTAGCCCAAGCGTAACCTGAGCGCGCGCGCCCCTCCCGCTATAATCGACCCCTGTGGCGTCTACCGTAGAAATTCTGGGGCGGGTCGCGACCCGCCCCACATGGGCGGAAGTTTCCCTGGCCAATCTGCGCCAAAATTTTCGCACGGTTGCGAAACATGCAGGAGCGGGCGTAACCGTATGCGCGGTGGTGAAGGCTGACGCCTACGGACACGGCGCGGTGGAGTGCTCCCGCGCGCTGCGAGACGAAGGCGCGAAGTGGCTGGGTGTTACGTCTCTCGATGAGGCGATCCCGTTGCGCGAGGCTGGCATCGAGTCGCGAATCCTGTTGATGACGGGTTTCTGGCGCGGCGAAGAGACAGAGATCGTCCGGCTCCGCCTCACTCCCACCGTTTGGGAGCCCTGGCACATCGAATCGTTGGAGGCGGCGGCTGATCGCGCCGCCGTGCGGCAAGCAGTGCATCTGAAAGTCGACACGGGGATGGGTCGCCTAGGCGTCTCGCTGGACGAGCTTCCCGCCGTTCTGAAAGCTTTGACCGCGGCTCCGCATCTGGATCTCGAAGGGCTGTCGACGCATCTTGCCTCCTCCGAAATTATGGACGCGCCTTCCGTAGCCGACCAGGAACGCCGTTTCGAAGAAGCGCAACGTATGGTTCGTGCGGCGGGCTTTGATCCGGCGTTGATACATATGGCGAACACCAGCGCTCTGATCTCACGCCGCGAGACTTGGAACAACATGGTGCGTCCGGGCGTTGCGCTCTATGGATATTATCTGCCGTTCCAGCGTGCGGGCCGGGAAGTGAGCGGCGGCACGTTGCGGCTCGCGGTGAAACCAGTGCTGACCTGGAAGACGCGCATTCTTTCCATGCGAAACTTTGCCGCGAACCAGGCGCTCGGCTACGGCGGAACTTACGTGACCAAAGCTCCGGCGCACGTCGCCGTGCTGCCCGTGGGATATGCCGACGGATACAATCGCCAGCTTTCGAATCGCGGCCGCGTGATCGTCCGCGATCACTACGCGCCTATCGTGGGCAGCATCTCAATGGACCTTACTCTCGTGGATGTGACGGGCATTCCGGGAATTGCCGTCGGGGATGAAGTGATCATCCTCGGAACCGGCGATGGTCTCAGCGTCGATGCTCTCGAACATGCGCGCCTTGCTAACAGCTCGCCCTACGAGATTCTGTGCAATATTTCCAAGCGCGTGCCGAGGAAGTACGGGAGCTGACACATTACTCTAGGGTGCCCTTACCCGCGTCGTCCCGCTCAGCCGGGAATCAGCCAGCGCCAGCCTCCGATTACGACCATTGACTGATTCGCTTGCAGGGCGCTCATCTCCCACTTGTTACACTTGAAGATTGACCATGCCCTCGCGCTACGCACAATGGATGTATGACTGGGAGCACCGGCTTACTTCGGTGGACAACAACCGCGTGGTGCGTCCGCTGGAGTGGGGCGTGGAGTGGGCGCGGGACTGGCCCTGCCGGAATGGTTGTCCGCCCGATCAGGCGGCAAAAGATCCGGCGAAGTTCTTGGTCGATTTCAACCGGCGCATCGTCGCCTCGAGCGATGAATTTTATTCCTACACGCGGCCTAACGATTTCCGGCTGGAGAAGCGCGAGGTGCAGGTGTTCTCCACGCGCGAAGTTCCCGATCCCAAGCTGGAAGCCAAGGTGAAGGGAACGTTCGCCGAGTTCCTGCGATTCACCGCGCCGGTGAAAACTCCGTACGCGAAAAACAATCTGGTCAATGCCCGTTGGTTTCCGGCGCGCGGGAAACGCGCCATCGTGCTGCTGCCGCACTGGAATGCGGATGCCATCGCCTACGTCAGTCTTTGCAAGGTGCTGAACATGCTGGGGATTTCGGTGTTGCGCCTGAGCATGCCGTATCACGATATCCGCATGCCAGCAGAGATCAGCCGTGCGGATTATGCCGTCTCCGCCAACATTGGGCGCACTCTCGATGCGGTGCGGCAGGGCGTGGTCGACGTTCGCTGCTGTCTCGATTGGCTGGAACAGCAGGGCTACAGCAAGCTTGGGATTGTGGGCACAAGCCTGGGATCGTGTTATGCGTTCATCGCGGCTGCGCATGATCCGCGCATTCGCGTGGCGGCCTTCAATCATGCTTCCACTTATGTCGCCGATGTGGTCTGGCACGGACAGTCGACGCGTCACATTCGGCAGGGGATGGAGTCGCAGATCACCTTGGAGACGTTGCGAAAATCATGGCTGGCCGTGAGCCCGATGGCATACTTCGATCAGTTTTCGCGCTGGCCGAGGAAGTCGCTCATCATCTATGCGAAATACGATCTGACTTTCCTGCCCGAACTTTCGCGCGACGTGGTGAATGAATTCGAACGCCGTGAGCTGGATCACAAAGTCGTTGCGTTGCCCTGCGGCCATTACACTATGGGCGAGACTCCCTACAAGTACATGGATGGTTGGCAACTGGCCTCGTTCCTGCGCACCGCGTTCGAGGACAGCGTCATCCCCAACCACAGAGGCTGACGAGTATGTCCAACTCATGCGCCATGGTAGCGTGCTTGTGGATTGGGATTTCGGTCTTGCCTGCAATCCCGAGCCTGGGGCAAACGATGCAAGCTGCCGTTCCGGAAAAGACTCCGGAAAAGATCATCATCGATACGGATATCGGAGATGACGTCGATGACGCCTTCGCAGTGGCGCTTGCGCTGCGTAGTCCAGAGTTGGAGATTCTCGGCATAACCACCACCTTCGGAGACACGGAGACCCGCGCCCGGCTTCTGGACCGGCTCCTCGGCGAGGCTGGCCGGTAGGACATTCCCGTGGCCTCAGGAACTCCCACTTCTGCGAACAATCGCTTCACGCAGCGACGCTATGCCGAGGGCGGCCACTTTGCGCGCGCGTCGCATCCCAAGGCCGTGGATTTCATCCTCGACCAGATTCGCCGCTACCCCGGCGAAATTACGCTGATCGCGATCGGGCCCCTCATGAACGTGGGGGCTCTGATCGACAAGGAGCCGGAAACTTTCCGCAAGCTCCGTCGCGTCGTTCTGATGGGCGGCTCGATCTATCGAGGCTACGGCGATATGGGATATTTTCCGCCGCATGGGCCGCAAGCGGAATGGAACATCGTGAACGACATTCCCTCGGCGCGGAAACTCTTTGCCTCCGGTGTGCCGCTCTACGTGATGCCGCTCGACTCGACGCAATTGAAGCTGGACGAGGTGAAGCGAGCCATACTTTTCCAGACAGGCACGCCACTTACCGATGCGTTGACGCTCTTGTATCACGAGTGGGGCCAGGAAACGCCGACGCTCTTCGATGTGATGACCGTGGCTTACATCCTGAATCCCAAGTTGTGCCCGGTTCAGCCCATGCACATTCGCGTGGACGATAAGGGTTTTACGCGCCCTGAGCCCGGCGCTCCCAATGCTCAATCTGCCTGGATTCGGATGCTGAGGTTTTCTTCCGGTTGTATATCGGGCGAGTGGGCGCTCCGTAGTGAGCCTTCTTCGCGGCAGCGCCGTTTGCGGCGACGGTTACGTCGGGCGCGATCCACAGGGTAGAATGAGAGCGTGGAATCTGCGCAAGCCAACGGCGTCGAGTCGACGATAGTGGAATATTGCCGTGGGGATTTGCTCATCAGTACAGATCGGGCGCGGTTGGATTTAGATGTCATTCACAATTTCCTGACCCATTGTTACTGGGCGAAGGGCATTCCGCGGGAGGTCGTGGCCCAGTCGATTGCGCACGCACTGTGCTTTGGTATTTATGAGAGTGTAGGACAGGTTGGCTTCGCCCGTGTGATCAGCGATTTCGCTACTTTCGCGTACGTCGGCGATGTGTTTGTGCTCGAATCGCATCGCGGTCGCGGGTTGGGAAAGTGGCTGATGGAGTGCATCGTGCAGCATCCCGAGCTGCAGAACTTACGGCGCTGGATTCTCACCACCCGCGATGCGCATGGACTTTATTCGCAGTCCGGCTTTACTCGCGTGAAGGCGCCCGAAAGATTCATGGAACGTCACCAGGCCAATATTTACGAGACGCCCAGGAAAACGATATGAAGAACTCTGGATCCACCAAGATGTACCGCCCGCTTTACGAAGCCGACCCGCAGATTGCCGCTGCCATCGACAACGAAGTCCGCCGCCAGCACGAGGGACTGGAGCTGATTGCCTCGGAAAATTTTGTCAGCGAAGCCGTGCTTGAGGCAGCGGGCTCGGTGTTCACCAACAAGTATGCCGAGGGATATCCCGGCAAGCGTTACTACGGCGGCTGCGAATATGCGGACGTGGTCGAAAATCTGGCGCGCGAACGCGCCAAACAGCTATTCGGAGCAGAGCACGCCAATGTGCAGCCTCACGCCGGCTCGCAGGCCAACATGGAGGCTTACGCCGCCGTGCTGCAGCCCGGCGACACGATTCTGGGATTGAACCTGGCGCACGGTGGTCACCTCACTCACGGACATCCGCTGAATTTCTCGGGGAAGACGTACAAGATCGTGCCTTACGGCGTGACCAAAGAGACGGAGACGATCGACTACGATGCGCTGCAGAAGTTGGCGGAGGAGCACCGGCCGAAGCTGATCATCGGCGGCGGCAGCGCGTATCCGCGCGTTATTGACTTCGCCCGTATGCGGCAGATCGCTGATAAAGTAGGCGCGCTCTATCTGGTCGACATGGCGCATTTTGCCGGACTGGTAGCGGGTGGAGCGCATCCTTCGCCGGTGCCGCACGCGCATATTGTGACTTCGACCACGCATAAGACTTTGCGCGGGCCGCGCGCGGGGATGATTCTTTCGAATGCTGAGTTTGGGCCGGCGATCGACAAAGTAGTCTTCCCCGGAATGCAGGGCGGGCCGCTGATGCACATCATTGCGGCCAAGGCCATATGCTTTCTGGAGGCGATGCAGCCCGAGTTCCGCGATTATGCCCGGCAAGTCGTGGCTAACGCTAAAGTGCTGGCGGAGTCGCTGGCGGCCGAGGGCTTCCGCATTATTTCCGGAGGAACGGATACGCATGTGATGCTGGTCGACGTCTTCTCGAAGGGAATGTTCGGCAGCGAAGCCGAGAAGGCGCTGGGCGAAGCCGGAATCACGGTCAACAAGAACGCCATTCCGTTCGACGTGAATCCGCCGATGAAGCCGAGCGGAATTCGCATCGGTACTCCGGCCCTAACCACGCGCGGAATGAAAGAAAGCGAGATGCGGCAGGTCGGGCACTGGATTGCGGAAGCGCTGCTGCAGAGGACCGATGCGGCTGTGCTGGGGAGAATCCGCAAGCAGGTGCTCGATCTCTGTGAGGCATTTCCGCTGTATGCCGAACGCAGAGCTAGAGCGCAGGCTGAAGTGCGGGCCTGATGCGGGCAAGATGCATCAGGAGCGTTTTTCCAGGACGTCTTTCAGGTTACGCTTTCCATGCAGAATGGCGACCACTTGCAGCGGGGCGGTTTCGGGACGGTAGACGATCACATAATTAGGGAACTTCATGATAGTCCAGAACCGAACCGGCAGCATCGTGACGTCCTGCCGCTTGGTCCCCATGCGAGGATGTTTTGCCAGCCGGTGACAAGCGGCGATAATCTCCAACTCGACCCGTTCGGCGGCATCGCGGTTCTCTTCCGCAATGGTCCACCAGCTGGCATCAAGGTCTTCGGTCGCCTGTGGGGTCAGTTCAAACGGCGCATTCATCCTTGCGGCTTCAGTCGCTGGGCGCGCCGTCGCCGCAATATCTCTACTACCGCATCGCCGTCGGTAAATTCGCCCCGCTCGGCCTGCGCAAAGCCTGCCGCGATGTGGGCGGCTACTTCTTCGCGTTGCCCGAGCATCCAGTCTTCAAGATCGAGTTGCTCGCGGATGATCTCAAAAGCCTGATCGAGAACTTCACCGGGGTTCTGGTATGCACCAGACTGGACGGCTAAATCGAGCACGCGCTGCTGCTCGGGTTTAAGGTCAATAGTCATGTCCAGTCTTCCCAATTGTAGCGCTTTGCTCGACGTAGGCAAATATTGGCGCTACGGCAGATTCGTATGATTAAATGCCCCCAGTGAAGATCGCCATCGACATCCGGCGGATGACTGAGTTCGGCGTCGGTACGTATATCCGCAATGTCGTGCGAACTCTAGGCCGGCTCGACCACGAGACTACGTACTTCCTGATCGGCCCTCCCGTCAAGGTCAAGGAAATCGGTCTGCTGCCGCCCAACTTCCACACCGTTCCCCTGGCCGAGCCGGAGCGCTCCCTGATGGGCTACCGCGAGTTCCGCACGACGGTACAGCATCTGGAATGCGATCTGGTGCACATCCCGAATCTGTTTTCGATTCCGCGCGCTCTGCCCTGCCCTTATGTGATGACGGTGCACGACATTCTGGAACATCTGTCGCGGGCGCAGCAGCGGACCGGGTTTTGGCGATCTCTGCACTTCCAGCTAACCAAGCGCGTGTTGCGCGGCGCCGCGCGCATTTTCGCGGTGTCAAACTTCACCAAAGCTGAAATCGAGAAGCTCTTCAACATTCCCGCGGGCCGCATCGAAGTCGTCTACAACGCCATTGATGAGCGCTTGCTTCATGGACCCGCCAGCGCGGCCGATCGCCAGGTATTAGTCGAGCGCTATCAGGTGACCTATCCTTTCCTGCTCTACGCCGGAAGGATCAGCCCGCACAAGAACGTCGTTCGCATGATCGAGGCTTTCTCCGCACTGAAAACGGAACTGAAAAAAGAGCAGGTGTATCCCGACCTGAAGCTCATCATTATTGGGGATGATGTCTCCGGCAATCCCGACTTGCGCCGGACGGTAATCCGCAGCGGTGTGCAGAACGATGTGCGCTTCCTGGGATTCGTGCCGGTTGAGGTGCTGCGCACCTTTTACGACGAAGCAAAGATATTTGTTTTCCCGTCATTGTATGAAGGTTTCGGCCTGCCGCCGCTGGAGGCGATGGCACACGGGACTCCGGTCGTCACTTCCAATGTGTCGTCGCTGCCCGAGGTCGTGGGCAATGCCGCCGTGCTGGTTCATCCGGAGAATGTTTTCGAAATCATGCGCGCGCTGCACCGCGTCCTTCTCGATCAGCCGCTGCGGGAAAAAATGAAAGAACGCAGCCACCGGCAGGCGGCAAAGTTCTCCTGGGAGAAATCAGTGCGCCGCATCATGGATGTCTACCGGGAAGTTCTGAGGCCGCCAGGCGACAGAAAATCCTTCGGACAGTCCGCTCCTGCGGCCACGAAGACCACCGCTGGCGTGGCGTGATGCGGGGACCGCATCACGTATCGCACAATGGTCGAACTAAATCTGAGCGGAATTTACTTCAGCAACGGCTGGCCCGGCGATGCGATGGAGAGCTTGTGCAGCTTGGCGGTGACGCGGTTGCGGTCGGCATCGGTCTGGGCCGAGGCGAGGCGCTTGCGGAGGGTAGTGATCTTGTGCTGACGGGCGCGGCGCCGGCGAATCTCCGGGCGGCGGCTGGGTGCTGACATGTGTGCTCTCCTAAGAAGTGAAATTAGAAAATGAACTTACTGCCTGTTTTCATTCTGGCGGTTCTGTGAGTTGGCGTCGCGCTGTTGATTCGCTTCTTGCTCCCTGCGGCGTTGCTGCTCCTTAGCTCTTTCAATCGCGTCGATCTCATCCTGCGTCCACCGCTGTCCATCGCAGGTCATAGTTGCCATGCCTAGCCTCCTAGGTCCTTCCATTCTAAGTATCCGCCACAATGGCCTCCGCCGTCCACAAGATCTGGCCTGAGACCACTTTCAAAGTTACTTTGTAGGTGAAGGCGCCGCCATGAGGCAGGTCAACCATTAGGGACTCCGCTATGGATTCCGACGGCTCCACCCATCTCTCACCCGTGAATACATCGAAAGCAGCTACGGCCTCGTTCCATCGAACATGACTCGGGAACGTCGGAGTGCGGTCTTGCATATTTACGGAGTAGAGGAGCAGGGCGGTTCCCTTTTGCCGGATGTGCACCTTCGACAGGCCAATGTTTCTTATCCTCACGACGGCCTTCAGGAAGGAGTGGCCTGAATGCTTTTCGACAGAAGCCTCGACCGAGCACTCCAACCGCGGTTTGTAGATCCGGCCACGAAAATAGTTCAGGTAGGTCCATGCAGCCCCGCCGAGAATCGCTAGGATTTCACAATGTTCTTAGCTATCTCAACCCAATGACTGATGTCCGAGGCCCACACCGCATACCTCCACTACAATCGCCAGGCCGTTTCAATCCGAAAAGAAACTTGATGATCGGACCTGTCCGCCGTATTCCGGCCGTCAGATGCCAGCGTACCAGGCATAGCCTGCTTCTGGAGACGCCGACCCCAGTCCCTTGCCGAAACCCTTCAGATTGTCAGTGACCGTCAGGTGGGTAAGGAATTTCACGCTCTTGTAGCCGAGTTGCCGGGGAACCCGCAGGCGAAGCGGACCGCCGTTGCCCACGGGGAGATCGGCGCCATTCATCCCATAGGTGAGAAAAGTCTGCGGATGCAATGCGTCGGCCATATCGATGCTCTCCCACCAGTCAGGCTCGATCGAGAAGTAGACCACGTATCTGGCTTGCGGGTGAACTTCCACGGTTTGCAGGACCTGGGAGAGAGGCACGCCGATCCACTCGGCGATATACGACCATCCCTCTTCGCACTGTACCATCGTGATCTGGCTCCGAGATGTGTAGCTCTTGAGCTGGTCAAGCGAGAATGAGGCGGGACGAGCAACCATTCCGTCGATGGAAAGCCGCCAGTCGGCGAAACCTCCGGCCTGAAGGCGTTTGAACGTCTCCGGCAGGGGTGCCAGTTCATTCGGGAATGGAGGCTTGGAAATCTGGCTCTTAGAGAACTCACGCGCTAAAGAGTGCCTGGTCAGCAGCCGCTGCGAAGCGTAGGTCAGCGTTTCGCCGAGGCCGTAAAATCCGTTGTAGACGCCGCTGTGATCGGGCGGGATTAGTCCGTACTTGTTAGCCAGTTCCGCGGCCACGCCGAGGGCCGATACGCCTGCCGTGGCCGCGAGTCCAGTTGTGATCAGTTTGCGGCGTGACAGCTTGCGACCTGCAGATTCGCTCATTTGCGCTCCATATCTCTACCGGCGCGGCCCGTAATCATCGCTCGCATGCGGCTCTTGAATCCGGCAAGCCAAATCATCACGATGTGGACCAACAGAAAAAGCACGAGGGCCAGCGAAACGAAGAAGTGAAGCGTGCGCGCGGATTGCTGGCCGCCCAACACGTTGACGGTCGCTGGAAACGCGGAAACAAAAGCGGGCGACATCGCCAGCCCCGTCCAAATTACGAGTGGGAAAAGAACGAAGATCACGAACAAGTAGGCGAGGCGCTGGAGCACGTTATAAGACCAAGCTTCCGCCTCATTCGGCCTTTTGAAGTGCAAATGGCTGGCAATTGACGTCGAGAACGCGTGCCATGACAGATCGGCCCCTTCGGGCAGCAGGTTTTTCCTGAAATGCCCCGTAAACAAACCGGAGATCAAATACAGTAGTCCGGTCAACACGGCTATCCAGGCAGCCTCAAAGTGGAGATACCGGCTCCAGCCGTTCTGGTCCGGCCACACGTTCCCGTAGCCGGTCGGCACCAACCTCCTCGAGGCAGGGATCGGAATTTTGAACAACGTCGAAGTCAAATCGTTGCCGGTTTCACCCCAATAGAAGCGAGGGTGAGAGATCACAATTTCAACTCCGCTGACGAGCAGGGCAAAAAAACACAGGGTGGTGATCCAGTGAGTGACGCGGACGAGGGCAGAGTGGCGCGGAATCGCCGTCGTGGTTGGGACGGCCGAGGCAGCACTTGGGATGCAAACGGAGTCGCCCACGCGGGAATGGTACCATGTGGCGCGTAGGCCCGACATCTAATGTGCCCCCGTCGTGTTTGCCTGAGAAAGAGGAATGTCGTTGCGGCCGCCTGGGCACGCACCGCCAGGCTGAGAGTAATGGCCGCGCATGCGAGTGCGAGGCCGAGAGTGAAGCGAAATTTGGAGCTCTTCATAGAAATCCTCGTTATAGAAACACCTTCGTGAGGTGCGCCGCAACGGAGCACACCCGCCGACCACCCCGGGCGAGGGCGTCCGGGGCTCCACTGAGTGACTAAGGCGTTATCTCGAACACCGTGCCGACTCCCGCCGAACCACCGCCTGACGTTGTGCCGTAGAGATTTCCTTTCGAATCTGCGAGCAAGGCGGCGGGAGATCGGCCATCCGAGGAATCGCTCGGAAAACTGTGCAGAACGACCTTGGACCATGCTCCGTTTGTGGACCGCCTCAGTTGGAAGACCGTGCCGTAATTTCCGGCACCACCGGCAGCCGTAGTGCCATACAGATTCCCCGCCGAATCGATGACCAGAGGATTACCAGTGCCTAAACCGCCGGTTTCCCCGTACAAGAAGGCGTGTGACACGTTTTCCTGCCAGGCTCCGCTCGACGTGGGAGTCAACTCGAACGCAACCCCAAATCCGTCCAAATAATCGACCCCGCCGAAGGTTGTCATGCCGTATAGATTTCCGGCACTGTCGAAAATCACTCCGTAGGGATAATATCCCCCCGATGCTCCGGGAAAGGAGGAGTCGAACTCGAACAAAGTGATCTCCCTCCAGCCCGTCTTCGTTTTCTTCAACTCAAAAACAGTTCCACCGGATTCCGCACCACCCAGGGCGGTCGTGCCGTAGAGGTTGCCCGCCTTATCGAAAACCGGCGAGCCATTTGGCGCCCCACCATTGGACCCCGGTTGGCCAAAGGCAAGCAAAATAGTGTGAGTCCAGTTCTCGCCCGTACGCTGTAGTTCAAACACTGTTCCGCCTTCTCCCGTCCCGATCCAAAGGGTGGTGCCATACAGATTTCCCGCGGCATCCAGGGCCAGACTCCAGGGCCCCCAGCCTTCTGTCGGGCTGGCATTCCATATGGTCTTTTCCGACCAACCGCCCGAGCCATCAGGCGACAACTCATAAACCGCGCCGCAAGGATAGAGGTTGAAGCCGTCGCTACAATTTTCGGTGCCGCCACCATAAAGCGTTCCGTAAAGGTTTCCCGACGAATCCATGACCAGCGCATTGGGGTAGGACGAGTTCGCGGGGAGTGCATGGATCGACTTTGCCGTCCAGCCTCCTTCCGCCGTGGGAGATATCTCGTAGACGGCTCCGGATCCAGAACCGCCATATGTGTTTACGCCATATAAATTTCCGGCTGCGTCTGAAATCAGTACCCCGTTCGGCGTATTGCCCAGGTCGCCGCTGGCCGGGAAACTGAAAAGGACCTTTTCTTTTGGCGCATGTGATTGTGCGGCCGCGTACGTGACCGCCATGGAAACTGTCATCAAGAAAAGTGTAATCGCTGGTAAGCACCGCTTGTTGAGTCGCATGGGAATCTCCTTGTTCTGTAACTCGAGGCCATCGATACTTGTGCTCGGGTCAGGATGTGAAACTTCTGCCACACGAGAGCATTATAGCTCTGCATTTAGCGGGTGCGCTGGATAGGTGGCGTAACATCGCCATTACACTCGTTGACTCCCAGAGGCGAATTCTTCTTTTCCGTCACGCCTGCGTCACAATTTGAGGGAGTGTATTACGAAGCAGAAAACAAACTAGTTTGTGGCAGCCGGACCTATAAGCCGAATTCTGTCCGCCGGATTGCTCCGGCGGGACGGTCATTCCTCTGGGCCGCGCATCGCTGCGGGGCTCTAGCGACCTACCCGAAGGTTGGACGCACCGAGCCGGCACGTGCTGGAACTTGATTCGCATCAGTTCCGGCTCCCTTCCTATTTGGTCTTGCTCCGTGTGTGGTTTGCCCTGCCCGCTGCATTGCTGCGGCGGCGGTGCGCTCTTACCGCACCTTTTCACCCTTACCCGCATCCGTGAAGATGCAGGCGGTATGTTTTCTGTGGCACTTTCCGTCGGACGGGCTTGAACCCGCCCTCCCGGACGTTATCCGGCACACTGCTCTGTGGAGTTCGGACTTTCCTCTCCCTGCATCCGAAGACGCAAGAAGCGACCGTCCGGTCCAGCTGCCAACAGGACCATTATATGCCAGAGCGGACCTCGGACTTCGGACGTCAGCCCGGCTTCGCGGCAACAGCGAATTCGCTGATAGACTAATCTTGCGACTCACGCCTGCGGTCAGAGGTGTGAGGCCCGAGTCCGAGGTCTGCAGTCCGAGGTCTGTTCTTGAACATTGCCGAAGCCATCCGAATCGCGCTGCAGTCGCTTTGGGTGAATAAACTGCGCTCGGTGCTGACGCTGCTGGGCGTAGTGATCGGAGTCGCGGCGGTGATCGCGGTAGTTACGTTCGTCTCCGGCATCAACGATTATGTGGCGCAGAAGATATTCAATCTGGGCGCCGACGTCTTCATTATCTTCAAAGTCTCCCCCGCGGTTACAAATGTGGATCGCTACCTCGAGGGCGAAAAGCGCAAGAAATTGACCTTCGAGGACTATCAGGCTGTAGCGGCAGCCTGCCGGCACTGCGAACTGGTGGCCGCATCAACTCGAAATGAAACCGGCACTGTGAAGTACGAAGGGCAATCCATCAGTGACACCACCGTGCGCGGGATGACGCCAGCGATGACCACGATCCTGGATGTCGATCTAAGCATGGGCCGCATGTTCAATGAGAATGAAGTAGACAATCGATCGCCGGTTGCCGTAGTTGGAAATGATATTGTCGAGCACCTCCTGCAAGGGGTCGATCCGGTCGGCAAAGAAATACGCGTTGACGGCTGGCCCTATCAGGTAATCGGCGTGGCCAAGAAAAAGGGATCTACGCTGGGACAGAGCGCCGACAATTTTGTAATGATTCCCATTACCGCCAGCATGAAGCAGTATGGCTCGCGTGATGACACCCTTAGGATTTGCGGCAAAGCGGCCAGCGGAGGAGTGCCGTTGAACGAGGCTATTGACGAAGCGCGGGCCGTTCTGCGCGCCCGCCGCCACGATCAACCCGGCGGCGAAGACAGCTTTGATATTGAAACCAACGCCAGCCTGCTCGGCATCTGGACCAGTTTCAGCCAGACTTTTTTCATCGCCACCATCGGGATCGCATGTATTTCGCTGGTGGTCGGCGGCATTGTGATCATGAACATCATGCTGGTTGCGGTTACTGAGCGAACCCGCGAAATCGGCATCCGCAAAGCGCTTGGCGCACGCCGTGAAGATGTCCTGTTGCAATTCCTGGTCGAGTCCGTAACTCTGGCTCTCACGGGCGGGGCGCTCGGAGTGTTGTCGGGGGTTGCGGTGGCGGAGACAGTGACCTTGCTGATTGGAATGCCGTCATCAATCAAACTTTGGGCGGTTGCTGCCGGGCTGATTGTTTCTGCGAGCGTGGGAGTGTTCTTTGGTGTGTATCCGGCACATAAAGCATCGAAGCTGGATCCGATTGCTGCGTTGAGATTTGAGACATAGGAGTGCATGATTAACAGGGACGAGTTCGGCGAGATCGTACAGATGGCGACGGATACGATCCGCGGCAACAAGATGCGTTCGGGCCTAACCGTGCTCGGCATCGTGATCGGCGTCGCCATGGTGATTGGCGTTTCCTCGATCGGCCGCGGCCTCGACGAAAATGTGCGAGAGATGGTCGCCAGTATCGGATCCGACAACATCTTCGCTTATCATCTTGACCCTCTCACGTTCGGACGACCCACCGAAGAAATGCGGACGCGCAAGAAGTTGAGCTTCGACGATGCAGAGGCGATAAAGCAGTTGCCGCATGTAAAAGCCGTGTCCGCCGGTCTCCGGTACTTCCGCCCAGAGTTGGGCGTGGGCACATTTGCGGTGAAATATAACGATCGCAAGGTAAAGAACACGATTCTCGAGGGTGACACGGCATCCGTGAAGGATGTGTACGATCTTCCAATGGCCGCCGGAAGATGGTTTACCGAAACCGACGACGAGCGTCACGCCGCGGTGATTGTCCTTGGCCACGACACAGCAGAGGAGTTGTTTCCGCTGGAGAGCCCGCTGGGGAAAGAGATCAATATCGACGGGCGGTTGTTTGAGGTGGTCGGCACTCTGGACAAGATCAAATCAGTGTTTAGCGGTGGCAAAGATCCCAACGATAATCGCATCTTTTTCCCGTTAACCACTTTCAGAACCCTGCACCCAGAGATAAAAGATCATTGGATCACCGCCAAGGCTACCTCTCACGACGACGTGCCAAAAGCAATCGACGAGATTCGCCAACTGTTACGCCGGCGGCGAAGGGTTCCTCCTGAAAAGCCGGATAATTTTGCGGTTTTAACCACGGATTCGATCTCCGACGTATGGAATCAGCTCACTGGCATGTTATTCGTGGGAGTGTTTGCGATATCGAGCGTGGGATTGATCGTTGGCGGCGTGGGCGTGATGAACATCATGCTGGTGAGCGTGACGGAAAGAACGCGCGAGATCGGCGTGCGCAAAGCGATTGGGGCGCTCAAACGGGACATCCTTTTGCAGTTCACTTTGGAGGCGATCATCCTTACCGCCGTCGGCGGCGTGATTGGTATTCTCTTGGGCGCGGTCGTCGTCTGGGTTATTCCTGAGGTCTGGCCATCGCTGCCGGCCCGCCTGTCGCTGTTCTGGACCATCTTCGGCTTCGCTTCCTCCGCTGGCGTTGGGCTCGTCTTTGGCATCTATCCCGCATGGAAGGCGGCGAATCTGGATCCAATTGAAGCGCTGCGTTACGAATAGCCTGGCCTGCGCTCGCGCATGATGCACCTGATCCTCAGAACAGTCGAGCTCGTTGCCGCCTTCGGTCTCGTTTCCAGCTCCATCTATTATTTGCTTTGCCTTTGGAGCGCGGGAAGATTATTGCGCGAGCGAGAGGCGGGCGAGGGCGCCCGCCCCATACGGGAGTTGCCGCCGATTTCGATTCTCAAGCCGCTCAAGGGAACCGATCCGGAAATTTACAAGAGCTTTCGCAGCCACTGTCTGCAGGATTACCCGGAATACGAAATCATCTTCGGTGTGAGCGACCCCAACGATCCTGCGATCGAAAGTGTGACCACACTGCAACGCGAATTTCCGGAGCGCAGAATCCAGTTGGTGGTGAGTCCAAAGATTCTGGGCGCGAATGTGAAGGTCAGCAATCTGGCGCAAATGCTGCCGGAAGCGCGTTTTGATTATTTGATTGTTAACGATAGCGATATTCGCGTGCCATCAGATTACCTCCGCCTCGTCATCGCCCCACTGGCCGACCCGGGAATTGGGATGGTCACGTGCCTGTATCGGGGAGTGGCTGGTCCGACCCTGGGTTCGCGCCTGGAAGCGTTAGGAATCAGCACAGATTTTTGCCCGAGTGTGCTGGCTGCGCGGCAGGTTGAGGGCGGCATTCGATTCGGGTTGGGTTCGACCTTGGCCTTTCGTCGCGCCGAGCTGGAAAAGATTGGCGGGTTCACTTCGTTCGCGGACTATCTCGCCGACGATTACGAATTGGGAAAACGCATCACCGCACTGGGACTGAGTGTGAAGCTGTCGGAGGTAGTGGTCGAGACGTTTCTGCCGTCTTATCGCCTGTGGGATTTTCTTGCCCATCAACTGCGCTGGGCGCGAGGAGTCCGCGACGCTCGTACTGGTGGTTACTTGGGCTTGGTCTTCACGTTTGGGATTTTCTGGGCGTTGCTCGCGTTGTCAGTGAGCCGCGGGGCGCTATGGGCGTGGAGTGGATTGGCCGTCACACTGTTTCTCCGTCTTGCCGTTGCGCTGGTCGTCGGCTACGAGGTTCTGCGCGACGGTCGGAGTTTGAGATATGCCTGGCTGATTCCGCTTCGCGATCTGATTGCAGTCGCTGTCTGGATAGCAAGTCTTAGGGGTCAGACGGTCACCTGGCGGGGCGACCGTTTCCACTTGAAAAATGGCAAGCTTACTCGGATGCCGCGATAACCCCGGCTGGATGCTGAATTCCGACATCCACGATGGGGAGCGGATCGCGGTTGGAGTCAAGCACGGATCGAACTTTAGCCGCCAGTTGTTTCAGAGTGAAAGGCTTCTGCAGGAAGTTGTTTTCCACATCGACCACTTTATGGTCCAGCACTGTTTGCCCCGCGTAACCGGAGACGAACAGAACACGCGTTTTCGGAGAAAGCAGTTCCAATTCCTTTGCCAGTTTGCCACCGCTCATGTTCGGCATTACCACGTCGGTTATTGCCAGCTCTATACTCGCTCCGTGATTCTTGGTTACGAATAAAGCGTCGAATCCGTCTCTAGCCTCCAAAACCGTATATCCGCGAAGCCGGAGCGACTCACCGGCAGCTCTGCGCAGGGCGTCCTCGTCCTCGACCAATAGAATCGTCTCTGTGCCGCGGAGCACAGCCTCTGCCCGACCATCTGTAGCCTCCGTGGTGGCGGGCCGATCGGGCACACAGGGGAAGTAGATTTTGAAAGTCGTGCCCATCCCGGGCTCGCTATAGACCCATACGAACCCGTGATTCTGCTTCACGATTCCGTAGACCGTCGCCAGACCGAGTCCGGTGCCTTCGCCGGCGCGTTTCGTCGTGTAAAAGGGTTCGAAGACATGCGAGAGGTGATCCGCGGAAATTCCGGCGCCGCTGTCGCTCACTGTCAGGACACTATAGCGTCCACGGGGAATCATGGCCTTCTTACGGTCAGCGTATTGTTCGTCGAGGAACACATCGGACGTTTGAATGGTAAGCCGCCCTCCCTGAGGCATGGCGTCGCGGGAGTTGGCTGCAAGATTCAGCAGAATCTGCTCGATCTGGACTGGATCCAAACGCACCCTGCCCAGGCCTTCGCCCGGCACAAAACTAAGCTCTATATCTTCTTCGATGAGGCGGTGCAGAGTTCTGACGATTTCCTTGATCACCGGGTTGAGCTCAGCGACGCGCAAAGCCTGCGGCTGTTGCCGGCTGAAAGCGAGCAATTGACGGGTCAGATCGGCGGCGCGGCGGGCGGCGGAGAGGATCTCCTGAATTCTCGTTTGCGTGACGCTTCCGGGAATCACCGAGTCTAATGCGAGTTCCGAGTAGCTGGTAATGATGGTGAGAAGGTTGTTGAAATCATGGGCAACGCCTCCAGCGAGCCGGCCAACGGCATCCATTTTCTGCGCTTGCAGCAGCTGCGCTTCGAGGCGGAGGCGCTCGGTGTAATCGCGGCCGTTGGAAACGAAGTGAGTAATGTGCCCGTCACCATCGCGTATGGGACTGATGCTCTCATCGACGTAGTACACGTCCCCATTTTTCTTGCGGTTCACCACGATGCCGCGGGATATGTCGCCGGAGCGAATGGTCTCCCATAATTCACGGTAGAGTACCGGCGCTTGCAAATCAGACTTCAAAATGTCTTGCGTCCTGCCCATAACCTCCTGGCGGGAGTAACCGGTCAGCGCTTCAAACGCGGGATTTACGTATTCAATGATGCCTTCACTATTAGTGACGAAAATGGTATCGGCCGACTGCTCCACAGCGCAGGAGAGCTGGCGCAAGGATTGTTCTGCGACCTGCCGCTGCTGCTGCGTCGAATGCAGATTCAGCGCACAACGGATGGTGCGAACCAGATTAGCTCCGTTGAGCTGCGATCTCTCCACGCAATCGTAAGCTCCCGCTTGGATGATCTCAGCCACCGCTTTTTCGTCGGCATCTTCAGTCAGCAGGATGAAGGGCAAGGTGCCTTGCGTTTGGAGAAACTCAGAGAGAAGCTTGGTGGCGGCGGCATCCCCGGTCTCGTGCTCGAACAAGACCAGCCCAACGCCGCCGCCCCGCAACATTATTTTAGCTTCGTCCAGCGAGCTGGCATGATCGAGTTCCGCCGGTAAGGCGCTGCGGTTCCGGGCAAGAATTTCGCGGACCAGGAAAAAATCCTCCTCCCGGCTCCCGACCAGGAGGACGCGTAAAGGGGAGGGCCCGAGTTGTGGCGCGGTTGACAGGGAGGTCCTTTCGCAATGCTCTTACTGCCTATATTTTTCACATCGGAAGGTTGAGGCCCGCAGAATTGTCTTTGTGGATGTGGGGCCACCATTAGGGGCGAAAGAAAATCCCATATCGGAGATCGTTCCGGTTCGGGACTCGAATGAACTATCGTGGTCACGCTCCCTTGAAAAGTTTGACCCTCCTGTGGTGTGGCACCGCTCTGCGAAGGCAACCCACGAATGCTCTGCTGCAACCTAGACAGCGGATAACTGTTTGCCTGGGAGCCGCAACCTTCGAAACGCAGGGTTTGTGGCAGCACCCGTCCGTGTCGGCTGGAGATACGGCTCTTAAGCGTCTCGTAGGTTTACTGTTAACCAACTCCAACCTTCCGCGTCTAACACAAGGTACCGGAGCTGAAGCGTGCGTTGGCATAAGGGCAGGGAACATTTGACCCGTTTCCTGCGTATCAGTCGGGAGATAGAGTGTGCCTGAACACCGGCGCGATAGGAGTTGGCATGCAGATCCAGGAAGGCGCAACCGAGATAAAACCCATCCCCAGCAACGGGAATGATCACGTGCAAGAGGTAGTGCGGCAGGCCCACGATGAGCTGCGGCAGCTTCTGCAACAGCGCGCGCAAGTGATGCGGCGAATAGGCACGATCAAACAGACCATCGCCGGCCTGGCCAACCTTTTTGGCGACGCCGTTTTGGGCGAGGAGCTACTCGAAATGGTGGATCGCAAGACCAGCGGACGCCAGCCGGGTTTCACCAAGGCGTGCCGCAGCACTTTGATGGATGCAAACTGTCCCCTGAGCGCTCGGGATGTATGCGAACGGATCCAGCAGAAATTCCCGCTCGTGCTGGCGCGTCACAAAGACCCGATGGCTTCGGTGACCACCATACTCAATCGTTTGGTGGCGTACGGAGAAGCCAGGGCAGTGGCGCTCGAAAAAGGACGCCGCGCCTGGGAATGGGTGGCCGAGCGCACCTCCCCCGAGCAAAGCCGCGTTTTGACGGCAGATCTCGCTGCGCTGGCCCATCAGTAATCGAGCTACGCCGGCGGCAGCAGCATCCCCTTCTCCAGATGGCGCGTGACATGCGCATACGATGCCGCGTGCGGATCGTGGGTTACCATCACAATCGTTTTGTGGAAGTCTTCGTTCAGCCGCTTCAAAATCTCCAAGACTTCCGTGGCCGAGTGACTGTCCAGGTCGCCCGTGGGTTCATCCGCGAGCAACAGCGTGGGGTCGCTCACAATGGCCCGCGCGATGGCCACGCGTTGCTCCTGCCCGCCAGATAGCTGTTTCGGAAGGTGGTTCACTCGTTCTTCTAATCCCACAAGTTTCAGCGCGGTCATCACGTGGTCGCGTCGCTGCTGCGAGTTGAGCTTGGTTAGCAGCAGCGGCAATTCCACATTTTCAAACGCAGTCAGCACAGGAATCAGGTTGAACGTCTGGAAGACGTAGCCGATGTTCTCATTGCGCCAGTGAGCGGCCTGCGAGTCGTTGAAGCGAAAAATATTCTGGTTTTGCACCAGCAACTCGCCGGAGGTCGGCCGGTCGATCGCTGCGATCATGTTCAGCAGCGTGGTCTTGCCCGAGCCCGACGGTCCCATCAGAGCCATGAATTCGCCGGTCGCGATGTCGATTGAGACATCGTCGAGAGCCTTCACCTCGAAGGCTTCGCGCTTGAAGATCTTGCTGACGTTGCGAGCCTGAACAACTTTCGTTCCGGTAGCGATCTTGTTCTCAGCCACTGTGCTCATGATTGCCCCTTAACTTTTATTTTGTCTCCGTCTTTCAGGTCCTGTGGCCCCTTACTGATCACGCTCTCGCCACCTACCAATCCGTCAACGAGAAATCCGTCGGTGCGTTGGCTCAGCACGTGAACCACGCGCATGCGTGCTTTTCCGTCGAAAGCCAGGAACACAACTTTCTTGCCGTCGCGATCGAGGACCGCACTCGCCGGCACGAAGGCTCCCGCCGGCTGCGCGCTGGTTGTTTTCGGTTCATCCGCCAGAAACTTTACAGTGGCGTTCATCTCCGGGCGCAGAAACACATCGGGATATTTGCCCGGATTCAGCACCTGCACCTTTACTTGCACCGTGGCTTTCTGCCGATTGGCCTCGGGGGAAATCTGTGCAATTTCGCCATCGTACGTTTTGTCGGGATAAGTATCGGTTGTGACGATGCCCTTCTGCTTCGGCCCGAGCCGGGCGAAGTCCGCCTGGGCAATATCGAGTTCGACTTGAAGATCGTTCAAATCCGCCAGCGACACCACTGATCCTTGAGGACCGCCTGCTGCGGCACTGGCAAACTGTGCCGTAATCAATTCACCCTTTTCCGCCGTGCGATCGAGAATCGTACCGGTGACGGGAGCACGAATCACTGTCGCATCGAGCTGCGATTTCGCGTAATCGAGTTGACCCTGAGCCTGCGCCAGCGACCCGCGGGCGCGCGCAATTTCCTCCGGACGGGGGCCAATCTTCATCAATTCAAAAGCCCTGTCCAATGAATTAACGCGCTGCTGGTCCGAATCAAACTTGGCTGTCGCATCATCCATGGCCTGCCGTGAAACCACGCCTGCGGATGAAAGTTGCCGAGTGCGGTCCAGAGTCAGTTTGTCATTGACCAGCGTGGCGCGGGCCTCATCGAGATTGTGTTGGGCCTGCTGAATCTCTTCCGGCCGCGAGCCGTGCTCCAGTTCATCGAGATACGCGCGAGCATTGTCCAGCGAGCCTTTGGCCTGCTCGCAGGCCGCGCGGAACTCCTCGTCT
Source organism: Candidatus Sulfotelmatobacter sp. (assembly GCA_050012155.1). Taxonomy (GTDB): domain Bacteria; phylum Acidobacteriota; class Terriglobia; order Terriglobales; family Acidobacteriaceae; genus Sulfotelmatobacter. The sequence goes on along the minus strand of JBEKHS010000006.1, from coordinate 129,100 downwards.
TCCAGTCGCACCAGAACCTGCCCCTCTTTCACCTTGTCGCCCTTTTCCACGCCAATCCATGCGAGGCGTCCCGTGACCTTGGAATTCACGTTGATGGTGTGGTGCGCAACGATGTAGCCCGTGGCCGAAAGCACGGTGCCGCCGACGTCGCTACTCTCCGCGGCAGCGCGTACCACTTCTACTTCAGGCACATCGCGGGAAAGCATGCGATAAGCCAGAGCGGATACGCTCAGCACAACCACGATCGCGATGCCCATCAAAATGTAGCGGCGCGCCCAGGTTGCGGGCTCTCCGCTGCCGGAGCCGCGCTCAGTGCGGTCGATGCGCAGGCTCTGCAGGTCTTCGTGTTTTGCGTCAATCGGCATAAGAATCGAAACGGCGTCGGTCCCCCGGCTTTCGGCGTCCGGAACGCAAAATCGTAAGGCCCGAGGCCGGAAGTCGGACGCCCCCTTTATGAAGTCTCATAAGAGCTCTATCAACCCCGCAGCGCCGTAAGAATATTCTGCCGCGCCGCATGCCAGGCCGGAGCCAGTCCGCCAAACAGCCCCATGATCAGCGCAAACCCAATCGCGGCAGCCGCAACCTGCGGCGTAATTTGCAGGCTGAATACCACCTCGCTAAAGGTCACTGCATTCGACGTTCCGGTCTGCATTCCGTTAAACGGAAGCATCAACAAAATTCCCGCCGCCGCACCCAGCAATGCCAGCATCAGAGATTCCAGAACAAAAGATGTCAGAATCGAAGGCCTGGAGAATCCCAGCACTCGCAAAGTTGCAATTTCACGCCCGCGGTAGGCTACCGCCGCATACATCGTGTTCATCGCGGCAAAGCTCGATCCAATGGCCATGATGATCGCAACCACAATGCCGATGTATTTGATCGGCGCCCCGGAACTGGTTTGCTTCGCGTAATAATCAGTCTCGAGCATTCCCTCTAATTTCAAACGCTGGTCATCACTCACCCGCTTGGTTAGAGCGTCGGCGGCAATGGGATCGGTGGCGCGCAGATATGCCGAAGAATATCCGCCCTGCCGGTCAAAATCGGAAGCCATCTGATTTACGTCGCACCAGATCTCCGACTCGTAGGCCGAACCACCCGCGTCAAAAACGCCTACGACTTTCCACGATCCCTTGCCGAATTCCATGGTGTCGCCAATATTCGCGTGCGAGAAGCGGCTGCGGATGGATTTGCTGACTACGACTTCGCGTTGCCCGGTCTGGAACCATCGCCCTTCGATCAGCTTCGCGCTCGGCCGAAGTTCGAGTCCATCGGGCATCATGCCGCGCACGGTTACGTTTACTTCGCCGGTGCCATCCTTGCGAGGCAGGACGATCACGACCACCCACTCGCCGGAAACCATGGGGTCGCCGTGGCTGTCCTTTGCGATGCCGGGAAGAACTTTCAAGGTAGGAAACAGCGAAGCATCGAAGCCGCCCGATAATTCCGCCTCCGAGCCTTTTCGCAGTACCAGCACATTCTGCGCGTTGCCGCTGGAGACGAAAGCCTTCCGCAGGCCCGCCAGCAGGGCCATCAGAAAGATCGCGGTGGTGACCGTGAGCGCAATGCCCAGCGCGGTCATGACGGTGAGCCCTTTGCGAAGCTTCAAATTGCGAACGTTATAACTGATCGGTATCGCCATAGTGAACTCTCAAGTCCGACACGCGCACATCATCCGATGTGGCGCAACCCTTCCACAATATTCGTGCGCGAGGCCCCATATGCGGGAACATACCCACTCAAGAATCCCACCGTCGCCGCTACCAGCAACGACAATCCCATGGTGGTCAAAGTAACTTTCATGTTGATGGGAATGCCTATAGCGATCGGGGAGTGCGTCATCCACTGAATCAATCCCACCGCCCCAAGTATCCCCAGCAAACCACCCAATAGGGCGAGGGCCACCGCCTCGAACACGAATAGCGACAGCACGCGCTGACGAGTGAAGCCCAGCGTTTTCAGCACGGCAACTTCGCGGGTTCGGCTGCGAACTGACATGGCCATGGTATTGGCCGAAACCAATAGAATCGCAAACACTACCGCGCCGCATATACCCAGAATGAAGGCCTTTACATTCCCCAACGTGGCCACAAATGAAAGCTGAAAGGCCTTTTCGCTCTCCGTTTTCGTGGGCTGAGGGGAATTGCGAAACAGGCTGTCGATCGCGCTCGAAACCCGCGCCACATCGCCGGGCTGGGCTACTTGCGTGGCGTAAAAACCTGCCTGTCCCTTGAACCAGCTAACCGATTCTTCCAGATACTTGACGTTGAAATAGAGCGTATTCTGCGGCGGGTCACGATGGTAGATGGCGCGAATCGTGAGCTCAGGGTTCACCTCAAAGATCGTTCCCAACAGAGTGATCTTATCGCCGATCTTCCACCCATACTTGTTAGCCAGTGTCACATCCACCAGGGCGCCGGCGCGGTCGCGCTGCCAGGCCAATAGCTGATCCGGCGGCGTGATCTTGTCGGAAGCAACCTTTAAATACTCGTCCGGATCGGTGGCAATCTGAGCGAAAAAATTTTCCGGACGATCATCCTTATAGCGGCCCCCAAACCATGTTTCGGGCGCTACCGCGACCACGCCGGGAACGCTGCGAATCTTCTCGCGGTAATAACCGGGCAGAAAAAATGCCAGCGAGACGCGATCGCGCGTAATCAATCGCTTGGCCGTATCCGCCGCTCCCATATCGATGTAAAACGTGCGCCAGATTGACATCATTAGCGTGAGCAGCAGCAGCGAAAAGCTGATACTCAGCATCGTCAGGATACTGCGCCGCTTGTTGCGAAACGTATTGCGCACCACAAAACTGCCCAGCGTCATAAACTCAACCCGATTTCAACCAATGTGCCGCAACCCATCCACGATGTTTACCTGCGAAGCGTGGTACGAAGGAAACAATGAACTTACCAGTCCCACGAGTCCGGCCACGAAGACAGAGATAAACCACATCCCCAGCGTCAGCTTCAGATTGTAAAAACTCATGTACGGCGAGTGCGCTATCCCTTGAACGAGTAAGTAGGCTAAAGCCACGCCAATCAATCCGCCCACCACGGCCAGCGCTACCGCCTCGCTCACGAACAGACCAAGTACGCTCCCCCGGGTGAACCCCAACGTCTTAAGCACCGCTACCTCCCGAGTGCGCTCGCGGATCGACATCGCCATCGTATTTGCGGAAACCAGCAGCGTGGCAAAAACCACGGCTGCACAAATCATGAAGATGAAGGCCTTCACGTTTCCCAGCATGGCAACGAACTCCAGACCAAACGCCTTTTCGCTCTCTGACTTTGTCGGCTGCGGAGAGTTGTGAAACATGTCATCCACGGTGCTGGCTATCTTGCTTACATCCGCGGGAGAAGCGGCGAGAATACTGAAGGTGCCCGCCTGTCCTTTGAAAAAAGGAACAGCCTCCTCCACATATTTAGTGTTGAAGTAAACCGCCTTATCGTCCGGATAAGCGCTGAAAATGCCGCGAACGTACAACTCAAGATCGACGGGATAAATTGTGCCTTGCAAAACGATGCGGTCGCCCAGCTTCCAGCCGTATTTCTGGGCGAGCGTGTCGTCCACGATTACCCCCTGCCGATCCCGTTGCCATGCGACAAGCTGTTCCGGGGGCAGATTGATGTCACGGTATACCTTGAAAAATTCCTCCGGATCTGTGCCGAACTGCGCGAAGAAATTCTCCGGTTTCTGATCTTTGTAAATCCCGCCGAACCACGAGACCGGAACCACAGCCAAGACCCCGGGAACGGCGCGGATCTTCTCCCGGTAAAAGCCGGGCAGGCTGAAGGTCAAAGAAACGCGGTGGCGCACTACCAGTCTTTCCGCGGATTCGGCGCTACCCTGGTCGAGATAAAACGCCCGCCAGATGGTCATCATGAGCGTAAGCAAGAGCAAAGAAAAAGCTATGCTAAGTACCGTCAGGATGCTGCGGCGCTTGTTGCGGAACGCGTTCTTGGTGACAAATCGACTCAAAGTCATGCTTGAACCCCGGGAAAGAGTCGGCGTGCCGGACTAACGGGCTGAAGGACAAACTTGGTCCTAGGAGTCTACAAGAATAAATGAACCAGTCGGCTTCGACAACCCGATTCCGCGCGAAAGCCGGATCACACTCTCCGACCCGAATCTCACCCCTAATAGTCAAACCGCCTCGGCTCGGACGCCAGTGGAGATCGTCATCCAGCCTGCATGACAATTGTCACACCGCCTTTGCGTCAGCCAAGTTAAACTGCGCTGCGGGTTGAAAGGTCACGCGCTAAGCTGGATTATTTCGCGCGCCACGCCAGCCAGTCATTCCAATCGTCAGAGCTGTGTTCAGCTTCCACTTAGCCCCATTTTCTCAGTACTTTGGTAACTCGAAGATCAATCTCCCGAGCGCTATCCTACCTCTTAAACCTGCCCCGGTTTTAACCTGCGCAGCTCTCCATAGGAACTGCGTGGCTTTTCTGTGATGAGGCGCGGAAACTATGTCCACGAAAATCGGCCACTTCGAAATCCTTAGCGAGCTGTCAAAATCCGCGACGGGCGCGGTTTACAAGGCGAACGACTCGGAAACCAGCCAAACGGTCGCTTTGAAAGCGATTCGACTCTCTGCTTTTGGCGAACAAGCCGCAGAGCTGCAGAAGTGCTTGCTGGAAGAGGCTGCGGCCAGCAAGGTCTTAAGCCATTCCAACCTGACAGCAGTTTATAGCGCGGCAGAAATCGATGGCCAATTCTGCGCCGCTATGGAATACATCCAGGGCAACAGCATCGCCACCATGCTGGCGCGCCAAGAGGGATTTTCCATCTGGGACCTGCTCGATATCGGAAGGCAGGTATGCAGCGGTCTCGATCACGCTCATTCCCACAACGTATTTCACTATAGCCTTGAGCCGGCCAAGATCATGTGCGGTTGGGACAGCACGGTCAGAATTCTCGGATACGGCGTCTCCAGCGTGGGCCGGTTCACTGCGCAAATGCCTGACGTTCCCTCCATTCTTCAGTACATGTCTCCGGAACAGGTTCGCGGCGAGAATATTGATGCGCGCTCGAACCTCTTCAGTCTGGGCGCCATATTCTACGAAATGGTGACCGACCGGAGAGCCTTCGATCGCGAAGATGCGGAATCGCTGCGGCAAAGCATCCTTGAAAGCACGCCCGTGCCTCCGATGCACGTGAATCCCAAACTCCATCCAGCGCTGAGCGACCTCATCATGAAGGCGCTGACGAAGGATCCGGCGGAGCGCTATCAGAACGGAAGAGAACTGCTCGACGATCTGGAAAAATGTAAGGAGTCCAAACCGCAGGCGGCGAAGCAGGCTGCAGCACCCGCGAAGAGCGTGGTTCCAGAGGCGGTGAAAGCCGCGACCCAGGCGAAGTTCGTCGGTGCTTCCGCTCCGGCCGCAGCACCGAAGCAAGCCGCTCCGCCATCTGTCGCTAGCCGTCCGGCTGAGGCAAAGCCGCAGGCGTCTCAGGCAAGGCTAGCTCAAAACGCTCCGGCCGAAAAGAAAATTGCCGCTCCACCTCCCCCCAGGGCAGCGGCTGCGGCGGCAGGTTGGTCCGGCGGTCAGGCAGTATCATCCGCATCCATCAAGCCGGCTCTTGACTCCTCGACGCCAGCTTCAACTTCCATGTCTTCGACCGTCTTCGATGAGCCCGCAGTCGACAACTCCCAATTTCAAGCGCCGAAAATTGCCGTGGATCCCATGATGGCTGGGGACGATGGTCCATCTCGCAGCGGCAGCGTCAGCTTCTCCGAGATGACCGAGTTGCCTCCGCTCAAAGAAGTTTATATCGCGCCTCCGCCGCCACCTCCGGCCTTTGAGCCGTCCAATTCGCACACACCCTCCATCGCAGCCTCTGAATATGAAGAAGAAGAGGAGAAGCCGAGAGTTCAGCCTCGCGAAGTCGCCGAGAAGGCGATCAAAGAAATCAAGAACGTTCCACCCCGGCTGATCATTTACTCCATCGCCGGAGCCGCCGTCTTGATTCTGATCATCGCGGTCGTCCTGGTGCTTCATGTCAACAGTTTGAATACTGATGGCGATTCACCTCGGCCTGTGGCCGCCGATCAGCCCGCCGCGAGCCAGCCCGCGCCCCAGGCTCAGCCCGCCAAGCCGCAACCGGCGCCACCTGCCGCAACAGCGCAACCCGAGCCTCCAGCACCGGTGGCTGAAGCTCAGCCTGTCCCAACGCATGTCGCTGTTGCTGCGAAAGGCAAGAACGCCAGGAAGAAGGTTGTCGCCGTTGCTCCAATCGTCGTTCCCGGACAGATGGCGATCGACTCCACCCCCCAGGGCGCGCAAGTGCAGGTCGACGGAAAAACCGATCCCTCATGGGTTACGCCTTTCACATTGTCAGGGTTAGCTGCGGGTCCGCATACGATAACAGTCAGCAAAGCTGGTTACGTCGCGGATGCCCGCATCGTTCAGATTACGGCCGGCAGCAAAGAGATAGTTGCCAGTCATCTCGCCCAGCTTACGGCGACGCTGGCTGTCTCGAGCACACCACCGGGAGCCAACGTCTACATTGATGGCAAGAACATCAATAAACTCACTCCCGCGCAAGTGTCTGTGGATAAAGGTCAGCACGTTGTTCTGGTGCGTAAGTCGGGCTTCATCGACGAGACCACGAACGCGCTATTCGTGCTGGGCCAGACCGTAAGCTTCTCGCCCACCCTGCGCTCACTCGGCAATGTCGACGACATCAGAACCGTCGGGAAAATGAAAAAGCTTTTCGGCGGCAAAGACACTCAGGGCATGGGTACGGTCAGTATCAAGACTCAGCCCAAAGGTGCGCAAGTTGCCGTGAACCAGCACATGCTGGATAAAGACTCCCCCGTCGAGTTTATGCTCGATCCCGGCAACTACATCGTGGACATCACCCTGAGCGGCTACACTCCCATCCACAAAGTGATCACCGTGGACAAGGGTGGAAAAGCCGTTATCGATGAAGTCCTGCAGCACGAGTAGACAAACTGGAACGCAAGCCCAGGCGAGTTCATAGCGCGCGTCTTCCGGTTACATGCCTCCTCTGCCGATTCATCTTCTTTTAACAAACCCGCAACCGCTCTGAAACATTTTCCCGTTATATTTTTCTCCGCCCCGGTTCAAGAACAATCCCGCAACCGACCGCGCTATCTGCGTCGAAACGGGTTTTGCTTCCAGGGCGGAGGAAAAACATGTTTGAGAAGCTGAAGACGTCAGATGCCCCCAGGAGGACGATGGCTCTGCTGCTGGCATTGACCACCGCCCTGGGACCGAGCGCCGTGCCCGCGTTCGCCGCCTCAAGACCAGCCGCGAAACGAAACGCAAGAGCCGCAGTTACGGCCACTCCCATTCAGCACCTGGTTGTAATTTTCGGCGAGAATATTTCTTTCGACCACTATTTTGGAACGTACCCCTACGCCACCAACCCTGCCGGGGAGCCCAAGTTCAAGGCGTTGCCCAACACCCCTACGATAAACGGCCTGAGTGGCACTTTGCTGAGCTTCAATCCAAACCTGAACCCTGCCAACGGCAGCGGCGCGGCGAACCCTTTCCGTCTTGATCGTTCCCAGGCGGCCACGGCGGATCAGGATCATGACTACACGCCTGAGCAGCAGGCCTACGATTTCGGCTTGATGGATTTGTTCCCGCTTTATACGGGTACCGCGGGCCCTCCGCCATCCGGCACCGGCCCAAGTCAGACCAATGGGCTGGTGATGGGCTACTTCGACGGCAACACTGTAACCGCCTTATGGAACTACGCCCAGAATTTTTCCATGAATGACAACTCGTTCAGCAGCACTTTCGGTCCATCGACGGTGGGCGTGATTAACCTGGTGTCTGGCCAGACCAACGGAGTGACCGACATCCTGAACGGAACCGGGGACGAAGTCGGCGGCGGCAGCGACGGTTCTCTTACTGTGATCGGCGATCCGAACCCGCTCGGCGATGTTTGCACCAGCTCCACCAGCAACCAGGTCACCATGGGCAGCAAGACCATCGGCGATCTCCTCACCTCAGCGGGCGTAACCTGGGGCGGATTCATGGGCGGCTTCAACCTGTCGATTGTAAACTCCAACGGCACGACCGGATGCGGTCGCAGCACCACCTCATCCATCACCGGTGAGACAGAAAGCGATTACATCCCGCACCACTCCTTCTTCAACTATTGGACCTCGACAGGCAATCCGGCGCATACCCGGCCTGCATCGCTCGCGGAAATCGGCAACCCTGGCCCCGCCAATCACCAGTATGATATTGAGGATTTCTACGCCGCCGCAGCGGGCGGATATCTGCCAGCCGTGAGCTTCCTCAAGGCGCCCGGCTATCAAGACGCTCACGCCGGATACTCCGACCCTCTGGATGAGCAAACCTTCGTCGTGAATACCATCAACTTACTGGAAGCGCTGCCCACTTGGAGCAGCACTGCGGTAGTGATCTTGTATGACGACTCCGATGGCTGGTACGACCATCAGATGGGACCGATTGTAAACACTTCGACCGGGCCTTCGGATGCTCTCACCGGCCCGGGTACGTGCGGCACGGCAGCCACTTCGCTGCCCGGCCTCAATCCCGCGAATCTGCACGCGCTGGGCCGCTGCGGCTACGGTCCCCGACAGCCGCTGCTGGTCATTTCGCCGTGGGCGAGGCAGAATTTCGTCGACCACACCGTGACCGACCAGACCTCGGTCATTCACTTCATCGAAGATAATTGGCTCGGCGGGCAGCGCATTGGCCAGGGTTCTTTCGATGGCATCGCTAACTCGATCGCTCAGATGTTCAATTTCTCGAAGATGCGGACGAACGGCGTCCTCTTCCTGAATCCGAGCACCGGAGAAATCGAGAAATAAGTTTTGTCATCCCGGGCAAGCGTTTTGGCGCGGCAAGGGATTTGTACTTAGTCAGACGCGGGCATGCGAAACTAGAGCTTCGCATGCCCGTTGCTATTCTTGCGCTAGTCATGCAGCGATGTAAGGAGAGAACCGGAAAGTGTCCCTGACCCGACGAGCATTTCTTCATCGCGGAGGAATCCTCACCGCGGCTATCGCTCTACCCCAAGGTGTGAAACTCCCGCAGCCCCCCAAACCTCAACGGCCCGCACCAAAATTCCGGACCACGCTCGACTCAAGTTCGCTCGCGCATTTCGTCGATCCGCTTCCCATTCCCGCGGTCGCGCAGCCCGTCGATCACCGCCCCAGTCCAGCGGACCCGTCGCTCAAACTCCCCTACTATCGCGTCGCCATGCGCCAGATTGAAAGCAAAGTGCACCGCGATATGAAACCGACCCGGCTCTGGGCCTACTCCTCAAGCTCGCCCGGTCCCACCTTCGACATTAAAAGCGGCCAGGGAATTCTGGTCGAATGGGCCAACGAACTCCCCGCCCGGCACTTCTTGCCTATCGATCACAGCATCCACGGAGCGGAAACCGACAAGCCCGACGTGCGAACCGTCGTCCACCTGCACGGCGCCAAGGCCCCAGCCGATAGCGACGGCTATCCTGAAAATTGGTATGTGTCCGGCAAATCCGCGGTGTATCACTATCCCAACCAGCAGGACGCCGCCATGCTCTGGTATCACGACCACGCCCTGGGAATTAATCGGCTGAATGTTTTCGCGGGACTTCTCGGCGCGTTTATCGTGAGAGATGAAGTCGAAGACGCCCTGAATTTGCCTGGCGGCAAATACGAAATTCCGCTTATCTTTTATGACCGCGTCTTTGACCTCGAAAGCCAGTTAAATTATCCCGTCTCTGGCGATCCCAAATCGCCGTGGCTGCCCGAAGTTTTCGGAGATGCCCTGCTCGTCAATGGCAAACTTTTTCCTTATCTCGAAGTAGAACCGCGCCAGTATCGCTTCCGGGTGCTGAATGGCGCCAACGGCCGCTTTTTTCATCTGTCATTGTCAAACCACCAACCTTTCCACCAGATCGGCACCGACCAGGGTCTGTTGCCTGCGCCACTCGAAATCAAGCGCGTGATCCTCGCTCCCGCCGAGCGCGCCGATCTCATCCTCGACTTTTCCGCTTCCGCTGGAGAACAAATCATTCTCAAGAATGACAGCTTCGACGTCATGCAATTCCGCGTCGCGAAGAATGTCTCGCAAGGCAATCCTGCGCGCGATGGCAGCGCCTTGCCTGCGGTCCTGCGGCCGGTTCCAAAGATTCCAGAATCCGCCGCCGTCAACCCTCGCATGTTAACCCTGGTCGAAGTCGACGATCTGGTTCAGCGTCCAGTAACCATGCTGCTCAACAACGCCCATTGGAAAATGCCCGTCACAGAAGATCCGGTGCTCGATTCCACCGAGATCTGGAACTTCATCAACACTACCGACGACTCGCATCCGATTCACCTTCATCTCGTGCGCTTCCAGATTCTCGACCGCCGCAGCTTCGACGTCTCCAACTATTGGGCCACCGGCAAGTTGAAATTCTTCGGCCCGGCCATCGCTCCCGACCCCAGCGAAGCTGGATGGAAAGATACCGTCCGCGCCGACCCCGCCATGGTCACCCGCATTATCATTCGCTTCGAGGGATACACCGGCCGCTACGTCTGGCACTGCCACATCCTCGAGCACGAAGATAATGAGATGATGAGGCCCTACGACGTAATCGCAAAGCCGTGATCCAGCCTATGGGCGAGCGCCCAAGGTAACGTAACAGCCCAATGCTTCCGCAGGTCGCATTGACCCTCCTCAACGGTAGAGGGACGCCGCGCATCCTTAGCGCGGCGTCTCCTCTCGCTTCTAGGTTCCCGTTCCGAAAAGCAGGACTGGCGCCGGACTGACCGAGCCCGTAGGCAAGTTGAAGAATAGATCGCCGTTGTCGGCCCCGCCCTTCGTAGGGGCGAAAGTTACGGACGCCGTGCAGCTCGCGCCGGGCTGAATGGCCTGACCCGTGCAGTTTTGCGTGAGGCTGTAATTCTTTTCAGCCGCCTGCCCGAGACCTATGCTAGTAAATGTAATAGCGCCGCTGCCCTCGTTGGTCACAGTCACCGTCTGTGGACCGCTTGCCGTTCCAACCCTCTGATCGCCGAAGCGAAGTGCCCCGGGCGAAAGCCTCGCCGCCGTCGCGCTGCCTGTGAGTTCGACGAACTGCGGTTTCGAAGATGCGCTGTCGACAATCGTGATCAGCCCGGTGAAATTACCGGTAGCCTTGGGATTGAACGCTGCCGTGATTGAGCAGTCCTCGCCGGCTGCCACGGACCCTCCACAGGTCGTACTCATTTTAAACTGGCCCGACAGTTTCATCGAGCTGATCGACAGTGGGGTTGAGCCGTTGTTCGTGAGATCGATTGTCTGCTTCGCGCTGGTCGTATCGACCAACTGCACGGGAAAGGTGATCGGGGCCGTGCTGGGCGAGAAGCTCACAACCCCGGTATTCAGCATTGTCCCCACTCCATAGTCCGTGTTCCCAAGCGCAAAGTCGGCAAGCCCGTCGCCATTCAGATCGCCCACCGCAGGGATCCCTGAAACCGCCGTGGCGAAAAATTCGGCCTGTTGAAGCGTGCCGTCGCCATTGCCCCAGAAAACGTCCACTCCGCCGGCCGCACCAGACGTGCTCGGGCTCGCCACATCCAGTTTGCCGTCGAGGTTCAGGTCGTCCACGACCATATAGTACGAGATCCCGGAGGTATCGTAGTTAACGGGCGCCTGCAAAGTGCCATCGCCATTGCCCAAAAAAACTGCTACGCCGCCCAAATCGTAGCTCAGAACCGCATCCATGTTTCCATCGCCGTTCAGGTCGCCCGCAGCCACCGTGGCGGGCACATATTCGATATCCTGAGTGATGGAGTCCTCCAGCCTTCCCTTTCCGTTGCCCAGCAGCACGCCAATGCTATACGTGGCCCCGAATTCTCCAGTCACAACCACGTCGAGCTTATGGTCGTTGTTGAAGTCGGCAACCGCCAGCCAGTGAGCGCCGACGAACGAATCATTGTTGCTCGGCGGCTGGAATGTCCCGTCGCCATTGCCCAGCAGCACGCTGATGTAAGGGTTCTCGATAACGACAATGTCCATCTTGCCGTCATTATTGAAATCGCCCACCGCGATAAACTCGTTGTAGCTTGTAGTCCTGGAACTGATCGGCGGCTTAAACGTACCGTCCCCGTTGCCCAGATAAACGCTCACCGTGCTGGGATCCTGGTTTTCATCAGCCACCACGATGTCCAAATTGCCATCGTTGTTAAAATCGGCAACCGCCAGCGAGTAGGAGAGCAGAGTCCGGGTCGTTACCGGCTTCTGGAATGTCCCATCGCCGTTGCCCAGCGCCACTGTGAATCCGTTGCCCGTGGTCATGACTACGTCAAGCTTTCCGTCGTTGTTAAAGTCGCCGGTTGCTATGCAAAACGCCCCCTCGGGAAACTTGGTCGTCGCACGTGTCTCAAACTGCGCCCACGCCGGCACAAAGGCCCCTGCGACCGCAACCAAAGCGGCCCAAACGCATAGCAAGCGACGAAACCGGAAAGGGTGCAGGCAGGACATGGCGAACCTCACTTCTCTTCTTTTATAGACGGCTTTTATAGACGGCGCAGCAGCGGTAGGGGAGGCCACTTACCAGCCCGCAAGGTTACCACGACTTCCGCGCCTCACGCTCTCCGTTGAAAGTATTTTATGAGCAGAGATTCACAGGCGGGATTGGAGGTAGACCACCCAGGTTACGCTTACCGTCGAGTTAGCAACCTGGGACTTAGTTAGGCAGCTTGAAGTTCACCGTAACTTGGGTCTGAATCTCAACCGGTTCGCCGTTGAGCAGATATGGTTTGTACTTCCACTGCTTCACGGCATCGGCCGCGGCACGGGCCAGCTGCGGGTCTCCGCTGACAATTTTCACCGCAGAGATGTCTCCGCCTTTGGAAATCGTCGCGAGAAGCTCAACCGCGCCTTCGACGTGCATCTGCAGCGCGCTCGCCGGATAGGAAGGTGGCGTCCTCTTTACCAACAGCCCCTGCGATACTCCCTGCGACACGTGCAAGGCTTGGAGCACGGGAGTCGGCGCTTTACTGTCTCCGCCCACAAGAGCGGGCAGCCCAGCGCCCACGGGAGCAATACCGGCCATGCTCGGAGCAGGCGTATCGGCGGTCTCGGCAGGCTTTGCAACCGGCTGTGATGAATGCGTCTTGATCACGATAGGCTGGGGACCGGCCGCTGTTGCCGACGATTTCTCCGTCGCAGTCTTGTTGGCCGCACTAGCGGAAGTCGCAGGCTTGGCCTTTGCAGTGGCAGATGTAGTGCCGATCTTGTTCGGACTAGCTTTCGGTTTCTCTTCAGTCGGCTTGGTTTCCGTGTCGGAATCCGAAGAGTTGTCTGGCGCTTCACTCGGTTGAGGAACGGCCGCTGCGTGCGGAGTCGGGGACGTCGTGGAGGATGCGTCGGGAGCTGGGGCGATCGGAGCCGGACTCGGCGCCACCTTCGGGGCTGCAGCAGGAATCCTTGCCGGCTGCGATGCAACGTGCAACGGAGTCACCGCATAACCCTCTGAGAGTTGCCATTGCATCCATACTGCGTAGCCGACTGCTGCGATCAACAGCGCCACGACCACGGCCAACAGAGTCTTTTTCTTTCCGCTGCCCGTGGTGACATTTCCACCAAAGGTGAACGAAGTAGACGGCACAGAACCTTCTTCGACTTGCGAACTGCCGCTATTGTCCCCGGCACCAACTACGTTTTCGGTTTCTGCGACGACGGTCGATTGTTTTTCCTCGCTCGCGACAATTGCTTCCTTCTCTCTGGCTGGCGCAGGAGCGCTGGCAGCGCTTGATCCAACCCTTGCCACACTCACTGGTTGACTGGCTACTGGCGCTATTTTGGGCTCGGCTGTTGCCATCGAGGAAGCGGCGGGAATGACCTTAGCCACGGGCGCAGCAGGCGTTGCGATTACGGGTTCCGCAACTTCTTCGTCGGCTGCCGGTAAAGATTCCGGTTCAGTCTCGGTGATGGGAGTTGGAATGGAGGCCACAACTGACGGCCGTGGCGCAGGTTGCTGAATTGGAACGCCTGCCTTCGCGGCGGATGCCAAAGGTGCAATCGGCGTCGCCGGACGTGCAGTGGATACAGCTGGCGGGCGTTGCGGCACGAGTTTCGGAGCCGCCGGCGCGACAACGGGCCTAAGGGCTGAGTTCGCTCCGGGAGTGGCGGGTTTTGCAGATTCGTTCTTTCGCAACAGTCCGCGTGCGACTCGCAAAGTGCCTTTGGCTTGCTCTACATTAATGGGTTTGGTGAGAACCAGATTCGCGCCGATCCGGAAGGCCTTGGCCACTCCTGCCTGTCCTTCAACGACAGCAACCGCCAGAGACGTTGCATTGTCGGCAGTATTGCGCGCGCTCTTGAAGACCAGCGTGGCGTTCTGCTCGTTATCGCAGTCCACCACAACCGCATCGAAGTGCTCTGCCATCAACTTCTTGACCGCACCGAAGGGCTCGGTGCAGGGAGTGACGGTGAAGTCCAACTCGCTAAGAACCTGTGTTACGGTGCGAGCGGTCTTCTCATCTGGACAGAAGAGGAGTGCTTGATAAGCCATATTAACGTCATCGTAGGTACACCCGTAAGGCTCATCAAGTTACCGTAGTAATTGCCCACAATCCGGTTTTGGCTTGTCCGAAGGGCATTTGGCGCATCACGGTTAGCCCTCCCGCCCTGCAGATACAATGGCCGGGTCATGCGGATTCCGCTCTGGATGAAGGTGTTCTGGACGGCGTGGGTCATGGCCTGGGCGCCCGTCTACTGGCGACAATATGGTCCGCAGAATTTTCTCTTCTTCTGCGACCTCGGAAATTTGTTCATTGCGGCCGGTCTCTGGCTCGAAAGCCCGCTCATTTTCTCCTGGCAAGCAATCGGGCTGCTTCTTTTCCAGACTCTGTTCACCCTCGATTTAGCGGGTGCTCTGGCCACCGGCCGCCACTTGATCGGTGGAACGGAATACATGTTCGATCCGCACATTGGGCTATGGATCCGGCTGCTGAGCCTGTTTCACTTGGCGACACCTCCGTTGCTGCTGTGGGCGATTTGGCATTTGGGCTACGACCGGCGTGGATGGAAGTATCAGACGCTGACGGCGTGGATTGTGGTTCCGATCAACTATTTCTGGCGTCCGGAATACGATGTGAACTGGGCTCGCGGTCCTTTCTTTCGCGAAGAGCACGCAATCCCCGGATTCTTATATCTCTCGATTTATCTGATTGTTGTTCCGGCCGCCGTGTACTATCCGACGCACCGGTTTCTTATGTGGATGACGCGGCACCGGCCTCTTTGATGCTAGTTGGATTTATTTCCGTCAGCTTTTTTCGCGGCGGTTTTCTGATCGGACGAATTATTGCTGGGCGCATCCTTAGTTGGAGAATCGATCTTTTCTTTTTTCAAGCCTGATTCCCCGCTCAAGTAAAGGGTTTGCGATGCGGAAGCCAGAGTGGTTCCGGAATCCTCGACGAAGTTCATGATGCGCAGCAGCAGTTCTTCACGGACTTCGGCGAACTCGTTGAAATCGCGCGTCAATACATAAGAGAAAAGCTCTATGTTGATGGAACTTGAGGTGAGCTCGGTGAGCCGCACGCGGACGGTGCCAGTTTCGATTTTGGGATGACTCGATACGACGCGAAAAATCTCGGAGACCACTTGGCGCACATGGTCGGGCGAGGTGTCCGTGTGCAGACCCAGTACAGTCTTGAAAAGTATCTTATCGCGACGGCTTAAATTTTCTACGTTGATGGTTGCAACTGTTCCGTTGGGGATTGCCAGCAGAGTTCGCTCTTCCGTGCGCACCCGAGTCGAGCGCAGGCCGATATCTTCGACTGTTCCTGTGCGATCGCCGAACTTGCAGACGTCGCCGACGCGAATGACTTCATCGCCCAATACCGAAACGCCGCCGAATAAATTCGCGATAGTTTGCTGCGCGCCGAAGCCGACTGCGAGCGTCCCAATGCCAACTCCCGCCAAAGCAGTACTCATATTGAAGCCGAGCACGCTCAGAACAAAAAACAGGGCCATCACGAAAACCACGGCCTTGATGATGCGCTCGCCAAGCAACATCAGCGAGCCGGTGCCCGAGTGACCATGCGCAAGAGCGCGGTTGCGCACGCCCTGCAGAAACCAGCGAATCACGCGCCATAAAATCCAATTCGCGCTGATAATGACGGCGATTTCAACGCACTGAAAATAGTAGTGGCGTTGCAGCAGCGGCATTCCGAGATAGCGTGCCAGGACCCGGTGAATGAGCGTGGCGATGAGAAGCCATGCCGGCTTGGACACGGAGCGCCATCGCCCGACCTCGATCTGTCCACGTCTACGGCCCCACCAGCGCAGCGGAATCTGGAGCAGCACCAGCAGTAGCCACCCGGCGGCGGCCGCCACGGGAATCAGCAGCAGCAGCGCCAGCCATTGCCACAGCGGCATTCCAGCCAACTGATGTTTCACCACCCACTTGGGCAATTTCGTTTCTACGCGACGCGCCTGGACTTGGTCGTAGAGTTCGGGAAGTTTCGCCAGAGTGTCGGAAGAGATCAGCCAAATCTTCCCCGCGTTGGGATCGTTGACTCGAACCAGTTCCAGGTCCGCTTCCGCATCGCCGGAGGAAATGGTCCCGAGCTTTTGCCGGTTCGGGGGCACTCCTTCTTGCAGCACGCCTTCAGGCTGCTTGCTGCCCAAGCTCCCGGAGTACGCACGGTCCATCACTTCTTTCAGATCCGACGCTATCGTCTCGCCCTCTGTCTGGCGGCGCGAGGCGCTCATCTGCAGGTATTGCGCTGCGATGCTGTAGTTGCCCGATTGTGCGGCCTGCAGAAATCCGGAGACGGTTCCATAGGGCGTGTCGCGCCCAAGCGGGTCGGTGGAAGTTTTGGGCGATGTGCTCGCGGGCGTCGACCCTTGCAGAATTTGGGTTAGCGGGCTCTGTGCCGAGAGCGGAAGGCAGGCCGCGAGAACAAGAGTAAGAAAGGCAATCCTTCTGGAAAAAATGGACATGGGTCTCTTCCCCATATTAGACGCGCTTGGGGCGGAAGACGTCCGTACTGGTGCCAAAGAAAACTTCGGCGGATTCCATCAGGGTCTCGGAAAGTGTGGGATGCGGATGGATGGTCAAGGCAACGTCACTCGCGAGCGCGGCCATTTCGATGGCCAGCACTCCTTCGGCTATAAGGTCGCCGGCGCCGACGCCAACAATCCCAACGCCCAGCACGCGCTCCGTCTTTGGGTCGATGATCAACTTGGTCATTCCCTCGGGACGGTCGAGCGTGACGGCACGGCCGGATGCGCCCCATGGGAACTTTGCAACCTTGATTTCGCGGTTCTCTTTTTCGGCTTGCGTTTCAGTGAGTCCGCACCAGGCAACTTCGGGGTCGGTGAAGACGACGGCCGGAATCGCATGGGGCTCAAACGCGACCTTATGTCCGGCGATCGCCTCGGCTGCCACGCGTCCTTCATGCATTGCTTTGTGCGCCAGCATGGGTTCGCCAACGACGTCGCCGATGGCATAGATGGACGGATCGGCGGTTTGCAGTTGCTTGTTCACTTCGATGAATCCGCGCGGGCTGACGTGTACCTGCGTTTTCTCCAGTCCTGGAATTTCAGAGTTCGGCTTGCGTCCTACGGAGACCAGTACGCGGTCGAAAGTTTGTTCGCGGTTTTTCTCTGATACGGCTGCGCCTTCGAAAGTCGCGCGAATTCCTGTTCCTTCGTCTTTTAGAGATGAGACGGTGGTGTTCAGCAGAATCGCCGCAAACATTTTTTCGAGACGCTTGTGCAGCGGAAGAACCAGATCGCGATCGGCGCCGGGAAGCAGGCCGGATAACATTTCCACGACGGTAACGCGCGTTCCCAGCGCCGCGTATACGGAGCCGAGCTCGAGGCCGATGTATCCACCGCCAACGACCAGAAGGCTGCCAGGGATGTCTTCAAGATTGAGCGCTCCGGTGGAATCCATGAGGCGCGGGGAATCCAGTTTGAACACGGGAACGATCGCCGGCCGGGAGCCGGTCGCAAGGATGACCCGGTCGAAACTTAGAACGGCTTCAGTGTTGTCTGGTTTGCTGATCCGCAGCGTAGTGGAATTTTCAAGCGCCGCGCGGCCTTGAATGTATGTAACGTGGCGCTGCTTGGAAAGTACGCCAAGTCCTCCGGTAAGCTTTTTAACGACACCCTCTTTCCAGGTGCGCAGTCGCGCCAGATCGATCTTCGGTGGAGGGAATTCAATTCCCCAGTTTTTCGACTGCTGGGATTCTTCGATCAGTTTGGCGACGTGCAGGAGAGCTTTCGAAGGAATACAGCCGCGGTACAGGCAAACGCCGCCGGGATTCACCTCAGGGTCGATCAGCGTAACTTGCATGCCGAGATCGGCGGCCAGGAATGCGGCGGCGTAGCCGCCGGGGCCGGCTCCCACTACAGCGATGTGCAACTTGTTTGTCTCTTCGAAAGTTTGGTGGGGCGTTTGGTTGGGAGTGTCGTTCATGAAAATGACTTTCTTATTAGAGCGGCGCAGCTATCCTTGAACAGAAAGCAGGAAGGGCTGTTCGAACGCTTCCGCGACCCAGCGCAGAAAGCGTGCCGCGTCGGCGCCATCAATCAGGCGATGGTCGTAGGAGAGCGAGAGCGGCAGGATCAGCCGCGGCTCGAACTTTCCGCCGATCCATTCCGGCTCCATGCGCGAACGCGAGAGGCCAAGAATAGCGACCTCGGGATGGTTAACGATCGGCGTAAACGCTGTGCCCCCGATGCCGCCGAGGTTGGTGATAGTGAAAGTGCCGCCTTCCATGTCGGCGAGGGTTATTTTTTTCTCGCGTGCCTTCTGCGACAGTTGCGACAGCTCGACCGCCAGTTCGACGATATTTTTCTTGTCCACGTCGCGGATCACGGGAACCAGCAGCCCGCGATCCGTATCCGCGGCCACGCCGATATTGATGTATTGCTTGTAAATGATTTCTTCCTTCTCCATATCGATAGTGGCGTTGAATTGCGGGAAGACCTTCAGCGCCGCGGCGCAAACTTTCAACGCGATCGCAGTCACGGTCATCTTGCCGCCGGCCTGCTCGGCCTTAGGAGCGAAGCGGGCACGCAACTGTTCGAGTTCCGTGATGTCGGCGCGGTCGTGCTGGGTGACATGAGGAATGATGTTCCAGGATTCAGCCAGATGTTCCGCTGTCTTGCGGCGAACCCCGCGCATGGAAACGCGCTCGATTTTTCCCCACTTGGCGAAGTCAGGCAGCTTGGGCTCGATGAAATGTCCGGCGCGCGGCGGAGCTTGCGCTGCCGTAGCCACGGCGGTTACCAGAGCTTTGGCGTGAGCTTTGACGTCGTTTTCGCTGATGCGTCCGCCGGGGCCGGTACCTTTTACGTCGTAGATGTCGACCCCGATTTCGCGAGCCAAACGCCGGGTCGAGGGTGCGGCGGGAACTGGCGCGCGATGTTCAGTGCCGGCAACTTTGCCCAATTGCACAGGCATGGAGAATGCCGCGGGGCGCGGTTGCGGCCGATCGGGAGGCAGGGCCTGTTCCTCGGTCTTGCCCTCGGCTCGAATCGCGGCCTGAAACGCAAGACGCGCTCCGTGCTGACCGGAGACGTGCTCGACCGGCTGGCTCGGCGGACGAACGGTTTCGGCCTTTGACGGCGCTGCGCCTTGCAGAGTGAAGATCACCTGCCCGACCTTGATCCGCTCGCCTTCTTTGACCTTCACTTCATTCACGACGCCGCTCACCGAAGATGGAACCTCGACGACGGCTTTGTCGGTTTCGAGTTCCATGACCGGCTGGCCTTCGGAGACTTTCGCGCCGGGGGCGATCATCAAGCGCACCAGATCGCCCTCTGAAATATTCTCTCCAAGTTCCTGCAGCCTGAATTCGCCGGCTGCCGGGGCGTCTGTAGATCGAGTTCGTTGTGTTGGCCGGGATTCCGCTTGCGGTGCGGGATTTTGCTGCGGCGCGCCGGCGACTGGTGCCGCATTTGGTAATCCTTGCGCCGGCTGAGGCTGGCTGGCGGTCGGCGGCGGTTCTTTCTCGCGCACAGGTTCAGCGACGGCGGCAGAGGCCCCGTTGTTGTCCACGGTGAAAATCACCTGGCCAACCTTGATCTTGTCGCCTTCCTTCACCAGAATCTGCTGCACATTCCCGCTCACGGATGACGGAACTTCCACGACCGCCTTATCGGTTTCGAGTTCCATGACTGCCTGGCCCTCGGTCACGGTTGCG
Organism: Candidatus Sulfotelmatobacter sp.; assembly: GCA_050012155.1. GTDB lineage: Bacteria > Acidobacteriota > Terriglobia > Terriglobales > Acidobacteriaceae > Sulfotelmatobacter. The sequence goes on along the minus strand of JBEKHS010000006.1, from coordinate 108,972 downwards.
CCCGGCGCGACCATGAGGCGCACCAGGTCGCCCTGTTCAATGTTTTCGCCGAGTGCGGGGAGTTTAAATTCGATCACTTAGTGTCCGTTCCTTGTCGTCTTCAAGTGCGCTAGAACAAAGCCGCACAAACAAGCTGCTGAAATCGCCTCAGGGCCTAAAGGCCGCATGATTTTCTCGCCTCTAACGGCACGACTAAAGTCGTGCCCTTCCCAAAACGTATTCGCCAGCAACTTGCCACCGGGACCTAGCTCGTTGCCGGGTTCAGTTTTTCCGGATCGATACCCAGATCAATCACCGATTGCTTGACCTGGTCGAGGTTAATTTTATTTTCCCGCGCCAGAGCGCCCAGCGTGGCCAGCACGATATGCTTTGCATCCACTTCGAAAAAGTCGCGCAAGGCGGCGCGGTTCTCACTGCGGCCAAATCCGTCAGTACCCAGCGAAACCAGTTGCCCCGGAATCCATTTTGCCAGAGATTCCGGCAACACCTTCATGTAATCCGACGCTGCGATAAACGGTCCCGGTGCATCTTTCAAAGTCTGCGTGACGAAAGGAGTCCTTGGCGATTGGCCGGGATGCAGCATGTTCCAGCGTTCGGAGTCGTTGGCATCGCGATAGAGCTCTTTATAGCTGGTCACGCTCCACACATCCGCCGCGACACCGTATTTTTCTTTGAGAATCGTCTGCGCCTTCAGCACCTCGTACATGATGGTTCCACTCCCCAGCAGTTGCACGCGCAGCTTTGCCTCCGGCGCATCCGATGTCTTGAAGCGATAGAGGCCGCGCAATATGCCGTCGCGAACGTCGTCGCCCTTCGGCATCTCCGGCATAGGAAGCGGCTCGTTGGTGACGGTGAGGTAATAGAAGATCGATTCCTGATCGACGTACATGCGCTTGATGCCATCTTGAATGATGATGGCAATCTCGTACGCGAATGCCGGGTCGTAGGCACGCAAGTTGGGAACAGGCAAAGCCAGCACATGGCTATGGCCGTCCTGGTGCTGCAAACCCTCCCCAGCCAGCGTGGTTCGTCCGGCCGTGCCGCCGATGAGAAATCCCCGGCATCGCATATCGGCTGCGGCCCAGATGAGGTCCCCGATGCGCTGGAAGCCGAACATCGAGTAATAAATGAAGAAGGGGATGGTGTTAATACCGTGATTGGCGTAAGCCGTGCCGGCGGCAATCAAAGAGCACATCGAGCCAGCTTCAGTAATTCCCTCCTCGAGAATCTGTCCGTTCTTCGCCTCTTTGTAATAAAGAAGCGTATCCATGTCGACCGGCTCATACAGCTGTCCAACGCTTGAGTAGATGCCGACCTGGCGGAACAGAGCCTCCATGCCGAACGTGCGAGCTTCGTCGGGAATGATGGGCACAATGAGCTTGCCCAACTCCGGATCGCGCAGCAGTTTCGCCAGCAACCGCACGAAAACCATGGTCGTGGAGGCTTCGCGTCCCTCGGTGCCTTTGTAGAACTCTTCGAAATACGATTCGGGCACCGGCTTGAGCGGCGTCGCGCGGACTTTGCGTTGCGGCATATAGCCGCCGAGTTGCTTCCGCCGCTCCTGCATGTACTGGATTTCCGCACTGTCGTCGGAGGGCCGGTAGAAGGGCGCGTTGTGCAGTTCGTCGTCCGGAATAGGAATTCCGAAGCGCGAGCGGAACATCGACAGCTCCTCGTCATTCAGCTTCTTCTGCTGGTGCGTGATGTTCTTGCCTTCACCCGCTTCACCCAGGCCGTAGCCCTTGATGGTTTTGGCCAGGATGATCGTGGGCGAGCCGGTGTGGTCTACGGCGGCGCGGTACGCGGCATGTACCTTGATGGGATCGTGCCCGCCTAGCCGCATGCGCGAGAGTTGCTCGTCAGAGAGATGCTCCACCATTTTCAGCAGACGCGGGTCGGTGCCGAACAGATTCTGGCGGAAGTAAGCTCCGCTCTCGACAAAGTATTTCTGATATTGGCCGTCGCTGACTTCTCCCAAACGCCGCACCAGCAGCCCATCGCGGTCGTTTCGAATCAGGCTGTCCCAGTCCGAGCCCCAGATGACTTTGATGACATTCCATCCCGCGCCGCGGAAGATGGCTTCGAGTTCCTGAATGATCTTTCCGTTGCCGCGCACCGGACCATCGAGACGCTGCAAGTTGCAGTTCACTACGAAAATCAAGTTATCCAGGTTTTCGCGCGAAGCGAGCGTGATCGATCCCAGGGACTCCGGCTCATCCATTTCGCCGTCGCCCAGGAAGGCCCATACTTTACCGCCAGTCGATTGTTTCAGCCCGCGATTCTCCAGATAACGAATGAAGCGCGCGTGATAAATTGCCTGAATCGGTCCCAGGCCCATCGAAACCGTAGGAAACTCCCAGAAATTCGGCATCAGCCAGGGATGGGGATACGAACTCAGCCCGCCTCCCGGCTTAAGCTCACGGCGGAAGTTTTGCAGCTTTTCTTTCGGAATGCGGCCTTCAAGATAGGCGCGGGCGTAGATTCCCGGCGCAGCGTGGCCCTGAAAGTAAACCACATCGCGATCTCCGCTCTCAGTTTGCACGCGAAAAAAATGATTGAACCCAACTTCGTACAATGTTGCCGCGGATGCGAACGTCGAAATATGGCCGCCGATACCCTCCTGAATCTTATTGGCCCGGACCACCATGGCCAGTGCGTTCCAGCGCACCAGGCTCTTGATGCGGCGTTCCATCTCCTGGCTGCCGGGGAACGGCGCTTGTTGCGGAGTTGGAATCGTGTTCTGGTAAGGAGTGGTCGCTGAAAAAGGAAGATTCACTCCCGCGGCGCTACGTGCGTGAAGTGCCAACTGCTGCAGCAGCCGCCCGGCGCGAACCGGACCACCCTGGGACAGCACATAGTCCAGGGAGTCAACCCATTCCCGTGTTTCCAATACCTCTTGACCGTCAGTTTCCGTCTGAGCCACGTCTGATTTCTCCGTCGGAGGTTGCTGAATACTCCATGATATTCAATTACGCGAAATTTTGCTCGACCAAGGTCCCTGCCCAAACGTTCTACAATGCTAAGGATTCGGCAAGTTGCGAGCCGGGAGGCATTTCATGTTGCGAATCACGTTTGTGGTAATTGCCGTCGTAATCATCATTTTTCTGGTTCCGAGGCTGCTCTCCGGCTCGCGGGTAGTGCCAGGCCCAGGAAGCATCGCCCCGGACTTCACATTGCCCTCGCAGGAGAATACGTCTGTCAGTCTGAGAGATTATCGTGGAAGCTGGGTCGTCCTTTATTTTTATCCCAAGGATCAGACGCCCGGATGCACGCGCGAAGCCCACAACTTTCAGGTCGATCAGTCGAAGTACGCCGGGCGCCACGCCGTGGTTCTGGGCGTGAGCGTGGATAGCGTAGATTCGCACAAGAAGTTCTGCGCGAAAGAAGGACTGAACTTCAAGCTGTTGGCCGATAGTGACGGCAAAGTGACCAACGCTTACGGTTCGCTCACCAACCTGTTAGTCGCGAAGTTTGCGGCGCGGCATACGTTTCTCATCGACCCCGCCGGCAAAGTGGCGAAGGCTTATACCAGCGTCAATCCGGCTCGTCACAGCGAAGAAGTGCTGTCTGCTCTGGATCAGCTGCAAAAGCAGTAGGCGGGCTTGCTCTGGCCAGAGTAGCGTTGACGGAATATCCTAACGCGACCCCACCATCCCGGGTACTGACGAGATCTAATTTGTTCTTTTGGAGCGGGTAATCCGTTCGTCGATAGGCTTGCGACCTGCGAATCCTTCTTCGGTGCCGTGCCAGTGGGTGATGGAGTGTTCGCCCATCTTCCAGCACAGCAGGACCACGCGGCCTTCGACTTCGCAGGGAAAATCAAGCAGGCCGATATCGAGGTCTTTGACCTGAACACCAATCGAGTCGATTTCGGCGAGAGCGTCTTTGGCGCGTTGTTCGGCTTTGGCACGCTCAGCTTTGCGGCGGGCAACGGCAACCACGTCGACGCGAGTTCCGCCGTTGAGGAATATCCGTTGATTGAGCGCCTGCATCTCCGCCTCGACTTCTTCGATCAGGTTCTTGCCGCCGATCGCCGCTCGCAAGAGCGATTCAAGCACCGGAAGCAGTGTCTGAGCTTCGTCGAGAGTGAAGGTGCGGTCGGACATGAGGATAATCCTATTCTAACGCAAGCGCCGGAACAGCAGTTGGCAATTAGCAGTTAGCTTTTATGCAGCCCGGCAGATGTAGCCTTCCCGGCTAACAGCCAACTGCTAATTGCCAATTGCTAATTCTCAGTGCGATCTGCCGTTTGAAGGGTCGGGCGACGTGGCCGTATTCACATCGACGTGAAGATGTTGCGCGGCAGAAACTCCCGGCGGATAGCAGTTGCTATCGGGGTTGTAATTGGAGCACTGCGCGGCCACGTCTTTGCGGCGCGGCGATTGCGCGTACTGCCAGACTTCGGCAAAGCTGACGCCGCTCTAGGCGGGACTCGGCCGTGTTTTCGGAAAAGCGCAGCCGGGTGCGGGCGGGCAGGCGTCGTTGATCGCCCAGTAGGCAATCTGCCTTGCGCCGGCGCTCTGACGAATGTCGTCCGCAGTAACCACGTTGCCATCGTCTGCGGCCGGAATGCCGGAGCAGTAGATGCCGGCGCGGAATCCGGCGGCGGTCACGGCGTCGACCCAGGCGTAGATGTAGGCTTTCTGCTCGGGCAACATGCGTCCGCCTTGCTCCTGATCGAGGAAGATGATGGTGTGCGGAGGAAAGCCTTCGCGGCGGGCGGCAGCGGCGGCGGCTTGCGCGTCGGAGCTGCCGAGTTTGGTGGCGTGGGCGACGGGTTTCGGGTCGGCGGATTTCAGCTCAGCATAGAGGCGCCCGTTGAAGAGCACGAGGAATCCGAAGCCGGCGGATTCGACGGCGGCGCGGTGGCCGGCCCAGGTGTTCGCTTTTTCGCCGGGAGGGTTGTTGAGCCAGTAGCCGGTGTAGGAGAAAGTTTCGTGCAGAGCTTTGAGGTTGGCGTCGCCGGGGTAGGCGTTGCGGTCGAAGCCGAGGTAGGACTGCGGTGCCGTAGGTTGCGCGGTGCCTCCGGCGCCCGAAACATCGTAGAAGATGGCCGTTATCGTGAGCATTAGGGCAGTCGTTTTCAGCAGGGCCTTATGCATTCTGAGCTTCGTGAACCTCCTTCAAGTCTAGCCGCGGATCGAGATCTATCGCGCCCGTCACGCCCTTGAACGCAGCATGCAAGGGTCCTTGTTGCGTCATCACTTTGTTACCCTGGATTACGTTTCCCTGCCATAGCGGTGCCGATTTTCGCCAATCCACGTGGCCCAACTTGTTCGCGTAATCCTTCCAATCAGGCATCCCGTTCGTGAACAGGACGTGTCCGATTCGACCAATCAGGTTCAGGCCGGTCGCGGTCAGACATACCCACCCTTCCTGTCGCTTGGCTGGGATCTGGCTGGCCTCTAGGCTTCCGGCCTTGACGCGTGCAATGTTCTGCCATACGGGAATAACGCTGGTCAGATAGTTGATGTATTCAGCGTAACGCACCAGAACTTCCTTGTACTGGCTATCGCGTGCTATCTGTTCATTGGCGCGGCGCTCGAAGAGGGGATCCGGCGTTGCGTAAGAGCCCGTCAGCAGCTCCTTTACGAGCTGGCGGACCTGGTTAGCTAGGAACAAATAAGTCGATTTCTTGCTCAGTGTCTTGCTCGTGGAATCTATTCTGTCTTTGAACAACAAGCACTTGGATTCAAGGTCGGCAACCAGACGATTGGCTGGATTCCGGAGATCGTACACGGCGAGCAGACTAGGCGGCAGCGACTTCGTCTTGCTGCAGTCGGCGAAGTCCTGATGAATCTGCGATAGCTCGGTTTCGCACGAAATCATCACGGCCACGGAATCTCGCTCGAACTCTGCCCTTTGCTCCTGCTCCATCTCGTCAAGGGCAGCAATAATCGCACTTCTCCTATGCTGGCCGTCAGTGATCGCCAGCTTGGCCGTCGCGGGGATCACCAAGTAGCCCGGGAGGAACTCGGACTTATAGTCGACAGTATGGAGGTGTACCTCCTGTTGGATATTTAGCGTCAGCGGTGGCACGATATATTTCTTGTTGTAGTTATCTCGGAGGTACTTTGATATCGCACGCGTGTGCTCGACGATCTCTGGTCTGTTCATCGCTGATCGGGTGTCGCGGATTGAGCCTTGCCTCCCGGCCGAGCGCGTTTCCAAGCGGCTCTTCATCCAACTGATCGGCAGGGCTCCGGTAAGCATCCGTCGGCTTCCCTGACGGAATCGAACGACGGGAACCGAAAAGCCGCCTGTGTTCGCGACCTCAGCACCTGCGCGCTGCTGCGCCTCTTCTAGCGTTTTATATGGGATTTCCTCGACGGGTGCATTAAGGTGCATAGATTATCTCCTCCGAAATTGCTCGGCAGCCAGTGCAGACGCGGGTCGCCGGCAGAGCCCGCAGCCTCTCGGCAGAAATGGGCTGCCGACACCGCGCACAGCACACGGGGCCGAGCGTGCGTGTCGGGATGGTTGTGAAGGTACGGTCTAGCGACACGGATACACGGCTAAGACCAGAGTCGTTGATCTCGCGACCGCTGCACCTAACGGGATGGCCGACGACAAGGAATCCTATAATCCCCGCGGGATTGAGAACCGAACCCCACGTCGTATGAAAGGACCCGAGGCGGGTAGGGCCAGTTGGATCGGGATTCGCAATCGCCGATTCCGGTATCGTTCCGATGAATGTCAGAGAACGCGGAAGGATTTCGACCGCATCGATCCCTATAACGGCACCGCCAGTATTCGCTGCCTCAATCGCAGCTGCCCTCCGAGCGCTTTCTACGTCTCCCCAGAATTCGTGACTAAGATCGACATCAAGAATCGTTGGCATTGTTCTACCTCAGAAACTGGTTCATAGAACAATACGCTCAAATACGAACGGGCGTCAACCTTAGAGTGAACGTACTACGCTCGATTATGCACGTACTTACAACCTATCCCCCGATATGCACCATCGTCCTCGACGCCGGCACGAAATCTGGCTCGCCGATGTGGTGGCGTTCTTGTTTTTTCTGGATTACGCCGCGAATGAAATCTTCCAGCTCTTCGTCGCTGGCGCCGCGACGCATTTGGGCGTGGAGGTCGTGGTCCCACACGGAAAATAAGCAGGTGCGGATTTTGCCGTCGCTGGTGATGCGGATGCGGCTGCAGTGTCCGCAGAAGGGGTGCGAGACGGGGGCGATGATGCCGATTTCGCCGATGCCGTCGTCGAAGCGGTAGCGGCGCGCGGTTTCCGAGCGCGCGTGCGGGATTTCGACCAGCGGCCGGTACTCGGCCATGCGTGCCAGAATTTCGTCGAGCGTCACGACGGTTGCGGGCGTCCAGGTGCGGTCTTCCTCTAGCGGCATGAATTCGATGAAGCGCACGGTGACGCCTTCTTCGCGCGCGAACATGCCGAAGGGGATGATCTGATCTTCGTTGAAGCCGCGCATCAGCACGCAGTTCACTTTCAGAGGCCACAGTCCGGCACGGCGGGCGGCGCGAATGCCGGCGAGCACGTGATCGTATCCGCCAGGCACGCGCGTGATGCGGGTAAAGCGATCGGGATCGACGGCGTCCATGGAGACGGTGACGCGGGTGAGCCCGGCGGCTTTGAGCGGCTGGGCGACGTCGGCGAGCAGGTGGCCGTTGGTCGTGAGAGCGATATCGAGCGGGTCTTTGTCTCTGCCCCCGTGTCCGTTAGAAGCGCGCAGCTTGGCCAACTCGCAAACAAACTCGACCACTCCTTTGCGCAACAGCGGCTCACCGCCGGTGAGACGAATCTTAGTGACGCCCATCCCGACCAGCACGCGCGCCATGCGCAGATAGTCCTCGAACGGCAGGTCGCCGTAGAGCGCGCCTTCGTTGCCCGTGCGGCAATAGACACACTTGTAGTTGCAGCGGTCGGTGACGGAGATCCGCAGGTCGGTGATGGGGCGTCCGAATTTGTCGGTGAGGAGCATTCAGCACTCAGCCGTCAGCATTCAGCCAAGAAGCCCGGCCGACGACCCCTGCCCTATTGTAGTGGCTGAACGCCGATTGCTGACTGCTGAATGCTTATTTCAGCGCCTTCGCAATCGCAGCCTCAGCCAGCGGCGCCATGACCTTGAATCCCGCGGCGTTGGGGTGAAGGCCGTCGTCGGCGAGGTCTTTCTTCATGAGACCCTTGTCGTCGACCATGGCGCTGAAGTAATCGAGATAAATGCAGTCGGAGTGGCCGACAACATAGCTCTTCAGCCAGCTATTCAGTTCCAGGATTTTCGCGGGAGAGCGCTGCGCGAAGAAATCCTGCGACCGGGGCGTGTAGTTGTGCACCGGCAGCACCGAAGAAAAGACGACACGGATCTGGTGCGCCCGCGCCAACTCCGCGATGGTTGCGTAGTTGGCCTCGATATCTTCGAGGCGCATGGGGCCGGTGTTGCCGGCGATGTCGTTGGTGCCGGCCAGAATGACAACGACTTTCGGTTGCAGGTCGATAACATCCTGGCGGAAGCGGACCAGCATCTGCGGCGTGGTCTGGCCTCCGATGCCGCGGTTGACGTAGGGTTTGCCGGGAAAGTATTCGTCGAGATGCCAGATGTCGGTGATGGAGTCGCCGAAGAAGACGACGCGGTTCTCACCCGGCGCAGGGGGTTTGAGGGCTGCGTTGGCATCGCGATAGCGGGCGAGCTGGCCGAAATCGTCGGTGAAAACCGCGATGCGCGAGGCGCGGTATTGATCCAAGCCAGCAAAACCGGTGGAGGGGATGGAGGGTTGCTGGGCCAGGGCAGCCAGGGTTAACAGACCTACGACGGCAAATATCACTAACCGGTATCGCATGCGGGAAATCCTACCACGGTGTGCGGGGGTGGGCGCAGATGGCGAAACGAGGTCTGAGCGCCTTCTCTGCGCAAACTACGTTAGACTGTCAGGTTCTTGGGAGAGATCGTCGTTATGAATTGGCCGGGACAACTCGCCCTGCTTATTGGCATCCTGATTTCCGGATTTCTGTTCGCGCGAAAATTTGGCGCAGCGCTGCGCATCATTCTGGCGGCCAAGCCTGACGCTGACTTCAAGCTGCGCCCGATCTGGCCGCGCATCCGCAAAGTATTGTGGGAGGTGGGCGCGCAGGGATTGGTCATCGCACAAAGGCCATTGCCCGGCTTGGCGCACGCCTTTGTCTTCTGGGGATTCTGCGTTTTTGCGCTGGTGACGCTCAACCACTTCGCCACCGGGCTCGGACATCCCTTTCTCTTTCGAGACGGCCTCTGGGGACGGTACTACTTCCTGATTGCCGCGGTCTTCGCCGTCGCGGTGGCGGTTTCGATTGCGGGGCTGGCATTTCGGCGGTTCGTGGTACGTCCGAAATGGCTGGAGCCGCTTTCGCCGGAGTCAGGGCTGATTGCGTTTCTGATCTTCGCGCTGATGATCACCTATCTGGCCACCTTTTTGGTGGCGGAGGGAAATTCGGCCGGCTGGGCTCTGTGGTGGGCGCACACGCTGGTGATTCTGGTTTTCCTGCCCCTGATTCCAAGCACCAAGCACATGCACCTGGTGCTGAGTCCGCTGACAATTTTTCTGGAGCGTGACGGCTTCAGCCGCATCCCGCCGCTCGTGGGTGACGAAGACTTCGGCCTGGTCGCCGGCAAAGATCTGACGCAGATCATCGCGCTGCAATCTTATTCGTGCGTGGAGTGCGGCCGTTGCACCGAGCATTGTCCTGCGAACAACACAGGAAAGATTCTCAATCCCAAGGAAATTATTCTGGGCACGCGGCACTACTTGAACGAGTTTGGACCGAAGAGTGAAGAGTTGTTGCTGGGAAAACATCTCTCGACGGAAGCGGTGTTCGAGTGCACCACGTGCGGGGCTTGCGAATTCCAGTGTCCGGTGGGCATTCAGCATTTGCCGATCATCGTAGGGCTGCGGCGGGGCGCGGTGAATACCGGCAAGTGGGAGAACAGTTACGGCAGCGAAATGTTCGTCACGCTGGAGCGGCAGGGGAATGCGCTGGGATTTCCGCCGTCGGATCGGGAGAAGTTTATCGAAAAAAATGGCCTGCCGTATTTTGATGGCTCGCAGGAGTATTGCCTGTGGATGGGCTGCCTGGGATCGTTTGACCCGAACGGCCGAAAGATTCTGCTGGCGCTGGTGGAGGTGCTGAACCATCTGGGCATCAGCTATGGCGTTCTGCGGCAGGAAAAGTGCAGCGGCGATCCGGTGCGGCGGCTGGGCAACGACTATCTGTTCGGCGAACTGGCGCAGGGAAATCTGGAGCACATTCGCGAGGCTGGGGTCACTGGAGGTGGAGCGAGCGGAGACGGAGTTAAGAAAATGGTTTCGATCTGCCCTCATTGTGTGCAAACGATCGGGCAAGACTGGAAGGAACACGGCGGCAACGTTGCGATCGAGCACCACAGCGAGTTGATGGCGCGATATCAGGACAAGCTGCCGCTGAGCAGTGTAGAACAGAAAAGCATGGTATTTCACGATGCCTGTTATTTGGGACGCTATCGTGGAGTGTACGACGAACCACGTGAGGTAATTGCGCGCTACGGGAAAGTTGTGGATCCGCCGCGGGCGCGGGAGCGAGGCTTCTGCTGCGGCGGCGGGGGCGGGTTGATGTTCTTGGGAGAAGAAACTGGCAAGCGCGTCAATCTGGAGCGGGCGCAGGAATTGGTGGCGACCGGGGCGAGCGTCGTGGCGGCGGCGTGTCCGTTCTGCAACTCGATGCTGCGGGACGGGTTGGCGGCGGCTTCCGCTACGCCGCCGGAGTTGCTGGACGTGGCGCAGATCGCGGCGGCAGCGATTGGGAAGGGGAAGGTTGTAAGGAGTAATGAGCCGTGATTTTGCGGCAGAAACTTTGCTCAGCGAAGCGGGTTGGGTACGCCCAGTTGTTTGCAGATGCGAATCGCCGTGGGATTCTTGACTTCGCGATGTCTGGGAACAGTAGTTGTGCGCTGAGCGGCAGGATTGTAGTAGACGCTATGCCTGCCACCCTCGCGGATTAGTACGCAGCCGTGAACGTCCAGATGGCGGATCAGATCAGCCCGTTTCAAGCTTGATTCCTTCCCCTCGCTGCCCTCTGGCAATATACTGTTACATAGACGAGAGTTTTTGCGCACGTAACATCTATCACTGGGAAATGTGGGTCCGCATGTTGCACGATTACGAACAGGCCTTGCTCCAAAGCTTCTTCTGACTGGTTGTTGGATCCCAGCTACTTCCCCGAACTCACCCCGAACGCGGGAAGAAGATTTCTGCCCCGGATCCGGAGAGAAATTCGGCACCTGAAGGACCTTCAGCACGATATGAATCGCCCGTTGCATGAAGCAATAGCGTGCCTTGAGGCACATGAAAGTCTGATTACGACTGCGCTGCCTCAGTATTCGAGCCGTCACTCGAGTCGCGTCTCAGGGATGAAAGGAAATGTCGAGGAGGCAGAGCGCCTTCTCTTGGCGACTCGTGTGGCGGAAGCTACTAAAGCCCGACGAAAGCGCACACGACACTGTTCATACCCACCTTGAGAGTAAGGGCCGTCGCCGAGCACCAAGGACTATCGAGATGCGTGTGCGACGTTTTCAGAAGCAGCTTGACCCGCGAGAATTTTCGAGGCTCGCGGAATTTAAATACCAGAACTTCAAATATTCGACACTGTTTCCCGAAATTCAGCCCTTGATGCGTCCGGGCCTGTGGGAGAAGGAATGCTGGAACATCGCTGAGCAACTTCGGCTCAAGGAATCAGAGGTTAATTTATTGGCAAAGCTCTGCGAATGCAGCGAAAAATCGCCGAGACCTATGCCGGTCGACCCTTCGATCCAAGTGAAACAACGATCCTTTCACGGGTGACGTTCTTGGTCCTTTGAGTTCTGCCGGCTAGTTCGCGATTCGCCTCCAACAGAATTTCAATTGCGTCCCGTAAGTTATCACGTGCCTCTTCCAGCGTATCGCCTTCAGAGATGGCACCGGGCAGTTCCTCGGCATACGCAACGTAGCCGCCGCCTTCCTCCTCCGGGACTTCTTCGTAGATAGCTGTAATAACCATATCCATTGAAGACATTCTAAACCTTCGTCCCAGCCGAAACCATCAGATATGACCAATATCCTAAGGTGGTGGGCGGTCTCCCAAGGTTACGAAGGTGCGCGACATGGTGGTCTCGGCTGGGCCTGAGAGGTTGGAGCCTTCTAAAATTAACGTGAGGTGGCACATGGCACTGCCAGCCGTTTTTATAAAGTTCTCGGTTCCGCTGTTGCTCAGCTTGACGTGGTTAGCGAAGAAGGGCTTGCCCAACCTTCAGGCCCTATGGGCTGGAATACGCCCAATGTGTGTAGGAGAGATCGTGTCATGGCGAAACGGCGGGAATTTCCAGGTGCTCAAAAGAAGGGGTAAGCCATTTACTTATGAGTATATGCTCGTGAACATCGAAGGGATTAGCCCGTGGCTTCTTCCGGCGCTTCCTCATGACCCGCGACTTTGGAGTAATGCGCCGGTCTTTTGGTACAAAGGAAGCAAAGGGCGCTGCTACTTGAAGAGAATGGGTGCCCAATGTTGGAATTGAACATACGGCTTTGAAGACTAGCTCCCCGCCTTCGCCTTCTTCACTTCTTCAATCAAAGGCGGCACGATGTCGAACAGATTCGCAACGACTGCGTAGTCGGCGATCTCGAAGATCGGCGCCTCCGAGTCTTTGTTCACGGCAATGATGGCGCGAGCGCCTTTCATGCCCACGATGTGCTGAATAGCGCCGCTGATGCCGAGGGCAAGGTAAAGTTTCGGCGCGACGGTTTGTCCCGAGGAGCCAACCTGGCGGTCCATGGGCAGCCAGCCAGAGTCGCAGATGGGGCGCGAGGCGGCGATTTCGCCGCCGAGCGCATCGGCGAGTTGCTTGGCCATTTCGATGTTCTTCTGTTCCTTGATGCCGCGGCCCACCGAAACGATGATCTCGGCCTGAGTGAGGTCGACAGCCTGTTTCACTTCTTTGAAAACTTCCTGCGGCTGCGTACGCACCACTCCATCGGCGATCTCGGCCGCGACAGTCTCAACGGGGGCGGCGCTCGCTCCGGCTTCGGCCTGATCGCCGCGGAAGGCTCCGTTCTGAAAGGTCGCGAACCACGGAGAATCACTGTTGAATCCGACGTCGGCGGAGAGTTTGCCTTGAAACATCTGGCGGGTGAAGAGCAGCTTGCCGTTTTCGTGCTTGAAACCGATGCAGTCGCTGATGACCGCGCGGCCCATGGCGGTCGCGAGCTTGGGAACGAAGTCACGCACCTGATAGGTGTGCGGCATCAGGACAAGTTTGGGCTGCTTCGCGGTGATGAGTTGCTTGAGCGCAGCGCCGAAAGCGTCGGGCGTGTAGGGCTCAAGCTTCGGCGACTCGACCGTGTAGACTCTCGAGAGTTTTTTGGCGGCGATTTCGGCGGCGTAGGGGGAGACACTGGATCCGACGACGGCGGCTTCGAGAACCCAGCCGGTAGCGGCGGCGAGGGCCTGGCCGGCTGCGATGGTCTCCCAGGAGACGCGGTTGAGTTTGCCTTCGCGTTGTTCGACGACTACGAGGATTGTGTCAGCCATTTGATCCCTCAAGCTTGCATTCTCCGGCGCCGTCCTTGTGGGACGACGCCCGAGATCCGTTGATCGTTAGTGTTGCCAGCGGTGTTGCCGGCCTTGCGACGAGATCCGCCCGCGCCTCAGGCCTTGATCGCTGCAAAGCGAAGACGCATATAGTCTGCGGTCCAGCGCCCCTGAGAATCGCACAGAACAGGTTTAAGCATGGCCGTGACTTCGTCGAGAAAACCGTCCCGCTCATTCTGCGCAAGCGCGGCGCAGAACGGATTGGCGAATGTCTCTAACCACCCGCGCATTCCGGTTGGCAACGGAGTGGGACGAGGGAGCAATTGCACGCTTTGCGGCACAAACCCGGCCCGCCGCAAACGGACTTCGTACTCGTCGACAGTCGGAAAGTACCACGGAATCAACGAGACGGCATCTCCGATGCCCCGGTGTTCAAGTGTGGCCATCAGCGCGACGGTAATTGCCGCGACGCAGCCGTGGCCACCTAATTCCCCTACGAACCTTCCTCCGGCCACCAGAGCGCGAAACGCGCCGGCGACCGGCGCGTCAGGATCGTCCTTCACCCAGTGCAGCGCGGCATTGGAAAAGACCGCGTTGAATTCGTTCTCAAACGTTAGCGATCTGGCGTCCATCTCTCTCGCATCAATCCCGCGCAGGCGTGCGGCGGCAATCATGTCTGTAGAATTGTCGATGCCCACCACCTTGGCACCCAGCGCGACCAGTTTCTCAGTGAGGATCCCATCTCCGCAACCCAGATCGAGAATGCGTTCACCGGGCTGAGGCTGAAGCAAATCCAACACAGGCTGCCCGAGCGCCGGCACGAAGTGAGCGTTGGCCGCATAGTCAGCCGCACTCCAACTCTGAGAGGACGGCGATTGGGACGAAACGGTCATGTCAGGAAATCCTTAGGCCGAAAATAGTCCGATCCTCCTTCAGCCCACGCGGCTCGGCCCGCTCCGTCACTTACAGCACGCGCAGCTCGTTGCGCAGCTTGTCTACCAGTTTTTTTGCGATCTCGGCTGGCGTTCCTTCGATGCGCTCCGTCTTCTTTGTTTTCTGCGGTACATAAAGGCGTTCGATTTTCTGCAGGTTCTCGCCGATTGCGGACTGCACTTCCGCCAGACTCACTTTACGCACCGGTTTGTTCTTCGCCTGCTTGATTCCGATGAGTGTGGCATAGCGCAGCTTGTTGATGCCGGATTGAATCGTGAGCACGGCGGGCAGTGGCATATCGACAAACTGAAAGAATCCAGCTTCGAGTTCGCGCTTCACCCGGATGCCGGCATCTTTTTTTTCGAGGTGCATGATGATGGTGGCGTGCGGCCAGCCCAGCAGCTCGGCCAGAATTACGCCAGTCTGAGCGTAGCCGTAGTCGTCTGATTGCAGGCCGGTGAAGATCAGATCGAATTTTTCGTCTTTGATGGCGGCGGCAATAGCTTTCGCCGTGTTGAAGGCGTCGAGACCAACGAAGGCGTTGTCTTCGAGGTGGATGGCGCGGTCCGCGCCCTTCGCCAGAGCTTCGCGCAACACCTGCTGCGAACGGGCCGGGCCGGAGGTGATGACTACCACTTCCCCCGTATGCTTTTCCTTCTGGCGCAGCGCCTCTTCCAGCGCGAAGGCGTCGGGCTCGTTCACTTCATACGAGACGTCTTCCCGGACCCAGGCCGCGGTTTCGTTGAGCTTGAGCGGTGCATCTTTCTGCGGCACCTGCTTCATGCAAACCAGGATTTTCAAAACAGCACTCCTCGCCCAGTGGCTTCCGAGAGCAACGGGGAAACTCGACAGTATAAATGAGCAATTGGCAATTAGCACTTGGCATTTAGCCAACTCGCGGGCTGAGTGAGAAAGAAGAAAAAGGCAGGAGCGGCACCATCCCCGCTTTTACAGGGGGGAATGCTAATTGCTAAATGCCAACGGCTTGGTGAGCAGACGCTCCAAGTCATTCCGTGAAAACCACCGATTGCACTCCTGAGATTTCGAAGCGCTTGCGACAGCGCATGTTCTTGCAACCCATCAAGTCGTCTTTGCGCAGCATGTAGGACCGGGCTTTGGCAAAGCGGGCGCGGTCACGCTCGTCGGCGCGTCCGGCAAGCTGGCGCTTCTTGGTGCGCACCACCCAGGTAACTTCGTATTCGGCGGGCTGGTGGCAGTGGGGACAATTTAAGGTTGCTACTTTCTTTTCGGTACGTTCGTCAAAAAAGTCACGTTCTTCCATGAAACACGATTATTGCATGTTCGCAGCGCTCTAAGCTATGGCAACATAAACCCCATGGCGCGCAAGAAGAAAGCAAAGCGGTTTCGCGCAGTGCAGGCTGTGAAGGAGCTGGCACGGGAGCGCATGGGCGCGCCTCCGTCCGGGAAAGTCGTGCCTCACAAGAACAAGAAGGCGGAAAAGCACAAACCTACGTTGGGCAAGTTGCTGGGTGAGGGTGAGTGAGTCCCGCAGCCCCGGTTCCGGCCCTCGTTTAAGGACTAGTAAAGGTAGCCGTCACCGTAGTGTTGATTTCGAGGAGGACGCTACAGACGGAGCTATTAGCCCCACTGGTTGAGGTGCATCCACTCCAGCCCCCGAAAGTCGAACCGCTGTTGGCAGTAGCGGTCAGCACAACCATGGACCCCGTAGTGAACTGCTCGTTGCACGACGATGGAGTTGAGCAACTGAGGGCGCCGGTGACGGTTCCGCTACCGTTGCCGGCAAAGTCGAGGGTAAGAATTGGTTGCGGACCAGCTGGTGTGCAGCCGTCGCTCGCGGGTCCGTCGACGGTGATAGTGGCGGAGTTGCTGGACACAAGATTGGGGCTGTCGTAGAACGAAGCAGAAATACTGGCGGTTCCGCAGTTGGCGTTTGGACTAAGCACTCCCGGGCTGGTGAACTGGGCCACTTGGGGTGCGTCCGTCCCCCAGGTCACTATATTCGTGATGTCTATCGTCTTCGGCGGATGCTCGTAGGTTCCGGTCGCGGAGAAATCCACGAAGAGGTTGGTGTCGACCGACCCGAAAGTGAAGTTTGAGGGCGCAATCGAAATCGATACCAAATGCTGATTGAATCCGCAGCTAGAAAGACTTAAGAAGAATGTCGCGGCGGCGATCAAAGCTAAAATGCTGAACCACTTCGCACTCATGAAGACTCCTGAGACCGAACTGTCGAGCAAAACGCGCGCGCAACGGGGAAAGGTAAATTTAGTCAAAGGTGGCGTAAAAAGCAACCGATTGAGAGCTGGCCCGAGTAACCTCCGTCACCCCTTCACCGCCTCGGCGACCACTTCCACAAACCTGCGGATATCCTCTTCCGTGGTATCGAACGAGCACATCCAGCGCACGATGGATTCTTCCTCGATCCACATGTAGAAGAAGTAATGTTTCTTGATTCTTTCGATCGCAGGGCGCGGGATCTGGGCAAAAACCCCATTGGCCTCCACTTTCCATACAATTTTGACTCCCGGAATGCGGCTGACTTCTTTTTCCAATAGGCGCGCCATGCGGTTGGCGTGTTCGGCGCTGCGGCGCCAGAGATCGTCGGTGAGTAGAGCCTCGAATTGCGCCGCGATGAAGCGCATTTTCGAGGCTAGCTGCATGGCTTGCTTGCGCAGAAAGAGGAAGTCCTGGCCAAGTTCGGGTTGAAAGAAAACCACAGCTTCGCCACCCAGGATTCCGTTCTTCGTACCTCCAAACGAAAGCACATCCACGCCCAGATCGCGCGTGGCCTGGCGGAGGGTTTGACCGAGCGCGGCGGCGGCGTTGGCAAGGCGAGCCCCGTCCACGTGCAGGAACATGCCATGCTCGTGGGCGAAGCGGGCCAGCGATCGAATCTCCTCCGGATGGTAGACCGTACCCATTTCGGTGGACTGGGTAATCGAAATGACTCTGGGCTGAGAGTGGTGTTGATCGCCGATGCCGTGGTAGGCGTGGCGAACGGAATCCAGCGTGATTTTGCCATCCTGGTGAGGCAGCGGGATCAGCTTGCAGCCCGTATGTTTCTCGGGCGCGCCGCATTCGTCGACATAAATGTGGGCATAATCGCTGCACAGCACGGAATGAAAGGACCGGGTAAGGGCTTGCAGGCTCAGAACATTCGCTCCGGTGCCGTTGAATGTGAAAAAAACTGCAATGTCCGGTCCGAAGTGCTCTTCGAATTTCCTGATCGCCGAATGCGTATAAGGATCGTCGCCATAGGCCACGACGTGACCCTGATTGGCCCGGGCAATGGCCGCAAGAATTTCAGGATGCACCCCGGCGTTGTTGTCGCTGGCAAAGCTACGAGTGGGGTGGATAGCAGTTTTTTCCATAGCGAAGCTTTTTTCCATAGCGAAAACAATGTAGCAGAGTGAAACAACGGAGGGCCAAGACGCGAACGCGGGCCGGGCCGTGAGCTCGGTCTGGCGCGAAGATTACTTTTCCCTATTTCTTCACCTTCGCCTGCGATTTATTTTGCGACCCAATGGACACGGCGGGAATCTTGTAACCAATACCTAGCGCTGGGGCGTCGGGCTTCTGCCTAATGCGGTTTAGAGCGATGCAGCGACCTCCGGCTCTCAAGTGAAAGTGCTAATATTCGTCACCAACATAACAGTGATTTGAGCTAAAACTCATGTGCAAAAGACGTCTCCTGTATCTGACCCAGAGCTTTCTCTTGCTTGCCCTTGGCGCGATGCTGGGTTGTTCGAGTAACGCCGCGCAGAATGCTCAGGCTGGCGGATTCCCGGCCATGCCGGTGAAGGTTGAGGTGGCTAAGGCGACTGCGGTGAACGATGCCACCGAATATGTGGCCACGCTGAAGTCGCGCGAGTCAGCTGTCATCATGCCGCAGGTCGAGGGCCAGGTAACGAAGATATTCGTCCACTCGGGCGATGCAGTCAGCGCCAGTGCGGCGCTGATGGAAATCGATCCGCTGAAGCAGCAGGCCACGGTCAAGAGCCAGGAGAGTTCGCGGGCGGCGCAGGAGGCAAACCTGAGTTACGCCAAGCAGCAATATGTGCGCTCTCAGGGCCTTTATGCCGCGGGAGTAGTGAGCAAGCAGGATCTCGACCAGGCCAAGTCCGCGCTGGACGCGGCCCAGGCGCAGATGGAATCGCTGGATGCGCAGGTGAGCGAGCAGCAAGTGCAACTGCATTACTACAGAGTCGTAGCTCCATGGAGCGGAATTGTGGGGGACATTCCCGTGCGCGTGGGCGACCGGGTCACCACCTCGACGCAACTGACTACCGTGGACAAGCCCGGCAGTCTCGAAGTTTATGTATACGTGCCAATCGAGCACTCCGCGCAGCTCAAGATGAACCTGCCGGTGCAGATCCTGGATAGCGACGGCAAGGTGATCGGCAACAGCCGCATCAGCTTTATCTCGCCGCAGGTGGACAACACTACGCAAACGGTGCTGATAAAGGCTCGCATCGCCAACAGCAACGATGCGCTGCGGCAATCGGAATTCATCCGTGCGCGCATCGTGTGGGGAACGCACCAGAACCCGGAGGTTCCCATTCTTGCCGTATCGCGGCTCGCGGGGCAGTACTTCGCCTTTGTGGCGGAACCCGAGAATGGCGGCAAATACGTAGCGCGGCAGAAGCCGCTGCAGATTGGGCAAACAGTGGGAAACGATTACGAAGTCCAGGGGGGCCTCAATCCCGGCGACAAAGTAATCATCTCCGGAACTCAGTTTCTGATCGATGGGGCACCGGTGATTCCGCAAAGTTAAGGCTCAAGCATCAATCTCAAAGCAATTAGCAGTTGGCAATCAGCAACGCGAGTGTGTCACTGTGGATTCAGAATTCTGACGGCGAACGCTAATTTGGCTGCTAATTGCGAAATCGCCGGCAGCTAATTGCTTGAGCCGAATGCTGGGGCCCGAAGACCTTAATTCCTATGTTCGTTAACTTCTTTATCCAGCGTCCTGTATTTGCGACGGTCTGCGCCCTGCTGATTCTTCTGGCGGGTACCGCGGTGATTCCAACCCTGCCGATCTCGCAGTTTCCTGATCTGGCGCCGCCGCAGGTCGGCGTCTCGAGTTTCTACACCGGAGCCAGCGCGCAGACGGTGGAAAGCGCAGTCACCATCCCGCTGGAGCAGCAGATCAATGGCGCGGAGGGCATGAAGTATATGACCTCCACCAGCGGCAACGATGGATCGAGCAACATTACGGTCACGTTTGATATCTCCCGCAATCCCGACCTGGCCACAGTCGATATCCAGAATCGTGTCAACACAGCCCAGGGACGCCTGCCCGCTTCCGTCAAGACGGTTGGAATCACGACTGCGAAGACCTCGCAGAACTTCGTTTTCGGCGCAGCCGTTATTTCCGACAACAACAAATACTCCACGCTTTTCATGAGCAACTACCTTGACATTTACGTCAAGGATTCGCTCAAAAGAATTCCGGGCGTGGCGGACGTGATCATTTTCGGTGAGCGCAAATATTCCATGCGCTTGTGGCTGGATCCGGGGCGATTGGCGGGACGCGGCCTGACGGCACCCGATGTAGTGAACGCTTTATCGGAACAAAATGTGGAAGTCGCGGCCGGCCAGGTTGGCCAGCAGCCCGCGAGAACGGGGCAGCAATACCAGATCAGCGTGCGGGCCGTCGGGCGACTCAGCGAGCCCGAGCAGTTCGACAATATCATTCTCAAGACCAACGCCGACGGAACCCTCGTCCGCTTGCGGGACGTGGGCCGGGCCGAACTGGGCGCCGAAGACTATAGCTCGGACATCCAGTTTAACGGGCAGGATGCGGTTGGCCTTGGCGTGACCCAGCTTTCCACAGCGAACGCGCTCGATGTCGACCGGTTGGCAATCGCTGAGCTGAACCGGCTTTCGAAGAGCTTTCCTCCGGGGATGCACGCCAAGGTGGCTTTTGACACTACGGACGCTGTGGGTGAGTCGATTCGCGACGTGGCCTTCACGGTAGGGTCGGCGATCCTGCTGGTCATCCTGGTGATCTTTATCTTTCTCGGAGACTGGCGGACGACCCTGATTCACTTTATCGCCACTCCTGTTTCCCTTATCGGCACCTTCATCTTTGTAAAGTTGCTCGGCTTCTCCATCAATACGCTGACCTTGTTCGGCATCACCCTCGCCACCGGCTTGGTGGTGGACGACGCGATCGTCGTGATCGAGAACATCGAGCGTCACATGGCCGAGGGCGAACACGACTCTCACAAAGCGGCGGCCGCAGCCACCGCCGAAATTACCAGCGCCGTGATCGCCACCTCACTGGTGCTGGTTGCCGTGTTTGTGCCGGTTGCGTTCTTCCCCGGGACGACAGGTATTCTATTTCGCCAGTTTGCGCTGACCATTGCGTTTTCCATTGCCATTTCCGCCTTCAACGCGCTCACTCTGGCTCCGGTGTTGGCGGCGATCTTTCTGAGCGGCCCCCACCGGAAAAAGTGGTGGTGGCTGCAGAAGTTTGACGACGCGATCGTTGTCCTCACCCGCGGCTACCGCGCTCTGCTGCATCATGTGCTGCGCTACAAGCTCGCGATGGTGGTGCTGTTTTTCGCCGGCCTGGGCGCTACTTATCTGCTGCTGCAACACGTTCCCAGAGGCTTCGTTCCCGATGAAGATCAGGGCTACTTCATCGTTGTTGTGCAGGCGCCCTCGGGGGCTTCGCTCGAATATACGAAGGCGATTGGGAAGCAGGTTTCGGACATGCTGAGTGATGTCTCGGAGGCGGAGGGAACCTTCTCGATTGCCGGTTTCAGTTTTTCCGGCAGCGCGTCAAACCAGGGACTCATCTTCGTTCCTCTGAAGCCCTACTCGCAGCGCAAGGGTGAGGAGCACTCAGCAACGGCAATTCTAAACCGGGTTCGCCCGCGGTTGTTTGGAATCTCGGGCGCGATCGTGTTTGCTACGCTTCCTCCTGCGGTCCAGGGCTTGGGAAATTTCGGCGGATTTCAGTTCGTGGTGCAGGACCAGGCCGCGCATAAACTTGAGGAACTCTCGGCCGTGGCTCATGACATGATCCGCCAGGCCGGCACGCGCAAGGATCTCGTCGGCTTGTATACACCATTTACAGCGAATGATCCGCAGTACCTTGTCACCATCGACCGCGAGAAGGCGAAGAGCCTGCATGTACCGCTCTCGCAGATCACAGATACGCTGGGCGTTTACATGGGATCGTCTTACGTAAATGATTTTGACTTCAACAACCGTTCCTATCGCGTCTACATACAGGCTGATAAGCAATTCCGTTCCGAAGCGCAAGACATGAAGCAGTTCTATGTTCGTTCTGACGGCGGGGCGATGGTGCCGTTGGATAATCTGATCAGCATTACGCAGACTACAACGCCGCAGGTAATCAGCCATTACAATCTGTTCCGGTCGGCGGAGATCGACGGCTCGGCCGCCCCCGGCTACAGCTCCGGCCAGGCGATCGTCGCCATGGACGAACTGGCGAATAAAATGCCGCAGGGCTTTTCTTACAGCTGGACGGGACTGTCACTCGAGGAACTACAAGCGGGAGGAACATCTTTAATCTTGTTTGGACTGGGCACAGTGGTCGTGTACCTCACCCTTTCCGCGCAGTATGAAAGCTTCGTTTTGCCTTTCATCGTGTTGCTCGCCGTACCGATGGCGCTGCTTGGGGCGCTGGGAGCGCAGTGGATCCGGGGTTTACAGAACGACGTCTTCTGCCAGGTGGGGCTGGTGATGCTGGTCGGGCTCTCCAGCAAGAACGCAATTCTTATCGTGGAATTCTCCGAGCAGTTGCGTGAGCGCGGCGTGCCGCTGTTGGAAGCTGCGATACAAGCGGCAGCGATTCGTCTGCGGCCGATTCTGATGACCTCGCTGGCGTTCATTCTTGGAGTCGTACCGCTGGTATTCGCCACCGGCGCGGGCGAGAACGGCCGTCACTCGGTGGGCACAACCGTATTCGGCGGCATGATCATGTCGACAATTCTTAATCTCTTCTTCATCCCAGTGCTGTATCTGATTATCGAGGGCTGGCGGGAGCGCGGGAAGGCGCCGGAGAAGCCTTAATTCCGGCCGTTGCTCCCGGGCTTCCGCTGTGCGTGCGTTGATGTTTCTTTTCTGCGAGCCTTGCGTCTCAGCTTGGCCATCCATTCGCGGGAGTACATCGTGCCGCGGCACTTGGGCGAGCCGCAATGGCAAGGGGCAGGGTCATCATCGTCGTACAGGTTATAGTCCCAAAGCAATTCTTCGCCGGCGGCAATGTCGCGGAGGGCAAAGATCCACACTCGGTTCTTAATCTCATCGATCTCACAGTTGGGATCGCACGAATGATTTAGATACGCGCCCAGCCCCTCGCCGTCGATGATTGTCTTGCCATCTTCCAAACCGTATAGGTAGGTGCGCGGCGCGTCATCGTACAGCCGGTCGGCCTCTTCCGGGGTGAGCCGTGGGCCGACATATTCGACCAGGCGAACACCTTTGCGTACCGGCGTCGTGGTAAAGACCCCGACGGCGTGAATTCTTGAAGGACGCACCACGAGAGGCATGCTACTAATTTCGCATGCCCCAGAGGTTTGAAGGAAGACGAAAAAATGATTGGCGCCGCGCAATTCTCCGTTTGCGCGCAGTCGTAAGAAAATGACCGGCCGGGCTTTCCTCTATTTCCCCTCTGCAGCCGGAACCGTGGCCGCCGCTTCGTGGCTCGTCTGCCAACGCATCAGAGGCAAGTTTTCAGCTTTCCAGCGCATTGCTGCATAGATCCGGTTGCGTCCGCTTGGGTGGTCGAAGAAGATCCACTCCTCTATCGGTCCCGGATTCATCTTGCGATATTCCCCGAGATGAATCGCTGCCTGGGCGAAGCCATCGGGCTGGCGGCTGGCATTCAATCCATACATATCGGCTTCGCCCTCCTCGGTGCGAGTTTGCGTGTTCATGATCGGGGTTAGAACAAACCCGAGGATCGAAATGATCAAGAGCACCAGAGGCAGCACCGCGATGTCGCCAACGCCCCGAATTCCCCATTTCCCTCCCCAGCGCTGCAGCGACCAGTTCAGGGACCACTGCAACAGCGAGAACGAAACTACGATGACGGCGCTGATGAAAAGAGTGTCCTTGTAAATGTGGTGCAGGACGTAATGGCCCATTTCGTGGCCCATAACAGCCTGAATCTCTTCCGGCGAACCGCGGCGCAGCAGGTTGTCGTTGAGGGTGATGCGCATGGTGCTGCCGAAACCGCTCACGTTGGCGCTCATGCGTGTGGTCTGGCGAGACGCATCGATCTCAAATACATCGTGTGCGGGAATTCCGTTGGCGCGGGCTAAGCTCAGGATGGGCTGCGTAACCTTTGGATCGTCCAGCCGATTCACTTTGTTGAAGATGGGAATAATGTAGACGGGTGCAATAAGGACAACGACGATCGTGAAGCAAATGGTCACAACCGAGCCCCAAATCCACCACGTGCGCGGCAGACGCCGAACTATGCCGAAAAGCAGGACCACCAGAATCCCGCCGAGCACGAGACTAACACCGAAACCCTTTAGCTGATCACCCATCCACGGGCCGAACGTCTGGGTCGCCAGGCCGTATTTATGTTCACGAATGTACCCCTCATAAACCGTGAGTGGAAACTCCAGGATTGTAGTAAGAAGCAAATACTGCGCCCAATAGACGATGGTATGCACAGGCTTGAAGCGCGTGACGCGTTCGGCGAGATTGCGCATGCCGGCCGACCATCCCAGATTCAGCACGATAAGAAGAACGATGGCGCCGTAAAGAAAATCCCACAGGATCATCCAATAGCCGCCTTCGAAATAAGCGTCCGACCGCGCTCTGGCCTCGGCAGGAATCTGCGCCAGGTACGCGTTGGTGGCGGCCTCGGCGTCGAAATTCGGCGAAGGCTGAGCTTCCGGTGGAACTTGAACCACAGACGGCATCGCGGTAAGGGGCTGAATACCGGGAGTGGGCGCCTGCTGACCCAAAGAGCGGCCTGTGATCAGACACAAGTAAAGCACCATCCACCCGAAATACTTCGTCTTGCATGAACCCATGAGTCGCCTCGCAGTCGATTGACGAACGAAAGTATATACGCACCGGGGCAACGTTGGGGTTCCCGGAACTCGCTTTGAAAGGGGCACCGTGGCGAAGGCCAGCTTAGAGACTTAGGCAACCGCGGAGGAAACGTTGCCGGAAAGCCTGCCGCCTGTGATCGCCGGCACGAGCTGAATCTGCACCAGGCGGGGCGGCGAAGCTTTATCCTTTTTCGCCAGCAAATTGGCAGAAGGGATGCCGGTGCGGGCAAAAGATTTTTCGCAGTCCGCGGTGGAGGGGCCGCGCATATTTCCTTCCAGGAAAGCCAGGCCGGGGCAGCGGGTGCAGGTCGAGCCATGCGCGCACTGCGAGCAACTTGAAAGATCGCGCAGGCGGATGGAGCGCACTTCCTTTAGTTGCGCGGAGTCGCGCCAGATGTCGATGAACCGCTGCTGCCGCACGTTGCCGCAAGACAAGGGAAATTGCACGCAGGGATAAAATTCGCCGTAGGGAGAAACGTAGCAGGCGGTGTGGCCGGCACTGCAAGGCAGCGACTCCATGCTGTTTTCATCGGGCGTGGGCGGCGGTGCGCAGAACTCATCGGCGTTGCCGACCAGCCCTTCATCGCGAAATAACCGGCGCAGAGCGGACTCGCCCGCGCTTAACTCCAGAATGGAACGGTCGCCATCCATCATTGGCGTGACCGTCGGATCCAGCGTGCAACTGACGCCCAGCTCATCGGCAAGAGCCCGGACATCCTGATAGTCATGCATGTTTTCGGTCATCAGCACATTCGCGATGATGACTTTCAGGCCCTGCGCCTTGAGAAAGCGGATGGCATTGATCGAGCGCCGCAGCGAACCGGGAACTTTTGTGATCGCGTCGTGCACCTCTGGCCGATGCGAATAAATGCTGATCTGAACGGACTCCACTCCGAGATCGCGAAGGCGCGCCGCCTGCGCTTCGCGGATCAAGACGGCATTCGTCTTGAGCTTGATGCAGAAAGTTAGAGAGCGGGCACATTCAAGAATCTCGAAAAAATCTTTGCGTAGAAAAATCTCGCCGCCGCTGAGGGTAAGAATAAAGACGCCGGCCTCGGCCATCTCGCCGAGCAAGCGCTTAATTTCGGCGGTGGTCATCTCACCGTGATCGTCGTGATCGAGATAGCAGTGAACGCACTGCTCGTTGCAGCGGTAGGTGAGATCGAGTTGCGCGCTGAAGGGCACGCCCAGCCGCAGCGCCCGGTCACTCATCTCCTGTAGCAACGCACTCATTGTTGCTGCCTCTCCCGCACCGAGGCGCTCGAGATCGGCTCCTCTGAGATCAGCAAAATGCCGTGGCTGGCCAGATCCTTGGCCAGCATTTCGGCATCCTGGATCGCTTCTTGCGGTCCTACTTTAAACTCAGAGCAGATGCGGCGCTCGACGATTTCATCGAGCGGCGTGACTCCGTCGGCGGCCTGCCAGAGAATGGTCGCGGTCGGGTTCAGCGTGAACAGCGTCGAGTCGTGGCCCGACATCACCAGCATTTCTTCTCCCAGCTTGCGAGCTGCGATGCGCGGACTGCGCGCAAGATAAAGTTTCCTGCTCATAATTTTCAAACCTTCGATTCAAACCCGACTATCCGATCATTTCCCAAACGCGCGCATCCGGCACGAAAGTGAGCCTGTAAACCGGCACGCGATGAACGAAGTCGCACGCGGCCTGGAATGCGCGATGAACCATTTCCTGATCCTCGGCAAAAAACAACATATTCGCCAGAAGCTCGCGTCCGGCATCCGGCGCGGCCACGGGCTCGATGCGATTCTCACCCTTCGCCAGCAAATAAAGCGCGGCCACTCGCGCTGACGTATTCTCGCCCAGCTTCGCCAGTTCGCCGGTGAAGGGCGTGCCGTAGGCAACATAACCGTCATCCAGTTTTCGAACGTATGAAATCTCATCGGTGAGCAGGGTCGCATCGGGCGGTGCGAGCCGCGAAATCGTCGTCTTCCCGGCTCCCGAAACTCCGGCAAACAGAAAGGCCTTTCCGTTGCGGATGGCGCTGGCGGAGTGTAGAAGAAATCCACCCTGTTTCGCCAGCACCAGCGTATGCACGATGCGCAGAACGGCGTCGATCGAGTACGGGTTCGCCGTCTGACGAATCCAGCCGCGGCGCGCGGCAGGATCCCACTCAGCGCGGAAGTCGCCGCGCTCCATGAACCAGCGACCAGCGCGGTATTTAACGCTCACGTCCACGTCCGGATCTGCGGTCGAGCGGGGAACTAGGTCCACGTCGAACTCGAATTCGGCTCGCGCTTCCGAATTCACGAAGCCAGGGTTCACGAAGCCGGCGTAGCGGTCTTCCAGCATCGCAAGAAAATTCGGGTCAGCCGTGTTCACCTTGACGGAGACAGCGCCGATCGTAATGACCACGCTGTAGCGTTCGACTTGTAGGGCTAGCCCTGGCACGGAAGAACCGATTCCTTCAGACTCGATTTCTCTGGAGACGATTTCTCCGGAGTATTCAGCAAGCGATGCAGATAGACGAGGACGCGCGCCGCGGTAAAGGAACGCCGAACGACTTTTGCGATCAGACTTTCAAGCACGCTCAACTTCACGCGCACTGCGACCGGCTTTCCTGCCCGTATCAAATAAGCAACGCGGCCCAGCAACTCACTCTTAAGCACCGGTTGATCGGTCGCCGGCATGGCATCCCCCTGCGTGATGCAACACGCAGTCCCCGAAGCTTCGGGCCTAAAGATGACTCGATGCGCGCACAACCCGTCGTTTCGTCCGACCAGCACGATTTCTCCGATGCGCACTTCATCGTGGCCGACGCGCTCGACTACAAGAGTGTCTCCCGGCCAAACGGTTGGAAGCATGCTCCAGCCTGTCACACGCAATCTCAGTTTCCCCGACGAGCACAATACCTCGCACGCGAGTTCGCACTTCAATGCGTGGGCCTCTCCCGAATTCATGAGACCTTCGACGGACTCGGGCACGTGCCTTCCGTTCCGGTCTTTGAGCAGGAAAGAGCCGAGGTCACAAAGACCTGCTCGTAGCGAAAACCTGGCTTCTCGTAAGGCTTCTTTTCGATGGCCGCAGGACGCGGCTCCTGACTGGATGATTGGTTGATGGCCATAAAATGATTGTCCCTCGCTGCTGTAAAGCTGCGCTACTTTAATTCCGACTGCGACGCCTGTACCGCACACCCGCCCGGCGTCGGCGACGTTCCACAAGTCTGGTTGCTCAGAGTGGAAAAGTATACCTGAGAAGCACCCGCCAGCGTTCCGACGGTATTGTCGATGATCAGGCCGCTCGTACCTCCGGCCGCTGGGTACACAAAGGAGCCGAACAGGCCGGCGTTGGTCCATGTCACGGTGCCGTCGTGTGTCGTCGCGCCTGGAGTCGTGCTCCACACTGGCGTCATCATCCCGGTTGTGCCGGGTGTGGTCACAACCTCGACATTGCCGTTGCTGTCGATAATATGGGGATCTGCAATGGCGAAAGTCTGTCCCGCCATCCAGGCCGCCAGCGAAGTGGCTGAAGGTGCCCCCTGGTTGATCCAGTGAACAGTCCCATCGTTCAGTATGATGGCCCCGGCCGTACTGGTCCAAGCCGGCGGCGTTGCTCCCGAGGTCCCGGCCTGAATGACGACCTGGGTGTACAGTTTGCGATGGGCTGCGACGGCAAGAACCTGCTGCCCCACCACGTATGCCGTGTGGGGCTGCCAGGCCGCATCCTCAAAATTGAACAGGCAGCCGCCGCCAGCACACCCTGAATTCACGCCGTCATTTTGCACGCTGGCGAAGGCCCACTCCGATCCACCGCCGACATTCGGGTTGTAAACATCAGTTGTGGGAGAACACGCCGGACTGTCAGCGGTCGCCGTGAGCAGCGCAACCGAGTTTCCAGACCCCGCGAGAACTCCGGCGGTAACCGGTACCTGGTACAGCGTGGGAGCCCCGCCGACGTTTCCGCAGACGTATAGGTTACCGGTGGCGTTCACGGAGTTTTCGTAGGCGTTGTCAAAAGCGCCAATGTACAGCGGATTCGGCGCAGATGCTCCTTCAAAGGTGCTATTACCAACCGTCGCCTCCGACCCAAAGGCGCCGGCAGCGAAATTGACCGGCAACTGGTAAACCCCGGCGCAGTCAGCAGTGCCAGCGCAAAGCCCGCTGCCGTCGCTCGGCGCGAATACATAGACAAGTTCAGAGGTCGAATCGACAATCGGGCCTTCCACAATGCCGGGGCCACCATCCATCGACTCGGAGACATCCAACTGTGTGGACTGAGTAACGACGGCAGGGCCGGTAGCGTTGATTTGATATAAGTAGCCGCCAAGGTCCGCCACGAATATATTATCCGACGTGTAATCGTGAACCGGGCTAGTGAGAGCAGTGGCGCCGCTTGGGTTCACCTTAACCGGCCATCCATCCGTCGTCCATTCCGCGGGAATGCCTTTGAAGAATGGAGTGTACTTATGCAGGTAGCCGGCGTCGTCTCCCACATAGGCGATGTCATTGGTGTAATCGTAGAAGACAGAGGAGTTGGTGTCGCTGGCATACACCCCAGCATGATCGAAAAAGAAGGCGGTCTTGCAGGGGAGCGGGCAGGTCGGGTACAAAGTCTTGGGCACACCTACCAGGGTCAACGGCATTGTGATGCTCTCAAGGTCCGAGGCCTGCCATTTCACCAGCAGCAAGGCACCATGCCCCGAAGAGAGTTTCTCCACAAAGGCGATCTGGGAACCGTCGCGTGAGAACACTGGAGAAGTTACGACCGCAGCGCCGGTGTTGTACGCCCAGTACACGCTCGGTACCGTTCCCCCGCAGCCGGTATAAAGATTGTTGTACGCCACAATGCTCGCCTGCGCATCCCCGAAAAGGCCTGTGGGGTAAACGACGAAATCGCTGGCACAGTTGGCCTTGGTGAGTGAAAACGAGTACTTTGCCGGGTATTTTCCAGCGCCGACCGTCGCGTTGTCGCCCAAGTCCAGCGACCAGTCCCCTTTCATCTCATCAATCCCGAACAACGAAGTGTTTGCCCCGAGCCGCAACTCAGGCGCCAGCGAATCCGCCTGCGCCTCAGGCAACTTAGCCGGCGACTGGCGGTACCGCTGCTGCCAATAGCGAGGATCCTGCTGCACGCGTTTCAACTGCTCCGCCGTGGCAGGCTTGGAGAAGATGACGTGGTGGTTGCTCCAGTCGGTGATTCCGGGAGTCGATGCAATGCGGTCAGCGGAGGCCTGCCCCGCCGATGTCGCCGAAAAAGCCAGCACTCCGAGAATTGAGACACCCAACCACAGTAGCAAGCGCTGCTGGTTCCTTCTCATTTTTCTCCCTGATGGTTAGAGAGCACTGACGGCAACCGAAACACCGCGGCTGACGCCACACTCCTCCGTCTGCACTTCGACCATTGGCTGGAAAATCATCATACACCCCGCGTCTTTTGCGAGAATGCCGAAAATTCGGCTGCGGATGGAAAGATTTCCACAGGCATTTCCACTCGGTGGGTTTCGCAGAAGACCGCTGGAGAAGGCCGTCCCGCGGTGCGTCCGCCGCAATTCCCGCCGGCCTCACGCAGGAAGCGGAGACGTAGGAATCTGCTGGGCCCGGTTGCGCAGCTCCTCGAAGAGCACAGTACTCAGGTAGCGTTCGCCGAAGGAGGGTAGAACCACTACGATCAGTTTGCCGGAATTTTCCTGACGGCGCGCTACCTGGAGAGCAGCCGTCACCGCGGCGCCGGAAGAAATCCCGACAAAGAGACCCTCCTCAAGAGGAAGGCGCCGTGCCATCTTGATCGCATCGTCGTTGGTGACCGTGATGACTTCGTCGACGTAGTCGCGGCGCAGGATGCTGGGAACAAAACCTGCGCCGATTCCCTGGATTTTGTGGGGCGAAGGCTTTCCGCCCGAGAGCACCGGACTATCTGCCGGCTCGACGGCAATCGCCTTAAAGGATGGCTTCTTAGGCTTGATGTACTCGCTGACGCCGGTGATAGTTCCACCGGTGCCGACGCCGGAGACTAAGATGTCCACCCGCCCGTCCGTGTCATTCCAAATCTCGGGCCCTGTGGTTTCGAAATGAATCTTGGGGTTGGCGGGATTGTCGAACTGCTGGAGCATGTAGCCGTTGGGAGTATTCGCCAGCAGCTCTTCCGCTTTGGCGACTGCGCCCTTCATTCCTTTTGGTCCCGGAGTAAGCACGATCTCCGCACCGAACGCGAGCAGCAGCACCCGCCGCTCCAGGCTCATGGTCTCCGGCATGGTGAGGATCAGCTTGTATCCTTTAACAGCCGCCACGAAAGCCAATCCGATTCCTGTGTTGCCGCTCGTAGGCTCGATCAGAACCGTCTTCCCCGGATGAATCTTGCCCGCACTCTCCGCTGCGCTGATCATGCTGACGCCGATGCGGTCCTTGACGCTGCCCACAGGGTTCTGGCTCTCAAGCTTGGCGACCACGTCGGCTACGCAGCCCTCGGTAACTTTGTTCAGCCGCACCAGTGGAGTGCGGCCGATAATCTCGGTAACGTCGTTGGCGATTTTCATGAGAGGTCTTTCCGGGTTTGCCTGCTGAGCGCCAGCGCCGCAACGCAGTCTATTAGGCAGTCGAGGCCTGGACGAAATCGCTGGAACGCTAGAACGAAGGTTCCCCGTTCACCAGCATTTTTTTTAAGTTGAACTCCTGGAGTATTCGCTGCTGCCCGATGAGTTGAATCTTAGGGTGGACAAATTCCACGCCGATCTTTTCGTTTGGGTTGACCTGTTTCGGCCTGGGGAAAGTGAACTGAAAGGTATCGTCTTTGAAACTGTAGTTCAGCAAGCTCAACCTCTCTTTGCCGGCATCCAGAAACGTTGTCATACTGAGAGTCGGTACGCTCTGGCGCTCCCAATAGCTGCGCAACTGGCTCTCGTAGTCTTGCACGTTAGTGTGAAACGTCACGGAAACGATGACGCGATCGGGGAAGGTGACGGCGAGAAATTTGGCCGCATTGGCGTCGATGGCCGATTTCTTATCCGCGCTCATCGCGTCGTATTTCCCGTTCAGTTCCGCGGAGCGCACCTGGGCCTCTCGAATTGGCTGGGCCGAACGAAACTGCAGGTTATAGGAAATGCTTGGGTCGGTTTCCATCTCGCCCCGGTAACCTCGGTTGCTCGGTGCGTCACCACTGGTGACGGCGGTCTGAACGGAGCCCAGCGTAAGGGTCGTGGCCCAGGGCGACTCTTCCGTGATGCGTCGCGTCTCTTCCGCGGACCACTGCTGGTAAGGTTTTTTAACCCAGAAGTCACCCCCCGCCAGCGCAAACGGCACGGCTAAACAAACCACTATCGCCAGAACACTGAGCGGACGAAATCTTCGCAGAACTGCCATGTGAATACTCCCGATCGACTCAAAAACGGCACCCAGTATAAATCAGAGCGACAACCTTAGAGCACATGTATCGCCGAGCCGTCCGTCGCAGCAGTCCTCTGCGGAGGAATGGCGGAAGCGTGTGCGAGTCGAACGCACCGGTGACAGGATTGCCTGCCGCCCGCCGGTTTTGAAGACCGGGATGATCACCGGACCACATGCGCTTCCAGGCAAGGAGTTGACGCGTATTCGCCCAATTTCTCAAAGGTGACGGGCAAGCCTTCACACGAGTGTCTAAATCTTCTTCGAGTTCCTCCAGAGGTCGATAAATGCTTTTTGGAAGATTGCAAAAGACTCCGGTTCCTTGTCCGCGTTAAGCACCAAGCCAGGGCGGTCCGCCGTTGGGACTCCAAATGGCATAACCTCTACCACAACCCACTTGTCCTTGACCAACACACCTTCCATAGTTGGCGCGGACTCGTAGAGCCTAACCTCAATGTTCGGCCTACTCTTGGCACGTCTGGTCCATCCCTCCGGCGCAGCAAGTACTTCGCTAGTGAAGCCTTCCGGGTCCTCTGGAGCGTCCCGAGTAAGCCGGTGCAGAGCCCTAATACCAGCGTTTGACTTGTCTTTGGGTGAGCCCGGATCCCACGTTAGGACATTGAGCTGGACGCTGGCTGGTAAATCCTCCAAGAGCTTGTCGATCACAGAGAGTACGTTGCGTGATTTAATTGTGAGAAGGTATACGTCCCCGCTACCTCTGAATGCTGATCTGAACAGTTCGTTGTTATTCGTTCTATGCTGGAAGCAAAGATTGACCAGCTGAGAATGCCGTGTCCAAGGCTCGGCTCTTCGCGCCAGATAGAGCAAAGCAGCGAAGACTACGAACGACGCCAGGAATAACGCGCCGAACAACCGCCAAACAGGTACGTGGACCGCTTCCCGCCAAGTTGCGCCGAAGGCCGCAATCATCGCGGACCCTAGGATGGGGACACCCCACCGAACAACCTCCCAGATTGCGTGGGGACGCAGCTCTGTCACAACTTTTCGTACCCCGGCGTCCTTCTCAGACATCGGCCACCCGCCACCGTCAAGGTGGGCTACCTTGACCTGCGAAGGATAGTCTCCAACGGGCGTATCCGTAAAGCGCCATAAGCACGATATCCTGTGTCCCCAACTAAGCGCGGATTGTGCATCGCCCCCCCGCAGCCGCCCACCCTTTCGCAAGGTCAGGGGGGGCTCCGCGGCTATTTCGGTTGGGGCACGATCCTGAGATAGGGCTTCGGTGACTTCCAGCCTCCGGGATATTTCTGTTGCGCCTCGTCGTTCGACACTGAAGGCAAGATGATCACGTCGTCGCCCTGCTTCCAGTTCACCGGAGTGGCAACTTTGTGTTTGGCCGTGAGTTGCATCGAGTCGATAACGCGAAGTATTTCATCAAAGTTGCGGCCAGTGCTCATAGGATAGCTCAGCTGCAGTTTAATCTTCTTGTCCGGGCCGACGACAAATACGGTGCGCACGGTGGCATTGTCCGCCGCAGTGCGTCCCTCGGAGGTATTTCCGCTTTCCGCCGGCAACATGCCATACAGCTTGGCAATTTTAAGCTCGGGATCGCCGATCATCGGGTAGTTGACTTTGGCGCCCTGGGTCTCCTCGATGTCGGCGGCCCACTTGCCATGGCTGCTGACGGGGTCAACGCTTAAGCCGATGATTTTGGTATTGCGCTTGGCGAATTCGGGCTGCAGGCGCGCCATATAGCCGAGCTCGGTGGTGCACACGGGAGTGAAATCTTTAGGATGAGAGAACAAAATGGCCCAGCCGTCGCCGATCCATTCATGGAATTTGATCGGGCCCTGCGTGGTTTCGGCGGTGAAGTCGGGCGCGGTGTCATTGATTCGGGGGATTCTGGTGGTTTCGCTGATAGTTGCTGTACTCATAGTTTCCTCCTTGTGCCAAAAAGTCTATCAGATTACTAGAGTTTAGTGCGTCGCCTGCCACAGCGTTCCAAACGGAATGGGTTTCCAAACAAAAACGAAACCCACCCGTCCTGCCGGGTGGGTTGGAAGAAATCTTCTTGCTCCCTACCCACACGGCGGCGAACACATACAACAACAGGCCGCGCCGGGAGTATGGGTGCTGAACACGTAGTTAGGATAGAAGCCTGCACCGCGGCTGTCAACGGCTGGAGCCGCGGCTAGTGGCTTAATTTAAGACACTACAAGCCGCGCTGTACGAGGCGCGTAGTTTTCCTGCATCGTCAAGCCATCATCTGCATCTGTTTTGTTGCAAAGGGATCCGGACCCTCCGCCGATCTTCGGCATGGAACACTGACGTGGACCACTTAACGAAACCATCACGGCGTCTGGCTATGTCGCAGTGGGACGTTTTCTCTTCGCGTCCCCTCGAGGGTAATTCGCTGGCTGTATTTCACGACGGCCGGGGATTGACCGACGCAGAGATGCAGGCCATCGCCAAGGAAATGAACCTCTCGGAGACGACGTTTATCCTGCCCCGCGAAGCCGCCACCGAACGCGAGCAAGGCATTCGTGTGCGCATCTTCACCGTACAGGAAGAACTGCCGTTCGCGGGCCATCCCACGCTGGGTACGGCCTTTGCGTTGCGCGGCCTCAGTGGCGCGAAGGAATTGGTGCTGGCGCTGAATGTCGGTAAAGTGCCGGTGCATTTCGAAGATCGGGCGGGAGAACCTGCGTTCGGCGAGATGAGGCAGATCGACCCGACCTTTGGAATGCAGCACGAGCGGGAAGCAGTTGCGCGAGCGACAGGATTGGCTGTGAGCGACTTCGACGATTCGTTGCCCATTGAAACCGTCTCGACTGGACTTGCGTATACCGTGGCACCTCTGAAATCGCTGCATATCATGCAGAACTTGCGGATCGACATGAACCGCGCAACCGAGTACCTGGCCAAGAGTGAAAGCAAATTCTTTTATTTTGTGACGCGGCAGACGGTTGATAGCGAAGCCCGCCTGCACGCGCGCATGCTGTTCTACAGCGGCGAAGACCCGGCGACGGGCTCAGCCGCGGGTTGCACAGCAGTGTGGATGGTGGCGCATGGAGTGGCGAAACCCGATGAGCGCGTCCTCATTGAACAGGGCGTGGAGATGAAGCGGCCCAGCCGGATTTTTGTGCGCGCGTCTTTCGATAATAATCGCGATGGCAAGCGCAGCGATAACCGGATAGTTAACGTGCGCGTCGGCGGACACGCGGTTGAAATCATGCGTGGCGAAGTTTTTCTCTGATCCGCCGCGGCGCAGGCGGCGCAAAATCGCGCTCTTTGCAACGTCCGAAAAAAGTCAATGGCCAAACCTTGCCATTTGCTTCGGCGCTACTTTACAGCACGCGTCGGTTGCCGTTAGCATCACTTCGCTCTTCTATTCTTCACGACAGAGAAATTTTCCGCGTGGCTTCGGGTCATAATCGGCAGCCTGCGGATGCGGACGGTGAATGAAACCCAAGCGCACAATCCTTTGTGTTGACGACAACGAACAATCTCTCTCTTACCGCAAAATCATGCTGGAAACGCGCGGCTACCGTGTGGCGAGCTACTCCCGCGGCGAAGATGCCCTGGAACGGTTCAAGCAGGGAGGCATCGATCTGGTCGTAACCGACATGGCCATGCTGGGACTGGATGGACCGCAATTGATAGCGGCAATCAAGAATCTTTCGCCACATACTCCAGCCATTCTGATTTCGAGCAAGGTCCGCGCCTACGATCATGAATCGCAGGCTGACGTTTACCTGGCCAGAGGAATGTATGCGCCCGCGGATTTGCTGGAGCGAATCCGCCTGCTGCTGGTGCGCAAGCGCGGACCTAAGCGAATGCAAGAGCGACCTGCGCAATTTTCGCACCGCCAGGGCGCGGCCTGAGGCGTTCGCCGCTGAGTACGCAGGGGGCGCGCTGAGAAAACTCTTGTTTCTTCTTTTTTTCTTTTGATTTTCACCGCGGCCTCTCCGCGCTCGGCGGTTGATCGCCCTCTCCCTCGTGTAAGATCGAAGCTGGTATGGCCGCATTCATTGAAGCGATCAATTTACGCAAAACTTATCGTGTGGGAAAGATCGATGTGCCCGCCCTTCGCGGCGTCTCCTTCGGCGTGGAGAAGGGAGAATTCATTACTATCGTCGGACCTTCGGGCAGTGGCAAGTCCACTCTGTTCTACCTGCTCGGCGGGTTGACGCGAGCCGATTCCGGCAAAGTGGTCATGGATGGCGACGACTTCGCCACGCTCTCCGATGCCGAGCGCACCCGGATGCGCAAGCGCAAGATCGGCTTCGTATTTCAAAAGTTCAACTTGCTGCCCACGCTCGACGCGCGCTCTAACATCGCCATTGCGCAGGAAATTTCTGGAAACGGCGATCGCGACCCCGCGTTCTTCCTGCGCATTTGCGAGTTGCTGGGGCTCGCGCAGCGGCTCAATCATCGTCCGTCAGAGCTTTCGGGCGGCGAGCAACAGCGCGTGGCGCTGGCTCGAGCTCTGGTGAATAAGCCGGCGGTTGTGCTTGCGGATGAGCCTACAGGTAATCTGGATACTGAAAACTCAAATATTGTGCTGAAGATGTTGCGGCAATCGAATCATGAGTTAGGTCAGACTGTGCTGATGATCACGCACAATCCTGAAGCTGCCAAATACGGAGACCGCATCATCCACATGCGTGACGGCCACGTCGTAAAAGCCGAGGAAGATCCGCAATGGGCGCCGCACTAGCGTTGCTGAACCACGCCAGCCGGCGCTGGCCCCAACCCTGCGTTTTGCCACCCGCACGAATAATCTTCGCGGTCCGGCTGCGGCTTTATGCCCGGGAACACCGCTAAAGTCTTCTTACCAAGTGCCGATCAAATCATGTGGGGAATGTTTCAGGAAAACGACTGACGGTGAGTAGGGGTACACAAATTCGCCAGCGCGGGGCCCGTAAGCCTGAAACGGTCCTGCAAGACCCCTTAAGCCGTTGCCTCCGAGGTGCTGGTGATCCTCGATCCATTCCGAACATTGGGTCCAGATTATGCTTAGGTCGGCTTCGAAAATGAACTCCGTGTCGAGGTGGCCTCATTGGGCGACAAGATTCTTTTCGTAGACGATGAGCCGGCGTTCTTGACTGGCTACGAGCTAATGCTGCGTCCGGAGTTCGAAATGGACACCGCCGTGGGCGGCGAACAAGGGTTGGCGGCAATCCGCGACCATGGTCCCTACGCTGTCGTGGTCTCGGACATGCGGATGCCCGGGATGAACGGCGTGCAGTTCCTTGCTCGGGTTCGTCAGGCCGTGCCAGACACGACAAGAGTGATCCTTACCGGATACGCGGATATCAAAACGGCCATGGACGCTGTCAACCAGGGAAACGTATTCCGGTTTCTCGCCAAGCCCTGTGAAAAGGAAACTCTTGTCAAAGCTATCCTCAGCGGGTTGGTCCAGTACCGGTTGATCACGTCAGAGCAAGAGCTGCTCGAAAACACTCTGATGGGCAGCATCAAGGTATTGACGGATGTCCTCGGTGCCGTTAGTCCTGCCGCAATCGGAAAATCCATCCGCTTAACCCGATACGTCCGCCACATGATTGCCAAGTTCCACGTCCCCTCTTCATGGTGTTTTGAGGCTGCAGCCATGCTTTCGCAGGTGGGTTGCGTCATGCTCGACCAGGAACTCATCCAGGCTGCTTATGTTGATACGCATCTGTCGGTTGGAGATCGGGTTCGGTTTGAGGCTCACCCCGGTTTGGCTAAGGCTCTCCTGGCGAATGTCCGGCGACTGGAACCCGTCGCCTGGATGATCAGTCAGCAACTGACCGAGGGAACTCCCCAGCAAGCGCCACAGGTGCCAGAATTGCCGGCAGCTGACTTGGTGTTCGGTGCCAAGATGCTCAGGGTTGCAGTTGCCTTTGACAATCTGAGGATGAGAGGCTTAGCCAACGAGGACGCCCTGGTCCGGCTAAGGTATAGATCCGAGTTCGACCAGGAACTGGTTGAAGCATTGGCGGACATGAAATCCGAGGAATCGAAAATGGAACTCCGTAAGATTCCAATTTCAACACTGATGGTCGGGATGATCTTGCAGCAGAATATAAAAAATCGCGCCGGACTCCTGGTCGTGGCCAAGGGACAGGAAGTCACGCTTCCTCTGCGCTTCAGACTGGAGCAATTTTCCAATGCACAGTTGATTGAAAGCGAAATCCTAGCGCTAGTTCCGGTGTATGATTCGAATCCCGAATAAAAGTCGCGATATGAACCATTGCCCATTCCCGCCGGCACTTCACTCAACGAAACCAAAGCAGCGTGTGCTGTAATCCGTCCGAATTTCGCGTAACCAATGAAGATACTCAGTTAGCGGAAGCGACGGCCCTGGCTCGCAGCGAAATTCGCTCGGGGCCGGAATGTAAACCAATCGAGCGGGACTTGCCGTTGAGTTGAAACTGCACCGCTCCTGTCAGAACGAGCATGGCGAGCAATATGCTAAAGCCCATTGCCAGCTTCGCTCTCAGACCCAAAGTCCTCATGATCACTGCCCCTAAACTGTGGTTATCGGCGTGGCGGGCCTTCCGCTTCAACGTCAAGCAGACCAAGAGTGGCCGACGGAAAGCGGGATCGTGTAAAATCATGCCCAGAGCGGGAGTAGCTCAGTGGTAGAGCGCGACCTTGCCAAGGTCGATGTCGCGGGTTCGACCCCCGTCTCCCGCTCCAGAGGTTTTCTTCCAGGCTCGATTTCCCTCGTGGATGGACTTTTGCTGCCCGGAACGCTAACGTATTCAGCAGGGGCGCGGTACCCAAGTGGTAAGGGAGAGGTCTGCAAAACCTTTATGCGTCGGTTCGATTCCGACCCGCGCCTCCAAAATCTAAGCTCACCAAACCCGCGTAAGTGCGCTGCTAATTTGGGGACATCGGGGGTAAAAACCGGGTGCGGGAATCCTTTGTTACGTTTAAGATTCTGCCGTGCCGCCGATATATCACATTACGCCCATTGACAACCTTCCCGGAATCATCAAGGCAGGCGGGCTGTTCTGCGACCGTGATGCTAAGAATATCCAGTTCGTGAGCATCGCACACAAGAGGATTAAGGAACGCAGGCTTAAGAAAAAGGTTCCGATTGGAGCCGGAGGGGTGCTCGCTGATTATGTTCCCTTCTATTTCGCACCACGCTCACCGATGCTCTTCACGATTAACAAGGGTAACGTTGAAGGTTACACGAGAGGCCAAGAGCCAATCATCCACTTAGTATCGTCCACGGAAGCGGTTGACGCCGAAGAGTTGGAATGGGTTTTTACCGAAGGACACGCGGTGATGGACTATACGGACTTCTTCGATGATTTCGCAGACCTGAACAAGATTGATTGGCCTTTAATGCGTTCCAAATTCTGGTTTGACCGGCCTGAGTACCCAGATCGATGCCGCCGCCGGGAAGCAGAATTCTTGGTCCACGACTTTTTCCCGTGGAAGCTGGTGTCCGAAATCGGCGTATGCAATATTGCCATCGCGCAACAAGTAAACAAAATTTTGGCTGGAGAACTTCCAGTTTCAGTTCAAGGGGCTTGGTACTACTGAATGATCTTTCGCGCAGATGGGGACCTTCTCGCAACAGATGCGGAAGCCCTTGTTAACACGGTGAACACAGTTGGCGTAATGGGTAAGGGGATAGCTTTGCAATTCAAGCTGGCCTTTCCAGACAACTACGCCGCCTATGAAACCGCGTGCAAACATGGTGAAGTCCAGATTGGAAAAATGTTTGTTTTCCACCGCGAGAACAACCCGCGAATCATAATCAATTTCCCC
Organism: Candidatus Sulfotelmatobacter sp.; assembly: GCA_050012155.1. Classification (GTDB taxonomy): domain Bacteria; phylum Acidobacteriota; class Terriglobia; order Terriglobales; family Acidobacteriaceae; genus Sulfotelmatobacter. The sequence goes on along the minus strand of JBEKHS010000006.1, from coordinate 69,403 downwards.
ACAAAGCGGCATTGGAAGGGAAAATCAAAAATCGAGGACATCAAATCGGGACTCAAAGCCCTGATCGAAGTAGTCAGGAAGGAACGCATCAAGTCAATCGCAGTGCCTCCGCTCGGGTGCGGCAACGGCGGATTGGATTGGGGAGAAGTCCGTCCCTTGATTACGCAAGCCTTCTCCGAACTGCCCGATGTGAACGTGCAATTGTTCTACCCCGAAGGTGCTCCGAAGGCGGTAGAAATGAAGATCGCCACGAAGCGGCCCCACATGACGCCTGGACGGGCGGTCATCTTGGAGGTACTGAACCGCTACGTGCTTCCCGAATATCGCTTGACCCTGTTGGAAATTCAAAAATTAGCTTACTTCATGCAAGAGGCCGGAGAACCGTTACGATATACGTTTGTGAAACAGCAATACGGCCCTTATGCAGAAAATCTCCATCATGTCTTGCAAGCAATTGAAGGGCATTTTGTCAGAGGTTATGGCGACCGGAGCCGCGATGTTTCCCTTGAGCTGTACCCAGATGCCGTAAAAGAGGCCGAAAACTTTCTCGTGAATGAAGCTGACACGCAGCAACGCCTCGCCCGCGTCACGTCATTGATTGAGGGGTATGAGACACCTTACGGCTTGGAATTGTTGTCCACGGTTCATTGGGTGGTAATGCACGATTCTGTTGCCGAAGGACGGGAGAAGCCGGACAATGTAACAAGCGCCGTGCATTCCTGGAATGAGCATAAGCGTAAGACTTTCACAGAGCCGCGTATCGAAGCGTCTTGGCAACGGCTGAAGTCCGAAGGTTGGTTTCAATAGCAGGCCGGGGCATGACCGGATTTTCTGTATTAATTTGTGCTACGGATCTGTGCTTCGCGGATTTCTTGGATTTCTAAGATATTGGCGAATGTGTAAGTTACAGATTCTATTAGAGCGCGTTCGGTTCGATTCCGACCCGCGCCTCCAATTTCTTCCTACTCGTCCCTTCGCTTGAAGATGCTCATCGATGCATCCGATTGCACGCGGAAGGTCTTCGCGGCGTCTCCCCAGACATACGCGGTTTTAGGAGCAATCTCGTCGGCAATTCCGACCAGCTCATAGTGGTCGGCAACGTACTTTTGAAACCAGTCAAAAATGAAGCTGCTTGAGCCGGGGCTTGCCAGCCACGAAGCAGGAACTTGCACGAAGACCATGTATTCGGGACGGCTGTTTTCAATTTCCCTCGCCATATCCTTCTGCATGTCGAACGCATACTTCTGCGGCTCCACGAGGGGATACGTATAGATGTAGCCGGTGGCTGAATGGCGCCTGGAATAAAAGTAAATTTCCGGCTCCGATCCAATCACAGCGATGCGCGCGTCCGCCGCCGACTGCCGATTTATGTATTCGGAGATGGCTTGGGCTTCCGGGAACGGGTTATTCCCGTAGGTGTCACGGCATACGGCCACTGGATCCAGACTGAAGTAGACCTCGTTTTGAGCGGCGACTGAAACCACCATCGCCACCAACAAAACAAGAAGCGGAATGGCTGCCGCCCAAGCGGGGCTGCGCATGTATTTCTCCAGCTCGCGCTCGGCCGCGCCCACCGCGATGCCTACAAACAGAGAGACCGCGGGGAGCACGACTATGAAGTAGTGCTGACGAAAATAAAGTCCGGGGCAGACAGCGGCCCACGAAAACAACACGAAACCAATTGCGAAGGGAGCATGTCGCCAGCTGCTCGAGTCCCAGGGTAAGGCAGCGAGGCCAAGGCCGGCAAGAATCCAGACGAATAAGGCTGGCTCGACGACAGAGAGGACCGTAGCCAAGAGCTGCTGCCATCCCTGAGAAAAGCTCAGGGCCGATGCGTATTGAGCGCCGTAAGAAAACGTCCAGAACCACATCTTTCCCAGCACGCCGGCGAAGAACAGAATCACGCATGTCAGGCAAATGGAATGGCCGTGCCGGCACTAAAGACGGCAACGCGGCGGGCAAGAGCGCGCCAATCTGTGCCTCTGCGCCATTCACTCATGATCACAAAGAAGCCGCCGAACAAAACGAAAAAAATCCCCGGCTGCTTGCATACGAAAGACAGGCCGAGCAGAAGGCCGCTCGCGAAATAGAAAACCATTCGTTGGTTTTCGATAGCCTTGAGAAGAACGAGAATCCCGCCCAGAGCTGCCAGCACGACGAAGTGGGTTGCGTGGCCTGCGAAACCGAGGACAGACTCGCTGGTAGAAAGCAAGGCATAGCTCGACCCGGCGGCTAAGCCGGCGACCGGGCCGAATAGCCGGACCGCCAGAAGAAAAATCAGAAACACGGTGGCCGCATTGACCACGAGCAATCCCACGTGGATGCCGGTAGGCGTTTGCCCGAATACGCCCATGATCAGGGAATATGCGGCATAGGTTCCCGGCAACTTCATGTTGTACGCGAGGTGATAAGGAGGGATGCCCTGGAGCATGAGTTGCCCGGCGTACGCATATTCCCCCTCGTCACGTTCCAGCGGAAGGTTCAGTAAGCGCACACGGATCAGCGAAAAGAAGATGATGACGATCCCCAGAGCGACAAAACACCAGCGGGGAACAACATTTGGCGCCGGCGCCACTGCTTTCGTTGCTAAAGGCGGCCGCCGGGCTCTTTTGGTCATCAGCAAGCGAAGGGTAGTCAACCGCCGCCTGCCCTATTGTTAATGCCAGATTAATTTCAGGTTAAATTTACGTTGCGATGGGTCGTACGCGACGCTTCGCGGTTATTCTTTAGGTTCTTTCGCCCCCGGCTCCGTAGAGCCTTTCTTTATGCCCACCTCAAGCGTGACCAAACGACGTAGGAGGCGTTCTGCGCCCGCGCCGAAACAGGGGCAAAAGCTGCGTCTGATTCCTGAGGTGACAGAAACCGCTCCGGAGCGTTCCTCTTCCTTCGCAAAGTTTCGCCTTGCGCCTGCGATCCTGCTGACCTTAATCACGCTAACGGTGTACTTCCAGGTGGTTCACCTCCCGTTTACAAATTACGACGACGGAGAGTATGTACAAAACAATCCGGACATCCAGCGTGGGATCACGAAAGCAACGGCGCGGTGGGCGGTTACTTCGACCGAACACGCCAACTGGCATCCGCTTACCTGGCTCTCTCACGCCCTGGATTGGCAGCTTTTCGGCGACAATCCCGCCGGCCATCACTTCACCAGTTTGCTGCTCCACATTCTGAATGTTCTGCTGTTGTTCTTCCTTCTCGCCCGAATCACCGGATCGACGGCCAGAAGCCTGTTTGTGGCTGCGCTGTTCGCGGTGCATCCCATCAACGTCGAGAGCGTCGTCTGGATAGCCGAGCGGAAAAATGTGCTCTGCACATTTTTCTTTCTGCTTACGCTCATCGCGTATTGCTGGTATGCGCGCCGTCCTAACGTTGGCCGTTATCTGGCCATGGCGTTGCTGTTTGCGCTGGCACTGAGCGCAAAAGCGATGGTTGTGACTCTACCCTTCGTGCTGTTGTTGCTTGATTTCTGGCCCTTGCAGCGAATCAAGAATTGGAGCCGGCCCTCGGATGCGTTTCCCGTCCCGCAGTCGCCGGCCTGGAAAATTGTGCTCGAAAAACTCCCACTGCTCGCCCTGAGTGCGGGCGACAGTGTACTGACCGTGATCGCGCAGCACAAAGCGAACGCAATCAAGTCGGCTAAATTCTCCTTTTCGGGGCGGCTGGCGAATGCCGTCGTCTCCTATGCGGAGTATTTATGGAAGACGGTTTGGCCGACGCGCCTGGCAGTTTTTTATCCGCATTTTTCCGGGAGGGTCGGCGCATGGCGAGTGCTGCTCTGCGGGCTTTTTCTGTTGGCCGTCAGCGCCTGGGTGTGGCGCGAACGCACGCGTCCGTATCTGATCGTAGGCTGGTGCTGGTTCCTGGGCATGATGGTGCCCGTGATCGGATTGGTCCAGGTTGGAGACCAGGGGATGGCGGATCGCTACGCTTATCTTCCGCTGATAGGAATATTCGTGGCGATCGTCTGGGGCGTGGCTGATCTGGTGCAGACCGCACGGGTTGAAGTGCGGCGCTCGGTTGTAGTCGCTGCAACGCTGGCGCTGATTTTCTATTCTGTTCTGGCATCGCGGCAGGTGCACACGTGGCGGACGCCCTATGATCTCTGGTCGCAAGCAATCTCGGTCGATCCGCATAACAGCATCGCCGAAGATGTTGTTGGCTCGGAGATCCTCATGGGCGCCCTGAACCGTGGACTTGCCACATCAAGCGAAGCCCAGGTTCATTTTCAGCGTGCGCTCCAGATCGATCCGAAAGACAGCGATGCCCTCTTGAACATTGGCGCCGATCTTCAAGCACACGGAAAAATACCAGAAGCGATCGCCAAGTATAAGGAGGCGTTGCAATACGTCGAAGACACCTCGCTGAAAACGAGGATTCTCTCCGATCTGGGCTCGGCTTATGAGCGTGTCCCGGATATCGCGACCTCGCGAAAGTATTATATCGAGGCGCTCAACCTTAGCCCCAAGAAAGATCCCACCGCCTTCGCAGGCTTCGCCAGAACGTTCACCGACGAACAGATCGCAGAGCTTGCCCGAACTCTTTCCGCAAAACCCACGGCCGAAGGCTATTTGAAGCTGGGGCAGTTGCAAGAGAGCGCAGGCAACACCGAAGATGCCATCGCTTCCTACCGGCACGCGCTGCTGATCGATCCAACGTTTGAAGCCGCGCGCTCAGTGCTGGGGCGCTTTCCGAACCACAACCAGCCCTAGTTCAAATTTCTTCTTTCTGAGTTCTTGTGGGAATCGTCTGCGAGCTACTGCTGCTGCGCAGAAGATTGTGCGGGTGTCTGATTGGTGGAATTTGTTGAGTTTGAACTCGCTTGCGCAGCGAACACCGGCCTCAGCGGAGTAGGTCCCCTCACCTCGACGCTGCCGTCGTAAATCGTGGAATAGAAGAATAGCCACTGGTTGTAATGGCTCTTGTGGTCGAACTCCCGGATGCTTTTTTTCGAACTCGGGCTGACTACGCCGTAGATCACGCCACCCCCAAATTCTGAGGCGCCGGCAGAAGAGCTAGCGAGTTGAGCGGCTGGAGAACCGGCCACACCGGCGGCGGGAGCGGTCTGATCGGCTTGAGCATCCGGTGACGACGCATCAGGCGACGCCCCTGACTGGCTGGTGGATGCATCGGCGCTTCCCTCCGTCGGCGGGCTCGCGGTGTTGAGCCGGGCCCCGGTTGCGGCAATGTCGGCCATGTGCAGCAGCCGGAAATCCTTGCCAGAGATTGGATCCTTGTACCGTTTGCGCAGATAGCGCGTGCCGTTTGTGTTTTCCAACTCCTCGAGCCGCAGGGGAAAGTGTCCAGTGCGTTTAGCAAAGGTGTGGATCGCGCGACGATATTGCATGCCGCGGTGGATCAACTCCTCTTCGCGATCACGCTTGATCTGCATAGCGATATTCGGAGCCATGGCCGCCGCGGCAATCACCAGCAGAGAGGCCCCCAACAACAGCGCGAGCAGCACGTAGCCTCGCTCTCCTCCATGTCCAAGCCGAGATTTCGGACACCGATGTTTCGACACGATCACGCGCCGTCCTCGATCAAAAGCTGTACTTCAACCCGAGTTGGATTGTTCTCGGGCGATGTGAATCTACCGGATGAAAAAGCGCGCTGCCGGTTGTGCAATCAACATTCACGGGGGGCGTGCCCACGGGAGCTCCGGGAATCAGCGTCAGGCCGCCGGCCGCGGAATCGTTATAACCGCCATAGCAACCGATGGTGTTCGACGCCGTGTTGCCAATGTTCGGATTGAAGACGCGGAACTGGGTGTGATTGAACGCGTTGAAAACCTCGATGCGGAATTCCATCGCGCTCCCCTCGGTAATTTTGAAGTGCTTCAGAACATTCATATCGAAATTCAGCCGATGAGGATTGTTCAGGAAATTGCGCCCAGCGTCACCAAAAGTGAGTCCTTGTGGCGCGGCAAAAGCCTCCGGGTTAAAGAACAGAGGCCCTACGCTTCCGCTGGTAATGCCCTTTGTCACGTTAGAGCGAGGGTTGCCAATCACATCCGGGAAAGATCCCTCTGCCGATTCGTTCGCGACTCCCGCATTATCCGGCACTGAGATGCCGTTATTGCCTCCTGCGTTGAAGATGCTGAAGGGCGTTCCCGACTGAAACAGTGTGATGCCAGAGAATTCCCAACCATCCAATATGGCGCGCAAAGTCGGGGAGTCACTCTGCGCTGCCGGCTTGGATGCCGTGCCGCCAGCGTCGTCCGCAGAATAGAGAAGCGACCGTTGCAGGGTTCCGCTGAACTTGGGAAAGGCGTAAATGTAGTTCACGCTCAGTGAATGCCGCTGGTCGTAGTTGGAGCTTGCCCAGTTTGACTTGATATTGACCGCGTTCACGAAGGACGCATCGGAGCGGTCGGAAGAATCGTCCAGAGAATGGCTGTAGGTATACGAGCCGCCGACAGTCAGAGGACCGCGCGTGCGGCGGATCGTAGCCTGTAGAGCGTGGTACTGGGAGTCGGCGATGTTCTGCAACGAAAGCACGCGTCCCAGCCCGGGGGCGAATGTGCGAAGCGAATTGGGATTCGGGATGGGATTACCGTTCGCCGAGCCCAGGCTGAAGCAAGCGGCCACGAGGTTGGTCCATGCCGGCTCGGAGGGTGTAACCGTGATCGGAGTGGGAGTCAAATTGCCGATCGGAAATCTGCCCACAGTGAAAGTGCCGGCGCTACCCCCGCTATAACTTTCGCAGTCCTGGGTCGTGATCGGTTGGCCGGGCACGTAGGGATTGCCACCGAGAAAAACTCCCTCTGGTCCCGTAGGGGGCGTAGGCAACTGGTTCAGCTGCAACTCGGCCGACAAATGAGTTCCCTTGCTGCCAACATAAGCTAAGGTCGCGACCATGTCCTTGGGAAGCTGGCGCTGGATGCTCAAGCTCCACTGCTGCGCATACGGCCAAATGGTTTTCGTCGGAATAGAAGTGACGTCGATCGGGAAGGCCACGCCGATTCCGGTGACTGCGTTGCCGCCAATCCCCAAATAACCTTCACCCGGGTTGAGTTGCGTCATCGTGAGGTTCAGCGGCGAGCTTCCCTCGAGTGAGCCGGTGTTGGCCTCCTTCGCGGTACCGTGTTCATAGAAGAGGCCGTAGCCGCCGCGAATCGAGGTCTTACCGTCGCCCTTCGGATCCCAGGCAAAACCGATCCGGGGAGCCGGATTGAAAATGTGACTGCTCATGCAAGTGTCGGGAATACCGTTCTTGCCGCATTGCACCAAACCGTTCAGCACCCCCGGATTCAGGTTTGTCAGCGGACTTTCCGGATTCAGCGGAACTGGCTGATCGCCGTTGACGGTCACCAGGTTGCCGCTGCCAGGGTCGACTGCGAGAGCCGTTCCTGCGGCCATCTGTGCCGCGCGCTCTTGCGTGAATACGCTCTGCTCCCAGTTCCAGGCGTTGAGGTTCTGCTCGTGGTAGTTATTGAACAAGCTGAGCCGCACTCCAAGATTGAGCGTAAGGCGGTGGGTGACACGCCAGTCGTCCTGCACATAGGGCTCGGCAATCCAATAGTTGTTGTAATACTTGAGCTGAGCGCTGTCCTGCTGGTAACCGGCTACGGCAGTGTTGCTGCCAGCGCCGCTGATGTTCCCCAGGAAGTTGGCGAAAGCATTGCCCGTGCCCGGGAGGGTGTAATTGGTAAAACTCAGCAGCCCCTGTAAATCGCCGGTTGCAGCACCGATCGCGCCGTTGGTTTCGCTGCGCCGGGCATCCACCACCTGAATGCCAAACTGCAGCGTGTGATTGCCCAGCGCCTTGCTGATGTTGTCACCTACGCTGTAGGTGGGGTTGACGTGCTCCCACGGCGGGTACGAAGTATCGACAGCGAAACCGTTGCCGCCGTATGCAGCGTTGCTTCCACCCACGACAATTCCCGGCAGCTTGCCCCCGAAACCGTTATTGAAGATGTAGCCTATCCCGCAGGTGCCGCTGTTACAGCCCCTTGGGACGCTCGATTGCAAGTTCCCGCCCGGGCCACTAACATCGTTGAGGGTGATGTGCGAATCCACGTAGCTGGCAACAAATTCGTTGAGCAGCGAGGGTGAAATCGTGTCGGTGAGCCGGACCACCATGCTTGTGCCGGGGCCGTCGAGCTTGTTTTCCACGGTGGGGAAGCTTTGTTCGTGAACAGCCGCAGTCTGCAAGTAGCCCCACTGCGGGACCGGCGTGGTCGTATTCCATGAATCGTGAATGTAGCGCAACGTTAGTTGAACGCTATCGGTGAAGTGGTGGTCGAGCCTCGCCAGTTCTTCCTGCCAGTAAGTCGAAGGAGAGATCGCCGCGACGTAGCAAGGCATGAATGGCTGACCGGTAGTCGGGTCGGTCTGGCCGGCGAGGCTTGAGTTGCAGCCGGTCGCAGAATTCGGCAACGGGATCAACGAATTCATCAGCGTAACGCTGTTTGGATTCAGCTGCGGCATGGGGACGCTCGGGTCGGTATCGCCGAGCAGGTTGCCGAAGTAAGTCTGCAGCGTGGGGCTTCCGTAGCCAGGACAGTCGGGATAGGTCACCCGATTGAAACTGGTTTGCGTGCCCGGCGGAGTGAAGGGACAAACATCGCTGAAATTTCCGCTGCGTTCGGCAACGGTGGGAACCGCCTGATTGAAATCTCCCGGCTCGTTGCCCGGACCCAGCGGCGACTTCTCCAGCCGGAACTCCTCCGACAAGAAGAAGAACGTTTTCTTCTTTTGCGAGTTATAAACTCCCGGAATGTAAAGTGGGCCCCCCAGCGTGAATCCGAAGTCCTGCCTGCGATAGAGCGGAGCCTTCCCCGGCGGGTCGAAATAATTACGCGCGTTGAAGAACTCGTTGCGCAGGAATTCGTACGCGTCGCCGTGAAATTGCGGTTGACCCGACTTGGTCGTAACCAGAACCGTGCCCGAAGCCGTCCGGCCATATTGTGCACCGTAATTCGAAGTCAGGACTTTGACTTCCTGAATCGCATCGAGGCTGGGATACACCATTAATGTGCTTTCGGCGCCGTTGAGGCCGGCGTTTAAAACGTCGCTGCCATCCACGTCGAAGTTGTTGTATTCGACGCGGCCACCGTTGACGCTGTACTTCACGCTGCCAGCTACTCCCACCTTGGCCTCATCTTGTCCGGTCTGGTTGCTTACGCCGGGCGCCAGCGCAATGAGCTGGGTGAAGTTGCGCCCGTTCAATCCTGTCTCCAGCACTTCTTTTTCTGTAATGGTGCCTTCGATGTGTGCCGTCTGGGTCTCCACCTGCGCGACGCTGGAGCCTTCCACGTTCACTTCCGTCTTCGCGCTCGGAGGCTGTAGCGTGGCATCGATCTCGACCGCCTGGTCTGCGGTTAAGGTCAGGTCGGTTTCGAAGGGCGCAAAGCCTGTGGAGGAAACGCTCAGCTTGTACTGGCCGGGTGCCAATCCATTCAGCACGTACTGCCCGCGCTCGTTGATGGGCGCGGTCACAGGACCTGCCTTCGCGGTTACGGTCGCGGTTCCACCTGGGATCACTGCGCCCGATTGGTCGGTCACGTTTCCGTAGACAGCCGCTTTGCTTTTTTGCGCCGTCACCGTGAAATTCTGCGGCGCCGTGACGGTTTTTTGCGGCTGCGGCGCGGCTGGCGTCTGTTCCGGTGTCTGGCTCGGCGTTTCCGGAGTCGTTGGCGGCGCTTCAGCGGGACTAAGCTCTACCGGCTTCGGCGTCAAAGTCAGAACTGCGTCGACTTCCTGCACCACACTGCCGGCCAGATTTACCTGCACTTCGTAAGGATCGTAGCCCGGCGCCGAAACCTTGATGTGATACCCACCCGCATCGAGTCCGGTGATGTTGTACTCGCCATTCGCATCCGTGGTCGCCGCCTGCGCACTCTTACCTTCCACCGTGATGCTGGCTCCAGCGACCGGCGCGCCCGCAGGCAAAACGACAATGCCGTGCAGGGACGCGGTCCCGCTCTGCGCCAGCGCCGGAGCGCTCAGTCCGGCGATCAGAATCCCGGCAAACACTAACTGGCGAAATCTCACGAAACACACTCCAGCGGTGGCATTGGGTCGGAGCCTAGAAGGAATCTGATTATGTTTGGAGCGATCTCAAATTAAAGAGCAATAAACGTACCGAGTGATTGTTAAAGAACGATGAAGGCGAGATTAATTTCCAGTGACAGCCAAGACCCGCAGACGCCACCTAATCGAGCATGCTGTCGCATTCACAGTGCGTCGCGATGACGGGAAGAGAACGTTCACACGCATCCACCATGCTCCCGCATTGAGCGGGGCCGCGCATCGTCTCTGAAAATCGCAGGCGACTGTGCCCATCGGAAGCAGAAGATCGTGATCAGATCGTGAAAATTCTTGCATGCTCGATTCCTGCCGCCTTTTCCACACACCTTCGCTCTTGTTCACCTGCTTCAAGAGAGAAATTCACGTGAGTTTAATACTGCTCTCATCCTGAAGTAACAGGCTTCCCGGATAGTTGGTTCGCGCCAAGAGGTGTGTTCAGTCAACTTGTGCGTTCTCGCTACCGTGAACTCTGACCCAAGAACACCCTGGAATCCCAGAATAAGGGCAGGGTGGGCTGCGACGGGAGAAATCCCTAAACGTTATTCATGGCAACAAGGAGAAAAACTAAATGAACAAGAAAATTATGGTGGTGGCGCTCGCGCTGATGGCGACGACGCTGATCACCACAAATGTCTTCGCTCAAGCGGCGTGTAGCAGCGGCGTTACCATTCAGTTCAATGCAGTTGGTTCCTCCGCCCAGGCCAACTCATTCGCCTTGGCTGCGAAAGCAATTACCGGGTACGGCACATCTCCCTTCTACAACTTGGTTTCCACGAAGAAAGGTGCGGTCATCACCGACAAGCGCCCGGCGAGCGGGGCAGTCACTGACAGCGCCAACCCCTTCTGGGTTATGTGGGACAACAACGCTGTCTGCAACGTCTACGCTTACTGGACGATCGACTCCGGCGCAGGCGTGAAAGATTTCTTTGCCTACGAAAAGTTCACCAACGGCTCTGCGAAGGTCTACACCAGCCTGGCTGCGGCTTACGGCACGCTTACCGACAGCAGCTTCGCTGGAAACGAGAATCAGGTTGGCGGCTTGCCCGACACGCAGGATTCTCAAGTGGGCGTTGCCGGCTCTGCCTTCGAGGCGATCGAAGCAGTGCTGAATACCACCCCGGAAACGCGCGTAGCGACTGGCAACGTGCAGGCGCCGGCGTATTGCGGCAACACCACAACCACTTCGACGGCCGCGCTCAGTCAATATCAGTGCTACTTCAACGTGGGTGCAACTGACATCCGTCCGGAAGATGCTCTGTACGCAACCACGCGCGCGCTCACTACCTATAGCGGCTACAGCATAGCGGTGAGCAGCACGGGAACGTCGAATGTAATTACGAAGGTTGGCACGGGCGAGTTGACCGGTTTAGGCTATAACACGGCCAACAACGGTGGCACATGCACGCCCAGCACGGCTGTAGGCTGCACCATCGTCGATTCGTTCGATCAGGGCAAAACCTTTAACGTAGTCAACTTCAAGCTGAGCGGCACCGACCCGCTGGCGGGTGGAAGCTTGCCGGCATACACCACGCTAGCGACAGGCGCAGAACCGGTTCTGGTAATCGTTCATAACGGCAGCGTCTTCGGCGAAACGTCGAGCGGTACCTACACCTACCACAACATCAACAAGCAGGTTCTGGCGCAGGTCTTCTCCGGCCAGACGCATTGCACCGGCGATCTGCTCACCAGCAGCGCAGCGGGCCACGGCGATCCCATCCAGGTAGTCGAACGCGAGCCGCTTTCTGGCACCTACAACACGTTCGAGTTCACTGCCGTGCGCACGCTCGCGGGCAGCGCCAATCCGTTGTTCGCGCCCACTGGCACAGGCACCAGCCTGCCGCCGGCCAGCAACGCCTACATCGGCCAGGAAGAATTCAACGATCCTAACGCTCTTCCCGGCGGAAACGGAACCGCCTGCTCGATTACCGGCGGCTTTCCACAAGCAAACTGCTTCAACCCGTTGTTCCTGGAAAATCCGATCAACGAGTGCACCGAGAGCGGCTTTCTCCCTGTGCGGCTCCGGGCCATCGGGACGGGTGAGGAAGTCAAAGCCACCGTGGCAACCTACACTAGCGGCGCAGGTAACGCGGCCGTGGACAACAGCATCGGCTATAGTTTCTGGGGCTACGGCAACCTGGATCCTTTGTGCAGCGCGACGGGCGGAACTTCTTCCTGCCCCGGCAGCTACATCGGACACTATTTAACCGTGGATTCGATCGATCCGCTGTTCACCACACCCGGCGGCGCGCTGGATTCGACGCCGAATCCCGCCGGCGCCTACAATCCTCCTTATTGCAACGTCACCGGTACCTCGAACACATGCTTCGCGATTCCGTTCACCCACATCCTGGACGGATCGTATCCGCTGTGGAGCATGCTACGGCTCGTGACCTTCGCCCCCGTATCCGGCAAGACCAAAACTCCGATTCCGGTCCTGAACATGGTTGCGGAAGCGGAAACTACCACGGCAACTGACGGGCTCTCGGACTTCGTTCCGTTCCTCAACACCTTAAGTGGGAGCCTCACCACCGGCGTGTGGACGGGTAACCTGAACATATTCGCATTTCGCTCGCACTACACGCAGTCGGCCATCAAGCCCGCCAACGGGCATACGGGCTGCGCTGGCGTGTTCACCGGCATCAGCTTGCAAGGCGGCAGCGTGGGTCATTCCACCTGCCTGGTTGACTTCGGCGGCGATGTGGGCGGCTCGGTGCTAACCGTTCAGGGCGACGTCGACTACCTCTCTGACTGGAGTGTGGAAGAGTACGGCACGCACCAGTAGGAGTAATTTGCAATATGCCGATCAGGGGAGAAGTGGCAACTGCCGCTTCTCCCCCGGCAGTTTTCAAGGAACCCCTCCGTTGGCGATGAATCAAGGCAATTTAAGCACGCAGATCTAATATTCAGGAGAGTTTGTAGTGCGGTCCATTCAGTTCATGATCAGGAATTGTGCAGTCGTAATCTCGGTCTTTATTTTTCTAATTGCAGATGGTATCAGCACTGGCCTGTGGGCGCAGGCGGCGCAGAATGATGCTGCGAGCCAGTCCTCGAATGCAGCGCCTGCCGCTGCGCCTGTGCAGCTGCAGCCACCGGTGTCAGCCCCTTCTCAGCCTCCCGGCTTCGATCCGGTAAAAAGAGTTCCTCTCTATGAAACCATCCAGGAGGATTGGAGTTCGCTGGCCATCGGCGTGAGCCAGCTCAAACCCGAGCCGCCTCTGGTAGCTCAAATCGACGAAGGCAACGGCTTCACGCGCACTCTGGTGCAGATGAAGTGGCGGCCCGGCGATCCGCTCGACGTCTACGTGGTCCTGCCCAAGGGAGTGAAGAATCCTCCCGCCGTGCTTTATCTTTACGGCTACAAAGACGACACAGACCGCTTCAAGGACAATCGCTGGTGCGAGCGGGTGACCAAGGGCGGCTATGCTGCCGTGGGATTTGTTTCGGCGCTTAGCGGATCACGCTTCCACGACCGGCCTATGCGGCAATGGTTTGTGAGCGAACTGCAGGAATCGCTGGGCAGCACGGTGCATGATGTGAAATTTATTCTCGATTACCTGGCGCAGCGCGGGGATATCGACATGAACCGCATCGGCATGTTCGGCCAGGCTTCGGGCGGGGCGATCGCGATTATGGCCGCGGCCGCAGATCCGCGAATCAAAGCTGTGGATGTTCTGGATCCGTGGGGCGACTGGCCGGTTTGGCTGGAAAAATCCTGGGTGGCGCAGGAAGATCCGGACCACGCCAGATTCACCGACGCCGAGTTTCTGAAAAAGGTCGCGCCGCTCGATCCCGTGAAGTGGCTGCCGACGCTGAAGACGAGACGCATTCGGATTCAACAGGTCATGGAGAATACAGCGACCCCGGACGCCTGTAAGGACGCCATCAAGAAAGCGGCTCCCAGGCGCGCGGAGGTGGTGCGCTTCGACCACGCCAGCCAGTTTGCAGATGTCGCCAGCAATGGCAAGCTGTTCGACTGGGTCAAGTTGCAGCTCAAGACTCTGCCCGCTGTGGCTTCGCCCAGACGGACGGCGGTGGCTGAGAGAGTCGCACCGGCTTCGAGCAAGATCGATTCAGCGGCAACCCAGCGCTGAGGCTCGCAGTTTGTCGCATTGGAACTTTTCATTTGAACTCTTGATTTGAAGCTGTGGTTTGAATGCGGCTGTCGAGTTCAGCTCCGAGGCGGAGGTTGCTAATTGGTCTGCAAATTTTTCGACTGTTTCAGTGCAGAAGGAGTTCATATTGTGAAGCGTATCCACGTCGCGGGCCTCTGCGTTGTTCTCTGTTTGCTGCTGGTGCATTGCAGCAGCGGGAACACGCCAGCCACCACAACTATGGCCGGCTCAGGATTCCAGATCGTTTCTCCCGCCACAAGTCCGGCCATTGACGTTGGCAACACCGTGACTATAACCGCGAGCGCGCCGGCCATGTGGAGCCTGCAGCCTCTCAACACAAATCAGCCGGTAGGCACGCTCAGCAACACCACGACCGCGTCAACGACAGTCACCTATACAGCTCCGAGCAGCGTCATGGCGACGGCGGAAGTATCGGTGGTGGCAACCGCTGCCAGCGACAGCACGCAATCGGCGTCGATTGGCGTGGTCATCAACCCGAGCGTCTTGCTTAACTCATTCTCAACCCATTTAACCGACAATACGAGCTGCCAGTACACTTTCGGGAACGGCAATGCAAACAACGATGGCACCGTGGGATCTAACTATGCGGCGGTGGGAACGTCGAAGGGACTTCTCACGGTCAACGGCGGAACGGCGCCCTACTCGTGGGAACTCGTTTCCGGTTCCCTTCCCATCGGGCTCAGCCTGGGATCGATGCAAAGCGGAACGTCGTGCTCTACGAGTTGCGCATATTTGTACGGAACTCCGGTCAGCGCGGGTTGCTCGCAATTTCAGGTGCAGGTCACGGACGCAACGGGAGGAACCGCCACATCGCCGACTTATTACGTTGTTATCACACCCGCTCCTCTGAAGGTTCAAGCGCCCGATTACATCGATTGGTATGCCGGAATCGCTTATGCGCCGACGGCGTTCTCTGTTTCAGGCGGCACGCCGCCTTACACGTGGAGCCCGGACCCGGCTGCTCCACTTCCGTCGAGCCTCACCTTGACCACTCCGCCGCAAGACAGCGCGATGGCCTACATTTCAGGTGTCCCAGGCGCCCTTCCCGAAACGCCACCCAGCCTCATCGTCGCGGACTCGCAGACTCCGTACCCCGCTATAGGAACTGTAAATCTCAATCAGAATTCTGGCGCTCAGTTTCTGCCTTCTCCTCAGTCGCCTTGCACGCCATTTCAAAATAATGGTGTAAATTCCGGCACTTACAACGCCAGCATGATGGGCTCCTATGCCTTCCTGCTGCACGGTTTTGATGCCAATGGGCCGGTTATAATCGCCGGCAGTTTTTCGGCCGATGGCGCAGGTAACGTGCAGGCAGGGGTGGAAGATGTGCTGCGAACTACGACTTCGGGTGCCCTCGCTGACGATGCCGTTACCGGCACCTATTCCGTCTTTCAACAACAGAGCGACAACAATACTTTCCGGGAAGTCGGCTGCGTCACGCTCACGGATTCGGCCAGCAACATCAACACATTCGCCTTCACCCTCGGTGGCTGCACAGGCCTCACAGATCCCACAAGCGGCGAGTGCCTGGCCAACGCTGAGGGCGTGGCAGGTGTCTTCACCGACGGTCGCATAATCGAGTTCGACAATACGGGAACCTCAGCTTCAGGCATTCTCCGCCAGCAGGATAGCTCTGCATTTTCGGCCGGGCTGAGCGGGTCTTACTCTTTTGGTTTGAGTGGCTGGGATTCCTCGGGCACTCCCGGCACAAGGTACGCTGCGGCTGGCTCAGTCAGCGCAAGTTCTGGCTCGTTCAGCTCGGCGGCGGCAGACATCAACGACGGTGGGGCTTTGCAGTCGGCTCTGACCGGAGGTTCAGGGAGTTACACCATCGACTCGACCACGGATGCGGAGAACGGCCGGGGAACAGCGAGTTTGTCTGTTGGGTCGGCCACCTTCAATCTGGCCTTCTACGTGGTTAGCGCAAACGAGGTTATCCTGGCCAGTACAGGAACGCCCAGCGCCGCCAACCCCATCGTGGGTGGAGAGGCGATCGGGTCGGTTGGTCCGTTCAGTGCCCTCTCGCTGCAGAACACGCACATGTTCCACACCGCCGGGTTCGCTCCCGCCGGCCCGGACGCGAATATCGGCATCTTGAGTTTTGATGGCGTCTCCAGCTTTAGCGGCACGCAATACGAAGACCAGGCCGCCACGATAGGCACGACTTCCCTTTCGGGCAGCTACGCTGTGGATGCGAAGACCGGACGATTCGCGTTCATACCTTCGACGACGAACGCCCAGAGTCTCGGCGACCACCCGCTGGTGGGCTACGTCATTCCCGTGTCAAGCACCCTGACGCGGCAGAATTGCAACGTCCTGGCGGATTGCGTGACCGGCTTCCTAGTCAGCACCGATCAGACCGCTCAAGCTGGGCTATTGGAATTCCAAACGCCTTCGATTGCGCCTCCGCCTCCTTTTTCTGCCGTTTATGTCGAGGGATATTATTTCTACGGGACCGATGAAGGCCTGGACTCGGCAACTCCGCTGATCGATGGAGCGTCGGTTGCGAACCCTACTGGCACAGTGTACGGGGGTGTTCAAAGCACAAACTTCACTTCCAATTCTTTCTACTGCCAGCAGGAACCCAATTGCGCTCTTCTTCATCCCAATGAGGCTATTTCGCCATCGGCAGCCTATTCCGTGAGCAGCAATGGCACGGGAACCATGGGTGGCGAAACTGTTGCCGTCACCAACGGCAATGTGATTTTTTACATCGACGAGTCCCCCATCAACGCTCATCCTTCCGTTATAGTTGTTGAGCAGTGAGTTGGCGTCGTCTGGTACGTGGGGGTCCTCCGGTGGTGATTGCGATGCGCAGCCTGGCCTGGCAATCTCTGTTCTGTTTTCTGACACTCGCCGCCATCACGACAACGACGCCCGTGGCGCTTGCCGCGCCTCAAGAAAATCCATTAGACAATCCGGGCAGAGACAGCGTGTGTTCAAATCTGGGCGAATATATTTTCGTCGGCGGAACCGGCGGGTTCGACGCGCTGCATGATGGCGATCAGTTCCCCGAGCTTCTCAAGACCGGTCATGTGGGGCTCTACCAGCATGCGAATGCAATCAACGCGGCTGAGGAAATACCGGGCCTTATCACGGTCATCGAGCGGGTGTTTTCCGGAACCGGATCGGGCGAAGCGGAACTGGGACAGGTGGGCTGGAATTATTTCACGCTTCCTCCCAGCTACGGATACTATCAGGAACAATACATAGAGAACGGCCTACATCCCTCCGAAGCCAACGTGGACACACCCTCCGATTCGGCCGCTCCGGGGCAGTTGGTAGGGGATCTGAGGCAGTGGCGGGAGTACGTAGACGCCGCCAGAGTCGCGGGTATCGAATCAGTGGCTCCGATCGCAGGCCCTAATGATCCGAGGGAACCAAAATTAGGAGACGAAGTTTTTGCCACCAATCCGTACTACGAACTGGAGCGGGAGGAGGCGCTGTACGGGAAAGCAATCGCCTTCGACGTTCCACCACACTTCTTTCTGACTGGTGGCAGCGGGCCGGGCTACGAGAAATTTATTGTGCAGGCAATCCAATGGGGAAATGATCATGGCCTGCGGACCACCGTGTTGCTTTCTCCCTACCCTTGGCCCACGAATCCGGATGGCCGGCTTGAGACTTTTGACCAATTCACTAACAACACTTTCGGTGAAGACACCAGCGATTTTGTGCGCCGTCTGGCGGATGACCGTGCGGTTCCCTCCGAATGGGCGGTAGACAATTACGAGGACACATATCCCAATGACGCCCACGCGATGGTGCCCGAAACGGTTCGCAACACGACTACTGAAGTTGGACTGTGGTTAGCCAGGAATGCGCCAGTCTATGTCCGCAGGGGTAATACCGAAGGCGTGATCTGTCCTGCGCCGCTTACTGGATCACTAAATTCAGAATGATCTGATTCTCGCGCTGTTGACCGGTGTCCGGCTGGATGTTGCTCCGATCCGAAGGGACACTACCCCCGAACCTCAGAATTCTGACCTTGCCAATGTATTGGAACCCTGCACTTGGGGTGTTTAACCGAGGTGCAAAAGGACCACCCCAAACATTCCAAACAACTTCTTGCCGAGCAACATACTCCAACCTGCGGTGTTTAAGTAGACGAGTCACTCGTCAGGCCAAACGGCTGGTTGCGAATGATTTTTGCGCCAGAACTTTTTGCGCCAAAATTCGCCCGCTGGTGGCGCTGCCGCAACTACGGCAAGCCCACCGGGCACGAGGAACACAATGAGTTTTCACGGTGCAGTTCGTTTGCTAACTTTTGGTCTCTTACTGCTGATGATTCCAGCAGCTCTCTCTTCTCCATCCGCCGCGCAGATCGGGATCGGCATCTCGGTGCGCATCGGGCCGCCCGCGCTGCCGGTTTACGAGCAGCCGCTCTGCCGGGCCGCCCGCGCTGCCGGTTTACGAGCAGCCGCTCTGCCCCGGTCCCGGCTTTTTGTGGACCCCTGGCTACTGGGCCTGGAGCGACGATGACGGCTACTACTGGGTGCCCGGCACCTGGGTAGAAGCGCCGGAACCAGGTTTGCTGTGGACTCCCGGTTACTGGGGCTGGAATGACGGCCTGTACGTTTGGAATGCCGGCTATTGGGGACCGCACGTAGGATTCTACGGCGGCATCAACTACGGCTTCGGCTACGGCGGCGGCGGCTTTTTCGGCGGCGAATGGCGCGGCGGCGCTTTCTTCTATAACACTGCCGTCATGCGTGTCGATACAGTCCACATTACCAACGTCTACGTTAACCGCACTGTGATCGTCAACAACGACTCCCACGTGGCTTTCAACGGCGGACAAGGTGGGGTTGCTGCCCGTCCTACCGCGCAAGAGGAAACTTACGCTCGGGAACCGCATACTGCTCCGGTCGCCGCGCAGGTTCAGCAAGAACATGCCGCCAGCCAGAATCGCGCTTTGTTTGCGCGGGAGAACAATGGGCGTCCGGCAGTCGCGGCCACTGCGCGTCCCGGAGAATTTAGCGGACGCGGTGTAGTTGCCGCCAGGGCCGCTGGAGAACCCTATCATGCTCCAGCTATGTCGCCCAAGGAAGCCAGCGCAGCGCGGCCGGAAAATCGTCCGGCGGAAAACCGCGAGATGTCACCGAACAATAGCCGGCCAGCCAACCGGATGGAGAATAATGCGCGTCCAGAAAACGCCCGTCCGGGAAACGAGATGCGTTCTGAAAACGCCGGTCCGAAGACCGAGTCGCGCCCCCAGGCCGCTCCCAAGGCGAAGCCGCCCAAGCCCGCGCCTAAACCGGCTCCGCCAAAAGAGGAGAAGCACGACAAGTAACGGCAGTTGATTTGGCACGGCCGGAGCTGGTTACAGCCCCGGCCGCTTTTTTCTGCAAGCCAGCCGGTTCAATGGCGTTCTTATCGGAAGAGCGGCGTTAGCCGCTCTGGTTCCGGACCAAGCACGAAGGTGCAGTTCCGCGCTCGGCCTGAAATCTTCTCTGCTACAATTTTTTACAACCGCTGTCGCGCAGAAATCGTATGTTGGATGGATGGCTAATTCGCTCCGTCTCTGTACAGCAGGGGTGCTCAGAAGTACAGGCAAACTAAAGCTAAGGCACTCGAGAAACGTTTTTCGAGGGAGCAGGCGTTCAGGAGTTCAAATAACTATGTCATCCACCAAGCACAAATTTTCGCTGGCTGGCGCCTTCGCCGCGCTCGCAACCCTGGCCCTCGCCGTAAGCTGCACCGGCTTTTTCGTGAACCCAACCGTTTCCACCATTACGGTTGACCCTCCTACTCCTTCAGTGAGCGTCGGAGCCACTCTGCAATTAACTGCGGCAGCCACCTATAGCGACGGAAGCACCGGTACCCTGACGGGCGGTACCAGTTGTACCGGCAATACTGTTTGCTGGACCAGTTCTGACCCAACTGTCGCCACCATCAGCACTGGCGGCCTGCTAAGCGGGATTGCGACGGGAACGACGACCATAACGGCCGCCAACACCTCGATAACCGGCACGACGACGGGCACAGTCGTTGAGACGGTCTCTTCTATGACGATAACTCCTAGCAGTACTTCCATTGTGGACAACGGGGGCTCTGCTGGCGGCTTTGTGGACTATACGATCGAGGGCGTTACGTCCTCCGGCTCACAAAATATCTCGGGGCTGGTGACCGTGACCCCTTACACTGGCGGCCTACCTTCCGCTGGGGGCCAAGAGTCGACTGAAGTCTCCTGCGTTTACGACGGAGTGCAATTTGTAGTTTGCACGCCAGAGGCCGATGCAGTAACTACAACCACTACGTTCACTATGGTGGTGACTTATAGCGGGTACACTGGAACGGCCGTGTACAGCGCCCAGCTAACCGTCACGCCCGACTGACAGGTGGGTCGGTAGCCCGCATCTCGCAGGTGCATCACGAGATCCGGGTGCCCCACTTCCCGCGTCGTTGCGAAGTGGAAACTCCCATGCGTTACTCACCCAGCAACTGAACTCCATCGTTCGAGGCGGCAGTCCGCAGTTGCCGATCTAAAGTAGCCGGGTGCCCCGCTTCTCACTTTTGCGAGAAGTGGGGTGTCCGGCTTTCGTAAATGATTGGTCCGGTCCGTCCTTTCCATAGGCCTCCGGCAATACACTGCGGAACAGAAGCACCAAATCCCACTCGCAGAGGAAAACCATGCCCAAGAAAGCAGCACTCGCCCTCTCTCTCCTCGCCCTAACCGCTTGCTTCCTGAGCTATAAGCTCGGATCTTCGCCCGTAGCCTACGCCAAAGCACGCTCGACGCCACAGGAAGGAGCTGTCGCGCGGCCCGCCTTATCCGCTCCACCCGCCACTTGGACGCTGAGTGCAGTAGGGACACCGGGGACGGCAGGAGCAATAGTGACGCGCCCAGCAGCAGCAGGAGTGCAGCACGTTGCTACCTGCGTGACGGGCTCGTTCGAAGTCAGCCCCAGTGCAACGTCGGCCCTTGGAAACACGCTCGGCCTGTACAACGGTGCCAGCATAAGCGGTGGCCCGATTAGGCAGTGGTTTGTGTACGCCCTTCCAGGCACCACTGTCCACATAGATCTGTGCGGCCTGAGTTCGGTCGGAACGACCGACGATGGCATGACCTTGGCGTGGTCCGGCGGCGCAATTAACACAGACACCACCGTATCCTTGGAAGGCTACGACGCAGACTGAGTCCGGACGGGTGCCCCATTTCTCGCGCCTTTGCGAGAAGTAGGAACTCCCATGTGTTACACGTCCAGCAACTGAACTCCCTCGTTCCCGGCGGCAGCCCGCAGCTGCCGGTCTAAAGTGGCCATCGGGATTTTTCGGCAAGATGCAATCTCAAGGTAAGCAGCGTCGTAAACCGTAAGCCCGTGGCGCTCGGCGAGATGGAGAGTGGCGCTCCAGGCTTGCCGGTCGGCTTCAGCATCCACTTTCACGGGAAGCATTGCGAGACTCGACAACGCGCCGTCGCGAAAATCTCCGGCGTGGCGTCCTCGCCTGACATTCAGCTGCAGCACATTCGCAATTTCCCACCGCCATAGCGCCGGAACCCAGGCGCTATTGATTCTTATCTCGTCGAACAAACGCAAAACCGCATCCGTTGCTTCATCGGCATAGACCCAGGCGAGTGCAACCGAACTATCAAGAACCAGGCTCATTCGAGCAACTCCGAGATTTCTACGACGAGACTCCTGCAGGTGAGATCACCGGCGCCCCTCGTCGCGCAACTTCTTGACCTCTTCCCAGTCGAAGGCGGGCGCCCCGGATTTTCCCTGGCCAGCTGCCGAGCGCGTTCCCGCATCCGCTCGAATGCTGCCTGAACTCGGCCTTGATCGGGGTGTCCGGTGTTGGGAACCAGTCGCGCGACAGGTTTTCCATGCCGTGTAATCACGATCTCCTCACCCTGTTCGACGCGATCGAGCAGAGTCCCAAGCGTGTTTTTCGCTTCGAATGCGCCAACTTCCGGTAGTGGCTGAAATACATTTCGGCCACTACCCAACTTCCCGAACAGCTGATTTTTCCATTTAAGCTAACTTAAGCTAGACTAAATATGCCGTCAAGAAGCACCATACTCGACACTGGTCTTCAGTATGGTAAAATAAGCTGTCATGGAGACGCGCAAGATCACAGTGGAAGTTCCCCAAGCTCTCCTCGAAAAGGCGCAGCAGGCCAGCGGAACAGGTATCACCCAGACGGTCCGAACCGCCCTGCAGATTTTAGCCGCGTCGCAAGTTTATGATCGCCTTCTGCAGATGCGTGGCAAGGTTCGGTTTAGCCGGACGTGGGAAGAACTGAAAGAAGACCGCGAGTAAAGCGCGTCGCAGGGCATTCCGATGATTGCAGCCGATACCAGCACATGGATCTCGTTTTTTGAAATCGCTCCTGGTCAGGATACGGAGCTGCTGGAGCGTGCAATTAGAGATCGCCAGACACTAATGATTCCGGCGGTCTTGACAGAATTGTTGAGCGATCCTTTACTAGGCTCTGCCGATGCACAAACACTAGCCGCGGTTCCGGTGATTGACCTTGAACCCGGCTACTGGCAGCGCGCCGGTCTCTTGCGGGCGACGGTGTTGTCGAAGTGCCGCAAAGCGCGTCTCGGGGATGCGCTGATCGCCCAAACCTGCATCGACCGCGGCATTCCCCTGCTGACGCGCGATAAGGATTTCCGCGCCTTCGCGGACGCTGCCGAACTCAATCTGGTCATGTAGGTTGCCACTGCTCGTGATACACTGAATGCACGTATTCAGTATATCTAGATGGCGACTTCCATCCGACTTTCCGCGAAAGCTGAGCAAAGGCTCGATTTCCTCGCTGCCAAGACGGGCCGCACCAAAGCCTTTTATCTCCGCGAGATGATCGAAGCTGGCCTCGACGATCTCGAAGACTACTACCTGGCTGCTGACGTTCTTGAGCGCGTTCGCAAAGGCGAAGAACCGATCCATTCCAGCGCACAAGTGAGGACTGATCTTGGCCTGGACGATTGATTACACTCAGGCCGCCAGAAACCAACTCAAAAAGCTCGACAAGCCCGTCGCACACTGCATTTTGGATTTTATGGACGAGCGCGTCGCGAAGCACGAAGACCCGCGTGCCCTCGGCAAATCTTTAACTGGATCGCTCGGGACTCTGTGGCGCTACAGGATCGGCGATTACCGCGTCGTCTGCGATATTCAGCACTCAGCCGTAAGAATTCTAGTGGTTCGCATTGGCCACCGCCGCAAAGTCTAGCGCTGACTCCGAGTCCCATGCCCACTCGTAAGTTGCCATCTCTGCTAGTCCAAGTATTATCGTGAAGGCGGCCCCTCTACAGTGGTCCGCCAACGAACCACCAAAGACGAATTTCTATGGCTGACATTCGCTGCATCGGTATCGGCACTGGAGGTGGGGACGCTCCCGGCCTCAACGCGGTCATTCGCGCCGTCACCAAGGCTGCCATCATCAAGTACGGATGGAAGGTGATCGGCATCCCCGACGGCTTCGACGGGCTCATCTGGCCGGAGAAAGCCTTTGAGCTCACTATTAAAGAAGTGAGCGGCATTCTGCCCCGTGGCGGCACCATTCTCGGCACCACCAACCGCGGCGATCCCTTTCACTACAAGACCGTCGAGAACGGCAAGGAGGTCTCACGCGATATTTCCGGCCAGGTGATCGCCAACGCCGCCAAGCTGGGCATCGACGCGATCATCACCATCGGCGGGGACGGATCGCAGAAGATCGGCCATGAACTTTTTCTGAAGGGGATGAAGATCGTCGGCGTCCCTAAGACCATCGACAACGATCTTTCCGCTACCGAGGTGACGTTCGGCTTCGACACCGCCCTGCACACCGTGACCGACGCCATCGACAAGATTCACACCACGGCCGCCTCACATCATCGCGTGATGGTGGTGGAGGTGATGGGCCGCGATTGCGGCTGGATCGCGCTGGAGGCCGGCATCGCCGGCGGGGCTCACGTCATCCTTATCCCGGAGATTCCCTTCACCATCGAACACGTCTGCCGCCACATCGCGGAGCGCGAAAAGATCGGCAAGCACTTCACCATTGTGGTGGTAGCCGAGGGAGTGAAGCTGCCTCCGGAGTTGAAAGAAAACCGCCGCGCCAGTGCGGTCGGCAACTTGATCGGCAACGCCATCGCGCAGGGCTCAAAGAAGGAGGTTCGCATCAGCGTGCTGGGGCACATTCAACGAGGAGGCACGCCCTCGCCCTTCGATCGCATCCTGGCGACGCGCTTCGGCGTGGCCGCCGTCGACCTGATTGCATCCGGAGGTTTTGGCATGATGGTGGCCCTGCGCGGCGACTCCATCGTCGCCGTCGACGTGGCCCATGCCATCGGCCATCTCAAGTCAGTGAACCCCAACGGAGAGATCGTGCGCACCGCCCGCGCCATTGGCATTGGATTCGGAGACAGCAGTCAGCGATTCGGTCTCCAGTTGTAGACGAAGAGCACAATACTTTGGCGAGCAAGTTCCATGTTGTTGCCCCGAGAATTCTTACTTGATGACAGAGTCTCTTCGCGGTACCTTCGTAATCTCCCCCGGAATACTCGCTTCAGTTTGAATAGAACAACATTTTCTCGTTGGAATCCTAGCCGTGAATGTTTTGGGGTTGTGCCTTCTTGTGCAACTGTGTTTGGCCTTCGGCGTGGCCGGACTATTCTGGCCGGAGAAGTTCAGGCCACTTTTCGACGTGCTGATGTTTCCCTGGGCGGCAAGCTATCGCGCTGTTAAAGTGAACAGTCTTGCTTCGATCATATTGTCTCTTCTGCTTCTCGTCCGGCTTCTGAATATCATTTAGTCCTTCATCATGGCATCGATCAGCGCATAGAGCTGGGTGCCGATCTGTTGGGGTTCGACCTCCACGTAGGGCTTGTCAGGATGCCGGCTGCTCACCACATAGATGGTGGGGGTGTGGTTGAGTTGGATGGCCTTGCCGATGTCGCGGTCGGCGTTCACCTCGGCGGCAAACTTGCCCTGCGGATCAACTACGAAAGGGAACTCCACTTTGTGCTCGGCGGCGAACTTCTCCTCATAGCTGCGCAGGTTTTGCGGATTGATTTCGAACTGATTCGCGAAAATGTAGTCGCGGAACTCGTTGCCCAGCGCTTTTGAATTGGAGTCGAAGTAGCGTGCCGTGACGGCCGCATCGTAGGACCAGTTGTGCATGGGCAGGGGAAAGTCATGACGCACCAGCGGAATCCCGTAGGTCTTCGCGGCCTTTTCGAGAATGGGCGCCACGCGGCGGCATTGCGGACACTGCAGATCCTCGAAGACTACGATCGCTACTTGCGCACCCTTGGGAGGACGCAAGACCGGATTCACCGCATCAAGCGCCGCCGCGCATAATCCAGCGGCGAACGCCAGCGCCAAAAGAAAGAGAACCGCGAACCGAATCCCTGATTTGTTTTTCATCGCGTGTTCTTTTCATGGTACCCGAAGCGGCGTCGCCATGTCAGGAGCCAACTCACTCGAAGCTCAGATTTCGGAGTGCACCTTTCGTAACCCTTTCGTGCCGGAAACCGCGCTGGCAACGCGCTATAGTGGAAATTGAACCTTGCCGAAGCGAGCCTCGACGAAGTGAATCCCGCGGAAATCGTGAACCATCCGTTGCATCGCCGGTCCGCCCAGGCCTTCGCGCTGGCCGCCGTCTTCCTCGTTGCGCTTTCCGCCTGCGATCGCGGCCGGCACCGCGTGCTGGAAGTAAATTACGTCTCAGCGGTGCAGGCTACGCTGCGCGACCAGGTAGCGACCGCCTACAACCGCGTCGGTATCGTGAAGAACGGCGAGCGACTGGAAGTGTTGGAACACGAAAAGCGCTTCTCCCGCGTTCGCACCGCCGGCGGCATTGAGGGCTGGATTGAGCAACGCTATCTGGTCGACCAGCAGACCTACGACGCTATACAGAAGCTCACGCAAGAAAACTTGAACGATCCGGTGCAGGCGCCCGGGGCGCTGCGCTTTGACACGAACCTCCACCTCACGCCGGGCCGTGAGACCGAACATCTGTATCAGCTTTCGACAGGAGCGAAAGTGTCAGTGCTCAGGCGCGCCACCGCGGAGAAGCAGCCCGGCGCGACCGCGCCAGCCAGAATCGTTGCGAAAACTCCCGGCGGCAGAGCGTCCACCGGACCCGTATTGGAAGACTGGTGGCTGGTGCGCGACGCCCAAAACCGCGTCGGATGGGTGCTTGCCCGCATGGTGGACCTCGATGTCCCCCTCGAGGTTGCGCAGTACGCCGAAGGCCAGCGTTTTGTCGCGTTCTTTGTCTTGAACCAGGTTCAGGATGCGGCCAAAGAGGGTGCCGACAAGAATGTTTCGCAGTATCTATGTGCGATCACCGAACCGCACGACGGCTTGCCCTACGACTTCGATCAGATTCGCGTTTTCACCTGGAACGTGAGAAAACACCGCTACGAGACCGCTTATCGCGAGCACGGCTTGAACGGCGTGCTGCCAATCACGGTGACCAGAGAGAATTTCGACAAGGAAGGTACGCTACCCGTCTTCGTTCTTCGCGTGAAAGACGACGACGGCCGCATCAACGAGCGGAAATACAAGATGAACTCGCCGATCGTGCGCAGAGTGCTGGCGCCGGGCGAGCAGAAGCAGTCGCCAAAACCGCCGACAAAGCGGCATCGCCGTTAGCCTGCAGCCGATGACAAATCCGCACTCCGTCACGGCGAGCTGTCGACTTCAATCGTCCAATTCCCGGCTCAACCTAAATTCCGGTCGAGGCTGCCCCGAGAATCTCCCGGCTCTTCTTCTCCTGGACGAACGCGACGACATGAACATTCTTAAGATCCCAGTGGGAGTTGAATTTCACAAGAGGATCTCCAGTGAACGAAACTGATGTTCCACCTGCATCCGCCACTCCAATCTTATGCAGAGAACGCAGCGTGGCAGTGTGGTTAAGGACGTGCCCGGCATTCTCTCCCAGGCTTACCGCCGAATGAAGCCCATCCTCAGTTACCGCCAGCCAGACTTCCGCCACATCGCCGGCTCGATTTCCGACGAGTTTGCCCACCGATACCGTGAAGTGCCGCGAGCCCTCCGCTTCCGGCTTTCCAGAAGTGACGGCGACCTCTGTTCTTGCTCCGCGAGCCGCCTTCTCGATTTCAACGACGGCTTCATGCGGATTGTTGCCCACAAACTGGCTGCTCCCATCCACCACAACTTCCGGGGTATAGGCATCGTTCTTGGATAGAGACACGTAGGCTTCTTGGCGCTCGGTCCACTCCGGCGAAGAATACGGATCGATCCAGCCATCGTGATTCCAATAATCCACGTGCTCTTCGAGAGCAATGATCTCTGCTCCAGCCACCGGTTGTTCCTTTTGCAGTCTTTGCAGTAACAGATCCGCCGGCGGACAAGAGGAACAACCCTCCGAGGTGAACAGCTCGACCACGACCGGCTTACGGGCTGATTGTGTGGCGGATGTCTGAGCGTTCGCGCTTGGAGTGGAAATCAAGCCGACTGCGAAGAGCGTGAGTACGAGCCGGAACGGCGTGGAGGCAAGGCTTTTCATGATCGCGTCTCCCGCGTGCAAGCAGTTTGATGCGCGGCTGGAGAAGAAGTTACCTACTCTTACAACTAACAATAAAAATCCACAATGCTTTTCACGACCCAGCGCTGTTCATCCTCCCTGAGCTCGGGGAACATCGGAAGCGCAAGCACTTCCTTCGCGGCGCGCTCGGCTTCGGGAAAGTCGCCTTCGCGGTAGCCCAGATAGACGAAGCAGGGCTGCAGGTGCAACGGGATCGGATAATAAATTTCCGTTCCGATCTTGCGGGCGCTGAGGAATTCGCGCAGTTCGTCGCGCCGATAGGCGCGGACAACGTATTGATGGAAAACATGGTGCGCATTCGCTGAAGTGACCGGCAACTGAATGGGAGCCGTATTTTCAGGCGACTCTCCGCGCGATGCCAGACCGGCCGCGCTAAACAGGTCGTCATATCGCGCAGCGCATAGTCGGCGGGCTTCGTTCCATCCTTCCACGTATTTCAACTTCACGCGCAGGATCGCAGCCTGGAGAGCGTCAAGGCGGCTGTTCCATCCAAGTTCTTCATGAACGTAGCGGCGCGCGCCGCCGTGATTGCGTAGCCTGCGCATGTGTGCCGCCATTTCGGGGCTATTAGTGGTTACCGCGCCAGCCTCACCATAGGCGCTGAGATTCTTGGTGGGATAAAAGCTGAACGCCGCCGAAACCCCCATTGATCCCGCCCGCCGGACCTTACCCGGTTCGTCCCCGATGTGTGCCCCAATAATGTGCGCTCCAATCGCCTGTGCGGCGTCCTCTACCAGGCAGAGATGGAATTCGTCAGCCAGTTGCTGCAACGAATCCATATCGGCGCATTGTCCATAGAGATGAACCGGAAGCAATGCGCGAAGCTTGTCGCGCCCGCCAGCACGCAGAAAAGATCGAACCTGCGCGGGATCGAGATTAAACGTATGCGGATCGATATCGGCAAACACAGGCCGTGCGCCTGCGCGCACAATGGCGCTGGCGGAGGCGAAAAAACTGAAAGGAGTGGTCAGCACCTGATCGCCGGGCTGTACTCCAGCGGCAACCAGAGCCAGCCACACAGCGTCGGTACCCGAGGCGCATCCCACCGCATCGCGCGCGCCGCAGAACTCTGCCAGCTCACGTTCGAGCCCCTCTACCTCGGGTCCCAGAATGTAGTGTTGGGATGCGCAGACTCGCCCCACGGCCGCAAGCACTTCGGCGCGAACTTGCTCATATTGCCGCTGAAGATCAAGCAGTGGAACCGAGTCAAGCGGCGCAACGGCGGTTGCGTGCACCGTTATCGATTCAGACAATGCAGGCTTGATGGGCGAAGTAGTCACCTGAAAGGCGATTGTAGCAGGCGGGCCGCGCCCTTTTTCACCGCTAATTTAGCGAATTCCCTATCTTCCAAACACCGGGTAGTGGCTGGCCGCGCCCATGAAGAACAGCATCACCACTGACAGGAACGCATTGGCACGGCTGGCCAAAAATGCCTGCCGCGCCATCGCCTTGGCTTTGTCAGGCATCGGCGTGCCGTTGGCGGCGTTATCGCGCGTCCATTGAATGAGCCGCTTCTGGATGCGCCAGATCACTCCCCAGACATTCAGCAGCATCACCCAGCCGATGCCGCCGCCGATGCCGATCGCTAGCAGGCGATTGCTCTCCCAGCCGTGGCTGTTCAGGCTCAAGAAAAGCCAGGCCGCGGCTGCGGTGACTACGGCATACACCACGCCGACGAACGCCCCCTTGTCGAAAATTCCCTTGCCGGGGATAAGGCAGGCATAGAGCACTCCCCAGACAATTGTCCAGATCAGAAAAAAACTGCCAACCACGGCTCCATGAGAAGGATTCAATCCCAGAATCTGGCCGTTGTGAACGTCAGCCCACACGATGTTCTCCCAATAGATAATTCCGGCCAGCACGGTGAGCGCGGCCGACATGCGGAACCACCACAAGGCACGGGTCATGAGTGCCGGCATCACTTTGCCTTTGGTAGAAGCGTCGAGTTCCTTCATCAGCGGCACGTTCACCAGATTGAAAAAATAAAGCAGCCCAATCCAGGTGATGCCGGCGAGGAAGTGGATCCACCGCACCAGCATCAGAAAGTTCGTGTTGAAGTCCTGGGGAAAATGGATATTGAGTTCAAGAAACGCTGCGAGACCGGCGATTGCCATGATGCCTCCGGGGATTTTCGTGCTGACCTAAGCGCAACGCACAGCCCAACGGCACTGTGCCTCACGAAAAAGAGGAAAATTCCTACGCGGGGATTGTACACAACAGGGCCACTGCACGGTCCGGCGAGCGCCCCCTGTGCAAATCTTTACGCTGTTTAAGAAATCCAGATATTCACAATTTCCGGGTTGAAAAGCTGGGACGGACGCCGTATCGTACTCGCAGCTACCTGCTGGGCGGCGCAACCCAGAAACTGGGCGGCGAGGGAGCAGGTTGTCCCCCCGTGTTCCCGATGCGGAAGGCCCG
Source organism: Candidatus Sulfotelmatobacter sp. (assembly GCA_050012155.1). Taxonomy (GTDB): domain Bacteria; phylum Acidobacteriota; class Terriglobia; order Terriglobales; family Acidobacteriaceae; genus Sulfotelmatobacter. Next base: position 39,306 of record JBEKHS010000006.1, on the reverse strand, counting down.
AGGAACACGCTGTTTGGTTTGATCTTGCCCCTGGGTCACTGCCTGGGCTGCAAGCTGGAAATTTGCAGTTCCCAAGAACCTAAGGAGATCGGCTATGGAAAGCAGCAAGCCGGCGCAAAACATCCAGGATTCCTTCCTGAACACGGCTCGCAAGGAGAGATTGAGCATCACTATCTATCTATTGAGCGGAGTGAAGTTGACGGGCCGGATTCGTTCCTTCGACAAGTATTCCGTTGTGCTGGAGGCCAACGGACAGGAGCAACTCATCTTTAAGCACGCTATTTCTACGATCGTGATGGGCCGAACCATGTCTCATGGCGCGCACGCAGCGCATCCTGAGGCAAAAGCCGCAGGCGGCACCGCTCCTTCGGCCTCATCAGTTGCCTCTGCGGCGAGTGCCTCGGGCACCGAAGGGTAAGGCGCTTTCGCCTTGCGTAGTTCTCGTCCCAAGAAGACCCGAGATCGCGCGTCCGCAGCCGACGGTGTGCCTCTTGCCGCGGAGATGGCGCGACCGGAGGATTCACAAGAGCGGGCTTTCCTTGTTGGGATCGACGTACGAACGCGCGGGCGCGGCTCCAAGGCCGCGGTAACTGCCCAGGCGCAAGCCGCCCGCGATGCTGCAAATGCCGCGCCAGCCGTGGGCAGCGAGTCCGGGTTCCAGATTTCCGGAAAAAGCTCGGAAAGAACCTCAGGACAAGGTTCGCCAAAATCCAACCCCTACAAGCCGAGCATTCCAGAGTTTGACGCGGACGAATCGCTGGCGGAGTTGCGCACCCTGGCAGCAAGCGCAGGCGCGAAAGTTGTCGGCGAAATCCTGCAGCGGCGCGACCGGCCCGACCCCGCAACTTTGATCGGCGTGGGGAAGCTCGAAGAAATTGCCGGCGCGGCCGCTTCCGTGAATGCCGACCTGCTTCTTTTCGATCACGATCTCACCGCTTCACAGCAACGCAACATTGAAAAAATTGTTAAACGCCGTGTAATCGACCGCACCCAACTCATCCTCGACATTTTTGCCCGCCACGCGCGCACCCGCGAAGGCCAGTTGCAGGTGGAACTGGCGCAGTTGCACTACATGCTGCCTCGCCTCGCCGGCCGCGGCGTGGAGATGTCGCAACTCGGCGGCGGCATTGGCACGCGCGGTCCGGGTGAAACCCAGCTCGAAACCGACCGCCGTAAAATCTACCGCCGCGTCCGCCACGTGGAGCAGCAAATCGAAAACGTGCGCCGCATCCGCGCCCAGCAGCGCCAGCGGCGGGAATCCGCTCCGGTCGCGACCGTCGCGCTGGTGGGCTACACTAACGCGGGCAAGTCGACTCTGTTCAACGCGCTGACGCGCGCCGCGGTTCTGGCGTCGCCGCGCATGTTCGCCACGCTCGATCCTACGATTCGTGCTGTTGTGCTCCCCTCGAAGCGCAAAGTTCTGCTCTCTGACACGGTGGGATTCATTCGCAACCTGCCGCACACTCTGGTCTCGGCATTTCGCGCCACGCTCGAAGAGGTGCAGCGCGCGTCGCTGATTCTGCATGTCTCCGACGCCAGCAGCCGCCTTTCCGCCGAGCAAGATGCGCAAGTAGAGATCGTTCTGAAAGAGCTGGAAGCGGAGAAGAAACCGCGTCTCCGTGTGATGAACAAGGTCGATCTGCTGGATCAAGAAGTGGCCGCGGAGTTAGTGGCCGATGCTTCGCTGGATGGGAAGACAGTATACGTTTCAGCCGCGGAAGGCATTGGACTGGATAACCTGCTCGCGCGCATCGATGCCATGATCGAAGAAGATCCGATCAGCCGTGTCCATCTGCGCATCCCGCAAAAAGAAGGGAAGACGCTGGCTATGCTCGAGGCCAAGGCGCGAATTTACTCGCGAGCGTACAAAGATGGCGCGGTGGAGTTGGAGGTGGAGGCGCCGGAGTCAGTGGTGCGGAGGGTTAGAGAGTGGGTGGTGGGTTAAGGCTGTTGACAGGCTCGAACCATTGCGGCAAAATTTGAGATTGTAGCTTATTGAGCTGTTTACATTAAATATCTTAGCTTAGAGGTGAAAAATGAAAAGTACCATCGAGCAGGTGGAACTGCAGGCTGCCCAAGAGTTGGAAGCTGCATTCCGTAGTTTTCTCCAACGGCATTACCCAGTCCCCCAAAGTCGTCGCCTCACCGTTTCTTTCCTCGATTCAAATGGCCGCAAGAAGCGCCGGAGTGCGTCTTCTGACAACTGGTCCTTAGACACCGACGAGATTCGCATCCGTTTTGAGCCTGCCGAAGATGTTATTCAGCAGCCAATGCGGTCTTCCGGTCATAGAGAAGCGGATCGCCCAGTAGCGGCGACTGCGGATAGATCTGGAACAGCATCGTCCGATCCTATGTCGGACCTGGTTCGCGCCCTCAGCTTGGCAGAACATCGACCCGGCTTCGACTTCGTTTCCTTGAAATGGTTTCGAGACGCGGCTTTGCCTGCGGGCTACGCTTGGGCAAAGACGGAGTCGACGAGACATGAGATGCTTCGCGATGCGATTGCAAGACGATTGGTCTTGACCAGCAAAGTACAGAACCCCAAGGATCCGCAGTTTCCAGTCACGGCCATCCGGCTGAATCGGCTTCTTCCCGAGGTCCAAACGATTTTGGGTACGAATCACGAAGTTGACGCCGACTTCCATCCAGTGGAAATCGGCGGCGAGCCAATGTCGACGACGATCATACGGGAGAGGCGTCAATAGTTGACTCTCTACTACTTGGACAGCAGCGCACTGGTCAAGCTTTACATACGCGAAGCTGGCACTGAGCGCATGCTCGCGTTGGCCGGTCAAACGCCCGGCCACCAACTTGCCGTGCTCGCTCTGGCGCAGGTCGAAGTGCGATCGGCTTTTCGCCGGCGCCAACGAGCTGGCGAGATGGGAGATCGCCTGACCGAAGAATTGCTTGCCGCTTTTGAGCGTCACCTCGAGAGCAGGTTTCTCAGACAGGTGCTTACGGATACGATGCTCGACTTCGCCTGCAAACTGCTAGACCAGCACAGGCTAAGTGCTTTTGACGCAATTCAATTGGCCGGCTACTTTGCTGTGAGGACTGCGGCCGGGCGCGATACTTCCGTGTTCGTTTGCGCCGACGGTGAATTGCTGGCGGCGGCGGAAATACACGGTGTTCCCGTCATCGATCCATGCGCCAGTTGAACATCCCTGGCCGAAATTTAAATGGGCCGGCAACCAAGAAGCGGTGACATTCCTTGGCTATCGGCCCATTCGATCCTGAATTGGATCGGAGGTGATACTTCTATGCTAATCCCCTTGGGCGGGAAGTCAAGCCATTAGTTGCAGGTTTCTGCATAGGCCGTGGGCAGGGGCTTGACAAGAGGATTCCGCCCATACTGGACCTGCTTCAAATATCCCGCGAGCTGCCCGAAAATCTCGCCCACTCCGTTGACATAAACCCCCTCGGACGTTAGACTTAACAGTTTTCATAGCCCTCATTTTCCTGTACAGCAGCGCAGAATGGATCAAACGCTACGACAACTAGGCGAATTACTGCTCGGAGCCGTGCCGACGGTGATTTTGCTGGCGCTGCTCTACGCCCTCTACACAGTGATCGTGCACAAGCCCTTGCGGCGAGTGCTGGAGGAGCGGCGCAGCAAGACCGAAGGTGCGGTAGAAAAGTCGCGGGCTGACATTGCCGCCGCCGAGGCGCGCACATCCGAATACGAGCAGCGCTTGCGTGAGGCCCGGGCAACGGTTTTCCACGCGCAAGAAGCGCGGCGCAAGGTTGCCTTGGATGCGCGGACCGCAGCACTGAGCGAAGCGCGCGGCAAAGCTCAAGCCCAGGTGCAAGCGGCGAAGGCTGATATCGGGAAAGATCGCGAGGCCGCCCGAGGCGGATTGCAGGCCGAGGCGCAGACCCTGGCAGCGGAGATCATGCGCCGTGTGCTGCAGCCGGCCGGAGCAGGTCGTTGATCACCGGCGGCGGGATGCCGCACGCCGGGATGTTGCGCAGCCGGCTATCGCCGAGCGCGATTGCGAATTCGAACAATATGTGTTTCGTGAAAAAGTTTTTTGGCGTGTGGCTGCTGGCGATGACTTTTGCCGGGGTGACTGCGCCACTCCTCGCGCAGGAACCTTCGGCGCCTCCGCCCCAGCAAAATCAATCCGACGACTCTTCGAAGCACACGAGCTCCGCGCGGCAACTGACTCGCGAAACCAGAGAGGCTGCGGGAGAGGAAACCGACGACAAGGCCCAATTCAAAAAGTCCGCCTCCGTGCGATTCATTGCGCACTACACGGGTCTGAGCACTGGGAATGCTTATTTTCTAAGCGTGTTGCTGAACTTCGCCCTCATTGCCGGACTCATCGTCTGGGCTGCTCGCAAGTATCTGCCCGGCGCGTTCAGAGCGCGCACAACGGCGATCCAGAAAGCGATGCAGGAAGCGCAGAAAGCCAGCGAGGAAGCCCGCCGCCGGCTGGCGGAAATCGAAAATCGTCTGATGAAGCTCGATGTTGAGATTGGCATGATGCGCAACGCCGCCGAGAAAGAAACGGCCGCGGAAGAGGCCCGAATCCAGGCGGCGGTCCAGGAAGAGTCGCGAAAAATTGTGGAATCGGCGCAACAGGAAATCGCCGCTGCCGCCAAGGCGGCGCGGCGGGAGTTGACCGCCTATGCGGCCGATCTGGCAGTGGGCCTTGCGCAGAAGCAGATTCATGTGGATGCCGCGACTGATCGCACGCTGGTGCGGAACTTCGCCGGCGAACTGGGTACGTCCCAGGGCTCAAGCCTCGGAAAGGACGGTCGCTAGAGCATGGCTTCGGTCGCAGGCACTTATGCGCGGGCGTTTGCGGATGTGGTTCTAAGCGATCATCTCGATGTTGATCGTTCGATCGCGGAGTTGCGCGCGATTTCCAGTTTGCTGGCTGAGAGTTCCGATCTACGACGAGTTTGGGAGAATCCGGCGATTCCAGCCGATCAGAAGCGTCACGTATTGGATGTGATCGTGCAGCGCGATCAGATTTCGAAGCAGGCGAGGAACCTTATCGCGGTGCTCATCGACCACCGGCGAGTTCGTTTTCTGCAGCCGATCATCGTGCAACTGGAGAAGGAACTGGACGCGCGCCTGGGATTCGCCGAGGCGCAAATCACCAGCGCCCGTGACCTGGTTGATTCGGAAAAACACGAATTCGAGGCGCAGGTCGGGAAGTTGACCGGCAAGAAGGTCCGGGCAAAATACGCGCTGGATGTCGCGCTGCTGGGCGGCGCCGTTGTCCGGATTGGAAGTACAATTTACGACGGTTCCGTGAGAGGGCAGTTGGAGCGGATTCGGGAAGAGATAAGCGGCAATTAGGAATTGGCAGCTAGCGTTTAGCAAACACCGCACGTTTTGCCGGAAGCCCCGAGGGCCGAGTGCTAATGCCAAATGCTGATTGCTGAAGGCCGATAGCTGAAAGCAGATTCTATGGCACAGATCAAAGCAGACGAAATTACTAAACTGATCCGCGAGCAGATTGAGAACTACGAATCGAAGATCTCCGTGGACGAGACCGGCACCGTCATCACTTTGGGCGACGGCATCGCGCGTGTTTACGGACTCGACAAGGTCATGGCCGGCGAACTCCTGTCCTTCCCGCACGACGTGGCCGGCATCGCCATGAACCTGGAAGAAGATCAGGTGGGCGTGGTGTTACTCGGGGAATACACCGAGATCAAGGAAGGCGACGAGGTCAAACGCACAGGCCGCATCATGAGCGTGCCCGTCGGCGATGCGCTGGTCGGCCGCGTGGTCGATTCGCTGGGCCGTCCCATCGACGATAAGGGCCCGATCCCGAGTGACAAGTTCATCGCACTGGAGCGGCTGGCACCCGGCGTCATCGACCGGCAGCCGGTGCGCGAGCCCATGGCGACCGGACTGAAGGCTATCGACAGCATGATTCCGATCGGCCGCGGCCAGCGCGAGTTGATCATAGGAGACCGCCAGACCGGAAAGACCGCGGTCGCGCTCGATACCATCATCAACAGCAAGGGCAACGACCTGGTTTGCATCTACAACGCGATCGGGCAGAAACGGTCGTCGATCGCGCAGGTGGTCAAGATTCTCGAAGACGCCGGCGCGATGGAGTACACCATCGTGGTTGCCGCTTCGGCCTCGGAACCCGCGCCCATGCAGTACATCTCACCCTACGCGGCGACCGCTATTGGCGAATATTTCCGTGACAGTAAGCGGCACGCGCTGGTCATCTACGACGATCTGTCGAAGCATGCCGCGTCCTACCGCGAGATCTCGCTGTTGCTGCGGCGTCCCCCGGGGCGCGAGGCCTATCCTGGCGACGTGTTCTATCTCCATTCGCGGTTGCTGGAGCGCTCCGCCAAGTTGAGCGACAAGAACGGCGGCGGATCGCTGACCGCACTGCCTATTATCGAGACGCAAGCCGGCGACGTTTCCGCCTACATCCCGACCAACGTCATTTCGATCACCGACGGCCAGATTTATCTGGAAACAGATTTGTTCAATCAGGGCGTGCGTCCGGCTGTGAACGTTGGTCTGTCGGTGAGCCGCGTGGGTGGCAGCGCACAGATCAAGGCCATGCGGCAGGTTGCCGGAACGCTGAAGCTGGAACTCGCGCAATACCGCGAACTCGCCGCGTTTGCGCAGTTCGGCAGCGACCTCGATAAAGCCACGCAGGCTCAACTCAACCGGGGCCAGCGCCTGGTCGAACTGTTGAAGCAGAACCAGTTTTCGCCGCTGCCATTCTCCAAGCAAATTCTGATCATCTTCGCCGGCACCGGCGGGTTCCTCGACGATCTCCCGGTGAATCAGGTGCGCGACTTTGAGGGAGAGCTTTACAAGTACGTGGATGCCACCAACCCCGGCCTCCTGCGCACGATTATGGAGAAAAAGATTCTCGATGACGGACTGAAGGCGCAGTTGACCGACATAATCAAGCAGGCCAAGCAGCAGTTCGTGAGCGAGAGGGAAGCTGTAGCGAAGTAGTACCTAGTACCCAGTACCTAGTTGGACCTCTTCGCTGGGTACTGGCAACTGACTCATGCCTAACATTCTCGACATCCGTCGCCGTATCCGCAGCGTGGTGAACACGCGGCAGATCACCAAGGCCATGAAGGTGGTCTCGGCCGCGAAGTTGCGCCGGGCACAGGACCGCGCCTTGTCGGCGCGACCCTATGCGCAGATGCTGACGAATGTGCTGAAGTCGCTGGTGGCGCGCACAGAAATTTATGATCCTGAGACCGGTGAACCCAGGCATCCGTTGCTGGCACGCCGTGCGGAGAAAACTATTCTTCTGATCGTGGTCACCGGCGACAAGGGCTTGGCGGGCGCATTCAGCGCCAACGTCACCAAGGCGGCCAGCCGCTTTATTGACTCGAAGTCCGGCAAGAATATCGACATTGAAGCGATCGGGCGCAAGGGGCGCGATTTTCTGCGGAGACGTTATCCGGCCGCGCCAGTGCAGACGCGCAGCCTCGCCGAGACCGACGACGAGTCGTTCGAGAACCAGCCCGAGGCAGCCGAGCGCGCCGGAGCGATACAGATTACGGGAGAACACGTTGGCGTTCTCGGCAAATTGCAATTTTCGCAAGCGCGAGTGTTGGCCGAGAACGTAATCGCGCGCTACCAACACGAGCAGATCGATTCGGTCTATGTGGTCTTCAACGAATTTAAATCGGTGATCGCGCAGCGGCTCGTGGTCGAGCAGGTTCTTCCCATCGAACAGATTGGCGAGCCGGCCATTCGTCTGGCCGAGGAGATGACGGAAGAGGAAAAGAAAAAAGCCAGGGAAGCCGCGATCAGTGCGGGGGTTGGATTGCGCTCCAGCGAACATTCTGGCGAAGAGGTCACGCAATTCGGCACCGCGCAAGTGGACTATATTTACGAGCAGCCACCCGAAGAACTATTTCGGGCGCTGTTGCCGAAATACGTTGGCATCCAGATTTTCCGTGCCCTCCTCGAGTCCGTGGCCGCCGAGCACGCCGCACGCATGACTGCCATGGATTCCGCTACGAGCAACGCCACGGATATGATCGATTCGCTGACGCTGGCCATGAACCGCGCGCGGCAGGCGAAGATCACGAAAGAGATTATCGAGATCGTGAGCGGCGCGGCCGCAATGTAGCGAAGCTACGAGCCTTGAGCTTCGAGCTTCGGGTTAGCAGTGCGGCAGCAAAATTGAAATGAGGGGTTAAGAGCCGAAGACTGGGTGCGAGGTGAATGGATTGCTCGCCGCTCCTAGCTCAAAGCTCGCAGCTATATGGAAAACGTAGGACATGTTGTTCAAATTGCGGGGCCGGCAGTGGACGTTCAATTCCAGGAAGGCCACCTGCCCCCTATTTATCAAGCCGTGCGGGTCGTAAGCGACGGCTTCACCGTACCCAGCCCCATCAACGTAATTCTTGAAGTACAGCAGCATCTGGGTGAAGGTCGCGTCCGCTGCATCGCGATGGAAGCCACCGATGGAATGGTACGTGGCATGAATGCCATCGATCAGGGTGGTCCCATTTCCGTTCCGGTGGGCCGCGGTACTCTGGGGCGCGTCATGAATGTGATCGGCGAGCCTGTCGATCAACTCGGCCCCATCGAATATAAAGAACGGATGCCCATTCATCGGTTGGCGCCAGCTTTCGACGAGCAGGCCACCACGGCAGAGATGTTTGAGACTGGCGTGAAGGTCATCGATCTCATCCAGCCGTTTTTGAAGGGCGGCAAGATCGGTTTGTTCGGCGGCGCAGGCGTCGGCAAGACCGTCGTCATCATGGAGCTGATCAATAACGTCGCCAAGAACCACGGCGGATTTTCCGTGTTCGCCGGCGTCGGCGAGCGCACGCGCGAAGGCAACGACCTTTGGCTGGAGATGACGGAGTCCGGCGTGATCAAGCCGGGTGATCCCGCACATTCGAAGGCCGCACTGATTTATGGGCAGATGACCGAGCCCCCCGGAGCGCGCCTGCGCGTTGCTTTGACCGGACTCACGGTCGCGGAATATTTTCGTGACGCCGAAGGTGCGGACACTCTGCTCTTTATCGATAATATTTTTCGCTTCACCCAGGCCGGTTCGGAAGTGTCGGCGCTGCTCGGGCGCATGCCCAGCGCAGTCGGCTATCAGCCAAACCTGGCAACAGAAATGGGCGAACTCCAGGAGCGCATTACGTCGACCAAGAAAGGTTCAGTCACTTCGGTGCAAGCAATTTACGTTCCCGCCGACGACTTGACCGATCCCGCCCCGGCAACCACGTTCGCTCACCTCGACGCCACGACCGTGCTTTCTCGCGCGTTGACCGAGATTGGAATTTACCCCGCGGTCGATCCGTTGGCTTCGACCTCGCGCATTCTGGATGCGCGCATCGTTGGCCACGAGCATTACGACGTGGCGCAACGGGTGAAAAAGACGCTGCAGACTTATAAAGACCTGCAGGATATCATTGCGATTCTCGGCATTGACGAGCTCAGCGAAGACCAAAAGCTTACCGTGGCTCGCGCACGGAAAATCCAGCGTTTCCTCTCGCAACCGTTCCACGTTGCGGAACAGTTCACCGGCGCGGCTGGGCGATACGTCAAGATTGCCGACACGGTGAAGGGCTTCAAAGCGATTGTCGATGGCAAATACGACGACATCCCGGAGCAGGCGTTTTACATGAAAGGCCCAATCGAAGAAGTGCTGGAAGCCGCGGAAAAGATGAAGACGGCAGCGTAAAACATGGCTTCCGGGTTCCGGCGTCTGGCTTCCGGAGCGGCCGATCCCTGAAGCCGAGAGCCGGAAGCACGAAGAAGCCGATTTTCTGATGTCCGATACTTTCCAACTCGAGATCGTCACGCCGGAAAAGAAAGTCGTGGATACGGCGGCCGAAGAAATTCAGATCCCCGGCAAGAACGGGTATCTGGGTGTGCTGCCGGGCCATGCACCTCTAATCACTGAATTAGCGGTAGGAGAAATCACATTCCGCACAGGATCTGAGGAACAGCGGCTGGCCGTGGCGTGGGGATTTGCGGAAGTACTCCCGGACAAAGTAACGATTCTCGCCGAGACCGCGGAGCGCCCGTCTGAAATCGATGCCGAACGAGCGCGCCAGGCCAAAGAACGGGCCGAGCAGCGCCTCACCAGCGGCGATACCGATGTGGACGTGGAGCGGGCGCTAAATGCGTTGCACAAGGCCGAAACGCGCTTGGAAGTCGCCGAAGGAAAGTAGCCCTCCGCCGCCCTTTTGTGTAATTTCGAGGTGAACACCTGGCCCGCACAATCAAACTTTAATGATTGAGAGGATGCGACTATGAGATCGATCTTAGCGAGTCTTAAATCGTGCTTGTTTGTCCTGTCGATCCTCGGAGTCGTGGCCGCGCAGGAAAAACCTGCGCCGGCTCCGCCGCCCCGACCGCCAGCAATGCTGGTTTCTCCCGAGGTGCATCCGGATAGCAGCGTCACTTTCCGCTTCCGCGCGCCGAATGCGCTAGACGTAAAGCTCGCGCGTGAAGGCACGGAGCCTGTACCGATGCAGAAAGACGATCAAGGCGTGTGGAGCGTTACTACGGCGCCGCTGGCTCCGGACTATTACGGTTATTCGATCATTGTGGATGGCGTGCGCGCGATCGATCCCTCGAACCACCTGCTCAAGCCGAATCTTCTGTCGAACGAAAATGCAGTGCACGTTCCCGGGCCGCTGTCGTCGCCTTGGGAACTCAACGAAGTGCCGCACGGTGAGATTCATCATCACTTCTATAAGTCCGCCGTCGCCGGCGACGACCGCGACTTCTACGTCTACACCCCTCCTGGCTACGATCCCACGGCGAAGAAGACATACCCTGCGCTTTATCTGCTGCACGGCTACAGCGACGATGCCAGCGGATGGACGGCGGTCGGGCGTGCGAACGTGATTCTCGACAATCTGATCGCGCAGGGTAAAGCCAAACCCATGATCGTGGTGATGCCACTCGGCTACGGCACGATGGAAATCATCAATCTGGGATGGGGCGCGTGGGGCCATACCGACGTGCGGGATCGCAACTTCACGAATTTTCGTGAGGCGCTGCTCACTGAAGTTATGCCGCGAGTCGAAGCCGAGTACCGGGTCACGAAAGACCGCAGTGCGCGTGCGATTGCCGGTCTCTCGATGGGCGGCTCCGAATCTCTGCTCACTGGCCTGAACAACCTCGACAAGTTCGCATGGGTTGGCGCCTTCAGTTCCGGCGGCATTCCCGATGACTTTCAGAAAGACTTTCCTTCTCTCGACGCAAACGCCAGCCAGCAACTGCGCTTGCTTTGGATCGCTTGCGGCACCGAGGACCACCTCATCACCGTCAACCGCAGTCTGCGGGAATTTTTGAAGACCAAAAGCGTGAAGGTGACCGAAATCGAAACTCCGGGAATGCACACCTGGATGGTCTGGCGGCGGAATCTGGCGGAGTTTGCGCCGTTACTCTTCCGCTGATACGAAAACCGTTTCGCGTACGCTAGGGCACGTTAACCGAATCCCGATTCTCCGACGGCACATACTTCACCGCAGCCGTACGCTCCAGTTTGTCCCAGGCAAACTTACGGCCTTCAAGCGCACGCTTCAGCGTCTTGAATAACACCACCGAAAATAATTGGCGGTAGGCGAAACGTTGCAGCCAGACCTGGCTCAGCAGCCACACGTCTTCTTTGTCATCGGGACGGCGGCGCTCCAGCGCGAAAGCGAGTGCCGACGCCAGAAAATCAACCACCAGAAATACGAAGAAAAACGCAACCAGCTTGTGGAAGCTGGCAGGATCGGTGGAATCAGGATGGAAATGTTTCTGGATGAAATACCACAGAGCGCCAAAAGCGAACATGATGTCGATCAGCGGCGACACCAGCGGCAGGAGAATCTGGAAGATGACAATGTTCGGCAGCGCCACAAATCCCAGCGCTCCCTTGCGCGCGAACACTCCACTATGTTTGTACACGGATTGTAGAATTCCAAACGACCAGCGAAAACGCTGGCGCATCAGGCCGTTCGCGTTGGTAGGAGCCTCGGTGTAGGCCAAAGCCATGTCTTCGTATTCAACCCGGTAGCCGCGGCGCAACAGTGCCATGGTCAGGTCGGCATCTTCGGCGACCGTATCGATCTGGTACCCGCCGGCCTCGCGCACGGCGGAAACGCGCCAGGCTCCAATCGCGCCCGGCACCACGCTGACTGCGCCCAGCACATCCAAAGCGCGGCGCTCGAAATTCTGGCTGGTGATGTATTCGAGGGCCTGCCAGCGCGTCCACAAATTCACGCGGTTCCCCACCTTGGCATTACCCGCGATGGCGCCGACTCTGGGATTGATGAAGTGCGGAACAAGTCGCGAGATGGCGTCGCTCGCGATGATGGTGTCGGCATCGATGCCCACAAAAATCTCGGCGTCTAGAATATGCTCGATGCCGTAATTCAAAGCCTCAGCCTTGCCCGAATTCGCCTTCGTCAGGATCAGAACTCTTCCCGCGCGCTCTTCTACGGTGAAGGCGGCCCGCGCCACCTCGAGCGTGCGATCCTTCGACCCGTCGTCGATCACGATCACCCGCAGATTCGGGTAATTGGAATTGAGCGCGGCTCGCACCGTACGCACAATCACCTTCTCCTCGTTGTAGGCCGGGATGAGAACGGCAACCTTCGGCTTGTAGGACGCGACTTCGGCCGGCTTGCCGAAAATCTTTTCCTGCAGGCGGTCGTAAACGGCGGCGGCTCCAATGAAAACCAAACGCCCGGTCATGAGTAGATCGCCCAGGAAGAAGATCCATGTGATCCCCACTATTCCAGCCTCAAAGAGCCAGAATCCCAGCCCATCAAGGCGTGCGGCCCAGAGTTCACGAGTGGTCAGTGGCGCCATAACATCGGCTCTGGTCTTATCTAACAACTCGTAAACCGGCGCGATCTCGTAGCCCCGCGCCCGAACACCATCGATGATCATGGGCAAGGCTCGCACGGTCTCCGCTCGATCGCCGCCGCCGTCATGCAGCAGGACAATGTTGCCGCAGCGCAGATCGTTTGCAGAGCAAGGCGGCAGGTGCGCCAGAACGTAGGCGGAAATCTCCTCGGCAGTGTGCCGCCGCGTAGTTCCATTGCCCGCGGGAACTTTGTCGCTCCAATCGTTGGGATCGATCCGGTTGCCGACGGTGATATAACCCATATCCTGCGCGAACTCGAGCGGCCGCACCTGGTCTGCGGTGTCGGGTTCTTCATCGATCGCATAAGGCGGACGCAGCAGCGTCACTCGAATTCCCATCAGGCTGGCGAAAAGCCGCTCGGTGAGATTCAACTCCACCTTCATGTAGGTCGAAGAGATATTGCTGACGTCCGGATGCGTAAAAGTGTGGTTACCGATGGTATGGCCTTCTTTGTAAATACGTTTGGCCAGGCCGGAGAATTTATCGGTCTGAATGCCGATGAGGAAAAATGTGGCCGGAGCGTGCTCCCGCTTGAGCACGTCGAGAATCTTCGGCGTCCACTCAGGATCGGGACCGTCGTCGAAAGTGAGCACGACTTTGTTTGGGCTGTAGCCATAACGCGCTACCCGGTAGGGTTCGGGCAGGTTCTGAAAAACTTCATCGGTAATCAACTTCGTGCTGGGGTCGATCGTAAGATCGCGAACGCCGGGAGTCGGGCGGTCTTCGATGCGCAGAATTTCACCCTGGCCCTCCATGTCTACATCGAGTCCGGGAGGCACGCTTTTTAGCTTGGCGACAGAGTTGGCGTCTCCTGGAATGTCCCACACCCGCCATAGAGACCGGTCTTCGCCGCCCAGTCGCCAAAGCGCGAAAGTCTGGATGCCCAGGGTCTGTGCGGCCCGCATGTGGTTCAGAGCCGTGACCGCGTCGAGAAACCAGATATCGTGGCGCAGACCGCGTTCATCCAGATAACTGAAATGCGGATTCATTGCGTCATCGTCAAAGGCGACATCCTCGTCGGAATCTCGCGCCGCCAGCCAGGCTTCCTGCACAGTAACCGAACTGTCCCGCGCGTCCGGCGGCAGCTTGCCCTTCTTCGGCTTGAGCACCCAGTCATAGCCGTAGTTGGCGATGGCGCAAATAATCTTCTCCCGCGGGATAACCTTTACGGCGGACTTGAGATTGTCGACGAACCAATCCTGCGAGGCGACCGGGCCCGATGCCGCACCGGGATAATGCTCGTCGTAATTCATAATGACGACGCCATCCGCCGGCGCGGCGATCGCGGCGTAATCAAATTCCTTATTGTGCGGAGGCACGCTCACGTAGAGTTTCATCCTACGAGCATGCAGGTCCGCCGAAAGCTCGTTCAGCAGCGCAATATAGCCCGGCTGCCCCGAACTGGGGAAAGTCTCAAAATCCACCATGACCCCGCGATAGCGGTCAGACGAGAGAAATATTCCCACCTGCCGCCGAAAGAGCGCGCGGGCAGCAGGATTGTTCAGAAAACCCGTGATATCTCCCACCCAGTTCGCCCCATCAAAGTTGTTGATCATGGGGAAAACTTCCATGTTGATGTTTTCCGACTTGAGGAAAGGCATCACGCGGTCGTCGACTGAGCGGGCGCGATCGTTTTGCACCACATCGAAAAATTTGTTGGTTTGATCGTCCACCCCCTGGAGGCGGCCGTCGGGAGTGAGAACGTGCAGCCAGTCGGGATACAGCAGATCGATCTGCCGCGAGAAATCGCGCAGCGAAGAAAAACTGGCTGCATCCCAGGGAACGTAGAACGCGGCGCGAATGCCTTCTTCCTGGTTTAGTTTGACCTCCGAAGCCGGCAGCTTTGTTTTGCGGTGGGATCGATTGGCTTGTTTCTTCAGACGTTCGCGGGCTTTTTCCTTCTCATTTTCCTTGAGCGCCTTGAAGGCCCGCTTCTGTGGCGAAAACAGCAACTCCGGCAGGCGTTCATCCCGGAGCGTGGTGTAGACAAAGAAAATGATCAGCGCCGATAGCAATGCGACCAGCGCGTCTACCAGGCGCCTCAAGCGCTTCCAGCGGGCGCGTTGCGGATCGTAAAAGACGGGTTCGGCCATGAAGGGCTAATCGTTCATCGTATGCCGCAGGCGGCACACGGTCAATTATGTGTGGAACCATCCAGGAAACAGGGTAAGAAACAGGGCAAAGCACTCAACCTTAATCAGTAGGATGCATTTTCCATCCCGGTAGATGACTCCAAACGCGCTATATTCTCACCGTGCTCGAACTGTTGCGGAAGAATGCCTGGTTCTTTCTTGCGGCGACTCTGGCGGCGCTGGTGCTGCGGCTGCTCTTTGCGCTGCGCTTTCCCGGCATCGTAGACGATTCCCGGCTGTATGCCAATATTGCGGCGAACTGGCTGCAGCACGGCGTCTACGGCGTGACGGATTCCGGCCAGATCATGCCGACCTTTTCCCGGCTGCCGGGATATCCGGCGTTTCTGGCGGCGATTTTTGCCATCTTCGGATTAAACAATTTTCGCGCGGTTCTGCTCATTCAAATTATGTTCGATCTGGGAACGTGCTTTCTCGTGGCCGATCTCGCGCGCCGCTGGCTTTCCGATCGTGCGGCGAAGGCCGCGTTTCTGCTCGCGGCGCTTTGTCCGTTCCTGGCCAACTATGCGGCAGCGGCTCTCACCGAGACGCTGGAGATTTTCTTCACTGTGTTGGCGCTGGATCTGGCACTTTGCGGATTTGCCGGTCTTCACTTCGGAATCGGCGGCGAAATCGGTAACGACGTCCATTCCGATTCAAAGGTGGCAACGTGGCTTGGCTGCGGTCTTTCCATCGGAGCCTGCATTCTGTTGCGGCCGGATGGCGGAATTCTATTCCTGGCGATTGGCGCATATTGGTTCTTGCTTCTTGTTCGACTTATCGTCTCGCGGCGCGTCAAACCACAGCACAGCCCTGCAGCGCGGCTGTTCCCTATGCTCCGCGTGCCTGTGCTTCTGGCGATCGGCGCCTTTGCGCCTCTGATCCCGTGGACGCTCCGTAACCTCCATACCATGCATCGCTTCGAGCCTCTCGCACCCCGTTACGCAAACGATTCCGACGAGGTGGTGATGGCGGGCTTCAATCGCTGGACCAAAACCTGGATCGCCGATTACACCTCGGTGCAGGAGATCTATTGGAATATGCCGGGAGACGCCATCGATGTCGCGAACCTGCCGCGACGCGCTTTTGATTCTCCTCGGCAGCGCGAGGAGACGGCGCGGCTCTTGTCCGCCTACAATGGCGATCGCGATGCCACGCCGGAACTCGATGCGCGCTTTGCTGCGCTCGCCGCACAACGCATTCAAGCCGCGCCCCTGCGCTACTACCTCTGGCTTCCGGCCTTGCGCATTGTCGACATGTGGTTGCGCCCGCGAACCGAATTGCTGCCATCCGACCCACGCTGGTGGGAATTCAATGATGAACGTCCTTGGCTTGCAGTAAGCATCGTCTTCGGCGTTATTAATCTGGCCTACGTTGGAGCCGCTGTCGTCGGACTATTGCGCTCGCGAACATTATTTTGTGTTGGGTTGTTTGTTTTATTTCTGCTGCTACGCTCGCTCTTCCTTGGAACTCTGGAGAATCCCGAGCCGCGTTACACGCTCGAATGCTATCCCGTGGTCATAGTCGCGGCCGCTGCACTCTTCGCTCGAAGAACGTATCGGCAAATCGAATCGTAATGATCGCAAACCCGCATGAACAGGCTCCAAAATCTTGTACGCCGTATGTGAAAACGCGTATTCAATCGTTTCAAGACAACAAGTATCCTGAAAATTAAGCTTGCCGATGGTGGCCGCTAAGTTGCACAATAGCGCTCCATCAGGTCCCCAGGCATCTATGTCTGCGTCTATTTTTCCTGGGAAGCAACAATCCGAACGGAATGCCCTCCCGGGTCCAGGAGCTTGCCATGCGTTCTGTCTTATGTGTAGTCGCTTTGCTGGCTGCGTCTCTCCTCGTATTTCCAAGTTTGCTCTTTGCCCAATCGGCGACCTCTTCGCTGCACGGCACCATCTCTGATCCCAAGGGACTCGTAGTCGCCGGCGCGAACGTCACGCTCAGCAATGCAGCGACGGGATTTTCGCGCACTACCCAGACCAATGGCGAAGGCGTTTACCAATTTCTCGAAGTCCCGCCAGCCACTTACGTGCTCACCGTCGACGCGCCGGGCTTCGGGAAAATGAAACGTGAGAACGTGGTGCTGCAAGTCAGCAGCCCCGCGACACTGAGCGTGACTCTACAAGTTCACGGCGGCTCCGAAATTGTGGACGTCAGCGGCGAAGCTCCCATGGTCAACACCACCGACGCAACCTTGGGCAATAACTTCAATGCCCGCCAGTTGACCGATCTGCCGTCCGAAGGCCGCGACCCAGTCGCCATCCTCAGCTTGCAGCCCGGCGTCACCTACATTGGCAACACCACCAACGATCAACAGAACTCTGACAGTCGCGGCGGAGCCGTCAATGGGGCACGCAGCGACCAGACCAACATCACTCTCGACGGTTTGGACGATAACGACCAACTCGAAGGCTATGCCTTCGAAGGCGCCATGCGCACAACGCTCGATTCTCTGCAGGAGTTCCGTGTAACCACTGGCAACTATGACGCGGACTCCGGCCGTTCCTCAGGCGCGCAAGTCAACCTGGTCACAAAGAGTGGCACCAACAAGGTCCATGGATCGGTCTACGAGTATTATCGTCCCAACTTCACTGTCGCCAATGATTGGTTCAACAAGCAGGCGGAATTGGGAGCGGGGCAACCCAACGTGCCGGGATTTGTCCTGCGCAACACCTTTGGCGGCACGGTCGGCGGTCCGATTAAGAAAGACCGAGCCTTCTTTTTCATAGCCTACGAGGGTCAGCGCACCTCAGACGCGACACAAGTCACACGCGAGGTGCCGACGCAGAGCCTCACTCAAGGATTCCTGAAGTATCTCTGCGATCCAGGCAGCGATCCCAACTGCGATCCCAGTAACCCGAATATCAGTGTGGTAAGCGGTGGCACGGCGTTTGCTGGATTTGACGTTGCAACCATTACGCCCGCCCAGATTGCCGCACTGGACCAGGGTTGCATGAGCAACGGCACCTGCCCTCCTACACCCGGAAACCCTAACGGCCCCGGCGACAACGGCTTGATCCTCAACATAAACGGCACCGGCAATCCCAATGCCTTATTCGCAAAGTATCCGCTGCCTAATTCCACCAGCGAAGGCGACTTGCTCAACACGGCGGCTTTTACCTTCCCCGGCGCCGACCCAGTCAAGCACGATACTTACATCGTCAAGCTCGACTTCAAACTGAACGCCAGCGGCAGCCATTCTCTGTTTGTCCGCGGCAACCTGCAGAATGACCATGAGAAGCAGCCACCGCAGTTTCCCGGACAACCTCCATTCGACTATCTCACCAACAACACCAAGGGAATCGCGCTTGGGTATACGGCGTTGGTCAGAAACAATCTGATCAACAATTTTCGCTACGGATTCATTCGCCAAGGCTTGGGAACCGGAGGGCTCAACAGCCAGGACTATATTAACTTCCGCGGCTTGGACGATACCCAGGCTCTCAACAGTCCGACCATTCTGACTAACGTTCCCGTGCACAACTTCGTTGACGACATTTCCTGGACCAGGGGCACGCACACTATTCAATTCGGCACCAATTGGCGCCTCATTCACAACAATCGTCAATCGAACGCGGATAATATTTCCTGGGCCCAGACAAACCTTTATTGGCTGGATCCGTCGTTCATCGCCAACGAGGGAGTCAGCCTCGACCCGTCGATCGAGGATTCCGCCGCGGGTGGTCCCTATCCTGACGTTGACAGCAGCTTCGGCACCTCCTACAGCTTCGCGGCCATGTACGCGGCCGGGATTCTCGCTGAAACCTTCACTGAGGCTAACCAGAACAAGTCCGGGACGCCAATTCCTAACGGCCAGTTGGTTCCTCGCCACTTCCAGAACTATGAAGGCGAAATGTACTTGCAGGATAAGTGGAGTGTCACGCCGAACCTGGTCGTAACCTATGGGCTTCGCTACTCGCTCTTGCAGCCTCCGTTTGAAAACACGGGCAACCAGGTTGCCCCCACTGTCAACATGGACCAGTGGTTTAAGACACGCGGAGAACAGGCGGCACTCGGCAACGTCGTTCAACCCGATTTGACTTTCGCTCTTTCCGGGCAAGCGAACGGCGGAAAGCCCTACTGGGCTTGGGACTACAAGAACGTGGCCCCCAGGTTTGCCATCGCCTATTCGCCTCACGCGGACAGCGGTTTTTGGCATAAAATATTGGGCGATGCCGGCAAGAGCTCCATTCGTGCCGGCTACGGCATTTACTTCGACCATTTCGGCGAGGGAGTGGTCAACACGTTCGATCGCAACGGCTCGTGGGGCCTGACCTCCACGTTCAGCAATCCCGCAGGTGTCTCCACCGTGGATGACTCCCCGCGCTACACGGGGCTTCTCGGGCTGCCTAATTTGCCGGCCAGCGAAGTTGCTCCCTCACCGATGGGTTTTCCTTACACGCCGCCAAACAATCCGAATACATACGGCTTGGCTATTGCATGGGGCATCGACGATCACCTCAAGACGCCATACTCTGAGGTGGTCGATTTCTCCCTCACCCGTGAATTCGCCCACAACTTCGTCCTGGAGACCACTTACACGGGCCGTTTTGCGCATCGCCTGTTGCAGGAAGTTGATCTGGCTCAGCCCCTCAACTTGGTCGACCCCAAGAGTGGCACGTCTTACTTCCAGGCCGCACAGATGTTTGCCAAGGATTCCGCCGCAGGCGTCTCCATCAACAACATTCAACCCATCCCCTACTGGGAAAATCTATTCCCGCAAGCGGCAGGACCGAATCTGCTTTCCGGCGGAAGCGGCGCTACCTTCGGGACAATTCCATGTTCGCCGGGCACGGCTCCGGCAAACGCGACCGCCACGCAGAACATGTACGACGAGTTCTATTGTTTCGCCGGCAACGAAACCACGGCGGAGGAAATCGCGGACGTGTTCTGCTATCCCGCATGCGCCGGCACAGGGTCCGGCGGCGAGTTTTACGGCCCCGGTACGCCCTATCAGTATTATCAGGACCAGTTCTCCTCGCTTTACGCCTGGCAAACCCGCAGCGCCAGCAACTACAATGCGCTGCAGGTGACGCTACGCCATGCCATGAGCGCAGGACTTCAATTCGACTTGAACTACGTATACTCCAAGTCCATCGATGCCAGTTCAAACGCCGAACGGGTGAATAGCTTCGAAGCTTCGTTGGGTGGGGTCGCCTACAATAATCAGGCGATCAACGCATGGTCTCCCGACTTATGGCGTGCGCCCTCGGACTTCGATACCACCCACCAACTCAACTTCAACGCAATCTGGGATGTTCCCTACGGCAAAGGACGGCGCTGGAGTTCCGCGAACGGTTTCGTAAATTCGATTTTCGGCGGATGGGGTTTGAGCGGCCTCGGCCGCTGGACCAGCGGTTTCCCCTTCAGCGTGGAGGCGGGCAGCGGCTGGTCCACTAATTTCTATCTCGAAGGCTCGTCGGTTCTGATTGGACCGAAACCAAAGACGGGCGTCTTCATCGACTCCAGCGGCAATCCCGACGTGTTTCAAAACGCACAGAGTATACAGTGCTACTGTCCCTATGCTCCGAGTGGCACCGGCCCGGTTCTCTTCCGCGACACTTACCCTGGCGAAGCCGGCCAGCGCAACAACTTTCGCGGTCCTGGTTTCTTCGACATCGATGGCGGTCTTAACAAGACCTGGAACTTCAGCGAAAGCCGGCTGATAAGGTTTTCGTGGGAAGTCTTCAACGTCACCAACTCCGTACGGTTTGACGCTGCGAACGCCTTGGTGAACGAAGATCTGGTGGATATTACGGGCTTTGGTAAATTCTCGCGTACGCTGACAACGCCGCGCGTGATGCAGTTCTCACTAAGAGTTGCGTTTTAGCGCAGGGCGACCCCGACCCACTCCGGCGGAAGCCCTATGCCAGCGGCGAGTCGCTCATTCTGAATCGTGTGCGGACGTGCTCAGAAAGCAGCTCAATGGCGGGCCGATTCGACACCGGGTCGGCCTGCGCCAGATACCGCATAGCCTCCACCAGCAGTCGTTGCCCGTCAACATATCGAGGATCGGAAGTCCGCTCCCGTGTCTTGGGGCGCCCCAGCTTCGGCGAAACGGGAATCGTAAAAACCTTGGCCATGAATGAACTCGATGAATGAACTCGAATGAAATCCTAGGGCAGTATAGCGCCCGCGCTAGATTTTTCATCCTACAATCTTGTGCTTTAGATTCAACCACTTAACCGCGAGGCGAGACAGTTTGCGTCTTGCCCGTCGTCTTCAGCCGAAACACATCATTGCCGATCTTCGCGTTCATCTGCACCGCAGAATATTTCGCCAGGCGATAATCCCCCTGGGTTTGCATAAACTTTTGCTGTACCGAGACGCCCCGGCTGAGGTCGATCCACAGCAAAATTTCCAGGAAGTTGTTGCGCAGTTTCTCGTTCTTCGGAATTAGCTTGAGCTCCGCCGTCGCGGTGCCGTCGAGATTCTCCTCACCCACGTAGGTTACGTCGAACGACTTTTTCAGGTCCTCGCCACTGCCGCCGAAGCCCAGCACCAGATAGCTCTCCACTTCGTTCTTGTTGCCGCCGGTCGAATACTCCGTCACCTGATCGATCTTCGGCTGGTACACGTGCAGCCTCCCGTCTTTGTAAAGCACGCATTTCCGGTCGGGATCCTTGATCTCGGCCATCATTTCAATATTTTGTCCCACCCGCCGGTAGTAAACCGTTCCCTTCTGCAGGTCGTGTTCATCCACCACTCTCTGATACTGATCCCAAACAAAGTCAGCTTGCACCGTATGGAAGGTGGCGGCGGCAACATCCATTTTCTTAAGGACGCAATCCAGAGCGCACGCCGTAGATGAAGATGAACTCTGCAGTGCCGCCGCCCCACAGCCGCACACCAACCCCGCGAAAAGCAGTGTCGCAAGAACGCGGTAGATAGGTTTCATTGGGAGCGCTCACTGCTCTGCAAGTGTCATCGCCGGACGAAATTGACTTAGTTCCTTCTTGCCAGAACTTTATAGCTCTGCACATGCCCCTTGCCGTCGGCAACGGGAGTGTACGAAACAATCGAAACGTCGCCAGAAATCGGCTTGATGATGAGCAGCAACTGCTCCCTCACCGATCGCTCGTCTCCCGGCGCGATCGCGCCCGCGGAAATCTGGTAGAACAGCCCGCCCTGTGCATCGGGCGTGACCACCACATCAGTGAGATGCGGATCGCGTACCGCCGGTTTATCGTTAAAGTTGATTACCCGGGGCGAGAAGAAAACAAAGATCAAAATCAGCGTGACCATGATGTCGTAGTGCAGCGTGCCCCTCTCATGTTGCCAGAGAACGTAGCTGCGAATTGTGCGCCAGACGGCGTTCATCGGCAGGGAAGGCGGGCCTACGGCGGTCGTGCTGATTTCCACTCTCTGCAAGTCTAAGCCCCCTGTAAGTCTAGTGACGGCTACCCTTCTTGGCAATGCGATTGTCATCTCGAGCAAGCGCTTTTTGCGCCGCGAGGGATCTGGGCGAGCCGCGCGAAGCGTCGCGCTGCTTCTAATAAGTAACGCCGCGACGCGTTAATCGCGCGTTTGGCTCGCTTCCACATCACACCGCCTCAGCTAAAAGCTCTTCTTCGTAATCCGCTCGGCCCCAATATAAGGCCGCAGCACCTCGGGAATGATAACGCTGCCGTCGGCCTGCTGATAGTTTTCCACAATCGCCACCCAGGTTCGGCCCACGGCCAGGGCGCTTCCGTTCAACGTGTGCACGAACTCCGTCTTGTTCCTGCCCTCGGGACGATAGCGGATATTTGCCCGCCGCGCCTGATACGACTCAAAGTTCGAGCACGATGAGATCTCGCGAAACAACTGCTGCCCCGGCAGCCACACCTCAATGTCATAGGTCTTCGCCGATGATGGACCCATGTCGCCCGTGCATAGCGTTACCACGCGATAATGCAAACCGAGCTTTTGCAGAACGGTCTCGGCATTCCGCGTCAGCTTCTCGTGCTCTTCATAAGAAGTCTCGGGCCGTGAAAACTTCACCAGCTCAACCTTCTGAAACTGGTGCTGCCGAATGATGCCGCGCACATCCTTGCCATACGACCCGGCTTCGCTGCGGAAACAGGGCGTGTACGCCGTGAGTGAGATCGGCAGACTGGCCGCGTCGAGAATTTCGTCACGATACAGATTCGTAACCGGAACCTCCGCCGTGGGAATCAGCCAGAGATCCTTTTCGCCATGCGGCACACGAAATAAATCGGCAGCAAACTTGGGCAGTTGCCCCGTGCCATACATCGACTCGGAATTGACGAGATATGGCGGCAGCACCTCTGTATATCCATGCTCGCGCGTGTGCAGATCAAGCATGAAGTTGGCCAGCGCCCGCTCCAGCTTCGCACCCAGATCCCAATAAACAGCAAAGCGCGCACCCGTCAGTTTGACCGCGCGTTCCAAGTCAAGCACACCGAGTTGTTCGCCGAGTTCCCAATGCGGCTTGGGAGCGAAGTCAAACTGCGGCGGTGCGCCCCATCGCCGCACTTCCACATTCTCTTCCGCGCTGTGGCCGACTGGCACACTGGCGTCCGGCATGTTAGGAATGCCGGAGAGAACATCCTGCAGGCGCGCGTCAAGATCAGCCGCGGTCTTTTCTCGCGCCTGAATCTGCTCGCGCAGATCTTTTGTCTCGGCGATCGCTGCGGTAGCGTCCTGGCCGCTTTTCTTCAGTTTGGAAATGTCTTCCGAGGCCTTGTTGCGCCGCGCCTTAAGCGTCTCGGCTTCGGTGATGGCTTGGCGCCGCGCCCTATCCACATCGCCGAAATCCCCGAGCACCGCAACCGGATCAGCTCCGCGCTGGCGTAGCATCTCTTCCACCCGCGGCAGATTCTCGCGAACAAAGTTCAGATCGAGCATGGTTCAAATCAATCCTGGGGACTAACTACTTTAGCGGAAACCAGGCAGTTATTGCACGCGGCGAGAGATGCTCATGAGGAGACAGCCGCCCTCGGCTGTCTAGTCGAGCGAAGCTCGACCGCCTACCACGGCTTTCGCCCAACCCTCCCGCCTGTGTAAACTACCCTCACGATGAGATTCTCCCCCCGCTCGATTGCTGCGTCCGGGTATCTTCTGCTAGCGGTCGCGGCCGTCCTCATCGCTACCGTCCCCGTCACGTTTGCCTCCGCCTACAACGCCCATCCCAAGCTGGTCGTTGTCATCGTCATCGACCAGTTTCGCGGCGACTATCTGGAGCGCTACCACGATCAATTCGGCGAAGGCGGATTCCGCCTCCTGCTCGACCACGGCGCAAACTTCACCGACTGCAACTACGACTACGCCAACACCCGTACCGCTCCCGGGCACGCCACACTCTTCACCGGCGCCTACAGCAACGGCCACGGCATTGCCGCCAACGAATGGTGGGATCCGAAGAAGAATAAAATGGTCACCTCAGTGGAAGACGACGACACCAAGCTCGTCGGCCTTCCCGGCGAGGTTGCCGAAAATAAACCCAGTGCATCGCCGCACAACCTTCTCGCCGACACGCTCGGCGACGAACTCAAACTCGCAACCCAAGGCCAGGCACGAGTCTTCAGCATTTCCTTGAAAGACCGCGCAGCAGTCCTGCCCGGCGGCTTTGCCGCCGACGCCGCCTATTGGATCGACCCCAAAACCGGCGCGTGGATCACCTCATCCTACTATCGCAGCGACCTGCCTAAGTGGGCACAGGATTTCAACGCCTCGAATCGCGCCGCAAAATATTGGGATCGCGACTGGAAAAACGCCAATGGAGAACTCTTGCGCTCAACCGCGCATCGCAAAAGTAAAGACGGCTCCGATGCGGGCTTCTATGAAGTGGTCGGCTCCACGCCGTTTGCCAACGAGTATGAACTGGAATTTGCGAAGGAATTAATGCTTTACGAAAAGTTGGGTGCCGGACCATCGACCGATTTGCTCGCCATCAGCCTTTCGGCCAACGATATTCTTGGTCACCAGGTTGGTCCCGATTCGCCCGAGATGGCCGCCATGGCGCTCGCGCTCGACCACGAACTCGCCGACTTCTTCACCTTTCTCGGTCATCAGGTAGGTCTGGTCAACACTTGGATCGTGCTCTCGGCCGACCATGGAATCTCCGCCCTACCCGATGCCGCGAAGAAGCTGCACATTCCCGCCGCCAACCTGGGAGCGGGCAAAGCCGAAGCTCAACTGAACCAGCTACTGTCGGCGAAGTTTTCGCAAGGCCGCACCGTTTCCTACATCAAGCTCGACTTCCCAGACGCCTGGCTCGACGACGATGCATTCGCCGCAGCTCACGTAAAAGAGCGTGACGCCGAAATTGCCGTCGGCGAAGCCATGAAGCAAGCTGGACTGGTGCGTGACTACTTTACCAAGTCGCAGCTCGCTCAGGGCGAAGTTCCCGATACCGCTCTCGGCAGAAAGTTCCTGCATAGCTACTCGCCCGAAGCCGGCTGGTACGTGATGGGTGTGCCCAACCCGTACACGGTGGGCTCCGCGACCGGTACCGACCACGCATCGCCCTATACTTACGATACGCACGTGCCGCTGGCATTCTACGGATTTCCATTTCGCTCCGGCACGTACCGCACGCACGCCGAGCCCGTCGATATGGCCGCAACATTGGCCTCGCTTCTCGGCATCAACGCCCCAACCCACGCCGTCGGCCGCGTGCTCACCGAAGCGCTAGCCCCGTCACACCACGGAGACAATTCAGAAGGATCTCCCGCTGCCGGACCCGCAAGTGAAAGGCAGCCGCAGTGATCCCCCCATCAGAAAACGGCGGCAAGTCCGCCCTCGATCTCAGCGTCACCTTCGCCGGCATCGAACTCAAGAATCCGATCATCGCGGCAAGCGGGACTTTCGGCTACGGCGTCGAGTTCGAGGATGTCGTCCATCTCGACAAACTCGGCGGATTCGTCGTCAAAGGTCTCTCCCGCGAACCCATGATCGGCAATCCGCCGCCGCGCTTATGGGAGACCGCGGCGGGCATGTTGAACGCCATCGGCCTCCAGAACATCGGAGCGCCGGCATTCCTCGAAGAGAAGCTCCCCAAGCTGCGGCAGATGAAGAATGTAGTTGTTTTCGCCAACGTCTTCGGCTACACCCGCGAAGACTACGAACGCACCATCGAGATTCTCAACGACGGCGAAGGCATCGCCGCCTATGAACTGAACGTTTCCTGCCCCAACACTGCTCATGGCGGACTGCAATTCGGCAGCGACCCGCGATCTCTCGATGAAGTCGTAACCACGGCGAAGCGCGCCGCGCGGCGGCCTTTGATTGTTAAGCTCTCGCCGAACGTGACCAGCATCGCGCAGATGGCCCACATCGCGCAGGAAGCGGGTGCTGACGCGATTTCGCTGATCAATACGTTCGTCGCCATGGCCATCGACCCCGAAACACGCAAGCCACGCATCGCCAACGTCACCGCCGGACTCTCCGGCCCGGCCATCAAGCCGATCGCCCTGCGCATGGTCTACGACGCCGCGCACGCCGTGAATATTCCGGTGATCGGTATGGGTGGCATCTCAACCGCCGCCGATGTCGCGGAATTCATGCTCGCGGGCGCAACCGCAGTGCAGATCGGAACAGCCAGCTACTGGGACCCCTGCACCACCGAGAAGGTTGTGGACGAGCTGAAACACTGGTGCCAGGACCGCGGCATCACGCGCCTCGCTGAACTGACCGGCGGCATGATCATGGAGTAACCGGCAACTCACTTACCGCCAGGCTCCCAGAATCGCTCCCATCGCCAGGAAGCACACCAGTTGATAGCCCGTGTTGATCGCGTACAGTTTCGCGGGCTGCCGGCTAAAAAGCGAATTCGTCAGTTGCACCGTAGTTACGAATCCCAGCCACACCGCCAGCCCCATTTTCATTCCATACAGCGGCGTGTTGATGGTCGCAACCGCGATGATTTTCCCGAGCACCGCCGCCGAAATCACGCTGGCTATTAGCGACAGGAAGTAGGATGGGCCAGCGCTCTTTTGCATCTCCGCGATCTTGGCTTTGTCATTCGGATCGTACCCCATCAAAACCATCCAAGGTCGCGCAAACAACACCGGCGAGTACCATAGAAACCCTACGACCATCGTGGCCAAAGCGCTAACCAAAACCGCCCACACGTTAACCCCCATGAACTTCATGGACAACCTCCACTAACGAATGAAGTTCGGGCTGAGTAAGCCCGCTACGAATGCCGATGTGCGGTATGAATGAATTGGACTGAGACGAAAAGACGCGCCATTCACTTCTATTAGCGACCGTGAGTGTACCAGATCGACCCCGGAGACTTGTAGTTCCGCCCCTCGCCCCATGCGACGTGCGTGTTGCCCAGGTTATCGATGGCCACGGAAAAAAGGTTGCCAAATGGGAAGAGGAAGCCGTTGGGCTGGATGTAATCGTATCCGCGTACGGGGCCGGAGAGTTGCGATTCGGGCGACCAGGTCGCTCCGCCATTGGTCGAAGCCCGGTAGAAGGTATTCCAAAGAGGACGGTTTTGCGCATCCACTTCTCTCGTGTCCATCCACGCAATGCGCACATCGCCCGCGCTTCCGGCGGCGATGGCCGGGAAGCAGTGCTCTACGCCAGACGGCGCTTTCGATACATCCACCTTTGCGGACCAGCTTTCTCCCTGGTTCGTCGAGGAGGAGAAGTAAATGCGCTCCGCTCCGCCCGCGACCGAGCCGGAGTTCCACAAGGCATAAATGACTCCGGCGTCATCGGAAACCAAAGCCACTTGGGAGTCCAGAAAGCCAGCCGAACAGACCCGGGCCGGACAACCCGGCGCCGCGCTGGAAACGTCCATCGACACCGTATTCCAGTTCCGTCCCCCGTCCGCGGACCGGCTAACAAACACCTCCACCGGCTGCGTGAGAACATTGGTTCGCGGGTAGGCCGTCCAGGAAAAATAAACGTTGCCGGCAGGATCCACCGTAGCCCCCGCAGCCAGTGACCACCCCGGCCCGGCATTGGGATTTACCACGCTCGAGGAGAAATTCTGCGCGTAATCGTGCGACGCCGCTATCGCGAGCGTCTGATCATGGTTAAAACTCACGTAGATATTGGGCCCGCGAACCGCCAGTACCGGCTTGTCGATGACGACTTCAGGAGAATTCTCGGCGACGGCCAAGTACCAGGAGCGCCCAAAATCCTGCGACCGCGCCACCATGATGTCATGCTTGCCCTGCAACCACGAGGCGTAGAGCGTTTGCCGATCGACTGGGTCAACCTTGATCTGGGCATCGAATTGTCCCAGGGATGACGCCACCAGGGCGCGCGGCGGCTCCCAGGAATTGCCATTATCGTTGCTGACCAGCAGCGCCATCGTAGGGGCGGTGCATGCCGGGCAGTCGCCTACCGCGCCGTATTGCGGAAACAAAATGTAAATGTGCCCGCGGCCATCAGCTGCCATCGCGGGCTCCCATTGATCTCCAGTGCGGTAGCCGACGCGTTGTTGCGGAGTAAAACCCGAAGCCGCGAGCGCCGCCGGCAAGGTCGCCAACGCCAAAAGCAGGCAGACGGCAAACTTTTGCACACTCCGGGCGCGGCTGGATCCAAAAACCACAGACTTCTCCTGGGACAGCTCGAGCGACAACCTTGAACGAACTTTATCCCGAACCCTCCCGCACCGTCAATTACCCGCTAGGGTGGGGCAGTGCCCATGTGGCGACGGCCGCCCTCGGCCGTCCTTCGAGCCCATGTGGCGACGGCCGCCCTCGGCCGTCGGTCGAGCGATGCTCGACGGCCTCTTCATCAAGCCCCCAAGCACAGACACTCCCACGGTAGTGGCTGAATTTGGCAAATTCAGCCACTACCCACTCCCACGCAAGGCGTGACTTTCTTGCGATTTCGTCATCTAATCATTGTTCAAGTGAAATTTGTCAGGGAATTCGCGGCCATGCAGCCGCAGCTCAAGGAGCCATCTTAAAATGCAGAAAGCCACATTTGCCGCGGGGTGTTTCTGGGGAGTCGAAGCCACCTTCCGGGCGATGCCCGGCGTACTCGCCACGCGCGTAGGCTACACTGGCGGAAAAACTGACAACCCCACCTACAAAGACGTCTGCACCGACCGCACCGGCCACGCCGAAGCGGTGGAAGTGGATTTCGACCCCGCCCAGGTTCGTTATAGTGATCTACTGAAAGTCTTCTGGGAGAACCACGACCCCACCCAGCTCAACCGCCAGGGCCCGGACTGGGGCACGCAATACCGCTCCGCCATCTTCTTCCACACCCCGGAACAGCAAGCTGAGGCGCAAGCCTCCAAGGAAGCTCTGGAGAAGGCGCATCGTTACTCAAAGCCGATCGTGACCCAGATCGTTCCCGCAGGCACGTTCTTTCCCGCCGAGGATTATCACCAGCAATATCTGGAAAAGCGCGGCCTGGCCAGTTGCCACATCAAGGCGTAGCGGACGAATGAAGGCGTTAAGGGCTGGTTTTGGGTGGCGCAGCGCTTTCAGCGCTGCGATCAGAGTGGAGCTAATGTGGAAGCACGGGCACGGTGGCTATGGATCGTAACGCTAGCGAACATCGCGGCGGCAACTCTCCTCATCCTGGTAATACGTGCCATGATGTTTGCCCTGGCGGCATTCTCTCCTTACGTTCCAGGTTGGCCGCTATTTGTCCTGCTGCCCCTTGGTCTAGCGCTCTCCACCGTTGGGCTGAGGTTCTCGGTCACGGTCGCGTCCAGCATAGCCCGCCGCATAGGATACGTCGCTAACGGCTGCGCCCTTGCGGTCAACCTGGTAGTCATCATCGGCGTAGCAGCTATATTCCTCCGCAGCACTGAAGAGCAGGTGATTCTCCCTGGCGGGTACAGGGGCGATGTCTACATCATTCGCGGCGCTGCCGATGGCCAACCTTCGAAGACGCGCTGGAGTTCACCTACCGGATTCCGGCCGATGGGATTCTACCGAGTTCAGAGCCGCTGCTCAGCGGTCTGACCTGGAAGAAATTCTACTACGAGCGACAGGACGGATCGCTGGAGCGTATCCGCAACTTTTGGCCCACCACAATTCATCGAACGCCGGAGAACTTGGCCAACGATAAAGACGTTGGCGTATTTTTTCCACGCACGGGTAGGTTTACGGATTCGACAGGGTGTACGGTTCAATACGAGGAGTTCTACGTTGGTACAAAAGCTGACCTGTTGTCAAACTACACGCGTAATGACTTTCGTCGGTACGTTCGTGACCATCCGGCGGTGTGCGCGCGATGAAATCCCCGGCCAATCCTGCGGCGTGGCCAGCTGCCACATCGAGTAAGTGATCCCCCCTAAATCGAGCGCAGCGCCTTCATCGGATCCGCGGAAGCCGCGCGCGTCGCGGGAAGCGCCGATGCCAGCAGCGCCATCCCCATCATGATCACAACCCCCGCCATGTAAATGAGTGGATCGGTCGCGCTGACATCGAAGAGGAAGGAGCTGACAAGCCGCGACACGGCGAGCGAGCCAAGCACCCCAAGGCCGCATCCGAAGAGCGCCAGTTTCGCTCCCGAAATGAGCACGAGCCGCGCGATGCCGTTGCGTTGCGCACCGAGCGCCATGCGGATGGCGATCTCCTGAGTGCGCAGCGAAACGGAGAAGGCGACCACAGCATAGATTCCAGTAATCGCCAGCAGGAGAGCCCCCGCGGCAAAAGCAGTGATCAGGTCGGTGTTGAAGCGGCGCGGCGCTTCTACGTTTGAGATCACGTCATCCATGGGCTGCACTTGCTGCAGCGCGAGCAGCGGATCAACTTCCGCGACGCTCGCGCGCAGAGTCTTCGTCATTTGCTCGGGAGGCAACTCCGAACGAAGGACGACAAAGCCGCCGGCGGGGTTGCTGAGTTTTCCCGTGTATGCCGAGCCGAAGAGAATGGCGGGCTGCTGCTGAGGTATATACAATTGGTCGTTGGCGGGCTCATCGCGCGCACCCGTCTTGGTATCGGCGACGATTCCAACTACGGTTGCCCATGGCAGTCCCTTCTGCGGATTGCCGACGTGCATCCGCTTGCCGATGGCTTGCTGGCCGGGCCAGCAATGCCTGGCCATGGACTGGTTGACGATCACGACCAGCACGGAGCTGGAGCGGTCGTCGATGGAGAAGTAACGCCCGTCGATCAGCGGGATGCCCATGGCGTGGAAATAGTCCGCGTAGACAATCGCGAACGCGGAAAACTTCAGCTTCCAGCGGTCGACGGGTTCGTCCTCAATGGTGTAGCCAACTCCTCCGAAAGCCCCGGATGAAGGAAGGATATTCGTGATCCCGACGGCAGTGACTCCGGGTTTGCCGGAGAGCCGGTCGACGACCGCGTGATTGAAGGCGTCGGCGGAATCATCCGTGGAATATTGATTGAGGGGAAGTTGATAGCCGGCGACGAGGACGTGGTCAGGGTGGAAGCCGGGGTCGACGGCGCGCATCTTCTGGAAGCTCCGCAAGAAAGCCCCGGACACGACGAGCAACACGAGGGCGATCGCGATCTCTGACACGACAAGGGTCGAGCGCAGCCAGGAGTGGCTCGATGCGCCGGTTCCGATCCGCGCACCCTCCTTGAGACTCTCTGTCAGATTAGTTCGCAACGCGGCGAAGGCGGGCGCAAGACTGCAAAGGGCGCCGGTTACCAGGGCGAGGAGGAGAGCGAAGCCAGCGACGGTTGCATCCATCGCAATCGAGTCGACGCGCGGCATGGACTCGGGCAACAAGTACAACGCAGTGCGAATCGCAGTCGCGGCAAACGCCATGCCGAGTATGCCGCCAGCCAGGCTCAACAAAACGCCCTCGAAGACAGACTCGCGAATGATCACTCGGGAACCCGCACCCAGAGCCAGTCGAACCGCATATTCGCGGCGCCGGCGGATGGCCCGCACCAACAGCAGCCCGGCCACATTCACGCAGGCAATCAGCAGCACGATGGAAAC
Organism: Candidatus Sulfotelmatobacter sp.; assembly: GCA_050012155.1. Classification (GTDB taxonomy): domain Bacteria; phylum Acidobacteriota; class Terriglobia; order Terriglobales; family Acidobacteriaceae; genus Sulfotelmatobacter. The sequence continues at coordinate 7,460 of JBEKHS010000006.1, read as the reverse complement.
GGCCACGAACAGGGTGCGCAGCAACGGCCGGATATCTCCCACGGCGAACTCACGCAGCGGCTTGACGTTCCCCTGGATGTGAATTGCAGACATGTTGGCGGGAAAATTGCGCATGATCTGCCGCGCCACGCGGTCGGCATCCTGCGCCGCCTGCGCGAAAGTTACGCCGTCCTTAAGGCGTGCAACCATGTGGTATCCCCACAAGCCGGCCTGCTGGTCGGAGAGTTCGTCGGGCGTCAGGCTCATGGGCACCCAGAGCTGCGCCTGGTCGAGGTGGCCATCTACGAGAGGAAACTCGAAACTCCGCGGCATCACGCCGATAATCGTGTAAGTCTTGCGGTCGAGCACGATCGAACCGCCGATGATCTCGGGATCGCGGTGGTAGCGGTTCATCCACAACGCATAGCTGATGACGGCGAGCGGCTGATGTGCGTCCTCCTCCTGTTGGGTAAAAACGCGGCCAAGAATAGGACTGACGCCCAGAGTGGGGAACACCCCCGCCGTGAACCGGGCCGCGTCGACCTCTTCCGGAATCGCGCCGCCAGAAAGTTCGTAGTCGGTGGTGGCGTAGCCACCAAGAGAAGAAAAGGCGCTTGTCGCGTTCGTATATGTGCCAATCTCGCGGGCAGTGACGGGCGTGTGGGCCGGCGCTCTCGGGCCGCTTCCCAGGTGATCTCCCAGCAAAACCAAACGGTCAGGATCGTTGAATGGAAGCGGGCGCAGCAGAATTCCTTCGACCAGCGAGAAGATCGCGGTAGTGGCACCGATGCCCAGAGCCAAGGCTAGGACGACAGTTACGGTGAAGCCAGGCGCTTTCACCAGTTGGCGAAATGCGAAGCGAAGATCCTGCGCGGGTGCGTACATGTTCTGAGATGAGTCCTACGCGGCTGTCAGCAGCATCGGCGCACCCTTCGTGATCACAAGCGTATGCTCGTAATGCGCCGATGGTCTATGGTCCGCCGTCATGATCGTCCACTTGTCGTCCGCCACGAATGACCTGCCCGATCCCGCCGCAATAATCGGTTCTACGGTAATCACCAGGCCTTCGGTAAGAACTTGATTGGCTTCCGGATCGGCGTAGTTGGGCACTCGCGGTTCTTCGTGGATGGTGCGTCCAATGCCGTGCCCTCCCAGATCGCGAATCACGGAGAAGCCGCTGCGCCTCACCTCGCGCTCCACCACCCGCCCAATCTCCGAAACTCGAAATCCGGCCCGTGCCACCAGCATCGCCTTGGCGAAGGCTCGTTCCGCGCACTCGATCAGGCGTTCGCGTTCTTCCGTTACTTCGCCCACCGGAACCGTTATTGCCGCATCTGCCATGAATCCGTCTTTCTCGACCGTGACATCCAGCTTCACCAAATCCCCCTGCTCCAGCGCTCGTTTGCCGGGAATGCCATGCACCGCTTCATCGTTGACGCTGATGCAGCTCACTCCGGGAAATCCATACACCATCCCCGGCGCCGATCGGGCTCCGTGCTGGCGCATCACGTCCCCCCCCACTTGGTCCAACTCCGCCGTGGTGATTCCCGGGCGCACTGCGCTCTTCATGGCAAGCAGCATAAGACATACCACCGCACCGGCGGCGCGCATCCCAGCTAATTCTTTGGGGTCTTTGATGGACATGCGATCTCCTCAAGCCAATGATTATGATAGCTCGGATTGATGTTCTCAGGCGGGCAGTTCAGGCGCGGACAGGGTCTTGCGGTCCGAAGAAGAAAAGCAGTATAAATCCGCCGATATAGAAGGGCACGCTTTGCTGAAAACTGCAGCCCATGAAGCGCAGAATCAGGCCAAATAATGCCAGCGCCTCGCACAGTGCGTAAGTGGCAACGTAGCCGCTTTTCCAGTGACTCAGCGTAATGGAATCGTCGGGATGGGCGGCCAGGTTCTCCGCCGAACGCAACACCAGGGTGCGCCGCACCACAAAGATCACGCCCACAATGGCCACGCCCGCGGTGGTGAAAACATAGCTCAACGAGGGGTCGACGGCTCGAGCCCCTGAGCCCACAAGTTCGCCCACGACAGCATAAAGCAAAATGCTGCCCAGCATGGTCCACTGCACCGCCCGCAGTGTTCTTACGGTCCCCCTCATTTAAAAGTATTTTCCCGCAGTTTGCCGGAAGAGGATAGCACTTTCTCCCGGCTGGAACCCGCCAAGGTAATGTAGGGAATTGCGGTACGACGGTCGGGGGTGCGAGATTTTACGTCCCGGTGATTTTCACGCGGAGCTCTTCCGGCAGGCGTTCGCGAATCTCCGCCGGCAGGCGGTCATGCACCCGGCGTGCGCCTTCCTTGGCCGCATCCAGCACCGTGACCGGCGCCGGCGTAGCCACCGCGACCACCAGCCAGATCAGTGCCGACAAGGCGAATCCCGCCAGCGCCGCAATTTCCAGCCAGAACGCGTGCCGCGGACCAAAGTGGCGGATCACGCCAAACGCCAGCAGAAATACTCCGCCAGAAACCGAAGCCAGTATGATCAGGCCCACGTCGATGATGCGGTGCATGCGTTGCCGGCTGCGGCAGCGCTCGCAAGCCGCGAAGTGGGCTTCGTAATCGCCGCGCATCTCCGCCGCCAGGCCGGAAATGTCATACCGCCAGCCCGCCAGAATCTTTCCTACAATCGGATCACTGCACTGCTGACTCATACGCAATTACGATTTGAATTACTCGAACCGGGGTAACTACAGCCGAATCGGAGGCAACGCCTCGGATTGCAACGCCACCAAAACCCGGCTCTGGAATAAGCCGCCGCGTTCGGCCAGCGCCGCTTCCGCTTGTTTCCGGGCGATTTCCGGATGGTTGTTCTGTTCAGAGAGATGCGCCAGCACCACAAACGCCGCATTATTATCATAGTCGCTGGTGAAGAAATGCGCGAGTTTCTCGTTCGAGAGATGCCCCACGTTGCTCGCCACCCGCTGCTTCACCGCCCACGGATAAGACCCTCCGCGCAGCATCTCCACGTCGTGGTTCGATTCCATCACCAGAATGTCCGACCGGCGCAAGTGGTCGCGAACGTTGACTGGCAGGTAGCCCAGATCGGTGACCACGCTTACCTTCGTGCCTTCAACCAGGAAGGTGAAACCCACGGGATCGGCCGCGTCGTGCGGAATGGTGAAGGGTTTCACCTCGATATCGCCAATCTGAAAGCGATGCCCCGACTCGAAACGCTCCAGCCTCTTCAGTTCCGGCCGCTCGCCATTCACGTTGCGCAGCGCCCGCGCCCACGCCGCATGTGTCGCCCCCGTCATGAAGACCGGAATGCGCAGCTTCTTCGCCAGCGTTGCTAAACCATAGACGTGATCGGAGTGTTCGTGCGTGATCAGAATCGCCGCCAGCGATTGCGGCTCTTCGCCCAGCGCCTTCATGCGCTTGAATGTCTCCCGGCAGGAAACTCCGGCATCGACCAGAATCTTCGTCCGCGCGCTGGCCACAATCGCACAATTCCCCCGGCTCCCGCTGGCCAGCATCGAAACCGTCACACCCATCTTCGCAGCATACTCGTCCCCCCTGTGAATCCGGGAGTAACTTTTTCGCCATCCGATACCTTAGAACAGTGGCCAGTGATCAGTAGCCAGTTTTCGCGATCCGTTTTTCGTCACCGGCCCCTGACCCCTGGCCCCTGGCCCCTGTCTTTTCACTTTCCCTGCCGCAGATTATCGATGACTCCCCGCATTAGCGATCCCCCATATGCCCCCGCGATCCCGGGCAGCGATGCCAGAAACGATCCATACACCTGCGCCCGCGTCGGCTTCACCGTCAGAAACAGGTACGCCGCGAGTTCGCTCAACGGAACAAATATTCCCACCGCGACCACCCATCGCCACGGCCAACGCGGCCGCAGCAGCCCCAGCAACATGCACGCCGTCAGCACCAGCAGCGCCGTGAACAGCAGGTCGTCGATCATCACGTCCGCCCACCCCGTCCCAATGCCCGCCAACGCGGCCAAAACGTAAAACGGCGCATCGCTCTTGGTTCGTGGCGAAGTGCAGGGCAAAGTTCGCGGCGAAACTGGCTCAGCAGTCATTTCGACCAGCTTTTCTCACGAAACGGCATGAACGCATGCACTAACGTGGAAGATCGGCGCTTCAGCGCCGCGTAAGCGTCCACGATCGATACGGGCTTTAGCCCCCGTGAGGTTTCTAGTACCGATAAAACCCGCGCCCGCTCTTTCTCCCCAACCACCCCGCATCCACCATCTTGATCAGCAGCGGACACGGCCGGTACTTCGGATCGCCCAATCCATCCTGCAGCACGCGCATTATGTCGAGGCAAACGTCGAGCCCAATAAAGTCCGCCAGAGTCAGCGGCCCCATGGGATGCGCCATCCCCAGCTTGAACACCTCATCCACCGCCTCAGCCGTAGCCACCCCCTCCATCACCGCAAACATGGCCTCGTTCAGCAGCGGCATCAGCACCCGGTTCGAAACAAATCCCGGCGCATCGTTCACCTCCACCGGCGTCTTGTCGAGTTTAACCGCCAGTTCGCGAGTTTCGGAGAACGTTTCCGGCGAAGTAGCCAGCCCGCGAATCACCTCCACCAGCTTCATCACCGGCACGGGATTGAAGAAGTGCATCCCAATCACTTTCTCCGGCCGCGTGGTCAGGGCGCCCAGCTTGGTAATCGAGATCGATGAAGTATTCGAAGCCAGAATCACCTTCGCCCGCGCCAGCCGGTCCAGCTCGCGAAAAATCTCCGCCTTGATCTCCAACTTCTCCGTCGCCGCTTCCACAATAAAATCGCAGTCGGCAAGCCGGGCGCGCTCTGTCGCCGGTTCAATGTTCTTCAATGCAGATGTCTTGGCTTCCTCAGCGATCTTGCCCTTTGCGACCTCACGCTCCAGATTCTTCGTAATAGTCGCCAGCCCGCGCTCCAAAAACCGCTGCTCTATATCGCACAACACGACGGAAAAACCGCTGCGCGCAAATACGTGGGCAATACCGTTCCCCATCGTTCCCGCGCCGATGACGCCCACACGTTCAATCCGCATAACCCTGCCTCGCTGAAAACGTTTGAGTCTATCACCCTCCTGGCGGTGTTAAAATTGTTACTGCAATCTTGAGAGTCGCTATCTGAAATTCTCCTGCGAGGATTCCCCCATGGCCATCGCCGAACTTCCCATCCGCCCGCGCACGCAATCCTCCCACCAAGGCCCCTTCATCAACGAGCCCTTCTACGATTTCCGCCACGAAGACAACGCCCGCAAGATGCGCGCCGCCATCGAACGCGTCCGCGGACAGCTCGGCCGCGAGTATGACCTCATCATCGGCGGCCAGCGCGTCAAGACCACCGACAAGATCAAATCGCTGAATCCCTCCAAGCCCTCGCAGATCGTCGGTATCCACCAGAAAGCCGGCAAAGAGCACGTCGAGCCGGCCATGAATGCCGCTCTGAAAGCATTCGAATCGTGGAAAAACGTTCCCGTTGAAGAGCGCGCCAGCCTCCTGTTCCGCGTCGCCGACCTGCTGCGCGACCGCAAAATGGATTACATGGCCTGGCTGGTTTTCGAAGTCAGCAAGAACTGGGGCGAAGCCGACGCCGATATCTCCGAGACCATCGACTTCTGTGAGTTCTACGCCCGCGAAGCCCTGCGTCTTTCCCAGGCGAAAACTCCCGTTCAAATGCCCGGCGAGCACGACTCGCTCACCTATATTCCACTCGGCGTCGGCGCGGTCATTCCTCCGTGGAACTTCCCCTGCGCCATCATGTCGGGCTTGACTGTGGCCTCGATCGTCAGCGGCAACACCGTGATCCTCAAGCCTTCCAGCGACTCCCCGACCATCGCCGCCAAGTTCGTCGAACTGCTCGAAGAGGCCGGCATGCCCGAAGGCGTGGTCAACTTCTGCCCCGGCTCCGGCGCAAGTTTCGGCGATGCCATCGTCGCGCATCCCAAAACCCGCTACATCGCCTTCACCGGCTCTCGCGAAGTCGGCCTGCACATCAACAAAACCGCCGCCACCCAAGCTCCCGGCCAGCTCTGGATCAAGCGCACCATCCTTGAAATGGGCGGCAAAGACGCCATCATCGTCGACGCCGATGCCGATATCGACTCCGCGGTCGAAGGCGTGGCCCAGGCTGCATTCGGCTTCCAGGGCCAGAAGTGCTCGGCCTGCTCCCGGGCCATCGTCGACGAGCGCATTTACGACAAATTCCTCGAGCAGCTCAAAGCGCGCGTCGAAAAAATCACCGTCGGCGATCCCGCCGAAAACAGCAACATGGGTGCGGTCATCAACGAAGGTTCGATGAAGACGATTCTCGACTACATCGAGCAAGGCAAGAAAGATGGACGCGTTCTAACTGGCGGTGAGCGTGCCACCGAAGCCGGAGAAGGTTACTACATCCGGCCCACAGTCATCGCCGACATTCCCGCCAAATCCAAACTCGAGCAGGAAGAAATCTTCGGCCCGGTTCTCGCCGTCATCAAAGCCCGCGGTTTTGACAACGCGCTTGAAATCGCCAACGACACCGAGTTCGGCCTCACCGGCGCCATCTACACCAAGTCCCGCGACAAGATCGACCGCGCCACCCGCGACTTTCACGTGGGCAACCTCTACATCAACCGCAAATGCACCGGAGCAATGGTCGGCGCGCATCCCTTCGGCGGCTTCAACATGTCCGGCACCGACTCGAAATCCGGCGGCCCGGATTATCTGTATCTGTTCACGCAGGCCAAGTCGATCGCGGAGAAAATCTAAGCCGCACCCGCAGACGCCACCTGCTAATTGCTAGCTTCCAGCCCCATGACCGAATCCGACCTACAGCAACTCCGGCGCGAGAAATGGCGTCTGGATGGCAAGCCCATCCAGACGATCGAAGAGGCACGAGCCTTCATCGAGGCCGTTGGATTCTGTCTCATGTATCCCGTGCGCCCCGCGATGCCGGTGCCTACATTCATTGGGGCGTTCGTGGGCTCTGACCATCGCCTTCCCACGTGGCAGCACGCTTATTCCGATCCGCGGGCGCTGGCCGCCACCGAACTCATGGTCCGGCTGCTGCGCGAGCGCTCGGCCTACGAGGCGAATTTGTTCGAAGAGAACAATGCGTTCCTGGTGGCGGCTTCGGTGTTTCCTTATTTCTACGCGCTGGTGGGCGAGCGCAATCCCAAGCTGGCGCCCAGGCAGGGGCAGCGATCTCCTTATTCGCCCCTGGCGTGCGACGCCTTTGAGCTGATCAATCGCGATGGTCCCATCTCGAAACAGAAGCTGCAGGAGGCGCTCGGCGGCAGCGTTTCGCTCCCAGCGCTCGACAGGGCCCTGGGCGAATTGCTGGCGAATCTGCGCATCACGCGGGTCGACTACACGGCGAGCGAGGGCTCGTTCTGGGACGTGCTTTATCGCTGGTCTCCGGATGCCGTGCGCGAAGGCGTGGGACTGTCGGTGCAGCAGGCGCTCTCGGCGCTGCTCTCGAAATATCTGGATTGCGTCATTGCCGCCGAGCAGATCGAGCTCGAAACCTTCTTCGG
>JBEKHS010000005.1:0-167990 GCA_050012155.1 Candidatus Sulfotelmatobacter sp. | reverse complement strand
GGAACTGGCGGAGCGATCGTGAATATTTCATCGCGCGCGGCGCGAACTGGCTCGGCCGGAGAGTGGGTGCATTACGCCGCATCGAAAGGCGCGATCGATAGCTTCACCGTTGGCTTGGCGCGGGAAGTCGCCACCGAAGGAATCCGCGTGAACGCGGTTGCCCCCGGTCTGATCGAAACCGGACTGCACGCGGCCAACGGCGCGCCGGACCGGCTGCATCGACTGACCTCGACTATTCCGATGCAAAGGCCGGGCACTGCGCACGAGGTGGCCGAAGCGGTCCTTTGGCTGCTCTCGCCTGCCGCTTCTTACACCACCGGTGCGATTTTGGAGGTGGGTGGTGGGCGCTGATTCCGCTAGACCAGCGCGGCATCGGGACACACGCTTCTAACTTTAATCGTGTTGTCAGGACTTTCGCGCCTTTCGCAGCGCTCCAACGACAGGGTCGACGATCTGAAGATTCAGTTCAAAACCCGCATCGAGCTTATGAACTTCGTCGCGGAAAACTTCGCGCACCGTCGGTGAATGGCGAAACACGCCCCCAACCATGGCCAGCGGGACAAATGACAAACCGCCGCGGTCTTCAGCGAAAAGGCGACTCGCAACGATTCCGGCGAGTTGGGCAAGCTCCCGACCCGCCTGCGAGAGCGCGCGCTGCGCTTGGGCATCCCCATTGTTCGCGGCAGAAACCACCGCTGGAAATGAAGCTTCGAAGTCCGCATCAGAGTTGGCGGCGCGCACGAGTTCGTCGATAGAGCGCGAGTTCCAGGCGGCCTTCAGCTCGCGTGCGAGCGACGAGGCTTCTGCCGCGTGGCGAGCATCCTCCTCTTGGTCGATCGCGCGCAACAGAGCACTGACTGCGGTGCGGCCGATCCAGTGCGCCGAACCCTCGTCGGAAATGGCGAAACCCCAACCTCCGGCGCGAGCGGTTCTTCCTTGCGCATCGCGGCCATAGGCAATCGAACCCGTTCCGGCGATGACGATCACGCCGGGGTCCTCGCCAAAGGCCGCTGCCAGAGCGATCTCCATGTCGCCTACGACTTCGATTTGCCCGGGAATTATCTCTCCGACCATTTTGCGGACAGTGTCTGCAATTTCCTTTCGCCCGGCGCCCGCCACTCCGATGCAGGCGCGCTGCACTTGCTGCGGATTAATCTTCGCGGCGCCGCACGCTTGATGGATTGCTCGTTGTAGAGCTTCACGGGCACCGGCTTCGCCTACACGTGTAATGTTGCTGGGACCGGCTGTAACCGTGGCGAGGACCGACATCTCGTCGGCCACGACGCACGTTGTCTTGCTTCCGCCACCGTCGATGCCAAGATAGTAGGCCACGGGTTAGTTCTATCACAGGGCGGATCCAATTCTGACGAGTGCCGTGGCGGCCTCGCAACCACCTCTTCGGCCACGTCTATAAAGACGCACTCGCGCCAGGTACGGATTGCCGCCATAATCTGAAGGCGCAAAGCTTGTAGCAAACGCGCACAGCGGCAGAAACGATGGGTCTCGACAAAGTCGATCTCGCGATTATCGCGCTGTATTTGGTTGGCATCACTTTGTTTGGTCTGCACTTCCGCAAGCGGCATCGCTCGCTGCGCGACTACTTTTTGGCAGGACGCGATATCCCATGGTGGGCGATCGCGCTTTCCATCGTTGCCGCTGAGACCAGTACGCTCACCATCATCAGCATTCCCGGGCTGGCTTACGACACCAACTTCACTTTTCTGCAAGTGGTGATGGGATACGTGGTTGGACGGATCGTCATCAGCGTTCTACTGCTGCCGCATTATTTTCGTGGCGATCTTTACACCGCCTACGAACTGATTGAACGGCGCTTCGGGCGCGGGTTGCGGTCGCTCACGGCCGGACTGTTCCTGCTCACGCGCGCGGCGGCGGAGGGGGTGCGCGTCTATGCCGTGTCGATTGTGGTATCGATCGCGCTGGGAACGGGCGAAGTTGCCTCGATCGCGATTATCACCATATTGACGCTCATCTATACGTTTGAAGGCGGGCTGGCGGCGGTCATCTGGACCGACGTGGTGCAGACCGCGATTTACGTTGGCGGCACTGTGGTGGGATTGGTGACGATTCTGCATCTGGTGCCAGGCGGATGGAGTGCGATTCACGCAGCGGCGGCGAGCGCCGGCAAGCTGCAGGTATTCGACTTCCGGCCCAACTTCTGGCTGCCTTACACTTTCTGGGCGGGAGTAATCGGCGGGACAGCCTTCCTCACCGCGAGCCACGGTACGGATCAACTCATCGTTCAGCGCTTGCTGGCGTCGCGGGGACAAAAGCAGTCTGCGACGGCGCTCATTTCCAGTGGCGTAGTGATTTTTTTCCAGTTCGCATTGTTCCTGATGGTGGGAGTGATGCTGTGGGCATATTATCGCGTGCCCTCGACAGCTTTCGGAAAGCCTGATCGAATTTACCCCACATTCATTGTGAGCCGGATGCCGCATGGAATTTCGGGGCTGCTGATTGCAGCGATTCTGGCGGCGGCGATGTCGAATCTGAGCGCGGCGCTGAATTCCCTTTCGTCGAGCACGATCATGGATTTTGTTTTGCGCCTGCGGCCGCAGACCGAGGAGCGAGCACGAATGAAGCTCTCTCGGCTGGCGACGTTTGGTTGGGCGATGGTGCTTTTTGCGTTGGCGGTGCTGGCGCTGCAGAAAGTGGGACGCGTGGTGGAAGTGGGTTTGCAGATTGCATCCGTGGCTTACGGCGCGCTGCTGGGAGTGTTTCTGCTGGGCGTTCTCACACGCAAGGCGAACCAGCGCGGCACGATGGTCGGCATGCTGTTTGGATTCTGCGCGGGTGTGTATTTGTGGCAGTGGACGCGCGTGCCGTGGACGTGGTGGGTGTTGATTGGGACGATCGTGACATTCGCGGTGGGATACGCAGCCAGCTTGCTTCAGCCGGAATAATGGTCGGGCGAGATCGATGCCGCCTCTGCCGTATACTGGCACACTTGCTGCCACACCCCGATTATGCCCGAGCCGATACAGATCATTCACGCGCGTCCGGAACTGGTCCGCGCTCTGGGCGTCAGCCAGGCGTCTGCGGTGGTGGTGGGAACGATCATTGGCAGCGGAATCTTTCTGGTTCCCGCCGAGATGATGCAGGCCGTGGGTTCGGCCAAGCTGGTGTATCTGGCGTGGCTGGTAGGTGGGCTGCTGTCTTTCTTTGGCGCGCTCACCTATGCCGAACTGGGCGCGATGAAGCCGCAGGCGGGCGGCGAGTACGTTTACGTCCGCGACGCGTATGGGCCGCTCGGCGGATTTCTTTACGCCTGGACGTGGTTCGTCATCGCGAAACCGGCGTCGGTGGCGACAATTGCGACCGGGCTGGTGCGTATTCTGGGAACGTTTTCGATTTTCTCGTTTTTTCCTACGAATATTATTTCCACTCCTTTCGCTGTGACCTGGGGCCAGGTTGTGGCCATTGCCGCAGCAATTCTTATCTCGGTGCTCAATTATCTTGGAGTCAAGAAGGCCGGTGAATTTCAACTTGTTTTCACCGTTCTGAAAGTCGTGATCATTCTGGGCATCGTGGTCGTGTGTTTCAGCGGGATCGGGAGTGCGCCTGGGCGCGGATGGAGCAACTTTGCCAGCACTTTTATCGGAGCCAAGGGAGGGATCGCGGGCTTCATGGCGGCGTTGGTGGCGGCGTTGTGGGCCTACGACGGATGGAATGACTTGAACATGGTGGCCGGCGAAGTGAAGAAGCCGGAGCGAAATATTCCGATTGCGCTGATTGCGGGCGTGGCTACGGTCGGCGTCCTGTATGTGCTGGTGAACGCCGGGGTGCAATACGTGTTGCCGGCGAATGTGATTGCGGCGTCGCCGCGGCCTGCGTCCGACGCGGTCGCATTGGTGATGGGACACATGGGTGCGAGCATCGTATCGGCGGGCATGGCGATCTCGATGCTGGTTACGCTGAATGGCACAATCATGAGCGGGGCGCGCGTGCCCTACGCGGTGGCACGCGACGGATATTTTTTCTCGGCACTGGCCGAGGTGCATCCGCGCTTTCATACGCCGTCGGTTGCGATTGTGATGCAGGCCGCGTTGTCGATCGCGCTGCTGCTGCTGGGAGGAAATTTTCGGCAACTCTTTTCGCTGGCCATCTTCGCGGAATGGCTCTTCTATATGATCGCGGGCAGCACGGTGTTCGTCTTTCGCTGGCGCGAACCGAATGCTCCGCGGCCTTATCGCATGTTTGGCTACCCTTTGGTTCCGACACTTTTCATCTGCGCCGCCGCCGTTCTTCTCTATTACACCTTCCGGGAAAACTGGCCGAATTCTTTTTACGGGCTGCTGGTGATTCTGGCCGGCGTACCGGTGTTTGAGTGGTTTCGGTGGCGGCGAGAGCAGGCTTAACGGATCGATCTGGATCAAAATAAATTCCAGATCTGAGGGTCCAAATCCCTGAAGAATAAGGACTTGCGGTTTCAGGTCTGAGGCCGAATCTGACTAAAATATTATTTCTAAAGGACTTAGTCGTAAAATCTTGCTTTTCAGGGGTTTAGCTTGCGGATTTGCGGCTGCTAAGCAGATTATCAAGGAGCGAACCTTCGAGCCTGGGCACGAGGAAGCTTTGACAGTTTAGCTCGATCCAGCGTTGATTGCGGTGACGAATGAACTTTGGGGGCTGAGGAAAAGGCGAGGCGCACTGATGGAGTTCAGCAGCATCGCTCCCGCCGAAGCAAAGACGGGGCAGCACCCGCCGGAAATTTAGACTGGGCCAGAACCCACGGCCGGGGCTGCAGCGGCGGGGTTGTGTGGAGTTGCGGCAGAGGCAGCATCTGCGGGAGTGGCCGCGGGAGCTACTCGCGGATCATCTTCCGTCAGCGGCTTCAAGTCCACCTCGTGCGCGAGAGGGGAGGGCCAGCTATCGAGGACCTCGGTCAGCGCAGGAGTGACGACAGAGAAAAAGAGGCTGCGAGCCGCCACAACATAGTCGGCGTTGCCGTTGAGCCCTTGGGGCCAGTCAAACGACAGTATCGCATCGTCGTTCAGCCGGAAGGTGACGAAAGGCCGATTCGAAGCATCATCGGCGGGCTGCTCTCCGTTTTTTTGTCCGCGGTGTTCTCCGTCCTTTCCGGCGTTTTTAAAGTCTGTGACATAGGGCGAAGGGTACTGCTTTGACAGCACCTTGTTGCCGATGGAATTCTCGTTGAAGTTCTGGGCTACGTTGTGAGGCTTTAGCTGGCCCGAGTAGTGAATCCAGTGCTTTCCGGTGATTTTGTGTTCGTCATCTTTGCCGAAGACGATGATCGTCACCCTCGACTGAGAACAAGCTTGGTCTCCTGACTGTCCTTGGGCCTTGACCGCTGGGTCTGGAGTGGCTTTGTCGGCCAATGTCCCGAAGACCAATGAAACAGTGTCAGCGGCTGACACCAGCCAACCCTTCATGATGCCTTCTGCGTACTCTTCCCAGTTGTCGTCGGTGCCGGCGTGTTTCAAAAGCAATCGCTTCGGTTCCGCGAGCGTTCGAGCGAACCTGTCGCTCCAGTCGCCGAACTCTACTTTGATGTTCTCTGTTAACTGCACCTCGATCCGGTCCCTCAGCCCTGCGAGCCCTCCCGCCTGAAACGCAAGGAAGCTCCTGCGCGATGGGTCGCAGGGATTCGTTGAGATCCACCACGCGAGAAGGGTGTAGTAGCCCCAGCCGAGAAAGCCGCCAACCGCTGAGCCTACAAAACCGACCACCACGAGATTCGTCTGCTGGTCCTTCAGGAGGCCAGCCAGTGCGCCGAGCGAGGTGCCAGCGGCCGCGCCGAAGGCTCCGTTCTGCAAACGCTTGACTTGGTCGTCTCCCATGACCGAGCCTACAAAAGTCACCAGCCATGAGCCCCAGAAGACCCCGTGCGCCACGTCTGGGTGAAACCATCCCACGAAGACCATCAAGGCCCTTAGGAGTAAAGCAAGCATGGAGTGAACTAATTCAAGCATGGACTTCCCTTGGAGTGGCGGCGAGCTGGCCACAACTGGCCTCGACGTCTAAGCCGTCGCCGACGAAAATCTTATGCGGAACCTGATAATCATCGAGCCGTCTCGAGAAGGCGCGAATCTCATCCATGGAGGCACCCACAATATCGGAAGGCATGGCTGCAGTCTGGTTGAGGGCAGCGATCTTCACGTAGAAAGCTTCGCGATCAAGTTGCGCCAGCCAGCGGGCGTCTTGTTCAGAATCGTTCAGGCCTTTCAGCAAGACGTAGTTCAAATAAACTTGATCCCCGGTTTTTTCGTGATAACGGTGCCCCGCCTGCAACAGGTTCGCGATGGAGTCAGGCGCTTTGGGAACCAGCTTTTGGCGAATTTCGTCCTTAGTGGCGTGCAGAGAGATTTGCAAATGGACGGCAGGCAGGACGGGCATAGCGTGCGCCAAAGCGTAAATGCGTGCGGCCGGGCCGGCGGTGGAAACGGAGACGCGCGTGACCCGCGGGTAGCGGATGTGGATCTGCTCGACAACGCCAAGAACGTTGGAAAGGTTAGCTAGGGGCTCTCCCGTTCCCATGAATGAGACTTCAAAGCCTTCGCGAAGGATCTGATCGGCAGGCTGGTCATGAAGGATGGAGGAGATTTCCAGGAGCATTTCCTCTTTGGTCAGATTGCGAAAGAACGGCGCGTGAGCGGCCGCACAGAAGGGGCAGGCCACCGCACATCCGAGTTGGGTGGAAACGCACGCGATATTGGGCCGCTCGCGGTTCATGATTTTGAAAAACGAGGCCTCCATCTGTAGGCCGACACCGAGGCGAAGGGTGTACTTGCGGCTGCCATCGTTCGAAATGGCGGTGCGGGTTTCCATCACGGCATATTCTAACAATTGACGACTTGAATACAAGGGTGCAGATTCAGAGGGTAGACGGCCAGTTGGGCGAGTTGCATAGGTCCCTTCCGGCAGGCTCTTCGTCGGGAGTCGCCCCGCCGAAGCTCAAAATCAACGTCAAAGGCGACGGACAGGAGTGTCCGTCCCACACAATCAAGGTCAGAAATCAAAAGCAACACATGTATGTAATGCTGTGGGAGCACTCAGGACCCTCCGTCCCCGCAACCGTTTTGAGCCTCCTCCCGTAACCGCACTTTAGCGGTTACTTTCGGTCAAGAGCCGTGGACACGTTTACCCCCTGTCCCTTCTCTCGTATGGTGAAAACTCCAGTCCCGGTCCGCTCCCTCGGCCAGGATCCCCTCGGAGTTATTACATGGCTACGTATCAAAGCGGTTTTCAACTCGGCATTCTTCCCGAGCGCAAGATCGACAGGCGCGCGCTGATCACCAGCTATACCTTGATGGTGTTGGCCGCGCTGTTCCTGATTAATATCGGTCTCTTATTTCCAGATCGGATTGAGTACAAACATTATCGCGTCACCGAACTGATTCCGCTGCCGGCGCTGAAGCCGGAGCCCGAACCCATCAAAGTAAAGCCGGTGGTGAAGGCCAAGCTGCTGCCGCCGGCGCCGATTTTCGAGCAGCCTAAATTGATCGTGCCACGCGAAGTGCGCAAGGTGCAGGCGCCTCAGCCAGTAGAAGCTCCCAAGGTGGTGGTGAACACGTTCGCGGCGCCTCAGTTGAAGATGACGGCGGGTGGGGCGCGGCCACAGCTGTTGCATACGGGAGATTTCGCCGGCAGTTCGGTCGCTCCGACGGTGAATGCGGCGGTGCAGAAGGTGCAGACCGGAGGCTTCGGCGACCCTAACGGTTTGAAGGGGACAGGCAAGGAAGGTGCGAAGCTCTATGCGGCTCAGGCCGGAGGGTTTGACATGCCAGCCGGTCCGGGACAAGGAAACGGATCGGGCGGAGCAAAAGGCATCAAGGGAACGGTGGCCAGCGCCGACTTCGGCAACGGCATCGCAACCGGAGGCAAAGGCGACGGCCGCAGCAGTGGCGCTGGAATCTCGACGGGCGGATTTGGAGCGGAGCAGGTGGTTCACGGCGGGCCGAAGATCGCGCAAAACAACGCTGGCCCTGCGACCACTCCGGTGGAGATCACTTTCAAACCGCAGCCGGTTTACACCGACGAAGCTCGCGGCCTGAAGCTGGAAGGCGAAGTTCTGTTGGAAGTAATGTTCGGGGCCAACGGGACTTTGCATGTGAATCGCGTGGTCCGGGGCCTGGGTCATGGACTGGATGAAGCCGCGATGGCCGCGGCCAACAAGATGCGCTTCAAGCCGGCGCAGCGTATGGGACAGCCCGTGGATTCAACGGCGATCGTGCATGTGACATTTCAAATGGCGTACTAAGAAACAGTTGCCAGCGGCCAGTGGCCAGTCAAATCGGCCAGGTGCCGGCGGTCTGGAAACTGGCAGCTAGCAACTGGCAACTGACAACCGCTTTATGGAGAAGAGAGTCATGCGTACTTGGAAATGGATATTCACAGCCGCACTGCTGGTCTCGGTGAGCGCTGCCGCGCAGCAAGTGGCGGAGTCACAACCTTCGGCGCAGCCTGACGCGGCCGCAGCCGCTCCAGCGGCGTCATCGCCGGCACCGGCCGATGCGACGGCTCCGGCGACGGCTCAGACTACGGACGCGGCGGCACCGGTGACGGTCCAGAGTACGGACGCGTCTCCGGCGGCGTCGACGCCCGTTACGTCGGCTCCCTCGGCATCGACTCCGGTGGCATCGACTTCGGCCAGCGCGGCCGATCCTCAGGCTGCTCAGGCGCAGGCCCCGCCGTCTACCGCTCCCGCTCCGACGGCTTCGACTCTGCCGCTGCCCACGACGATGGATCAGGTAGTGGATCGCTTCATCGAGCGCGAGCACGCGCTGATGAAGGCGCTCGGCACCCGGACCCCGGTTGTCGAGACTTATCTGCAGGACCTGACCGCCGATCCGCAACTCGGGCCCGTGCCGAGTGGGGACCACTACTTTCTTGGCCGCATCGATATGGGTGTGTCGGTCGATCGCAAGGACTATCTGAAGGAGCAGAACACGGGCATGGAGACGCGCCTGCTGGGCGGCTTCCACAAGCTCTACAAGGTGCAGTACGAGCCCACGGGCTTCTCCTGGATGGTCTATGCCGACCGCGCCGACTTTGACCGCAACCACTATGAGTTCCATTACATCCGCCGCGAATTTCTGGGCGACGTGCGCTGCCTGGTATTTGACGTTACTCCCAAGAAGAACTCAGGCCGGGGACGGTTCCTGGGCCGCATCTGGGTCGAGGACCAGGAGTACAACATCGTCCGCCTGAACGGCACTTACGCTCCCGCGCCGCGGAACTCTTATTTCTTCCACATGGATAGCTGGCGCCTCAACCTGATTCCTGGCTACTGGGTTCCTTCCTACATCTATAGCGAAGAAGGCGACTTCAGTGCGGGCGTGAAGAACAAGCTGGCCTTCAAGGCGCAGACCCGCATCTGGGGCTACGACCTGAAGAAAGGCGACAAGGACGACGAACTCACGCAGATTCGAGTGGACAGCGTGAAGGATGAAAGCCCGACCGCGCAGGATGCGTCTCCGCTGCAAGCCGAGCGGGAATGGCAGCAGCAGGCGGAAGATAACGTCATCGAGCGCCTTACGCGCGCTGGATTGCTGGCGCCCGAGGGCGATGTCGATCACATTCTCCAAACCGTGGTTAATAACCTGGAGGTTACGAACAATATCGACCTGCCGCGCCCGGTACGCACTCGCGTGCTGCTCACGGCGCCGCTTGAAACGTTCAGCGTGGGCAATACCATTGTCATCAGCCGGGGATTGATCGATGTGCTTCCCGACGAGGCCAGCCTGGCGGCTGTGCTGTCGCATGAACTGGCGCACATCGTGCTTGGTCACAACCTGGGCAGCAAGTATGCGTTCAACGACCGCATGCTGTTCTCCGATGACTCCACCTACAGCAACCTTGGCTTCAAACACATTCCGGAAGAAGAAGCCGCGGCCGACAAGAAAGCGATCGAGTTGCTAAACAACTCGCCGTATGCGCAGAAACTCGACAACGTAGGTCTCTTTCTGAAAGCGCTGCAAGCTCACACTAGTCAGCTCAACGCGCTGTTGACGACGCACCTGGGTAATCCGCTGGCGGAGAACGGTTCTCTTAGCCGGCTGAGCGCGCTCTCGACCAAGGGTCCGGCGCTGGACAACAACAAGCTGGATCAAGTCGCAGCCCTGCCCTTGGGCGGACGAATCAAGGTAAATCCGTGGAGCGATTCGGCAGAAATGGTAAAGACGGCTCCGGTCGCGATCACTTCGGCACGCGACAAGATGCCGTTCGAAGTGACGCCCTTCTATCCGCGGCTGGCACGTTACGGGGCAGCGACGCCGAGCGCAACGCCAGCTACGGCGGCTAATTCAAATTCGGGCAACTAGGCTCTTGCTGTCGACTCAAGTTGAAGGAAGACGCAGGCTGGGATCCGGAACTTCCTTCCGGGATGCCCGGCCTTCGTTTTATTTGCGCCATGCGTCGGCCCTTGTCGGGGCTCTTAGTCTGTGCTTTCCTCGGCTTGCTTCTTCTTCTTTGCTGTCTCCACGGCAGCCTTGCTGGCTCCCGCATTCGGATTCGAATTCGTGCAGCCGTTGCTGAAGACCTTGCACCACAGCTGATTGACGTTGATCCCCACTCCCATCCGGTAATAGTCCCGATTCGGCTGTTTCAGCGGCAGCACGATAACGCTTGGGTTGGGCACGGTGACCGGGGCGCTAGGCGATTGCAACAGCAGAGGCGGGTAATCCATGTTGTGCTGCAACCGTATATATGACGAGCCGAAGAGATAGAGCCACGAGTAAGTGCCGGTTGGTATGGGCAGGATTCCGTCCATCTTGAAGACAAAACCGTGCAGCTTTCCGCCTGTGACGGCGGCATCCTGACCGATGACGGCATCCAGAGCCGCGTAGGCGGTGGAACACTTCTGCTGGGAATTGTTGTTTCCCGAGTTGTCCGTGGCGCTGGCGGTTCCGTCGCAGTTCCCAGTTTTCCACGGATAGCTTGTCCGAAACCCGGCGCCATACTTGAAGTAAAAGCTGCTGCGGTCTTGATTTGCGAAGGCTACGTCCGTATACCCGCCAGCAAGGCAGGTGGTTGCACCGGGTGCGGTATTGAGAGACAGGCTAGGGTTGTAACCCTGTGACGCGGAAAACCGTGTCACCAACTGATTACATTCAACAGTTCCCGGCGGCGGCGCGACGAAGGTTACCGGCACGCTTTGCGACGACAGCGGTGTGGTCGCGCCGGCCCCGGCAATTACACTCCAGTTGTCCGCAAGCTTCTTCGACCCTCCGAACACATAGTCGAACGCCTGCCCAACGTTGGAGTAGCTGGTGGTGGTGAGCCCGGTCGGGCTCGACAAAACGCTCACCACTCCGTTGGTTGCCTGCTGTGGGGTGCTGGTTAGGCGAATGCGACCCCAGCCGCCAAATCCATGGGTGACCGGACCGGCATAGAAGATGTTCAGAAATGCATTTGTGGTTTGCGACTCCGCGCTGTAGGCGGAGTACTCGACTCCTCCAATCAGGATCGCGACAGCTCGACTGCTGTCTCTTAGTGGAACGGTGATCGTTCCCGACGAGCAGCTGGCCGGTGGCGACTTCGCTAGGCACACCGTGGCGTCGGTCGAGTTTCCAGTGGAAATAAAGTATTGCACGCTCGCCTTCGGTGTCGACGTATCCAGCACTGTAACCGTCATTTTCGGAGTCGTATCGCTTGCATTAGCTGGAGGGGCCGGAAAGGTAAAGGTAGCGATTGATTTCCCGGAATCGTACCCCTGGAAAGAAATGTTCTGGATCGAGGCGATTCCCTGGGCGCTGGTAACGAATGTCTTTCCAGACGGCGTTTTGACGGCCATTGCGCTCGGGGCCGCTCCCGATTCGCATTCGACCGTATAGGTATAGTCCGTGCCGATGTTCGTCGCTGAAACGGAGGAATATAGGCTGCATCCAGAACCAGGCGCTGCGGTTGTCGCTGCCCGATTTGCGGGCGGCCCAGCGGTGGTTTGGCCGAAAACAGTAGGCGTTTCCGCGATGAATACGATTAGCATGGCGATTAGCAGCGCGCGAAATATCGCCGATCCTGTGAACAGCCCTTGCAGCGCGGGTTGGTAGAATCTGGCACCTGGGTAATCGACGGATGACATGGCTCTCCCCTTTTCCGTCTGGTAGCGGCATTGGCTTCGCGTCTGCTTCGCGGCAGCGCAGTCATTTGCTCCAGACTTCACCCTTACAAACGAGAAGCGCTGGAAAAATCCTTTTTCGTTTTATGACTTTGAGCGGAGAGCCAGTTTTGCGTTTTCGAGCCGAGGCGGCGGCGCAGAGAAAACGGGGGGGCGATGGAATCCGCGCGTGATTACGGGGAATTCTTTTGCTTGTTCTTCCCCGGCAGCCCCGCAGGGTTCTCGTGGGTGCGTTCGCGGAAGGTTCCTCGCATGCCGGCGGCCAGCTTTACGCTGGACTCACCAAACTTGTCGCGCAGACGGTCGGCCGCGGCCAGCGCGTCTTTCCAGCGCTGCCGGCGGCCAGCTTCGAGCAGATTGATCTGCTCCGCCTGTGCCTCAAATGACGACGCCTGCACGCCCAGCAGCCGGACTTGCCGGCCCGGCTTCCAATTCTGGCGAAACAGTTTGCGAATTTGCTCGAAGATTTCGCCGTCGAGCTGCGTAGGTGACGGCAACGTGTGGGCGCGCGTAATGGTGGTGAAGTCTTTGTAGCGCAGCTTGAGTTGAATGGTGCGGGCGTGCAGGTTGGCTTCGCGAAGGCGGCGCGCGACCATTTCGGAGAGACGCATCAGCGTGGCTTCCAGTTGATTTGCATCGGCGGTGTCTTCGTTATAGGTATGTTCGTGGCTGATCGATTTGGCTTCGGTGTCAGCGCCGACTTCGGTGTCGAACCATCCGCCCGCATCTTCTCCGCGAGCTTTGCCAGCCAGCGCCAATCCCCACTTTCCGAAGCGGTTTTCGAGTTCGGATTCTTCGAGCCGCGCCAGGTCTCCCACTTTCTTGATGCCGAGCGCGTGCAGATGGCTCTCCATCACTTTGCCGACGCCGGGAATCTCGCGCACGTCGAGCGGCGCGAGGAATTTCGCTTCTTCTCCCGGAACAATCCAGAGCACGCCGTTGGGCTTGGCCTGCGCCGACGAAACCTTCGCAATCAGGCGCGACGAGCCGATGCCGATCGAGCAATTCAAGTGCGTATCTTCCTTCATCCGCTGGTGCAGTTTGTGCGCGGCTTTCAGCGGTGGGCCGTGCAGGCGGGCCGTGCCGGTCATGTCGAGATAGGCTTCGTCAATGGAAGCCATCTCGATCTGCGGGGAGAATGCGGTTAGAACTTTGTAGACTTTTTCCGAGCACTCACGGTAGCGCTCGGGGTGACCGTCGACGAAGATGGCGTGCGGACAATGCTTCGCCGCGGTTCGCAACGGCATGGCGGAATGCACACCAAACTTGCGGGCTTCGTAAGATGCCGCAGAAACGACGCCACGCTCGTGGCGCTGGCCTCCGACGACCACTGCTTTCCCTTTGAGCGAGGGATCGTACAGTTCCTCCACCGACACGAAGAAGGCGTCCATGTCGACATGGAAGATGGTTCGGGCGAACGCCAGCGAGTGCGGGGCGGCCATGCTATGCGAATTCTAGCAGCCAGCACGAAAAGATAACGCGTTCGATAAACCGCTCACACTTGCTTCTGCCTGGCGGCTTCCTGCGCCCGCAAGTATGCCTCAACTTCCGTCTTGCCCTCGTGTCTTGCCCAGCCCGCAGGCGTACCCTGCCAAAGAACATCTCTGAGATCGAGCCTTGCGCCGCGCTCGACGAGCAGTCTGACCATTTCCTCGTTGCCTGCGGCGGCAGCCTGATGCAACGGGGTCGAATGCGAATGGCCGCCGACTGGGTTGTAGCGGTTCGGATCTTCGCCCGCGTCCAGCAATATGCGAACGATTTCGATGCGATTGAACTGTGACGCGAGGGCGAGCGCCAGATGGCGGTCGTCTTTGCCAGCGTTGGGAAGCAGCCGGCGGAAGTCGTCGATGTGCCCCAAAGCGGCCGCGACCGGCAGATTGACCCTAGCGCCGCGCCTGATCAGAGCGTGCGCCGCTTCGAACTCGTTGTGCAACACCGCGGCTTGGAGGGCGCCGTCCGGGTCTGCCCCGTGATCGCAGAGCAGATCGATCAATGGAAGCTGCAAGCGGCATTCACGCGGCACGCTGCCGGTAGCCACGAGCATCAGAGTCTCGTTCAGGGCGGACTTTTCCGCGCCGGCATCGAGAAGGACTTTGGCTACCTCGACAACGTTTGCGGGGAGCTTGCCGTGGCGAACCGGATTTTCGGCTATGAACTCCAGCAGCGTCGGATTGTGAAAATAATTCCAGCCTTCGAATGCGACGTGCTGATGCACCAGCTTCGGATGCCGCTTCAGGTACGCGCGCAGACCGGCTGCGTCCCCGGCATCAATGAGATCTACGGCGCGGCGAAAAACAGGGTCTTCGATGCGTTCGTGGTGCGGTAGATTCAGTTGATCGGTCAGCGTTGGCTTTTCAATATGCCTTTTCAATCTTGCCCAACTTTGGAAACCGGCCTCGCGCGCGATGGTAAGCTGCGCGTCACTGAGCTTTAGCGGAGCGGCAAAGATTTCGGCGTCTGTGGCCCGAGTGAAACGCGGATGAAATTCCCTGATACGTTGAGCCGCTGAGGGATCGCCGGCGGCATGTTCCTGCAACAGGTCTTTGGCTTGATACTTGCGATGATGAAGGTTGGGATTCGATGGGAGGCGGCGTACCGGCATGGCGAACTTCCTTTCATAGGCCCGAGGTCCGCATTAACGGGCAGAAAGTAAGTTCGTGAAGCTGAATTGTTGCGAACAGGTGGACTTCTGTCCTTTCCGCGGACCGGATGCGCCCTTTGCGCGGGATAATCATATCACCAGGTGCGCTCCAACTCGGAACCGCTGTTAGAATCCGTCTCATGTCCGGACGCGCTACCAGGATCACGGGGCGTATCGCGTTTCTTCTTTGCGGGCTGGTTGCGCTCTTTACAGGCGTTCCTTATGTGATGCTGCGGGGTGAAGACCTGCCGGTTCAGAGCGAATGGGTCGTATTTGTGGTTGCCCTGGCAGCAGTGGGCGTTTTCAGCGTGACGGTTGCGGTGTTGCCCCGCTCATGGATCGCGAGAGCATGCAAGAAAGATCGCGACGATGAACAGCTGTTTTCAGCGCCCCTCAGACTGCTCGGGGGCTTCGCGGCAATTTCATATGTGCTGGCGCTCGTCGCGTATCTCGCTCCGCGCCGTTGGAATCTCGATCCGCAACTAATGCTCTTGCTCTGTCCGATGTATTTCGTGAAGATGATGATCGATCCCCCGGCCGTGGACATCTTTTTCCTGCTTGCTCTCATGAACGCGGCGGTATATGGCGCACTGGGGGCCACATTGGGATATGCGCGGTTGGGCTTCCGCAGGCGAGGTTGAAGAATGTTTGCGCTGTCAATCCCGGAGCACGCTGGCCGGATTCGTCCTCGCTGCGCGCCATGAGGGCAAAAGACAGGCGGCCAGGGACGCGCTCATCATGACCGCGATCGCCAAACCGAATGCCTTCGGGTCATACGGACTCACATTGTAGAGAAGGTTCCCAAGCAGGCGGGTAAATGCGAATGCCGCGGCAGCGCCAAGAAGTACGCCGCCCCCCGTCAAAACAAGGCCGCGCAAGAGTACCAGCCGCAAGAGTCTGGAGGCGTTGGCGCCAAGCGCCATGCGAATGCCGAGTTCACGAGTGCTCTGCGAGACGGAATAAGACATAACTCCGTAGAGTCCGATGATGGCGAGCACTAGGGCGAGCCCGCCTAAAATCGCAACCAAGGTTACGGCCACGAGCTGAGGCGAGGTCGAGCGGTCGACTTGTTGCTGGAGCGAGATGACCTCGTAGGGTGCGAGGTTCGCATCCAAGGCGCGCACCTCGCGGGCCAGGACTGTAGCCATGGTTTGTCGAGGCAGGGTGGTGCGAATATTCAGCCCGGCTGCGATCGCGGGAGTTTGCCGGATGGGGACATAAAAGAACGGCCGCGGGGTCTCCCGCATGCTTTCGTATTTGGAGTCGGCGGCAACGCCCACGACTTGCAGCGACTGATCCGTATTTTGAACTCGCATTTGAAGGCGCCGGCCGATGGGATCTTCTCCGCGCCAATATCGCAGGGCCATGGTTTTGTTTACCACCGCCACCGGGGTGGTGTTCTCGTTATCGGCGCGGCTAAATTCGCGGCCCGAAGCGAGCGGGATGCCCATGGTTGCCAGGTAGCCCGGGCCAACCTCGTTATATTCAATTGCGGGCTGCTCGTCCGGCGCAGGTTGATATCCGTCGACGGTGATCGAGGCCGAGGAGAATCCGCGGTACCCCAGCGGGGTCGAGCGCGCGAACGCGGCCGATTCAACTCCTGGCAACGCCTGGACGCGATCGATCAGCTCGTCTTGAAATACTCTGGCGTGTTCGACATCGTAGCCACCCGCCGCCAGTGGCACGGCGGTGTTCAGAACCGTATGCGTTGAAAATCCAGGGTCAGCGCTTCGGACTTTTTCCAGGCTCTCGACCAGCAAGCCGCCAGCCACCAAAAGCACAAAGCTTAAACAGACTTGTACCGTCACCAGACTCGATCGCACCCAAGCTTTTGAACCACCGCCGACGACACTCGTCGATTCCGCTCGCAAGGTGCTGACGAGATCGACTTTTCCGGACTGAAAGGCGGGCACCAGCCCGACCAGAACGGTCGCGAGGAGGCAAATCCCGGCGATCACGGCCAGAACGCCCCAATCCATTCTTGCCGGCAGGTACATGGTCGCGCCGCCGCGCGACGGAAACAGCAATATCAGCGCGTGGCGGCACCAATGCGCCACCACGAGTCCGCCAATCGCCCCCAAAGAGCAGAGGATGAGGCTTTCGGTGAGAACCTGGGTGAACAAGCGGCCGCCCCCGGCTCCCACGGCGGCACGGATCGACATTTCACGGCGCCGTGACAACGAGCGGACGAGCAGCAGATTACCGACATTCGCGCAGGCAATCAGCATGACAAACAGCACCACGGCAAACATGGTTTCGAGCGTTGGAAGAAGCGTGCCGGCATTGTTGAATGGCGTTTGCCATAAAGGCCACAGGCGCATGCTGCGGCCGCGGTTCGCGGCGGGATAATCGTTGTCGAGCCGGGCGGAGATGGCGGAGACTTCTTCCTGCGCTTGCTGACGATTGACTCCGGGCTTGAGCCGCACGTAGGCCTCGATCCAACGAGCGCTCCGATCCTGCAGCTTGTAGCCGCCTCCTTCGAAAGTCTCCTCCATTGAAGCCGGAACCCAGAAATTGATCGCCCAGCCCACAAACGTTCCGAAGAATTCCGGCGGTGCCACTCCCACAATCGTGTGCACGATGCCGTTGAGACGCTGCGTTTTCCCGATGATTTGCGGATCGCCTTTGAAGCGGTTTTGCCAGAGCGTGTAGCTGATAACCACCACGGGGTGAGAGTTGTTTCCCACGTCTTCGCTCGGTTCAAATCCGCGCCCTAAAATCGGATGGACCTCAATCGCGTCGAAATAATTGGCGGATACAATGCTCCCCACCGTCGTCTCGGCCTGCTGACCGAGGTTGAGAGTTGCGCTTGTGATTTTGCTGACGAACAGCGTGTCGAAAAGCGTGGAGTCTTTCTGAAGGTCGAGGTAATCGGGCCACGACAATGCCGTCGCGCCGGGCTCGCCGCGGGCGGTGCCGCTCAGCGCCAGCAGCCGTTCCTGATGGGCGACCATTGGGTAGGGGCGGAAAAGCAGGCCTTCGATCCAGCTGAAAACTGCTGCGTTCGCGCCGATTCCCAGGGTGAGGCAGAGGATGGCCAGGATGGAAAAGCCCGGACTGCGGCTAAGGCTGCGCAACCCCAGACGCGCGTCCCTGAGAAAGTTTTCGAGAAGATTCGATGTCGGCATGTTCCGAACCTCTTATCACTTTCGTTCGCTGGCAGAATTAAGCGACTCTGCGCCATACCCGTAGTGGGCAGTTTGATAAGGAGGCGAGCCAAACGCGCGATTATTGCGTCGCAAAGAACGCGACGCACCGCGCGGCTCGCCCAGATCCCTCGCTGCGCAAAAAGCGCTTGCTCGGGATGACAATCAAACTGCAACACTGCGTCAAATCCGTGGGACCTACACCAGCACTTTCTCGGCCGCCAGCGGCATCGCTCCGCGCATTTGCCGAACACGTTCATAGATCTTGCCATACTCCCGCGCTGAGGCGTTCCAGGAAAAGTCTTTGTTCATGCCGTTGCGCATCAGCACCTGCCAAGAGGTCTGGTCGCGAAAAGCCTGCAAAGCGTGTTTCACGGTGAGCAGAAGCGATTCGCCGTGGTATTCCGTGAACTTAAAGCCCGTGCCTCTGCCAGAGCGCGCATCCCAAGGTTCGATCGTATCGTCGAGACCGCCGGTGGCGCGAACAATCGGCACCGTGCCGTACTTCAGGCTGTAGATCTGGTTCAGGCCGCAGGGTTCGTATCTCGAAGGCATCAGGAACATGTCGGCGCCGGCCTCGATCTTGTGGGCGATGGCATTGTCGTAAGCCACCTTGATCGCAATCTTATTGGGAAATTGCTTATTGAGCCGAACAAACATTTCTTCGTACTGCTTGTCGCCGGAGCCGAGAACAACCATGATCATGTCTTCGCGGGCCAGGCGGTCCATAATTTGCGCGATCAGGTCGAATCCTTTCTGCGCGGCGAAGCGCGAAACGATGCCGATTACCGGCAGCTTTGGATCGGCATTGCGTACGCCGAATGCCGTCAGAAGATCCTGTTTGCATTTGGCTTTTCCTGAAAGGTCCTGCGGCGAGTATTTGGCAACGATATATTTGTCAGCCTGCGGACTCCACTCGTCATAGTCGACGCCATTCAAGATGCCGGTGACGGTGGCAGCCCGGCTGCGCAACACGCCTTCCAGGCCAAAGCCATATTCGGCGGTTTGAATTTCCTGGCTGTACTTCCGGCTCACCGTAGTGACATAGTCGGAGTAGACCAGCCCGCCTTTGAGAAAATTTACCTGCCCAAAGAATTCCATCTTTGAAATGGTGAACAAGTCCCAGGGCAACATGAGCAGCGGTAGAGTTTCCGGCGGGAACAGGCCCTGGTAGCCCATGTTGTGGATGGTAAACACTATGCCGGCTTCACGGAAGGCGGGATCTTCCGCATAAACCGTGCGGAGCAATACGGGTACCAGAGCCGATTGCCAGTCGTGACAGTGGAAGACGTGGGGCACTCCCAGAATTTTTGTCGCCTCCAGCACGGCGCGTGAAAACAGGGCGAAGCGCTCGGCGTTATCCGGATAGTCGCCCGCCGAGGTGCCGTAAAGGGCATCGCGATCGAAGTATTCCGGATACTCGACAAAATAAAAGCGCATTCCGGATTGGCTGCCACCCGTTACCACTGAGGCGAAGCGATATTTGTCATCGAAGGGAATGGTGATGCTGCGGACCACCGTCGCCGCATCGCTCAGTTTGGTCTGGCGGTAGCGCGGCAGATATACGCTCACCTGATGCCCCAAGGCGGACAGGGCGCGGGGCAACGCACCCACAACGTCCGCC
This sequence comes from Candidatus Sulfotelmatobacter sp., assembly GCA_050012155.1. Taxonomy (GTDB): domain Bacteria; phylum Acidobacteriota; class Terriglobia; order Terriglobales; family Acidobacteriaceae; genus Sulfotelmatobacter. Next base: position 148,482 of record JBEKHS010000005.1, on the reverse strand, counting down.
AATCCGCCGGTTTTCGAAAACGGGACAGCTTCCGAAGCGACGAACGCGATATGCATGAAACCCTCCAGGCAAGACCCGCTTGTCGTGGGCGCACGATATGATGGAATATATGTCGCGGGACACAAGTTCCCGCGCAGATAGGTAGTGGTGCAGTTTGACAGGGAAGCGAGCCGAACGCGCGATTATTGTGTCGCAAAGAACGCGACACTTCGCGCGGCTCGCCCAGATTCCTCACCGCGCAAAGAACGCTTGTTCGGAATGACAATCAAACTGCACCACTACCCGTAAATACACGCCGGCGAACTTTTCAGTCTATATGCCCGGGGAAAAGAGGGTCAACGTGCCGAGGGTCGTTTCTACGCGCCGTCCGCAACACAAGCCCAAGCTGGGACAGCATTTCCTTGCCAGTGACGATTTTGCCGCTCAATTGGTCGAAGCTCTCGGCGACGTATCGCAAAATACAGTGCTCGAGATCGGCCCCGGGCGCGGCGTGCTCACTTCTCTGTTAGCTAAGAAAGTCCGCCGCCTCATCGCCGTGGAACTCGACCGCGTGCTGGCCGCACAGCTCCGCCTGCGTTTCGCCATGTTTCCGAATGTTGAGGTCATTGAGGCCGACATTCTTTCGATCGACTTCGATTCCCTCTTCGGCCCCAAGCCTGGCTTGCGACGCCCCGGAATCGAGTTCCGTCCCCAACCGGCGAAGGTCATCGGAAATCTTCCCTACTACATCACTTCCGATATTTTTCTGCGGCTGTTTGACTACGCGAAATACTTTGAGACCATCGTCATCCTGGTGCAGCGCGAAGTGGCGGATCGCATTGCCGCTGAACCGGGCTCGAGCGACTACGGACTGCTCTCCGCCACCGCGCAGCTTTACGCGCGCGTGGAGAAACTTTTCACCTTGCCACCGGGAGCGTTTGCCCCGCCACCGAAAGTGCACTCCACTGCGCTGCGGCTCACCGTGGCGCCACGGTATCAGGCGCTCGGACTGGGCTCCAATGGCAAAATCGAAGACGGCTTTATCGACTTTCTGAAACTTTCCTTTGGCCAGAAGCGCAAAACGCTGTGGAACAACCTGAAGTCGGATTATTCTGAACCCCGGCTGCGTGCGGCTCTGGCCCAGGCTGGGGTGAAGGCCGGCGCGCGCGCCGAGACTTTGAGTCTGGAAGAAAGTGCGGCGCTGTTTCGCGCCTTGCGCGACAACTAAGACGCTCGTAGCATAAGCTGCGCAGGAGTACTTATGACCGCGTACCCCGTGCGCGAGCCAGCGGTCGCCGGACGCTTCTATCCCCGGGAAGAAGAAGCCCTGCGGGCGGAAGTTCGCAACTATCTCTCGCAGATTCCCGAGCAGCAACCGGCGGCGGCATGTATTCCGGACACGTGGCAGGGGCCGTCTTTGCTCGGTTGAAAATTCCCCGGCTCTGCCTCGTGCTGTGTCCCAACCATACGGGCATGGGCCGTCCGCTGGCGATCATGAGTGATGGTGGGTGGGAGACGCCGCTGGGCGCTGTCCCTATCGACCACGCATTCGCGGCCGCACTCAAACAGCACTGCTCACTGCTGCAGGAGGATTCGGCCGCGCACCGCAGCGAACATGCTGCTGAAGTGGAACTGCCGTTTCTGCTGGTCCGGCAGCCCGATCTCAGCTTCGTTCCGATCGCGCTCGGTACTGGACAGTTCGAAGTCCTCGCGCAACTCGGCGATGCGATTGCCGATGCGATTGCTGCGGAAAACCGGCAAGTGCTGATCGTCGCCTCCAGCGACATGAATCACTACGAATCCGACGCCATTACGCGAATCAAAGACCAAAGCGCGATCGAGCCGATTCTCGCCCTGGACGCCCGCGCCCTGCACGAGGTAGTCACGCAACAGCATGTCAGCATGTGCGGCTTTGGCCCGGCGGTCGCGATGTTGACTGCGGCTAAGAAGCTGGGAGCGACTTCGGCCGAGTTGGTGAAGTATGCGACGTCGGGCGAAATCTCCGGCGACCTCGACACGGTTGTGGGCTACGCCGGCATTGTGGTTAGGTGAGACTTCGGTTAAGCCTATGAGGGCCCAAAGACCGATAGCAAGAATTAACGGGCGACCATTTCGGCCGCCCGTTTGTGCCTACCTTTGTGGTGCCCACCCTTCGGCAGGCTCAGGGCAGGCTCTTCCGAAAACCGCGGAAGGTGGGGCAGCCTCAGTCGTGATAGCGTCAGCAAAAAGAACTCAAAGGCGTCTCAGTGGTGTGCGCCGCCTCCTCCGCCACCGGAGGCGTGTGCTGCCGGCGCGGCACTGACGTGGCCGCCCATGCCTGAATTACCCGCACCATGCGCCCCGGCGAAGCCGTACCCTCCCGAGCGTGGAGAACTCGCCGCGAATTGCGGCGCGGCGCGCACTTCCACGGAGCCTGCCTTTGCGACCTGCCGGTTCAACTGATGGAGATCACCGTAGGAACCCCGCGCAATGCCCAGGCCCGCCGAGCCGTTTTTCAACACCGTGCGCGCCGGGAAAAAGCCTTGCGGAGAATTGCTCGTCAACACTGGTCCGCCCTTGCCTACGGCGACCGTGCTTACCGAACCCGTAGGCGCAACTGGAGAATGAAAACCTGCGATTGCCGCACCCACGTAGTGAATTCCGCCGTGCCAGGTGTTGAAGCCGCCGGGCTGCCACCCCCAGCCGTAGCCGGGTGCATACGTCCAGTTGCCGTAGTAGTAAGGCATCCAGCCCCACGGATACGCCGAAGCCCACAGGTATCCCATGCCGGGATACCACGCCCACGCGCCATCCATAAACGGATTCCAGCCTACCCCGGCAAAGAAGGGCTGCCACAGCAAGCCGAAGCCGGGCACGTTGCTGTATCCGCCGTAATAGCCCAGGTCGCTGGCGCCATAGCCATAGGGAGTCGAGTTATTCTTGGCATACTGCTCGTGATAGTCGGCTGACTGCTTGTCCCATTGATCGTAGGGATCGTCTCTAAAATTTTTCGCTACCATCGATTTGTCGTCGTCGCTCACATCGAAGGTAACCATCTTCTTCTTCGGCACCTTCACCGTGCCCGATGGACCCACGACTTCCAGGTCATTCCTGAAATTCGCAAGCTCGGCGCCGGTGGACGAACTTGCCACGCGGAAGTGCGCAGGCGCGCCACTTAGCTGCACTTTCTCCTGCGAAAAGCTCAAGGTAAATTCATCGCCGCTCTTGCCCAGCCAGTCGACGTAAGCTTTGCCCTGCACTAGATTCACGCTGGAGATGCGTTTGCCCGCATCGCTTAATCCCAGCTTGCTGAATTCGACGGTTGTGTTCGGAGTGAGGCGCACAGTGCTGCCATCCTCGAACTCGATTTCGGCGCGCGCGTTGTCTCGCGTGTGCAATCTCGTCCCCTGGGTGACGGGGAGGTTGGCAAAGGCGTTCTCGTATCCCAATCCGGCATTTTTATCGATTTGTACGGAACCCTGCACGTCGCTCAAGCGAACGATGCGTGCCTGTGAATCAGCCCGGGCGGGCAGCGCCAGAAGCGCGCAGGCCAAAGCCGTTAGGCCAAGAGAGTGAAGTCGTGGCATGGCAACCTCCTGCAGACTTACCGCCTATTAGAACACGATTTTGAGCCGATAGTGTCAATCAAATCTGGCGGCCGAACCATCAATGGCCCGCCGTGGCATTACCCATCTGGATCATCTCCTTGGCCCGGGCCCGCACGACGTTAATCACCGAACCATCTTCGAAAATCTCCTGCAGAACCGGCGCCACGCCCTGGATTTCGCTCAGTTCGTTCCTTCTGGCCTGGGCCTCCATACTCTTCAATTCCTCATCCAGCGCCAGCTTCTGGTAGCGGTGATAGTAAGCCAGGCGCCAGCCATACTCCATGGTGCTCTCAATGTTCTGAAACAGAGAAGTCAACTGCCGCACCGGTTCCAGGGAAGAATAGTCGTACTCGGATGCATTCGAGCGCTCGCCATCTCGATAGCTGAGGGTTTTCGTTCCGGTAAATGCCATTTTGCGGTTGCCGGAGTCGATCTTGCCCGAAAAATACTTCGCCTGCCTCGCCCACTCGAAGATTCGCTCGCGATTCGCTGCTGACATCTCGAACTCCGCCTTGTAGTTTTGCTCCTCGGAATCGTCCGTTACCTTCCCCGTGCACTCGTAACGCGCATGTCCGGCCGCATCGACGGAAATGGAATAGTGCTCGGGATTGGACTGGGGAAAGTCCAGGGTGAAAGTAACCACGGCGGTTGCGCCGGAGTCAGCCGGTGGCTGTTGTGACATCAGCGCCGGCACGGTAGTTATCGCCAGCACCCCGATTCCCAGTGCCCGCAGAAATCTCGCGCCGCGAATCATTATTCGAGCCCCAGGAGCCTGCATAAAAGCCCGAATCATCACCGTGCCACGGCCCTCTGCCTTTCCAACGTTCCGGCGGTGTGCAGATGGCAGATCGCGATGGCCAGCGCGTCTGACGCGTCCATGGGCTCCGGAGCCTCGGCCAACCCGAGTAAGCGTGTCACCATGGTTTGCACCTGCTGCTTCTCCGCGCGCCCGTATCCGACAACCGACGACTTGATCGTCAGCGGCGAATACTCTGCGACCTCCAATCCTGCCGAAGCCGCGGCCAGCATGGCCACTCCCCGCACCTGGCCCAGCTTTAACGCCGACTTCACATTGAGGGCATAGAAGATACCTTCAATCGCGACTTCATCCGGCCTGTGCTCTGCGATAAGCAGGCCGAGGCGGTCGTATATGCGCGATAGCCTCCGCGCCAGCGGTTCCTGCGGCGAAAGCTTGATGGCTCCGCAGGTGAGGCAAATCAATCGCCCGCCGGAATGCATCTCCACCACACCGTAGCCGGTGTACTGCCCGCCGCAGTCGATGCCTAGAACTCGCATGTGAGTGCAGTGTAGCGCGGAAATGGCGAGAGTCCTAGGGAGGGATTCCACAAGTTATGAGACGGGAGTCACCTAACAACACTTCGGCCGCCGCACCTTCGCCTCTTCGAACTCTCGCCGGAAGGCCGCATAGGCCGCACTCGACGATGCGATCCCGGCGCGATTCAGAAATCGAGCATACGCAGCCTCATCAAAAATCTCCCGCAGTGCGGCGACGAAAATGTGCCAACTGGAAGCGATTCGTTTCATCCCCGCTCCTCAGCCAGCCGTGTTCTCACAAACGGAGTTTCCTTCACCCGCGCTTCTGTTGCTCCACTGAGAATTCCCCACCATTGGCGCAGGGATTCCAACAGGATCAGAGTTACCATGACCACTAAAACTCCCGTGACGGCCGCATCCAGCCGGTTGTTGAAGATGAGACGCGAAGTGTCGTTCGTCACCGGACCCGCTGCCAGCGCCTGGGCCTGCGCCAGAAATCCCACGCGCGGATTCGAATCGAACAGCTTGTGCCACGACGCCGTGAACGTGACAGCGACCAGCCAGGCCAGCGGCACCAGGGTCACGGCTGCGTACTTGGCCCGGTGCATCTTGATGATGATGGTAGTGGCTACGCACAAAGCGACCGTCGCCAGCAGTTGATTGGAGATGCCGAACAGCGGCCATAAGGAATTAATTCCGCCCAGCGGATCCTTGACACCCTGCCACAGGAAATATCCCCAGGCCGCGACGATCAAGGCGCTGGTAGCGAGAATCGACGGATACCAACTCGTCCGCCCCAAAGGTTTGTACACATGGCCGAGCGCATCCTGCACCATGAAGCGCGCCACGCGCGTGCCGGCATCAAGGATGGTCAGAATAAACAGCGCTTCAAACATGATGGCGAAGTGGTACCAGAGCGCCATCAACTTCTCTCCGCCCAGACTGTGAGAAAAAATGTGCGCCATGCCCACGGCAAATGCAGGCGCGCCACCGGTGCGGTTGAAGAGGGTTTGCTCGCCTACCGCGTGCGCCATCGATTGCATTTCGGCGGCGGTTATGGGAAAGCCCCAACCGGAAATCGTGGCCGCTGCGACGGCCGGCGCCTGCCCTACGATTCCGGCCGGGCTGTTGATCGCAAAATAAATCCCCGGCTGCACCACGCACGCCGCAATGATCGCCATCACGGCCACGGCCGACTCGGCCATCATCGCGCCGTAACCCACCATGCGGGTCTCGGTTTCGCGGGCGATTAGCTTCGGCGTTGTGCCGCTCGAGATCAGGGAGTGAAATCCGCTAATCGCTCCGCAGGCGATGGTGATGAAGGCGAACGGAAAAATCTTTCCCGCAAACACCGGGCCGGTGCCGTCGACAAAGCGAGTGAGCGCGGGCATATGCAGCGTGGGATGCAGGGCGACGATCCCGACCGCCAGCAACGCAATCGTACCCAGCTTCACGAACGTGCTGAGATAGTCACGCGGCGCGAGCAGCAGCCACACCGGCAATGCCGACGCGGCAAAGCCGTAGACCATGATCAGAATCGCCAGCGTGGGCGCGCTAAAGGTAAAGATGCGCGCCAGCGCCGGATTCTGCGACACATACTGCCCGCCCCAGATCGCCGCCAGCACAAGGAAGAAGCCGAGCGCGGACACTTCCAGCACTTTGCCGGGGCGAATCCGGCGCAGATACAGGCCCATCAGCAAAGCGATCGGCATGGTCATCGCGATGGTGAACGTGCCCCAGGGACTGGACTTCAAGGCGTTCACCACGATGAGTGCCGCCACACCCAGCAGAATAATCAGAATCGCGATCACTGCCACGTAAGCGACGAAGCCGCCGACGCGGCCGATTTCGGTTTTCGCCATCTCAGTCAGCGATTTGCCGTCGCGGCGTACGGAGAACACCAGGATGACGAAGTCTTGCACGCAGCCGGCAAACACGGCGCCGGCCAGAATCCACATCGTGCCCGGAAGATAACCAAACTGCGCCGCCAGCACGGGCCCCACCAGCGGCCCCGGCCCCGCGATCGCGGCAAAGTGATGGCCGAACACGACCCATTTATTGGTGACCAGAAAGTCGCGGCCGTTTTCCAATCGCTCGGCGGGGGTTGCGCGCAAGCCATCCAGAGCGAGAATTTTCACTGCGATGAATCTGCTATAGAAGCGGTAGCCGAGCGCGTAGCAGCAGATCGCAGCCACCACGAGCCACAATGCGTTGATGGGCTCGCCGCGGCGCACAGCGATCGTCGCCACGGCGAGAGCGCCCAGCAGCGTAACCGTTCCCCAGCCCAGAATCTTTAGAGTCTTGTTCATACCCAGTGCAGCATTGTGCACAAACCGGGGCCCCGGCGCAATGCTGCCTCGATATGCGCTATCCCATTTCGCTGGTCATGATGAAGAGCGGTTTCATCTCGAAGCTCTTGTAGTGAGGGCGCAGGCGATCGACGTTGTACTGCTCTTTTACGCTGACAATTTTTTTCGAGGCGGTAACGGTGTCGATCGGCATGTTGTCGTAGCGGCCGTTTCTTAGCACGACGAGCCGGCCGTGAATCTTGCCTAGCAGCAGATCCAGGGCGAGGTTGCCATAGGCCATGGGAACGATGGAGTCGATGGCATCGGGGTCGCCGCAGCGAACCAGGTAGCCGAGTTTCTGATTAATGGTGTCGATACTTTTGCCGTTGTTGTACTTGGGCGAAAGCTCTTTCAGTTTTTCCGACACGAGCTCCCCAATACCCCCGAGTTTCTTATGGCCGAAGGCGTCAGCGGTCCCAGCCTGGAAGATCATTTCTCCGCCTTTGAACATCGCTCCCTCAGAGACCAGGACGACGGAGTAGTGGCTGGGATTTTTATGGCGGTCGGAGACTAACAGTTCGGTGAGACGCTCGATGTCGAACTGGTGCTCCGGGATCACGCAGCGGTGTGCGGCTCCGGCCATAGTGGGAAGCATGGCGGTGAATCCGGCATAGCGGCCGAAAACTTCGAGGACCATGAAACGCTCGTGAGAGCCGGCGCTGGTGCGCAGGCTGTTGGTCATGGAAATGGTGCGCGTGACAGCCGTGCTGAAGCCGATGCAGTAGTCGGTGCCGGGCACGTCATTGTCCATGGTCTTTGGGATGGCGACGACCTTTACGCCCTCCTGGTAAAGACGCACGCCGTAGCTCAGCGTGTCGTCGCCGCCGATGGGGATGAGGTAGTCGATGCCAAGCCAATCCAGGTTCTTGAGAACTTCGGGAGTGAGGTCGTTCACTTCGGCGCTGTAAGCACCTTGCAAGTGAACCGGGACACTCGCTTTTTTCACTTTGCTCGGGTTGGTGCGCGACGTGTGGAGGAACGTTCCACCGGTACGGCCGGTGCGGTTGACCAGATCCTCCGACAGAGTCTGGAAATTCTCGCTATTGTCGTGGTCTTTTTCACGGACGAGATCGACAAGTCCAGCCCAGCCCCGGCGGATGCCGATGACCTGGCAACCTTCGCGCACGGCGCGAATGGTTACGGCGCGTATGGCGGGATTCAGGCCGGGCACGTCGCCGCCGCCAGTAAGAATTCCGATTACACCTTTTTTTGCTTTCAAGTTTGCCATCCTGTGATTTTCGCAGATGTATTGCGGATGGTCTAATTGTGACAGATTTTGGCTTATTGCTGATGACTCAGCGACAAGAATCAGAGTCTCTGCTTCTGCCAACTTAAAGCTAGGGACTTACCCGCCAAGAATCCACGAGGAACTTCTCACGTGGCTGCGTTCGGGTGCAAAATGCTTCACCTTGACAGGCTAATTCTGGGGGAGGAGAATTCGCGGGTCTGCTCCGCTCATTTCTCTTTCAAAACGCGGAAAGGAACACCATGCACCTACTTCGCTTTGTACGCCTAGGTCAACTCAATTGGTGGGGCAAGATTTGCGCTTTGCTTCTCCTTTGTGCAACAACAGCGATTGTCTCGCCCGCACAGAACATTCTCACGGTTCTGGCCTCTTTCAACGGGACCAACGGGATTTACCCTGAGTATGTGTCTCTCGTTCAAGGCTTCGACGGGAACTTCTACGGGACAACCTCATTGGGTGGCACGAACTGCCCAGCTCCCGCCTCCTGCTGCGGCACGGTCTTCAAAATCACCGCGGCGGGAGCTTTAACCACCCTTTACAGCTTTTGCAGCCAAACGAACAGTGAAGGATACTGCGCTGACGGGTCCAGCCCTGACGCGGGACTGGTCCAAGCTACGGACGGAAACCTATACGGAACAACTCAATATGGCGGAGCCAACAACGACGGCACGGTCTTCCAAATCACCTCGGGCGGTACGCTGACCACCCTTTACAGCTTTTGTGCCCAAACCGGCTGTACCGATGGAAGCCAACCCGTCGCAGGGCTGCTGCAAGGCACAAATGGGAGCTTCTATGGGGCAACGGCGACCGGCGGAGCCAACGGCGAGGGCGGCACGATCTTCAAAATCACCGCTGCGGGAGCGACCACCCTTTACAGCTTTTGCAGCCGAACGAACAGCGAAGGGTACTGCGCTGACGGGTCCAGCCCTGACGCGGGACTGGTAGAAGCTACGAACGGAAACCTGTACGGAACAACTCAATATGGCGGAGCCAACAACGATGGCACGGTCTTCCAAATCACGCCCGGCGGTACGCTGACCACCCTTTACAGCTTTTGTGCCCAGCCTGTTCGCGCTGCGCAACGGGATGCAGTGACGAAAGTCACAAATCTCCGGTCAGTTCGGCAGTTGTCCTGGTAGTGGTGCAGTTTGATAAGGAGGCGAGCCAAGCGCGCGATTATTGCGTCGCAAAGCACGCGACGCACCGCGCGGCTCGCCCAGATCCCTCGCTGCGCAAAAAGCGCTTGCTCGGGATGACAATCAAGACTGCCCACTACTCTTGTCCTTCCAGAAACACGAAACCGGCGGCCGAGGCCGCCGGTTGGTTCATTACTGATCAATTCCGATTAATTCGACGACGAATCATCCCGCCGCTTCAAGGTCGGGCGATCGTCATCGTTGGTTGTCGTTCCGTCGCTGCTGGTGGACGCCCGCCGCAAGCTGGGCTTGTTGCCATCCTTTTGATCGAGCACCTTGTGGCGATTCTCGATCGATGCGAGCCGCGCCTTGACTTCATCGAATTCCGAAGTCGTCACAACATACTGCGGCTTGGACGGAAGTATCTTGCGAATTTCTTCCTGGGTCTTCTCGATGCGATCCGGAGTCTGCGGGTGGGTGTCGAAGGCTTTGGCGAGCGAGCCCGGCTTCTTTTTCTCCATGGCCTGGATCTTCTCAAAGAAAGACACAAAAGCCGACGGGTCATAGCCGGAGCGATACATATATTCCACGCCCAAATAGTCTGCCTCGGCTTCGAAGGTGCGGGAGAACTTCAGAAAGGTCAGAGGAATCGCCAGGCCGGAGGCTTCGTAACCCGCGTAGCCGATCCCGCCGCCGATAAAGATCAACGGAATGGAGGCCATTTGCAGCAGATTCGCGCGGGTCATTTCGCGGCCGTAGTGGCAGGCGGCGACGTGGGCAATCTCATGAGCCATCACGCCCGCCAGTTCGGCTTCTTCGTCCGCAGCCAGGATCAGACCTGAGTTCACGTAAAAGAATCCGCCGGGCAATGCCATGGCGTTGATGGTGTCGGAGTCGATCACCTTGATGGTGAACGGCACCTGCGCGTCAGAATTCCGCACCAGGTTCTGGCCGACCCGGTTCACGTATTCCGTGATCACGGGATCGTTGATCAGCTTCACCTGCGCTTCGATCTGCTGCGCATAGACGCGGCCACGCGCGACCTGGCCTTCCACCGTGTACCAGTTGCCCATGCCGCGAGTGCAACCTACGTTGCGATTGCCGACCGCATCCACGTCATCCTTGGTGCCGTCATGCTTGATCTGGCTATCATCCTGGGTTGGCAGGGCGGCAGGCGGCTGAGCGGGCGCATTCTGCACGTCGCCCGCTTTAGGCTGGCCGTTGTCCGGATCGTGAGTTGGCGGTTGGGTTTGACTCGGAGTTTGACTGGGATTCTGTGTCTGCGCCTGCGTCCAGGGCACCGCGCTGAACGCCGCCAAGGCTAATGCGATCGCCAACCAACGGGATTTCATGAAAAACTCCTTTGCCGCCGACCGAACTCTTGCCAACATTATACGCCCGGTCCACAAGCATCCAACTCGAATCTTCCACCCGATTAGACGCATAGCGCCTGCTTTGGGGTTATCTGCTGGATCGAGTCGTCCGGAACGCCAGCCCTTGGAATCCGATAGGGTCGTTTCTAGGAACAACGCGGATCAGTGGTGCCTCGGCGGATGCTGCGTCCGAAGCAACCGATTCTTCGTGGCCGCGTCTGATCACGCTGGTAGAATGCTGGCGTTTGGGAGTCGCCGCTATGACTGTGGATTGGATCACCGTTGCTGTGAGCGCAGCAATCAACACGCCCGCAGTCGGAGGACTCTTGGGCTTCCTTGGAAAGCGGGTACTTCAGCGAGAGGCACAAAAACACAGCCAAGAGCTGGAACGGTTAAAGGCCGGCTACATCGCGGAGCTGGAAAAATACAAGAGCGAGCTGGACCGGTCGAAGTTGTTTCTACAGGCAGAGATCGATAAAACGATCTTAGTAACCAGGGTCCATTTCCAGACGGAGTTTGAGGCCTTGAAAGAAGTGTTTGGGAAGCTAGCTGACCTCAAGTTCAAGATATGCTGCTTACATCCGGTCATGAGGATAGCCTCGGCTGACGAAACAAAGGAGGACAGGCTAAGACTTTTGAACAGGCAGGTGGAAGCCTTTCACATAGCATACGATGCGCTATTAGAGGCCTCTGAGCATCTTTGCCCATTCTATCCCAAAGATCTCTATGACCTACTGAGGCAGTGTCTCAGGGTTGCCGATTCTGAGGACAAGCATCTGAGACTGTCTGGGCCGGAGACGTTCACTATATCGTGGTCCCAAGGCGGGGAGGCAAACGTGACGGATTTTCTGGCAAGCTACGATGCGGTCGCAACTTTGATTAGGGAGCGCATTTCCAAGCTGGCGATTGTGCGTCACTGATGAGAAGATAACCCGCCAGCGGACCGGAATCCACGCGATGCCAGGGCTCTGTATCCGTTCGTCTTCCTCGCACCTTGCCCTTGGCGGCAAGGCGTCGTACCATGGCCCTTCTGTTCGGCTCCACTCACGAGGGTTTCATGATCGACCGCCGCCATTTCATTACAGCTGCCACTACCGGCCTCGCCGCTGCCGTGGCATTTCGTTCCAATCTTTTGGCCCAACTGGAGAAGGCTCCCTCCAGCCTGCCGGATCGGGCTCTGCTCGACAAGAACGAGGATGCTTACTGGGCTGAATTGCGCAAGCAGTTCCTGATCCCGGAGGACGAAATCTACCTGAACAACGGCACCGTCGGCTCCAGCCCGGCGCCTGTGCTGCGCGCGGTTTTCGACGGCTACACCACAACCGAGAGAATGGACCAGCAGGATCCGGAAGACTATCCCATCTGGGGATACGCCGCGTGGAACGAATTTCGCGATCCCCTGGCCGATTTCGTCGGCTGCCATCGCGATGAAATCGCCCTGCTTCGTAATGCCACGGAGGCTAATAGCTATATTGCCAACGGCATCGACATGAAACCGGGGGACGAGGTGCTCATGACCGACCAGGAGCATCCCGGCGGCGTACACCCATGGAATCTCAAAGCCAAACGCTATGGCGTAGTGGTGAAGAAAGTTTCACTGCCCCTCCCTGTGAAAGACGCCGCGCAGGTTCTCAACCTGTTCAACGATGCCATCACTGCGCGCACGCGCGTCATCTTCTTCAGCCACATCACGACGGTCACTGGCGTGGTGCTTCCGGCGAAGGAAATCTGCGCGCTGGCGCGGTCGAAGGGAATCCTGTCTGCCGTCGACGGGGCGCATGTTATCGGCATGATGCGCCTCAACCTGCACGACCTGGGCTGCGACATGTACTCATCGAGCCCGCACAAATGGCTGATGGCCACCAAAGGCACGGGCTTTCTTTATGTGCGCGACGAAGTCATCGACCGCCTCTGGAACACCATCGTCACCGAAGGCTGGGACGATCCCAAGCTCCGCGCTGAACGCTTCCAGCGCATCGGCAGCTCGAATGTGCCATCGTTGTGGGGTTTGAGGGCATCGATCAAACTTGCGAACGACATCGGCATGGACCGCATCGAGCGCCGCCATCGCCAACTTGCCGATTACATTCTCGATGAAATGAAGAAGCGCGGCGCCGATTCCTGGACTTCGCCTGATCCCGCGCTGCGCTGCGCCATTGTAACGGTGAACGTCCCGCCGGTCCCGCGCATGGATCTCGAGAACTGGATGTGGAAGACGTACAAGATTCGCATTCGCGGCGGAGATCCGAATAAGCTGCGGCTGTCGACGCCTTATTATTTGCAGAAGAAGGATATTGACCGGTTCCTGGAGAAGTTTGACGAGTATAAGAAAGCAAAGAAGCTCGTGTGACGGGAATTTAGGTTTTCGGCCAATCGCTTTCCAAGGCAAGATGCCAAAGAATATCGTGATCTGCTGCGACGGGACGGGAAACGAATTCGATCCCCAGCACAATTCGAATGTCGTGAAGCTTTACAGCGCGTTGGTCGTCAATCGAGACCAAGTGGCATACTACCACCCCGGCGTGGGAACCATGGGCTCGCCCACCGCCTATACCTGGAGGGAAAAGCAGTGGTCGCGTATCAAGGGCCTGGCGTTTGGCGCTGGTTTTTTTGAGGATATCGGCCGCGCCTATCAGTACTTGATGCAAGCCTACGAAGAACACGATCATGTCTACCTGTTCGGATTCAGCCGCGGGGCCTACACAGCGCGCGCTTTGGCCAGCCTGCTGAAAATGTTTGGCCTGCTGTGTCCCGGCAATGAGGCGCAAATACCTTATGTCCTCCGAATGTTTCAAAGACGGCACAAGGAAAACCATCGCGCCTTGCTGGAGGAAGCCAGGAAATTTCAAGAAATATTCTCGCGGCCCTGCTTTATTTATTTTGCCGGTCTCTGGGATACGGTGAGTTCGGTGGGATGGGTAACCGAGCCGGTGCGCCTGCCCTACACCGCCCGCAACCCCATCATCGCCAATGTGCGCCATGCCCAGTCCATCGACGAGAGAAGAATTTTCTTCCGCCAAAACTCGTTCACACGCGTGTTTGAGGGCGACGATTTGGGCGACGGAAGGCCCAGCCCCATCACTCAGGATTTCAAACAGGTCTGGTTCGCAGGCGTGCACTCCGACGTGGGAGGAAGCTATGCACCCGATAAAAGCGGGCTATCGCAGATTACCTTGGAATGGATGCTGGTGGAGGCTGAAAGCAGAGGACTCTTGCTCCACCCGGATAAGGTAATATCTGTTCTCTCGTATTCCGATCGACGCTATGCGCCCAATCCCGTGGCCGACCTGAACGTTTCCCTGCGCAGAGCGTGGTGGATATTGGAATACCTGCCCCACAAGTACTACGACTTCAAGACCAAGAGCGATAAGCGGACTGTGCCGATGGGAAGCCCTCGTACCCTTCCGACGAATCTTCAGATTCACGAGACGGTGCGTGTGCGATGGGAAAACCGGGCGGACTACCGACCCAAGAATCTGAAAGCCCTGCCGCCCAGGGAAAGCGACGAACCCTGGGTGAGGTATGGGGCGAAAGCGTCGGAGGGCGTGATGGTCATCTCTACTTGACCATGTCTGCTACAATATGTCCATGAAGGAAATTTCTGCGGCAGTCTTCAAAGCGCAGTGCCTCACTCTGATGGAAGACGTGCGCTCCACCAGATGTTCGCTGGTGATCACGAAGCGCGGCAAGCCGGTTGCGAAGCTGGTACCCATCGATGAACCAAAAGACGATTTCATCGGCAGATTGAAGGGTGTGTTTGAAGTGGTTGGTAACTTGAACGCCGATCCGCCCGAGGAGTGGGAGTCGGCGTTTTGATTCTGCTGGATACACAAGTCTTGTTTTGGGCGGTAGATAATTCGAAGTCTCTTTCGCGCTCAGCCGCTTCCGCCATCCGCCGCGCCCGGCGGCAAGGCGGGATCGCAATTTCTGCCATCACCATTTGGGAGCTTGCTTCCATGCTGGCGCGCGGAAGCATTCGCCGTTACGGCACGCTTGAATCTTCGCTTGACTTGCTGATCGAGGGCGTCACCGTGTTGCCGATCACACCTGAGATCGCGACCTTGGCAGCCCCGTTTCCCCGCGACTACTCCGGCGATCCCGCCGATCGTATCATTGGCGGCACAGCCCGCGCCGAAGGACTGACACTGGTCACGCACGACGAGAGAATCCGACGAAGCCCGCTGGTCAGGACGGTGTGGTGAATTTGGCTCCTGCGCACGGAGCACTCTACGCCAAGGCCGGTGCCATCTCGAAGTCGATATACCGATGAATTATGATCGGACGCTCATCCGGATTTCTGAAAGTCACACGGCAAGTGGCTAGGAATGTTCCCCAAGCGGAGGTGCTCACTCCGATAAAACTTCCTTCATTCTTTGCGGGGAATACTTTGTTTCCCCATGAATCTCCGAAAAAGAACTCCGCCTTCGCTATATCCTCGAATCCCTCCTTCTGATTTGGCAGGGGACCTTTGCGATGTCGGATCAAAAAGATTCTGACGTCATAGGTCTGTCCCGTTATCGCTGAAGGCTTGCAAACGTGCACTAGAAAGAGATCGTGGTTCTTGATATATTCCTGGCCGCGACTCAAAATCCAGTTATCCTTTGATTGGCCGACGAGAATCGTCTCCACTTCCTTCGACACGCGGGACATGCCGAAATCTAGCTCCGCGTCACCGAGGTCGGGAAGAGTCCCGCCCGGTATACGTGACTGTGACTGGGGATAGTAAGGCAAGTTCTGAAGTCCCGGCTCAAACTCAAATCCGGGAGCCTTGAACTTCTTAATATAGCCTCCTGCGACGAGAGCCAGGAATATCGGCAGCATCGATAGCCATATCCACTGAACCGGAAGGCCGAGCAATCGAGAGCCAGTTGCCTGCAGGCTCAGAAACCAGGATAAAAGACCCGCTGAGAGAAGGCAGGTCCAGAACAAAGGGCGCTTGTAAAAGGGTGTCGAACGCATTGTCGCCTCGCATCACTAGCCCAAGGGGACATTTACAGCGCGTCCAACCTAGCCAATCCACTTGTTGTCTGTCAAGCGGCCCAGTTGTCTCATCCAGGAATCAGTCGTAATACTCCAGCCCTAAATGCGTGATCAGTTCCTCGCCCTTCAAATGCCGCAGCGTGTTCTTCAGCTTCATTAGCTGGATGAACAGATCATGCTCCGGATAGAGGCCGGGCACCGTCATCGGAGACTTAAAATAAAAGCTAAGCCACTCCTGAATGCCCAAGCCGCGCAGCTCCGAGCAGCGTTTCGCGAGATCGACCAGCAGCACAAGATCGAGCACGATCGGCGCGGCGAGAATCGAGTCGCGGCACAGGAAATCGACTTTGATCTGCATGGGATAGCCCAGCCATCCGAAGATATCGATGTTGTCCCAGCCCTCTTTGTTGTCGCCGCGCGGAGGATAATAGTTGATTCGCACCTTGTGGTACATATCGCCGTAAAGTTCGGGATAAAGCTCGGGTTGCAGAATGTGCTCGAGCACTGAAAGTTTCGACTCTTCCTTGGTCTTGAACGATCCCGGATCGTCGAGCACCTCACCGTCGCGGTTGCCGAGGATGTTGGTTGAGAACCATCCGTTCAGGCCCAGCATGCGGGCCTTGAAGCCGGGAGCGAGGATCGTTTTCATCAGGGTCTGACCGGTCTTGAAATCCTTGCCGCAGATCGGAGCTTCGTTCTTGCGGGAAAGCTCGAGCATCACCGGCAAATCCACTGTTAGATTTGGTGCGCCGTTGGCGAACGGGACGCCTTCCATCAGCGACGCGTAGGCGTAGACCATCGAGGGCGCGATCATATCGTCGTTTTCGCGCAGAGCTTTTTCGAAGGCTTTGACGGACTGATGCGCCTCGCCCGCCTCAATGTAAGACTCGGTTGATCCGCACCACATCGTGATCAGGCGGCTGGCGCCGCTGGTTTTTTTGAAGTCGCGGATGTCGTCGCGCAACTGCTCGGCGAGATCCATCTTGGTCTTGCCTTTTTTTACGTTGGGGCCGTCGATCTTCTTGACGTAGTTGTGATCGAACACGGCCGCGCGCGGCTTCACCGAAGAAAGAAACGGCTTCAACTGGTCGAGCAGCCGCTGATCGAGCACACCGGCATTCGACGCGGCTTCGTACATGTTGTCTTCGAAAATGTCCCATCCGGTGAAGACCAGATCGTCGAGCCCGGCCAGCGGGACGAACTCTTTGATCTTCGGAGAGCGGCCGTCGGTGCGCTTGCCCAGCCGCACCGTGCCCATCTGCGTGAGCGAGCCGATCGGCTTCGCCAGACCTTTGCGAATCGCCTCCACGCCCGCGACAAATGTTGTCGCAACTGCGCCCATGCCGGGGATCATCACTCCCAGCTTTCCCTTCGCGGGCAGGATCGTGCCGTTGGGCTGCGACTGACTGCGTGCCTTCACGTAGTTGTTCACTTCGTAGTTCTTAACTTCTGTGCGGGGCGCTCTTGCCTCTGCCTTTAACTTTGCGGACTTGTTGCGTGTCGCCATATTTTGGCCGCTTCCTCAGTAAGAATCTGTAGGGATGTGCAAACCTTGTATGTTCTCGTATCGAGCGGGATTTTTGCAAACGCGCGCGGCTAAACGTGGAGAAAATCAGTTCAATGGGGCAGAGCGTGCATCGGGTGGAAAGTGCCCGCCGTTTTGCTGAACCAATCTCCTTGTCGATAGCCGCCCGCAGCGGCTGAAGCCGGCGCCGATTCTACGGCACTTGCGGCATCGCTGAAGCGATGCCCTGATACGAATCGTGAGTTTTTCAGCAACCTGCCGGCGGCACACGCAGAAAAATAACGGCATCAAAATCTTTTGCGGTTACTTCCGTCATGGCATCCGGCGAATCGCTCCCATAAATATTTTGCGTTGGACTCTAGCGCCGTGTTGCTTCATAGTGAAATCACTTCGCAAACCATCTCTGTAGCCGGTCTCGCGAAGCCGATGTTTGCATGCCAGCCTTGCCGCGGCATAGCAATTCTCCTGACCCTGTTGTTCTCCACTTCAATCTGAGCCCACGCCATTCGGCCCTGCGCCGGTAGTGTGCTCTTCAGACCAAAAAAGAACAGGAGATTCCAATGAAATCGATTCGCAATTTCGCCTACGCCGCTGTTCTAACCCTGAGCGCTTTGAGCTTCGCGCCCAGCCTGGCTTCCGCTCAGACAGCCGCCGGAGCATTCACTTTGACGCACGAAGTGCACTGGCAGAACACTGTGGTGCCGGCCGGAAAGTACCATTTCAGCATCGGAGCCAACGGCCCTGAGGCCACTCTTACTCTGCGCAAGGTGAGTGGCACTGCGGCAGGCTACATGCTTCTGGTGACCGACATCGACATCTCCCAGCCTTCGGACCACAGCCGGTTGGTTGTAGTTTCCAGGCCGAGTGGGAGCTTCGTCAGCACGATGCAGCTGCCCGAGTTCGGGGTGACGCTGCATTTTGCAGTGCCAGAAGAAACTCCTGCGATGGCCCAGACTGTCGCAACCACGACTGCATCTGCCGCCCGCTAGTCCGCTGCTGCCAAACCCGAGAGCGGGCACCCAGGCCTGCTCTCGGGCTTTTCTTTTTTCTAAGACTCGGAAACTTCTAAGACTCGGAAGCTTTCGCGATGAGATCGGAAAGAAGATGCAAGAACTAATTAGGAGGATTGCGTTTAGGTTAGCTTCTGCGCTGGCACGTTGCCCTTCACTTCGTCGCTGAGGACGATCGCCTCGGCAATTTCTTTCATAGCTTTGCGCTTCTGCCGGCTCTGGCGCTGCAAGGTCAGGTAGGCCTGTTCCTCGCTTAACCCCAGATCGCGCTGCAGGATTCCTTTGGCGCGCTCCACCACTTTGCGCGTCTGCAATTGTTCCCACAGGTTGGAGTTGGCGTCCTCGAGCCGCGCCATTTCAATCTCAGCGCCCACGAGAAATCCAATGGTCGAAATCAAGCGAATTTCCCGCCGACGGTGAACATGGGGCTGGCGATGCTGCAGGTTGATCACCCCTACAACCCGACCGCGGCACATCAGCGGCACGGACAAGAAGGCTTCGTAGCTATCTTCGGGGAGCTCATGGAAGAACTGAAAGCGCGGATCGGTTGCGGCTTTTTCTGCAACCGCCACCGGCTCGCGATGCTCCGCTACCCACCCCGTAATGCCCTGCCCCACGCGCAGTTTCAGCCGGTCCACAACTTCTGGGTGCTGATTCTTGGAGGCGCGCAGGACGAGTTCTTCATCCTCAAGAACATAGATGAGGCAGGAGTCGCACTTCACCAGCGCGGAAGCGAATTCGACCACTCGGTCCAGCACTTCGTGAAAGCCATCCGCCGTCGCCAGCCGGACTCCGATTTCGTGCAGCAGGTCAACATGCGAATCTTCAACTGAAATTATGGGGTCCATGTATTAGAGTATGGCCCCTTTTCACGCTCTGTCTAATTCCAAATTTCAATGGCTGCTATAAACGAATTGCCGCACGATTGTTACACTCATTTAACATCTTTTGTGGAAGCAGGGCATCGTCTAAGCGCATGAGGAGACAGTGGCCTCGCGGCCACGCCTCCCTGTGTTACAAGCTTTTGGGGACTCATTTCCATGCCCGACAAGATTGCCCTCATCACCGGTTCGTCCAGCGGATTCGGTTTGCTCACCTCGATCGAACTGGCCAAGACCGGATTCCGAGTGGTCGCGACCATGCGTGATCTCGGCCGCCGCGATCGCCTCGATCAGGCCGCAACCGCTGCAGGTGTCGCCGGCCAAGTCGATATTCGCGCGCTCGACGTCACCGATTTCGATACCCTCCCCGGCTTCGTCGACGCCGTTGTCCGCGACCATAGCCGCTTGGACGTCCTGGTCAACAATGCCGGATTCGCCGTCGCTGGATTTGCAGAAGATATCAAGCTGGAGGAACTCCGGCGCCAGTTCGAGACCAATTTTTTCGGTGCCGTCGCCATGACCAAAGCTGCGCTGCCCACCATGCGCCGCCAGCACTCGGGACACATCATCATGGTCTCATCCATCGGTGGACTGCTGGGCTCGGTCTCGGTCAGCAGCTATTCCGCCTCCAAGCATGCTCTCGAAGGCTGGAGCGAATCGTTGCGGCTCGAAGTCAACGCACTTGGCATCAAGGTCGTGCTGGTCGAGCCCGGGGCCTACCTCACCGACATTTGGACGCGCGGCGCAGTGATGGGCGAGAAAGCCACGCAAGAAACCTCTCCCAACATCCAGCGCATCCGGCGCATGCGCGATCGCATCCAGGCCCTGCCCAAACGCGATCCCATCGAAGTAGCGCGCCTGATCGCATCTATCGCACAAGATCCCAATCCCAAGCTGCGCTACCTGGTGGGCCGCGACGCTAAGATCCAGCTTGCGATGAAGCGCATCCTGCCCTGGAAGCGGTTCGAGAAGGTGATCGCAAACTTTCTGAAGATCGAGTGAATCAGTACCCAGTACCTTGTACCTAGTACCTAGCAAAGGCGCTCGCATCTGGGTACTGGGCACCAGGTACTATTTCTCTAAATCCACCGTTTTCACCGGCAAATCCCAATGCCCGTCGAGGATCTCAAAGCGCCGCTGCTCTTCGCGCTGAAAGGTTTCCTGATCGGGATACATTTCCTTTTGCAGAGCCGCTTCGTCGAAGGGCTCATTGGCGACGGTTGCGTTCTTGAAGACGATGGTCACGCGGAAATCCCAGCGCCCGTCTTCGGTAGTGTGATACCGGGGCTGATCCATCCAGACCTTTGCGATCCGTCCGATCTCCATTTCTTTCTTGAGCACGGGATAATGATTCTTCTTGAACAGCTTCAGAAATTCGTCCGCATGTCCCCACTTGGCTTTGTAGTAATACTCAATGACAAACGGCTTGTCGGAGGTCGCGGGTGCGGCTTGCGCGCGGGAAACGATTGGCAGCGCAAGGGCGAAGAACAGCAGAGAGGCAAACAAGCGGAACATTCGAATCACAAGTCCTCCTTGTATAAAACAGCAGTTGTAGACTAACAGGGCGTTAAAGAAAGCGCGCCGGTGGAAGGAGAGATTGCCGATGGAAAGCGACGAACAAGAAATCCTGAAGCTCTTCGAAGATGGCGACCGGGCTCTGGTTGCCGCTGATGTCGCCGAACTCTCGCGCATCTTCGCCGACGATTATGTGCAATACGACGAATTCGGCGAGTCCCGAAGCAAGCAAGACGTGATCAAGAATCTTGAGAGCGGCGCCATCCGCTACCTGTCGATCGTGTCCACGGGCCGCCGGATTCGCCTGCTCAGCAACGAGCTAGCCATCGTGCACGGATCAGAAGAAGATGACGTCGAACAAGGCGATCAGCGCTTCCCTGTTCGCTATGTCTATATGGATGTGGTGGTGAAGCGCAAAGATAAGTGGCAGATCGTGGGGTCACAGTTGGCGAGGTTCGGAGAGACTTAGTGACTACTCGACCATGCGGGTGGCATGGATGTGGTGTCTCCTGTGTTTCTTCCGCGACAGATACCACGCAACAAACAACGCGGCTAGTCCGACGATCTGCCAGGTGGCAAGGGGAGAGAAGTCGCCGCTAGCCGCGAGCACAAAAGAGGCCAAATAAAGTGTAAACGCGAATCGGTCGAACGGGGTCGGAGCGTGGTTCGCCGAAATTCGATAGATGAGAAACAAGGAGGCCAGGCAAAAGACTAACAACTCGGCTGCCTCAAGCCGGGAAAAAGGACCATGTGGGGAGTAAAAATCTTTCCCGCTTACGATTACAGCTATGACCTTGGGAATCGCAAAAAGTAGGCAACCCGCAATATAGATAATCCAGATCCTTGCAGTGAGCACTAGGATCGCCGCTGCCAACGCGAGCAAGCCTCCCGCTATTGCACCGTCTGGCCACAATCGAAGATGTCCTGGAGCGTCTTGGAGTCCGTCCAAAGTGACTCCGACGAGCATGGCCGCGATCCAGAATGCGCCAATACCGCCGCCGATGCGCAAACCATTCTTGATCTGTCGCTTAGTACTCGGCTTCATGACAGCGCCCTACGACCTCCGGCTGATAACGGACAGCATTCACAAACGGCTAGCCGCTGACGTCTCCCTGCTGATTCTACTCTGCCAATGTGTCCAAACAAAATAGACTGCCCCCGCCACCAGCAGCACTCCGATCACGGCGTCGAACTTATGAAAGTACTTTCCGAGTTCCCGCCAGTTCTGGCCAAGCTTCATGCCGAGATATGCCAGCCCCAGGCACCAGGGCCACGACCCGAGAAATGTGTAGATGTGGAAGCGCACACGCGGCATGCGCGCCACTCCCGCCGGCAGCGCGATGAACGTTCGAATCACGGGCAGCAAGCGACCGATGAACACGGCGAGGTATCCCCAGTGCGCGAAGAAACGGTCAGCCCAGGCGAGTTCGCGGCGACCCATGAGAATCCAGCGGCCGTAGCGCTCCACCAGCGGACGGCCGCCATAAAACCCAATCTCATATGCGACCAGCGATCCCAGGTTGCAACCAATTGCCCCGGCCGTCGCCACCCACAGCAGCTTGAACGTGCCAGTGAAGACGAGATATCCGGCAAACGGCATAATAAGTTCCGAAGGCAACGGGATGCACGCCGATTCAATCGCCATCAGCAGCGCGACCCCGCCGTAGCCGGTCGCGCTGATCACCGAGCTGATGAACCAGAAAATGATTGCTAGAAGTTTTTCAGTCATTGGAAGGCGGTTCTCGGTTCTCAGTTCTCGGTTCTCAGTTCTCGGTTCTCAGTTCTCGGTTCTCAGTTCTCAGAAAAAGCCTTTTGGTCCCAAGACTGAGAACTGAGAACCGAGAACTGAGAACTGGATTTTAAGTCTATCGGAAATTGGGGAGTGGGAACGGCGCGCTTAAAACGATCCATCTTGCGTAAAGGTATAGCCGGGCAGCGCCGCGCCTTGCGGAGTCTTGCTCACCTTAATGCGCACCGTCGAGGCATCGGGAGCTGTAATACCCGCCGGCCGCAGCATGGCATATTGTGTGAACACTTCGCTGTAGACCTTGGTGACCAGATAGTCCTGGCCGTCGGCGTCGTTGCGCCAGACTTGCCCGAGTTGGATGGAACTTACGGCCATAGCAGACTCTTTGAAATGGTGTGGTTGAGTTCAGACTACCGAGGGATTCCGGGTGAGTCAATCATTCCTGTGGTTACCGAGGTCTCTGCTAAGATGTTTCCCTCATGCCTCGCGGTCGAACGCCCCGCCAGCCTGCCCGCACCGGCCGTCAAGACCGTGTGGCGCCGACACTCACGTCCACGAGGCCAGCACCCAAACAGCCTCATGGAATCAGCGTTGCCCGTCGAAGCCGAGGGGATCATGTGGGGACGGCCGCCCCCGGCCGGCCAGCCGCCGCCAAGTCGCCGGCAAGCGCCCAAGGGAAGAAGCGCAACTCCTACAACGCCCTGGCACCCGAGCGTATCGCTGAGATCCTGAAGCGCCTCGACCAACTCTATCCCGAAGTCACCTGCGCACTCACACATTCGAGTGCGTGGGAGCTTCTGGTCGCGACTATTCTCTCCGCGCAATCGACCGACGTCAACGTCAACCGCGTCACGCCTGAACTCTTTCGCAAATATCCCACGGTCGAAGCTTTCGCTGCGCTTACACCCGAGCAACTCGAGCCCGACGTCCGTTCCACGGGCTTCTTCCGCAACAAATCGAAATCCGTGGTGGGCGCCGCGAAAAAAATCGTCGCCGACTTCGGCGGCCGGGTCCCCGACGAAATGGATAAGTTGCTCACTCTTCCCGGCGTGGCCCGCAAAACCGCTAACGTTGTGCTGGGAACATGGTTCAAGAAAGCCGAAGGCGTGGTTGTTGACACTCACGTGCATCGCATCTCGCGCCGTCTTGAGCTCACGACCAACGACGATCCGCAGAAGATTGAGCAGGACTTGATGAAAATCATCCCCCGCGAAAAGTGGATTCTCTTCTCGCACCAGATCATCTGGCACGGACGCAAACTCTGCGTCGCGCGCAAACCCAAGTGCGTCGACTGTACCTTGGAAAACCTCTGCCACGCCGCCGACAAGACCTGGAGCACGGTCGACATGCACAAGGACGCGAAGACCTGATCGAGACGCCGCTTGGGAAAGGCACAACCCAATCGTGCTATCAGGTCCTCTGAAAACTCCATCAGCTTTTGCGGAACGCTTGCTATAATGGTCACTAGGGTGACCACATGAGAATCAGCACTGTGCGCGAGTTTCGCGACCGCGCCACGACTCTGTTTCGCTCCGACGACCCGATACTGGTGACGCGCCGGGGCAAGGTGGCCGGAGTATTTCTGCCGTGGCGGGAAGCGACGTTGCCCGTGGACTTCAAGCGTGAACTGTTTTCCATGCTTACCAACGAAATCGCCCGCCGGCTAAAGAAAAAGCGGGTGACCGAGAAGGCTGTTCTTCAAGATTTCGAGCGCTGGCGGAAGGAGCGCCGTGAAACTGGCCGCCGACGCTAACGTTCTTCTGTCTGCGCTAATCGGCGGCCGCGCCAAGTTGATTTTGAACCATCCCCAGATTCACGAAGTCTTCACCGCCGAGTACACTCTTGCTGAGGTCGAGGAGTATGTCCCGATTCTGTCCCGGCAGAAGCGCCTGCCTAGCGACATCCTGCTTTTGGCGGTGGCTGCGCTGCCGATAACTGTTGTAGGCCACTCTCAATACGCGAAGAGCATCGCCGAGGCAACAAAGCGCATCGGACGCCGCGATCCTGACGACGTTGATTTACTCGCGCTGGCGCTTCACTTCGGAATCCCCATTTGGTCAAATGACCGGAACTTCGATGGCCTCAACATTGATTTGTTCACTACTGAGCGTTTGTTGCGCCATATCCGCCTGATTGAGTAGCATGACTCTGCTGACCGAACAGGACGGGAATGCTTACACGCATTCTCTTTGATTTCATTCCTCATTTCGAGGCTCCTTAGCGAATGCGCACTCTCGCACTCTTTGCTATCGTCATACTCATGAGCACAGTTTTTGCCGAATCCATTGCTGCGCAAACTCTTCCTGCGCCCCAAGCCGTCACCGATCCCAAGCAGATCGCCTCCAAACCTAACGCGCAGGTCGAGCCGAAAAGTCTGACCATCGAGAAGCTCTACATGACGCGCCAGGTCGGCCGGGCCACGTGGTCGCCGGACGGCAAGAGCATCGCATTCATTTCGAACATGAGCGGACGCAACAACCTGTGGCTTGTTCCCGCAGAAGGCGGATGGCCGGTGCAGCTCACGGTCAGCGACCAGCGCCAGACCGCGCCCGCGTGGTCGCCCGATGGCAAATGGATCGCCTATCAATCCGATTACGATGGCGATGAGCTGTGGGACATTTTTCTGGTCTCACCAAAGACCGGCAGAGTCGTCAATCTCACCAGCACGCGCGAGATCGCCGAAACCGATCCGACGTGGTCGCCTGACGGCCGCTATCTTGCGTACTTAGTAAAACCAAAGACATCAGCCGCGCATGAAATCGATGTCTACGACATTGTGATGCGCGAGGTGAAGCACATCACGAAGGACACGCCGCAGGATGAGGGCAACTCGAACCCGATCTGGTCGAAAGATGGAAAGTACATCGTTTATTCGCAGGAGCAGGCGAAGGGGACAGACTCGAACATCTTTATTGCCGATGTAGCGACGGGAACGAGTACGCTGCTGACGCCGCATGAAGGTGAACAGCGCTATTCTGCCGACGACATTTCACCCAACGGCAAGCGTATCCTACTCACGTCGAATGCGGCGAATGGCTTTGAGAACATCGGACTGCTGGAGATCGCAACTAAAAAGGTTTCATGGCTGACGAAAGACAAATGGGAAATCCGCGGCGGCGAGTTCTCGCCTGATGGCAAGCACGTCACCTTCAGCGCCAACGTCGATGGGAACGAAGACATTTACCTGCACGATCTCGCGACCGGAACTTCGACGGTGCTGCCTATCCCGAAGGGCGTGAATCAGCCTACGGGCGGGCATTCCGCCTTCACCGGGGGTAAGAACGATAAAGACGGCTCGCGTCTGCTCTACAACCACAACGGTCCCACTGCACCGGGCGATCTTTGGGTGTATACGCTGGCGACCGGAAAATCGCATCAAGTCACGCATTCGCTGGTCGCGGGCGTGCATTCGGAGGATTTGGTCGAGCCGTACCTCGTACATTATCCCAGCCGCGATGGCAAGTGGACGATCTCCGCGTTTCTGTACGTGCCCTTCAATATGGCGCGCAACGGGCAGAATGCGGCCATCGTTTACATTCACGGCGGACCGACTGCGCAAACGATGAATTCGTTCAATCGCTTCATTCAGTACGCGGCTAATCAGGGCTACATGGTGCTGGCTCCCAACTACCGTGGGTCAACCGGCTATGGCAAAGAATTTCAGCAGGCAAATCTGTTCGACATGGGCGGCGGCGATTTGCAGGACGTGCTGGCCGGAGTCGACTGGATCAAGCAGACGGGCCATCTCGATCCCAAGAAAATCGCCGTCATGGGCGGAAGCTATGGCGGGTATCTCAGCATGATGGCGGTAACGAAAGCGCCCGATGTTTGGGCCGCGGGCGTGCCCATTGTGCCCTTCGTCAATTGGTTTACGGAAATCGAGAACGAAGACCCGGTGCTGCAGCAGTCCGATCTTGCGACCATGGGCGATGTGGTAAAGAACAAAGCGCTGTACGAAGACCGCTCGCCAATCAACTTTATCGATCAGATCAAAGCACCGTTGCTGTTGCTCGCCGGAGGACACGATCCGCGCTGCCCCAAGTCGGAGACGCAACAGGTAGTCGATGCGATCAAGAAACGCGGCGGGACGGTGGATTACAAGATTTACGAAAACGAAGGCCACGGCTTTGCCCGAGTCGAAAACCAGATCGACGCCTACCAGCGCGTCGCCGACTTTTTGCTGGCACATGTGGTCCCGGCAGATTGCAGTTGCTCGCTGACGGAATAGCTCAAGTCTTGCGCGGAGATGCGGCGACAGCGATAATCGCTTCGACCAGCCCAGGGATGGTGAACTCTTCGGCTTCAATATCAGCGTGAAAGCCAAGGTTACGCAAAGTCGAAGAGGTAACCGGGCCGATTGAGGCAAACCGTATTCCGCGGAGGTTTGGCCTGTGGGCACCGAGTAACGCTACAAAGTTACGCACTGTCGAAGAGCTGGTGAAAGTAACCACGTGGGGACAGCGACTCGGATTCACCAGCGCCTGGCGCAAGCGCTTGCGCGAAGACTGGGGCACGACTGTTTCATATGCTTCGACCACATCCACATGGGCGCCGGCTTTACGCAGTTCGCGCGGAATGACGTCGCGTGCGACTTTGGCGCGCACCAGCAGCACACGCTTGCCTTTCACTCGTCTGCGCAAGCTGCGAACCACAGACTCCGCTACGTATTCCTTCGGCACTACATTCACTTTGGCTTGGCGGTCCTCAATTGCTTTCTTCGTCGCCGGACCGATGGCCGCGATGCGCAACCGAGTTGGGCGCGGGCCCCCAGCGGCTAAAGCCGTTGCCGATTTCGAGCTCTTTGCGGTACGACTGAAGTGGTGCCCTTCCTGGAATTTGGCGAAATCGAGGCGTAGCTTGGCCAGCCGTTCCCACATGGCTTCAACTCCGTTTACGCTCGTAAGGACGAGCCAGTCGTAGCCATCGAGATTCAGCAGAGCCGAATCCAGAGGTTTGAAGCTGCGCGGCTTGCGGATTTCGATGAATGGAATCTCAAGCACGGTCGCGCCCAACCTACGCAGCTCACTCGAGAGGGCGCTGGCCTGATGCCGCGCCCGGCCCACCAGGACACGGACGCCGGCCAAGGGCGAAGGAGAGCGCTTCACGGATTGCCGGCGACGGTTCATGATTCGCTGTACAAGGTTCGCAATCAGACTCCCAGACCCTGCTTCTTCATTAATCTACTAATCTCTGCCACGGCTGAGTCCGTGCTCTGCCCCAAAGAGGCGATCACCGACGACTGATCCGCCTTGCTGCGATTTTGACTGATCTTGAATTTGGCTTCGATTCGCGTTGCAACCATCTCAAATCCGACAATGTGCTTCAGCATCCCATTGCGAAACTTATCGCTGAGGCTGTTCCATTGCGCGTAGTAAGCCGGATCAAATCGGTTGATGATGTCTCGTGTTTCGTCCAAAAGACGCTCGGGGTCGGTGACTACGCTGGCCTTGCCGTAGACATGCACGGCAGCATAGTTCCAGGTGGGAACGCTCTCGCGGCTCTCGTACAGGCTGGGAGAAATGTAGGCGTGGGGCCCGTGAAAAATCGCCAGCGATTCCTGACCGCGTTGCAAAATCTCCCAGTGCGGATTCGCCCTGGCCATGTGTCCGTGCAGAGTCATCTGATTTTCCGATTCGCGGAGAAGGATGGGAATATGAGTGGCGAATGGACCACTATCCGACGCTGAAACCAGGATGGCAAAGGGGTTCGCCTGGACGAAAGAGACGATATCGGCGTGATCGCGAACGCGGTTGAATTCTGGAATGTACATGCTTGAACTCTCCTATGATCCGCAGACCAAGGCAGTTTGCGCGCCCGGAGGCTGCAGTTATTTCTTTCGCACGTGCAGCAATTTTTCAACTTCTGCAATCACCACTCCGGCCTCATCCTTCACTTCCACCGAAAAAACAGGCTCATATTTCGGCAGCGTCTTTAGTTTCTCGCGAATGTCGTCGATCTGGCTATCGGACAAACGAAATTCCGCGCGCACGGTTCCCCGCCCCGGCTTTCTGTAGCGGATGGTCGCGGCTTTGTCCCACACAACATAGTCTCGGCCCAGGTTCGCCATCAGCATCAGCATGTAGAACGCGTCGGTCATGGCAAACAGCGATCCGCCGAAGTGTGTGCCGACGTAGTTGGCGTTCCAGAAGCGCAGCTTCATCTCGACATCGACCAGCTTCATGTCGGGCGCGATGTGCCGGACGCGAATGCCTGCGCCCAGGAACGGCGGCCAGAGGTTGATCCAGCGGCGGAGCGCGTGAGAACTCTTGGTGCCGCCGAGAAGTTGCAGGAGAACGCTGCCGCTCTTCATGCGAGATCTTTATTCGCAGTCATGGTTCGCGATCATGGTTGCGGTGGAATTGCGAGACCGCGGCCATAGACGGCTTCGAGGATTTCGTCGCCGCCGCGGCTGAGCAGAGTATCACCGACGGCGTTGCCGAGCGCTTCGGGATCGCCGAAGCTTCCGTCGCGCGATTCGCGCAGGAGTTTCGAGCCATCGGGATCGGCGACGATGGCTTCGAGATGCAAGCGGCCCTCAGCGGCTAAAGCCGGCTGTTGTCCTGGTGCTCTATCGGCACCCTTCGGCGCGCTTCGCTTGCTCAGGGCAAGCTCAATTCTGAAGTCGTGCCCTTCCCGAACCCTAGCCGGAAAAGCGTCTCGCTCTCCGGACCAACGAACTTCAGCGAAGGCGCCGATGGGGACCTGGCAGCCTCCGCCGAGGCGGTTGAGCAGAGCGCGCTCGCAGGTGGTGGCGGCACGGGCCGCGGAGTCGTCCAGGAATTCAACATGTTGGCGCGTAGCTGAGTCGTCTTTGCGAATTTCGATGCCGAGCGCTCCCTGCCCGGCGGCAGGGCACATGATCTCGGCGGGGATGATCTGCTTGATCAGTTCGGTTCTGCCGAGCCGCTTCAGCCCAGCCGAGGCGAGAATGACGGCGTCGTATTCGCCCTGTTCGAGCTTGCGCAAGCGCGTGTCGACGTTGCCGCGCAGGGGATGAATGTCGAGATCGGGGCGAATGGCTTTGAGTTGCGCTTGGCGGCGCAGGCTGGAGGTGCCCACGCGCGCGCTTTGTGGCAAGTTTTCGATTTTCGAATAATGCCGCGAGCAGAGGGCGTCGCGCGGGTCTTGCCGCTCCGTGATCGCGGCGATTTCGAATCCTGGGGGAAGTTCGGTCGGCAGGTCCTTCAATGAGTGAACTGCAAGATCGACGCGGCCGGCGGCGAGGGCTTCCTCGATTTCTTTGGTGAAAATTCCTTTGCCGAGTCCGCCCTTGGTGCCGACCATGGCCAGGGGAACGTCGGTGATCCTGTCGCCCGTGGTATGGATAATTTCGATCTCCACTTCGTGGCCGCGTGCGCGCAGGAGCGCGGAGATGTGGTTGGCCTGCCAGAGGGCGAGTTGCGAGCCGCGGGAGCCGATGCGGAGTTTAGGCATGGTGCGCGACCCCAGGCAGGGCGCTGGGCAAAAGCGAAAGGCGGCTGGTGAGGCCGCCTTGACAAAGTAGTACTGATCCGCGCTTGAGAACCACCTTAAGAATACCTTCTGACGAAGGGCTCGTCAAGAACCATTCGCGAGCTAAGCAGGTCTTAACGTCCCGTGGGTCGCGTAAGGCGGCGGAGAGTAAGGGATTCGAACCCCTCGCGGCTGCGAACAGCCGCGACCCACGGTTCTCAAGCGCGGCCCAGTACCCACACTGGAAGTACTCTCCGACGCCCCACTTGAGCAAGTCCAGCGTACTACGGTCATGGGACCGAATCTTCCGGATCCGTTCGAAAAGTGAAAATTTCCGTTCCATTATGGTCTTTGCCCCTCGCCTCCACTCGTGGCCGCGCGCGCGGAGGTATAGTTAGCCTGCCAGAGGGCGAGTTGGGAGCCGCGGGAGCCGATGCGGAGTTTAGCGGGCATTTTAGTGGCGTGCCGCCGAAAGGATAAGCACGCCAACGAAAACGACTCCGGACAGCCATGCGAAGACGCCGATGCAGCGCATGTGGGTCGGATACCAGTGCCTTTGGACTATGCCGGAAAGCGGATATGCGCTAGCCACCCGGCTTCTCGCGTAGATGCCTCGTGCCCAGCCGACCAACATGCTGGTCTTGAACAAACATAGCCAGCCGCAGAAGGCTAGTGAAGACACTAGGAGCAGGACTCCAGCTAATGGCCACGTTGTCATTGCCGCCTTCCCGCTTCGTTTTTCTTGTCTGTCGTTTGCCCCGATGCTTTCCCTTTCTCGTGCAGATTAAACAGCCTGCGCACAACGTCGATCACCGTCGTGGCTTCCGCCTCGCGCGCCGCGGTTTTCAGCGTGGTGATCGGAGTATGCATGACTTTGTTGATGATGCCCCGGGTCAATGCTTCCACAGCCATCTCCTGTTCGGGAGTCAGCGGGCCCATGCGACTGCGCACGCGGTCGATCTCCGCCTGGCGAATGGTTTCCAGATGATCCTGCAACGACACGATCGTCGGCACCACATCGAGCGTATGCAGCCTGGCTTCGAAGCGCTCGACTTCGCTGGCGATGATAGCTTCGGCGAGCTCGGCTTCTTTCCGGCGGTCGGCGACGTGGCTGGTCACGGCCTGCTGCAGGTCGTCCATGTCGTAGGTGAAGATGCCATCGAGCTTCGCCATTTCCGGCGAAACGTCGCGGGGAACGGCGATGTCGATGAAGAACATCGGCTTGTTCTTGCGGCGGGCGAGAAACTGCTCTCCGTGTTCGCGGCGGAAGATGGCATGGGGCGAGCCGGTTGAGGTGATAACGATATCGGCGCGGTCGCAGGAGGTGTAGAGATCGTCGAACTTGATGGCCTGGCCGTCGAACTTCTGCGCCAGGCCTACAGCTCGGTCGTAAGTGCGATTGGAAACGAAGATCGAGGCGCAGCCGTGAGCCATCAAGTGGCGCGCGGCAAGTTCGCTCATTTTGCCGGCGCCGACGATAAAAACGGTCTTGCCCTGCAAAGACCCGAAAATCTTCTTGGCGAGTTCCACAGCGACCGAGGCGATGGAAACGGAAGACGAGCCCACGGCGGTCTCGCTGCGCACCCGCTTGGCGACGGCAAAGGCGCGGGTGAAGAGCTGATCGAGTTGTCCGCGCACGGAGCCTACAGCGCGGGCGGTGGCATAGGCCTCTTTTACCTGGCCGAGAATCTGAGCTTCGCCGACCACCATCGAATCCAAGCTCGAAGCCACGCGAAAGACATGCCGCACTGCATCTTTCTCGCGGAACTCGTACAGATGCGCGTCGAGTTCTTCCGCTGTCAGATGAAAGTGATCGTGCAAGAAGCTCCGCAAATCGGCCGAGCCGTACGTAGTGTGAGTAACCACTTCCACGCGGTTGCAGGTGGAAATGATCATGCCCTCTTCGATTCCGGGGTGGGCGGTGAGATCGCGGCAGCAGTCGGGCAGGCGCGACTCCGGAATCGCCAGGCGCTCGCGAACCTCGAGCGGCGCGCTATTGTGATTCACGCCGATGAGCTGGTATCTCATGAAGCGAACCTGTGGATGGTCGAGAAATAGTTGGCGGCCCAGGCCACGATGGCAGCCACAAAGGCGCACGTCGCGAGAACGGCCGCGCGGCGTCCGCGCCATCCGGAGTTCCAGCGGGTGACGACCATGATCATGTAAACGACCCACATCAGGATCGACAGCAATATCTTAGGATCCGCAAAGTCGATGTGCCCGTAGGTCGACATGGCCACGACCGAGCCCGTAATCAAACCCAGCGTCATGAAAGGAAAACCCAGCAGCAACGAGCGGTAGCCGATCTGGTCAATGACTTCGAGCGCCGGCAAGAAAGAAATCAGGCTGCTGGGTTTCTTGGCCTTCAGACGGCGCTCCTGCAGCAGGTAGAGCAGGCTGGCTCCGAAGCTTAACACCAGCGCGGCATAGCCGGTGAAGATGAGAATGATGTGGGCGATCAGCCATCCCTTGTGCTGCACAAAAGAAGTCATTAAAACAGGCTGCTCGTCCAAAGCAGCAACGAAGGTCAGAAAAAAGACGATGGGAAAAACCACGACGCCGGGCGAAGTCGTCTTGTAAATGGCGTAGATGATCATGAAAAACGTCATCGAAAAGAAAGCCAGCAACGATTCTCCGTTATGTACCGAAGCCCAGACTACGTGGCCGGACAGGAAAAGCTCGACCAGCGAGACGAAGTGAAAGACCATGCCCAGGCTGGCGGCGTGCAGCGCGATGCGGCTGAAAAGATCGCTGGTCCGGGTGAGCGCAAAAAATGCGTAGATCAGCCCGATGAAATAACACGCCAGCGCGAAACGCAGCCAAAGCAAGGCCATGGGTTAGGTAAGTATCAGAGTCCGCGGAGCTTAAAGCAAGTCAGCCGGAACCCCAGCGGACCAACCTTTCACGCATTATATTCTGCACAGAGAATTCGGGGCAGGAAACGTCAAGATCATGCGCGATTGTGATGCAGGTCACGGCTTTTACTCGATCCCAAGGCCCGCCAGCGCCTCCGCAAGCCAAACCGGATCAATCACCAGACGCCGGCCATGGGTCTTTACATCTTCCAACTCGTCGAAGGCACGGAACAAGCGTAGTTTCGCGGCCGCGTACTGCTCCGCCTCGGTCAGCGAACGCCCATGAGCCGCCGTCCACGAGATGACCGACTTCTCCGGAAGAAAGACGCTCACGGCGTAGGTCAGCTTGCGATCGGAAGTAACGTCAAAAACGAATTCCGTAGCCGGAGCCTCGGGATCGTTCGCCAGAGCCGCGCGCTGACCCACAAAATAGTACTGGTAGACGTATCCCTGAGTACCGGCGTAGGTCTTCAGGCGTCGTACGCTCTTTTCCTTATCCGTAGACATGCCGACATTATGAACCGGTTTCGGCCCGAGCGTCCTAACCGGTTCTCATCGATTAATCGAGACGACAGTTAGGTCCTCAGATCTGGCTAACCATCCAGTCAGGAATTGCCGATATATCCCTTGGCAGTTTGTTGAAAAACTAATTTTCTTATGGTACCGCCCGCAGCGGCTGAAGCCGCCACTGATTCTACGGCGGTTGCGGCATCGCTGAAGCGATGCCCTGATACGAATCGTGCGTGATACGAGTCGTGCGTGATAACGAATCGTGCGTGATACGAATCGTGGTTGATACGAATCGTGCCCTGATACGAATCGTGAGTTTTTCAGCAGCGTGTTGGAGGTTCTTCGCACCAATGATGTGGCAATGGAATTGGTTTGCTCTCGGCGCACTGGCGATTCTGGCGGTCTACCAGCAACTTCGCGTATACCGGGTGCGCCAGGAGTCGAAGAAACGCGAGGAGCTGTTTCAAATCGTCACCGAAAACGCGGCCGACATGATTGCGCTGGTGGACGTGAAGGGACGGAGGCTTTACAACAGTCCCGCCTATAAGAGAATCCTGGGTTACTCCACCGCGGAACTGAGCGAGACCTCCTCCTTTGAGCAGATTCATCCGGACGATCGATTCAAAGTTCTTGAAGCGGCACGCGAGGCCCGCAGCTCGGGAGTGGGGAAGAAGCTGGAGTACCGCATCCGCCACAAAGACGGCACGTGGCGAGTGCTGGAATCGATCGCCGGCACCATCCGCGACGAAAAGGGGGCGGTGGCCAAGCTTGTCATAGTGAATCGCGACATTACGGAGCGTAAAGTCGCGGAAGAGCGAGCCGAGCACAACTCCCTTCATGATGGTCTGACCGGGCTGCCGAACCGGCGACTTTTTCTGGACCGGCTGGAGCAATTATTCGAGCACTCACAGCGGAATCCGGGGCGGCAGCACGCCGTGTTATTCGTGGATCTGGATGGATTCAAGGCCTTCAACGACACCATGGGCCCGGCAGTGGGAGACCAGGTAATCGTCGAGATCAGCCGTCGTCTTGGAAACTGCCTGCGGGACGAAGATACCGTTTCGCGGCCGCAAGAGGACTCGCCGCTGCGAAACGCGGTCCTATCCCGGATGGGAGGAGACGAATTCACCATCCTGCTGGAAGGAGTGGGCGATCCCAGCAACGCGATGCGGGCTGGACAAAGAATTCTCGCCTCCATCGCCGCACTCTTTCTGGTGGAAGGACGCGAAGTGCGAGTTTCCGCCAGCGTAGGAATCGCCTTGAGCACGACCGCACACCAACGGGCCGAGGAACTGCTGCTGGATGCCAACGTGGCCATGCGACGGGCGAAAGCGCTGGGAGGATCCCGCTGTGAAGTTTTCGACGAGGCGATGCACACTCGAGCTCTCCACCGGCTCAAGCTGGAAGAAGAACTCCGGGAGGCGATCGCCAAGCAGCAGTTTCGTGTTTACTACCAGTCCATTGTGCAGTTGGAGACCTCGCAGATCGCGGCCTTCGAAGCGCTGCTGCGCTGGCAGCATCCCGAGCAAGGCTTGATCTCACCCCATAAATTCCTGGCGGCGGAAGATACAGGGCTGCTGGTCTCTACCGGTCAATGGCTCATTCAGGAAGCCTGCCAGCAGTTGCGCGCCTGGGACAAAGAAATTTCAGGTATGGAGGCCGTAACCGTCAGCGTGAATGTCTCCGCGAATCAGTTGGCGGACGCCCAGTTCGTCACCAGACTGGAATCGACTCTGCGAGAGACGGGACTCGACCCATCGCGCCTGCGTCTGGAGATGACGGAAAGCGTTGCCGCGGCGGATGCCAAGGTGACGGCCACCGTTCTCTCCCAGCTTAAGCGCCTGGGGGTGAGCGTGATCCTCGATGATTTTGGAACCGGGAATTCATCCTTGAGTGGCCTGCGCCAATTCCCCATGGAAGCCTTGAAGATCGACCGCTCACTGGTTGGCGCCATGCAGCTTGACCGCGGAATTTGTGAGACCGTGGAGTTGATCATTCTGCTGGCCCATAAGCTGAAATTGAAAGTGATTGCCGAAGGGATTGAATCCGCCAAGCAGCTTGATCACCTTCACGAATTCGGCTGTGACATGGGTCAAGGCTACTTCTTCTCCCACCCGGTTGAGGCGAAGGCAGCCGAGCGGCTCTTGCGCGAGCGAAGTGCGGTCGCGCACGCAAAAGCGGTGGGCAGCAAATAAAAAATGATTCTCGGTCCCAGCCATTGCCCCGCGTATTCCGCCTACATGACTCGAACCTGGGGGATCGTTCCTTGCCCGCGGAGGGCCTTCCGGCGGTAGCCATCAGAATTGCACGCTCGCGCGATATTCTTCCGTCTATACTCTTGTTGCTCTCAGAAACCGATGCTCAATCCGAAAGCCAAGCACAACCGTCACGCCACTTGGGCCGGGTATGGTCTGGAAGCCGGGGCATTGCTTTTTATTGCGGGTCTGGCGCTTCTCTATTTCAATCCCTTTTGGCATTTCGATGATGGCGGGTTTCTGGATCGCCGCGTGCACTGGTGGAACGCCGTTGGCCAAATACTGATCGCCGTTGGCCTGTTCACCGAGGTGCTGGCGCTGGTTGCGACCGTGGCAGTGGTTGCGTCTCGTTTCACTGGCCAGCGGTCGTGGCCCTACGTCTCGGCAGCCTTGCTGGCGTTTTGCGCTGTCGTGTGGATCAGTCCCGGCGGCTTCATTCGTGACCTGGATGCCCACTTCGAATGGAACTCGGCCGACGGGTTCAACGTCTTCCGCCTGCAATCCTCTAACGACGCCGGGGGAACATGGCATCCCATAGGCAATCAGCTATGGCAATCGACCGTAGGCATTCAGATTCAGCCATTGTTACGCGGCTATTTCACGCTGAACGATTGGCAGAAAATGAATGGGGATGTCGGCATCAGAGTGGTCAGGGTCATTCCTGTGGCATGGCCGATCGAGTTGGGAAGCGGCGGCGAGACCTTCGAGGATCCCGACGAAACCGATTTGATGCGCGCCGCGGCGCACGAAGATTTGAAGGTAGTGCAGCAGTTGCTATCGGCGCCGGGGAATACGAACGTGAATGCGTTGGATCAGACGGGGCAAACCGCTCTGATCCTCGCCTGCCAAAACCCCAAGGCGAACCCGGACGTGATCAAAGCGCTGCTCGCGGCCGGAGCCGATGCTAACCTGCGCAGCCGGACCGGGTACACCGCGCTGACGTGGGCTCTGAATCGCAACAATGCCGAAGTGGTTCGTCTTCTGCGACGAGCTGGAGGCAGGCCTTAGCTGGCATTGCCCCAAAGAACTTCTTTAGAGCCACTTATCAAACGATTATTCCGCGAAGTGTAAATTTCCCCTGATTGCCGTTGCAAAGAAGCAACTCGGGTGTATAGTTGTCGCGGTTTTTGGAGTTGAGCAGCAGATGTGTGGTAAACAGGCCGCCAGGCCCCGCTTTCCAGCATAGCCTCCCCCGGCTAGCTTCCTTCCAAAATGCCGCCATCTCCACGGGCCCCTAACCTAACTCTGAGGAGGATTTATGCGAGGCAAAAAACTTTCCATCGGATTAACAGCGATACTGGGAATCTTTGCTGTGACCTCGTTGGTCATAGAGGCATCAGCTGGAACCATAAAGGTGTTGCACGAATTCAATGGCAAGGACGGCTATCAGCCCAATGGCGTGATCTTCGATGCCTCTGGCAATCTCTACGGCACGAATACCTTCGGCGGCGCCGTCACAACGTGCGTGAACGGGGTTTCTTTTGGCTGCGGTACGGTATTCAAACTGGCGCCAACCGGGGACGGGAGCTGGAAGGAAACGGTGCTATACATCTTCGGCGGGAATGATGCGGATGGAGCGATCTGGCCGGGTGCACCTCTTAGGTTCGATTCCGCAGGCAATCTCTATAGCACATTTGAGGTGGGCGGCACCAACGGCACTGGCGGTGTCTTCGAGATGTCGCCCACCGGGAACGGGGGCTGGAACCTTACGGTCATCTATAGCCTCTCTGATGAGCAATCTGGAGTGGGTTCCTATCCTAGCGCGCCGGTGATTTTCGATGCTGCGGGCAATATTTACAGCACCGTCACGGGGAACCAAATATTGGGAGGAATTGGTTCGGTGTTCGAACTGACGCCTATTGGGGGCGGAAGTTGGACGGAAACGACGCTTTTGTACTTTGATCGCACGGACGGCTTGAATCCCTACGATAGCGTGATTTTTGATGCCAGCGGCAATCTCTACGGCACCGCCTACCAAACCTACCAAGGTGACGCTTATGGCGGCGGCACGGTGTTCGAACTGACGCCTATTGGGGGCGGAAGTTGGGCGGAAACGACGCTTTACACCTTCGACAAGGGTGGCTCCGAATCCAATCCCTACGACCAGGGCGGTCTGGTCTTCGATTCGGCCGCAAACCTCTATGGCACGACGCAAAACGGCGGATACTTCGGCATGGGTACCGTGTTCGAACTATCGCCTGCCGCAGGCGGGAGTTGGACAGAAAAGGTGCTGTTAAGCTTCAACGGCAATGATGGGAGCGGTCCGACCGCTGGCGTCACCTTTGATGCCTCAGGCAACCTCTATGGAGAAACCCTCAGCGGAGGTTCTGACAACGACGGTGTCGTGTTCAAGTTGTCTCCTGCCGAGGCCGGACGTTGGACTGAGACCATCCTTCACAGCTTCAACGGCATGGACGGATCGGGTCCCTGGCAAGGTTTGATCTTCGATGCCGCCGGCAATCTCTACGGCACGGCGCAAGCGGGCGGCAAGTACGGCGACGGTACGGTGTTCGAGATCACACCCTAGCTTCGCTGCTTCGTTGTATCGGCCTACGGTTTTGTATTTTGCGGTGTCCAGCAGCGGGCAAAGTCCGCTGCTGGGTCTTCCTCAGCCATCAATCTTGGCCTCGCGCAACTGCTTCACTGCAGTTTCCGAGCTTACCGGCGAATAGTAAACCTCTTTGAATGTATACGAGCGGGCCTTGGCGGCGAGTACCGGCATAATCTCAATGTGCCAGTGGTAGTCGTCGTCAATGGTCTTCCAATAACCAAGCGTCTTGGAAGGATGCAGGCTGTTGGGCGAAGTGTGCAGCACCAGGTGAAAACCTTCCGTCAGTGCGCGAATTCGCTGAAGGGTGCGGCGCAGCAAGGCGGCGAGATTCGTCCGCAGTCCCGGCTTCGACAAGCCAGTGCGCTCAAAAGAGGCTTCGTGGTTGCGCGGGAGTATCCAAGTTTCGTAGGGGACGCGTGGGGCGTAGGGCCCAATCGCAACGTAGTCGCCGCGGGCTTCGATCACGCGCGAGGCTTGGCGCTCCTCCTGAGTCAGGATGTCGCAGAAGACGCAGCGCTCTTTGGCTTGGAAATATTCGCGGCCTGCGCGCAGCTCGTAAAGTACGCGCCTCGGCACAAACATGGTCGCTGTGATCTGCGAAGTGGGATGGCTGAATTCCTGGCCGGCGCCGGCGCCGTAATCCTTAAAGAGACTGACGTACTTGATGCGCGGGTCGTGCTTAAGGTCCATGATGCGTTCGGCGGCCAATCGCAGGAACAGTCCAATCTCATCGTCGCTCGCATTCCAGAGCTGCCGGTCATGCCGGCGATTTTCCACCAGCACTTCGTGCGCGCCGACCGAACTCATGCAATCGTAAAGCCCGTCGCCGCGCCGTCCCGGTTCGCCTTCAATGTGATAAAGCGGCGTGGGATGCACCACGGCGCGCGTCGACCACTCGCCCGCGCTGGGCAAGGCGGAGATGACGTGGGTGGCATTGGGGGAATCCGAACAGAAAAGGCAGATAGTTTCCGGACGGGCGCCCTCGGCCGGCTCGTCTCCCGTCATAACCCAAGAGCGAGTGATCGGATCCTTCCGCAGTTCCATGCCCTAGGAAAGCACTGAGGGCGAAGCTGCGTCAACTGCGTTTTCCAGCTCGCGCCTTGACTGGGGGCATAATAAGGTGAGGATAAGGGCTTTGTTATAATCCGCGCCAAGTCCTGCCCCAACGGGAACAATGAGCGAGCCGTCCACTCCGCTGATGCGGCAATACAACGCCGTCAAGAAAGAACATCCCACCGCGCTGCTTTTCTTCCGGCTGGGAGATTTTTACGAGCTATTTTTTGACGACGCGATCGTCGCATCCAAAGAACTGCAGATTACGCTGACCTCACGCAACAAAGAGAAAGGCATCGCGGTACCCATGTGCGGAGTGCCGCACCACGCGGCGGAAGGTTACATCGGCAAGCTCATCCGCAAAGGCTTCAAAGTGGCGATCTGCGAGCAAATGGAAGACGCCAAGCTCGCCAAAAAGCAAATCGGCACGAAACTTGTGCGCCGCGAAGTCACGCGTGTGGTTACCCCCGGAACGGCGGCGGATTCGTTGCTGGGCTCGGAGGAGAACAATTTCCTGGCCGCCTTGGCGCAAGTCGGAGAGCGCGTAGGCTTTGCTGCGCTCGATCTTTCCACGGGAGATTTTCGCGCCACGGAATTTGCGGGGGAGAGCGCGCTGCGGCGAGTCCAAGAAGAACTCGAGCAACTGCGGCCGAAAGAATTGCTGTATGGCTCGACGGCTCCGCTGTTTGACGCCAGCGCCAGCCGCAGCAAGACGCCCCAGCCGCGAGCCTCAGGGGCTACCTGTACCGAGACTCCGCTCGACGATTGGATCTTCGCTCCCGACCATGCCATTCCGTTGCTGGAAAATCACTTTGGAGTGTTGTCGCTCGAGGGATTCGGCTTAGCCGGGCGCACAGCCGCAGCAGCAGCGGCGGGAGCGATCCTCTACTATGTGCGCTCGACCCAGCGCGGGTCGCTCGATCACGTTGACCGGATCGGGTGGTACGAGCGGCAGAACTGCCTGGTGCTCGACGCGGTTACAGTGCGTAACCTCGAGCTGATCGAACCGCTTTTCGCGGGCGCCGATGCCGGCGTCACCCTGTTTCGTTCGATCGATGCCGCGGTCACTCCCATGGGGAAGCGGCTTCTGCGCGCGTGGCTATTACGGCCGTCGCTCGATCTTGCCGAAATCAACTCGCGCCTGGATGCCGTGGAAGGGGGAGTGAAAGATACCATCGCGCGCGAGGAGTTGCGACGCTCCCTCGATGGCGTGCTCGATCTGGAACGGCTTTTGAGCCGCGTGACATTGGAGACGGCGAATCCCAGGGATGTGTTGGCTCTCGCCATATCTCTGGGCAAGATTCCATCGATCAAGGCTGCGGTCGGCCGCCTCGCGGCGGAGCGGTTGAAGACTTTGCACGCATCGCTCGACGAATTGGCCGACTTGCGCGAGCGCATCGAAAAGACGATTGTGCCCGAGCCGCCGCTGAGCTTCGCCGACGGCGGCGTAATTTCCGCTGGTGTAGACCGCGATCTGGACGAACTGCGCGAACTCTCCCGCAACAGCAAGCAGGTGCTGGCGCAGATTGAACAACGGGAGCGAGGACGGACGGGGATTGGATCGCTCAAAGTAAAGTTCAACTCCATCTTTGGCTACTACATCGAGGTCTCGAAACCCAACCTGCATCTGGTCCCGCAGGATTACGAACGCAAACAAACTCTGGTTGGAGCGGAGCGCTTCACCACCCCCGAGTTGAAGGAATACGAAGCCAAGATTCTCGACGCGCAGGAAAAAATTGTAGAGATCGAGCGGCGCCTGTTCACGGAGTTGCGGACCGCGATTGCCGCCGAGGCGAAGCGAATCCGGCAGACCGCGCTGGCTCTGGCCGAGGTCGATGTGCTGGCTTCGCTGGCCCACATCGCCGCACTGCGGAATTACTGCCGGCCACAATTCACACCCCGGGTGGAGGGTGATGCCGGCGATCTTGAAATCGTCGAAAGCCGGCATCCTGTGATCGAACAACAGGAGATGGCCGGAGGCAGCGAGCGCTTCGTCCCTAACGATCTTTATTTAAACTCGACGACCAATACGATCTTGCTACTGACCGGACCGAACATGGGCGGCAAATCGACTTATCTGCGGCAAACGGCGCTGATCGTCATTCTCGCGCAGATGGGC
The DNA here is from genome assembly GCA_050012155.1 of Candidatus Sulfotelmatobacter sp. Classification (GTDB taxonomy): domain Bacteria; phylum Acidobacteriota; class Terriglobia; order Terriglobales; family Acidobacteriaceae; genus Sulfotelmatobacter. Next base: position 107,085 of record JBEKHS010000005.1, on the reverse strand, counting down.
TCGTTCGTGCCGGCGCGCTCGGCTCGCCTCAGCGTGGTCGACCGCGTCTTCACCCGCATCGGCGCCAGCGACAATCTGGCGCGCGGGCGCTCGACCTTTATGGTCGAGATGACGGAGACGGCAGCGATTCTGCATACGGCGACGGCGCGGTCTCTGATTTTGCTGGATGAGGTTGGCCGCGGCACTTCTACTTACGACGGCCTCGCGATTGCCTGGGCCGCAATCGAATATCTGCACGCCCGCGTGCGTGCCAAGACTCTGTTCGCAACACATTATTTCGAGCTGACGGAATTGGCGGAGCAGCTTGCGGGGGTGAAGAACTATCACGTCTCGGTGAAAGAGACCGGCGGCGGCATCGTCTTCTTGCGTAAGGTCGAGCCGGGAGCGGCCGACCGCAGCTATGGCATCGAAGTCGCCAAGCTGGCCGGGCTTCCGAATGAGGTAATTACGCGGGCGCGAGAAGTTCTGGCAGAGCATGAATCGGCGGAACGCCATCTGACGGAACATCTCTCGCCAGGAGCCACGCCTCCTCCGACGCAGTTGACGATCTTCACGCCGCTGTCGCAGCCGGTATTGGACAAGCTGCGGGAAGTGGATTTGAACCGGCTCACGCCGCTCGAAGCGCTGAATTTGCTGGCGGAGTTGAAAAGGCAGATTGAGTAGTACAAAATGGCAAGGTTCGCTCTGTATATTCCATACTCCGACTTGCACGACAATACCCCCTCCACGCTGGAGAATTTTCGCGCTCGCCTCTCCACATTCTCCAGAATCAGGATTCTACATATCTGCAGTACCATCAACGCAGCCTTGAGAGAAGACAAAGACCCTCGCAGCGCCGCAGCACATGACAACATCGTCCGCCACGTCTTCTCAGCGGAAACCGCACAACGCCTACTGAGGCGGGACGAAAACGTGAGGTTCGTGTTCCATCGCCAGCAGCTCTTGTTCATGATGAAGGAGGCCCTACTAAATTGCCACGATGATGGAGGGACACCCGCGGTGCGCGACGACGTCTTCGGGGAGTTGTTCCTGATGGCCTCTGACCACCTTCCGATGGGGGCGCCGAAACCTGACGCCGACGACGATAAGTTCGCCTGGATTGCCGCCAACTTACTTCCAGTGCAAGAAGCCTCCGCGTTCAACGATTTCGATTTGAGCATAATTCGTTCGCGCATGATGCTTTTTGATTCCCTGCCGAAATTGAAGGATGAACCTCACTACGACATTCCCGTACTGTTTGAGAAGGTAACCGGCATCCCCCTCGTGACCTACCACTCGCTACTGTTTGGTGCCCTTACGAAGTTCTTGAAGTTCGATGCGGAACGATTTGTGCAAAACCCTCGAAACTACAGCCTACAGCGAGAATGGTTTTCTTCTACCAAGATACCGTCCGCACAGGTAGAGGCCTTTTTGAATTTCGTCTCCGCAACTCCAGATGAGCTCGCCGCGCAGTTGCATAGCCGAAACTCGGGGCCGAATGACTACACGGTTCTTCGCGACAGGCCGCTGTTCCGCGACGGTGACAGTTTGTTTCTTGTAGACTTTTCCTTCCTGGCCGAAAAGATTGAGAGCGCCCCGTTCTGGACTGTCCATGCCACTCTAGGGGATGGCGAGCGGGAAAACTTTCACTCCTTCTGGGGGCGCGTCTTCGAGCGCTACGGGGCTGACGTTCTGGGAAAAGTATCCGACGGGCGTCTGAACGCACTTTGCTGTAAACCTGTCTTTGACAGCAGGCCCAACGAGGAGGTGTGCGACGCAATCCTCATCTGCGGACACTCAGCAGCATTCATCGAATTCAAGGGTACGACATTCACATCCCGTGCCAAGTACGGGAACGATGCCCATCTGCTCAGATCAGAACTTGAGCGCAAACTTGTCAGCAGCGAGGACAGGATACAGGCAGTTGAACAGCTCTATCGGTCAATACAAGCCACGTGCAGACGCGACGGCGCGGACCAAATACGCGGGCTGGACCTTAAACGGATAACCACCGTCTTCCCCGTGGTGGTCATAAGGGACAACATAGGCAGTACTGTCGGGGTAAACGCCTTCTTGAACTGCCGGTTTCAGGAGCGGCTCAAACGGAAGAGCTTGTCGAAAGCCGTAACGCCGTTATTTTGCCTCTCGTCAGGCGACCTCGAAAGACTCACTAACTACCTCACTAAAACCAGGCTCACTGATATTCTAGAAGCCCACTACCGCACCTGTCGTCGAAAGGGACATTATCTTGCGGAGCCCATCTTTGCGGCAGAGGGCAACGCCTTGCTCAAGGACACTAGGAATCTCAAACCGCGGATCCTGACGGAAGCATGGGGCAATTTTGCGGACACTGTGGCCGATCATCTCGGTCTATCGGGAGGGATGGACAGTGAAACGGTCGGCCTCTAAGGAGCGAGCCGCTGTAGGCCAACTTCTGATCGTCGGCTTCGACGGCACGGACATGACGCTGCGCCTCGCTTCCCTGCTTAAGCGGCTGCAGCCGGCCGGCGTGATCCTGTTCGCGCGCAATATCAGGACCGCCGAGCAGACTTGGCGTCTGTTGCGTGATTGCCAGAGGTGTGTTTCGACTCCGTTGCTTACCTGCGTCGATCTGGAAGGCGGACTTGTGGACAGATTTCGCGACGTACTCGGCCCGACGCCTTCGGCAGCGGAGGTGTTCTCCACGGGTGATCGCAAACTCTTCCGCAAACACGGGCAGATCATGGGAGAAAACTGCCGCGCTCTCGGATTCAACGTTGACTTCGCCCCTGTGCTCGATCTCGCCTTAGAAGCCTCGCGTAGTGTGATGGATTCGCGGGTCGTTTCGGCGAGCCCGCGCGAAACGGTTACTTATGCGCGCGAGTTTCTCACCGGGCTGCGTAAAGCCGGCGTACTGGGGTGCGGCAAACATTTTCCTGGCCTCGGCGAGGGCAAGCTCGATAGCCATCACGATCTTCCAGCGATCAAGAAAACCCTGAAAAAGCTGTGGGCCGAGGACTTGCTCCCCTACCGAATGCTCCGCGCCGAGATGCCGATGGTCATGATCTCGCACGCGGCTTATCCCCGAGTCACGAAGGATCGTACTCCGGCGTCGCTCTCGAAGTTCTGGATTACGAATATCCTGCGCAAACGTATCGACTATCGGAACCTGATCGTGTCGGACGATCTCGAGATGGGCGGAGTCCTGTCGGCCGCGCCAGTAGGGCAGGCCGCAGTCGAGCACATCCGCGCAGGCGGAGATTTGTGCCTGATCTGCCATCGCGAGGACCGCGTCGAAGAGGCTTTTGCCGAGCTAACAAAGGCTGCGGAGCGCGATCCAAAGTTCGCCGCGCGCATTAAGGAGTCCGTGCAGCGCACGCTCGGCTTCAAGAAAAAGTCGGCCAGGCTATTCCGGAAAACGAGAGCCCCATCCCCGGCAACAGTCGAGAAGCTTTCGCGCAAGCTGTGGGAATTCAACGAGCAAGTGCGTCTTGAGGCCCTGAATCGAGCAGAACTCCAGAGTGAGGAAAACGAACTTCCCAGCTTTGCGGACGGGCCGCAGGCATGAAAAAAAACAATCTCACGGTGGCCGGCGTAATGAGCGGCACCTCCGCCGATGGCATTAACGTGGCACTGGTGCGAATGGACGGTCCCAATTCGCGCTTTCGACTTCTCGGCCACGCTGAGTATTCCTATCCGAAGAACGTCCGCTCGGCGATTCTGGCAGCGATGAACGCCTCGCAAGCGAGCGTAGCCGATCTGGCTCGGCTGAACTTCCTGCTCGGTGAGCTTTATGCCGACGCCGTGGTTTCTACGGAGCGCCAGTTTCAGGTGAAGGCTGATCTGGTCGGCTGCCACGGACAAACGCTCTATCATCAAGGAGAGCCGCAGCGCTTTCTCGGTCACAAGCTGGCGGTCACGTGGCAAATCGGCGAGGCGGCGATCGTCGCCGCGAGAGTTGGTGTGCCGGTGGTCTCGGATTTTCGTCCCGCAGATATCGCGGCTGGCGGCAAGGGCGCGCCGCTCGTTCCTTTCCTGGACTACATGCTCTTCCGCGACGCTCGTGTGGGCAGAATCGTGCAAAACATCGGCGGCATCGCAAACCTTACCGCAATTCCAGCGGGCGGGCATGCGAGCGATGTACTCGCATTCGACACCGGACCCGGCAACATGGTGATCGACGCCGTCACCGAGAAATTGTTCGGCCAGCCGTTTGATCGTGACGGCAGGATTGCAGCCTCCGGAAGAGTTCTCGAGAAGGTTCTACGCAGGTTCCTGGGCACAGATTTTTTCAAGAAAGATCCTCCCAAGACCGCAGGGCGCGAAGAGTTCGGCCGGGACTTTGTGCGCGACTTTTTGCGGGCCTGCGGACGTTTCCGCAAGCAGGATGTCGTGGCTACGGCGACTGCGCTCACCGCGAAGTCGATTGCGGAAGCGTTGCAGCGGTTGGCGGCGAATACTTCAGGTTCTGCGCGGAAACACAAATTTCAGGAGATGATTCTCTCGGGTGGTGGTGCCAAAAACTCCACTCTCGTGAAGATGCTGACGGCTGAACTCCGGCCGCTCGAAATCAAGCTGCGATTCTCTGACGAGTTCGGCTTGCCTTCAGCGGCGAAAGAGGCTGTCGCCTTCGCGGTTCTGGCCCATGAAACCTGGCGACGCCGGCCATCTAACTTACCTTCGGCGACAGGAGCGAAGCGGGCTGCGGTGCTCGGGAAAATCTCGTATCCTTATCCCTAGACTTGGAGCGAATCTCTTAAACCATGCCCATCTACATCGCCATGCTTCGCGGAATCAACGTAGGAGGACACAAACGCATCAAGATGGACCAGCTTCGAACTTCTCTTGAGGCGCTCGGACTGCAGCAGGTGAAGACCTACATTCAAAGCGGCAACGTGGTTTTCAAAACCGCAATAATTTCGCCGGCTGCGCTCACTAAAAAAATCGAAGACAAAATCCTCAGCCAGTTCGGTTTTCCGGTCTCAGTGATCTGCAGAACGGTGCAGGAGATAGAAAAAACCATCAAGAACAATCCCTTCGTGAACCAGGCGGGAATCGATCACGAAAAGTTTCATGTCGCCTTTCTGTCGCAAGCGCCGGCGCCAGCCGCACTCAAAAAGTTGGCCGACCTAACCCTGGCTCCGGATCAATCCCGCTGTCTCGGGAGAGAGGTTTATCTTTATTTTCCGAATGGAGTATCCGGCAGCAGCCTGTGGAAGCACCCGCTTGACGGCGTGTTATCCGTTGTCACCACTACGCGCAACTGGCGGACCGTCAACACACTTCATCAGATGTGTCTGGATTGCCGTTAATGTGCCGCGCTCGAGTGCCTCGCACTCTCGCGGTCCTGGCCGCGCTTGCCCTGTCGCTCGCCATGGTCTCCTGCTCCGGCCAGCCTGATCCGAACACGCTGGTGATGGTGATCGAATCGAGTCCCACGAATCTAGACCCCCGTGTAGGCCAGGATGCCTATTCAGAGCGAATCGACAATCTGATCTTCGACGACCTGCTCTCGCGCGGCGATAACCTCGATGTGGCACCGGGATTGGCTGAGCGCTGGGAGATTCCTGATCCACTGACCTACGTCTTTCACTTGCATCACGGCGTTAAGTTTCACGATGGACGCCCGCTCACCTCGCGGGACGTGAAGTGGACGATCGATTCCCTGCTAACTGGAAAGATTCGCAGCACCAAGACGGCGGCATATCGCTTCGTTGATCACATTGACGCGCCGGATGATTTCACGGTCGTCTTTCATTTGAAGGAGCCGGATGCCGCATTGTTGTGGAATGTTTCCGATGGCGCAATCGGCATTGTGCCCTACGGCAGCGGGGATGAGATTTCACGCAGTCCCATGGGCTCAGGGCCGTTCAAGTTCGTGAGCGCGGAGACCGACAAAGAAGTCGTAATTAAGCGCAATGACGACTACTGGGGAGCAAAGGCTAAACTGGCTCGCGTGCGTTTTGCGATCGTACCCGATGCCACTACGCAAGCTCTTGAACTTCGCAAAGGCAGTGGCGACGTCATCATCAATGGGTCGTTCTCTCCCGACACCGTGCTTACGCTGCAGCGCGAACCGTCGCTCGCAGTCGAATCCGCTTCCGGCACCAGACTGGCCTATCTGGGATTTAACCTGCGCGACCCGATCCTCAAGGACGTTCGGGTGCGCCAAGCCATCGCCTACGCGCTGGACCGCCGGCCGATGATCGAGTATCTGTGGCGCGACGAGGCGCAACCGGCGCGCAGCGTGCTCCCCCCGCAAAGTTGGGCTTACAACGGCAACGTGCCGCAGTACAAACACGATCCCGACAAGGCTCGAGAGTTGCTGGAAGCCGCGGGCTATCCCGTGCTGAACGGCGTGCGTTTTCACATCACGATGAAGACTTCCACCGATGAGAACACGCGTCTGATGGTTGTCGTAATGCAGCAACAGTTGCGAGAAGTCGGGATTGCGCTCGACATTCGCAGCTTCGAATTTGGCACCTTCTTCTCCGATGTGACTCATGGCGCGTTTCAGCTTTATGGGTTGCGCTGGATCGGGGGCAACGAAGATCCCGATATTTTTTCTTTGTGTTTCAGCTCATCGAGATTCCCGCCTAACGGAGCCAACCGTGGCTTCTACTCGAATCCAAAGGTGGATGCCCTGATCGACCAGGCCCGTCGCGAAGTCGATCCCGTCGTGCGCAAGACTATCTATGCCGAAGTGCAGCTCATTCTGGCCGAGGAACTGCCCTACATCGATCTCTGGTATCTGGACAACGTTCTCGTCCACAACCAGCGCGTGCGGAATCTGAAGTTGAATCCGGCGGGGAATTACGATTTTCTGCGGACAGCTGAACTCGCGCCGAACGGGAAATAAGACGAGCGATTCATGTCGTGATCAACGGGTACAGAGCGAAGGCCGCCTTAGAACGTTCCCCCGCGGAATCTATTTTCGGTCCAGTAGTTTTCTTGACTCGGCTAGGTAGGTTTCGAGTCCAATCGTTACTGCGCGCGCAGAGACAGGCAACCTAGCGTCAAAGTCGCTCACAAATCTGGCCGCCGTTGAAACGGCCCATGCCGCGCACTTAGGTGACAACACTGCTTCGGGAAAGAGGGCACGCTCATTGCAATCAAGTTCTCGAAAGTCAAACCGGGATCTTAGCTTAAGAACGAGTTTCTCCTCTTCCTTGTCACTTCCGGAGGCTCGTTTCGGATGTGCAAGGAAATTCCTGAGAGAAATCAGCGTCTCCGCAGACTGATAGGGGTCGCGATCGGTGGAAAATCCTTCCACGTGAGCAAGCGCCAACGCTATTTGATACTTCGCCAACACCGGTCGCCTATCGAACCCTTCGCTCCAGACCCCACGCAAGGCCTTCTTAAATTTCGTTTCTCGGGATGTCCGCGAGTCTTCCTCAAAAAGACTGTTAACTGATACCTCCAGAAAGCTCACCGCACAAGTAATAGCACCCACCACAAGTGCTTGGGGCTGCCTTGATGAAGCGCTCTTCATAGCAAGAGCGCCCTCTGAGCATGAGGCCTGAGCTAGATTGAGTGCAGCACCAAGATAGAAGTGGTTCATCATGGTCCGTATTTGAATAGACATTATGTCCCTCGTCACCCGAACGGTCCGGGTGTGTTCAAAACCACATGAACGATTTGGGCAATTGCTGACCTATCGCCGTCTCCAGAGGCGAAATAGCGGATGCCGGTGAGCAATACCAGCGTGTTACCATCGAATTCTACCCTTCTCTCATGCGGATTCTCTTCATTGGCGACATTTTCGGGAGACCCGGACGCACCATCGTCAAAGACAAGCTGCCCGGCATTGTCCGCGATCAGATGATCGACCTCGTTATCGCCAACGGTGAGAATTCAGCCGCGGGTTTCGGTATCACTCCCGCGCTGGCGGAAGAGCTGTTTGAGTTGAATATCGACGTCATCACTACCGGCAACCACGTCTGGGACAAGCGCGAAATTCTCGATTACTTTCAGATGGCCGAGGGCAACGGCCACGGTCCGCAGCGGCGCGTGCTGCGTCCCGCGAATTATCCGGCGGACATGCCCGGCTGGGGCGTGTATCAGGGGCACAAGGGTAAGGTTGCTTATGCCGTGATCAATCTGCAGGGGCGCGTGTTCATGGCATCGAACGACGATCCTTTTCGGATCGCCGATCAACTTCTCAAGAAGATTGACGCCAAGATAATTTTTGTGGACTTCCACGCTGAAGCAACCTCGGAGAAGATTTCGCTCGGCTGGTATCTCGACGGACGTGTCACAGCGGTCGTCGGAACGCACACGCACGTTCCCACGGCCGATGAGCGCGTTCTGCCCAACGGAACCGCCTACGTCACCGACGTGGGCATGACCGGCCCTTACGACGGCGTGATCGGCGTCAAGAAAGAATTGGTGGTCAACAAATTCCTCAACGGCATGCCGGTACGATTCGAGCCGGCCACGGGCGACGTGCGGCTGTGTGCAGTGATTGTTGACTGCGACGAGAAGACCGGCAAGGCGCGGGATATTGAGCGGCTGATGTTGAGTTGAGCGGCGGCGTTAGACCAGTTGGTTGCGCGCTACGCTTGCAAGGAGCGCGGGGAGGAGTGTTTATGATTTCCTACGGGCTCGCAGTTGCCTCGGTTTTAGTGTTTCTGGCCGTTTGCGCTGGCCAAGCGGGAGAGGGTGCGGATTCCGTTATGGGGCTGATACGGATTGGTCATGTTCTACACGCAGCGCACCTCTCTGGATCACTCGCATATTCGAGTTGTGGTTTCCACAGAAGGGTCCCCGACGCTCCGCCCCCGATGCGAATTCTGCATGACTATTCCGGCCCGCCGAAAGAAGTTCTAGGCAAGATGTTTGCTGACGATCCACGCATGGGGGTGACGCAGGAGGAAGGGGGCATGGTTCGAATGATTGAGAAGGACGTTCCGACGGACCTTCTGAATTTCAAGATTCACCACTTGTCATTCTTTCCTTCCGACGCCTCCGCTTCCGATCCAGTTCACGGTCCGCAGATGGCCGTGCTTGCCATCTTAGAGAATCCCGAGGTGATGGCTTTTAGGAAGGCGCATAACATTGGGCCGTTCGCCGATCGTTTCAGCTTGCCGGGCAATTGCTGTGGCGGTGGACGCATTATGCACGGGGAATTGGACGACGTAACCGTCTCTCAGGCACTGGATTATGTGCTGCAGACCTTCCCTGGATTGTGGATTTATGAGAACTGCGTTGGCGCAGAAGGAGAGCGGTCAGACTACCTCAACGTTTTTGACGCTCTCTAATGCCCACGTCTAGTTCACGCAAACAGGCGATTGCGTAAACTAAGAATCGGCCAACTGGGATAGGCGTAGGCCAACATCGCCAAACCACTAATTCCCAGGCGCAGCAGCGACCACCATCTCCACCAACCGCGCCACCTGCCTTTTATGCACCGTGCGCTTCGTCATATCCCCATCCACGCGGTTGACCACAATCAGATCGAGTGACGGCACGACAACGGCATACTGACCGAGATGGCCCTCAGCCCAGAAGCTTCCCTTGGGAAAAGATATTCTCTGCGGCTCGCCGCTCGCCGAGTCGCCCGTCCACCATAGATATCCGTAGCCACCTGACTCTGCGTCGGAATACGGCCGCGTGCTCGCCTTTACCCAATCTTCCGGAACGACCTGAGTATCGTTCCATTTGCCGCCGTGCAGGTAAAGCAGGGCGAAGCGCGCAAAGTCGCGCGCGCTGATATCGAAGAGATACGCGGGGTAGAGGGAATCCGGGCTGGTGACGTAATGCCCGTCGCGCGGCGTGAAATCCTGCATTCCGATGGGCTGTGCGATCTCGCGATAGAATGCGTCGAAGATCTTTGTGCCCGTCGCCGTTTCGTAGATGTGGCCGAGTGTGTTGAAATCCCAGTTGTTGTAATACCAGAACGTGCCCGGAGCGTGCGAGCCGCGCTGCGGCCTCTCCTCCGCCATGCCTTTGGTTTCGTAGGCGGCTGCGTGGTACACGCCGGAGCGCGCTTCGAGCAGATCGCGCACCGTCGCCTGCTTCTCCACGTCCGTCAGCGAGGGCTTCTTATCGTCAATGCCGAGTTTTGCCAGCGTTTCGTCGAGGTTGATTTTGCCGTCAGCCACGGCAATGCCAATCAGCGAGTTCAACAAACTCTTGCGGCAGGAGTGCAGGTTCGATTTGTGCGCGACATCGCCCCAAGCGGCAACCACCACGCCGTGCTGCACGATCATCGCCGAAGTCGAACCAATCTCTTCGAGATAATCGCGTATTCCGGCCAGCTTCTTCCCAGACCAGCTTGCCTGCTCCGGCGATGCCAGTCGTTTCCATTCCGCTGCCGGCACACCACTTGTCTGGGAGTTGGCATTTGCCGCCAAGGCCAGCAGCAATAGCACCGGGAAGTAGAAGCTCTTTCTCATCCGCACAAGTTTACCGCGTGGGCTGACGAAAGGGTTTCATAATTGACTTCCTGCAAGAAAACTCCGCTTCCCCGTTCTCTAGGTGCCATCCGTACGATTGTTTCATCCCTATTGGAACCGAAGGTACCCGGCACTACTAGGTATCGGCCTGAGGCCGGCGGCAGGATAGAATCGAACGAATGCAGTGTGCGCGCTCCATCCTTGCGATTTGTCTTCTGACTGCGCTGGCTTGCCTTTCGGCTTCGGCTGCCAGCGAGTCTGCGCCGGACGATCCTGTCCTTTCCTGCGGCAACGGTGTGCCGGGTGGAATTAACTGCGTTCCCACCCGCGAGGACTTGAAAGATGCGCACAGCGCATACGCTCGGGGATTGAAGCTGGAGGAGCGCCAGCGCTTTGAAGAAGCCTTCGCTAAGTTCGACGAGGCCTCGCGATTGGTTCCCCGGAATTTGCAGTTCTTTTCGGCGCGGGAGGTCGCGAAATCGCAGTCTGTTTTTCTGCATACCCAGCGGGGCGAGGCGTTTCTGGCAAACTCCCAAACGGAATTGGCTGCCGCCGAATTCCACGCCGCGCTGAGGCTTGACCCCGACAACCAATACTTGCAGAAGCGGCTGGTGCAAACCCTGCCTGCCACGGCTGCGGCGGCGGTTCTGCCCGAGCCGCCGGTGTGGAACGAATCCGGCGAAATCCATCTGCAACCCAAGCCCGAGCGCAGCACCTTTCACTACCGCGGCGATGTTCACGGGCTGTTTGCCGAACTGGCCTCCGCCTACGGCATTCACCCCGAGTTTGACGACTCGGTCAAGCCCAAAACGGTGCGCTTCTATGTGGATGACGTTGACTTTTTCACCGCTTTGCAACTGGCATGCCGCGTCACCAAGACCATGTGGACACCGCTGGGCGCGCACCAGATGCTGATTGCGGAGGATAATCAGGAAAACCATAAACAGTATGACCGCATGTCGCTGCTGACTTTTGACGTGCCCGGAGCCACCACGCCGCAACAAGCCACGGAGCTGGTTAACGCGCTAAAGAACATCTGCGACTTCCAGAAAGCAACCAATAATCAGAACGGAACCGCGGAGGTGCGCGCGCCACAGAACGTAATGGCTGCATGCACGAAGCTGCTGCGCCAGTTGACCACCGACCGGCCGCAGGTGTCGCTCGACATCGAGGTCTACCAGATCAGCCACGACTTCATGCGCGACATCGGCATACACACTCCCGATACTTTCACCATGTACAACATTCCGGTTGCGGCGGTGGCAGCGGCGGCGGCCGCGCTGGGTGGTCAGAGCATCTCGTCGCTGGTCAACCAATTGATTTCTTCGGGCGGCATCAACCAGGCGGGGAGTTCGGCGCTGTCGGGCATCCTGTCGCAATTGCAAAGCCAGACAAGCGGCATTTTCAGCCAGCCGCTGGCTACCTTTGGTAACGGTCTCAGCTTTTCGGGCGTGAGTCTGGATCACATCACCACGGCGCTTTCCCTGAACGAGTCCTGGGCGCGCAGCCTCAGCCACGTGACGCTGAAGGTAGCGCAAGGAAACGACGCCACGTTTAAGGTAGGCGAGCGCTATCCCATCATGAATGCCTCCTACGCCCCCATCTATAACTCTTCGGCAGTCTCGGCAGTGTTGGGCAATCAGAGCTACGTGCCGCCTTTTCCTTCGGTCAGTTACGAAGACCTGGGATTGAATATGAAGGCGAAGCCGTTTGTCCACGGCAATGGAGAAGTGAGTATGACTCTCGAACTCCAGGTGCGCGCACTGACTGGGGCCAGCGCGAACGGCGTGCCCGTGATCTCCAACCAGGAATACCAAGGCAGCATACGACTGCGCGATGGCGAGCCCGCCGTTGTGGCAGGAGAAATCACGACCAACGATCAGGTCGCGATGAGCGGAATACCCGGGATTGCGGCCATCCCCGGCTTCAACCAGGTATTCACCGATAACACACGCATGAAAGAGTATGACGAGTTGCTCATCACGATTACTCCGCACGTAATCGCGAACCACGGCTTCTCGACAGACGAGATCTGGGTGAGCCAGAACTAACCGCTAGGGGAAGGTTTCTAACTAGCCAGCTTGCGCAGGAATTCTCGTTCGTCCATGCGGTACTTGAAGGCTTTGCGCCCGTCGATGAAGACTACCGGAACGTCGTCATTGAACTGGCGGCGCAGTTCGTTGTCGCTGTCGACATCCACTTCCTGCCAGGTGAAGCCGCCGCGCCGCGAGAGCTTGGTCAGGCTTTCCTTCACCACTTCACAGAGATGACACCCTTTGCGCGAGTAAATTACGACCTGGCGGGAGTCCGGCACGAGTGGATTGTAGCTTCCGCGATGTGCGGATTCCAGTGAGAAATTGCCAAGAAATGTAAAAGTCGCCGGGTGCGAAAACACCAAAGGCTCTGCTCACCCGGCCACGCTTGGTTAAATCTCAGTGGAACGGCGCGCCAAATCGATTTGGCTCAAGAGAGGACGCGGACGCGAGTCGACGCTTAACTCAGCGAGTCCCTTAAGAGGTAGAATTCCGCCATGCCTATCGATCCCGGCAAACCTCTTCGTGGCAAAGCCTGCCTTATTACCGGCGGCGCCCGGCGCCTTGGACACGCGTCCGCGCTCGCTCTCGCCCAGGCGGGCGCTGATGTGGCCATCACCTTTCGCACTTCCGCCCGCGAGGCCCAGCGTACTGTGGTCGACCTCTCCAGCCTCGGCGTGCGCGCCCTCGCCCTGCATTGCGACATCACCGACGAGGCCAGCGTCAAATCCATGATGAAGGAAGCCGGCCGCGAACTGGGCCGGATTGACATTCTGGTAAACAATGCCGCGAATTACGAAACCGCGATCTTCGAGCGCCTCACGGTGCGCCAGTGGGATGCTATGTTCGCTTCGAACACTCGCGGACCTTTCCTGGTTTCGCGCGAGGCCCTGAAGTGGATGCGCCGCAAGCGACCAGGACTGGGCAAGATCGAGGCCAAGATCATTAACATGGGGTCACTCGGCGGCCTGCGCCCCTGGGCCACCCATGCCCATTATTGCTCCTCCAAGGCCGCCCTGCACATGCTGACCAAGGTGATGGCAAAGGCTCTGGCCCCGGAGATTGCCGTGAACGCGGTCGCGCCTGGAATGATCGATCTTGGCGAGAAGTCGGCCGCAACATTCATGAGACGCATGGCCAAGCAGACCCCGATGCGGCGAAACGGACGTGGCGACGAAATCGCAGCCGCTGTGCTGTTCTTCGCCACCGCGCCGCAATTCATTACCGGACAGATTCTTGCAGTGGATGGAGGGCTGGGGTTGTAACCGTCGAAGACCTCACGCTTCCGCTGAGGTCGGATCAATCATCCGTTTCACTTCCGAAACGCGGTTGGCGGGAAAGCCCCCTTGTTTGGCATGTTCCCTCACCATCGCTTCATTGGGCGCAATGTAAACGCAATAGATCTTGTCCTGGGTGACATAGCTCTCGACCCACTGAATCTGCGGTCCCAGGTTCTTCAAAACGCTGCATGACTTCTGTGAAATTGCCACAATCTGATCCTGCGTTAGACTCCCCGCATCGGGGATCTCTCGTTCGATAACGTATTTCGGCATCTCGTCTTTTCTCCGGTAAGTTCTTGTTGGTTCCAGCTCAGAGCAAACCGTGCCGCAGGATTCTATGCCGAGCGCGTCGAAATTGCTACTTTGGTCCGCGATTCGGCATCTCTCTTCTGAACTGTTTCAGCTCAAGGTATAGTGGGGCGAATGAAGAAATCGGAATGACGAAACCAAGAAACGCAGCATCTTCGCAAACGCCCAAGGATTCCCTGCCCCGCATTGCCGTGGCTATAATGGCCGCCGGCAAGGGCACGCGCCTTAAGTCGCAGCTGCCCAAAGTTCTGCATGAAGCCGGCGGCAAGCCTCTGCTGGCGCACGTGATCGCGGCCGCGACCAGCGTGGTGCCGCCATCAGACGTTTTCGCCATCGTCGGTCATGAAGCAGAACGGGTTTGCTCCGCCGTGGCCGATACCGGCATCAACTTCGTCCTCCAATCCGAGCAGCGCGGCACCGGTCACGCCCTGATGGTGGCGCAGCCGGCACTCTCCGCCTATGACCATGTCGTTGTGCTGTCCGGTGACGCCCCGCAGATAACTCCGCAAACCATCGCTCACTTGCTCAACTTTCACCTTGATCAACAGGCCGCTATGACTCTGTTGAGCGCAGACCTCGACCAGCCGACCGGCTACGGCCGCGTACTAAGAAAGAATTCCAGCAGTGCTGAAGTTCAAGCCATCGTCGAAGAGAAGTCCGCCAGCCCGGCTCAGAAGAAGATTCGTGAGATCAACGCCGGATTCTACGTCTTCGCCGTGCCGCAGCTCTTCTCGTACATCCAGAAGCTTTCCACCGCCAATCCCCACGGAGAGTATTACCTCACCGACATGGCCGAGCTTCTGCGCGGAGCGCGACAGAGGGTTGTGGTCTGGAAAACTGAAAACTCCAGCGAAGTGCTGGGCGCTAACACCCGCGCCGAACTCGCGGTCATCGACGAACAAATGCGCATGACGAAATGCCGGCAGCTCATGGCTGAGGGCGTCACCATCTTTTATCCTGCAACCTGCGTGATCGATACCGATGTCGAAATCTCCGCCGACACCGTGATCGAGCCCTTCGTGCAGATTCTCGGCAAATCGCGCATCGGCTCGGGCTGCCGCATTCGCTCCTACTCGGTGATTCGTGATTCCGAGATCGGCGATGACGTCCTCGTTCGTCCCGGCTGCGTTCTCGAAGAAGCCCGCGTCGGCCGCAGCGCTGTCCTCGGCCCCTATTCCCATCTGCGCCCCGGCAGCGACATCGGGGAGGGCGCGCACGTGGGCAATTTTGTGGAGACCAAGAAGATCAAGCTGGGCAAAGGAACGAAGGCCAATCACCTGACGTACCTTGGCGACGCTGAAATTGGAGCGGGAGTGAACATCGGCGCCGGAACCATCACCTGCAACTATGACGGTGCGGCCAAGCACACTACTGTCATCGAAGACGGAGCCTTTATCGGCAGTGACAGCACGTTGGTTGCGCCCGTGCGCGTGGGCAAAGGCGCCTACATTGCCGCCGCGTCGTGCATCACGAGCAACGTCCCTGAAGATGCCCTGGCCATTGGCCGCGCACAGCAGATCGTCAAAGAAGGCTGGGCGCGCGATAAGCGCGAAAAGCAACTCACCACGGAGACACGGAGGCACGGAGATGGACCTGCGCGGAAGCCAACGGTTGATACGGAGATGCGACGCAAAGTCCGCGTGGAGGATTAAATAGGCCGACACCAGAGGGATTTCCTGAAAACGAGAAGAGCACCGAGGCCGGTTTTCTCCGTGCCTCGGTGCCTCCGTGGTGTGGATTTGGTTTTCTTTCCTAGTGCGCAACGCCCTAGCGCGAGATTGCCGCAAACAAGGGCGAATGCATCAGCGCCTGGAACTGCGCGTCGCTGTCTTTGAAGTGCATCATGAACTTCGGGCCGTCCGAGTCGACCGTGGCCATGTCCATGGCCGCTTTTTCAACTGGCGAGGCGCCGGCTTTCTTGTACATGATGGCCGCCTTCATAATCATCGACAGCGTCCCCGCCGTCACTGAGTCTGAGGTTACAACCGTCAGATCGAAATTCACGCCGCTAGAAAAATCCATGGTGTAATACGATCCCAGCACTCGCTTCTTGACGGAGTCATAGTCGGCGATTTTGGCCGCATCGCCCAGCGCCGAACGCATCATATTCTGCGAGCCTTGCTGGTCCAGGATGCTCCAGAACGGAGCCGCATCAACGTCTGAGAGCATATCGGCCATCGTCGAGTTCGTGTCCATGTTCAGGACATTTCCATCGCGCGTATCCAGAGCAATGTGCACCGATGAAGGCTCACCGAACAATAGCGTGCTGTTGTCCAGAAAAGTCATCACGAAGCCGCCATCCATGGGATAAATATTCGTGGTGTGATATTTGGTCGGCTTGATCTTCAGCAACGTCATCTTCTTCACCACGGCCTTCATATCGAACGGTCCGCTGGCGATGCCAACGCTCTTGATCCCTTGCTTCGCAGTGCGGAACGACGCGATCGAAAGCGAGTCGATATCTTTCTCGGGATTGAGTCCGACGCCCTTCAGCGCGCCCTCGAACTCCTGCAGGTTCTGTTGCGCCTGCATGATTTGTTGCTTCAGGGCGGTCGCCGTCGGGGAATCCTTCAGCGCGCGGTAATCCACCGAAATCAACTGCTGCAAATCCGCGGGCACCACCGCTCGCGCCGACGAGTTCAGCGGAATGGCATTCGCAACATCCGCGAAGAGCCCCGTCGCTATTACTGATCCCAGCACAAAGATCAAACTAGTCTTAACGGTTTTCATACGGCCTCGGTCCTCACACTTATTTTTGAATATCGAATTCATACATCGAAGCGCAAACAGAGAACGGGAAATCGCCTGTATCTTGCGACTTAGATGCGTCTTCCGAACTTCCTGTTAGCCCGATGGCCCTATTCTAAGCCAGCGAACCACTTCTCTGCCCACTCAAAAGTATTAGCACAGTGATCAATTTGGCTCAGTTTTTCTCCCCGACGCAGAAATACCCTATTCGGCAGGCGCAGACGGCGGTAAGATGCCTGTGTACGCTACCGGACGCAGGCTTCCCACTTCCTTTCGGGTGCCAGAGAAATTAGGGACATATTGAAAATCCTACTCTACAACCCCGATAACGGGGTTACGCGCAATTTCATGCCTCATCTCTGGATGTTCCTGTTACAGTCTCTAACCCCGCCCGGCCACGAAGTTGTGCTCATCGACGGAAACGCTCAGCCGATGGACGAAGCCGGGATTGCCCGCTATGTGATTGAACAAAAAATTGATCTGGTCGGCATCGGCGCGATGACACGCATGATCGCCAAAGCCTATCGCATGGCCGACGCCGTCCGGGCTGTGGGCGTGCCTGTGGTGATGGGCGGACCTCACGTCACCGAGATGGCGGACGAGGCCCTGGGCCGCGACGGCGGCCCGCGCCACGCCGACGCCGTAGCTCTGGGTGAGGCCGATAACACCTGGCCGCAAATTGTGGAAGACGCCGCCCGCGGCCAGTTGAAAGACGTTTACGCGCCCCTCGATGCCGCCGGTAAGGAACTCAAGCCCTCCCTCAAGCCGTATCCCGTGATTCCGTGGAATACCATCGATCTCCAGCAATTCAATCTTGTTCCTAAGGCTGCGAAGCGATGGCTGCAGAAAATCGGCGAGGGCTGGGGAACCTTCCGTATTATTCCCGTTGAGTCCGGACGGGGTTGCCCCTATGGCTGCGAATTCTGCACCGTGACTGGGTTTTTCGGCGACTCCATCCGCTTTCGCAGCAACGAAAGCGTAGTCAATGAACTTCTGCTGCTGAAGGCGCGCGCCCGGAAGGAACGCGGGCAGATGGCGGTTTTTTTCATCGACGATAATTTCGCCATCAACGTCAAGCGCACGAAGTCCCTGCTGCGCGACATCATTGCCGCCGGCGCACAGGTGCATTGGGTGGCGCAGATCAGCGCCAATTTGCTGCGCGATCAGGAACTCATCGACCTGATCGCTGCCTCCGGCGGCAAATGGATTTTCATCGGGATGGAGTCGATCGATCCCGCGAACTTGAAAGACGTTAACAAAGGCTTCAACAAGCCGGAAGAATATGCCGCCGTGTTGGAGCGCCTGGCGCAGCGCAATGTGTATGCCATTACCTCCTTCATCTTCGGCATGGATAACGATACGGTTGGCGCCGCTGAGCGCACCCTCGCACAGGTACGAACCTGGCCGCCGGGTCTGCCGATTTTCGGCCTGCTCACGCCGCTGCCCGGCACTCCGCTGCTCAAGCGTCTCGAAGTGGCTGGCCGGCTTACCCGGCCCAAGCACTGGCAGGAGTTCATCCCCTTCGCCATGGCCCACACGCCCCTGAAAATGACCATCGACGAAGCCCACTCAGAAGTGAGCTATGGCTGGTCTCATTCCTATAGTCCGGAAGCCCTGGCCCATGCAGTCGACGCCCTTGAAGACCAACCGCTGGGCTATCGCGTCAACATCTTTCTGGCCCGCCTATGCTTCCGCGGAATCTACTTCCCCATGCTTGGCCGCTTCGCCTGGTGGAAAGTAATTTCGGAGAATCGCAGAACCATCTTTAAGCTGGCAGGACAGGGTCTCGAAGCCTGGTGGGAGTCTAAAAGCCGGCCTGCGCCGGCGCCTGCAACCACTACAGGGGATTGAAGCTGTCCATAAATCGTCTTGGCCAGGGCGGCTTCAGTCTTTAGCGCATCCTCTGCAGGCGAAGTGCGCCTCAGCGTCCCCCGGGTCCGCAGGGCATCGTTTACAATCCTCGCTTATGTTCTATCGCTCGGATAATCGTGCTCCTGATCAATTGCGGCCGGTTTCGATCATTCCGGATTTTATTACTACTGCCGAAGGTTCGGTACTGATTGAGGTGGGAAATACGCGGGTAATTTGCACGGCGTCGATCGAAGAGACGGTGCCGGCTTTTATGCGGAACTCGGGCAAGGGATGGATCTCGAGCGAGTACGCCATGATTCCGCGGGCGACGCTGACGCGCACCGCGCGGGAAGTAGCGCGAGGGCGGCCGAGTGGAAGGACGCATGAGATCCAGCGGCTGATTGGGCGGTCTTTACGGGCGGTCACGGATTTGGCGCGGCTGGGTGAGCGCACGATCTGGATCGATTGCGACGTGATTCAGGCGGATGGCGGGACACGAACGGCTTCGATCACCGGTGCGTTCGTGGCGCTTGGGCTGGCTCTGGAGAAATTGGTGGATGCTGGAACGTTGACTTCGGTTCCGCTGCGAGATTTTGTGGCGGCGGTGAGCGTAGGGATGGTGGATGGAGAAGTTTTGCTCGACCTTTGTTACGAAGAAGACTCGCGCGCCGAAGTGGACATGAATTTTGTGATGACGGCAGGGCACAAGATGGTGGAAGTGCAGGCCACGGCGGAGCGGCAAGCGTTCGACGAAGCGCAGTTTGCAAAGATGATTGCGTATGCGCGACAGGGAGTGCAATCGTTGATCGCAAAGCAGCAGGGAGTATTGAGCGGGCTGACGCTCAGACAATGATGATCCAATTCTTGCGTACTCGATGGCGCGAGAGGGTCCACGCGCCCTACTTCGGATCTGGGCAATTGTCCTCGCAGGACGAGGCGAGGACTAGATTCAAGATTGCATCCCACTGCAGCGGAGAAACTTGTCCCTTGTAGTTGGTAAGGTCGACCTTGTGAGCGATTACCATGTCCTGGGTTGGCAGAACGGCGATGTATTGGCCGGCTGAACCCATGGCGATGAATGCGCCCTGCATGGGGCCGGTCCAGTCGTGTTGAAGATATGCAGGTTCGTCCCAAACCCACCACATGAGACCAAAGCCCCAGCGCTCGGGGCTGGCATATTGGCGCAGTGAACTCGGTTGTATATCTTGAAATGGCGTCCATAGAAGGGTCGAGTAGCGAACCCAGTCATCGGGAATTACTTGCTTGCCATTCCAGTTTCCGTGACGAAGCATGAGTTGCCCCAGACGAGCCATGTCGCGGGTCGAAAGATACATGGGATAGCCCTCGTGAACCGAGTAGGGCAGATTGCTGCCCTTGACCTGGCGGGCGCGGTCGAAATCCTGCATGCCGATGGGACGCGCGAGATCCGATTCGAGGGCGTCGTAGATGTTTTTGCCGGTGAGTTTCTCGAAGGCGGTGCCCGCGGCGTTGAAATCCCATTCGTTATAGGTGAAGTAATTTCCGGGAAGCTGGCTGCCGCGGTACGGCTGGAAGGACTCGGGACCGTGCGGGTCCGGCTTCTCGGTAGCGATGTAGATTCCGGAACGGCCAGCGAGAAGTTGCTCCAGGGTGGCGCGCTCTTCGATGGGCAGGAAGGGCTTCACGTCGGTGAGGCCGATGTCTTTTACCGTCTTTTGCAGGTCGATCTTGCCGCTCTCGATATAGTTGCCATAAAGCATGCAGAGAACGCTCTTGCGGACGGAGGCAATCTGGCTGACGTAGCTGACGTCTCCGTACTGATAGATCACTTTTCCGTGGACGGCGACCATCATGGCGGTCGTATGCTCAGCCTTGAGAAGCGCGGTGAGTGCGTCGAGGCGTAGGGAAGAATAGCTGATGGACTCACGGTTGACCGTCTCCCAGTCTGCGCCGGGGTTGGCGTTCTCCGCGGCCTGGGCGTGGACCATGGAAACCAGGGCGCTAGCGAGAAGCGCGACTAGCAGAGATAGATGGACGCCATAAGTTAGTTTTGTTCGCGGCAAGTTGAGAGCCCTCCTCGGAATCGAGAGAAGTCATGATGCTGAACTTTACTCGACAAGAAGAAATATACGACATGGGCTGCGCTGCATTCCTGGGGAAGGCGGGATCATTCGTCGAACAGTGACTGCAGCAATTCATGACGCTTGGCGGAGAATGGATTCGCTACCGTCACGCCGTTCCAGGTAAATCCTTCCTGCATATCTTCCGATAAAAGCAAGCGGCATCCCGCACTGGCCGCCGCAGCGAAGATGACAGCGTCCCAGATATTCAATTTGTGATCAACCGCCAGATCGGCTGCGGCCAATAGAATCGAATGAGAAGTTTCAATTACCGGAAAGCTATTTTGCCAGCTCAGGATAGACTTTCGAGCGCTTTCAGGCTTGCGTCCAAACTTACCCACCAGAACGCGGAAAAGCTCTCCTAAAACTTGAACGGGAATCAGTGTGTTGTCAACCGGCAGCTTCGCTACAATCTGTTCGGCGGTTTTCTCTTTTGCGCTATCGCCGCCGCCTTCTGCATACACTAGAAAGTTCGTGTCGAGTGCCAATCGCAAGGCTAATCTCGCTCGTAGAGTTCGTCCCGTGTCCATCGGCCGATATTGATGACGGGCTGACTACGTAACCGCTTCAACAGAGCGGCCTTCGCCGCCTCACGCCGTTGCGTATCGCAATTCACCGGTGCAATGCGCGCAACTGGCCGTCCATGGCTGGTCACGATGTAGCTGTGACCTTCCCGGATGTCGCGGAGGAGTTGCGAGAACTTGCGGTTGGCATCGGAGGCTGAAATGGCTTTTTCCATGGTAGCGGGGAACGTCTTCCGAATGTAGTTATATTACCTACTTTTGTGAAAGTCCGTCAAGAGTGCTGATTCGGAGGCGCAGCGGGTCTTATTCGTAGCGCAGGCTCTCGATGGGGTCGAGGCGGGCCGCGTGGACGGCGGGGACCATGCCGCTGATAACGCCCACCAGGCCGAGAATGATGGTGGCTACCACGAGACTGCTGACGTTGATGCTGAGGTGGATATCTCCGGCCTGCAGGTTGTCGCCGAAGGCGCTCATCAGCGGGAGCGCGCCCACGGTCCAGGAAATGATGTAGGCGATGGCGATGCCGCCGAGGCCGCCAGCGAAAGTGATAGCGAGAGCTTCTGCGAGGAACTGGAAGAGGATGTGGGCCTTATGCGCGCCAAGGGCTTTCTCGATGCCGATTTCGCGGGTGCGCTGCTGCACGGAGACGAGCATGATGTTCATCAGGCCGATGCCCCCAATGCCGAGAGTCAGCGCGCCGATGAAGCCAAGCAGAATCTTCAGCGCGGTGATTACGACGGAGAACTCGTCGAAGTCTTGTTTGAAATCGGCCATGAAGACGGCGCGGCGATCGTCGGGGCGGAAGTTGTGGTGTCCGGCTAACACGGCGCGAACCACGCGTGTCAGTTGCTGATGGTTCTCGCCTTCGTAATCCATAAAGATTCCGGAGATGTATTTGGTGTCGTAGAGATCTCCCATGGTGCTGAAGGGGATGACGACAAAGCTGTTGTCGTTGTTGTCGCCGTCCTGGACCTTGCGTTCGTAGACGCCTACAACTTCAAAGCTGAGGCCATTGATGCGGATGGATTGTCCGAGCGGTTGTTCGCCGGAGAAAAGGCGGCGTCTGGCTTCGTCGCCGATGACGGCTACGCGGGCGCGCTGGAGTTGATCTTCTTCGCTGAGGCCGCGGCCCGTGGCGACTGAGAATCCACGGATGCGTTCGTACACGGGATAGACACCGGTGATAAAGAGATTGGTGAAGATACGAGTGTCATGCTGGATGGTCACGCCGCTGTACTTGTCGAAGATGGGAGTGACGCCCTTGACCATGGGAACTTCGTTGCGGATGTAGTCGACGTCGGCAATCTGAAGGCGGACTTCGCTGCCCGCTTTTGCGCCTCCAGCTTGCAGCGAGGTACGGCCGGGGAAGGCGCCGATTACGTCCGTGCCCCAGGAGCTGAAGATGATCCCGATGGCGCGCTCGAAGCCCGATCCAAAGGCCAGAAGAATTACGACTGTGGCAATGCCCCAGGCCATGCCTAGCATGGTGAGCGCGGTGCGGCGGCGATTGTACCGCATTGCGCCAATAGCTTCCTTCAGCAGATCGCGGGTCATAGTTACTCCTTGCAAATTACTTCTGGCGACTCATTCCTGGCGCAGAGCCTCTACTGGTTCGAGCATCGCGGCCTTGCGGGCCGGATAAAGGCCGGCCGTGATGCCAGCCAGCGCCAATGAGAGCACCGCGCCGACGGCCGAAAGCGGAACAATGCGCGGCGTGTCGAAACCCTGCGGGAGATTCACCCCGGAGAGCAGATGGACGACGAGCATCGCTGCTCCAACTCCGAGCGCTCCGCTCATCAGCGTAAGGAAAGCGCCTTCCAGGAAAAATTGAAACAAAATGTTGCGGTTGGTTGCGCCGAGAGCTTTGCGCAATCCAATCTCGCGGGTGCGCTCGGTCACTGCGACAAGCATGATGTTGATGATGCCGATGGCGCCCAGGGCCAGCGTGATCAGGCCTACGCCGCCGAGGAACCAATCCATGGCGGTGAAGATCTTGCCCATGGTTTTCTGGTTCTTGACTGTGTCCCACTCTTCCCAAATGTCTTTACCAGTGGGATCGAAGCCGCCGTGGTTACGCGCCACGATGCGGTGAAGTTCTGCCTTGGCGGTTTCATTTTCATCGAAGCTACGGGGCTGATAGTTGATAAAGGAAATCGCGTTGCCATCTTTCGAGTCGTCGCCCTTGAGCGGGAAGAGCTCGCGCATGGTGTTGAACGGCACGAAGATGCGAATGTTGGTCGAGTTCTGCTCTTCATTGCCGATCATGGAGAGCATGCCGATCACTTCGAAGTGAACGCCGTTAAGCAGTATCGTGTTGCCTACAGCGGGACGTCCGGGGAACAGGTTGCGAGTCATTTCACGGCCGAGAACGCAGACGCGGCGTCGCTGATCGTTGTCTTCATCGTTGATCCAGCGGCCGACCTGAAGGGGAATGGTGCGGACTTGATTGAAGACCGGAGGAACGCCGCTGACTTGGCCGTTGGTGCTGGTGTAGTCGCTGACGGCGCGGATGTCGTCGCGCGCGATCAGCGGTGCAACGTTTATGGCGAGCTTCGATTCGTTTTTGATCGCGACATAGTCGTCATAGGTGAGGTTGAACCACTTCATCGAGGTAAAGCTGCCCTCGACGGCGGGGGCGCGGCCACCATAAAAGAAAATAATGTTCTTGCCAAAGGTCTCGAGTTGGCGGCGGTTGCCGTTGCGGAAGCCTTCGCCTACACCGGCCAGGAGCAGGAGGGACCCTACGCCCCAGGCGATGCCAAACATCGTGAGGAACGATCGCAGCTTGTGCGCCCAGAGGGTGCGCAAGGTCTGGCCGAAGATATCCAGTAGCATGCGCATAGTTGGTTCAGCCGGATCCGAATTCACTCCTGCTGCTTTAGTTCGACTAGCGTAAGGGACGAAGGTTAGCGGGAATTTCTCGGAAAGCAAGGTTCGTCCTTAAGAGGTTCGTCGCTAGCTTGTCCAACCGTAATGTCCTAACAAGACACCTCCTGCCCAACCGGGGAGGCCGGATTCCCCGGCCCTTGGTTTACAATTGACTGTTTCAAAGCACTCATCTTTTCGGTACTGATTCGGAGGAATCGTATGAAACTTACTCCAGGAAAACTTGCGGGTCTCAGAAAAGTCTCGAACGAACGCGGTGTGATTGCCGCCGCCGCGATGGATCAGCGCGGGTCGTTACAGAAATCGTTGGGAAAAGAAAAGGGCGGCGAAGTCAGCGGCGCCATGATGGAGGAATTCAAGACGCTGGTTACTGAGGTGCTGACGCCACATGCCAGCGCCATCCTGCTCGATCCAGAGTGGGGATTGCCGGCGTCGAAGCGGCGCGCCAAGAACGCCGGGCTGCTGCTGGCCTATGAAAAGACGGGATACGATAAGACAGGTCCGGGGCGGTTGGGGGATTTGCTGGATCATTGGTCGGCGCGGCGATTGAAGGAAGCGGGCGCGGATTGCGTGAAGATTCTGCTTTACTACTCGCCGTTCGATCCCAAAGACGTGAACGACAAGAAGCACGCGTGGGTGGAACGCATTGGCGACGAGTGCCGGGCCAACGATATTCCGTACTTCCTGGAGTTCGTGGGATATGAAGAAGGCGCGGACGAGAAGGGATTGGATTACGCGAAGAAAAAGCCGCAGATTGTTACGGAAAGCATGCGCGAGTTCACCAAAGACCGCTATGGCGTGGACGTATTGAAGGTCGAGGTGCCGGTGAACATGAAGTTTGTGGAGGGCGTGAAGTGCTTCGGCGGGCAAAAAGCTTACACGAAGAAAGAAGCGATTGAGTTTTTCCATACGGCGGCAAATGTGGCAACCAAGCCTTTCATTTATCTTTCGGCCGGCGTGAGCAACGCGGAGTTCAGCGAGACGCTGGAGCTGGCAGGAGAGTCGGGAGTGAAGTTCAACGGCGTTCTGTGCGGGCGGGCGACGTGGAAAGATGGAATCCCGATTTATGCGAAGCTGGGCGCGGCGGCGTTTCGTTCGTGGCTTGAGACGGAAGGCGTAAAGAACATCAATAACGTAAACAGCAAATTGAAAGCGGCTACTTCCTGGTTTTCGATTTACGGAGTGGAGCCGGCGCTGGTCGGGGCGTAGATTTCAAGAGTCTTTCGGGGGCGTGGGCGAATTCCGCCCGCGCTCTTTTTCTCTGCTGGACTTACTTCCTTCCAAAGTCAAAAGGGGTAGTGTAGAGCGACACACCTGTCCGCTGCCTTTGACTTTGGTTTTGTTGGTTCTTACGGCAGCATGTTGCCGATGCGGCGTATCTGCGCTCCCACGCCTTTGAGCTTCTCTTCGATTTTTTCGTAGCCGCGGTCGATGTGGTAGACGCGGTCGATGATCGTCTCGCCATCGGCTACAAGCGCGGCCAACACTAACGACGCACTAGCGCGCAGGTCGGAAGCCAGGACGGCTGCGGCGCTGAGCTGCGTTTTGCCGCGGACTACGGCGCGTCGGCCTTCGATTTTTATGTTTGCACCCATGCGCAAGAGTTCCTGCGCGTGCATGAAGCGGTTCTCAAAAATATTTTCGGTGACGATCGAGGTGCCTTCGGCTTGCGTGGCCAGGGCCATGAATTGCGCCTGCATGTCGGTGGGAAAGCCGGGATATTCTTCAGTGTTGAGGTCGGAGGCGGTGAAGGGATTGTCTCCCATCACGCGGACCGAGTCGGCGGCGGATTTAGTTTTGACGCCGATTTCCTTGAGCTTGTTGAGGATGGCATCCAGGTGAGCGGGGTCGCAGCCGGCAATATTGAGGTCGCCGCCGGTAAGGGCTCCGGCAATGAGAAACGTACCGGCTTCGATGCGGTCGGGAATGATGCGGTGCTTCGCTCCTTTCAGCTTGCTCACTCCTTTTATGCGAATCGTAGGCGTGCCGGCGCCTTCGATGTGGGCTCCCATTTTGTTGAGGAGGGCGGCCAGGTCGGCGACTTCGGGCTCGCGGGCGGCATTCTGCAGAATGGTTTCGCCTTCGGCTAACGTGGCGGCCATGAGCAGGTCTTCGGTTCCGGTGACGGTGATTTTGTCAAAGACAATTTCGGCGCCGCGGAGGCGGTCGGCAATAGCTTCGACGTAGCCGTGCTCCTGCGTGATTTTCGCGCCGAGGCGTTCGAGACCTTTGATGTGCAGGTCGATGGGACGCTGTCCGATGGCACAGCCGCCGGGGAGCGAGACGCGGGCCCGGCCGCAGCGCGCGACCAGCGGTCCGAGGACGAGCGTGGAGGCGCGCATGGTTTTGACTAATTCGTACGAGGCTTCGGGGCTGGCCAGATTTTTGCAGTGGATGGTGGTGCGGTGCTGGGCGCGTCCGTAGCCGAGTTCGACCTCGGCGCCCATGGCGGCAAGCAGGTTGCGCGTGGTTTGAATATCGCGCACCTGCGGAATGTTTTCGAGGATGACCGGCTCGTCGGTGAGCAGAGCGGCGGCCATGCACGGGAGGGCGGCGTTTTTCGCTCCGCTGACGCGGACGGTGCCGAGCAGCGGCTCGCCGCCGCGGATGACGAATTTATCCATGATGAGATGAGTCGCTGGTGAATGCTTATTTTAGCGGGGAATCGTAGCGGGATGAGTAATCGGGAGGGTACGGACTAGTGGATACGGATTCACACTACGAGAAGCAGATTCCTCCGCGCTCGCTGCGCTCGTGTGTTGGAATGACGACACTTGTTAAGCACCCGTTGTCCAATTTTCGATCGATAACTCGCACACTCGCCGAAATTCTCGGGTGTTGTTGGTGATCAGGGTCAGGCACGCGCTGCGAGCGTGGGCGGCGATCAGCAGATCGTTGGCTCCGATCATCGTGCCACGCGCTTTCAGGTCAGCGCGAATCTTAGCGTAATGGGAAGCCGCCTCGTCGGGGAAATCCAGAACCTCAACATGGCGCAGAAAAGCGTCGAGCGCCGCTTCATCCTGCCGGGGCTTTGGGGACACTTCGACCCCGTACAAGAGTTCTGACTTTGAGATCACTGAAATGCACACGTCGCTGACGGGGACCTTCGCGAGCCGTCTTAGAACCGCGTCGTGCGAACGACGCATGATGTAGGAACAGGTGTCGGTGTCGAGCATGTAGCGCGGCATCAGGGCTCGCGCTCTTGTGGCGGCAGGTCTTCGACGCCTTCCATGAAGGACGCCGAAGCCACTGGGCCCTCGGCCAGGTAGGACGACCAATCGGCCGGGCGAGGTGACAAAACTACGTCGCTGCCTTCCTTGCGGATGAAGACTTCCTCGGTTTTGAACTGGAAGTCCTTGGGCAAGCGTACGGCCTGGCTCCGATTATTCATGAAAATTTTCGCTTTACGTTGCATGGTTGACTGGCTGGAGGTGGACGGCTTTGGCATATACAATAGTATATGCCAGATGGAAATGCTGGTCCAGGATATTTCTAGTGCGGAGCGTCGGTTGGAACGAAGGTCAAAATCCCCACTTCTCGCGAGGGAACGCGCGAGAAATGGGGCATCCGATTTTGTGGAGACTACGGAACCACGCTATAAACGGTTCCGAGACCATTGATGCCGTTGTTGTAACCGCCCCAGGGAGTGGTGCCGTAAAGTACGCCTCCGCTAAGCAGCAGGGTTCCCCAGGGTTGGAGGCCATCGCTGCCGCCCGAGAAATCATGGAGGGTGGTTTCCGTCCAAGGGCCCCCCGGCGAGCTTGGACGCGTGAGTTTGAAAACCGTGCCACAGCCTGTGGCGTAGGCGAAAACTGCGCCAGTGCAATTGCCGAGTCCGCCTCCGGAGCCGGTTGTTCCATACAGATTTCCTGAACTGTCGATGGTGAGCGAGGCCAGGGGGAAAGCTCCATCGGTAAGGCCGGTGAAGGTGTAGATGGTGCTGACGTGCCACTTGCTGTTTCCCGGAGCGGGAGGAGCCAGTTCGAGAATCCCTCCGCATCCGATGGGGAAGGATGTGGTGTCCAGGCAGTTTTCTCCTGGGCCGCCCGCATAAATGGAGGCATATAAGAAGCCCTTACGGCCTTGAACCACGCCGCCCAGAAACATTGCGCCAGCTAGCTCGGAGGGCAATCTGTAAATCGACTCTGTCCATTTTTCGCCAGCGGACGCCGGAGGGGTTAACTGGTAGACAACACCGCAACCCTGGGGCTCACCATCGAGACCGCAGGAAAAAATACCGCCTCCTGCCGTAGTACCGTAGAGAACGCCGCCCGCCCCCACTACGGGCGCCGACCACGGATAAGAACCATCGGAGCCGCTGCCGAAGGCATGAATAATTGTGCGCTTCCATGGAGCGCCCTTTTTTGGCGGAGGCGAGAGTTCAAAGGCTGTGCCGCAGGCACCGGGATAGCCGTAGCAATATCCGGGGCCGCCTGACGTAGTGGTTCCGAAGAGATTGCCGTTTGCGTCAATGGCGACGCCTCCGACGGGGCTGCTGCCGTCGGCCGTGCCGAGCTTGAAGTTGTACAGAATCGATTCAGTCCAGGCACCGGTGGGGTTTGCAGGTGGCGACAATTCAAAGACTGTTCCGTAGCCGTAGGTTCCACCGCCACTCGTGATGCCATAGAGATTGCCATGCTGGTCCACGGCAAGCGCGCCGCGAGGAGCGACACCGTCATTGAGAATTGATCCGAAATTGTAAAGGATAGTTTCGGTCCATGAGCCTCCTGGGGCGGTGGGCGGAGACAGGCGGAAGACGCCTCCGCAATTGGATTGGGCGCATCCGGAGCCGCCAGAAAGCGCAGTGCCGTAGAGATTACCTACGCTATCAGACACCAACGAAGAATAGGATGACGAAATATCGTTGGTGGGCTGAAAGCTGTAGAGCACGGTCTCGGTCTGCGCGGAAGCGGACACGGTGGCGAGGCAGAGCAAAGCTGTAGCTGCGATGCCGATTGCCAGGGGGCGGTGAGTGCTGCGGGCGATGGTAGAGTGCGGCATGGGCGGGGTTCTCCTCAACGAAAATTTGGCGTGCACGGACTTGCCGATCAGACGAAGGGGCCCGGTGCTGCGGAGCAGAACCTTTGGGGAGGCGGGAGAAGAATACTGAAATCGCAGTGCCCGCGCAATATGCAGGATTTTGCAAGGGTGATTATTTCGCCGCCAATGTGATTGCCTGGCGGACGTTATTTTTTGCTTCCTTCAGAGCGGCGGTTGCCTTCCTTCGGGTCAAATTGGCGGCCAGCATTACTAACGCGACGGGGGTGCGATTGCCGGAGGCCGTTAGAGCGCCTGCTGCGGATTCGCGGTCGGCTCCAGTGGCTTGTTCGAGAATTCTTATGGCGCGCTCGAGCAGTTTGGAGTTTTTCGGGGCGACGTTGACCATCAGGTTGCCATAAACGTAGCCGAGGCGAGTCATGGCTGCAGTGGAGATCATGTTGAGCACCATCTTATGGGCAGTACCGGCCTTCATGCGGGACGATCCGGCGAGGACTTCGGGACCAACTTGGGTAACGATGGCGAAGTGCGCGGTGCGCTCGAGTGGAGAGTTGGGATTGCAAGTGAGAGCGATGGTGCGGGCGCCGCGGCGGCGAGCTTCGGAAACGGCGGCGACGGTGAAGGGAGTGCGTCCACTGGAGGCGATGCCGAGGATCACGTCATGCTTGGTTGGTTTGCGTCGGGACATTTCTTCGCGTCCGGCTTTGACATCGTCTTCGCTGACTTCGGACGCGGAGGCTAGAGCCTTGGCGCCTCCGGCGATGATGAACTGAACACGATCGGTATTGAAAGTCGGCTGGCACTCGACGGCGTCGAGGGCGGCGAGCCGTCCGCTGGTGCCTGCGCCGACGTAGATGAGGCGTCCTCCGCGCCGAAGAGCGGCGGCGACGAGATCGATAGCGCGGGCGATTTGCGGCAGAACGCGGGCGACGGCGCCGGCTACGGTCGCATCTTCGCTATTGATTAGGCGAGCAATTTCCAACGAGGATTTACAGTCGAGGTCATGAGCAGACGCATTGGACTGTTCGGTGCGCAGCTGGGAAAGAGCAGATTTCCGAGAGCGGGTTCGTTTCAATTTGGGTGCCTTTCAGATTTGGGAAAGCGCAGGTGCTTCATTCTAAATGCTTGGTTGCGTTCCCGCGAGAAGGCTGGCATCGTTGAGGTGGGACTTGGCATCCAAAGGCCATGGGGAAAAGTGAGATCTTCGACGAGAAGTATCGAGTCGTTGGCATCGAGGGGGATCGACTGCTCCTGCGCGGAGTCCACAGCGGCGATGTGCTGACCATTCTCAATTCCGAGCCCGAGACTCCCCTCACGCAAGAAGACTATCCGCTGGGCAAGTTGATTGCTTTGAGCGACCCCTCCGTTGCTCCGCTGAATTAAGGGCGCTTGGCTCGCGTTTTGCACACTCTGCTTCTGAATCCAAAGAACGGAATACAAACCTCGGTCGCAACGCGAAACCCTGGAAGAATCTTTCCCTTCGCAGGCGTTTCGCAAAGAAAGCCTGCCCTGAGGTTGAGGAGGGGCAGCGCCTCAGGCAGTACTCGCGAGAGAGGGGGTCGCGGAGGTATTCTAGAAGTCTGAGTATGCAAGGAGGGAGTGTGCGCTGCGGACGTTGCGGCAATGAGAATTCCGAAACCAACCGTTTTTGCGGAATGTGCGGAGCGCCGCTCATCGCAAAAGCGCAGGCGGTAGCGCAGGCATCCGGGCCAGGGCCGGCTGCTCGACCCACGGGAAGTGTTGCCGCGGCCAGAGCCGTGGCGGCTCCGGTGCAGAAAGAAACTGCGAGGCCGGTTGCGAGGGAAGCGTCTGCACCAGCAGCAGCGAGCGGCGTGACGGCGGAGCGGAGTCCGGCGGTGCTTTCGTCGATCAATGTCAGAGCAAGCTATGTTAAGGCGAGCTCCGAACCGATAATCACAGGACCATCTTTTCTGGGTTTGAATAAGCCGGCGGACCCGGGGCGCGATGCTTTGCAGTCCTCTTCAAGCGTCGACTATCTTCTCGAAGATGATGAGGAAGAACCGAAGCGGGGGCGGGGCAAGTTCGTTTTGGTTTTGGCCGCATTGGTCTTAGCCGCGGGATTCGGCTACCTGCACTGGAAACAGGGAGGCTTCGCCTGGCTGAATAGCGACGGCACCAAGCTGGCGGCGGCACCGACCTCGGAAGGCGCACAAAACGGTGCAGCTTCGGGGAGCCCGAATGGGGCGGCGAATCCGAGCAGTACAACTGCGCCTGCTGGCACGGTTGGTTCAGCGAGCGTTCCGGCCACAGACGGCGCGACGGCGGTGGCGCCAACGGCTTCTGGTACGGTGCAGTCGAATCCATCTCAGGGTACTCTGCCGGGTACCCCGGCAGGCACCGGGCCAGTTTCATCGCCAAGTGCTGCTTCGCAGAGCGCTGAGGCGGCTACTCCTTCGCAGACGACTCCTGCAGCGCAGGAGAGCAATTCCAGCGCGCCGGCGGACTCGCCGTCACAAAATGCCGTGCCTCCTCCGACTACAGAAGCGAACCCGGCGGAGACACCGGCCACTCCTACTTCGAAGATTCCGATTCACAAACCCTCGCCCGCAAAGCTGCCAGCCAGGCCAGTGGATCCCGTGGCGGAGGCTGAACGTCTTATCTACGGCAACGGAGTGCGCCAGGACTGCGATCGCGGAATGAGAGCGTTAAAGAGCGCGGCGGAACAGTCGAACGCAAAGGCAATGATTTCACTGGGTGCGCTGTACTCGACAGGCTCATGTGTTCCACGCGACTTGCCGACCTCCTATCGCTGGTTTGCGCTCGCGTTGCACAAAGAGCCTGACGATCAGGCGCTGCAGGACGACCTTCAGAAAGTGTGGGGCCAGATGACGCAGGCGGAGCGTCAGTTGGCTATCAAGTTGACCCAGTGAGACCGAATATGCTGAGCGGGTCGAAACAGTAGTTCATATACCGGCTTCTGCGGCGCGGCTGAAGCTTTCGAAACGGGTGCGGGAAATCCGCTGTGGTTCATTTTGCGTACTTCATACAAGGAAGAGACCTGGCGCTTGTCGAGTCCGCAACCACAAGGCAGTTCGGCGGATCTGGCCCTGGTGATGGGCTTGAAGTCCGGCGACCAAGGGGCCATGGCGGAGCTCTATGACCGCTATTCGTCGGTGGTGTACGCTGTCGCCCTGCGGGTGCTGGGCGACACGGGAGCGGCCGAAGATGTGCTGCAGGAAGTGTTCCTCCAATTGTGGCGCAGGCCGGGCGCTTTCGATGCGGCGCGCGGCAGTCTGGGAAGCTGGCTGGCTGTGATCACCCGCAATCGTGCGATTGACTCCCTCAGAAAACGGCGGCCCGAAACGGACATCGAGGATGTGGTGTTGTCGGTTGCGCCCGACCTCGCGGCAGACGCGGAGCGGACGCGGGCAGCGGAAAAAGTGCGCGGGGTCATGGGAAGCATGGCTCCCGCACAGCGTAGCGCGCTCGAAATGGCCTATTGGGAAGGCATGAGCCATTCTGAGATCGCGAACAAGACTGGAGAACCGCTGGGGACAGTGAAGACGCGGATTCGCGCGGGTTTGATCGCGCTGCGGAAGGCGTTTCAGAATTGAGAATTAAGAGTTGAGCAGGAGCGGAGCTGCGCTCTGCGGACAGCCGAGGGCGGCTGTCCCCACATAGGAGCAAGGAAACTGAGTTTGGCTGGGCGATGAGCGAACACGAACGATACGCGGAAGATCTTGCACTGTACGCGCTGGATGCGCTGCAGGGTGAAGATCGCGCTCGGGTCGATGAGCACCTGGCGAGCTGCGCGGCGTGCCGGCTGGAGCTGGAGCAGTTGCGCGGCGACACCGCGTTGCTGGCGCTTTCCGCGACGGGGCCTCGGCCGCCACAGCGGGCGCGACAACGGCTGCTGGATGCCGTGGCGCGGGAGCCTCGCTTGCCCAGGATGGTCGAAGCTTCGCAGAGGCGCTCGTGGTGGGGATGGCTGGGGTGGGCGGCGACAGCGGCAGTAGTGATCTTCGCCCTGTCCTTGTGGCAGGAAAATTCGGCATTGCGGCAGAATTTGATATCGGCGAGCTCCCGGGCGGCGCAGAACCGTCGCGAACTGGAAGAGCTGCGCCGCCTCGCCGCGCCGATTCTTGAGCCGGACGCGCAGCGCGTGACGTTGGTCGCGGCAAAGGCTCCTCCGCAGCCGCAAGGCAAGGCGTTTTATTTGCGGAGCCGGGGCAGCCTGGTTTTCCTGGCGAACAATATGCCGCCGTTGCCGCCGCAGAAGGCTTATGAGTTGTGGCTGATTCCGGCGAGCGGGGCTCCGATTCCGGCAGGGGTGTTCAAGCCCGATGCGCGCGGAAATGCGAGTGTGGTGAATCCTCCGCTGCCAGTGGGAGCCGAAGCCAGAACCTTCGCGATCACCGTGGAGAACGAGGCCGGATCGCCTGTGCCCACGACGCCGGTTCTGATGGTGGGAGCGGGCGAGTAGGACGCGAGAGAAAACGGGGCGAGACGGCCGCCAACGCTTCGCGAAATCCGCAACGGGGTGAGCGGTGCGGGAATCCCGTTTCACGAGCGATTGCTGGGATTCCCGCAACCCGATTTGCAGTTACTTGTCGAGAACGATCACAGCTTTTGCGGCAGATGCGTGTTCTTTTCTGTAGGCGCGGGCGACATCACCGAGCGGAGTTTCGTAGGGTAGGGTTCCGAGGTCGGCCAGCGGTTGTTCGCCTTTGGCGTAGGTGTAAGAAGAGGCGCCCAGTAAGCTGGACTCTTGCGCCATCGAATGCTGTGAGGCATGCTCGACGTGCTCCGCCATCTGAAGCGGCTGAGGAATGTTTGTGAGCACCGGCGCGTTTTGCGCGAAGGCGCTGGTGACGCAGAAAAAGGCGAGAAAACAGAGAGCGCAGATTGCAGTCTTCATAAAATTGATCTTCATTGGTTGATCCTGTCCGGGGGAAATTGCATTTTTAGGTGAAAGAACCGGTGGAATGCCCGTCTAGCGCGGCTTCCGGTGATGGTAAGGCAATCGGCATACCAAACGGAAGCGCAGGCGATTCGAGTTACAGGCAACCGGCAAGCGCCTAGTGATAAGAATTTGCACATATGTGGAAGTCGGATCAACGGCAACAAACCGGGTGCAAACGCATCCATTAAGATAGCGCGGACGGGTTTCGTAAGTAACTTATTTTGTTAAGGATGGCAGCCTAGGAAGTAAGACGAGGCGATAGCATGGGATTGCGCGTGGTTCTCTCAGGAACCGTTCTGGCTCTTCTCCTGTGTGTTCTGTTGCAGACTGCCTGGGGGCAGACCGATTGCGAGGCAGGAAACGGGCTGCTGGATTTCGCTCCGCCGAAGACGATGAGCGTGCAGGACGTGATCCAGAAGTTTGGCGCGGCCGAAACCGCGACCAAGGAGGCGCGGCGGCATTACACCTTCAAACAGGATGTGCTGCTGCAGACTCTCGTCGGTAAAGACGTGACAGGAGAGTTTCACGAAGTGACGACCGTTTCCTATGACGAGAAGGGCAGACGGCAAGAACAGGTCACGTTCGCCGAGCAGCCTTCGTTGCACGGGATTCAGCTAACGCAGGAAGACGTGGAAGACGTCCGCACCTTCATGCCCCTGGTGCTGACCAGCGAAGATCTGCAGCAGTACAACCTGACCTATGCCGGGCAGCAGCACGTTGACGACCTCGACACCTACCAGTTTCACGTAGAACCGAAAAAACAAGAAAATGGCAAGCGCTACTTCGAAGGCCGAATCTGGGTGGACGCGCAGGATTTTCAGATTGTGAAGGCGTGCGGAAAAAGCGGTCCTGAGAAGGTCCAAGTGAAGAAGGGTCAGCGCCCCGAGCTGCATCCAACGTTTGTGACCTATCGGCAGCAGGTGGATGGACACTGGTTTCCAGCGTATACGCGCTCGGATGACACGCTGCGGTTCAAGACCGCGCCTGTGCATTTGCGCGAGATCGTTAAGTATGAGGGATATAAGCTGGCGGCTCCGCAGTAGGGGCGGAGTCACGCCCTGCGCAGCGGCGTGAGCGTGGATAAGGAATCGCTCCGCAGAATGGCGCAATCGACTAACCCGCTTCTCACGGAGCGGATTTTTATTTGTAGGCACAAAGACCGCGCAGCAAGTCAGTTCGCGCTGGGTACCTGAATCGCGCGCTTGCTGCCGTATTTCTGAAACACGGAGTCGCGCGAGACCACGCCTTCGATTTGGCGGGAGTTGGCGCGATTCACCACGGGCACAAGCGGATAGTCGTTCACGTAGCGAAGCGCCGAATCAAGCGGGAGATCGGGATAAAGACTGGGCAGAGATTGAGCGGGAAGAATGGAGCTGAGCGTGTGTTCGCCTTTACCTTCGCGGAAAAGACGTTGGAGCAGGTCGCGGCTGATGATATTCCAGCCGCTGGGGTGCATACGGACAAGGAAAGTTGAGTCGGTGGAGTCCTGCACCCGGCGGGCACTGGCGTCAACGTAATCCTGGGCGCTGAGGATCGTCTTGGGAACGGGGAGCATCGCGTCTTCTACGCGGAGGATAGCTTCTTCGCGGTCTTCTTCGAGCGACGGCAGGATGAGCCCGTCCTGGCGGGTGAGCAGGTCGAAGATCGGGATACTTTGCAGGCTGCGGGAGACAAGATAGGAGAAAGTATTTGCCACGATGACGGGAACGATGATCTCGTAGTTGCCGCTGACTTCGAGCACCATGAAGACGGAGGTCATGGGAACACGAAGGAAACCCGCGAAGAGCACGCCCATGCCGACTAGGACATAGGTTCCAGTCGACCCAGTGAGGTGAGGAAAGAGAAGACGTTCGATATCGCCGACAGCGCCGCCGAGCATGGCTCCGATGAACAGCGTAGGCGCGAACATGCCTCCGGGAGTGCCGCTCACGAAAGAAAACGTCGTCGCGAGAATTTTGAGCACGGCGAGGATGGCAAGAAATTTCCAACCGAACTGCCCATGCATCGCCTGGTCCATGGAATCATAACCGGCGCCCATGACTTGCGGAGCGCCGAGGAAAGCAATAAGTCCAACGAGTAGTCCGGCAAGGGCCGGCTGAAAATATTGCGTCCAACGGGGCAGAGCTTTCAGCCGAGGACGCAGATAGGAGATCGACTTGGCAAATATAACCGAGGCCAGGCCGCCGACGATCCCGAGGACGGCGTAAGCAAGGAGTTCGCTGGGACGCTTGAAGGTGGTGACGGGAATGCGGAACAGCGGTTCGCTGCCAAGGAACCAGCGCACGATCACGACACTTGAAACCGCCGAGAGAACGACGGAGCCGAGGATGCCGGCGCTCCACCGTCCGATGACCTCTTCGATAACGAAGAGAACCGCGGAGATAGGCGCGTTGAAGGCGGCGGCCAGGCCCGCTGCGGCCCCGACCGGAGCCATGAGGCGAACCTTCTCGCGGGAGATTTGCAGCTGGCGCCCGAGGGCGGAGGCGATGCTGGCTCCAATCTGGAGAGAAGGATCTTCGGGGCCGAGCGATTGACCGGAACCGATGGCGAGGCCCGCGCAAATGAATTTTCCGATAGCAGTACGAAAAGGGATGAAGCCATTGAAGATGTAAAGAGCCGCCTTGGTCTGATTGACTCCACTGCCGCGGATGCCGGGGAATACATGCAGCACCAGCGCGGCAACCACGAGCCCGGCGAGCGCCGGCACGGCGAATAGCCGCCAGGTGTGCGTTTGCGGGAGCGGACCGAGCAGTGCGAGGTGCGTCCAATCAATGGCAAGACGAAAGCAGACGACGGCTAAGCCGGAAAAGATTCCGATGAAGACCGAGAGAATGAGAAAAAAAACCTCTTCGTTAAAGACGCCCTCGAGCGTAGAAAACAAGCGGCGCGGAGCCTGGAGATACGAGGAGGGCATCTGCGACCCAGGCGCAGGTGGCGCATTAGAAGCCAGATTGCTCATTGACTCAGCGCCTCACGTTTTTGAGAGATCAGGAGCAGCGCCAGATCGAAGCCT
Source organism: Candidatus Sulfotelmatobacter sp. (assembly GCA_050012155.1). Classification (GTDB taxonomy): domain Bacteria; phylum Acidobacteriota; class Terriglobia; order Terriglobales; family Acidobacteriaceae; genus Sulfotelmatobacter. The sequence continues at coordinate 70,065 of JBEKHS010000005.1, read as the reverse complement.
TGAGGCTGGCCACAGATGGAAGCGGTTTGCTGTTCGATTTGGAATACAACGTCCATGACAGCATCGGGCAGGTCGGTTTCTCCGGGGGAGCGGAGGTGAGCCAGGTCCGGGTTGGTGGCGGTCCAGCGCGACTGCAGGCTGAGAAGCGGGGATGCGGGGGAAGTGGCAGCGGCTTTGAGATCAACGCCGGTTTGCTGGGCGCACTCGGTCAGGCGGTTTTCGGCTTGGACGAAGGCGGCCGTGATGCGACGGTTCCGTTCGGCATCGGAAACATGGCTGTGGAAGGGATTCGCGCTGAGAACGAGGTCAGTCGTGGCGAGCAACTGGCGGGCCTCGGCATCCTGCGGATTGACGTTGGCCGCGGCGTGCAAGTAGCGTTGGGCGGCAGGGTAGTTGCCGGAACGGTAGGCGGCTTCTCCAGCGCCAGCTAACGCAGCCGTGTTATCGGGACTCAGGCGGAGGACTTCCTCATATTGCGATAGAGCCCCGGCATAGTCGTGGGCTTGCGTGAAAAGTTGCGCGGCCTGCAGATGCGAGGCGGGGTCTGGAGGCAAGGCAGTAGCGAGAGCCATGATCTCGGATTCAGCCTGTGCCGAGGCTTTTTGCGCGAGCAAGAACTGGATGAGTTCAACGCGAGCCCGGTTGCGGTTGGCATCGGGATCAGAGTTCCACGCTCCGTACATGGCGTTGTGATAGTAACGAGTGGCGTCGTCTATAGAACCGCGATGGGCGGCGACACGCGCGAGAGCGAGATTTACGGCGGCATCCTGCGGGGCACGCTGCCAGAGGGCCACGAGGTAGGATTCAGCCTCATCCAGTAAACGGGGATCATTGCTGTCGCGCAAGGCGCGGGCCAGGCTGAGCTGGTACTGCGAGTTCGTAGGATCGCAGGTAAGGGCAGCGCGAAAGGCCTCGATCGCGTCGACGTAGCGACCGGCTGCGGCGGCAGACTGCCCTTGCGCGTATAGTTTACGCCCGCGGGCCTGCTGGTTGGCGTTGTAGCGGGAGACAAGATGGCTCACGGCAGCGAAGCCGCTAACTGCGGCGAGCGTGAGCACGAGCAGGATGACGGGGGCGGAGCGCGGAACGAGTTTAGCAAGCCTCCCCAACATATCTCGTATCACGATATCATTTTGCGGGGCTCAGAGCGGGCAAGGCCGAGCACAAAAGTGGGGTGAAGCGCCCCCGTTCAGGTAAGATACTTCGTCTGCCGAACTCCGACAAATGAATCGCGAATATCACAAGGGATACAGCCAGGAACTGAACCGGGACATGGAGGCTCTGGTCTTCGGACATGCGGGAACGCCGCTGCTGGTGTTTCCGACCTCCATGGGAAAGTTCTTCGAATATGAAGACCGCGGGATGATTGGCGTGCTGGCGCCAAAGATTGAGCGCGGCGAACTGCAGGTGTTTTGCCCGGATGGCGTCGATACCGAAAGCTGGTACAACAAAGGCGTTCACCCCCGGGTGCGCGTGCTGCGGCACTTGCAATATGAGCGCTACATTCTGCATGAGTTTCTGCCGTTCATCCGGTGGAAGAATCAAATGCCGCGGCTGGCGATAACGGGCTGCAGCTTTGGGGCTTATCATGCGGTGAATTTTGCCTTTAAGCATCCGGATGTGGTGACGCACTGCGTGAGCATGAGCGGGGCGTTTGATATCCATCAGTTTCTGGATGGATATTATGACGACGACTGCTACTTCAATTGCCCGATAGATTATTTGCCGAATCAGCACGATGACTGGTTCCTGAGCCGCTACCGGCAGATGAAGATTGTGTTGGGATCGGCGGATTGGGACATGTGTCTGGACCAGAACGTGAAGTTGTCGGCGATTCTGAATGGCAAGGCCGTGCCGCACTGGCTGGATGTTTACGGAGATAACTCGAAACACGATTGGCCGCTTTGGCAGAGGATGGCGGGGAAGTATTTTTAGAACCGTCGTTAGTCGTTGGTCGTACGCATCGAGCGATCGAGAGAGTAGGGATCCTTCGACTGCGTAACTGCTTCGCTTTGCGAAGCAGTCACTCCGCTCAGGATGACAACTTAGAAATGGAGATTGCGTCGTGAAGAAGATTGGAATTTTGTTTGGCATGGAGAATACGTTTCCGCCGGCGGTGGTGGAGAAGGTTAACTCGATGGGCATCGAGGGGGTCGAGGCCGAGTTTGTGAAGATCGGCGGAATTAGGATGGATGAGCCCAAGAAATATGATGTGATCATTGACCGCATCTCGCAGGATATTCCCTTCTACCGGGCCTATTTGAAGAATGCGGTGCTGCACGGAACGATTGTCGTCAATAATCCTTTCTGGTGGACGGCGGACGACAAGTTTTTTAACTATGCGCTGGCGCACAAGCTGGGCGTCGCGATTCCTCCGACGGTGATTCTGCCGCATAACAAGCATCCCGAGGGCACGACCGATCTGTCGATGCGGAATCTGATTTATCCGTTGAACTGGCAGGAGCTGTTCGATTACGTCGGCTTCCCTGCTTTTCTGAAGCCTTATTCCGGCGGTGGGTGGAAGCACGTTTATCACGTGCATTCTCCGGAGGAATTTTTCCAGCACTACAACCAGACCGGCGATTTGTGCATGACGCTGCAACATGGCGTGGTGTTTGAAGAGTATTACCGGTGTTATGTGGTTGGTCAGGAAAAAGTACATATCATGAAGTACGACCCGCGGGCGCCGCATCATGAGCGCTATGTGAAGGGGAACCCTCCGCCGTCATCAGAGGCCTTGCGGGCCAGGATTGAAAAAGATGCTCTGACCCTGTGTCGCGTGCTGGGCTACGACTTGAACACGGTGGAGTTTGCGGTGGAGGTTGGAGTGCCTTATGCGATTGATTTTCTGAATCCGGCGCCGGATGCGGAGATTACGTCGGTGGGGCAGGAAAATTTTGACTGGATTGTAAACGCAGTGGCGGAGATGGCAGTGAAGATGGCGATGAGCGGGGAGAATCCGGCGCAGGAGTTGCGGTGGTCTGGGTTTCTGAATGGGACTCCGGCGAAAGACAAGCGCAAGGGCGAGCCGGGCTGGGTAGCGGAGCGGAAGCGGGGGAAGGTGGCGAAGTAGGAATGGCTTCGGCCCCCAAGGCAGGGACTAGCCATCCGGAGATTCAGTGGACGACGTAAAGAAGAAACGCTTTCTTTGGGGTGTGGCGCTGGCGTGGGTGCCGTGGATCCCGATCGGGATCGGACTTGCAAACGCCCTCATCGGCATCTCGAGGCAGAAAGCTACCGGCATTGGCGCTGTCGCGGGCGGCCTGACCGAGTTGTTCGTGGTGTGGGGTGTCTGCGCGATTCTTATTGGCCAGGTAACCGGGATCGTCTTGCTGTTTCGGGCATTTGCGCCCGGACATTGGATGCGCAGCTTGTTCTCCATCCTATCCATCTGCCTGAGTGGATTGATGCTTCTTCTTGTGGGCCTTTTCATGTGGTTGTCCTGGTTCCAGAAGCACCACAGTTTCTGATTATCCCTTCCTAGCCTGATTGTTATACTGTTATGGCTTGATTTGCCCGCCCTTCGCAAATGAATGCGAAATCGGGGATTGGGAGTCCTGTAGATTTCACGGACGAGGGCGCCCGCGCCACGCAGCATTATGAAGCCTACTTTCAATATCGGGATCGAAGAGGAATATCAGACGATCGATCCGGAGACGCGGGATCTGCGGTCGCATATTCACGCCGAGCTGCTGGAAAAGGGCAAGCTGTTGCTGCAGGAGCGGGTGAAGGCCGAGATGCACCAGTCGGTGGTGGAAGTTGGGACTGGCGTGTGCAGCAACATCAAGGAAGCCAAAGCAGAGGTAAAAGAGCTGCGGCGCGATATTGTAAAGCTGGCCAAGGAGAACGGGCTGCGGGTGGCGTCGCTGGCGACGCATCCGTTTGCGGACTGGCGGGTACAGGAGATTTATCCCGACGACCGGTACAAGCATATTGTCGAGGACATGCAGCTGGTGGCGCGGGCGAATCTGATTTTTGGCTTGCACGTGCATATCGGGATCGAGGATCGCGAAACGGCGATCCACATGATGAATCATGCGCGGTATTTCTTGCCGCACCTGCTGGCACTTTCGACCAATTCGCCGTTCTGGCTGGGGATGAACACCGGGCTGAAGTCCTACCGGTGCAAAGTATTCGACAAATTTCCTCGGACCAATATTCCGGATTACTTTCCCAGCTGGGGTGAATACGAAAATTTCATCAAGCTGCTGATCAAAACCAATTGTATTGATAATGCAAAGAAGATCTGGTGGGACATCCGGCCACATCCGTTCTTCAATACGATTGAGTTCCGGGTGTGCGATATCCCGATGCGCGCGGATGAGACGATTGCGCTGGCGGCTCTGATTCAGGCGACGGTGGCGAAGCTGTATAAGCTGCATACGGCGAACCAGGGATTCCGCTTGTACCGGCGCGCTCTTCTCATGGAAAACAAGTGGCGCGCGGCACGCTATGGGATGGACGGAAAGCTGATCGACTTTGGCAAGCAGACGGAAGTGCCGGCGCGGGATTTGATTCTCGAGTATCTGGAGTTTGTGGACGACGTAGTGGATGAACTCGACTCGCGCGAGGAGTTGAACTACATCCATACCATGCTCGAGCGAGGCAGCGGCGCGGACCGGCAGTTGCGCGTGTATCAGGAAACGGGGGACTTGAAGAAAGTTGTCGACTATGCAATTGAAGAGACGGAGACCGGCCTGGAAGAAGACGAGCCGGCTGCGGTGAGGAAAGTAGGGTAATGAGTAATCCTGTCGAGGGAGTCAAGGCCGTAGGCCAGGTCAAAATCCCCGGCCACCCCCAACGAACGCGGGAAGGATGGGGCAACCGTTCCAATCACATTGCGTTTGATCCGGAATTTTCGGTTGGGGCGCGCAATGCGGTGCGGGTATGCCTGCGGGTGCAGTCGGAGGAGAAAGTTTGCGTCATCACCGATGAGGCCACACTTGAGATTGCTGCGGCGATCGCGCATGAGCTCGATGAACTAGGGTCGCCGTACCGCGCATGGGTACTGGAGGATTTGGCGGAGCGTCCGCTGAGAGATTTGCCGCGCGAAGTGCTCGACGATTTGGAGACCAGCCAGGTTTCGATCTTTGCGGTGCAGGCGCAGAGGGGTGAACTGCGCACGCGCATGCAGATGACGGACGTGGTCAACCGGCGCAAGATACGGCACGCGCACATGGTGAACATCAACCGGCAGATCATGCTGGAAGGAATGCGCGCCGATTTTCAAAAGGTGGACCGGCTCAGCGCGAAAGTTGTGGCCATGGTGCGCAATGCGAGCCGGGTGCGGGCGAAGACGGCCGCCGGAACTGACCTGACCGCCGACTTGAATCACAATTACCGCTGGCTGAAGACCAGCGGAATCATTACTCCAGAGAAGTGGGGGAATCTTCCGGGCGGGGAGATTTTCACCACGCCCGGCGAAGTGAACGGAACCTTCGTGATCGACGGCGTGGTGGGCGATTATTTGTGCGCAAAGTTTGGCAATTTAAGCGAGACTCCGCTGACCATCCGCGTGAAGAAGAACCGGCTGACCGAAGCGCACTCGGAGAATCGCGAACTGGAAGACGATTTCTGGAAGTACACGCACACGGATGAAAACAGCGACCGCGTGGGCGAATTTGCCATCGGAACGAATATCGACTTGAAAGACGTGATTGGGCAAATTCTGCAGGATGAGAAATACCCCGGAGTGCATATTGCCTTCGGAAATCCTTACGGGGCGCATACCGGCGCGGAGTGGGATTCGTCGACTCATATTGATGTTGTGGGAAGGAAATTCAACATCTGGGTGGACGACGAGCAGATCATGCAGGATGGTAAGTTTTTGGTGGAGGCGTAGGGCGGCGCGTTTCGGATCGTGATTGTCGAAGAATCCAAAGTTGCTGTGCTCCGCAAGACTTACGAGGCTTTTAACGCTCGCAACATCGACGGCGCCCTAGCGGCCATGCAGCCTGATGTGGAGTGGCCGAACGGCATGGAAGGTGGCACGGTTCATGGCCGGGCTGGAGTGCGGGAGTATTGGACGCCGCGCATCATCGATCCGCACGTCGAGCCTGTGAGTTTCAACGTGGACGCGACCGGCCGAGTGGTGGTCGGAGTTCACCAGGTAGTCCGCGATCTTAATGGAAATACCCTTCTGGATCGGATGGTCGAACACGTATATTCGATAGAAGACGGGCTCATTCGCAATATGGAAATCCGCGAGTGATATTCCATCATCATCGCTTCCGCTATGATTCCCTCCTTCAGAAAACAATTCAACGCCGGCTTCACTCCCGGCAAATATCAGAAATTTTTGCGGCGGATCGAGGACGTTTGCGGAACGCATGTACAGTTCCGATTGTCGGAGACTCCCTGCTTCTTTCCCAAGTCGCTTCTGGATCGAATGGTGGAGGATGGGAAGGTATTGATCCGGCAACTGGTCGAGAGTCCGGAGTATATCGCCCGGTCGAGTGCGACGATTCCGGCGGAATTTCGCGTTCCGAATGAGCCGGCGCGCCCTCTGTTTGTGCAGGTGGATTTCGGACTGGTGCGCGATGCCAACGGCGCGTTGCAGCCGAAGCTGGTGGAGTTGCAGGCCTTCCCTTCCCTCTATGCGTATCAGGTGGCGATGGCGCAAAGCTACATCGATGTCTATGGCCTGGACAGATTCGAAGGCGGGAAGGGATTGCGTTTCTTCCTCGGCGGCCTCGATGAAAGAACTTATCGTGAGCTCTTGCGGTCGGCGATCGTAGGCACGCATGATCCCGAAAACGTGATTTTGATGGAGATTCGCCCGCAAGAACAGAAGACGCTGCCGGATTTCCTGGCGACCGAAAAGATGCTGGGAGTGAGGACGGTCGATATTGAGGCGATCAGGAAGCACGGACGCCAGCTTTACTACGAGCGTAATGGAGGCCGGGTGCCGATCCGGCGGATCTATAACCGCGCGATTGTCGACGAATTGCAGCGCAAGAAGGTGAAGCTTGGATTCGATTGGCGCGACGATCTTGACGTGGAGTGGGCGGGGCATCCGAACTGGTATTTCCGGATCAGCAAGTTTTCCATTCCGTATCTGCGGCATGAATCGGTTCCGAAGACCTGGTTCCTCGACCGGCTGGAGCGGATTCCCGACGACTTGCAGAACTACGCGCTGAAGCCGCTGTATTCGTTTGCCGGGCTGGGGGTGGTGATTGCGCCGACGAAAGAGGATATCGAGGCGATTCCGGCGGAGAAGCGCGGGGAGTACATTCTGCAGGAGCGGCTGCATTTTGAGCCGTTGATCGAGACTCCGTTTGGCGAGACGAAAGCGGAAGTGCGAGTGATGTATGTGTGGCTGGAGAAGTTGCAGGCGGCGATGACGATCATTCGCATGGGGCGTGGGCTGATGATGGGCGTGGATCACAATCGGAATATGGAGTGGGTAGGAGCGTCGGCGGGGCTGTGGCCGGAAAACCGCGAATAGACGTAGATCGCTAGCCGATTCTCTTTACGATGGTGGTTTTCAGTTCCTGCCCGTTGCGGCGGCGGAGGTAGAGCTTGTCGCCGGCGAGGCGGATGGGAACGGGGTCGCCGGGCTTCCATTCGCCGGCGGTGTAGCCGTTGGCGGAAGCGGATTCATATTCCCCGGTGTAGACCACGCCCTGCACGTTGACGACGACGGCGCGGCGAGCACCGACGGCGGCTGATTCGCGAAGGATTTCAGCTTCGGCCTGGTGCCAGTTCGCGGCGTCGTGGCCTTCGAGCCCTCCAGCTTGCAGGTACAGTTCCTTAGCGCGACGACGAATTGCCTCTTCCAACTGAGCAGAATGATTCCCGGGCATCCGCGCCATAACTTGAGTCGCTTCGATGTTTCTGTGGTGCTAGCATCATAGTAGTCGTCCGCTTGAGCCTTGGAACCTGATTAGGAACACAAAAGGGCAGGGTGGTAGTTCAGTTCGGGAAGGCGGCATGCTGGCCGGGCAGCAGCTCGGCGTTGCACCTGAGCTCGCTGGCATGGCGAAAACGCCCGTTTCGGATGACAGTCCAGTTGACCGGAGTCTCCGGCGGGCCTAACATTACCGCGTTCGGGAGCTTGCTCCTCTCATGATTGGCCAGACAGTGTCCCACTACCGCATCCTGGGAAAGCTCGGGGGCGGTGGTATGGGTGTGGTCTACGAAGCCGAGGACCTGAAGCTTGGCCGGCACGTGGCACTGAAATTCATTCCCGACAACCTCGCCGGCGACCCCAAATCGCTGGAACGATTCACGCGGGAGGCGAGGGCGGCGTCGCTGCTGAATCATCCCAACATCTGCACCATTCACGGCATTGAGGATAACGGCGGGCATCCCTTCATTGTGATGGAGAAGCTGGAGGGCGAAAGCCTGAAGCAATGCATCTCGGGTCATGCTCTGGAGACGGAGCGCGTGCTCGATATCAGCATCCAGGTAGCGGACGCGTTGGCGGCGTCGCACGCCAAGGGCATCGTGCATCGCGACATCAAGCCGGCGAACATTTTTTTGACTCCCAGCGGGCAGGTGAAAGTGCTCGACTTCGGGCTGGCCAAGCTGCTGCACAACATCGGTACCGACAGCGACGGAGCGGCGGCGGACAATTCGTTGACCGCGGTGGGGGTGATTCCCGGGACGGCCGTATACATGTCACCGGAGCAGGCACGCAGCGAGGAAATCGATTTCCGCAGCGATCTGTTTTCGTTTGGCGTGGTGATGTACGAAATGTCGACGGGGAAAAAACCGTTTACCGGCAAGAACTCTCTGATGACCCTGGATGCGGTACTGCATGACAAGCCGGTGCCACCGGGAGAATTGAATCCGAAGGTGCCGGTCGAGCTTGAAGGCATCATCGGCAAGGCGATGGAGAAGGACCGCAAGGCGCGGTACCAAAGCGCCACGCAGATGAAGGCAGACCTGCAGCAGTTGAAGCGCGAGACCGAGTCCGGCCAGGTAAGGAGCGGACTGCAAGTCGCGAAGCTGCGGGTGGCCAGCAAGACGTTTGGCCGAACCGGGAGCCGCTGGCAATTCTGGCTGCTTCTGGGAATGGCGGCGCTGCTGGTGACGGTTCTGGCTGCGGTGGGAGCCTACTGGCTGAAACACCGGTCGATGGCGAGCGCGGAACAAGAAAATGCGATCGCGGTGCTGCCGTTGCAGAACTTGAATGGAGACTTCGCTGTGGATTACCTGCGCTTCGCGCTGGCGGACGAACTGACCAGCGCGTTGACCTATTCGCGTTCGCTGGATGTGCGGCCTTCCTCGGTGACGCGGAAGTATGTGGAAGCGGACTTCGATCCGCGGAAACTGGGGCAGCAATTGCACGTGGGCAAGCTGTTGACGGGACACTTTCTGCGCCAAGGGGATCAGTTGACGGTGACGCTCGAGGCGATTGACGTCGCCAGTGATCGCTCGCTGTGGCAAGCCACTGTCACGGCAGGGGTGAACGATTTGATTGCGCTCCAGGGGCAACTGAGCCGGCAGGTGCAGCAGGGGCTTTTGCCCGCGCTGGGCGTCACCGGAGGAGACTTGAGCACGGCCTCGCGCCCGAAGAGTCAGGAAGCGTACGACCTGTACCTGCATAGTCTCGCCCTGCCTCACGATCCGGGCCCGAACAAAGATGCGATCGCAGTTCTGGAACACGTTGTAGGCGAAGACCCGAACTTTGCGCCAGCGTGGGAGGCACTTGGGCTGAGGTGCTACTACGATTCATATTACGGCGGAGGCGGCGAGCAGATGTTCCAGCGCTCGAATGCCGCGTTCGAGCGGGCGATTGCGCTGGATCCGAACCGCATGGTGGCGGCGAGCCATTTGATCACAAACCGCGTGGAGCGGGGTGAGTTAGGCCGAGCCTACGTGGCCGCGAACGATCTGGTGAAGCGGCGTGCGCAGAGCGCCGATGCGCATTTCGCGCTTAGCTATGTGCTGCGTTATGCGGGGATGCAGGAAAAGGCGACGCAAGAGTGCAATACCGCTCGCTCGCTGGACCCGGGGAACTTCGATTTCAGATCGTGCGCCTGGGCGTTTCTGGAGCTGGGACAGCCGGACCGGGCGATGGATTTTGTGCATCTGGATTCCGGATCGCAATGGGCCGCATGGGTAACGCCGTACGTCTATCTGGCGGCGGGGAATGTGGGCTTGGCGCGAGAAAGCGTGAAGTATGTGGCCACGGCTCCTGCGTATCACCGGGACCTGCTGACGGCGTGCACGCAGACTCAGCGGCCGTCCAACATGGACGAGATTGTGCGGGAGGCGGAGTCATCGACCATGATGGAACCCGATCCGGAGGCGTGGTACCACGTGGGCGCGCTGATGGCGTCTTGCGGACAGAGCGGGCCGGCGTTGCGTCTGCTGAAAGCGGCGGTGCAGCAAAATTATTGCGCGTATTCCGCGCTGCTCGGTGATCCGCTGCTGAAGAACCTGCGCAAGGAGCCGGCTTTTAACGAGGTACTGACGGCGGGCAGCGCTTGCCAGGAGACGCTGAAAGAGGAACTCGGAAAGTAAGGCGGTTCCGGGCTGCAACTCTCTGTTTTCAGTCATCGGTTCCCAGGCGTTTCCAGGCTTCGCCGGGAAAGAATTTGCGTCGGAGCGGGGTTAGGCCCCATCCTTGTAGGGTGAAATATTTGGGATCTTGCAACGTTGCGAGTCGCGGGGAGGGGCCTGTTCATCGCTTGGTCGGGCGTTCTATCCGAAATTCAGTTTTGCGAAATTCATTCTTAATCCTATTGCTACTCGTGTCGCTGGAGGTTGGGGATTCCCCGCTTGCGGCTTCGCAACAGGGTAGGGAAAAACCCGCACCCGCGGCTTCGGCCGCGCCAGTTGCTGAAAATCAATCTGTGACCCTGCCGGGATTTCCTCGGCTTCCCTATCAGGGATCTCCTCCCGAAATTCCACAAGATAAAGGAGTCCTCGGCCTGCGGCTTGAACTGCGGCGTTTGAGCACGACCGCGCGGCTCATGCAAACGGTGGCGCACCCGGACGACGAAGATGGCGGGATGCTGACCCTGGAAGCGCGCGGGCGCGGGGCGAGCGTGCTATTGATGACGCTGAATCGCGGCGAGGGTGGGCAGAATAAGGTGGGCAGTAACTTGTCGGATGTCCTGGGCGTGTTGCGGACTCTGGAGCTGCTGGCCGCGGACGAATATTACGGCGTGCAGGAGCGGTTTTCGCGCGTAGCCGATTTTGGATTTTCGAAAAGCGCCGAGGAAACTTTCGCCAAGTGGGGCGGGCATGATGTGGCGCTGGCGGATATGGTGCGGGTGATTCGAACGTTTCGTCCGGATGTGCTGGTGGCGCGCTTTTCCGGAACCGATCGGGATGGGCATGGGCATCATCAGGCTTCAAGCATCCTGACGAGGGAGGCGTTCCGCGCGGCAGCCGATCCGAAGCGGTTTCCGGAGCAGATTGCGCAGGGGCTCGCCCCGTGGCAGGCCAAGAAGCTTTACATCGGGAACGTTTGCGGCTTTGGGGCGATGACTTGTCCGGATGGAAATTGGACGGTGAAGCTGAACACGGGCGAGCCTGACCCGGATCTGGGCGGATCGTACGTGCAGTTTGCGATGAAGGGATTGCGGCATCAACTGTCGCAGGGCTCGGCGAATTGGACGGTCGATCCGGGAGACCGGTTCACGTTTTACAAGCTGGTGGATTCGGTGAGGCCTGCCAAGCTGGATAAAGACGGGCACGAGAAGGATTTCTTTGAGGGGATCGATACGACGCTGCCGGGATTGGCGGCAAGGTTGGGAGCGGAGGAAGCAAAAGTTCCGCGGTTGCGGCAAGAACTGACGGAGATCGCGGGAAGAGTTGCGGAGGCGAGCGAGGATGCTAAGCGGAACGATCCGTCTGCGGCGGCGAGGCCGCTGATGGGGGTTGCGGCAGAGTTGGAGCAGGCACGTGCCGAGGTTAGCAAGAGCGCAGTGAGCGAAATGGCGAAGTCAGACCTGCTGATGCAGATTGATGAAAAGCGCGAGCAGGCGGAGACAGCGCTCAACGACGCCTTGAATGTGGGCCTGGAAGCGACGGTGATTCTGCGGGCGGAGCCGGAGGGACGACCGGCAAAAGAAGTAGCAAAGGAACTGCCGAAGGAAGCCGACGCAATCACTACGGTTTCGCCGGGGCAGGAGTTTCTGGTCCGGGTTGGTTTTCATAATGGATCGAAAGAACGGCTATTTCTGGAGGGCTTGAAGTTGGAGGTGCCAGAGGGGTGGACGACGATTTCGGAGAAGACGCGTCGAGTTGCGATCGAGCCGGGAGACAACCTGAGCGTGGTTTTTCGCTTGCGGGTGCCGAAGGATGCGGCTTACACGCGGCCCTACTGGCATCGCGATGATCCCGACACGGAGAGCATCAATCACATCGACGATGAGAAGTATGCGACGCTGCCGTTTCCGCCGCCGCCGTTGCGTGCGCACGTGGAGTATTCGGCGGGCGGTGTGGCGGTCAAAAATGGCATTGGAACGACTGTTGTCACACGATTCATCGATGACGCGGGGATGGAACGGGAGCGCCCGCTAGCGGTGGTGCCGGCGTTTTCGGTTGCATTGGAGCCGGGGACGCAGGTCATTTCGACGCACAACGGTTCCAGTTCGACCGTGGCCGTTGGCGTAACCAGCAATTTGAACCGCGAGACGCGTGGCGTGCTGAAGTTGGAATTGCCGGCAGGTTGGAAGTCGGAGCCGGAACAATTTGAAGCCGATTTCACGCATCGCGAAGAGAAACAGGATTTTCAGTTCAAGGTCTTCCCTGCTGGATTGCAGAAGGGTCGAGCGAAAATTCGAGCGGTGCTGGACGCCGGCGGCGAGAAGTTCAGCGAGGGCTATACGCTGGTGACGCGCGAAGATCTGGGCAGCTTCTACTATTACCAGCCGGCGGTACAGAAGGTAAGTATTGTGGACGTGAAAGCACCCCACGATTTGAAGGTCGGTTACATCATGGGCGCGGGTGATGACATTCCCACCGTGTTGAAGCAAGTAGGGATGGATGTGACCCTAATTCCGCCGGAGAAGCTGGCGGGTGAGAATCTTAGCCAATACCAAACCATCGTGCTGGGAATTCGAGCCTACGATACGCAAAAAGACGTGGCTGCGAATAATCAAAAACTGCTCGATTTCGTCTCGGCTGGCGGGACGCTGGTGGTGCAATACAACACCGGGGTGGGAGATTTTAATAGCGGGCACTTTACGCCGTATCCGGCGGAGCTGAGCCGCGCACGGGTTTCGGTGGAAGAAGCTCCAGTGGAGATTCTCGCGCCGGAGGACGGAGTGTTTCATTATCCGAATACGATCACGGCTCGCGACTTCGACGGCTGGGTACAGGAGCGCGGACTCTATTTCATGGACAAATGGGACGATCATTTTAAGCCGTTGCTGAGCTGCCACGATCCCGGCGAAGACGCGCAGAAGGGTGGACTGCTGCAGGCGCAGTACGGCAAGGGAATTTATATCTACTCGGGATACGCGTTCTTCCGGCAGTTGCCGGCAGGAGTGCCGGGAGCGGTACGGCTGTATGTGAATTTGTTGAGTGCGGGGCATGAGAAGCAGTGATCAGGGGTCAGTGGCCAGTGGCCAGTAAATCCTGAAGCGGTTTCGTTTTACAGCGTGATCCGTCGTTTTCCCGATCTGTCGTCCGCCGACGCATGGGTTCTCCAGCAAAATCGGATAGTTCACCGGGCCTGATTCGCGGCATGGGGCTGGGGAGCGCGACCGCTCTCAACATGATCGACATGATCGGCGTGGGGCCGTTCATCACCATGCCGCTGGTGCTGAGCGCGATGGGCGGCCCGCAGGCCATGCTGGGATGGATTGTAGGCGCGCTGTTAGCGGTGTGCGACGGGCTGGTGTCGGCGGAACTGGGCGCGGCGTTTCCGGGCTCGGGCGGATCGTATCGTTACCTGAGCGAAATTTACGGGCCGCGAAAATGGGGACGGCTGATTTCGTTTCTGTTCATCTGGCAGCTATCCTTCAGCGCTCCCCTGTCGATTGCCAGTGGATGCATCGGTCTCGCGGGCTACGCTGCTTATTACTGGCCAGGTCTGGAGACGGTCTATGCCGCACACACCGCGGCCTTGCCCATCCCGGGCGCAGGGCCACTTCAGGTAAGCTGGATTGTGACGCCGGGAACCGCGCTGGCAATAGGCATCTGCCTCTTCACCGTCTTGTTGCTCTATCGACGCATCACCGTGATCGGGCGGCTTTCGAAAATATTGTGGCTCGGCGTGATGGGGACCATCGGATGGATCATCTTTGCCGGGCTCACGCACTTCAACGCGGCGCAAGCGTTTGATTTTCCCGCAGGCGCATTTACGCTTTCGCGCGGATTCTTCACCGGCCTCGGCGGAGCCATGCTGGTCGCCACTTACGATTATTGGGGCTATTACAACGTCTGCTATTTGGGCGATGAAATAAAAGATCCGACGCGGAATATTCCGCGGGCTCTACTGCTCTCCATTCTGCTGGTCGCCTGTCTATATCTGATGATGAACCTGTGCATTCTGGCGGTGATTCCCTGGCGGGAGATGCTTCAGGCTGGGCACAGCAACAGCGGATTGTATGTTGTGTCGTTGTTTATGCAGAGGGTTTATGGACCATGGGCAGCGCGGCTGATTACGGGGCTGGTGATGGTGACCGCGTTTGCATCCGTCTTCTCGCTGACTCTCGGGTATTCGCGCGTCCCCTACGCGGCCGCTCTGGACGGAAACTACTTTCGGGCTTTTGCCAAAGTGCATCCGGTGTATCGTTTCCCATACGTTTCACTGGTAGCGCTGGGAGTCGTAGCGGCAGCGTTCTGCTTTCTGCGGCTGCGCGATGCAATCGCGGCTCTGGTGGTCATTCGCTTGATTCTGCAATTCCTGGTACAGGCGGTGGGGTTGATCGTGTTCCGGGTGACGCGTCCGGATGTCGTCCGTCCGTTTCGCATGTGGCTGTATCCTGTGCCGGCGCTCGTGGCGATTGCGGGATTTCTCTTTATTCTGTTTAATCGCCAGAACTGGCAGAAGGAAATACGGTACGCGGTGGTGATATTGTTGACCGGGCTGGCGATCTATATGATTCGAGCCTGGAGAGGCGGGGAGTGGCCGTTCGCGGCGGCGAATTCTTCCGGGTAGGTGCGGAAACCTCGGGATCAGACTTATCAAAGAGGAGGCATCATTATGAAGAGGAAGTTTGGGTGTCTTGCATTCTGCGTCCTTGCGGTCACGGCGGCTTGTGTAGCCCAGGACAAGATGGTTAAGGACGAACACCGGACTGTCGCACAGGTCCTGGATGGCTCGGTTAAGAATGTCGAGCACGAGTTCGTTCCGGCGGCGGAAGCGATGCCGGAGGATAAATTCGGCTTTGCGCCGACCGAGGGCGAGTTCAAAGGTGTTCGGACTTTCGCCCAGCAGATCAAACACGTGGCGGCGGTCAACTATATTTTTGGGGCCGCGATTCTGGGAGAAAAGGTTCCCGTGGATATCGGCGACGAGAACGGACCGGCGTCGGTGAAAACGAAGGCGGAGATCGTCAGCTTTTTGAAAGACTCGTTTATCTATGTACACAAGGCGGTCCAGACCATCAACGAGAAGAACCTGGTCGAACCCGTGAAGAGCCCGTTTGGAGAAGGAACGGTGACGCGGTTGGGACTGGCCACCAGCGTAGCAGCCCATTGCTTCGACCACTACGGCCAGATGGTGGAGTACCTGCGCATGAATGGAATCGTGCCGCCGGCCAGCCGGTAGACTTATCCTGACTACTACTGGCGACGAGCCCGGTGATCGCGGCCAGCATAATCGCTGCCAGCGAAGATGCTGCACAGGTGTTGCTGGAAGCTGACGCGCGGCTCTTTGGCGACGCGGGCAGGGTAGGAATCGAGGGCGCGGAGAAAATTCTGAATCTCCTCCTGCACCTGCTTATTGCGCGGTGGCGCTGACTGCCGTGGCTGGACTGCGTACTGCATTTTCTGCTTCATCCCTCATCCCGGAAAAACTCAACTCTGGGCTTCCGACGAAGCCGCGACCCGTACTCCCGCTATGAACACGCACGAGACGGGTAAGTTTCGGTTTTGGGGGGAAAACCAAAAATATCCGGAATAGCTGGTTCTGTAAATACCACCTTAGTGGCGCTTTCCCGAAAATGTATCACAGGCATGAGGGAATGCAAGGACTTTTCAGCAGGCACCTCAGGGGGCGTTTTTAGCGAGATTCTCAGTGGCTCAGGCGCGCGCCACGAGGTGTGATGGAAGTTAGAAGCAACTCGGCGCTGAGTCCGGCGCGAGCCAGGTGGGCCGCTACTGTTTTGCGCGTCTTCCCGGCAGCGGCGCGAGGATCGAGAAAAACGATTACAGAAGGACCAGCGCCGCTGAGCGCTGCGCCCAGGATACCAGGCTTCCCGGTCAGTTCCTGCAGCGCCGGGAGCAGGGGACAGAATGGCGCGCGGTAAGGCTGGTGGATACGGTCCTGGAGCGCGGCGGCGAGCAGGTTATGCCTTCCCTGAGTGAAGGCAGCGAGCAACAACATCGAGTTTTGGATGTTCGCGACCGTGTCGGCGCGGGAATACTGCTCCGGGAGCACGCGGCGAGCTTTTTCAGTGGACAGCGCCTCGTTGGGAACCGCAAGCAGGAAGGGCCACTTCCCTTTCGGGGGAATCGGGACCACCTGGGCCTCGGCATCACCAGACATGCGGGCGACGGTGAGGCCGCCCATCCAGCAGGCGGAGGCGTTATCGGAGTGGTGCTCGCGGCGGGAGGCCTCGCCGATGATCTGGGCGTCGGTCCAGCGCAGACGGCCGAAATGATTGGCCAATGCGATGCCGGCGAGCCGCGCCGCGGCGGACGATCCGCAGCCTTTGCCGATGGGAATGTCGTTCTTGATGCGAAGAGTCAGCGGAATCACTTCGGCGCCATGGGCCTGGAGGATCTCCGTGTATGTGGCGAGGATCAGGTGATTCTCCACGGCTCCGCAGATCTCTTCGTCGCGCCCGGTCGCGGCGATTGAGAAACTGGCAGCGGGGCGGGCATCAATGGTGATGAAAAGGTTCATTGCCAAGGCAGCGGCATCAAAGGCTGGGCCCAGGTTGGCCGAGGTCGCCGGCAGGGCGAGATGCAGCGAGGCTGGTTGGCGCGCCGTTTTCTTCCTCTTACTTTCGTTCATTGTGTTTCGTTCTCAGACATTCGAGCGCGTCCGGTCCGATTTCTCCGCCTGCTCCAGAGTTTTGAGTACGGCATCCAGGGTTGCATCGAGGACGACGGGAGGATGCCGGAGCGGATTCAGCGTGGCGCTTTCGGCCTCATGAGCGGTGCCTTTAAAAAGATCGCCGCTATGAAATTCCATGGTGAAGTCAGGGTCCTTAAGCAGATTTCCGGTGAGCACAAGGACGACGGTTTCGTCCGGCTTCACAAATCCCTGCCCCAGCAATTTCTTCAACCCAGCCAAAGTGACGGCAGACGCAGGTTCGCACCCAATACCTTCAGCGCCGATTTCGGCTTTGGCCTGGGCGATCTCGATTTCGCTGACCTGTTCGCAAGCGCCTCCGGTGGCTTCAAGCACCTTGACGGCTTTTTCCCACGAGGCGGGGTTGCCGATGCGGATCGCGGAGGCGCGTGTCTCGGCCTGCACACTGACCAGCCGCTTGCCCCCAGCCTCGCGCAGGGTGCGAACCAGCGCGTTAGCGCCCTCCGCCTGGATCACAGATAACTTCGGAAGCTGCGCTATCAGGCCGAGGTCGAGCATTTCCAGCAACGCCTTGCCGATCGCGGAACTGTTGCCGAGGTTGCCGCCGGGAACGATGATGTGGTCGGGCGGCTGCCAGTCGAGTTGCTCCAGTAATTCGAAGGCGAGAGTTTTCTGGCCTTCGAGGCGGAACGGGTTGATCGAGTTCAACTGGTAGACCGGCGCGCGCTTCACCAACTCCTGAAGCAGCCGCAGGCAGCCGTCGAAATCGGTGCGAAGCTGGCAGGTGAGGGCGCCGTAATCGAGGGATTGTGAGAGTTTACTCCATGAAATTTTGCCTTCGGGCACAAGAACCAGACTCCGCATGCCTCCGCGCGCCGCGTAAGCGGCCATGGACGCGGATGTGTTGCCCGTGGAGGCACAAGCTACCCAGCGATATCCAGCTTGGCGGGCAAACGTGGCCGCAACGGTCATGCCCGCGTCTTTGAAGGAGCCGGTGGGGTTCATACCTTGATGTTTAGCGAAGAGGCGCGCGACGCCGGTTGCGCGCGAAGATTGCGGAAGTTCGTAGAGTGGAGTATTGCCTTCGCGCAGGGTGACAACTTGCTCCTCGGAGTGCGGCGCAGGGAGAACTTCGCGGAAGCGCCAGACGCCGCTGAGGTCGAGAGCGGCGTTCAGGGTGCGGCGTTCGCGCCAGAGGGATTTCAGAGCGGTGGGGTTGCGTGAGTTCCACGACGAATCAGTGATCTCGAGCAGGTTGCCGCACTGGGAGCAACGAAAATCCTGGGCTGCGGAATCAGTCACCGAAGCGCAGCCGATGCAGCGGAAACGAAACGTAGCCTGAGGCAGGCCAGGATCGGCAGCTTTCTCAGATGTGGTGGAAGGAGGCATGCAGTGGAGACTATTTCTTCCCGCGCAGGTATTGATCGGTCTTGTCGATCCAATCGGCGCGGGGAGGATTGAACACATCGAGGTCGACCGTGTCTTCGAGCGCCTCGGCCTTGTGCGGCATGTGCGCCGGAATGCAGAGCACTTCGCCGGCGTGCACTACGATTTCGCGGCCGTCGATCCAGAACTTCAGGGCTCCATCGAGGATATAAGTGAGTTGTTCGTTGTGGTGGCTGTGCTCCGGTACGATGCAACCCTTTTTCAGCAGCACACGCGCCAGCATAATTTCCTGACCTACGACGAACTGGCGCTGCAGCAGCGGATTGAGTTCTTCGAGCGGAATGCTGTGCCAGGGAATATATTGCAGTTCGGTTTTGCCGGCGTGTTTGGTGACGGCGCGTTGAGCACGCGAGTGAGACCGAGCGTCTCTCGCCTTCTTGCGTGCCTTCCTGCGCGCGTTAACATTGGTTTTCACTTTCGCCATGCGGACCTTACTTCTGCCTAGCCTCTCCTCGGACGGCGGAAATTTCTGACACCGAGAATTATAAACCGTGTGCTTCCCTTCGCTCGCCTTGGCTTCGCCTTGCGTGAGTTCCGAGGCGCAATTAGTCTGGAAGGGACGAGGTTTTCATGAAACGGCAGGCTCATCATTCCGAAACGAAGGCGGTGCGCGGCGCGGCGGATTTGGAGAAGAAGAATGGGCCGCTGGCCACGCCGATCTACCAGACTTCCACCTTCGAAGTCACCGACAACGACGAGCAACTGCGGGCAACGCACTCCGACCACTTTTACACGCGCTACGGCAATCCCACGAACACGGTAGCCGAAAAGACGATCGCGGAGTTGGAAGGCACGGATGCGGCACTCACGTTCGCCTCCGGTATGGGCGCGATTACGACGACCATCATGGCGCTGCTCAAGAGCGGCGACCACGTGGTGGCGCAACGCGATATTTACGGCGGAGTGAACAAGTTCCTGTCGCAATGGCTGCCGAAGATGGGCATCGAAACCACCTTCGTGGACACCACGGAATATGAACAGCACGCGCGCGCAATTCGTGCGAACACGAAACTGCTTTATCTGGAGTCGCCGACCAATCCGACTCTGCGGGTGGTGGACTTCAAGAAAGTGGCTGCGATCGCGAAGCAGCACAAGCTGCTTAGCATGATCGACGCCACTTTCGGCACGCCGATCAACCAGCACCCGGCGGAGTTCGGGATTGATTTGGTCATGCATGCAGGAACGAAATACTTGGGCGGGCATACCGATCTGATTTGCGGCGCGGTTGCGGGACCGAACGAATTGATGGAGCGAATCTGGCAGACGCGGACAACGCTGGGCAACTGCATGGATCCGCATGCGTCGTGGATGCTGGTGCGCGGGCTGAAGACGCTGGCGGTCCGCGTGGCGCGGCAGAATGAGAACGCCCAGCGCGTCGCGGAATTCTTATCGCAGCACGCGAAAGTGCGAAGGGTGCATTATCCGTTCTTGAAGAGTCATCCGCAATACGCGCTGGCGCGCACGCAGATGAGCGGCGGCGGAGGGATGGTCAGCTTTGAGGTTGAGGGCACGGGCGAAGACGCGCGGCGGGTGAGCGAGGCGATGCGATTGTTTACGCTGGCGCCGAGCCTGGGCGGCGTGGAGTCGCTGGTCTCGATTCCAGTGCTGACGTCGCACGCCATGATCCCGGCCGAAGAGCGAGCCAGGATGGGTGTGAGCGAACAGTTAGTCCGGCTCTCGGTGGGGATTGAGAACGCGGATGATCTGATCGCGGACCTGGAGCATGCGCTCGAAGCTGTGGCGGCCCGGCAGAGCGTGCCGGTGGGATGAGCGGTTCCGCGCTCGCCTTGAAACGAAAAATCCCGGCCGTTCTGGCCGGGATTTTTCTTTCCGCTCGAGTCTGCCGCTCGGATCAGAAGGTAAATCTCGCGCCAAACTGGAACTGGCGCGGGGTATTGACCGTGTTCAATATCTGTCCGAAAGGAAGACTCTGCTGCGTCGCGCCCACGATGCTCGGCACGCTTGGGTATCCGTATTGCGGCGTGTTGGAGATGTTATACGAGGAGACATCGAAGCGAAGTGCTTTCGTTTCTCCAAAAGAGAATGTCTTGTAAATGGAGAGGTCCAGGTCGCGCGCACCCCGGGTGCGAACGTGGTCAAGGTAGGCCGGGGCAGTTCCTGGAATAAGCGGGTTAAAGTTGTTTGGGTTGCCGGTTGCTTCGGTTCCGGGTACTGCGAAGCAGTTGTCGGTAAACCACACAGCTACGGTATGCGGGGCGCCGGCCGCCGGATTGCAGGTCATGTCGGCACGCTGATTGAAATAGGAGATGGGCACTCCTGAAGTCGGCGAGGCGATGGGAACGCCGGTACCGAGATATGCGATGGCATTCGTGGTCCAGCCACCCAGAATGGCGTCGGCCACGCCGCTCAGATTCACGCCCCGTCCCTTGCCCACCGGCAGGTCGTAGGATACCTCCCCAGTGAACTGATATTTGACGTCCTGTGGGCTGATCGAGTGTTCTAAATTCAGGTTCCTCCAATCCTGAGCGGCGCCAAGGTGAGTACCCACGAAGCCTAGAGGAGGATTCCCGTCGTCGGTCAATATCTTTCCCCAAGTAAAAGTGGCGAGGGTGGTGAAGTGGCTGGTCAGCCTTTTTTGCACCTTGGCTTGCAGAGAGCTGTACTCGGAGTCGCCAGCGGGGTAGCCATTTACAAGGACGCCGTTGCCCCCGCCGTAACTGCCATTTCCAAATTGCGGGAACTGCTGCAGCGCAACCCACAACGGAACGGTGGCTGCGCCAGAGTTGGCGTTGGTCGCTGGCTGAATCGGCGCCCATTGATTCGGCACATAAATGCAGCTCGCCTGCGATGGATCGACGCACAACGAGTATCCGTACTTCGCGATCGTGCCCAGATCGAGCACGTTCAAATCGACATTGCTAAAGGGTAGGAAAAGTCCCCGGCTGCCGACGTAGCCGACTGTCGCCACTACTTGATGTGGCAGCTCATACTCTACGGCGAAATTAAAGTTATAGATGGTGGGTGTGCGCTGGGAGCGCAGCACCGTGCTCAACGTTTGCCCCAGATTATTGGCCAGACCAGGGGGTGGGCTAGTGAAGGTTGGAACAACTCCATCGGGAAAGGGGTTGCTCAGCGAATATGGGACGGTAAAGTTATCCGCCTGTCCGGCGGCACAGGTGCCAGAATCGGAGTTGAAGACTGTATTGCCGTCCGCGTTGAAGCAAGTCGCGTTCCAAAATGTTTGGGAAGAAAAACCATCGGTATTCAACAAAGCGCTGCCGACGTTGTGCGTGCTGGGACCGTAATAGAAGCCCGCACCGCCCCGCAAGACAAGGTGGGTGACGGGCTGCCAGGCGAAAGCCAGACGCGGTCCTAAGTTGTGCAAATTGGGTGTAAACGGGGATCGATTGCCGCTGTTGACGTAGATTTCGGCTCCCGTGTAAGAGACGCCGTCGACGGTGTTGCTGACGTTGGGATTAAAATATTCCTGGCGGTTGAAACGCTCATTCCGTCCCCCGAAAATGTCCCAGCGCAGGCCGGCAGTGATCGTCAGTGCCTTGGACAGGTGGTAGGTATCCTCGAAAAAGACCGCATAGTAGGGATTGGATTCCGCGGCAAAGACGTCCTTGGTAAAACTGGGATAGTTACCCCCGTTGGTTTCAGTGCCGGGCTCGCTTCCCATGCCGACAAGTAGAGAGGCGAAATCGCTGCCTCCATTCACACTTGCGACGGACTGATCCGTTGCATCGACGTTGAACCCGTACGCGCCCGCCGGCGCCGGCGGCTGGCCGACGTTGAGGTAGCGCTTCATCCACTCGAACCCGAACGAGATCGTCTGCTTGCCATAAACTTTGGTGATGGCAGCGTTGGCGTCGCTATTCTCGCTGGCATAAGCAAAATTGTTGTAGTCGGCAGTGCCGCCGACACCTCCACCAACGTCATCAAAGAGGATGAAGGGCAGCTGATTGTAGACCACCTGCGAAGCCAGCGAGGAGGGAAAACCCAGGTTCGTAATGTTGGTGCTACTGTACGCTGGATTTCCCTGAACCTCGTGGTGCCGCGTAAAGGAATAGCGCAGGTTCAGAACTGTGGAAGAATTCAGTGTCAGATCGTCCGCTAAGAGAATATTGCGCCCGTTGGTCGTGTTTTGAGCATAGTCGGGGTCCCAGCCGCTGGGAAAAACGTTGGCCGTGGAGAAGATCAATTTGTCATAAGAGAATCTGGTGAAGATGCGCTGCCTTTCGCTCTTGGCCCAATCCACGCGGATGTCGAACCGATGCGCATGGAACGGGTCGAGGCCAGGCACGCTGTAGTTGGGGGAAACGTCATAAGTTGCCGAATCGCAGGTGGAAGGGTTCGGGTAGTTACATTTCGGCATCTTCGACAGGTACAGTAAGCCGATCGGGTTCGGGTTGGGAATCATATTGGTAGGATTTGCGAGACCGCCAAATGGCTGCCGCTGCGGGCAACCACTCATCTGGTTTGGGGGCGGGCACGGGACTATGATGTCCGGCAGGGTCGGGTCGTAGATAATAACCGGAGCGGGGGCACCGTCGACAGTATTGTTGAGGAGAGCTGAAAAGTCCCCGGTTCTTTCGGCGCTGGTGGGAACGGTATAAGTCTTGATGCCTTCGAACTGCATCTGCTGCGTATCTTCGTAGTCGGCGAAAAAAAAGAGCTTGTCTTTCTTAATCGGCCCGCCGATCGCTGCGCCCTCCTGATAGCGATAGAACGAAGGCGGTGCATTGCTCAGCCCATTCTGGAGTTCGTAGTCCTTGTTGAAGTAATCGTTGGCGGACAAGGCGTTCGGCCGGAATACTCCGAAAACATCACCGTGAAACTTATTCGTGCCGGACTTGCTGACCAGGCTGATAACGCCTGCAGCACCGCTCTGGTACGAGGCCGGCGTGTTCTGGGTCTCGACTCGAACCTCTTCGACACCATCCTCGGGAATATTCATCGCCGGGATGATGGCGGCGGCATTGTTCTCCGCGATACCGATGGGGCTGCCATCGAGCATGTAGTAGACCGATCCGACGATGGCGCCGTTGATTGTGTCAGCAGAGACGTCCACTCCCGGCCGCCCGCTCGAGATGTTCTGAGCACCAGACGTAGCCGTCGAATCGCTCGAGTTGGGCGAACCATTGACCGGAATCACGCCAGCGCTCAACTGCACGAGATCGTAAACGTTGCGGTACAGCAACGGGACCCGGTCAATGGTGGTTGACTCAATGAGTTGGCCGACGGTGGAGTTGCTGGGCTCGACCAGCTCGACACCTTGGGTGACGGTGATCGTCTCCGATATGATGCCGACCTGTAGCGTGATGTTGACCTCGGTGACCTGATCGACGGTGACCGTGACTTTGTCCTGGGCGACGCTCTTGAAGCCAGTCTGGCTGGCCGTGACTTGATAGACGCCCGGGTTGAGGGAGATGAAGGTGTAGAGTCCCGCGGAACTGGTGGCAGTGTGCTGCGTCACCCCGGTTGCGCGGTCTAGAAGGACTACTTTGGCGCCTGCAACGACGGCCCCGCCCGGATCGGTGACCAGGCCGCTGATGCTGCCCCGGCCGGCCTGGCCCAGCGCTACAGAAGCCGCGCAGAGGGAAAGAATACAAGCCCAAAGAAAATTCCGCGCCGACTTGACCGATGCATTTCTGCGATTCATGAACCGCCTCCCAAGCCTGAGTCACAAACCGATAAAAGTTTATTAAATCGTATGAATAGTGCGTTTATTGGTCATCCCATGTCAAGGAAAAAAGTTTCCCGGGGCGCTGTTAAGCTGGTCCGTCCTAATCATTTTCTTGCTGAACTTCTTGCGGAACCGCGAACGGATAACCGATTTCGCGAGACTTGTATCGCGCGCAAACCTACTCCAGGCTGCGGGTTGACTCCCGCACCACCAACTCGGGCGCAACTTTTCGATGGTGAGCGGTCACCTCGCGTTTTTCGAGCACAGATTGAATGCCTTCGAGAACGATGCCGACTGCGTCCGCGCCCATGGCTTCCATGGGCTGGCGCACGGTTGTGAGCGGCGGAGTGTAGAGAGCCGAGGCCGCCACATCATCGAAGCCGATCACCGAACAGTCTTTCGGAACGCGCAGCCCGGCTTGCGCCAGGGCGCGGATGGCCCCGAACGCGGTCATGTCGTCGAAGGCAAGAATCGCGGTGAAAGAGCGCTTCCTCCGGATCAGGTCCGCGGTGAGTTCTTGCCCCGCCTCAAAGCTGGAAATCGGGTCGCGCGATTCGGGAAGGTCGACAACTAGGCGCGGATCCAGTTCCAGGCCGCAGGCCTTGGCGCAATTGCGCACGCCCCGCCAACGCGGCGAACTATCTGACAATGCCTTGGGGCCGCGAATGAATGCAATTTTGCGATGGCCGAGAGAATACAAGTGCTCAAGCGCAAGGTAGCCGCCGACTTCGTTGTCGACGATCACCGAACTCATCGAATCGCCTTTCAGTTCAAACGCGATCAGAGCCGTGGGGATTCCGCTTTTTTCCAGATCGGCGAGCAAAGTGATGTCAAGAAAAAGCCAGTTGGCGAGGACGACCAGACCTTCAATGCGGCGGTCGAGCAGCATTTCGAGATAGCGCTCGAAGCGGCTGCGTTCGTTGTGTACATCCGTGAGGATGGGCAGGTAAGAAGCCTGGTAGAGCGTGTTTTCGATGCCCCGCAGCACCAGCGTGCAGTAGGGATCGGTCATGTCGAACACCATCACGCCGACGGTGTGACTGCGCTTGCTGCGCAAAGAGCGGGCAAACTGGTTGGGACGGTAGCCAAGTTTTTCCGCGGCCCGTTCAATGCGTTTCTTCGTGACCGGAGGGATGTAGCGCGCCAGCGGAGCGTCATTGAGAACGATCGAAACCGTCGTGGAAGAAAATCCGCTTTCCTTCGCTACATCACGAATGGTAACCATCGAAGCCTTGCCCTCTACCACTTTCCCTCCGCGTTGAATTCAACGCAGAGGTTGGCGGACACTACAGCAGAGAGTGAGACGAGTGTCAAGCGCGAGTATCGGAATCGAGAGGGGTGGGCTGCCTGCTGCTCGCCGAAGTGGCGGCGGCAATTTCGCCGCAAAAATTTCCTCTCCGCACGCGCCGGAACTTCAGTAACTTGCGTCGGGCAGTACCTAAGTTGCTATCTTGGACTGCGTTGACAACCCTGGGTTTCCATTCCATACTCGCGGATAAGCTGCAGAAAATTGCAACCTGACAGGCTCTTGGTGAGGCGCGCTCAAATTTCCTGGCACAAGTTTTGCCCGCCGCCGAGTGCTTTTTTCCCGACTAGGGTTTCACGTGTCATCACAGGAGGGTCGTCTTGTCGAAACCAGCTGCCTCAAAAGGATGGGTCTGTGTTTTCTGCGTCGTTCCATTCTTAGCCATCGTTGCTATCGCATTGCTTGCTCTATCTCCGGCAAGGCGCCCTGCCAAGGGTCAAGCCACTTCGTTGCCTGCGCGTGCGGCAATCGCTACGCCCGCGGCCCGCAGTCGAATCCAGGCCAGCTATGCTGCGCTTCCTCTTGCCTTTGAGCCGAACCTGGGACAAACCGACGCGCAAGTCAAGTACCTGGCACGGGGAAACGGATACACATTGTTCCTCACGGCGAACGATACCGTGTTTGCGCTGCATTCCTTGCA
Organism: Candidatus Sulfotelmatobacter sp.; assembly: GCA_050012155.1. Lineage (GTDB taxonomy): Bacteria > Acidobacteriota > Terriglobia > Terriglobales > Acidobacteriaceae > Sulfotelmatobacter. The sequence goes on along the minus strand of JBEKHS010000005.1, from coordinate 43,910 downwards.
GGCAGAGCCATCCAAAGTTCGGCGTTCTGACTTCATGGCAAAGAGCGCTCGGCAGAATCGCCTTGTTCAAAAAAACGATGTTCAAAAAGATTTGTCGGCCGTGGTGCGTATGCAACTTGCAGGCGCAAATTCGTCGGCCAAGGTTCAGGCCAGCGGCCAACTGCCTGGAGCATCGAATTACTTTATCGGTAACGATCCGAGCAAATGGCGCAGCGATGTGGCCCACTACGCTCGCGTCTCTTATCAGGATGTGTATCCCGGCGTAAATCTGGCCTTCCACGGTGTCCAGCGTCAGGTCGAATTCGATTTCGTCGTGGCAGCGGGTGCGAATCCTACACCGATCGGCTTTCACTTCACCGGCGCGCAGGGCATAAAGACGGATGACTCCGGCAGTCTGGTAATCGCCTCCGCCGCGGGCAATGTTCTGCTGCACAAACCCGTCGCCTATCAGGAGCGAAATGGCGCGCGCGAAGCGGTCGAAGCGCGATTCCTGCTGAACGCGAAGAATCGAGTCAGCTTTCAGTTGGGCAAGTACGATCACAGCCGCGAGCTGGTGATCGATCCTTCGGTCACGTACTCAGACTATCTTGGAGGCTCGGCGGAAGACGATGGTTATGGCATCGCCGCCGACGGTAGCGGAAACGCATACGTAACGGGGCAAACGGAGTCCACAAACTTCCCCGTGGTCGGCGGCGTCCTTCCCAACACGCCTGCCGGCGGGTTCGACGTCTTTGTCGCAAAAATAGCTGCGGACGGCTCCAGCCTGATCTACTCCACTTACGTGGGAGGCAGCGGCGATGAGAGTGCAAACAGCATCGCGGTGGATTCTTCCGGTGACGCGTTTGTGGTCGGCGGTACGACCTCGACGAACTTTCCGCTGCACTCCGCTTATCAAAGCAGCTACGGCGGCAACGCCGACGCGTTCGTGTTTGAGCTCAACCCCAACGGCAGCGCTCTGACTTACAGCACCTATCTTGGCGGTAGCGGCGCGGATGTCGCGCTCGGCGTAGCGGTCGACTCCTCAGGGGCCTACATAACGGGATCCACGGCCTCGTCGGACTTCCCGGGCACCGCCTCTTCGACTCTGCAGCATGTCTATGGAGGTGGCAGTTCCGATGCATTCGTGACCAAACTGAGTCCGTCAGATACTCTTGTGTACTCAACCTACCTTGGTGGCAGTGGCCTAGACGTGGGCGGCGGCATTGCGGTGGACTCCTCCGGCAACGCCTACGTAGCAGGTTCTACTGAATCGAGCAGTGACTTTCCGCTTCATTCGGCTCTATACAGTACCTTTGCCGGCGGGACTTCCGACGCCTTCGTAACGGTCATCAACCCGACGGGTACGGGGTACGTCTATTCCACCTACCTGGGAGGCAGCGGCGCGGACGCGGGCGACGGCATTGCGGTCGATTCCACTGGTGCTTATATCGTGGGCACGACGGAATCGTCGAACTTTCCCACCCAGTCGGCCTTGCAGTCCACCTACGGCGGCGATACTGACGCCTTCGTAACGAAATTGAATCCGCAAGGAAGCGCGCTTTTGTACTCGACCTATCTTGGGGGTAGCGGGTTCGACACAGGCGCGGGCATCGCAGTGGACGCAACAAATAATGCCTACGTAACCGGCCAAACCGCATCCTCCGACTTTCCCACCGCGAGCCCGACTCAGTCTGCCAATGGAGGCAGTAACGACGCATTTGTCAGCGAGATTGGTTCTTCGGGTTCGCAACTGGTTTTTTCCACGTACTTAGGCGGCTCGCAGGATGAAGACGACGGTGGCGACTACGGTGCCATTGCCGTGGACAACATGAACAACATCTACGTCACGGGAAACACCGCCTCCTCAAATTTCCCGACTCAATCGCCCTTTACCGGTGGCGGCACCTACGGAACCAACACCGATGCCTTTGTGGTCAAATACGCGCAAGGACCAAGCTTTACCATCACAGCCACAACTCCCGCCGCGGTCGCGCCAGGAAGCTCTGGCATGTCGACGGTCACATTGACGTCGTTCCACGGATACAATTCGTCCGTAAATCTGAGTTGCAGCGTGACCGGGAGCGGGTCGCCGCCACCTGCGTGTAGCGCAAGCAGCTTTTCGCCCGACCAGGTAACGCCGACCACATCCGGCGCCAGCAGCACGCTGACCATCACGACAACCGGCAGCAGCAGTGCGTTGTTCGCGCCGAGGAAGCTCTTCTACGCAATGTGGCTGCCCATCGCAGGCATGTTTTTGGTGGGGATGAGCTTCGGCTCCGCCCGTTCACGCCGCAAGAAAATCCTGGGCTTCGTGATGATCGGGATAATCATGGCCGCCCTGTTCATAATGCCAGCTTGTGGCGGCAGTAGCGGCGGCGGTGGTGGTGGAGGTGGCGGGGGCACACCTGCCGGCTCTTACACGATCACCATCACGGGAACTGGCACGGACGCAAATGCGACGACAGCGTCGACCCAGGTAACCCTCACAGTCAACTAAGCTGAGTTAAGCAGGTAGATCCGAGAAGGCCGCCTCTCACCGGGGCGGCCTTATTTTTTCGACAGCAACGACAGAGTGGCACGATCAGCGACTCTAGTCTAAGATTCTGTGTGGCGCTTCCCGAGGTTTGCCGCATTCCATTTTTCTTGGATCAGCAGGCGGCTCACTTTCGGGCCGGTTCAGGCAGCTTTTGCGCCCTTGGAGGAATCGAAGGTAGTGAGTTGCAATCCATTCATGGTAAAACCCAGGCACGTTATACGCGGTGTTTTCTTTGGTGTGTTGCTGCCGGCATTCCTGGCAGCGTCGGTGTCCGTGGCTTACGGGCAGAGCTTTACTCTCACGACGACGGCGCTCTATCCAACCTCAGTCGATCCAGGCGGGTCCGCAACTGCAACCATTAACCTGGGAGCAACCGACGGCTTCGATGACTCTGTCGCCCTCACTTGTACGGTGGCCTCCGGGCCGGCCACGACCAGCGAGCCAGTCTGCACTCCCAGCCCGACTTCCCAGGTTCCACCCGCGAAGCCGGCGCTCACGATTACCACCTCGAACGGCACCACGGCGGGGACGTATCAATTCACGGTCACGGGCACGAGCGGCTCAATCACGCAGACGGCCACGCTGTACCTGGGCGTGGCGGACATCGCCGAAAATTACGCGCTCTCGGTTTTGCCTACGACCGCCACCCCCGGCTCCATTCCTCCGGGCCAAACGGCGACGACTACGGTAACCGTTTCGCCTCTCGGCACCTACAGCGGACACATGATCACGCTGTCGTGCCTCTCGGTTACTCCAATCGTGACGGCGGCGCCGACTTGTTCGTTCGATCCGCCCACGGTGATGGTGGCATCGAGTGGCGTTGTCACTTCTGTGATGACCATCACCTCTTACGGGGCGGCCGCCACCACTACGACTACGACTGAACGCCGGAATCGGCGAATTTTCTATGCTCTGAGTCTGTTGGTTCCGGGGCTGGCGCTTGCGGGAATCGGGGCAAGCGGCGGCCGTAAACGAAACGCGCTCGGCGTACTCTTGCTCATGGCAATTGCCAGCGGTTTCCTCCTGATGCCGGCGTGCAATGGAACCAATCTCACGAGCCAAACCACGAGCACTCTGAACGGGGCGGAAACTCCCAAGAACAATTACATCTTCACGCTGACGGGTGCGGACGAAAACGGTGCGGCGCCCAGTACTACTACTCCGACTACCGTTATGGTGGCAGTCAACTGAAGCACGCTCGAATTCATGTGGCTCCGGAATAGCGCATGGCGTCGTCTCGGACTGCGATTAGTATTCGTCGCTGTGGTGCTTTGCTCGCCGGTCTCCGCATCGCCGCATGGGTCATCAGACAAGCCCGATAAGAATGCGCCGTTGCCGATCGTGCGCTGGAACGAAGAACGGCCCGGCTGCACCTTCTCACGCGGTGACGACGGCAAGTACCGCTACGGCCTGTGGTCGGCAGATGTGGGCATTGAACTGGCCGTAGATGCGCGCGAGGTGCAGATCATCCGCCATCGCATCGAGCCCATCTTTGGAGTCTTCCTGACCATCCGCTACCGGGGAACTGGCAGCCTGGATGCCAGCGCGGATGAAATCACCTTGCAGTTCATGAAGCACTTCAAAGTAGTGCAGACTTCGCTCGATCCGGACGATTACACAGAAAAGATTCAGGCAGACGCGGACGCGCTAGACGATGAGACCAGGCGCGAAGTGACGAAGCATCCCGAACAGAAGCAAGTTCGCGAAGCCCGCCTGCAAGACTATCAGAAATCGGTCAGCGAATTAATCGAGTTTCTCGGCACCAGGAGCCTGCGCACGGCGCATCTTGACCGCGCGACTCCCGAAGTGAGTGGATGGGTCTTCTTCGACACCAGCAACAGATGGCTGGGCGGATGGAAACCCCAGGAGGAATTTATCCTGCGTGTGCCACTGGACGGCAAAATCTTTGAGTTCCCCTTCAAATTGCCGCCCGAGAAGGGCGAACTTCTCTTGCAGAAACGACCATAACAAGAGCTCCGGCTCTCGGGCGGGATGCCGAAGCCTGGATGCCGAAGCCCGAAAGCCGAAGCCCGCACTCACGACGCTGCGCGCCGGGCCTGGCGATCGAGCTCGGCAGCCTGGCGCAAAACAATGTCACGCAGCGAAACCAGTCCCTTCAATTCCTTGCCTTCGACGATGGGGAGATGCCGAAAGCCGAATTCGTGCATGATGAAAAGGCACTCTTCGATGGTTTCGTCGAGGTGAACCGCGCGGGGGTTGGCGGTCATGACTTCGGCCACGGCCGTATAGCCGGGCTGGCGCCCGGCGGCGACCACGCGATTCATAATGTCGCGCTCAGAAAAGATGCCGGCCAATTCTCCATTACGCAGCACGGGCAGGGCGCCAACGTTCTGTTCCATCATCAAGCGCGCCGCCTCCAGCACGGTGCGTTGAGCATCGATGGAGTAAACTTTGCGGTCTTTCACTAGGTCGCGGAGGGTAGCCATGGCAAGCTCCTTCTGGGGATTTCGACGTGGCGAGTGAGTTGGCGCGGAGCCCACAGCCCGGCCAATTCGTGGGCATTACTCTATCACAACGGACGGAGCCATAGTCGCGAAGAGCCGCGAAAAATCGGCATCACCGGCCTAGCGCTCCACCAGTTGTTCCAGAGTGGAAAAAAATGCGGGATAGGAGATGGCGGCGCACTCGCTGCCGCGGATCAGGGTTTCGCCCTGCGCCCGCAGAGCGGCGATGCTGAAGGCCATGGCGATGCGGTGATCGCCGAAGGATTCGAGTTCGGCGCCGTGAAGCGACTGTCCTCCGGGGATTCGCAGGCCGTCCTCGCGTTCCTCAACCCGCGCGCCCATGGCCCGAAGATTGGCTGCGATCGATGCGATCCGGTCGGACTCCTTGACTCGCAACTCTTTCGCATCGCGCACTTCGATTCCCTGTTCGGTGTAGGGAGCAATCGCGGCGAGCACGGGAATTTCGTCAATCAGCGCGGCCGTATCCGCGCCGGCGATGGTTGCTCCTTTCAGTTGTCGGCCCTCGACTTGCAGCGTGCCGGCCAGTTCGCCGTGGAGTTCCTCCAACTGCGTAAAAGAAATGCGCAGCCCCATCTGCACGAGGATATCGAGCAGGCGCGCGCGCGTCGGATTCATCAGCAAATTCGTAACGGTCAATTGCGAACCGGGGAAAAGAGCGGCAGCACACAGAAAAAACGCCGCGCTCGAAAGATCGCCCGGAACCCGCGCTTCGATGCCGCGCAAACGCTGGCCGCCGCGAATCCGTATTTCGCTTCCCTTGCGATCGAGTTGCGCGCCGAAGGCCCTGAGCGCCACTTCTCCGTGATCGCGCGTGCGCAGCGGTTCTTCAACGCGGGTTTCGCCGTCGGCCAGCAGACCGGCGAACAACAGGCAAGTTTTTACCTGCGCGCTGGCGACTGGCATTTTGTAGTCGATAGCTTTCAGTTTGGCGCCGGTGATGCGCAGCGGCGGGCGGCCGTTTTGCGACGTGATTTGAGCACCCATGGTTGTCAATGGCGTGATCACGCGCTCCATCGGTCGGCGGGAGAGCGATTCATCGCCGGACATTTCGCTGGAAAATTTCTGCCCCGCCACAATTCCACTCAACATACGGATGGTAGAACCGGAGTTGCCGCAATCCAGCGGCTTGGTCGGAGCGGTCAACGAAATCCCGCTTCCCTGCACTTCGATGACGTTGTCGGCATCGTCGCTGCGCTTCCACTTTACCCCGAGCGAGCGCAGGCAGCCGAGCGTACTGGCACAGTCTGCGCCAGTCGAATAATTTTCCAGCCGCGATGACCCATCGGCGATCCCCGCCAGCATGGCATAGCGGTGTGAAATGGATTTGTCGCCAGGGAGACTCACGCTGCCGCGCACGTTGCGCGCTGGACGCACCATCACCTGAGATTCTTTCTTCATCCTGAGATCAAATATAGCGGAAGGAACGCGAGAAACGCAGATTGCAGGAAGCACCGTTCTCGATTCCAAATGTAGCGAATCAGGCCTAATTGGAAGCGCTAGGCCAGGGCCTTTGCCTCAGCTGTGACCTCGCGTAGGATCTCCGGCGGAATCTCTCTCAAGCTGACCCCGAACTCGAACATAGGGGTTTCGACGCCGCGGCCCCAACGCGCGACCTCCCAGTGCGCGCGCACGAACTTCACATCCTGATGCGCCGTAAGGTCAAGCAATAGCGGAGACTCTCCGCGATAAAATTTCTGCGGAAACGCGACAATCGGCTTTGCTCCCCACGCCGTGCCGTCCGATGAGCCGTGGATGCTGATCTCGAGCGATTCCTGTTCGATGATGTTTGTGATCTCAAGGTTCAGCAGAAAGACACGGCCCGTGCCGCTTACATCCACAGTGGGGCCGTCGCCTTTGGCACTCACTGTGGTTTTCTCGGGAACAAGATAAGTTTCAATCATGGCGAGAGAATTCTAACAAACATCGCAACTTGCGTCCGTGAGAGAGTCGCCAGCGCACACTTCACTCCGAAGGATGCGGCCCCGTGAAGTCCGAGCAGCATGGTTTCTCGACCGGCTTGAATTCCATGAGTTCGACCCGCGTCTGATCGGGATCAAACAGGTTGAGCTGCCACTTGCCATCTCTTCCCATCTGAGCTTTTTCGTCGCCGTGCGGCTTCCAGCCGTGAGATTCGAGAATGGCCTGGGCTTTCCTCATGTCGGCGACGCCGAGCGAGATGTGATTCATCACGCCCGTCAGCCGCAAGTCAGGATGCGCAGGCTGGTTCAGCATGTATTCCAGCCAGTCGGTACCGTCCGGAACCTGGAGCGAGACCCAGTCGGTTTCGCCGGGGTGCATTCCGCCGTGCCAGTATGGACGAAAGCCGAGCAGTTCGCGGTAGAAGTGATCTTCGGCGTCGCGGTTGTAAACCAGAAAACCGGCATGAATCATATGACGCGAAACCGCGGAATCTGGTGGCGCCATCGCAGTTTCGCCTTTGTCGCGCTCGACAAACTCGATGCGATGGCCTTCCGGATCGGCGACCGTGAAGCTCAAACTGTGATCGGTGTGTCCCTCGATGGCAGGCACGGCCACACCATTCGCGATCAGATACTTCCGCAGTGCCCCGATATTGTCCGTGGCGAAGGCAACATGATCCATGCGGTCGGTGGCATTGGGATCGGGCGCAGCGCTGTAACCCACCCACTGCTTGCCCACCATGTAACGCACAAGCCCACCAGTTTCCACCGGCGCAGCGGAAGCGAGGCCGAGTATGCCGCTGTAGAGACCTTTAACACCATCGGGCTGAGTAGTGTAGAAGGAGACGTGATCGATGCCGGTAATGCGAGGGCGGGCAACGGCGCTGGTTTGCGAGTGAGCGTAAACAGCGAACAGCAGGCACAAAACGAAAAACGTGGCTTGCTTTTTAACGTACGCCGTAGAGGTAAGCATCTTCTATGTAGACCCCCCCTACTTGCGAGCCGCCCAACCGCGCTCCCTCGACTGACGCAGCCTGCGCGAATACGGAGCTAAGCCCCTGATACAGTGGATGCTTGGTACCAATCATTTCTATTTCCGAGAACAGTGATGCTTCCGCAGGCGCGAGCTGCATAACCTTATCCAGCTCTCGATATGCGTCGCGCGACCCAAGTCTGTCGACAATCTCACTGACGATAACAAGATGCCACTCGCCCTCGAGCAGCCAGAACATGCCCCTGATCGGAAACGGTGAACCCTTAGCTCCCAATTCGTGCCAGAGTTTCCTCCCAAAATCGACCTCCGCATCCGTGAGGCCCATCGTGATATTAGCCATCTACCACCTCCGCCGTATCCATTCCAGCACGCCAGAAACCGCTTCAGTCGTCGCCGAGTAGAGCGATACTGCCTCCGCTTCCTCAACCACTCCGTAGCGTTTCTCGTCATCCCACTGACGTACGGTGCTCCAGTTGCTCGCGAACTTCTTATCTCCACGAAGTTCGTTTTTCAGCTGGACCCAAAATTCCGCATCCAACTTGGCCAAGTCTCCGAGCCCGTGGGTATAAGCTTGATCGATGAAACGCTTGTCCGGGAAATCATGTTGTTGTACGGCACGTGCCAGGCGTGCTTTTAGCGCGCATTCCACGCCGAGGCCGGTCAAGTAATAGGCGCCGGTCCAATACTTATGCTGAAGCAAAATCCTAGCCTCTTCGACCCGGCTGTCGGCGAAACGTTGCAATGTCTCCCTATTCAGACGGGCGATCGGCACTCATCCTCCAGGAAGGGCGCTCTCGTAGATCGACAGATGAATTGTACCCCGTCAACCGACGACTTCCTCCAGAAACTGCCGCAGCAGCTTGACCGCTTCCTCTGGCTGCTCCCATGCCGAATAATGACCGGACTTCGGAATCACGCGCAACTGGCTTCCGGAAATATGCTGGCGCATGAGTTCGGCTTCGTTTAGGCCGGTAAGGATGTCTTCGTCTCCGGTTACGACAAGCGCGGGCACATTGATCGTCTTCAATGTATCGACCGAGTCGGGACGCTCTGCCATGCCGCGCTGCACTTGCGCCACATCTTCGGGCGACATCTTCCGCATCATGCGCAGCACGCCGTCGACCAGGTCAGGCCGCGTCTCGCGCGTGGTCCTGCCCAGAAGACGAGGAGTCATGCTCTCGAAAAATAGCTCGGTGCCGCGCTCAAGAACCTCGTTTGCGGTTTGAAGGCGACCTGCGCGGGCTTCGGCGGAATCGGCTGGCGCCTTCGTGTTGAACAGCCCGATTGCCGCGACGCGGCCGCGATATCTTCGCCAGAATTCGAACAGGGCGTAGCCGCCGATAGAAACCCCAACCAGCGGAGCGCGGACGATCTCGGCATCGTCCATTACGCGGGCGAGGTCGCTGGCGTGCTTCTCCATCGTGGCCGGACCATCGCCCGAGCCGGAATCTCCGTGACCGCGCAGATCAGGGAAAATGACGCGGTAACGCGTGGCCAGAGCCTCAGCCACGGGCAGCCAGAATTCGTGATTCGCAGGAAAAGGATGGAGAAGAACTACGGGCGCGCCTTCGCCCAGTGAGTAGTAGACGACCTCCGCGTCGTCGTTTTTTACCAGTCGAGAGGCGACCTGCATGCCGAAGATTTAATCACAAACTGCACCCTCGGCGTCGGTTCTGCCTCGACAGATTGGAGAAAGTCACGGATTCATCGCGCGTTGCGCGCCTGCGGGCGCCGCCACCAACAGTGGCTCTTCCGGCATCACGATCCATGCAATGGGATATGCGATCAGGCCGATGCCAGTCATGAAGGCTCCAACGAGCCATACCAGCCGGACGACGGTCACGTCGATGTCAAAATATTCAGAGAAACCGAGGCAAACACCGGCGATCTTTCGCCCCTGCCGCGGCCGCACCAGCCGCTTGCGCGCCACCGACGCCCCCACACGAATGCCGCAATAAGCACAAACCGCCGCATCATCCTGAATCACCTTGCCGCAATAGTTGCAATACATGGTTCCGACCCCCAAATGTCTCTACAAGACAGTACGCAATTGTAGAAGAAAAGTTCCGCTGGCTGGGCAATTGTGTCGAATTTCCTAACCCGACCAAAATCTTCAACCGGCTCATTCCCGGTACGCTTCCTTGATGTATTCTCTCGCCTTTTCCGCGGGTGGCGTGCTGGCATTTTCTGCCAATACGGTCTGATATTTCTTCATGGCCAGATCGCGCTTCTGCAGCAGGTCGTACATTTCCCCCGCGGCGAGGTTGGCTTTTTGCAGGATCTCGGGGTCTGGGTCATGAGCTTCGCTCACCAGTTCGTACGCGGCAGCGGCTCCGGAGTAATCTTTCTGGCTGCGCAATAGCTCACCCAACCCCCACGCCGAGATTTCATAATGCAAGTCTCCATACTTCCCTTCCCGGCCGTTTTGCCATACCTTGCGATAGGCAGCCGCGGCTTCGGGTGCGTGGCCGTTAGCGCGCAGCAGATTGGCCTCCTCCAGCGGGAACAGATAATTCCTCGGATACCGCGCCACCAAATCGTGCATCAGGGCGCGGGCTTCGTCGTAGCGATGTTCGCGCCGCAGAAACAGGGCCAGCACAACCTTGGCGTCAATGTTGTTTTCTCCGTTGCTCTCTGCCACCTCGCGCAGGTATTCGAAGCCTTTCTCTTTGGTCCCGCTCAGTCCCACCAGGGCCACGGCGGCTTTCACGCTCCAGGGCAGGCTACCCAGCACGTAGTTGTGTACACCCACAACCAACTTCGCATCCACGTAATTAGGATCCAGTTGCAGTACGCGCTCGTGATCGCGGCGCGCACCCACGGCATTGCGCAGGGCGGAAAACCAGGCGCGCTCCACCAGCGCGGTATACAGAGCAAACTGGGCGCGCGTGACGCCGCGGGCATAGAGCGCGTCCACGTTGCTGGGATCAGCCTTGAGTTCCCGCTCTTCCAGGCCTTCGGCGCGATCGACTAATTGTTGGATCTGCTCCTTTACCTTGGGGTCGGCGGCGCGATGCGCCTGGCCGATGAAGCTGTCGTTCGCGTACTCGCCGCTGTTCATCGCTCCCATTCTGTAAAGCTCGCGTATCAAGACAGTGCTCAGCAGATGATTGACCGCGAACGGATCCTCGGGATGCCGATCCAGGACTCTTCCGTATTCCTGGATCGCAACGTCATAGTCCATGTTGTAGAAGTGACCGGCGGCGGCTTCGACCAGCGGATCGCGCCCGGTATCAGAAATAGAAACGGCGGAAGAAGCCGAAGGCGTGGCTTTAGCTTGAGCGGTCGAGTGAGAAAGCGATAAGCAGAAGAGAACGAGGCCGGAAAGCAGCTTTCTTGGCACCAACCGTTTCACCAATATCACACTCGACTGCATCCCGACCGTTAGCCCTTAACTGGTAGTGTAGCCGAAGTTGCACCAGCACGGGACGAACCAAAGAAGCCATCGGCCGCGACGTAAGAATCTAGTGATCCATGCGGCGCTTGGACTCTATAATTCCCGGCAGTCACTCGACGAAAACTAAGGTGCCGGTGCATCTTTACGCGGGCCTGCGGGTAATAATTGCGCGAAGATAGCTACGCGGGGTGTGATCGACCGTGCAAGTGTTTGAACTGGAAACAGGTTAGTAGCTGATTCGGTTTGGCTGTCGGCTTGCGTTGCTGGTAGGAGCGTTGTTAGCCATGGCTGAAGTAGTACAAGGCGCGCAGCAGGAGTTTTGGCGTGCCCCGACCGTTCCCGAACCGGCGGTCGAGGCGCCGCTCCCGGCTGCGACGCCGGAGATAGCCGAGGCCTGTGCCACTTGCGGCACTGAGTTCATGGTTGGCGGCCGGTTTTGCCATACGTGCGGTCTTCGCCGGCCAACATTGGCATTGGCTGCGATCGGCTCGGATGCGGTTGCCATTGCGGGTGTGTGGGCTCACAGCGTGGCGTGGGTAGTGGTTGGCGCGCGTTGGACCGCAGATTTCTGGCGCAGGATCTCCTTTCCCGATTGGCTGCACTATCTGCACTTCCACGAGATCAAACGCTGGGTCGGCCTGCCGACGGCGGCTCTGATCGCCTTCATCATCGGATTAGGCTGCGTGGCTGGGGCCATCGGCGTCAGCCTCTTCTATCACGCCTCAAACCTGGCGGAGTTCCAGGCGATCCAGATGTGGCGGATCGAGTGGCTGCTGGCCGCCACGGCCTCGTTCGTGGCCGGGATTCTGCTGAAGAAGCCCTCGGATAACAATAACAACGACAACTAAGATTCGCTTGCCGTACCCCCAGCGCGCCGCGGCTGGTTCATTCGATACAAATGATGAACCGGTCCAGTTCCGCGGCCCAGGGGATGGCCAGCGGCAATCGCGGCCGTTACGTAAGTCTTGGCGAGCAAGGCCGCCTCGGCCAATCCGCGATCAAGAGCCAAATGACAGGACATAGCCGTCGCGAAGGCGCAGCCCGTACCGTGAGTTGAATTCGAGCGCTGACGTTCCGCTTTAAAGACTTCCTCCTCAACACCTCGTTTGGTTGTGAAACTCAACAGATCAATGGCTTTTTCCAAATGCCCGCCAGTAATCACGACCGCGGCTGAACCCATCTCGTGGAGCTTGGCTGCCGCAGCTCGCATCTCGTCGAGATCCGTGACCTTTAGCCCGGTGAGAAAGGCGGCTTCGTCGACATTCGGCGTGATCACATCGGCGAGCGGGATAAGCTTCTCGACGAGGAGCCGGCTTCCGGCAGCATCCAACAGGTCGGCCCCGGAAGACGACTTCAGGATCGGATCTAGGACTACGTTGGGTAGTTTCTTAGACGAACCGTTCTTTCCGGTGCGCTGGCTCAAGAACTCCACCACGGCCTTGACCACCTTCGCGGTGCCGAGCATGCCAATATGAACCGCCGCAATCGGAACATCGGAAGCTAGCTCCTCAAGGGTCTCGGTTACCAGACTCGGATCGACGGCTTCCAGGCGGCGAACCCCACCCGTCGACTGGACGGTAATGGCCGTAATACAGGCCACGCCGTAGCAGCCGTGGGCGGCGATCGTCTTAATATCGGCAGTCACTCCGGCCCCCGACGAGGGGTCGAAACCCGCGATAGTGAGAACTACAGGTGGTTTCTCAGCCATGATTCCCGATCCTTAAAATCGGCTATCGCAGGGGGCATTCTCAGGCCGGGTTAAACAAAAATTGATCCGGCCCCATGTAACGTTTTACCTAAAACTCTCACAATAAACAATTTAGAAAGAGTTTTTCCGTAACCGATTGAATCCATTGGAGATGAAAATAGTCGATGGCATACGGAGGGTTGGGTATTTACACTTTAGTATACATGTAACTTCACTGTTTTGATAGAGATGTTACGGATTACTCATGATTAACAACAAGTTACGTGAGATATAGATAACTAGCACGTAACCATAGGCCATGAACTTTCGGATTGACAAGTCCTCCCTGGGCCTCTACGATTTAGAGACCGTTAATCAAACAGCCTAGCTAGGACGACTTTTGAGTATGCGAGGAGAACTGAATGCGTGGATTTATAGCTCATGGACTGATGATCGCTTTATTGATCGTCGGCCTGGGAGCGGCTCAGGGCCCGAACAACTCGGAGGCCAGCTCACTGCCAACTAGCCCCGTCGGCAAGCCCGGAATCCGCCTGAAGACCGGCAAGAATCAACCGTATCAGATTGGGACAGCTTCGTGGTATGGCGAGTACTTTGAAGGCAAACCCACGGCCAGCGGTGAAGATTACGATATGTACGACATGACCGCTGCCCACCCCACACTTCCCCTGGGAAGCTACGTGCGGGTCACCAACCTGCGCAATGGGCGGGCGGTGGTGGTCAAGGTAAACGACCGTGGACCGGTGGTTCCCGGCCGCATTATCGATCTGTCCTATGGCGCCGCACAGGTGCTGCGATTCGAACAACGCGGTTTGCAGCGCGTTCGCCTGGATCTGGTGAAACCCCGGACAGAGCGCCAGCAGGTTTACCAAACCATGGCCTTCAACTATCCTGTGGCGGAACTCCGCTAAACCCTCTACACTGTCAGGGATGCAGGCCACTCTGCCCAACCTCATCCCTGGCAAATCTCACCAGAAGAATGTCGCTGCTCATGAGGTCGATTCTCATAAGAACGATCCCCGCCAGAAGCTGATCGTTGCACTCGACGTTTCCACGGCGGCTGCCGCGCAAAAAATTGTCGCGGCCGTGGGAGACTCGGCCCTGACTTACAAGGTTGGCATGCAGCTCTATACCGCCGAAGGTCCGCAAGTGGTGCGGGATCTCGTCGCCTCGGGACGGCGAGTCTTCCTCGACCTCAAGTATCACGACATTCCCACCACCGTGGCGGCAGCCGTGCATGAAGCCGCTCAGCTCGGGGTGAGTATGCTGACCGTTCACGCTGCGGGCGGCGGCAAGATGCTCCACGTCGCAGTCGAAGCCGCTCGCGCCAACAACCCCGCCCTGCTGGTGCTGGGAGTCACGGTGCTCACCAGCCTCGACGAAGCTGAAATGGAAAAGGTCGGCTTTCGCGGAACCGTACGCGACGAAGTGCTGCGCCTCGCCGCGCTCGCCCTGGACAACGGATGCAAGGGCATCGTCACCTCTGCCCGCGAGACCGCCGCTGTGCGCACGGAACTGGGCCACACTTTCGCCATCGTAACCCCCGGCGTCCGCCCCGCCGGTTCCCGCCACGCGGATCAAGCCCGCGTCGCCACCCCAGCCGAAGCCATCGCCGCTGGAGCCAGCCACATCGTCGTAGGCCGTCCAATCACCGAAGCGGCCGATCCGGCCGCCGAAGCGCGCGCGATTCTGGAGCAGATCAGCTCCTAGATTCTGGGATTCATGTGGGGACAGCCGCCCTCGGCTGTCCGTCGAGCGAATCTCGACTCCCGCTGCCACGTTGCCAAATTCCTTCCCCACATGCAACCTATACCAATGCCAGAACTACCCGACATCTCCGCCTACATCACCGCACTAGAACCGCGAATCGCCGACCAGCCCCTCGAGCGTGTACGGCTGCAAAGCGCCTTTCTCCTGCGAACAGCGCAACCGCCGCTAGCCGAGACGGAAGGCCGCGTTGTCCGCGAGCTGCGGCGCATCGGCAAGCGCATTGCGATCGGCGTAGAGAACGATCTTTGGCTGGTCCTTCACCTGATGATCGCCGGCCGCTTGCACTGGCGCGCGGCCGGAGCCAAGCTCGCCGGTCGCCAAACTCTGGCGGCGTTCGATTTCCCGAACGGTTCCCTGGTTCTTACCGAGGCTGGCTCCAAGCGCCGCGCGTCCCTGCACGTTGTGCGCGGCGAAGAGGCCCTGCATTCCTTCGACGCGGGAGGCATCGACGTCTTCTCCAGCGATCTCGATGCGTTTCGTGCGGCGCTTACTACCGAAAACCACACGCTAAAGCGAGCGCTTACCGATCCGCGACTATTGAGTGGTATCGGCAACGCGTATTCGGATGAAATTCTGCACGCTGCGCAACTCTCTCCACTGGCCCTCACTCAGAAACTGCAGCCGCCCGAATGGGAGCGCCTATTCGCCGCGACGCAACACACTCTCCAATTCTGGATCGACCGCCTCCGGGCCGAAGCGAACGTGGCCTTCCCGGAAAAGGTTACTGCTTTTCGCTCGGAGATGGCTGTTCACGGCCGCTACGGCGAACCATGTCCAAGATGCGGCGACAAAGTCCTGCGGATTCGTTACGCCGACAAGGAAACGAACTACTGCGCGCGTTGCCAGACCGGTGGCAAAGTTCTGGCCGACCGCAGCCTGTCCCGGCTCCTAGGATCGGACTGGCCCAGAACCCTGGAGGAGCTCGAAGCCCTAAAGCGCCGCTGATCGCAGCCGATGGGAAACCTAACAGCCCGTGTGGTGCAAGTACGATTCGTATCAGGGCACGCATTCATGCGTGCCGCAAGTGCCGCAATGATCGGCGCGCCTTCAGGCGCTGCTTCGCGTGGATCGAGGTCCACCACTGAGACATCGTTTCTCCGGCCAACGACGAAAACGAGTGGGAAGTCTTGCGCGATTGACCGCCTTGCTGCCCTTCCTCCGCCTGTTCACTTCAGTAAATCCCTCAGCACCGCGACCTCCGCTGCAATCCCGGTCCGTAGCGCTGGATCAACATCAGGCGCGAATAGCGGAGAGTGATTCGAGGGCAGCATCGTGCCCGCGGCTTTGGCCTGGGCCAGCTTTTCGGGGTCGGCTCCGCCGAGACTGAAGTAGAAGCCCGGAATTCCCTGCTCGACGAAATAAGAAAAATCCTCGGAGGGTGAGATCGGCTCTTCGATCACAACGTTTGCTTTGCCGAGCGCCAACTCGAGCACACCACGCATCCGCTGCGCCAGCGCCGGATCGTTGTAGACCAGGTCCGTCGCTTCATAGTGCTCGATCGACGGCGGGCGTGGCGCACCCGCTGCTTCGGCTTCAGCATTCGTGATACGCGTAATGGCCGCCAGCACCTGCTTGCGCACCTCGGGTTTTCTGGTGCGCACGGTCAGCCCCATCTCAGCATGATCCGGAATAATATTGTTCTTGGTTCCGGCCTGGATGTAGCCGACCGTAACCACAGCCATTTCTCCTGGCGCCACCTCGCGCGAAGCGATGGTCTGCAACGCAAGAATCGTCCTCGCGGCGATCACGATAGGATCGATCGCGGTTTGTGGAGCCGAGCCGTGCCCGCCCTTGCCATAGATCGTGATCCGCAACGAGTCGGCATTCGTGTTGTACACTCCGGGCGTAATTCCAACCATCCCCGCCGGAAGTCCGTTACCTACGTGCAACGCCACGGCCACGTCGGGCTTCGGAAATCTCTTCAGAAAGCCGTCGTCGAGCATCGCCTTGGCGCCGGTAATGGTTTCCTCGGCGGGCTGGCCGACCAGCATCAGCGTGCCATGCCAGGTATCTTTGCTGTGCGCCATGATCGCGGCTGTAGCGAATATTGCGGCCATGTGCAGATCGTGCCCGCAAGCATGCATGACCGGAACATCGCGGCCGCCGTCGTCTTTGGTGTGAACCGTGCTCGCGTAAGCCAATCCGGTTTTCTCTTCCACCGGCAGCGCATCAAGCTCGGTCCGCAACATCACCGTTGGGCCGGCGCCGTTTCTCAGGATGGCGACAATCCCTGTGCCGCCGACGTGTTCGGTCACCTCATAACCGAGGCCACGCAACCGGCTCGCCAACTTCGCCGCCGTCTGCGTTTCATGTGACGACAGCTCGGGGTGCTCGTGTATGTCTACATACAGCGCGTGCGCGTCGGGGTAAACGGCCTCAACTTCTTTTGATGCTGGCAGTTGAGCGAGCGCGGAACCTGCCAGCGAGGCAAGCAGTAAGAGTTTTGCGAGTTTCATAATTCCGAGTTTCATGGTTCACGGATCATACCCGGCAAAGTGGCCGGCTGTAAATTATCTGCACTCAGCTTGCAGCCTCTTGAATTTCTCATCTCCGCGCATTCCCAGAACTGCTAAACGATCAGATCAGATTTTTCGATTGCAGTCTTGCAATCTGGCAACGGGTGTACAATTTTCTCAGGAAGTGATTTCTCAGCAAGCACTGGGTTGCGTTGCTTCGTTGGAATACCCGAGGTGCTCATGAACGTTCACATCAGTTACCGTCTTCATAAAACTCCCGCCGTAGAAAAAGATCTCCAACATCAAATTGAAAAACTGCGAAAACGGCTGCAGGTGTTTCGCCCGGAGTTGATCCATCTGAAAGGCACGGTGGAGGAACTCTCCGCCCGCGAGGGGACCAGCGTTTCGCTCAACCTGCGACTGCCTTCGGGCCAGATGGCGGCGCAGTCCAAAGCCGCAACCGTTGCCGCCGCGGTGAAGAGAGCATTCGAAGATTTGCTGCAACAGCTCACCAGGCACAAAGACCTGCTGCGCTCCAGCCACAAGTGGACCCGGCGTCGCCATGAGGCTTCGACGCGGCGCAATGTTTCCGTGCCCTTCGAGCAGACGTTAGCTGCAGTGTTTCCGGCAACGGTCTCAGCCGATGACGTGCGCTCCTACGTCAACGTGAATCTGGCGCGCCTGGAGCGTTTTGTCGAACACGAAATCTTTTTCCGCGAAGCTTCCGACCTGGTTGCGCCGGAGTCCATCACCAAAGAAGAAGTAATCGACGAAACTGTCGCCGCCGCGCTGGACAACAGTCACGAGAAACCGGAGCGCCTCGCGCTCGAGCCCTGGCTCTACCACCTCGCGCTCACCGCGCTGGATCAACTCTCGCGCACGGATGACAGCGACGGTGGAGCTGTGCACCTCGAGGAATCCGCCCGCAAGCAAAATGTCAAAGCCAGCGACGAGCCCGGATTGCAATTCCATCAGCCCGACGAAGCTATCACAGAAGAGACCATCATCGCCGACGACCGCGTGGCCACGCCTGAGGAGATCGTGGGTTCGGATGAGATGATGCACCTCATCGCTTCCGCTCTGCGTGACGTTCGGCCGGCTCATCGCGAAGCCTTCATTCTCCACGCCATTGAAGGCTTCGGCGTGGGCGAGATCGCTGCCATCACCGGCGTTTCGCCCGAGCACGTACTCGATTCCATCTCCGCCGCCCGCAATCACCTGCGCAAATCGCCCGGACTGGCCATGCAATTTAAAGGACGCTTCGCGCCCACCGGCACCGCGTAACTTCATTTTCTGTTTGTAAGGCCTGGGAAATCCGCATGATTACTCGTGAACAAGTCCGTGAATTGGCCCAATTTGAAGATCCACAAGCCTGTGCGCTTAGTTTTTATTTTCAGCCCGCAGCGCCCCGCAACAAAGCCCACAAGGAAGACGCAATCCTCGCCAAAGATTTGGCGCGCGAAGCTTTGCGCCAGTTGGAAAGCAGAAGCAGCAGTCACCCTAAAGAACGCAGTAACTCCAAAAAAGACAAATGCGAATCGGCACGTGCCGATCTTGACCGCATCGTGCGTCTGTCGCAGGATTGGCGAGGCAATGGCGCGCGAGGCAATGGCGCGCGAGCCAAAGCGGTATTCGCCTGCTCGGCTCGAGCTTTCTGGCGGGAGTACGATCTGCCCGACCAACTGAAGGGCACGGAGCTTCGGGTTGATCGTCATTTTCGTCTGAAGCCTCTGGCGCACCTGCTGGGAGCATTCCCCAGCCTCGGCATCGTGCTCGTCGATCGCCATCGCGCGCGCCTGTTCGAACTGCGTTTGGGCGAACTGACCGAGCGCGAAGGATTTTTCCATCCGCTCTCCCGCCGTGGCCGTAGCGACGGTTTCGCGGGCTACGACGGAGGCCATGCCCAGCGCCGCGTGGCCGACGAAGCCCGCCAGCATTTCAAGTTTGTCGCCGAGTTCCTTAAAGACGCGCTGGGTAACGATAAAGACAAAGGGATATTCGAGAACTGGATCCTGGGCTGCCAGGAGACTCTGTGGCCGCAGTTCGAACCGCAACTGCATCCTTATGTCTCGCAGAAGTTGCTCGGGCGCTTTTGCGCCGACCTGGCTCATGTGCCCAGGAAAGTAATCCGTTCAGAGGCGGAGCGCATTTTCGCGGCTTCGCAGGATAAGCGCCGCGCGGAATTGGTCCGCGAGGCACTCGAGCAGGCCCGCGGCAATGGCCGCGGCGTCACCGGATTGCGGCGCGTCCTCCACGCGTTGCAGTTAGGCCAGGTGCAAACTCTTCTGCTCGGTTTCAACTATGCGGCGCAGGCAGTCGAGTGCTCCGGCTGCGGCCATCTTGACGCCCATCTGGTGAGCTTCTGTCCGGTTTGCGGCAGGCAGACTCGCGCTGTGGTGGATGTGGCGGAAGCCATCCTGCCCGGAGTAATCCGTCACGACATCGAACTGTTCTACGTGAAGGATGACGCCGAGTTCGACAAAGTCGGGAATATTGCAGCCTTGTTGCGCTTCCGGTCGGAGCAGAACAGCAACGTCCGTTCGATCAGCGACAACGCCGAAAAACAATTGCCCGCACGGCGCGCCGGGCTGGTCGGCCGCTACCGGGGAGTCGCCAACAGTTGATGCTGTTCGGATCAGCCCGAGCTATCGATTTCCGCGTTCCACTTTTTTTTCTGCAGTTGGATGATGGAATAGCAATCGCAGGCGGTCTGCTCAAGCTTTCGTCGATCGACGATCGTCACGTTGCCTCGTGTGTACGTGATCATGTCGGCTTTCTGCAACGCTCCTGCAGCGGCGCTGACGCTTGCCCGCCGCGTTCCGAGCATTTGCCCCAGAAACTCCTGGGTTAAGGGGAGCGTTTTGCCGCCAATCCGGTCCTGGCTCATCAACAGCCAGCGTGCCAATCGCTCCTCCACCTTATGAAGGCGATTGCAGGCCGCGAGCTGCGTCGATTGCATCCCCAGGAACAATGAGAAGCGCTGAAGCTGCCGTTCCAGTTCCGGACACTCGGGTAGGAATTTTCGCAGAGTCTGCGCTTCGATTCGGTATGCAGTTCCATCCGCCTGCGTGACCACTCGAAGTCCGCTGGTTGAAAATCCAAAGATAATGGGCAGGCCGACAAACCCCTCCTTGCCGATCAAACCTACTTCCACGCTCTTGCCGTCGGGCTGAACCGTCAGCACCGAGCCCAAGCCTTCGTTCAGGAAATACACCGACTTGATCGTCTCTCCAGCCTCATGGAGCACCTGATGAAGGTTGAGGCGCACAAATTCCGCGGAGGATAAAACTTGCGTACCTTCGCTTGAGGGAAGACTGCGGAGAATAAGGTTGCCTATTTCTTTTCCATCGCCGTCATGCACAACGGAAGCGCGGACAGGCGGAGGACGATTGGCAGGGCTTTTGGGCATGAAGGCTCCTCGCTCGGCGAAAAACGTCTGATTTTTGCAAGGGACCGTCAGCCACGGAGTTAGCGGGACGATGCTAGAAGAGACACTTTAACTCTACGCTCATTCCCTCAGCCTGTATGTACCCAAACCAGACTTATGTGTGATTTATGGGTTTTGCAAAAAACGCTGAGTCGGCTGTCTTTGAAGTCGAAAGATGGCAGTTTCGTCTTGGTTCAGGAAGAGGTCGTGAATGCACCCACCAGTTCGCCGGTTCAAGCTTAGCGGCAGGATCGCACCCGATGACCTTGCGCATCGCGTTCAGGCCGCGGCCGCAGACGTCCTCGCGCCGAGCTATGTCAGTATTCCGGGCGTCGGCAACGTCCCTCAGTACGCGGCAACCGTGGCCACCGCTTTGGTGTGCTATGACCCGGCGCGGGATTGCAACGGCTATTTCATGTCCTCGAAGTTCCAGCCAAATAATAACTGCTACAACTATTCGTGCGACATAGCCACCAACTCGTTCGCCCAGCCAGGAAGGCGCCATGGATATCTGATTCCCCAGCCTACGACAGGCGCCGGCGTGCAGGCGGGCGCGGAAAAAGACGGTCTGATCTTCGTCGGCAGTACGATCTCCGATATTCAGAAGCGTGCGGCGTCCGCGGACGGCGGGCATTATGTCGCCCTTCTCATATCTTCACCCGACACCGCCGCTGGCTGGCCCGGCGATTACCACTGGGTCCGCTGCGACGACAACGCGAACTTTCATTCCTGGTCGCAGAAAGATGGCCCCGACCAGGTCACCAACTTCGATTTTGCCGGCAATCCCATCGCCGACCCGGCCTCCAGCAACTGGACCGTAAACCAGGGGCCGATCAGCGACCAGAACCCGAACGATCTCCAGGCGACATACGACTTCTACGGCTATATGTATGTCCCCTGGGGAAAGGTCGACATCATCTGATTTCTGGTTGCACGTCGCCCACACGGTTGAATCGATAGCCTTGTCATCCGAACCGCGCGCCGCACTCAACTCTTCGTCATTCCAGGCCGGGCGCCAAGCTGGGTGAGGAATCTGCTTTTCGCTGGCAGCGCCCCAACCCCGGTAGCCCAGTGGAAGAGCGGCGCTTCAGCGCCGCGTAAAGCTCCCCTAATCGCGTATGTACATCTTGTGCATATCCTGATACTCTTATACTTTATCCCATGGTGTGTCGAGGCCGTAAACATGCTTTTCGAGTGGGACGAGAGCAATCGCCAGTCCAACCTCGCAAAGCACCACATCGACTTCCAGGACGCGATGCGGATTTTTGACGGCCCGGTGTTCGAGAAGGCGAGCCACAGTCGCGGAGAAGACCGCGTATTGGCCATCGGCTTAATCGAAGAGATTGAGGTCGTAGTGGTCTACGCAATCCGCGGCAAACGCCGTCGAATTATTTCCGCAAGGAGGGCACATCGCGATGAAAGGCAAGACTACGCAAACCAGCTCACGAGCTCGCTCCAAAGGCGCGACAGACTTCAAACGGTTGCGCGCCATGCGGGACTCCGAAATCGACTTCTCCGATATCCCCAAGCTCAGCAAGTCGTTCTGGGCCACCGCCAAGCTCACGCTGCCCGAGCCCAAAGACCGCCTCACCATCCGTGTGGACCACGATGTCGTGCAATGGCTCAAAAAGCACGGCAAAGGCTACCAGACCCGCATCAACGCCATCCTGCGGTCTTACATGGAAGCCCAAAGTGATGGTGTCCGCTGACGCCCGGCGGCTGCCGCATCCCGGTAAGTAAACCCGAGCCACCCGCCCGGCACCATGATTACTTGAAATCACTCCTACGTGAGATCGCTGATCTCAGTCGGACTCAGCGTCAGGGCTGAGACTAGAGCGTCCAGTATCAACAAACTGTTCAGGTAGTCATTTTTCAGGTCCCCGAAGCTCATTTGCGCTCCAGCTTTATGGGCGACCGCTTGTCTATTGGTATAGATGTTGTCCCACGAGACATGGGCGGTCCCGCTCATTGCCTGTCCGTGGAACTGCTGCTTGTAGTCATCTCCGAACCGCGCGAGTATTTTCGAAATATCGCTTATGTCGAAACGCTTGCAAACATACTCAGCGGTTTTCTGGGCAAACGATTTTATGTGATTATCGGCTGCTCGTGAGCATCTCCGATGAACCAGCGCCGTCACCCTGGTTTCGTACTCGGCACAAATGCGGATCAACAAATATTGAACGAAATAGTTTTCGATTTCCGTGTTCCGCGTGCCGGTACTGTCCAAGTGTTCCTCACAACGCTTGATGACAAAATCAAGGCTTCCGAAGGTCATGGCTGCCTATCCAAATAGGGCGCGAGTCGCCTTCCGAATACGTTTGGGAACATTATCTTCGTCCGTCGTATGCTGGCTAACCAATTTAAGGAACGCCTTATTCTCGGTTAAGTCATCAAATCTGAGCTTGACCTTATGATGAGCCGCTATATTCCTCAGGTTCTTTGCGAATGCCACAAATGTGGCGTCATAGACCGCTGCATTTAGCCCGGTGCGAAGGTTAAACGGTTTCGGCCCCAGGATGCGCAACACAGCGTCTGCGGTCTGTTTGAACAGGGTCTCGAATTTAGCTAGCTCACTGGGCGAGTCCCTCCGGTGGTCTCTCATAAAATCGTTGAGGAACTTTTTCATGGGCTTCTTGTATGTACTGTTATAGAAAAGGGCAAAAAACCGGAGAATCAGTTCCCTGTCTCGCATTCTCTTGTCCTCGGTGGTCGCTCCGAAGATTTTGCGCCACGGGGTATATTCATTCAGCTTCTTTAGCGATGTATTGAAATCTCCTTCATAGATACAGTTTCTAATCTCTTGCCCTCGCAGGGTCACTCCGCCAGTGTTTAAGCGCTCAAATATCTGGAAAATGCTCGTATCATCGTCGGGATCAATTTGCTTTACCACGAATGCGCGCATTACAGAATTATTGAGCCTATTGAATGCAGCTTGATTATCTGCTTCTAGTTTCTTGTACGTGGTGAGAAAGTAAGGACTGTTTTCGTCCAGTCCTATCAGTTCAAAGGGAACGTCATCTACTCCGGGCTTACGCTCCCCGAAGTATCCAGCGTAAAAGAAAGCGATTGAGGCGAGTCTTTGGTGACCGTCAACGACAAGTAGTTTATTTGTTCCGCGTTCCAGATAAAGAAATATGGGCGGAACCGGAAGGCCCATAAGAAAGGATTCAATCAACTTGCTCGCGCGCACCTGATGCCAAACGAATCGTCTTTGAAGTAACGGATTCTTTATTTCTCCCTTGTTCCATTTCCCGACTAACAGTTCCAGCGTGAAGTCTGCCGGGTAGGTGAGGATGTCATAGCCCTTTAGCGATACCTCGCTGTCGCTTATCTCACTGGGGATGCGCTCGATTGAGTCATGCTTTGCCATGTACTTGCTCCGACCGGGAGTTAAGACCAGCGACATAGTACACCCCCGGCTCGGGGCGGACTACTCCCATACTCCCGCTGCCCTTTCACCCACCATCTTGCGCCGACACGCTTGATGGAGTCCACGCTACTGTTTGCCAAAATAACTGTGGAAATCGGGCTGTCCTGCTGCCACGCGCTCGCAGTGGGCGCCCATTACCGCGTCCGCATGATATGCTTCCCGCTTCCGTACAGAAAGAGCACTCATGTCATTCTCGCGCCGTGATTTCGTAAAGACGTCCGTTCTAGGAGCAGTCGCCGCCGGGGTTGGAACGCGCGCTCAGGGCGAAGACGCAAAGCCCGTCGCGCCACAACACGATGCTGCGGACAATCACGCGCCATCCGGATCGTACAAGCGTCCCATCATGATCTGCGCCAACAACGGCTTCAACTATCTCGAGGATGCATTCGCCTTCCTGAAAGGCGGAGGAGACACGCTCGACGCCGCTCTCCGCGTGGTCAAGGGTCCGGAAGACGATCCCAACGACACCAGCGTCGGCCTCGGCGGAATTCCCAACGAAGAAGGCGTGGTCGAGCTCGATGCCTGCTGCATGCACGGACCCACGCGCCGCGCAGGTTCGGTCGGCGCTGTGCGCAACATCAAGAATGTGTCGCTGGTCTCAAAAGCGGTGATGGAACACACCGGTCACGTCATGCTGGTCGGCGAAGGCGCGGAGCGCTTTGCCGTGGCCGTCGGCTTTCCGCGCGAGAACCTGCTTACCGAACACTCCCGCAAAGTATGGCTGCTGTGGAAGGAATTTCATTCAACCGACGACTGGTGGGGCCCAGGCATTGCCGATCCGCATTGGCAAGCGCCGGGCTCGACTCCGACCGACAACAAACCGCAGTCAGAACTATGGCGAGAGCGCATTCAGAATCTGCAAGCACGCGCCGCCGATCTCGGCATTGAGCCAGAGTTGCAACTGGACGCAGTTCGCAAAGTTCTCTTCCCCCCGACCGGTACCATTCACTGCTCCGCGTTGAATGACAAGGGCGAAATCTCCGGCTGCACCACCACTAGCGGGCTTGCCTATAAGCTCCCCGGACGCGTCGGCGATTCACCGATCATCGCCGCCGGCTGCTACACCGATCAGGCCGTGGGCTCAGCCGGCGCAACTGGCAGCGGCGAAGAAAACATCAAAGTCGCGGGAGCGCATACCATCGTCGAAAATATGCGCCATGGCATGTCTCCGCAGGAAGCCGGCATGGATGCTCTGAAGCGCATCGTCCGCAACTATAACGGGGACATGAATAAGCTGCGCTTCATCGACATGATGTATTACATCCTGCGCAAAGACGGCAGCTACGCTGGTGTTTCGCTCTGGGAGGGTTACTCAAAAGAACGTCTTCACAAGATTGCGGTGCACGACGGCACTCGCCGTTCCGAGCAAATGGTGAGCTTGCTCAAGGGCTATTCGCAGGATTTTCCGCCCGATCCGAGCGTCCCGGAGGAACTGAAGAAGGAGTATCTGAAGTAGAAAGTAGAAGCGGATATATCAAACGAAAAGACGAACCCCGGCCTTTCGCGCAGCATCAGCCAGGGCCCGATCCAGCGTAGCAATTGGCAAATGCTCGGTCCGCGCTGTCTCAAGATATACCGCATCGTAAGCCGTAAGGCGGAATCCGCTAGCGCCGGCAAACGCTTGCCGAAGCGAAATCACACTTGTACTGTAATCGACCGAAGAGGCCAGCAATATGTCGATGTCTGTCAGACACCGATCAATGTCAGACCTCGTGATGGCGCCTCGGCGCTCCGCAGTGGCAAACCCGTTCGCCATCTCGAGAAGCCAAAGCGGAGGAACAACAGCGCGAGACCCCTGTTGGAGACTATGCCAGACCTGAACCGCTAGACGTGACACGGGCCGATCAAGAAACCAAGCCAGACTGACCGACGTATCAAGCACAAAGCGGCTCAACGCCGACCCTCTTCGATCAATTCTTTGATTGTGGAGAACTTGGAACGATCGACGTGTTTCCGAATGTCTTCGATGTCTGCCCAAACTTCGTCCAAACTCTTTTGGGGCCGGACGGGGACGATCATGGCAGCGAGTTTGCCGCGCCGCGTGATGCCGATCTGCTCGCCTGTGCTGGCGCGCTCCACGAGTTCAGAGAGCTTTTGTTTCGCTTCAAACAAGCCGATTGTCTTCATAATAGGATCACCTAGATGAACAGCCTAGATGATCGCTGCGCGAAAAGCAAGCGGGGTTTCCTACACGAACCTCACCTTCACATCCGGCCCCTTTTCCAGGTGGATGCTATCGATAAAGCGTACTTTGCCGGTAAGCTGGGTCAGGATCACCGAAGAAGTTCGCGTGCCTTCGCCAAAGAAGCGTACGCCTTTGAGCAAAGCGCCGTCGGTGACGCCGGTGGCCGCGAAGATCAGTTGCTTGCCGGGGGCGAGATCTTCGGCCTCGTAAATTTTGTTCTTGTCTTTGATGCCCATGCGGGTGAGGCGTTCTTCCTGATCGGGCTTAACAACCAGGCGGCCGAGCATGTAGCCGTTGAGGCAACGGATAGCAGCGGCGGTGATCACACCTTCTGGCGCTCCGCCTACGCCCATGACCGCATGCACTCCTGTGCCGATCACGGCTGCCGCAATGCCGGCTGAGAGATCGCCGTCGCCGATCAGGCGGATACGCGCGCCGGCGGCACGAATATCAGCAATGAGTTTTTCGTGGCGCGGACGGTCGAGCACGATCACCACCAGATCTTCCACATCGCGCTCCATTCGCTTCGCGATGTTCTTCAGATTGTCGGCCACAGGCGCATCAAGGTCGACGGCATTCTTGCAGGAAGGCCCGACCACGATTTTTTCCATGTAGCAGTCGGGAGCGTTGAGCAGGCCTCCGCGCTCGGAGGCGGCAAGCACCGTAATCGATCCGGGCGCGCCCGTAGCGCACAGATTGGTCCCTTCGAGCGGATCGACGGCGATATCGACCTCCGGCACCTCGCGGCCATCGGGAAATTCAGCGCCGACTCGTTCGCCGATGTAGAGCATAGGCGCTTCGTCGCGCTCGCCCTCTCCGATGACGATCGTGCCGCGCATGGGAATTGAGTCCATGGTTTGCCGCATGGCCTCTGTGGCCACCTGGTCGGAAAGCTTGCGCTCGCCCTGGCCCATGGTGCGCGCCGAAGCAATCGCCGCCACTTCCACCACACGCAGAAATCGCGACGCCAGATCGCTCTCAATGTTTTCTCCAAAGCTGCGGGCCTTGCCTTCAGGACGGGTCTGCGAAGCCATGAAACCTCCGAGGCGCTCCAAGAAAGTTGTTCGCCGGGGTGAGACTATACCGCAATCGCTGAGAGATTAAAAGAAATGGTAGTAACAATGAGGATAACTAATACTTCGACCGCGGCCCATCGTGATATCCTCTCTACCCTGATTCAGATCAGACCCATGCCAGAATCCAGCCCGCCAACCTTCCTCTGCATCACCACTTACGAGAAGGGGCAGGAGTTCATGCGCGAGTGCAAGCGCCAGGGCTGCCGCGTGCTGCTGCTCACAGCGGAGAAATTGCGCGATGCCGACTGGCCACGTGAGAGTCTCGACGACACATTTTATCTTCCCGCCGATATCGCACTCGCTGACATCGTGCAGGCTGTAACCCACCTTACGCGCACACAAAAGATCGACCGCATTGTTGCACTCGACGAATACGACATGGAGACGGCCGCGACGCTCCGCGAGCATCTGCGTGTTCCGGGCATGGGGCTGACCACCATGCGCTATTTCCGCGACAAGCTTGCCATGCGGATGAAGGCTCTGGATCGCAACGTGCGCGTGCCCGATTTCGTTCCCGTGCTCAATCACGGCGACATTCGCTACTACCTTGATCACGTGCCGGGACCATGGGTGCTGAAGCCGCGGCAGGAGGCGTCGGCGATCGGCATCAAGAAGATTCACGCCGCCGCTGACTTGTGGCCGATGCTGGAGCAACTGGGAGACAAGCAGTCTTCGTTTCTGCTGGAAAGATTCGTGCCGGGCGAGGTCTACCACGTGGACTCGGTGGTTTCCGAAAACGAGGTGGTCTTCGCCAACGTAAGCAAGTACGGCAAACCTCCGATGAATGTAGCGCAAGGCGGCGGAGTGTTCACCACGTTCACGGTGCCGCGAGGAAGTGAAGAGGACTCAGCCCTGCGCCAGATTAATCGAGATCTGCTCGCCGCGCTGGGACTGGTGCGCGGCGTGGCTCATGCGGAGTTTATCCAAGCGCACGCTGACGGGCATTTCTATTTTCTGGAGTGCGCGGCACGCGTTGGCGGCGCTTACATCAACGAGATGGTCGAAGCCGCTACCGGGATCAACCTGTGGCGCGAGTGGGCGCGCATCGAGATCGCCGGAGGAAATGGAAGCTACCGACTGCCCCCGGTTCGCGAAGAGTATGCGGGAGTGATTCTTTCGCTGGCGCGGCAGGAGGAGCCTGATACTTCTTCTTACAACGATCCGGAGGTGGTGTTGCGAATCAAGAGGCATCACCATGCGGGAGTGATTCTACGATCTACGGATCCGCAGCGCGTGCCGGCGTTGCTGGAAAGTTACGGCCAGCGCTTCGCGGAGGAGTTTCTGGCAGTGGAACCGCCGCGGGAGAAACCGACAGCCTGACACACAGGCAGTCCCCTCAGACCGATCCGCAACAAGGACCTTGGATTGTATGTACATTTAATGTACACTTGACTTGGTGGAAGCATCCCGCGAGTTCGAGTGGGACAAACACAATCAGCGGCATCTTGCGCGCCATGGTATTAGTCGATCTGAGGCAGAGGACGTCTTATCGGGGAACCACGTTCTTCTGGAAGACGAGATAGTGGGGGACGAGCAGAGGTGGATTGCGATCGGCTCGACCCGCGCAGGCCGCATATTAGTGGTGGTGTTTGCGGTTCGAAACGAGGCAATGCGTCCAATCACAGGTTGGGCCGCCGATAAAGAGGCTTGTGCTTTGTATTTTAGGGAGTGGGTCCGGTATAGCTATGGCAAAAGCGAAAATGAAGCAGGCGGCGATTCCGAAGTTTTCCAGCGAGGCAAAAGAGGCCGAATGGTGGGATGCGCGCCGGCCGGAGATCGAGATGGAAATCCGTCGGCGCATGAAGCAAAAACCGTCGGTTTCGTTGGGCGAGCTAATTCGGGGCGCGAAGGTCTCCCAACCCGTCACCCTGCGCATCCCGAAGGGAGACTTGGAAACTGCCCGCCGTTTAGCGGCGGAAAAAGGCCTGGGCTACCAGACGTATATCAAGATGCTGCTGCGGGAAGCGTTGGCGAAGAATGCGGCGGACGCATTCTCCGGCGGGATCCGTCGCGTCCCGGCTACTCCCTACGGCGAACCTCGTGAACTCAAAACTACAAGTGAATCCTCTCAAAGGATCCGCTTCCGGTCGTACAACCCATACGAATCGCTCTATCCGGGGCTGCGCGTTGTCTCTCGAGAAACACTTCACCTGATTAAGACGCTGCGTGCGCAGGGGCACTCTGTCGTAGTTGAGCCCGACGACGGGACCAAATTGAACTACCTGGCGGAGAAAGGGTTCCGTGAACTCTTGTCTGACCCGATCTATGCGTTTGTTATCGGGATTCCTACAAGTCTCATCCTGAACCTGATCGCCAATTGGGTGTTTCAACTAAAACGTCCTAAGCCAGATGGGGTGAATCTGGTTCTCGAATTCGACGAGAATGGAAACAAGGTACGGTATAGCGAAAGCGGACGGCCAGTCACCCAGGAGCAATTTCAATCGATACTCTCAGCGCTCGAAGCCAGAAAACGCCGATTTGAGGAATCGAGAAAAGTGAATACACCGTATCCTGGATATGTTATTCCCGTCCACCTTGAACATACGGGGAAAGTGGTGGGCTGGTCGAAAGGGTTCATTGTCGATGACCAGAAGAAAACCATCGCGACGGATGAGATCAGAATCTGTGACGATGAAACCCGGGAGCGTATTCAGCGCGGCGAGTTGAGAGGTTTTAGCATTGCGGGAATCGTCACAAAAGCAACGTGCCTCATTTGCGGAGCGGACTACGTGGACTGTGACCACATCGCTAGTGTCAGCTACGAGGGAGAGAAATGCACCGTCCGAACTACGACTCGCCCGGCAGAAATCAGCATTGTAAAGGATCCCGTACAACCACTTGCACGCATACGGATAATTTAGGGCAGGCTCGGTTCCACAATTAGAACGCGTCAATCCCCGTAACGCTCTGCCCGATGATCAGCGAGTGTACGTCGTGCGTGCCTTCGTAGGTCTTCACCGATTCCAGATTCATCATGTGGCGCATGATGGGATAGTCATCGGCGACGCCGTTCGCGCCCAGGATGTCGCGGGAGATGCGGGCGCACTCCAGCGCCATCCAGACGTTGTTGCGCTTCGCCATCGAAATGTGCTGGTGCTCGACCTTGCCTGCGTCTTTCAAGCGGCCGACCTGCAACACGAGTAGTTGTGCCTTGGTGATCTCGCTGATCATCCAAGTGAGCTTGTCTTGCACGAGCTGGTGCGAAGCAATCGGTTGCTCGCGCCACTGCTTGCGCAGCAGAGAATACTGTAGCGCGCAGTCGTAGCACGACATCGCGGCGCCGATCGCGCCCCAGGCTATGCCGTAGCGCGCCTGATTCAGGCACATCAAGGGTGATTTCAGACCATCGCTCTTCGGCAGCAAGTTCGACTCGGGGATGTGAACATCCTGCATCGACAATCCGGAAGTCACCGAAGCGCGCAGCGACCACTTGCCGTGAATGTCGTCGGCCTTGAAACCGGGACGATCGGTCTCGACAAGGAAGCCGCGAACCTTGTCGCTCTCGTTTTCCACCTTCGCCCAGATCACAGCGACGTCGGCGATGCTGCCGGAGGTGATCCACATCTTCTCGCCGTTGAGAATGTACTCGTTCCCCACTTTGCGCGCGCGCGTTCTCATACCGCCGGGATTGGAGCCGAAACCGGGCTCGGTGAGCCCAAAGCAGCCAAGCTTTTCGCCTTTCTGCATCGCAGGCAGCCACGTCTGCTTCTGCTCTTCACTGCCGAAGGTATAAATCGGATACATCACCAACGCTGACTGCACGCTCACGAAGCTGCGCACGCCGGAGTCTCCGCGCTCGAGTTCCTGAGTCATCAGTCCGTATTCGACGTTGCCCATGCCGGCGCAACCGTAGCCCTTGAGCGACGCACCAAAGAAGCCGAGATCGGCCATGGGCTTGACCAGTTCGCGCGGAAAGCGGCCGGCACGATTGCACTCTTCGATGATGGGGATAAGGTTGTCTTCGATGAACTGGCGCGTAGTGTCACGAACGAGCCGCTCTTCTTCGGTGAGCAGCGAATCGAACTGGATGAAATCGACGCCGCGAAATTTGATGGCAGGCATGATCAATCTCCGTGAACGGCAAACATATGACGGTAGCAGGGGGCGAGAACCGGGTCAACGCGCAAGACAGCAGCACTCCCTTACTGTAAAATAAGTGGGTACAAACGAAACCAGACGCATCGAACAAGTCTTCCGGGCGGTTTTCGAATCCCGGTCCAGCTTCGTGGAATTCAGCAACCTAAGTCATCCCACTGGAAACAGATCGCTGCGCACACATTGAAGAGATCAGGAGAAATGAACCATGGCAGTCGGGGCAAAGATCGCAAAGACAGCAGATCGTAAGAAGGTGATGGACACCAGCAAGAGCACGGATTGTCCCAAGTGCGGCAAGACGACGCGCATCGTGAAACGCATGAAAGACCGCGAGCGCGGCGTCCCCGGCGGAATCTACATTTCGTGCTCGGCGTGCGAGTTCTTCGAGAAGCTGTAGCCAACATTTAGTGTCTGGTTTTGTTACCGTGGTCCGGAGAAGAGGAGATCGATTTCCTCTCTTCGGTCTTTTCATTCTGGAAAGATGCAAGTTCTTGGGGGCAGTCCCTAGACCGTAACCGTGACCGAGGTCTCGGTCCGCGTAACCGGCCGGTACAGCGTATCGCGCTCGATCGGCTCGCGCCCGGCGGCGCGGATCAGGCGCTCCAACTCTTCTCGCCGCATTCCTTGAGGGGTGGTGGCGCCCGCGTCGTGGTAGATCTTTTCCTCGATAACCGTCCCATCCATGTCGTCGGCGCCGAAGCGCAAAGAAATCTGCGCGATCTTGGCCGTCATCATCTGCCAGTAAGACTTGATATGCGGGAAATTATCGAGCACCAGGCGGCTGACCGCGATCTGCTTGATGTCCAACATGCCGGTGGTCTTCGGTAAATGCTGCAGCGGTGTGTTATCGGGATGAAACGCCAGTGGGATGAAGGTCTGGAATCCTCCGGTTTCGTCTTGTAGCGCACGCAGCTTCAGCAAGTGGTCGACGCGGTCCTCGTCGTTTTCTACATGGCCGTAGAGCATGGTCGCGTTTGATTTCAGTCCGATCTGGTGCGCGAGTCTGGCAGTGTCGAGCCATTGATCGCCATCGATCTTGTGGTCGCAAATCATGTGGCGCACGCGGTCAGCAAATATTTCCGCGCCGCCGCCGGGGAGCGAATCCACGCCGGAGGCTTTCAGCGCTTCGAGCGTTTCGCGAATCGAAAGCTTGGCGCGCTTCGAAAGATACGCGACTTCGACCATGGTAAAGGCCTTGAGATGCACCTGCGGGAAACGTTCTTTCAGCCCGGAGCAGAGATCGAGAAAATATTGGAACGGCAGGTCGGGATGCAATCCTCCGACGATGTGAAACTCGGTAACGGCCTCGCTGTATCCGGAAGCGGCGGTCTCAAACGCTTCGTCGAGCGCCATGGTGTAGGCGCCGGGCGCGTCCTTCTTGCGGCCAAAAGCGCAGAGACGGCAGGCGGCGACGCAGACATTGGTGGGATTGATGTGGCGATTCACATTGAAGTAGGTCTTGTCGCCGTGCATGCGCTCGCGAACGTAGTTGGCCATCCAGCCCACAGCGAGAATGTCGCCGGTGCGGTAGAGAGCAAGGGAGTCGGCGGTATTTAGGCGCTCGCCGGCCATCACCTTTGCGTGGATCGGCGTAAGGCGCGGATCGTCGGTCTGAAATGGATGACAATCTGCCATCTCTGTGATGATACCCCAGACAATGCCTGAAATCACAGATCGTCCTGACGGAGGACCCGAAACTCCGCGAGGGTGGCAACTCGTGCGGTCCTGTACAATTTTGCTTCCGATGCGTGCGCTTTCTAAATGTTGGTTGGGCGCGGCTGCCGCGCTCCTGCTGGTTGCGGCAGCGCATGCCGAACCTGTCGCGCAACTCAAAGCCACCGACTACGTCAACGATTTCGCACACGTTCTAGATCAGAACACGATCGCCCAGATAGATGACATCTGCCACCAGGTCGAAGAGAAGGCGCATGCCCAGATCACGGTAGTTACTATCCACAGTCTCGATGGTGAGGAGGCTAACAATTACGCTGTCGATCTGTTTCAAAAATGGGGAGTGGGGGGCAAATCGACTGACCGTGGCGTGTTGATCCTGTATGCGATTGACGATCGTCGCGATTGGACAGAAGTTGGATATGGGTTAGAGCCTATCCTGCCCGACGGGAAGGTGGGCAGCTTCCGGCGGGAGGCCGTCCCGCTTATGCGGGCTGGCGAATACAGTAAGGCTCTATTGCTGGTCACGTCACGCGTGGCACAGGTCATCGCTCAGGATGCGGGAGTTCAGATAACTACTCCACAACTCGCACCGGTTCCAGCACGACCTGTCGAGCAGCCGAGCAGAGGAATGTCGGCGGGGGGAATTATCCTTCTGATTGTTGTCGTAATCGTCATCCTTGCTACTCCGCTTCGCGGTGTGCTTTTCTGGATTCTTCTATCTGGAATCTTCGGCGGCGGCAATCGAGGTGGGGGAGGCTGGGGCGGCGGTAGTGAAGGATTTGGCGGCGGTAGTGGTTTTGGAGGATTCGGCGGCGGTAGTACAGGCGGCGGGGGAGCAGGCGGCAGCTGGTAGCGAGGGTGCAAATGATTCCAGAGCAAAAAATGAACGACTTTGTCAGCCGGTTGCGAGAAGCCGCCGGAGCGAACCTGGAGAGCGTGATCCTGTTCGGATCGGCGGTTGCGGGAGATTTTCATCCCGAGTTCTCGAATGTGAATCTGTTCTGCGTGATTCGCGACAGCTCATTCGCGGCGTTGCAGGCTCTCGCTCCGGCCGTGAAGTGGTGGGACGCGCAGAAGCAGCAGCCGCCGCTGTTCATGACCCTCGAGGAAATCGTTCGGTCCACAGATGTGTTTACGATCGAGTTGATCGACATGCAACAGCATCACCGTGTTCTCTTTGGCGAAGATGTGATTCAGGGTTTGTCAATTCCTGCGAACCTGCATCGCGTCCAGGTGGAATACGAGCTTCGCGAAAAGCTCGCGCTTTTACGGCAGCACCTTCTGCTTGCGTCGGGCAACAACTCGCGCATGTGGGAATTACTGCTGCGGTCGGTCTCGTCGTTTGCTACGTTATTCCGCCATGCCTTGATTGTGCTGGGTCACGATGCGCCGGTCGCAAAACGGGATGCGGTGAACGCACTGTCGAAGCAGATTGGGTTCGACGCTTCCGGCTTTCTGCAGGTGCTGGATGTGAGGGAGAAGAAATTGAACCGCAAGACGCTCGACGTAGCCGGCGTCTTTTCTCGATATCTCGCCGCGGTCGAGCAGGCAGCCTCCGCAGTTGATAAAATGCTGGACTCGGGTGCCGCGGGATCTTAATACGGTTTGCCACTTCGGGTCAGGAGAAATTCATGAGCAAGGCATTAATCGCTGTCGTCGTTATCGTGGCGCTTCTGTTACTCGTTGTCTTGTTTACCTTCGGCCAGTACGTCAGCGTGAAGAATACTCTGGTCAGTAAGAACGAGGCAGTGAAAGCCGCGTGGTCGCAAGTTGACATTGTGCTGCAACGCCGCGCCGATCTGATCCCCAACCTGGTCGAGACGGTGAAGGGCTACGCGCAACAGGAAGTGACGGTGTTCGGCGATATCGCAAAGGCGCGATCCGCACTGCTTTCCGCAGGCACGCCGCAAGAAAAGATCGCCGCCAACGGACAACTCGATGGAGCGCTCGGTCGCTTGTTGCTCGTGGTCGAGAATTATCCGCAGTTGAAGTCCAACGAGAATTTCCTGCGTCTGCAGGATGAGCTTGCCGGTACGGAGAATCGTATCGCGGTCGAGCGCAAACGCTACAACGATACGCTGCAGGATTACAACACGTACGTGCAGCAGTTCCCCAACAGCTTTTTCGCCGGGATCGCCGGATTCAAACCGAACGAAGCGTACTTCCAGGCTTCGCCGGCATCGCGCGAAGTTCCGAAGGTGAACTTTGCAAGCCCGAGTGCAGCGGCGCCGCAGGCGGCCCCGCAGCCCGCGCCGGCGCATTGATTACAGTTTTCCGGTTTCTAATTTCCAGTTCTCGAGATTGAGCAGTGCTTCAAAATTCCGATTCAACTGGAAACTGGAAGCCGAAAACTAGAAACTTGAAACCGGAAGAGACTCTTACTGCGGCCCGGTGGGCAACTCCCAGCCTTCATCCTTCATTTTGTTGTTGCTCCAGTGCTGGAGCTGCTCGAAGAGAGCGGGATCGATGACGGCGAAGCGAAGTCCGACGCGGCCTTCGCCGCCGAACCAGACGATGCGCGCCTTGGCGCGAAAAACAGTTTCGCTGTCGGGGAGCGGGAAGCTCACATCAAGCAGGCCGGTAAACTTCATCGGTTCTTTTAAGCCGTCGAGCCCCATGCCCCCGGTGCTGAGGTTCACTCCCTGAACCTGGGCTTCATCTCCGTGCTGGTTCTTCAACGCAACGGAAATCTGAATGCGAGCGCGGAAAAACTTCTGCTGCTCGAGGCTGATGAATCCCAAAGAGTTCGCGCCCTCGCCGGGGTTGACGTTGATGTTGTATTCCTTCAGCTTCCGGCTGAGCGTGCGGCGCGAGATGCCCAGTTGTTCTGCGGCCTGGCTACGATAGCCGCCGCTGCGCTCCAGCGCGCGGATAATCATTTGCTCTTCCATACTGTCGAGATTGCCGACCGGCATGGAGGCAGACTGTCGCTGGGCGATTGGATTGCCCGACATCGCATCTGTGATCTGCGTGTTCTGGATTTCAGGATGGCGCGACTCCACCGCAACTCGAGCGATGAGGTTGCGGAGCTCTCGAACATTGCCGGGCCAGGAGTGCGAGAGCAAAGCCGAAACTGCCTCGGGCGCAAAAGAACTCGCCGGAGCTTTGAGTTTGAGAAAGTGCTCGGCTAGAGCGACGATGTCTTCAGGGCGCTCCCGCAGCGGCGGCACGCGCAACTGGAACTGGCCCAGACGATGAAA
This sequence comes from Candidatus Sulfotelmatobacter sp., assembly GCA_050012155.1. GTDB lineage: Bacteria > Acidobacteriota > Terriglobia > Terriglobales > Acidobacteriaceae > Sulfotelmatobacter. The sequence goes on along the minus strand of JBEKHS010000005.1, from coordinate 7,581 downwards.
AAGATCCTGGCGAAATCGGCCTGCCGCAACGGCTGCGTCGAGATCCTGATTTGTCGCGGCGACGATGCGCACGTCGACTTTGATTTTGCGATGGCCGCCCAGGCGGTAGAAAGGGTAACCATCCAGCACGCGCAACAGCTTGACCTGCGTCTGAAGCTGCAATTCTCCAATTTCATCGAGGAAGAGCGTGCCCTTGTCGGCGAGCTCAAACAGGCCGGGCTTCGATGCATCGGCGCCGGTAAACGCGCCCTTCTCATAACCGAACAACTCGCTCTCCACCAGGTTTTCCGGCAACGCGGCGCAGTTGATGTCGACCCAGGGCCGGCTGCGGCGGTGCGACGATTGATGAATCGAGCGGGCAATCAGCTCTTTACCGGTCCCGGTTTCGCCCGTGATCAGCACGCTTTCCGTATGGCCGGCGACGCGGTCCACCATGCGCATGAACCGGTGCATGAGTGGGCTGGCCAGAATAAGCGCGGCACCATCAAGGTCACGCGAGACCGTATGGGCAATCTCGTCCTGCTCTTCCGCCCCTCGCTTCCTATCCGGCGCCGGTGCATGAATGGATTTATCTTCAGCCGCAACGAGCATGGCGATCATGCCGGTCGCCTCCGCGCCGCCATCGCGCAGCAATGTGATTGCGACTTCGGCAGTAAAATCCTTCTGAGATTTACTGTGACACTGCAGTGAAGACTGATACTCACCTTTCTCCAGCACCGCAGTCAGAATGGTTTCCTGGAGTTGCAGCTGCTTAGGGCCGTTCTTACGCGTGACAAGCCCAGCCAGCGTTCGGCCTAGAATTTCGGCAGGAGCATAGCCGAACAGGTTCAGGGCAGCCTGGTTGCAGCCCGTGATCTTCCCTTCCATATCCGCGGATAGTACTCCGGGATCCTTGATCGGCGGCGTACCGCGGACCGCCGCACACGGGCTTTCCGAGCTCGGGCTTTCCGAGTTCGATCGACCGGTTTCCGCAGCGACGGGTCCTTGAATATCCGAATTGAGATTGACTGACATTCCCGCGTTTGGAGTTGATCTTGACACAAACAGCACTGATTGCAGGACGTATGCATTGCAGGCCGATAACGAAGGTAATGGTTACGCTGGAATCGACAGGAAATCGAGCTTTGGACAAACCGTCATATTCATTTGCGAAGGACGAATTAGTCACCTTCTCTGGTTACGTGAGTAAGCTACTTAAACGCCCTTAATAACAATAGGATTTGGGTGGATCAGGCTCAGCCCGAGGTGTGCGCGGGAGTTGCGCCCCTGCGCCCGGGTGCGGTCTGCCGTCTCCCCCTGCCACAAGAAGAAGTTACGAGCCAATGTCGACTCGGACGAAACTATTTGTCGCAATCACGGTCTCGCTCGGGATGGTGGTGCTGTGCTCCGCCCTCTGGCGCTGGCAGTCCGCTGACCTGACACGATTTGCCTGTTATCTGGCCGTGGCCGTCCTGGCTTCCAGCCTTAAAGTGCAACTGCCCGGCATCGACGGCACCATGTCGGTGAATTTTCTTTTCATTCTTCTCGGCGTGATGGAGCTCAGCCTGCCGGAAACGCTCGTGATCGGCTGCACGGCCACCCTGGTGCAGAGCGTATGGCAGACGCGGAACCGCCTGGATCCAGTCAAGGTTCTGTTCAACGTCTTCGGCATGATGGCAAACGCCAGCGCCCTTTGCTACGTCAGCTATCACTCGCTGGATGGGCGCATGGGCGGTAATAAACCCATCCTGCTGATGGTAGCGGCGCTCGTTTTCTTTTTGGCAAACACGCTGCCTATTTCTGTCGTCATCGCGCTCACAGAAAATAAATCCAGTCGAAAAGTCTGGTCGGAGTGCTATTTCTGGTCGTTCCCCTACTACCTTGTGGGCGCTGCCGCAGTGGGGCTGGTGGGCATTATCAACCAGCGCGCCGGTTGGCAAACTTCGTTGCTCGTCCTGCCGTTGATCTATTGGGTGTATCGCTCCTATCGACTTTATCTCGGCCGGCTCGAGGCCGAGAAAGAACGCGTTGAGGTGGAGAAACGGCATGTGGAGCAAATCGCTTCGCTGAACATGCGGACCATCGAGGCGCTGGCCCTGGCCATCGAAGCCAAGGATCACACCACGCATACGCATCTGCAGCGGGTCCGGACATACGCGGTCGAAATCGCCAAAGAGATCGGTCTTTCGTCCGACGAAATCGAAGCCTTGCGGGCAGCGGCTCTTTTGCATGACATCGGCAAACTCGCCGTGCCGGAGCACATCATCAACAAGCCGGGCCGTCTTACTCCCGAAGAGTTCGAGAAGATGAAGGTGCATCCGATTGTGGGTGCGGAAATCCTGGATCGTGTCGCCTTCCCGTATCCCGTCGCGCCCATCGTGCGCTCCCATCATGAACGATGGGATGGGTCGGGATATCCCGCTGGACTTGCTGGCGAGCAGATTCCCATCGGAGCGCGGATTCTGGCCGCCGTCGACTGCCTCGATGCTCTCGCCTCTGACCGGCAGTACCGGCCGGCTATGCCCTTGGATCAAGCCATGGGTAAGGTGAACGAAAGAGCTGGAACGTGGTTTGATCCGAAAATCGTCGAGGTCCTGAAGAACCGATACGTGGAACTGGAACGCATCGCCCAGACGCACGAGGACGGCTTCGTTCCCGGCGGCTTCTCGAAGGATTTGCGCGTGGAGCGCGGCCTTGCTCCGGCCACAGGATTCGAGAAATGGGCCGACACTTCGCAGAACGAATCCGACTTCCTGACCTCGATCGCGTCGGCCCGGCAAGAGGCGCAAGCCATGTTCGACTTGAGCCAGGATCTCGGAAACTCGCTGAGTCTGAGCGAAACACTTTCGGTTTTGTCGATGCGGCTGCGCAAGCTGGTTCCCTACGATTCCATCGCTGTATTCGTGAATCGCAATGGCTGGCTGTTGCCGGAATTGGTGAGCGGCGAAAACTTTCGCGTGCTCTCGTCGCTGAAAATTCGCGTCGGCGAGGGCTTATGCGGCTGGGTGGCGGAGAACTGCAAGCCCATCCTCAACGGCAATCCTCAAGTGGAGGCAGGTTACGCCGCCGATCCGGAGAAGCTCGCGACCTTGTCCTCCGCTCTCGCGGTGCCCTTGCAAGGATTAAACGGCGTGGTCGGCGTGCTGGCCATGTATCACTCCACCGCGGACGCTTTTACGCCCGATCATTTGCGGATCCTGCTGGCCGTGGCTTCCAAAGTGGCGCTCTCGGTGGAGAATGCGCTGAAGTACCAGCAGGCGGAAAGTTCGGCGACCACCGACTTCCTCACAGGATTGCCCAATGCGCGTTCGCTATTTGTGCACCTCGCGCAGGAAGTGGCCCGCTGCCGCCGCATGAGAACCACCCTGGCCGTGATGGTCTGCGACATCGATGGCCTCAAGAAGATCAACGATTCATTCGGGCATCTGGAAGGCGACAAACTCCTGCGCGAGTTCAGTGCGCGGTTGAAGGATGCTTGCCGTGGCTACGACTATGTGGCGCGAATGGGGGGCGACGAGTTTGTTGTCACGGCTCCCGGACTCACCACCGAAGCCGCTGAAGAGAAGATCGTCCGCTTGAACGAAGCGGCCATCGAAGCTGGTCGCCATACTTGCGGACGCGATGTAGTTACGCTGAGCGTGGGAACGGCCTTCTGTCCGGAAGACGGCTATGACGTGGAGGCATTGCTTGCCGAAGCGGACCGCCGCATGTACTCGGTGAAGCAAGCCCACCATGCGCAAGCTGAGCCAAGCCAGAAGACCCCAGGCCAGAAGACGCTGGCGCTCGGGGCTTCAGGAGAATAGATGCAAGGCCTCCGATGGAAAATTGCCGGACACGCGCTGGCCCTGCTCGCGACCCTTATTCTTGGTGGCTTGCTTTCCGCGACGCTGGTGCGGCTTGCTCCAGGCTTCGACACCGACGAGCGGGAACTCGATCCGCACTTGAACGCACAAAGCCTGCAAGCGCTACACGACGCTCGTCGCCAGGACCACAACATCTTCCGATTTTATTTCTCCTACATGCTGCGGGCTGCGCACGGCGACCTGGGCACCTCGCTCGCCCTGGGTCAGCCGGTGCGCACTCTGCTCCGCGACCGGGCGCCACTCACTCTTCGACTGCTCACCATTGGCCTTGCACTAGCCTGGATGCTGGCTCTTACGCTGGCGCTAAGTGCAACCTGGCTGCGGCTCTCGGTCTACGACACGCTGACCACCGTGGTCAGCGGGACATTTCTTTGCATTCCCGCCGCTGTGCTGGCTTTGCTCTCGGTGCTCTGGAATGTGCCCGGCTCCTTGGCCATTGCGCTGATCGTATTCCCGAATACCTACCGTTACGCGCGCAATCTGCTGGTAAGGGCCTACTCATTGCCCCACGTCATCACTGCCAGGGCGAAGGGACTGGGAGAGCCCCGCATTCTCTTCTGGCATGTAGTGCCGGTGGTCGCACCGCAGTTGCTCGCAGTCGCGGGAGTGTCGGTAAGCCTGGCGGTCGGAGCAGCCATTCCGGTAGAAGCGCTATGCGGACTGGCCGGCATCGGACAACTCGCATGGCAGGCGGCTTTGGCGCGCGATCTTCCTCTGTTGGTAAACATCACGATACTAGTGACGCTGGTAACCTTGCTCGCCAATTCCGGAGCAGATGTAATCGGTCATGTGGTTCGGGGCCACGCCGCATGAGTTTCTGGATATGAGTTTCTGGGTATGAGTTTCTGGCGAAAGCTGGCGTGTGTGATCTTGGCGCTCGTACTGGGCGCGGCGCTGGCTGCGAACTGGCTGGCTCCGGCGGGATATGCCAAGCAGTACCGTGAGGCGACCGATGCTCCGCCCTCGCGCACGCACTGGCTGGGAACGGACGAAATCGGACGCGACCGTTTCGCCCGCTTGCTCTACGGAACCCGGATTTCGTTGCTCCTGGCTCCTGCAGCAGCGCTGCTCTCAACCTTGATGGCCGCGCTGATCGGCGGACTGGCGGGATATCTGGGCGGAGTCTGGGCGCGGGCGTCGATGGCGGTGACCGATCTGTTTATGTCGCTGCCCTGGCTGTTTTTGCTGATCACCGCGCGAGCGCTGATGCCCTTGAATGTGTCTCCAGTGGTTTCTGTTCTGGTGACCTTCATGCTGCTGGGACTTCTAGGTTGGACGGCGGCGGCAAGAGTTCTGTGTACGACTGCGGGATCGTTGCGCAACTCCGATTTTGTGCGGCAGGCGCGAGCCGCAGGGCTTCCCGGACAGCGCTTGTTTTGGGTGCACGTGGTTCCGAATTTGAAGCCGGTGCTCTATGCGCAGTTTTGGATTTCGATTCCGGTCTTCATCTTGGCGGAGGCGAATTTGGGGATCCTCGGGCTGGGCGTGGCCGAACCTCTGCCCTCGTGGGGAAGTTTGCTGAAAGAGTTGGAAGGACTGGTTTCCGTGGGCGAGGAGCCGTGGAAGTTCGTCGCGTTGATCTTGCTGGTCGTGGTAGTGACATCGTTTCAGCTTTTGCTTTCCGGGCAGGAGGAGGTGGCCGCATGAAGCGCCACGAAAGAGTGATAGAACAATTGGCAAATCCATGCGGGAAGGCAATCGCAGTCGCGGTGCTCTGCCTCGGATTTCTCCTGGCGCATGCGCCGGCTCAAGGCGGAGGCACACTAAGGTTTTGCCTGCGCAACGAGCCGAAGACATTCGACCCGCTCAAGGTTGAGGACGACTCTTCCGCCGCGATCCGTTATTTGACCGGCGGCGTGCTGGTTCGCGTGAACCGGCAAACTCAGGAACTCGAACCAGAACTCGCGCTCTCGTGGAAGGTCTCAAAAGACGGGCGGCAAATCTCCTTCCGGTTGCGCAGCGGAGTTTCTTTTTCCGACGGCACCGCTTTCTCCGCCGAGGACGTGGCCTATACGGTTCAGCAATTGATGGACCCCGCGCTGCACTCGGCTACAGGCGATGCCTTCCGCTCGGGCACGGGAAGCGTCGAAACCAAGATAATCTCTCCGGCGCAGATTTCGATTCGTTTCCCCGCACCGGTGGCCGGACTCGATCGCCTTTTCGATCAGGTCGCGATTCTTTCCGATTACTCGCCGAAAAAAGAAATGGCGGTGCTGGGACCGTTTATGGTGGCCGACTACAAGCCCGGCGCCACCGTTCTTTTGCAGCGCAATCCTTATTATTGGAAGACAGACGAGCAGGGGCGCCAGTTGCCCTATCTGGATTCGATTGAACTCGACATTCAACCCAACCGCGATGTGGAGATGCTGCGCTTCAAGCGCGGAGAGCTGGACCTGATCAATTCGCTCGATAGCGAATACTTCGACAAGCTGGCTGCCACTTCGCCGCAACTGGTGCACGATGCGGGACCGTCGCTCGATAGCGAACAACTCTGGTTCAATGAAGTGTCGAAGGCGCCGATCCCGGATTACAAGAAGAACTGGTTTCGCTCGGCCAACTTCCGGCGCGCAATTTCGGAAGCGATCAATCGCGACGATTTGAGCCGCATCGTATTCCACGGGCACGCCCAACCGGCCGTCGGACCGTTCTCTCCGGCAAATAAATTCTGGTTCAACAGCAAGCTCAAGCCCCAGCCCTACGACCCGGATGCCGCGCTGAAGGCGCTCGAGGGTGAAGGCTTTCGCATCGAAAACGGAACCCTAAGAGATAAGAGCGGCAACGAAGTTATTTTTTCCATCATCACGAACGCCGGCAACAAGGCGCGCGAACGCATGGCCGTGCTGATCCAGGATGACCTGCAAAAGATCGGCATCCACGTGAATGTGGTTACGCTCGACTTCCCTTCTCTGATCGAGCGCATGACGCAAACCTTCGACTACGAGGCGATTATTCTCGGCCTGACGAACGTCGATCTCGATCCCAATGGTGAGATGAACGTGTGGCTGAGCTCTTCGGAGAATCACCAGTGGAACCCGCAGGAGAAAACTCCTGAGACCGCGTGGGAAGCGGAGATTGACCGGCTCATGCGCGCGCAGGCTTCCTCAAGTGATGCGAAACAACGAAAGGAAGCTTTCGATCGCGTGCAGGAAATCGTGGTCGAGCAGGAACCGTTCATCTTCTTGATTAACAAGAACGCTCTTTCGGCTGTTTCGACCGCGGTACACGGCGCCGCTCCAGTCATTCTTTCGCCGCAAACGTTTTGGAATGCCGATCGGCTCACCGTGGTGAAATAGGCGCCAGTGCGTTGCCACGGATTTACACGGATTCACACAGATCTGAATTCAACAAAGCTATCAAGCTCCAGAGTGCTCATGTCATTCGCTTCGCCAGACCAGATTTTGCTATCGGCTCGCTTCTCCGTGCGCTACGCGAGCAAGCCGCCGGTTCTGCGCAGCGTGCAGTTGGAAATCCGGCGCGGCGAAGTGCTCGGTCTAGTAGGTCAGAGCGGATCCGGCAAGAGCACGCTGGCCATGGCGATTCTCGGTCTCCTCGATAAGAAGCGCTCGCGAGCCGAAGGCACAATCGGATTTCCGGAGTCCGACCTCTTAAAACTTTCCGAGCGCGAACTACGCGCGCTGCGAGGCCGCGCCATTGCTCTCGTATTGCAGAGTCCTCTATCTTCTCTGAATCCCGCACTGAAGATTCGAACCCAACTCAAAGAGGCATGGCGCGCCCACGC
>JBEKHS010000004.1:0-234776 GCA_050012155.1 Candidatus Sulfotelmatobacter sp. | reverse complement strand
ACATCTCTCACCCTGGCTCGAGCATTACAACTTCCACCGCCCGCATGGTAGTCTCGGTTACGCTCCGCCCATCAGCCGGGCTGCTCCACCGGGTACAACGTCTTGATAGATCACAGGCACCCTCACTTTTAGCGCTGCCGGCATAGAGCGCAACGATCCAAATGTATGGGATTTTCTGACTTTCACGGCAACGCCGAAACCGTTCATCGCCTGCGCGAGATGCTGGCGCGGAAGCGATTCCCACATGCAGTGGTTCTCTCTGGTGCGCGGGGAGCAGGGAAGTACACTCTTGCGCTCATGCTGGCGCAGGCGCTGAATTGTTTGGCGCCTATTAAAACGGACGGCTTGCCTGACTTCTGCGGGCAATGCGCGAACTGCCGTCGCATCGCGCAGGCTGCCGATCTGGATGCCCGCTTTGCCGAAGCGGTGGAGGCGCGGGAAGGTTTGCGCGAGGCCGATAAGAAAGACACGCGGCTGTTCGTGCAAACGCATCCCGATGTGCTGATCATCCCTCCCGACCCTCCGCAGATGATGATCAAAGTGGATCAGGTGCGGCGGGTCATTGAGACCATTTACTACCGTCCGTCAGATGCGCGTGAGCGGGTTTATATCTTTACGGACTCAGCCTTTATGAAGGAGGCGGCGAATTCGCTCCTCAAGGTGTTGGAGGAACCGCCGGAGTTCGCGACGATTTTTCTGCTGTCGGAGAATCCGGGCGAACTGCTGCCGACCATCCGATCGCGAGCCGCGGTCTTCCACCTCGGCGCTGTGCCCATCGACGAGGTCGAGCGATTCCTGGCGGAGCAGCATCCGGAGTGGAAGCCACAAGAGCGGGCGCTGGTGGCAAGATTGAGCGAGGGCGCGCTGGGCAGGGGCCGCGCTTTTGACCTCGAGGCTTACGTCGCTGCCCGAGCCGATGCCCTGGCAATTCTGAACACGGCCTTGATTGGCGGCGATCACAGTCAGCTTTTTAAGGTCACAGAATCCTACCGTGCAGGCGCTGAGGGGCGGGAGAAGACGGAACAACTCCTGCGTACGCTGTACTCGCTGCTTCGCGACCTGATGTTTCTGGGCTCGGGAACGCCGGAATTGGTTCACAACACCGATATTCAAGCCGCGCTTACCAGGTTGGCCGAAGCTGCCGATTTCGATTGGATCGCCACAGCTTCGGATCGCTTGGCTGAGGTCGAACGCGGTATGCGCCGCAACCTGCTGCGCTCGTTGTCGCTCGATGCCTTGAGCCTAGCCTTAGAAAAAGTCTGAGCCGGTGCGAGCGACTCCGGTCAATGCGATTCACCGGTTGTTTTCTCATAAACCGAAACCGAAGCAAACCACATCTCGATCACTTTGCCCGGATCAAGCTCAATCGCAGGTCCGCTTCCGGCTTTCTTGTTCGCCCCACTCGTTGCCTGTTGCAGACCGTAGTTTTCTCCTTGGACGGTCAATCCTGTCACCGCAGCTGTAACGTGTCCGCCGCTCACTGCGCCCGACCCTGCCAGTTCCGTGCTTTGACCAAGGGAAGCTCCGCCCGCAAGGGCGACTGGCTGCAATAGGGTTCCTCGGAAAGCAAAGCTACCGTCAGGCCTGCGGGTGATGGACACGACGTGGACAAGTACGCGAAGGCCCTCCTCAAACCGTAGTTGACGAGGTGGAATCGGAATGGTGGCGGAAGGTGAGGTTCGCGTGTCCTCCGTGCTTTCTTCAGTCTTACCCATTTGCGTCTGGGCGTCTGTAGGCTGCGCAGTGGCAGGGCTGGGTTTGCCGGTTGCGTTGCCATCGGGTTCGGAGGGCTTTGGACCCTCCTGCTTTTCCATCTCTCGCTCTTCCGTCATCTCTTCTGCCTTGCGAGAACTACTCTTACTCAGTTCACAGTGCGTCAGGAGGCCAGTTATTCCTGCAAAGCCTGCGAGCCCAGATGATTTAACCGTGCAGATCAGATTTACGTCCTCGTCCACTACAACGTTGCTCCAGGCTGTGCTGTCAAGTGATGTATCGGGCGGTGGGTGTGACCCTAGAGGATTATTCCTGCATTGGACGTACTTGACTGACCCGGCGAAAGTTGTGTGACAGGTTGTCGAGCGATAAAAATCACTCCTTTGTTCTGGCTTCAGCTTATCGATGCAGCCGAGCGCACCGCCGTTCACGGCTCCTCCTGATAGTCCGACCAGAATCTCGAACTTACAGTCGTCGAGTCGAGGATCGCCTTTCTGCGCATCACCAAACCAAGAGAAGACACCCTGGCCCCAACCCACAAGTTGTATGCGCCGGTTTTTATAGATTGCGGGGAAACTAGCGATATCCCCTGTGGTCACTATCTCTGGCGTTTCGGCAGGCGCTTGCGACTCCCGAACGGGATTCGCCATGCTGCTGTCGTTATCGCTGGCTAGGGCACCAATGGACCTAGCTCCAGCTGGCGAACTCCAGTTTGCAAACACAACCGCAGTCCCGAGCAAGAGCACTCCAAGAGCGGCAGCCGCGAGGACCAGCTGGAGTCGCAGCCGTCCGCGAGTCTCAATGGCCGCTGCGCTATGACCGCGCTGTTGGGTCGGTGGCAAGCCCGACTCAATGGGAGTTCCGCAGGCCGAGCAGAACGCTCCCGGCTCCGCTAAAGCAGCCCCGCAACTGTGGCAAACCCTGGGCATCGAGCGGGCCTCGCCCTTCGACGACAGAGTATACAACTTGCGGAGCTTGCAGCTTGCGCGGAAAGCAGGTCCCTCCACTCCGCGTCCCCCTTCCTATCGGAAGGGAACACTCCGGTCGGGATGACAGTTTCAAGGAAGGGTACGCGGAAGGTAACCGTAATGCCGCTCTAATTCCATTGTTATCAACCCGTTACATAGATTACTCCGGTGGTTCTACATCCTTCAGATAGGTTGCCCGGGGTTACTGGCACAGCCTATAATTGTTTCACTCTGGTTTAGGATTTCTCCGTCAGGTTCCGGGTAGCAGCGTACGAGGGTGAGGTATGCCCTTGCAAGTGCGAAAGAGGATTAAAACCCGGTAATGCGCAAGCGCCTGCAAATCGCCCTGATGGCCAGCTCGATAGCCGCGACCTCGCTTTCTCTCGCGCCTCAACTCCGCGCTGCGGCTGATGATGGTGCGTCCTCCGCAACCGCGTCCTCCCCAACCCAAGCCGCCCCGATTACAGCCACCGATGACTACGGACGCACGATCTATGTGAATGATGCGGTCGAGAAGACCCCATCTCACCGGACGCAGGAGCCCGAAGCGCCCCACCGAATACTGAAGTATTGGAGCTCCAAAGAGAATCGCTGGAAGCCGGTGCCTCCGGCGAATGGAGCGGCGATGCGAGCGGCGCAGTCGGCCGCAGCGGAAGTGAACGAGTATCTGGGGCATGAGTCGAGCCAGTCGGCAACCGCCAAGATTCTGGCGGCGAACTTTCGCGGTGGGACGGCGACGCAAGGTGATATCGACAGCGCCATCGAACAGGCGGCGGCACGGCATAACGTGGACCCGAACCTGGTGCGGGCGGTAGTGAAAGTGGAATCGAACTTCAACCCCAATGCGGTGTCGCGCAAGGGTGCGATGGGGTTGATGCAATTGATGCCTTCGACGGCGCGCCAATTGAAAGTGAACAACCCGTTCGATCCCGAGCAGAATGTCGACGCGGGCGTGCGTCATTTGAAGCAACTTCTCGAAAATTATGGCGGCGACATCAAACTGACCCTGGCCGCCTACAACGCGGGTGCGGGAGCGGTGGCACGCAGTTCCGGTGTCCCGCACTACGCAGAAACGCAAAACTATGTCCGGCGGATCACCAACCTCTACTACGGCGTATCCGGTTTTGAGCCGGGCGCGTCGCGCAATCCGGTTACGGTTCAACGGGATGCACGCGGCGTGCTTTACATCAGCAACACCGATTAGGTTTGCGGCATTTTTATTTTTGTCTCTCTGGCACCCAGGCATTGGTTCAACCAACTTAGCAAACGAAGGCACGGGCTGGTTATCGTGAAGATTTCATCGCGCCGGCGTGGTCTGTGGCGAACGCTGTTCTTTCTTGCTGCGTTCGCTGCGCTCACTCCGGCGGCCTACGCCCGCGTGCGTCATTCCGATGCGTGGGCGCGAGACCACTTCGCTGCGGCTGAGCGGATGCGCGAGGCGCTGAACGGGAGGCCTCCCTCGGACCGAAGCCACCACGATTATCAGCGCGTTTTGAACGCCTACCGCTGTGTTTATCTCGGCGCGCCCACTTCCACCAAGGCCGATCCCAGCGTGGTTGCAGTGGCTGAGACGCTGGTGGAAATGGGGCGGCGTTTCGACGATGACAAAATCCTGCACAGCGCGATTCAACAATATAGATTTCTGCGCCGCGAGTATCCCGGCAGCAAGTACCGCTTCGACGCGCTCTTCACCATTGGCGAGATTTACCGGGATGACCTTAACGATCCTGAAGCGGCGCGTTCGGCTTTCCAGGAGTTTCTGCGGCGCTATCCTCACAATCGGTTGAGCGACGGCGCTCACCAAGCCATTGTTGAGCTTGATCAGGAAGCGCAGACCGAAAAAGCCGCGGAAGCGCAACAGAAGACAGCAGAGAAGAAACAGCCCGGGAAGAATGGAGACAACAATAAGGATGTGAAGGATGTCGGCGGGGACGACCAAGTCCCGGGCGCGGTTTCCGGGAACGACGAATCCACGGGACCCCCTAGTCACTTGCCGCGGGTGACCGGGATTCGGCATTGGTCTACGCCTGACTACACGCGGGTCGCCATCGACGTGGAAAGCGACGTAAAGTTCTCGTCGCAGCGGATCGACAGTCCCTCGCGCATCTTCTTCGATCTGCGCGACACCAAGCTGGCTTCCACCCTGGTGGGCAAGAGTTTCGACGTGGACGACGGCTTCCTGAAGAAGGTTCGCGTGGCGCAATTTGCTCCGGGGCGCACGCGGGTTGTGCTCGAAGTCGACAGCCTCTCCGATTATGACGCCTTTCTGCTGCCCAACCCCTACCGCCTGATTATCGACATTCACGGGAAGAAGGGACGTCCCAAGCAGTTCAAAGACAACGCTAAAGATGCGGACGAGACCACCTCGGCCGAGGCGGAAGATGTGTCTGCGCCCGAGACGAGTTTGGACGCCGGTCCGGATGCATCGGAAGCGAAGGCATTCTCACCCGTTAGGGCTGCGGCGATTCGGAAGCCGCAGACTCCGATAGTGAAAAAGATCGTGGAAGCGGACGCCGCCGATGACGACATCGGCAGCCGACCGGGTGCCGCGATGCGAAACAGTCCCGCTGATTCTCACCATAAATCGGGTTTGGGCGCTTTGGCTTTGGATAAGCCGGGAAGCGCTTTCGCGGGTTCCGATCTCGACGTGCGCGAGGCGAAGCCTACGGCTAGCGGCGACCGTTCTCTGATTCGCGCCCTCGGATTGAAAATCGGAAAGATCGTGATCGACCCCGGACACGGAGGCCACGACACGGGCACCATCGGCCCAGAAGGTCTGGAAGAAAAAGATCTCGTCCTCGACGTGGGCCGGCGGTTGGGCAAGTTGCTGGAGACGCGGCTGGGCTCAGAAGTGGTTTACACGCGCAAGGACGACACGTTCATCCCGCTCGAAACCCGGACCGCGATCGCCAACCAGGCGCGTGCCGACCTGTTCGTTTCTATCCATGCCAATTCGAGCCGCGATCCGGAGGCAAGGGGAGTCGAAACCTATTACCTTAATTTCACCTCTTCGCCGGAGGCGCTGGAGGTTGCCGCGCGCGAAAACGCGGTTTCGGAGAAATCCATATACGAACTGCAAGATCTGGTGAAGAAGATCACGCTGAAGGACAAAATCGAAGAGTCGCGCGAATTTGCCGGGGACGTGCAGCAGTCGCTGCACAGCGGTTTGGCGGTCAAGAGCCCGGCGATTCGCGACCGAGGCGTCAAGAAGGCACCGTTCATTGTGCTAATTGGCGCGAATATGCCGTCGATTCTGGCCGAGATTTCTTTTGTCAGCAATCCCACCGACGAGCACCGCCTCGCCACCAGCGAATACCGCCAGCGCATCGCAGAATCGCTCTACCGCGGCATCGCCAAGTATGTGAACGGGCTGAGCGGGGTCAAGGTCGCGAGCAAGATGGATAAGGCTGCTGGACAGTAGGGGCTCCTGATCGTCTGCCACCGACAAAGGTTTTTCCGGGGCCTGCGTTTCCTGTGTTGCCTCTTTTCCGGTTTTCGCTTATCTTGAGGGGCATGGAAGTACATCTCACTCCCGAGCAGGAAGCGCAGCTTGCACAGATCGCCAGCAAGGCCGGGACCGCCCCTGAACGGTTGGTAACGAATGTCGTTGCGCGTTATCTCGACGAAGAAGCCCGCTTCCTGGCGGCCGTGGAAAAAGGAATAACGGCGGCCGACCGGGGCGAGTTTATCGACGAGGAAGAAATGGATGCCCGCCTTGAAGCGATGTTCAAGCCCTGATGCGCATTCGTTGGACCGTCCCCGCCGCTGATGATTTAGAGAACATCAAAAACTATCTCCAACGGCACTACCCGCACTTCGCAGAACCGACCGTGCGGACAATCTACCAGCATATCCGTTCGCTTAAGGCCGCGCCCCACCGTGGCAGACCCGGCCACCGCAGCGGCACAAGAGAATTGCCGCTTACGCCGCTTCCATATGTAGTCGTCTATTCAGTGAGGCCCGACGCTGTCGAAATCCTGCACATTCACCACGGGGCACAAGACTGGCGTTGAGCAAAGCGCTGTTCTGGACCTGGCCGTCCCCTTCCTGGAAACTTTTTCTCCTCCTCTGTGGTCTAATCAGACAGGGGATTCTTCGCCCCGTAGTCCATCCATGCGAGTTTTACGGCTTCTACTGGTCTCGGCGATTGTTTTGGCGTGCGTGGGCGCAGCCTTCGCTGCCGGTCCGGTAGCGGACACATCGGCGCCGCCGATCTTGCCCAAGCAATTCGCCGACTGGCAGATTCAGGGCCCTGCGCAGAGCAGCAAGGATGCAGCTACCGCCGACCCCACCAACGCCCCGTTGCTTAAGGAGTATGGATTCACCGATTGCGAAACGGCTACCTACAAGAGTGACGATGGCCGCACGCTTAAGATCCGCGCCGCACGGTTTACCGATGCCAGCGGCGCTTTCGGCGCCTACACTTTCTACCTGCGGCCCGAAATGGCGCGGGAGGAGATCGGCGACCAGGCCGCATCGCTCAATCAGCGAGTGCTTTTCTACCGTGGTCAAATTGTGGTGGAGGCGGTTTTCAGCGAGTTGTCAGTGATGTCGGCCGCGAGCTTGCGTGAACTCGCCGGCCTTTTGCCCCGGCCCAACGGCAATGCGGCCGAACTGCCACCGGTGCTTGCCTACATGCCGCACCACGGTTATCAAACGAATACCGAAAAGTACGCAGAGGGACCGCTCGGCCTTGGCGCAATCGCATCTCCGCTGCCTGCCGATCTGGTCGATTTCAGCGCCAGCCCCGAAGTGTCGCTGGGACAGTACTCCACTCCAACAGGGGAAGCGACGCTGGTGCTCATTGAATATCCCACGCCGGCGATCGCTGCGGCGCAGTTGCGCCGCATTGATGCAGCCCATCATGCGGCTCAACCCCAGGCGGGAATTGATGCCGTCGAAAACGTAGGCCCATTTTTCGATAAACGAACTGGGCCGATCATCGCCATTGCCGCCGGTCCGCTCTCGCAAAGCGATGCCCAGACGCTTTTGGGCGCGGTGAACTGGAGGCCCAGCGTAACCTGGAACGAGAACACCTACTTCGATAAGAAAAATAATATTGCCAACCTGCTGGTGAACATCATCATTCTGTGCATTATCGTTGGCGCGCTTTCGCTGGCAGCCGGATTGGCGTTCGGCGGCGCGCGTGTCCTGCTTCGCCGTTATTTCCCCGGTCCAGTTTTCGGTCGAGCGGATCAAACCGAGTTCATTTCCCTTCATCTCGGCGAGGGGGTCGCAGAGGGCTCTCCGCCTCCGCCGGCAGGTACAACCGGGACCTCGAACCGTTCTTAAGTACCTCAAGAATAGTGGCTTAACCCGGCTTCCGCTGCCTCCGGTCTCAATTTGGGACAATTCAGCGGCGTGTTGATCGATTATGTAAGTGATTGAAAATAAAGACATTTATTTACCAAAAATTGCTTGACACCCTGCTTTTTCGGCTCATAAGATTTCGTCCAGAAGGTTTTGACGGAATCTATTGCCTCCGTTGGAACTATTCTCCCTTGAAGAAGAGAAGGTCGCCCTGTTGCCGGGCGGCCTTTTCGTTTTGCAGATCGAATTCCCTCGAGCAAGGACTATCAGAGTCATGGCTGGCGCTCGGCTCCAAGGGAACTCTTGCTGGCGAATTCCGTATCATTTGTTGAGTATCATGTACTGATAACGATAATGAGCGTCACGTTTCGGCAACGGGCCCCCACACGAGCCGGCACGGGAGGAAATCATGTTCTGCGATGGATGCGGTACAGCGGTGCAACCCGGCCAATCGTTCTGCAGCCGGTGCGGTAAGCAGATCCTCGGAACCGTGAGCGTGATGCAGCCGCGCCCGGGGCGTGTGCAGGGGCATCTTCATTTATTGGGAATTCTCTGGCTGGCAATCTCGGCGTTCAATACGATTGGCGGCGTCGTTCTTTACATCATCGCCAACACCTTATTCGCCCGCCTGCACCAGATGGGAGCGCCGGAGGCGCCGACCGCGTTTCTGCGTCCTCTGTTGAGCGCGATCGCTATTTTCATTCTGGCCAAGGCCCTCTGCGGATTCATCGCCGGATGGGGATTGATGCAGCGCGAACCCTGGGCCCGCATCATCGCGCTGGTCCTGGGCTTCATCTCGCTATTCAATGTTCCGTTCGGCACAGCGGTTGGAGTGTACACGTTGTGGGTTTTGCTGCCATCCCAGTCGCAGGAAGAATACGATGCTTTGGTCGCCACGCGCGCTGCGTGATTAGGCGGAGAGGGAAGGCGATTTCGAGGAGGGAGTCCCACCACACATTCAAGCCGTTTCGGGCCCTGCCCACGAAGGCGGCTGCGTGAAAAGTCCCGGCCGGGCCTTATTGGACGTTCAGATAATATCCGTGCTTCGCATTAAAACCGAGATTGATGCGGGTGACACTCGGAGATGTCGACGTGTTCCTGACGGTACGGCAGCTTCCATCCTGAGTGCAGGCGAGTTGAGTTGACGTACCATCGCTGAACATGATGCGGACAGCGTTGGGATAGTCCGCCCCATTGTCCTGTGCGATGCAGAAGCAACCTAGAATGACGACGGCTAGTGCGACAATCTTCTTCATTTGATGCTCCTCAGCTTACTGGTAGTAGGTCAGAGCGCCATCAACAAGAACAGTCTTCTGGGCAAGCAGGGCGAACCTGTTGTTGAAAACGAGATAATATGTCCCCGCATCAGTGGGGAGATTGACATTAAAAGTTCCGACCGTGACCTTCCCGCTGTTGTAAAACGTTTTTGCTTCGTGCCTGTTTTGCCAGTTGACGAAGTCATCCGACGACATAACGAAGACCTCTACATCGTTCGTGAGTCCCCCGCTTGCGGTGAAGTTCCCATGAAGATTGACGCTGGTCGCTCCCGCCGGCACATCGAATTTGAAAGAGGAAAAACTGAGTGCGTTGATGCGCAGGTCAGGATTCTTGGCGGTCATCGTGTGTTGCTGCTTGACGATTCGGTCAATCGGGTTGACTGCCGGGTTGAGATTTGCTCGCTGGCTGACGTTGTAACCATAGATCAGTAACAAGAGGACAAGAGCTCCTGCGATTGCGAAGGGAGCGCGTACCAGAGGCTTTGCTTTCGGCGGGGCCTCTGGGATTCGTGCGGGTGCGACCGCTGCTCCGGCTCCGGCGGACGTCGCTCCGCTCGATGCCGCAGAAACAGCTAGTCCTCGTCCGCACTTGCGGCAGAACTGCGAATCGTCGGTCGTCTCAGTACCACACTTAGGGCAGAACACGGCAAGTTCCTGCGGCAAACTTAGTCCGGCTCCCGCGAGGTGTCAACTGACTGTTGAGGTTCTTCTTGACGAAGGTAACTAATTCGTTGAAGCTCTTTCGGCAGCAGCAAGGCTCATCGCGTTGAACTGACGTGATATTCTCGATATAGGCTGGGTGCCGAACGGCATCTCTTCACTTGACGTGCCGATAGCCGCAAGAATGGTCGACAAGTGGGCGACACCGAAACTCACCGATTCGTCGCAAGATGCTGATTCTTTAGTCCAAGCCGACGTAGCTCAGTTGGTAGAGCAGCCGATTCGTAATCGGCAGGTCAGCGGTTCAAGTCCGCTCGTCGGCTCCATCCTTTCAACCATCTGATGTGATTCGATTCCGGCATGTCTTAGGCTTTTCCGCACGAACCCTATCAATCAATTACTCCCGGAGTGGCGCGCAGAGATAATCGAAGAAGACAATCCGCAGAGGGTTCTGCGGCGCGGAGAAAACTCGCAATCAACGCCCGAGCCCAATTCCGATGAAATCCCTGCTGACTCCGGGCATTTGTCTGCTGGCTGTGGCGGCATTGCTGCACACAGGCTTGATCAACCCCAATGCCGCGCTCCCGGCCTACGGGTTCGGCGCTGCGTGCGTCGCGGGTCTTTTGCTGGCCTGGAGGTTTCATTCCAGCCGCATCTTCTTCGCTCTGCTGGTTCTGTTTCTCGCTCAACAAGCCATCTCTTATTTTTCTTCAGGACATGTATCGTCGAGTGGGCCGGGGAGCACGGCCCCGGCGGCGGTGGGATTGCTCTTGCCTCTCAACTTTGTCTTGCTTTCGCTCCAGGAAGAAAAAGGATTCTCCCTCTCGAGCGTTGCGCCATCGAGCTTGTTGCTGTTTGTGCAGTCTGTCATTGTGGCCGTGCTGTGCCGGCCTGAGCCGCTGGCCAGCGCGCAAAGTGCTCTGCATCATCCTGCTCTGCAGCATTTAGCTGTGCCGGCTCCGTTGCCTTTCGCTGCTGTGCTGTCATTCGCGGCATCCGCAATTGTGTTGCTGATACGCTTCCTGCTCTTTCGCAAGCCGGTAGAGAGCGGATTGCTGTGGGCACTGGCAGCCTCGTTTCTAGCGCTGCGTTTCGGCGGAGTGGGGCGAATTCCCACCTGCTATTTCGCCGCCGCTGCATTCATCCTGGCCGGTGCCATCGTCGAGACTTCTTACCTCCTCGCCTATCACGATGAATTGACGACCCTGCCTTCGCGGCGCGCTTTCCACGATGCCCTGACTCGCCTCGAACCACCATTTTCGATCGCGATGGTCGATATCGATCACTTCAAACGCTGCAATGACATCTACGGGCATGACACCGGAGATCAGGTTCTCCGCCTGGTCGCCTCACGACTGGCTCGCGTGGCGGGCGGAGGACAAGCCTACCGCTGTGGCGGAGAAGAGTTTGCGATTTTGTTTCCGGGAAAAACGACCGCTGATGTTCTGGAACATCTCGAAAAACTGCGCGCTGATATCGAAGCCAGCAGGCTTCGATTGCGCGGCCCAGATCGGCGGCAGGAGGCGCGCGGTCCCGACCGGCGTAGCCAGCGCACGCACGGCCGAGCATTATCCGGCCGAGCATCGACTGGCCGAGCATCGACCGGTCAAGCCATCCGGCAGCTTTCCCGGGCAGCGCCCGCAAACGAACTCTCGGTTACGGCCAGCATGGGAGTCGCAACTTCGAAGGGGGAGAATCGCTCTGCGGAAGAAGTCGTGAAAGCGGCGGATAAGGCTCTTTATCGTGCTAAGGCGGGAGGACGCAATCGGATCGAAACCGGTTCCGCTCCGCGGCGACGCCTGCGTTCGAAAGCCGCTGGGATTGCCTGAACTATCAGATTTCAGAACGTCCGGCCCGGGTCGTCATTTTCAGGGCGGGAATCATGACGACCCGGGCTCGTACGTTTTCGCAAGCACCACAGGCCGTGCGGTCAGCCCGCGGTCGATGGGGGCATCGAACTTCTCCGTCCACTGCCGTCGCACGCCGGACATTTCACGCGGATAAAAGCGACTCCCTCGGACTTGCCACTGATGTCCGCGGGTCGTGCAATGTATCCGGTACCGTCGCAGCGCGGGCAGCCATTCGGATCCACTCATCCCCCTCAGTTGTTAGCAGTTTTTCACCAATTCGGATTCGCGGCGCCACAAAGTTATTCCTGTTACGAAACCCGAACAGATTGATGCCCAACCGCGCGAGCCATACTTCTCAGGCGGCCTTCGATTCGTCGCACAGGCGCTGATAGTAATCGCGACCACGCTCGTACCCTCGCCGATACGGCTCGCCCACTTCGACTCCTGGGTATTTATGTTCTAGTTCCTCGATATCGACCGTCATTTCGGACAGGACTTGATCGTATTCTTTACAGCGCGTTCGGGCATGCAGCGCTGACTCGAAGCCGAGCCGGTAAAACTTCTCGTCCTCACTGAGATTCCTGCCGAACTTCGAATAGTGCTCCTGTTCGGCGCTTCGCAAACCGATCCACCACTTTTCACGGGCCGCGTCCACCGACTCCGCTCCTTCGCCTTTTAGCAACTCACGGAATCGCGCAGCCTCGGCTTCATCCTCCGCAAGCGCAATCAGCACGCTGCGGCCCTGGCGCAGAGCATCCTCGTATACGAATAATTCGTCTTCCGGCAGACCGTCGGTCATCGCATTCTCCAGTTTCCCGCCGGCAACCGCGCCAATGCTTGCTCCGGCGGCGGCCAGAACTGCCCCGCCAAGCAGACCAATCGCAGTGATGGGTCCGACGCCGGGTATGAGCGCGGCCAGAATCAGGGGGCCTGCCGAGAATCCCGCGGCTGCTCCCAGCATTCCGCCCATGGCCTTGCCCATGCCGGATTGCTCCGCGTCAACCACTGGAAGCGATGGCACTTGCGCCTCCGCGTGACCAGGAGTCAAAACCGTAGTCCTGTCTTCATGGGCGCCGAGCGCGCGAATCTGAGCGAGAGCCCGTTGCGCCTCCAACTCCGTACGAAAAACTCCAGTCACCGATTTCATCGCAACCCCCTTTTAGAAGTAACCCAGTCTCGAACTCCCAACCGATACATCCAGGTTTTTTGATGCCGAACGGCTCAGGATGTTGCAACCAAAAGATTGGCACAACAGGCGGAGGGGAAGGTATTGCGGAGCTGATGCCCTGAATAGCGAACCATCGATGGGCGAAGCCGCGAGAGTGTGAGTCTCAAAACATGGTAAACTTTAGCTCGGCACGCCGGAGAGGTGGCAGAGTGGCCGAATGCGGCGGTTTGCTAAACCGTTGTACGGGCTAACACCTGTACCGAGGGTTCGAATCCCTCCCTCTCCGCCAGCAAGTCCCAACTGCGGAGAAAGTCCGCGGCCCTTTCCCCCGAAATACGCGAAAGCTGCCCATTTTTCGCGACAATTGCTCGACAAAACTGCGGCGGGGTTCACACAGTTGAAGTCAATCCAGAATTTTGTTGATGGAAAATTTGTGAGCTGCACCCGCACGTTTGCCGACGTGAACCCGGCGAATGGAGCCGTAATCGCCCAGGTAGCGGAAGCGGACGAAAGCCTGGTTGACGCCGCGGTGCAGGCGGCCCGCAAGGCGTTGCGCGGGGAGTGGGGACGGCTTACGGTCCGAGAACGTGCGGCGCGATTGCGCAAGGTAGCGGATGGAATCGAGGCGCGGTTTGATTGTTTCGTCACAGCCGAAGTGGCCGATACCGGGAAGCCGATTGCGTTGGCCTCACGGTTGGACGTGCCGAGGGCGGCGGCGAATTTTCGCGCGTTCGCCGATCTGATTTCGACCACGGGGCTGGAAGCATTTCAGACGGAAACGCCGGACGGACAAAGCGCTCTGAATTATGCGGTGCGCAAACCTCTGGGCGTGGTCGGCATTATCACTCCCTGGAATCTTCCTCTTCTATTACTGACGTGGAAACTCGCGCCGGCGCTGGCTTGCGGCAACACGGTGGTAGTGAAGCCATCGGAGGAGACTCCGGCAACCGCGACGCTTTTGGCGGAAGTCATGCAGCAAGCCGGGATTCTCGATGGAGTTTATAACGTCGTACACGGCTTTGGTCCGAACTCGGCGGGGGAATTTCTCACGCAGCATGCCGATGTCGATGCGGTGACTTTCACCGGTGAGTCGCAGACAGGAGGCGCGATCATGAAGGCGGTTGCAGCTTCCTTGAAGCCAGTGTCGTTTGAACTGGGTGGCAAGAACGCGGCGATTGTTTTTGCCGACACCGACTTTGACGATGCGGTAGCGGGAATCAGCGAAGCGGCGTTCCTCAACACCGGGCAGGTTTGCCTTTGCACGGAGCGCGTGTATGTGGAACGCCCGATTTTCGATCGCTTCGTCGACGCTCTGGCGGCTAAATCTGGAGGGTTGCGGGTTGGATCGCCAATGGAGAAGACGACGGAACTGGGTCCCCTGATTTCGTCCCAGCATCGGGAAAAAGTTCTCTCGTATAACCGGCTCGCTCGTGAGGAAGGCGCAACAGTTGTGATCGGAGGAGGCGTGCCGGAATTCGGCAACTCCCTTGACCGGGGCTTCTACGTGCAACCCACCATCTATACTGGATTGCCGGAATCGGCACGCTCCGTGAAGGAAGAGATTTTCGGGCCGGTGTGCCATATCGCTCCGTTCGACACGGAAGAAGAGGCGATCAAAAAGGCGAACGATACGAAGTATGGCTTGGCAGCGTCGATCTGGACGACGAATTTGAAGCGCGGACACCGCGTTGCGCAGCAGATGAATGTGGGCATCACGTGGGTGAATTGCTGGTTCTTGCGCGACCTGCGCACACCGTTTGGCGGCGCGGGGCGGTCGGGTATTGGACGCGAGGGCGGCGTACACTCGCTGAACTTCTATTCTGAACCGAACAACATCTGTATTCGCCTGTGACGCGTCTGATGGCGAGTGGGGAAACGAGGGATGGAGAAAGTCGAAAGCAAGGTCATCGAGGGCCAAGCGCGCCCGCGCGGAAAGTATCCGCATGTGAAACGAGCGGGTGACTTTCTCATTCTCTCAGGAACAAGTTCGCGCCGCGCCGACAATACCATCGCTGGGGCGGAGGTCGACGAATTTGGAACCACCCGTCTCGACATTCGGACGCAAACGCGGGCAGTGATTGAAAACGTCCGCGACATTCTTCGAACCGTGGACGCAGACCTTGGAGACATCGTTGAAGTTACGTCGTACCTTTTGAATATGAACGATTTTGCGGGATATAACGAGGTCTACGGCGAATTCTTTAACTATGATGGGCCCGCGCGAACCACCGTTGCCGTGCATCAGCTACCACACCCGCATTTGCTTGTCGAAATCCGGGTAGTCGCATACAAGCCAGAGAAATAGGAGCTGCTATGCCATCGATTAAGGAATTGAAGGCATTCAATTTTCAGCGTTGGATAGAGGAGAACAAGGAAAAGCTCAAGCCTCCGGTGGGCAACGCGCAGGTATGGGAAGACGGCGAGATGATGGTGACTGTGGTTGGAGGCCCCAACCAGCGCCGAGATTATCACGACGATCCAACCGAGGAGTTCTTTTACCAGCTGCAAGGCGACATCTTTCTTCGTCTGATGGAAACGGCGGGCAAGTCGCCCATCGACCTTCCAATCAAGCAAGGTGAAATCTTTCTGCTGCCGAAACACATGCGGCATTCCCCGCAGCGTGGAGCGGGAACTATTGGCGTGGTGGTTGAGATGCCGCGTCCAGAGGGTGCTTTGGATGGGTTCGAGTGGTATTGCCAGAACTGTCACCAACTTGTGCATCGCGCGGAGGTGAAATTGAAAAGCATCGTTCGCGACTTGCCGCCTTTATTTGAGCGGTTCTACGCCGGCGAAACCCTGCGGAAGTGCAAACACTGCGGCGCGATTCATCCCGGCAAGAGTTGACTTTGCCAAGAACAAAATGCCAGTCATCGACATTCATAATCATTTCTTCCCGCGAACGTGGCCTGATCTCGCCGCGCGCTACGGGACTCCCAACTGGCCGTGGATCAAACATACCAAGCCCGGGCAAGCGGAGATCATGGTGGGAGATCGTTTCTTTCGCCACATTTATTCCGCTTGCTGGGACCCGGAAGTGCGCCTGCAGGAAATGGATCGCGACGGCGTCGATACGCAGGTTATCTCGGCGACGCCGGTTTTGTTTGCCTATGATCGCCCGGTTGAACACGCGCTCGATTGCGCGCAATTGTTCAATGACACGGCGCTCGAGTTGTGCTCGCACGGAAAGGGCCGCCTCAAGTCGCTCTGCCAGGTTCCTTTGCAGGATACCGACGCCGCGTGCAAGGAACTCACTCGCTGCATGCGTGCGGGCCATCTCGGCGTGCAGATCGGCAACCACGTGGGCGAAAGGAATCTCGACGATCCCGGCATCGTGACGTTTCTGCATCATTGTGCCGATGAGGGGGCGGCTGTGCTCGTGCATCCGTGGGACATGCTGGCGCCGGAGCGCATGCCCAACTACATGATGGCTTGGACAGTCGGCATGCCCGCCGAGACGCAACTCGGCATCCTCGCGATGATCATGAGCGGAGCCTTCGATAAGCTGCCCGGGAATCTGCACATCTGTTTTGCGCATGGCGGAGGGAGTTTCGCATTCTTGCTCGGGCGACTGGAGAACGCGTGGCAGCATCATCCTGTAGCCCGCGGTGTTTGTGAGTTGCCGCCAAGCCAGTATGTAAAACGTTTCTATGTGGATTCGGCGGTGTTCGATGAACGCGCGCTACAGTTCCTCGTCGGCACGATGGGCGCGGAGCGGGTGATGCTGGGTTCGGACTATCCGTTCCCGCTCGGCGAACACGGCGTCGGATCGCTAATCCGATCAAGCCCTTTGACCTCAGAAGTGAAGGATCTTTTGCTGGGATGGAATGCGGCAGAGTTCCTTGGGCAGCCAACATCGGCCGCGCCGACAAGCGCCGAAAAGGCGGCGGCGCCGCAAGCAGAACAGTTGACTTACAGTTCATACCTCAAAGTCCCCGAACTTCTTGAACTGCAAAAGCCCCAATCTTCTCCAATCCATCACGACGAAATGATGTTCATCATCGTTCATCAGACCTACGAATTGTGGTTCAAGGAATTACTGCACGACCTGGATGCGGTTGTCGCAAATTTGCGCGGAGCGGGAGCCAATCCCAATGCGCACGATGAAGTATATGAGGCGGCGCGTTTGCTGCGCCGCTGCACGGAAATCACGCGGGTTCTGGTGGAGCAGTTCACAATCCTCGAAACGATGCTGCCCACGCACTTTCTCGCGTTTCGTGGCAAGCTCGACCCGGCTAGCGGGTTTCAATCGGAGCAGTTTCGCGAACTGGAGTTTTTGTGCGGTTTGAAAGACGAGAAGATGCTCCGGTACCACCGGCCTACGCCAGAGGCCCACGCGGCGCTGGCGCGCCGCTTGCGAGAAGCGTCGCTGCACGATGTTTTCTTTGAGGCATTGCAAGCGATGGGCAAACTCCAATTGGACAATACCGCACCGGAGCGCGAGCGATTCCAGGCGCGGGCGCGCGCCGTATTGTCGCTCTACCAGGATGAGCGAAAACATCGCGATTGGATCGACGTTTGTGAGCGGCTCACCGAATTCGATGAACTCGTGGTCAGCTGGCGGCTGCGCCACATTCAATTGGTGGAACGAGTCATTGGCGTGCGCATGGGAACTGGCGGAAGCGCAGGCTCGTCGTATCTGAAGCTTACTTTGGACAAGAAGTTTTTCCCGGAACTGTGGGAGGCGCGGACGCTGTTGACGGAATAGCGTGTAATCTCTTCGTTCACGATTTCGCCCATTCTTCATGAGTCAGAAATCTGAAACCATTGCACTCATTGGCGCCGGGCTGAACGGGCCGCTGCTGGCCCTTGGACTGTTGAAGCGCGGCTTCAAGGTCGAGATCTACGAGCGCCGTCCGGATATGCGTCGCGTCCGCATGAGCGCGGGCCGGTCGATCAACCTCGCCATATCCACCCGCGGAATCCACGCTCTCCAAGAAGTTGGCCTGTGGAGCGAAATGCAGAAGATCATCATCCCGATGAAAGGCCGGATGATGCATTCGCCGAATTCCGAACTGACGTTTCAACCCTACGGGAAGAATGAAACCGAAGTGATCAATTCGATTTCGCGCGCTGAATTGAATATCGCACTCATGAATGCCGCCGAGGCGCAAGGCGTGAAAATCCACTTTCAGCAACGCTGCACAGGCATGAGTTTCGAGGCCGGCACTCTGCACCTGCGCGACGAAAGTATTCTCGAAGATCGGACAGTGGAGTGCGGTGTTGTGATCGGATGCGATGGGTCGGCGTCGGCAATTCGTGGCGAAATGCTGAAGCTGAATCGCTTTAACTTCTCGCAGCAATATCTCGACTACGGCTACAAAGAGCTCACGATCCCTTCCGCTCCGGGAGGCAAACATGCTCTGGAGACGAACGCTCTGCACATCTGGCCGAGGGGAAACTGCATGCTGATCGCGCTGCCCAACGTGGACGGGACGTTCGCGTGCATTCTATTTCTTCCCTTCGAAGGGCCTGACAGCTTCGAGCACTTAACCACACACTCGCACGTAAGACAATTTTTCCAGTCGCGCTTTCCGGATGCAGTTTCCCTGATGCCAGATCTGACGGATAACTTTTTTACCAATCCAACCGGCACGATGGTAACGATCAAATGCTCGCCGTGGCATGTGGAGGGGCAGGTCCTCCTGCTGGGTGACGCGGCGCATGCGATTGTTCCTTTCTTCGGGCAGGGAATCAACTGCGGGTTCGAAGACTGCACGACTTTGCTAGAGTTGCTGGACCGGCATGGAGCCGACTGGAAAACAGTTTTCGGAAAATGCGAAGAAGCGCGCAAGGTAAATGCCGATGCGATCGCCGATCTAGCCATCGAGAACTTCGTCGAGATGCGGGATCGGGTGGCCGATCCCCGGTTTCTGTTCCGCAAGAAAGTTGAGCTGGCGCTGGAGGCGAAGTATCCGGGCGTTTTCGTGCCGAAATACGCGATGGTCACGTTCCATCGCATTCCATATTCGACGGCTTTGAAGAGGGGACAGTTGCAAGACGGAATGTTAACTGAGCTTTGTAATCACGTCGAGCGCATCGAGGATTTGGACTGGGACAAAGCCGACCGATTGGTCCGCCGTGAACTCACCCCGCTGGAGTTGACTTGAGCTCCCGCGGCTTTGAACTCGGAAAACACTTCGCGGCCGAAATGGACGCCCGCGATCTGCTGGCTCATTTTCGCGCGCGCTTCCATATTCCCAAGACTGGGAGCGGCGAGGAGTGCGTTTATCTGTGCGGGCATTCACTCGGCCTGCAGCCGAAAACGGCGCGATCGTATCTCGATCAAGAACTGGAAGACTGGGCAAGACTCGGAGTGGAAGGCCACTTCCATGCGAGGAATCCTTGGATGCCGTATCACCGGCTTCTCACAGAGCAGACAGCCGAATTGGTCGGCGCTGAACCGGGGGAAGTTGTGGTGATGAATTCACTCACGGTGAATCTGCACCTGATGATGGTGTCGTTCTATCGGCCCACAACGCAGAGGCACAAAATTCTGATCGAGCGTGGAGCGTTTCCGTCCGACCAATATGCGGTCAAATCGCAGATTCGTTTCCATGGATTCGATCCGGCGTCGGCGCTCATCGAACTCACGCCTCGTGCGGATGAAATCTGCATCCGCGAGGAGGATATTGAAGAGTTGATCGAGCGCGAAGGCAGCTCCATCGCCCTCATACTTCTTGGAGGCGTGAACTACGCGACCGGCCAGGCTTTTGATATGGAGAGAATCACCAAGGCAGGGCAGCACAAGGGATGCACCGTTGCATTCGATCTCGCCCATGCGGCGGGGAATCTGCCCTTGCACCTGCATGACTGGGGGCCCGACTTTGCCGTGTGGTGCAGCTATAAATACTTAAACGGTGGGCCAGGATGCGTCGCGGGATGTTTTGTGCACGAGCGGCACGCGAGGGCCGGGGGCGAGCCCCGATTCGCGGGATGGTGGGGCCATGACGAAAGGACCCGATTCGAGATGGGACCCCAGTTCCTTCCGATGGCTGGGGCGGAAGGCTGGCAATTGAGTAATCCTCCAATTCTGGCGCTGGCCGCCTTGCGCGCTTCCATGGAGATTTTTTCTGAGGCCGGGATGGAACGTTTGCGAGCCAAGAGCGTAGCGCTTACCGGCTATATGGAATTCCTTCTTCGACAAAGCGCGTCGCCGAATTTTTCTATCAGCACTCCAACCCATGAAGGGTGCAGAGGCGCCCAACTTTCGATTCGATTGGCGAAGCATGGCCGCGGTCTGTGCGACAGTCTGGCTGCAGACGGAGTCATTGGGGATTGGCGGGAAACAGACACATTTCGCGTGGCTGCTGTTCCGCTCTACAACTCCTATCAGGACGTGTATCACTTTGTGCAGCGGTTCTCAGCTGCCGTTGCGTAGCAAGTGCTTACGCGAAAAGCTGCAGAACGGCTTGTTCGACGGTTTGCCACGCCAGCGAGCGAGGATCGATCAGGTCGAAATGTCCTGCCCCTGAGACTTCGCGCAGTTGTACATCTTCCTTTAGTTTGCCCTTACGATTCTGTTTGGCAGCGACGTAGTTGCGGCTGAAATCATAAGGAACCACGTCATCCGCCGAACCGTGAATCAACACCTGCCGGGCCCCTGGAATCGAAAGCTGCATGGGGTCAGCCTCGTGGTAGTGATCGGCCACGTCACGCGGCGCGCCGCGAAGAAACTCGACGACCGCGTTATTACTAAGGTGGAGTCGGTAAGCACGCCCGAGGTCGACAACCCCGGCCAGCGAGACGACGCGCTGCACTCCGCTTTCATGAGCTGCAAGGCAAAGAGCAAGCTGGCCGCCGGCAGAGTGACCAATGACCAGAAGTTTCTTCGGATCGAAATGGTGCTGCTGCGCGTTTTGAACGAGGCTGTTGTATGCGCTGCGAACGTCGGCGAAGGTGGCAGGCCATCCGCCGCCTTCGTTGCCCACGCGCCGGTACTCAACGTTGGCAGTCACGAGTTGTTTGGCGGTCAGGGCCGCGCACAAGTGCCCGGCATGATCCAGACTGTATCGGGAACGCCAGAAGCCACCATGAATGTTGATGACCAACGGATACCGCTTCTCACATTTGTCGTTCGACGAAGGGTTCCATGAAGGAAATCGAAGATCGAAAAACTGGTTGGGATCAGGGCCGTAACCGATGCGAGCATCAGCAGGCGGCGGTGGCAGAGTGAGAAGGTCGTCAGACATGCGTTTGAGCCATTCTACGGAACTGTTGGCTCAGCCGGTGGCTGAAGTCGTGCGGCAAAACACGGGCAGGAATCTCTGAGAATCTCCATTCATTCGCACTTTGCCGAGCGCGCTTTGCCGAGATACTTTCCGGTTTGGACTTGCGCGCCCAAGCAAGTAGTCATTGCGCCCCCAATGTCGGCCCCTCGCCAAAGCACGAAGGTGACCATTGATCAGTCTGACGCGCGGCTTGACTATCCTATCGATCTGCGAGAAGCTGTCGCCATTTGAGGGTGCTGTCACGGGTAGGCCCAGCACCGGGAGGCGGACGTGGGATCGGCAATCTCTTCACTTATTGTTGCCGCGGAACGGGGGGACAAACCCGCCGCGGAAGCATTGTTTGCTGCCCTTTATTCCGAGTTGCATCGCCTCGCCAAACGTGAGCTCGCTCGACGCGGCGTACAGGCGAGCCTTGGCGCGACAACCCTCCTGCACGAAGCGTATCTCGACATGGCGGCGCGCGACGGCCCGTTGTTTCCCGACCGGGCGCGCTTCATGGGATATGCGGCTCGAGTGATGCGAGGGCTGATCATCGACCACGCCCGAAAACGGCATGCCCAGAAATACGGTGGTCTATTCGAGATTACATCGCTCGACACCAAAGCGATAGAGAACGCGGTGGACCACCGAGAACTTGTCCATATCAGCGAAACCTTAGACGAGCTGGGCAAAGTGGAGCCGGCCCTCGCCGAGATCGTCGACTTGAAGTTCTTCTGCGGCTTCTCGTTCGCGGAAATCGCTGCCATGCGGAACGTATCAGAACGTACGGTGCAGCGGAACTGGGAGAAAGCGCGCCTTTATCTTCACCGGAAGATTCGCACCGATTTATCCCTCTGAGGAATCGACGATGTCCACACTCAGTCCCGATCAGTGGCAGGCGTTGAGTCCATATCTGGATCAGGCGCTGGCGATGACCGACGACGAGCGTGCCCCGTGGCTGGCCGCGCTCAGCGCGCAAGATCCGGCACTGGCTGCGCAATTGGCAGCGCTTCTCGACGAGCACAGAGCGCTGGCGCAGGAGGGCTTTCTGGAGAACAGGCGATTCGAGTTGCCGAACTCCACAGGACTCACGGGCCAGACACTCGGTTCTTATACTCTGATCTCGCAGATTGGCCAAGGAGGAATGGGAAGCGTCTGGCTCGCCCGTCGCAGCGACGGCAGGTTCGAGCGGCAAGCTGCTGTGAAATTTGTGAACCTGGCGCTCGCCGGGCGCGCGACCGAAGAACGATTCAAACGCGAAGGCAGCATCCTTGGCCGGCTCACTCATCCGCATATCGCTGAACTGCTCGATGCCGGCATTTCTTCCGATGGCCAGCCCTATCTCATCCTCGAATACGTGGATGGCGAAGCAATCGATCAGTATTGTGACGAGCACAAACTCGATGTCGAGGCGCGCGTCCGCCTTTTTCTGGGTGTGCTGGCGGCGGTTACCCACGCCCATGCCAATCTGATCGTCCATCGCGACATTAAACCTTCGAACGTGCTGGTTACGATGGGTGGAGTAGTCAAGCTGCTGGATTTCGGTATTGCCAAACTCCTGGAAGAGGAGAGCCAGACAGGCGCCGCAACCTTGCTCACGCGGGAAGGCGGTTCGGCTCTCACTCCCCAGTACGCTGCGCCAGAGCAGCTCACCGGCCAGCCAGTCACGACTGCCACAGATGTTTACGCGTTGGGCGTGTTGCTTTACCTGCTGTTGACCGGCCAGACTCCGGTTGGCTCTGGACTACATTCGCCGGCGGATCTGGTAAGGGCGATTGTCGAGACGGAGCCCGCACGCGCATCGGGAACAATTGCACCGGCTGACGACAAGACGATCGCCGAAAAGCGCGGCACTACGCCGGAAAAACTTCAGCGCCAGCTACGTGGCGATCTGGACACGATTGTTGGTAAAGCGTTGAAGAAGAATCCGCACGAGCGATACGCCTCGGTGACTGCGTTTGCCGGCGATCTTCAGCGTTACCTGAAGCACGAACCGATTAGCGCGCGACCGGATACATTCACCTATCGAACTGCCAAATTTCTGCGGCGCAATCGCACAACTGTGGCGTTTACGACCGTCGCCATCGCGCTCGTGATTGGAAGCTTGTCGACCGGGTTGCTAATTGCGGATCGCCAGCGCAAGGCTGCCGAACGGCGATTTTCCCAGGTACGCCAACTGGCCAATAAATTCATAGCACTCGACAATGACATCAGAGGTCTGCCAGGTTCGACGAAGGTCAGAATGCAGATCGTTTCCGATTCGCTGCAATATCTCACTTCGCTCGGCGGCGACCTTCACGGCGACAACGATATCGCGCTGGAGGTTGCCTATGCTTACGTGAAAGTCGCGCATGTTCAAGGGGATCCAACATCGCCCAATCTCGGCCAGTTCGCCGAAGCCGAAGCAACTCTCGACAAAGCGGAGAATTTCGTCGATTCCGTGTTGCGAGTCGATCCCACGAACAGAAGAGGGTTGTTTATCGCAGCAACAATCGCGCACGACCGCATGGTCTTAGCCGACGAGCAGGATCGTAAAAAGGAAATGGTGTCGTGGGCCGAGAAAACCTCGGAGCGAGTGGAGCGTTTCATGAGTCTCGATAATATCGATCCTAACGATGTGTACAGTATGGGGTATTTTGAGCAGAATGTTGCCTACGCGTACGACGACGCCCGGCATTTCGCGGACGCTCTACGCGCCAGCCAGCGCTCGCTGGAGATCGCCGAACCGGTTGCATCGGCGCATCGGCTTCGTGGCAGCATCCTTGGAGCGTTGGTGATTGCGCGCTGGCAGACCGGAGATTTGGACGGCGCCTTACAAACCGCTGAACAGGCGGTTCAACTACAGGTGGCGCAAGCCGGCAGCGGACACCCGTCTCTGCGCGTCAATCTGGCGAACGCGTTGTACACGGAAGGCATGATTCTGGGAAAGCAGGATGCGGAACCGAGTCTCGGCCGAAGTCGCGATGCGCTTGCCGCTTTCCAGAGGGGGCTGGATATCGGTGAAGAACTGGCAAGAATGGACTCGATCGATTATCTCAGCCGCCGTTCAGTGGCAACCATTGGGCTGGAAATCGGAAATATTCTGCGGCACTCCGATCCTCAGAAAGCTCTGACAGTCTATGACCACGCTCTTGCCCGCATACGAGAGGCGAAAACCAATATCAGCACCCAGCTTTGCGCGGCGGACTTGTTGGCTGGCTCATCTTACGCCTTGCGCTGGGCTGGGCGTGACAAGGAAGCCAGACAGCGCATACAGGAAGCGTTTCAGCTCCTGCGGGACGCTCACCAATATCCGGCCGACGCGGTCGAACCCATGGGCAGGGCAGACCATGTTTTGAGAGCCTCGGCCGACGACTATGCTGAGACCGGCCAAACCGCCAAAGCAGTTGAAGCGTACCAGCAGCTGTTGGATAAGCTTATGGCATGGAACCCTGATCCACAAAATGATCTACGCGACGCGGTTTGTCTTTCCCGTACCTGGACGGCGCTTGCCGGTCTTCTTCGCCGTAGCGGGCGGAAGGACGATGCCCTGCAACTCGAAGCGCAGCGGGAAAAACTCTGGAACCACTGGCAGGACAAGCTTCCCAACGCTCGTTTTCTGTTAGGCCAGTCGCTGACCCAGATCACCCCTCCGCCAGATGTTGTCCGCGCCGTCAAACATTAGAGAAGATGGTCTCACTGGACATTCCGAACTGACGGCAGCCCCAACCGCCTCTCAGCGAAATTTCTTTGTCCGCCCTGTCGTCTTTCTCCCGCCGTTTCCGATTTCCTAAATAGAGGGGCATGCTCGGGTCAGCGGTAAACCAGCCAATGGGCGTTCTTACCCTTGTCGCGTTCGTTTGCATCTGTCTCCCTCGTCGCTCCTGGCGGATCGGATCGGCCAGACGTCGATGTGGTTTATAAAATGGGTCCTATGGCCTGATTTCGTCAGCTGG
This sequence comes from Candidatus Sulfotelmatobacter sp., assembly GCA_050012155.1. Lineage (GTDB taxonomy): Bacteria > Acidobacteriota > Terriglobia > Terriglobales > Acidobacteriaceae > Sulfotelmatobacter. Next base: position 209,688 of record JBEKHS010000004.1, on the reverse strand, counting down.
CTGGGTCGTTCGGATTCGTTGAGTAAGTCTCCCTGCCCTTAGGATCGGATCGAGCGTAAATAATTTTTCAAAATGTGTCGCATTTCTGCTGCGCTTTACGATTTCTATAGTGTAGGCAGTTTTTATAACGGCAGACGCTCTGACGTAAGGAGGCACTGGGTCATGGCTATAACGCACGCTGAGCACGACAAGCTGAAGCAGTTCATGGCGGCCGAGGTCAAGCAATTTATCAAAGAGACCATGCTGGAATGGGCCATCGCCGCCGAGGGCGCTGTTGCGGATGCCCACGATCCCGAAGACGACGACTCCGACGTCTATTGGCTGATTTCGCTCCTCGGGAATCTTCTGTGGGCGGCTACTGTGTTCTTCCCGCCTGCTGCTGTCGTCGCGGAAGGTGTTTCCTCGGCCTCGATGTCAACAAAGGTTGCGTCCATGCTGGGTGCGACCATGGCTGCGGATGTTGCCAGAAAAATGTGGCAGGACCCACCTGCCACCGATCAGGCGAAAGAATCCCTGCGCGACATGATTTCGGCAAAGGAAGATGAACTCCGAACGCTGTTCGTGAAGGAGGCCGACGCCTGGATCGCCAGTGATCTGGCAAACTATGTGACCAACGAAATGCTGGCAGCCGCGCACCTCACACCCGATAGCGGGACCCTGGTCGACCAGAATGCCGAGGACTTGATGAAAAGTGTGCTGGAGATGGCCAATCTCGAGGACTACACTTTGCAACACTTCCTTTTCCCCGGCGGCTCCATTACATCGGGCAATGTCAGTACTGCCTTGCGGAAGTTAATGCTGGTTGAGCTAAACCGGGCCCTGGCCGATTTTAATCGACAGTTTCGCTCCTGGAAGAAGGACCGCACGATTTACGTGGCTCAAAACGGGGGGTTTAACGCGTTTGGACCTGTAATGAAAGACGGTCGCGTAACCACAAGGGCTGAACTGCTCGAAGAGGAGTACGCGACGAAGAACCCGTTCACTCCGCACATCCGATTCCACGGAGTGCCCCCGCACATACACGGCCCACAATGGTTGACTATGCCGATGAACCGCATCCTGCAACAAGCCGCATCCTGACACAGCTCGGGAAGTACGTACGCATCGATCTTCCGCAACTCTGCGGGCGCAAGGAGAACATCGACGGGTCAGGGTTATTCGTAGCGTAACGCCACCATGGGATCGACTTTCGAGGCGCGCCGCGCGGGAATGTAACTGGCCGCTACAGCCACTGCAGCCAACAGAGCTGCCGCCAGCCCGAGCGTGATTGGATCGGCAGGCTTCACCCCGAACAATAAAGAGCTGGCTGTCTTTCCCAGTGCGACGGCGAGCCCAAGTCCGACGACGATGCCGATCGCGAGGAGCACGAAGGCCTCGAGCAGGATCATGTTCAAGATGCGCAGACGCCCGACGTCCAGCGCCACGATGCCGGCATGATGAAGCGCAGTGTGTAGCTCTTCGGCGATGTGCAGACTGGTACGCGGCATGGGACCCGGTTCGCTACATCCCGTGCCAGCACGGTCATAGCAGCAGGCGCGCGTCCATTTGGCGATCTCTGGCTGCACCTTCGACCACGCTGGCCAGCCCATCCGGAATCGAAGACGACCGTGGGCGAGCCGCTCCCCATGCAATAGAGATTGAGCCGAAATCCACCGGCGTTAACGAGCTGGCCAGGTTGCGCGTAAACGATGTCCGCCGGAGCGCTACCGCTGCTCGCTGGCCGGAGACGGCAACTGTGGGGATGAGCACTGCTATAACAGCAAAGATGAGCGGCGCCAATAGAACCAGATGCCTTACCGCCGCGAGTCCGGCGGCACCAAATTGTTGGCGCGATAGTAGACGACGAGCTGGCCGTAGTGCTCGGCGCTGTGCTCGATGGCGAAGGTCCAGATGGCGGAGTTGTGGGCCAGCCGGTTCCCAAAGAATTTCGATGTTTTGTACAGCCCGGCGTCGCCCTGCTGTTGAATCACTTGCGCTCCGTCCGCGACGGCCTCCTGCACGAACTTCACCACGTCGGCTTTGGTCTTAAAAACGTCTCGCGACGGATTGTCACCCTCGCCGAAGTCGGGCCCGAGGTTCGATCCGGAAACTCTGCGTATCAAAACGAAATCGAGAGCGGCGGCGTGGAGAAGATTCTGGGCGAAGGTGCGCTCATCCTTCTGCAGCTTGAAGTCGTACTTGTCTTCGGGAAAATCCCTGGCCATCGCGACGAGTTTGTTCCCGATCTGGTTCCACATGTCCAGAGTCTCGTCTGTTCGGGAACGCGCAGGACGCGGAGCTTCATTCTGTGTTTGGCCCTGACTTCCAAGGCACGTTCCGGCGAGGGCAAGCAATATCACAGCAGCCAGCGCAAGCCCACACCGCGTCGAAGATCGTTGCATCATAGATTTCTCCTTAGGTTGTTTCCCCCCGAAGTTTGTTTCCCCCCCGAGTAGAGCGAGCGCTTCAACGGGAGCCAAGATCATTCCTCACCGCCCGGGCTGGCGGTGTTCTTAGTGGCCAGGTCTTCCTTCTTCACCTGGGCGACGGCCAGCATCAAGCCGCTTAACAAAAGAGCACTCACTAGGATTCGTTTCATTTCCGATGTCGTTCCGATGTCGTTCCTTTCTCCGGGGAGTATGCAACGCGCGCCGAGGCTGCTCCCGCCGGGTTTACAAGTGGAAACGACGCTTTTAGTTGCCTTGCTCTATATATCGAAATGTGATATATCAAATAACGATATGGAAGTCAAGGATCGACCGCTATCGTCCGCCGCGCTTCATATCCTTCTCGCGCTCGCCGAGTCTAATCTGCATGGATACGGGATCATGCAGTCGGTCAAGCGGCAGTCCGGGGGGAATTACAGGTTGGGACCGGGCACGCTGTACGCCAATCTGGATCGTTTGCTGGCCAGCGGCTTGGTGGGAGAGAACGAGCGGCGACTGAAGAGTGGCGATACCAGGCGGGAATACTGCCTGACACCCAGCGGGGAGCATGTGCTGCGCCTCGAAGTGCGGCGCCTGCTGCAAGTGGTTGATACCGCACGGACGCGGCTTGGTAAGTTGGATGAGAGGGGCGCATGAGGACGCGACTCTGCTTGCTATGGGCTTACCGCTGTTTGCTGCAGCTGTATCCCCAGGCGTTCAGAAAACGTTTTGCGGTGGAGATGCTGAAGTTGGCAGAAGCAGCCGAACCTGGGGAATGGCCGCTAATCTTCAGCGACACGAGCGTGGCGATCGTGCGCTGCTGGCTGCAGCCAGCGGGAACCAGTTCGACGGTGGTGCCCGCCGGGCAGGATGCTTACCTGGCGCTGGGGGAATCCGGGCTTACGGCATCGAGACTATTGCAGGGTCTGGTCCTATCCACGGCGATCATTGTCGGTCTCTGTTACGCTGGTTCGCTCGGCTACCTGGAGCTCCCAAAATGCCACTCGATCGCGGCTGAAAATGTGTCGCGATGATGGCCACTGCAATTCGAGCCTTAGACGCTGAGATTCCGACAATTGTTCCGGGCCAGAAGTCGGCTTGTCATTGCTGATCCTATAGACCAACCGTAACTTCCGGCTTGCCCGTCATGCACCCGGAATCCTCGGTCGACAGTTATTCCGCCATCCAAATAAACCTTCGAGGCTTTTAATTCAGGCAATGCTGCGAAGTTTCGTTACTCTGCCCGCTTCAACCCACTCCACTACAAAGATGTTGCCCTCGTGATCAAAGCAGGCGCCGTGAGGGCAAACGAACCGGCCGGGCACAAATGTCCCAGGAGATTGATTTCGAACTGTGCTCCAGTCTTCTCTTGAGTATTCGGATTCGCCCAAGCTTGCGACTACGTGGTTCTTGCGATCGAGAATCACCACTTTGCTCAGAAGATCCGGGATCACTACCTCTCCATTCCGTTCGTGCAGATAACACGGCATCTTTGACGTGCCCACAATGGAGTCAACGTGTTTGCCGCCGAGCGTAAACCGCTGCAACCGGCTGTTGCCCCGATCCGTCACCACCAGTAGCGGCGTCTCTTCGCGCGTGTCAACCCACAGGCCGTGAGGACAATCAAGCTGATCGGCACGCGTCCCTAGGCCGCCAAACGTACGAATAAACTCAGCCTTCTGGTTGTACTGATTGATGAAGCTCGATCCGTAGCCGTCGCCCACGTAAATGTCGCCATTCGGGGCGATGGCCACGTTGGTTGGCCGGTAAGCTGCCGGGGTCTTGTCTTTGGGCTGATAGGCTACTGATTCTGCCGGATACCCAAGGGTGAATACTTCTTCGCCTTTCAAAGTTCGCTTGGTCACGATGCCGTGTTCGAAATCGCAGAGATAGAGGAACTCTTCGCCGCCCTCCTGGCGGATGGTCAGACCGTGCGCTCCGCCTTTGAATTGCCGCCCCCAGGAACGGACGAACTTGCCTTTGTGGTCGAAGACCACCATCGTGTCCGGGCGGTCGCTGGTCGCATGCACCGTGTGGTGGATGTAAATGTTGCCTTGTGAATCCTCGCAGACGCCATGCGTGTTGCCGTACTTGATGGTGCGAGGCAACTCGCCCCAGTCATGAATAGCTTCGTACTGATGCTCGCCCTGCCCCAGGATGGGTGCCTTACTGCCGGCCTTGTCGGTCGCGCCCAGGAATGCGGGGGCGTAGGCTGCCGCCGCGGCAGTGACTAGAAAACTGCGACGCGTGACTTGCATGATCAGGCGCTCCTGGTAGATCAACTCAAGATCGAAGATTAAAACTTATCGCGATGCCGGCTACTTCACTTGTGCGCGACTGCAGCCTTTTCGTCTACCAGTTTGGGATCGGCGAATTGCAACCAGAAGCCCATCATCTCTTCGTCGCTGGGCTCACCCCAGCGAATAGCTTTCGAAGGATCGGGATTCTGAGCATTGTCAAACGAGTTGTCAAAGTACGCGGTGGTTACCAGCTTCGTACCTTTGGGCAGCAGGAACTGGCGTTTCAGAAAGTAAGTCTCCTGCCAGCGAAAGTCATAATGCGGCACATTCAGTATCACCTCGTGATGGCCATCCGGATAGATGGCTTCCGTGGTCATGCTTTTCCCGCGAAAATGCATGTGAGCCGTGTAGGCCAGCGCGGTCACATCTTTCGGCAAGGTATAACACGAGGTTACCCGGTGATTGTTGTCATTCGGCGGAATCAGAAAAAGGTCATTCCAGATCTCGTACTGCGCGATCTCGTGCTTCACGGGTTCTCTGGCAAATACCAGGCCGATGCTGGTGCGATCTTTCACGTCATCGCCAGTATGGTTGCTGTAGTGCACCTGAAACTGCAAATAGGAGCCCGCCGGAATTCTCAGCGCGTAGCCTGAGGGTCGAGTCTCCGCCAGATGCCCCGGCAGGTAGATTCCCGGCACGATATTCAAATACCCGGATGCCATGCCCGGCATCCCCCCGCCATCGGGAGACGAGCACCCATCGTCCACCACGGGTGCATCTTGCCTTATGTGCAACACCTTGCCGGTGCGGTAATGGTATTTATCTACTCCGGCGTCGACCTTGCCGTGCTCCGCTTCTTCCTTCGCCACTTTGTCAGGCGCGATTACCGAGACTGTGGCATGATGCACGACGCGCCGGTCTCCGGGAAGCACCTCGGCGGCCTGGATCCATTTGTCCTCGGTGAAGTTGGTCGGGACGTAGATGTATTCGTAATCGTCCTGACTCCCGCCAGTCACCGTAAACTCGGGAATAGTCAGCACCATGTCGGGCTTGATATGCCAGCCCTCGGGAAATACCGGAGCCGGAGGCAGATCTTTCGGATCGCCTTCCTTGGTGCCGGTCCTGACCCAGGCGTCGATGGTCGCGATCTCCTCTTCGGTCAGCCGCGGATCGTTGATGAAATCGCCGACTTTAGGGTCGGCGTGCCAGGGAGGCATCTTGCGTTGCACCACAGCCTCACGAATCGCCCGCGCCCAGGGACGGGTATCTTTATATGTCATCAGAGACATGGGGGCGATGTCGTTCGCGCGGTGGCACTTAACGCAGTTCCTATACAGAATCGGAGCCACATCCCGGTTGTAGGTAACTTCCTTCGGAGAACCTGGGCCAGAACTTGGGCCCTCCTGAGCGGCTCCCAGGAACAGACCGCAAAACCCGACTGCCATAAGGACAAAAACGATTCTTCGCGGAACCATGAGCCCTCCAAGCTGAAGTCGCTCCCCGGCGACGTTGTACTGGATTTCTCATCGACGCAGATCGTTTGTGGCCAGCCGGAACCGCAGCTCAAGTCTGAACAACTGCGAGAATCGGGCACTGCACATAGCCCTCAGCCGCCATCGGCAAGACAAGGGGGCGACCTTATAGTAAGGTAAACGGCGGCCTGGAGTGTCTCGGATATAATCGCGCTTGGGCGCTCGATCCTTCCACTTGTTCCGAGAAATGGTATCTTCGGACAACACGCCCCCTTGCAAGAAGTCTGCTGATTCGTTGAAGTCCTTCATGCCTTCGATTGCATTCTGCCTTCACTCGAGGAAAGTCTTCATGCATAAATACCGCTGCGCAGACGAACACGCAACAGATCGAGTCTTTTATAAGTCCTTCCGACTGATCGGCAGGTGTTTGCTGTTGGGACTGATGGTCACGGTCTCGCTTAAGGCACAACAGAGTGCTCCGTCGCCACCGGCCTGGACTGGTGTCGTACGCACGGCTGCCGGTGAACCTGTGGCCGGAGCGAAGGTAACGGTATACACACCGGCCGCTAAAGAGAACCTGACGGCAGTTACGGGAACCGATGGAAAGTTCGCGATTGCGGACATTCGACTCGGGCCACATAACGTGAGCGTGCAACTGCCCGGGCGAGGCCCGACAGCGCCGGTGGCAATCGATATTACCGGCATAACAGTTGTGCTGACGGTATCCGATCAAAACGTGCTGTCGATTGCAGCCAATCCGCAAGCTTCTGCGGGAGTCTCGAATGGGAACCCGAGCACAACTTCGAACGCAGCCAGCGGAACAAGCGGGGAGAAACTCTCCAGCCAAAAGGTCAATGAGTTGCCGTTGAATGGACGCGACTTCAGCACGCTGCTGCTGTTGGCAGCCGGGACGATGACGGACGTGAATGGACAGACGAATTTCACCCAGCAATTTGCCATCAATGGACAGCGCGGCGTTGAGGCTGTATTCGCGATGGACGGTGCGGATGTCAGCGATCCAGAGATGGGCGGGAGTACGTTCACGAATTTCGACGTGGACGCGATTCAGGAATTGCAGTCAAGCTCGGGCTGGATGCCGGCAGACATCGGGCGAGGCGCGGCAGGCTTTACCAATATCGTGACACGATCCGGGAGGAGCGGATTTCACGGTTCCTTCTTCGAGTTTCTAAGGAACTCTGCCCTGGATGCGCGGAATTATTTCGATCACCCGTCGATTGCGGAGCCTGGCCGAATCCCTCCGTTCCGCAGGAATGAGTTCGGTTTTACAAACGGCGGGCCGATTGTTTTGCCGAATGTATATGACGGTCGAGACCGGACCTTTTACTTTGTACAGTATCAGGGATTCAGACAGGTGCTGGGAACAACCCAGGTACTGGCCGTGCCTACAGTGGCAGAGCGAGCGGGCCAGGATGTGGTGACGTATCCGGACGGCAGCATGGACACGCTGCAGATAGCGGGGAGTTCGAATAGCCCGGGAGTAAATCCGGCGATTGCTTCCATACTGGCGCGCTATCCACTCCCTAACAATCCAACCGGCGCGTATGGCGCCCGAACCTATGCTGCGCCTTCAAACGTGAACACGGATACGGATCAGTTTTCCATCCGCATCGATCAGAAAGTTGGCGCAAAAGGAAAATTGTTTGGTCGATACAATTACGACAATCTGACGGGACCGACAACAAATCCAGATCAAACACTGCTTGACCCGAGCTTCGGCGTGCAGTATGTAGACCGGCAGCGGAACGGGGTCATCACCTACACGCGCACCGTGTCACCGCATTTTCTCTGGTCGACGTCGGTGAGTTTCACGCGAACGACGCCTTCGTTTGTGACGCCGAACCATACCGATCCGGCATTGAAGTTCATCGATGGCCTTTACGAGGCGTACAACGGAGCGGCCGGTTCGGTCATGTCTGCGTTCGGGAATTTGTTCCAGGGGCAATTGAATTTTACCTGGACGACTGCGCGGCACGCGGTGAAATGGGGCACGGAGGCGCGACTTAATCGTGACACGACATACTTCGGAATCAGTCCCAATGGCGAATATGATTTTGGCGGCGGAACGGTTTACTCGCCAGTGTTCATTCCTTCCGCAAGCGGACAGCACAATGTGCAAGTCGGCGATCCTCTACCGGACACGCTAAGCAGTCTGCTGATCGGCTATCCGTACGGGTACACGATCGCGGTGGCGCCGCCTTATTCGTCGGATGGCGCGCATATTGGGCCGGCGGCGATCAACCGGAATGACGTGAACGCGTACGTTGAGGACACATGGAAAATCAATCCGCAATGGACGCTCGATTATGGGCTGCGATATGAGGTCTACACGCCGATTTCGGAGCGGGCGTCCCGAACATCGAGCTTTCTGAATTCGTTCCCACCGGCGGGCGTTGGGCAGGAATACTTGATCAATCCACAGCCTACTTATCAGACGAATTGGAACGGCTGGGGGCCGCGTTTGCAGGTGGATTGGAATGCGCCGCAGGCGGTGCATGTGCACATGGGCGGTGCGATCACAGTGATTCCGCCGAATATCTGGCAGGACAATCTTCTGACGGGGTCGACGCCCTACGTTGTTTATCCACGCGTCAACGCGGCGCAGAACGGGGAGATTTCGTACGGATTCCAAATCACACCGGACGAGTTGCCGCAGGTCTACAACACAGCGGGCGTGAATGTGTTGGCCAGCGGCGATCCGAAAAAAGTGCCGGCGAACACGGTGATGGACGTGAATCGATACCAGCAGGATTTAGCAATGCTGGCACCAAGCAATCAGCTCTCGCTGCTGAGTCTGAGCGGGATCGACCGGCGCTTCGGCAATGGCTACTTGCAGACTTGGACGCTGGGACTGGAACGGGCTTTCGGCGGCCTCACGGCCGATGTCGCGTATGTCGGAACATCGGCGTTTCGACTTCCCAGAATGTCATTTCCAAACGCGTATCCCGGAGCGGACTCGGAATTTGCTCGGTTTACAAACTTCGACAGCAGCGGAGCGGTGACGGGAGGTTTCGGATTCGAGTCTGTGATGACGGCAACGTCGCACTCGTCGTACAACGCGCTCCAGACTTCATTGTCGGGAAATGTGGGGCACGGCGGTCCGTCATTGCAGGCAGGCTACACCTGGGGCAAATCGCTGGATGATGTCAGCGGCATCCTGGGAGGGGCAGGATCTACAGGCGCCGTGACGCAGTTTAGTCCGCAAGACCCGTTCGACACACAACTGGAAAGAGGGCCGTCAAGCTTTGATGTGACACATGCCTTCACGTTGAGTGCGGCGCAGGATTTGCATTTTGAGCATTTGGGACTTCAGTCGGATCGAACCCAGTTGTTGACGAAGGGCTGGGAATTTCTGAGCATCTCGACGATCACGAGCGGTTCGCCGTTTACGGTGTACTCCGGAATCCAGCAGACGGGGGCGGGGACGATTGGTGCGGACCGGCCGGATCAGGTCGGAATACCGGACCTCTCGAGCGCTGGCAGCTCAACCCGGTCGCGCGACGATTATTTTGGGCGGGGCGCAAACAACACAAGTTTCTTTTCCATTCCCATCGGGATCCAGGGCGGGACCGGACCAAACTCCGGGCGCTTTGGAACGCTCGGCCGTAATACATTTCGCGGCCCGGCATATTATGATTTCGATTTTGCGCTCATTAAGACGACTCCGATCGGCCACCGGGAAAATGGCTTGGAGCGAGCGGACCTGCAATTCCGCGGGGAGTTCTTTAATCTGTTTAATATCGTCAACATGGGACTACCTGCCAACATCATCGAGGGTACAGGATTTGGCATGATCAGCAAGACGGCGGGAACTTCGCGGCAAGTTCAGTTTTCGCTAAAGCTCATCTACTGAGGGATTCAGGCAACGTTGCGGAGAGTCGTATTCCCTCCAACTATCAATAATGATTGCTTCCTTTTCTTAAGGCAGCGCATCGATCTCATTCTCCGGTTTGATATGCACATTAGAAACAACATTGTAGGCAATCGAAATCCCTGTATAGGGCTTTGCCGGCGCAGTTGTAATCTGAATAGACGCTTGCAACAGAGTATTAGTCGTGACGTTGCTCCAGATGTCGTCTTTTGTCCAGATGCCAAATCCGCTAAAAGTCACAGTATCGTATGGGTCTTTTGAGGATGGCGTCGCTCCTGAGTTGGAGAAGTCAAGCCAAGCCAGGCTGTGCATCCGAAACTTACCTTGCTGGGAGTGATTCTCATATTCGAAGATTGCCTCCTGGTTTACGAGATCAGAAGGAATGCGATATCGATAGGAGAAATCGTCGCCTGAGGTGGCCCGCATATGCTTTACTTCTCCCTCCATCACAACGTCAGGACTTACCTTGCTCTGGATCGCGTGGAACCAGAGATATGGGTCCAGATACGCGCCTGGACCGGCAGGGAATCCGGTAACCAGGTCAGGCCGCGGGAAAAGGTATCCTTCCGGATAGGGCAGGTGGGTAATTCCTCTGAACCGGAAGACCATTTGGTCACGCTTGTCCTTTGTTATTAATGCCGGACCACGGAAATAGAACGAACCCTTCGGCGTCCGCGGCTCGATGCGTAACAATGCATAGATCACCGTTTGGTTAATGAATCCACGATGCGGGAGGTCATTGATCATTCGCCCTGTCTCTAAATTGATCGCGCCCACGGAGATGTCAAATGGATCATCAACGATAGAAAGAGAAGTCATTGGATATGTTTTCAGGGGGTATCTCGAACTCTCGTCAAACCCTTGTGGGCCTTGTGAAAGGGGCGCCGGGAAGACTTGAGTAATTGGAGATTCGGGCATAGGAGCCATGAGTGCACCCGGAGGCAGAGACCAAACCGCAATGGGGACCGAACTTCCAGTCCGTGGACCGAACTGAATCTGTAAACGTCCCAAGAGATGGGAACGCCCTTTAGCCCTTCCACCCACCTCAGGAGAATTAAATGTGAATAGATCACCAAAAGCGCTGTTGTGTGTGAACAGAGTGTATTCCTGCACGGTATTAAACGGAATGTCGACGCTGATCTCCTCACTATCTCCGGCTTCTGGCTCCTTCGTACTGAGCTGAACATGAGGATGCAGCACGGTGCCGGCCCCAGGGACGGTGGCGAACTGTCCGCCGGGGCCTACAAAGTTTAGCGGGAATGAGATGTCTTTTCCCAACGGCACAAAGGTTGAACCATAGAAGCTGAAGTCCAGCTTGCCATCTGCTCTTTGCTCAAAGGTCGCCCAGGCATAACCGTATTGCCCTGGAAAACTCAAAGGCTGCTTGGGAAAAGTGGGGTTCACGGACGCCAGAGCCGTGAGTGCGGTGTTGCTAGGGCGAGCGTAGACCGTCAGATCGGAGACTTCTCCTGTATCGAGATTCAAATTACCGGAGGAAACAGTGCCCGGCACCTGGTCGAAGCGCCCCTGGTTGAGGGGCATTTTGAAAAACTGCGGCGCGGTGAGAACAGCGTCGTCACCTTGAAATCCACCCTCGAAAGACATTTCAAAGTGGCTGACATGGTCGACCGGTTCAGTGAATTTGATTCTGATCGAGCCGCTGAGGTGACTATCGCCCATCGCGAGGCCGCCGAATATCAGATTGCCCCCACTACCCCATTGAATGCCTATCGGGTCGTGACAATCAACGGCTCCTATTGCATCCCCAAAATAACTTGCCGTTTTGCTCAACGGGAGCACCTGCTCCAGTCCTGGCGGGAGTCTCAAGGGCAGCTTCGGTTCTTCTGGAACCAGCGGTGACCAATCATTTTGTACCTTTCCCTTCGGGCTGTCTTTTGCGGCTGTCGCTGGCGAGTTATCCGGAGACGGGGCGGGGTTTTGAACCGGGATCTGTTCCAGATCCTTGGCCGACCACGCAGGTCCTGCCGCCTGCCGGCATGCTGCGGTTGAATCACCAGCCAATACGGCTCTGACGTCGATCATTGCGAAATTGCTGCCATAGGTGCGATTCAGAACGGCCAGGATTTCATTCGCAATAATTGCCTGTCCAGTCGCGCCTGGATAGTATCCGTTTAATAAGTAAAAGCCCCCCAGAAACTCTGACGTCAATTTGCGCGTGCCTGCCACATATCCTTCGGTGGCAATCTTGTGAAAAAGGCCCGCCAAGTCATATAGCGTGCCATACGTTGAGACCAGATCTGTGAGCTTTGCATTGATCTCCCGCACACGATCGCTGATTTTACGGGCGGAGTCAGCGGCAAGGATCGAATTTGCCGGCAAAGGCTGGATCGACTTAGAAAACAATTGGAAGGAGATCTCATTGATCCCGTTTACAGTAATGAGGTCAGTGGTCTGAATCGAGTAGAGCCTGGCGAGAGAAGCCGGGTCAATTTTTAATAACCGTGCCGCCGTGCTTACCGAAGAAAAGTGTGCCGTATCGATGGGATCAGGGATCGTGGTTACCAGAATCTGTGATCCGGATTCCTTCAACTTCTCGAGAAGAACGCGATATTGGGAGATGAAGGTCTCAGTTTCTGGCAACCGTTCCGGATCTCCTGGAACTCCGGCCTCCAGCATTTCATGATACCCAAGCTCCACCACTGTGAACGTGGGAGACTGCTGCAGCGCGTACTGCAACTGTGTGGGCGTCGATTTTTCGCCGTTGGAGATGGGAATCAAACCCCAAACCAGATTGATTGCGGTTTGTTTTGCGTCATTACGGTGAATGAGCGGTTGCACCGGCTGTAGGTTTAATGCGTCATCGAGCGTAAGCGAGGGTACAGCCAAATTAGAAACAGCTTCGGGTGGGAGCTGATCGATGACGGTTGATTGCGATGGGGCGGGCACACGCACCGGAAGCGGAGGAAATCCAACCAGATTCCCTATACCGGGCGCCTGTATGAGCCGCTGGCGACACTTGGTGCCCATTTGTTTTGCCATCTGCGTGGCAAAGCTCCATTGCTGCGCATCAGAGCTAAGAGTGAAGTTGCCTATGCCAGCGGCCAGGCCTTCACCCATCACAACAAAGCGGCCAGTTTTCAAGCTTCCGCTATTGACCTGGGGCCGCGACGGCGCAGTGACTGGTTGAGGGCTTTTGCGGGGCGGACCGGCAACCGACTGCGTCAGAAAAATGGATTGAAAAGCATCACACATAATCTAGGCCTCTGCTTAAACGGACTTCCGCACTAAGATGGAACAGCACATTTGTGTTTGCCGCAGTCATGATTGGCCGCATCTTCCGAGTCTTCGGGCTATCAGCTTCTGTATGTCTTCTCGTTCATAAGCGAGCCAACCTATCGGGTGGTAATGATCGACCGTGAGCGCCGATGAAAGACCCGCGCCATGCGCTCCGCAGTACTCTGGCAGCCATCAAAAGAGACGGGCACGAGTGAGATCGTCAATGCTCACGCGGTCCTTGAAGAAGTCAATCCATTTCACCCACGATCAAGCCTCCCGCAATGGCTGAAGGTATAGACAGCCGATTGGCCTGATGTTTGCGGGGGTGCGGTTGCCTTGAGGACTATCGCGGGGCGAAACGCGCTTTCAGGTCGCACATTTGCGCAAAAGGTGCCGGTTGACTTTGTCTCTTTAAATGCTGGCAATACTCTCGCGCGCCGATTCGGCGGAATTCGGGTTCCATGTCCGACGGCCCAAAAAACCATACGCAAGAGCAGATTTCGATACAAAAATCGCAGGAAATTGGAGCAGCGCTCGAAGATTTTACGCTGCGCAATTTCCGCGGCGGCTCACAAAGCCTGGGTGAATTTCTAAAGGGCAAGAAGGGCGCAGTGGTGATCTTCTGGTCCTGCATCTGTTCGCACTGCGTCCGTTATGATCGATATCTTTCGACCTTCAATGAGGTTCATCCGGAACTATCATTATTGGCGATCGCGTCGCGAAAAGGAGAGACCGCCCAGCAGATCTGCGACTCGACCGTACGGAGAAATCTAAGATTCCCGATCCTTCACGATCCGGACCGTTCGGTTGCCGGTCGATGGTTCACCCAACAGACTCCGCGAGCCTTCTTGATCGATGCCAATCGGATCTTGCTCTATCGTGGCGCCATAGATAACTACAAGTATCCGGACGATCCAAACTACGTGGCCCACCTGGAAGCTGCTATTCGCGAGTTCCTGGCTGGGCAGCCTCTGACCCGCAACGACACTGCTAGCTTTGGCTGCGCAATCCAGTCCGTCTACTACAATCTGCCGAAACAGCTATGAATAATTCCAATCACCCTATGCTGGAGGTCCTCGCTGGATTCTTTGAAACCGCCTTGATGGCTGTGGATTTGGGAAAAACGACGATTCACAACACGTGGACCACGCTTGCGGGCACGAAGGCCAGCTCGCGGCAACAGGGGCCACCCGTAAATGGCCCTGCAACCCTTGACACAGCTATATCGGACTTCGCGAATCGGTTAGTGCGGATCGGGTGGTTCGCCAATCGGCGAGATCCTCATCTCCTCAAGCTGACAGGCGAGGTAATGGAAGCCGCCCGTCGAAGTTTCCAATCTATCGATCTGTGGAAACCAGATGGCCTGGTTCTACCTTTTGCGCTGCCCTTATCAGTGAGCAGCCTGTTGACAGAATCATTGCTCCGCATTTTGGCAGTTTATTCCACGGTGGGAGTGCGCCAGGCGCCTATTCTTTTGGATAATGCGATGGAGACCTTCTCCGAAGCGGGCATATATCTCAAACTCGAGTACACGGAACTGATCGACCGTCAATCCGGGCGCCTGCAAAAGGATCCCGACGATTTCGACGCGCGGCTGGAGTTGGGGCGCACTTATATCAAATGTGGACTCTGTGATCAAGCGGTGCATGAACTCGAGATTGCAGCCCAGAATCCGCCAACCCAGGCTGCGGCGCTGCATCACTTGGGCCTTGCCCACTACCGTGCGGGACGGTTTCGGCAAGCTGTTGAGAGCTGTGTAAAATCGCTGCTCATCGATCCCGATCGGGAACGCACACGCGTATGGCTTTGGTATTCTGCCCAAGCCATGGGTGGATATCCAGAGAATGTCCCGGCCGAATACCGACTGGAAATGAAACCCGGTTGGGAGCCGGCGGCCACTCAATACGAAGACATTGCCGCAAAAATTGGGCTGGACAAAACAAGCGGGGGACGGGGCACGGCTGTCTTTGATTACAACAATGACGGCCTGCTGGACATCGTGATCGCGGCCGCCTACGGCGGATGCTGCCTATACCGCAATAATGGTGACGGAACCTTCACCGATGTGTCTACCAGCTCAGGACTAGACCAATGCGTAAACGCCTTTAATGTCTCGGCTGCAGACTATGACAACGATGGGTGCGTAGATGTGTTCGTAACCCGGCAGGGATTTTATCCTGGCGACAGTGTGCTTTATCACAACAACGGAGATGGCACATTTACCGACGTGACAGAGAAAGCCGGCGTCCAAAGCTGGGGACCCGCCTTTTCTGCATCATGGGTAGATTACGATTGCGATGGCTACCTCGATCTTTATATCTGTTACAACATCGGGGGTGTTTTCGACCACCGAGTTCCGAACAGGCTATTCCATAACAACGGCAATGGCACGTTTACAGATGCAACCCAGTCTGCTGATCTATATAACCTTTATCCGTCGGTCTGCGCAGCCTGGGGTGATTACAATAACGACGGCTATCCTGATCTATTCATTAGCAGCGGCCTTGGCCGCCCGCAGTTGTTCTGTAACAGGGGAGATGGAACTTTCGTTGACGTTAGTCTGAAAGCTGGTTTTACACAGTTCAGAATGGGATCTATGTGCTTCTCATGTGACTATGACAACGACGGTTGGCTGGACATCGTGCAGTACGCGTGGTGCGATCATGAAGATGAAATCTTCAGCATTAAGAATGGCAGGGCCCGTGAGGGCGCTCCCGTTGCCTGCATCTATCGCAACAATCGCGACGGCACCTTCACCATGCTTGATCGTGACATCGGAATCGATACCAGCTGGGGAACAATGAGCGGAACCTTTGGCGACCTCAACAATGATGGCAATTTAGATTTGATACTGGGCAACGGCAGTCCGCGAATGGAGCGCTTGGTTCCTATGATCGTGCTCGAAAACGATGGCAAAAGATACCATAACCGGACATTCACGTCAGGCCTGCCGCTTGTAGGGAAGAGCCACGGCGTGAATTGCGCTGATTTGTTCGGAGACGGACGCCTGGAGATCATTGTAGCGGCCGGAGGGGCATATCCCGGCGACCTCATGACAAGCTCCGTATATCGGCCTACGAAACTTCCTGGCAATTATCTTAACGTGCGCTTAGCTGGGACGAAAAGCAACCGAGACGCTATTGGCGCACGCATCGGCTTGCTTGCTGGAGGCACGCGTCAGATGCGAGAGATTTATGGCGGTTCGAATGTTGGCTGTCTGCCCTATGAACAGCATTTCGGCTTAGGTTCACTCACAAAGGCAGATTCTCTTGAAATCCGGTGGCCAAGCGATCTGGAACAGCGCGTGGAAAATCCACCAATTAACGATACGATCCGAATAGTTGAGGGCGTTCCTGGCTGGCTCCCAATCTATCACCAGTAGATAGCTCGCTAAGCGCACTGCCATCTATTCCCGTTGGATCAAAACTCGTCCACAGTTTTTTCGCGTCGCGCATCGGTTTCCTCCAGGCGGAGAACCAGTTGAAGGAGCAAAGAGATGATTCTACCGAACAGTGAAATCGTTGATATCGGCGCCACCGCGGACGTGAGACGTTTGTTTTCCTATCCCCCAAACTGCCAGGAGATCTGCTTCTTGCCACAGAGCTTGGAAGATACAGTCCGCCTCTATCTCACTTCATCTTTGCAACGGGATATGTTCAGCAATTCCACAATCTCGGTACGGACGCAAGACGACCGTGTCCTGGTCCAGATTACAGGAGACGCTGCGAGCAAGTACGGAGCGCCGCTCAAAGCTTTTTTGGCCATCGGGCAAAACGCTTTTGCGGCCAGCGTCAAGATCAACACGGACAAGAAATGGCATTACAACTGGCGTTTCTTCTTGCCGCTCGGTCTTGCCATGACTCAACACAAGACAGTACAACTGCTCCACTTTCCTCCAGACTACGTCCTTGAACGTGACCAGGACTACCTGTCTGCCCACACCACCAAGCGATGGGCTGAACTCTTGCAAGAAAACGGAGTCGCCGCAGCGGACACGCCACGATATCAAACCATCGTTGACATTGCGCCCATCGCGGCGCCGTCGAACGACGGAAAAAACCTTGAGGGCGTCTACAGCTACTACGACGGCTACATTTCCGGCCTCCTGCAACTGTGGCTACCTCTCGATGGCCACACTGCCAGACCGATGGTCGCTTTCGGTGGGCCCGTGCGAGACTGGATCAAGCGCAGATTTGGTGTCGATTTGAAAGTACTATCGCTGACCAATCTTCAACTGGAGTCGGGCATTCGCGTTGCAACACTTGCCACGAACCACCCTAGTTTCATTTACAACGCGGTAGACAGACTGCAGAGTGGCAACACTCCGACAAATGAGCAGATGGCGATGCTAATGCGAATCATGCAACAGGATCTCATTGCGTCCAACTGGCAGGCGATGATGGGCGCAAATCCCAAAGCCGACCCGAAAGCGACACTCGATGCGTGTACCCAAACCTGGTCCAACCCGGCAAAACAAGCGCGAATCTGCCAATTAACCTACATCCAGGTATTTAATAAGAGTCCGGAGGAAGCAGCGAAATCATGTGCCCAGCTGCCCAAGCCGGTCAACGCTCTTCTCGAAGGGCTCAAACCTATCGACGCCCAGGCATTTAATGAGCGCCTTGAAGCGCTACAAGCGGAAATTGGAGCACTCGACAGTAGGGAACCGCAAGACATAAAACATTAGGCTCGATTTCGAAGTGGCCCCTCAAACAGTCTCACCTCGGCCGCCTCGACTTCACTGTCCCGAGTAGTGTCCTGATGCCTCTGCAGGGGCGGAGGAGAAGCGTGATGGAGGCGGAGAAGTGCGCGACCTTCGACCGGGAGAAGATTCCTGAACGATTTTCGGCTCGTGTTCATTGCGATTGGGGCAACCTTGCCTTGGTCAGCCAGAAATCGTTGATGCTCCTCACCAGGGCCTCGAATGCGGGCAATTGCACCGGTTTCGTGAGATAGCAGTTCGCCTGCAGCCCATAGCATTTCGCAATATCGCTTTCCGCATCGGACGTGGTCAGGATCACGGTAGGGATGGTTTTCATTTTCTCGTCTGCCTTGATATGAGCCAGAACCTGGCGGCCGTCCATTTTAGGAAGGTTCAGATCCAGCAAGATGAGATCCGGGCGAGGATCAGCCGTGTGAGATCCTTCCCGCTTCAGGAAGGCCATGGCTTCCACGCCGTCCGAGGCCACGTGCAAATGAACCGACGGATTGGCGTCACGAAAGGCTTCCTGAGTCAACCGGACATCGCCCGGGTTGTCTTCGACCAAGAGAACCTCAATGGTCATTCCGGCTCCTCCGATCACGTTCATTTTTCCCCCTTTGTTCCACGAGACTTTTTCGGGCTCGGCTCATGCCCCGCATGGGCGCCGGGTTCCGGTTCATCGCCATCGTCCTGTTGCGGCAACTTTACTTTGGTCAGCCAGAAGTCGTTGATGCTCTTCACCAGGCCGTGGAAAGCCTCGAAATGCATGGGTTTGCTGAGGTAGCAGTTGGCCTGGAGTTGATAGCTTCTGAGCACGTCCGCTTCCGCCTCGGAAGAGGTCAGGATCACGGTAGGGATGGTTTTCAGCGCCTCATCTTCTTTGATCATAGCCAGCACCTGCCGGCCATCCATTTTCGGGAGGTTGAGATCCAGCAAAATAAGATCGGGACGCGCGGCGCCGGCGTAGGCTCCCTGACGCCGCAGAAAGGCCATGGCCTCCACGCCGTCGTGCGCCACCTCAAGGTGGATGAACGGATTGACATCGCGGAACGCTTCCCGCGTCAATCGTATGTCTCCGCTACTGTCTTCGACCACTAGAACCTCCAGCGGCATGCGCTATCCCTCCGATGGCGTTCGTCATTTGCACTTAATCGCTAAGACTCTTCCCGGCCCTAGGCACGACTGCCGCATCAAAGGTCTCATGCGGCAATTTGGCAACGGTCAGCCAGAAGTCATTGATCGTCTTTACCAGGCTCTCGAAGTCTTCCAACTGCACCGGCTTGCTGAAGTAGCAGTTGGCATGGAGCCGATAGCTGGCCACGATGTCCTCGTCCGCCGTAGATGTAGTCAGGATTACGGTGGGGATGGTCTTCAGGTTGTCATCATTCTTGATGCGAGCCAGCACCTGGCGGCCATCCATTCTAGGCATGTTCAGATCGAGCAAGGTAAGATCGGGGCGCGGGGCATCGGCGTAGGCTCCCTCATGATTCAGGAAAGCCATGGCGTCCACGCCGTCGGTGACCACGTGCAAACGAACGCTGTCGTTGGCGACGTGGAAGGCTTCCTTTGTCAGCCTTACATCGCCGGGACTGTCTTCGATTAAGAGAACATCTAATGCCATATTGTTCACCCCTGTTGAGATGCGTGACTTTCTTTCACTCCGTCCAAGGCAAAGCTAAAAGTGGAACCTTGGCCTGGTTCAGACTGGACCGAGATGCTGCCGCCGTGGCGCTCGGCGATCTTTTTGCAGATGGCTAGCCCGATGCCCGTGCCGGCGAACTCTTCCCGCTTGTGCAGACGCTGGAACATGCCAAAAATCCTCTCAAAGTACTGGGGCTCAATGCCCAGCCCGTTGTCTTTCACGGAAAATGTCCACTGCTTTGCGCCGTTCCGGACGGCCGAGACGTGCACGCGGGGCACGCCCGGTTTTTGGTATTTGATGGCATTGCCGATCAGGTTCTGGAACATCTGAATCAGTTGCATTCCATCCGCCAGCACGGTGGGCAGGGGATCGTGGGTCACGACAGCGCCGCTCTCCTCGACGGCGGCGCGCAGATTCACCAGCGCCCGTTGTAACGCTTCTTCGCTGGAAGTATCGAGCAATTCCTGCCCTTTGGTCCCCACCCGCGAATAAGACAGCAGATCCTGGATCAGGCGCTGCATGCGGTTGGCCCCGTCGACGGCGAAGGCAATGAACTCATCGGCTTCGGCGTCCAGTTTGCCTTTGTAGCGCCGGGAGAGGAGCTGGGTATAGCTGGCCACCATGCGCAGAGGCTCCTGCAAATCGTGAGAGGCGATGTAGGCAAACTTGCCCAATTCCTCATTCGAGACATTGAGTTCATCAATCTTCTGGAGAAGATCGGCTTCCGCGGCCTTGCGCACGCTGATGTCGCGGATCGCCGCCGTTACCAGAATTCCATCCGGACTTTCGAGCGGGCTCAGCATGATTTCGATGGGAAACTCGCTGCCGTTCTTCCGTCGTCCCGAGAGTTCGATCCCGGTTCCGATCTGCTGCGCCAGCGCCTCCGCTGCGCTGCGCTCCCCGTCGGCGATCAGTCGTTCCGCGAAGCCCTCGGGAATGATGTTCTTTACCTTCTGCCCCACGAGTTCGTTGCGGTTGTAGCCGAACTCTTTCTCCGCGCGAACATTCAGCAGGACGATCTCTCCGGCCACGTTGACCACCACCATGGCGTCGGGGGCGGCTTCGAGTAGGCCGCGGTACCGGCCCTCCATCTGGGCGAGGCTTGTTTCCGCAGTCCGGCGCACGCTGATGTCGCGGATCGCCGCCGTTACCAGAATTCCCTCCGGGCTTTCGAGCGGGCTCAGCATGATCTCGATAGGAAACTCGCTGCCGTCTTTTCGGCGCCCGATGAGTTCGATTCCGGTGCCGATCTGCTGTGCCAGGGCCTCGGCTGCGCTCCGGGTGCCGTCGGCAATGATCCGTTCCGCGAAGCCAACGGGAATAATGTTCTTCACCTTCTGCCCGATCAGTTCGTCGCGCTTGTAACCGAACTCTTTCTCCGCCCGAACGTTCAGCAGAACGATTTCTCCGGCCACGTTCACCACGACCATGGCGTCGGGAGCCGCTTCCAGCAGGCCGCGGTACCGGCCTTCCATCTGGGCGAGGTTTGTTTCCGCGGCCCGGCGCACGCTGATGTCGCGGATCGCGGCCGTCACCAGAATTCCCTCCGCGCTTTCGAGCGGACTCAGCATGATCTCGATGGGAAACTTGGTGCCGTTCTTCCGTCGTCCTGAGAGTTCGATTCCAGTGCCAATTTGCTGCGCCAGCGCGGCGGCTGCGCTGCGCGTGCCGTCGGCGACCAGGCGTTCGGCGAAGCCTTCCGGGATAATGTTCCTTATCTTCTGGCCCACAAGTTCGTTGCGGCGGTACCCGAACTGAATCTCCGCCTGCACATTCAACAGGACGATCTCCCCATCCACGTTGACCACGACCATGGCGTCGGGAGCCGCTTCGAGCAGGCCGCGGTACCGGCCTTCCATCTGGGCGAGGTTCGTTTCCGCAGTCCGGCGCATGCTGATGTCGCGGATCGCCGCCGTCACCAGAACGCCTTCCGCGCTTTCGAGCGGGCTCAGCATGATCTCGATGGGAAACTCGCTGCCGTCTTTGCGACGCCCGATGAGTTCAATGCCGGTGCCGATCTGCTGGGCCAGAGCCTCGGCCGCGCTGCGGGTGCCGTCGGCGATAATCCGTTCCGCGAAGCCCTCGGGAATGATGTTCTTGACCTTCTGCCCGATGAGTTCATCGCGGTGGTAGCCAAACTGTTTCTCCGCCTGCACGTTCAGCAGAACGATGTCTCCGCGCACGTTCACCACCACCATGGCGTCCGGGGCGGCTTCCAGCAGTCCGCGGTAGCGGCCTTCCATCTCGGCCAGATGCTTCGTTCGTTCGGCGACCCTGCCTTCCAGTCGCGTATTTAACTCGCGGATGTCGATTTCCGCCCGGCTGCGCTGGTCGTATTCTCCGTTCATTTTTCGAGCGTTCGACCAAACCAGGATGGCAAAGACCAGCACGCTGGCGGTGGCATACAGCGCCAGTCCTAATTCCGCACCGTACAGCCTGGCAAACTCTCCCTGCAACGCAATCCAGCCCAGAACAATAGGAACGAGGAAAACCGCGGGCAGTAACCGGCGAGCCATCAGGCTGCCCGAGCCTTCGCCGGTGAGATCGCCGGCAATGCCGCTGCGGGGCCGGGCGAAGAAAACGCCGCCACTCAACAGCAACAAGCCGACCGCGGTGTGCATCGCAACCTGCGTGTACAGCCAAATTCGAGAGAGGACCACCGCATGATAGAGGTACCCGTTGATGGCCATAATCGCGATCAGCCCGGACCACAGGCTCAAGGCCTGCGCCGTCCAGCGGATGCGCTTTGCGTTCGAGTCCAACAGCATCAGCGCCAGGCCGATTGCGATAAACGCCGTTGCCGTGGTGGGGGCCAGGCGTCCGGGAGAAGAAGTTCCGCTCGATCCCAGAGGGTCGCTAAATATTAGTTGGTCGATTCCCAGGTTCAAGCTGAAAAAATATTCGATGAGCGTGGCAACACCGATCAGCACGACGACCAGGGCGAGGAAGCGGGCGATCTTGCCTCTTCGGGTACGGGACTCGCCGGGAAGCAGCAGCCATAAAGACATCCCGCCGAATTCCAAACCGAGCGCCGTGTTCACCTTCATGGTCACGTGTCCGGGGAAAACGGATAGCAGAGTCCCGATGTGAAATGCCCAGCCGAACAGAACCAGAAGGCCTACGCCCATGGTGGCGAGGGCCGACACCTGGCAATACAACCGTAAATGCCTGAACAGGCTTGTATTGGAATCAGGCATCGAGCCTCCCCAGACCACCGCAAGGCGACACGCGCCCCACCCGCTTGCGATTTTGATTGGATACGACCGTGCCGCGATAAGACATCGCGCCGACGACAAAAAAGGTCGGAATGGCGGCAGCGAGAGCGGGTTGTACCTTCCGATCCAGTTGGGATGCGGTCGTCATTTCACCTGACTTTGTAGTATGCCCCATGTTTGAACACCCCAGGTTTCGAGGTTTCTACTTCGAGTAGGGGCGCTGGGCTTGTGGTTGAGATACGGACAGTTGCCTACTGGCGATAGGGCTAGTATGCGCCGAAAGCACCGTCGATCCGACACGATAAACTCCTGAAACCCACGCGGCCAATTCCACTTTGGGACGGCTCCCAATTGGGAGCCGCCGCGAGACGAGAGTAAGAGAAAAAGCATGTCTGCACGGCTCGGCCATTCTTCCGTTGAAGCAGTTACGCAGTCGCGGCTTTGGCCCGGTTCTTGGCGGAAATCGCGACTTTGCGGCCGATCGCTCCTTTCTCCAGAAAATTCTTTAGCTTCAGGATGAGTGTCGGAGTAATGTCCTGCCCTTTGGCCACCAGCAACATGCCGGTCTTGGTGCGCAGCTCTTCCTCAAGAACCATGTCGTAGGGGATCAACTCCGCAATATCGCAGGAGCGAACCTCCGTCTTGCCTTTCCCGGCATCGAGCTCGACCAGTGCCTGAAAGATTCGGGGATCGAAATCGGCGTGCTGCCGCGACAGGCGGCTTGCGGCCTCGCTCTGGGAGAGACCCTTAGTTACCAGATCGTCAAAAGCCAGGGTGGCCCGCAGCATGTTGGCTCCCAGACGCATGTCGGCCGTGGCCACCTTCGCGACGTCGCCTGCGACCGGCACCGAGTCATTTTGGTGGGCAATCATCCAGGCGATCGGTTCCATCCGGGGAATTTTTGATAGCAAGTCGCGAGCCACGCCGGGGTGAGCGTCAAATCGCGCTTGTTCGTCCGGCGGAAGCGTCCGGCCGGCATAGACCGCTTCGATAGTTTCCGGGTGCAAGGTAACGCATCCCAACTGCGACATCATGGCCGCCACTTCAAATCTCCATGGGCTGGCCAGAGCCATCCGCGTAGCCACCTGATGGATGTAGCGGCGGACCCGCAGCGCCCGGCCGAATGCCGTTGGGTTGACCAGGCTCAACACTTCGGTGAGCACCTGGATGCTGCCTTGCAGGGTGTTTTCCAGTAAGTCCTTCTCCGCCGTGAGCAGCCGATACTGCATCAATCCCGCAGTCAAGGCTTTGCCTAAGATTTCTTTGTTGCAGGGCTTGGTCAGAAAGCGGAAAATGCTCCCTTCATTGACTGCGCTCACCGCATTACGGACATCGTCATCGCCGGTCAGCATGATGCGAATGGTATCGGGCGCGAGCACCTTGACCTTTCTCAATAACTGGGTGCCATCCATTTCCGGCATTCGCATGTCAGAGACCACAACGGCATAGGGCCCGGTGGTTTCCAGTGCGGTCATGGCCGCCGCTCCGCCGGGTGCAGTGTCGATTTGAAATTCGTTGCGGAACATGCGCTGATATCCCAGCAGCACGCCCTCTTCGTCGTCCACCATAAGAATTTTTTCAGGCATTGGTTCCACTCCGAGAGGCAACTTCCCGACAAGCTTTCTCCCACGGTACTAGTTGTTGTTGGAGTCCGAGTTGAGTCAAAAGAAGTTCATCCATCACCGAAGTTTCGTCCGAAGGCGGATGAACGTGTAACTGGTTATCGTAGTAATCGGCGGCATGTACGGCGATCAGCGCGGAAAATGATGCGGGTTCGGCCTGCGCCGGCTGGTGGTGCCAGGCAACGGCTTCGACGATTGAGTCGGTCAGCCCCCATAGCCCGAGCAGATATGCGCCCACTCCATTGTGAGTGCAACCAAATGCATCCCCTTCACACTGCGCCAGCAGGACTCCGGGCTCCTCGGTCCGCTTCAGAACCTGCTGATATTCCGCTCCGAAAGCGCAGGCCAGAACCAGCCGCCCCACATCGTGCAACAGACCGGCGGTGAAAGCATCATCCATGACTCCGTCAGACGACCGCTCTACGCGCGCAATGGCTTTAGCGAAACTCGCGGTGGTCATGCTGTGGTGCCACAGGAAGCCCAAGTCCTGGGTGAGATGGCCTCCGAGATCGGAAAACACTTGCACGCTGAGAACCAGCGCCTTCAGATTTTCGACGCCGATCAGGCTGACGGCCTGCTGCGGGTTGGAAACTTGAGAAGAGAGCCCAAAAAACGCGGAGTTGGCCAACTGCAGCACTTTGGCGCACATGCCCATGTCCTGGGCGATGAGGTCGGCTATTTTTGTGATCGGGGTTTCTGGAGATCGAAGGGCCTCGGTCACCGCGACGTAGATTGCGGGAGGGCTGGGGACGGTATTCAGCCGGCCGATGACATCCTTCAAGTGAGTATCGTTAAGCATGTCGCGCAAGGCAAAAGCGCGGATCAGCCTTTGTTTGAGTTCATCGAGATCACAGGGCTTGGAAAGATACTGATGGCTGGGGCCCACCGAGCGCAAAACGGTCTCGCGGTCCGATTGCCCAGAAAGAATAATGCGCACCGTGCGGGGAAACTTGGCCTTGACCAAGTCCAGCAATTGGGCGCCGTCCATCTCCGGCATGCGCATGTCCGTGATCACCACGTCGAACGGGGTTTGCGCCATCGTCTCCAGGGCTTGGGCCCCGCTGCCGGCGAGTTCCACTTCCCACTCGGCGCGCATGCCGCGCAGGCTGTGCTGGATGCCCTGCAGAATCATGGGCTCATCGTCGACAAACAGGATTCGCTTATTCATGGCCGGGGAGTTCCCATCTCCAGCGGAAGCCGAATGATGAAGGTGGTTCCTTGCTCCAGTTCACTTTCAAACCAGAGCTGGCCCTGATGGCGGTTGACAATGGCAGCGTGCGCCAGCGCCAACCCCTGCCCGGTGCCTTTGCCCACTTCTTTCGTCGTGAAAAAAGGCTCGAAGACTCGGGAGCGTATTTCAACCGGTATGCCAGTGCCAGTGTCGGCTACTGTGACCTCGACCCATTCGCCTTCCCGCCGCGTGCTGATCGTGATGGTGCCTTTCCCTGTGCCATTCTTTTCGGCTGCGCTGCTGATGGCGTGGGCAGCGTTGACGATCAAGTTCAGCATTACCTGGTTGAATTCGCCGACCAGGCACGGGACCAGGGGCAGGTCGTTGTCGAGAGCGGTAACTAGGTCGGCGCAATATTTCCATTCGTGTCGCGCCACTGAAATTGTGGTTTCTATCGCATGGTTAAGGTCAATGGCACGCTTTTCCTCCGAACCGGGATGGGAAAATTCTTTAAATCCTTTCACGATCTTGGCGATACGCTTTACTCCTTCCAGGCACAGATCGATGGCCTTCGGAATATGTTCCGACAGGTATTCCAGATCGCACTTCTGGTGGAGTTCGCAAAAGCGTAGAAGATGTTCGGGTGAAACCGGGCCGATGGCGCATTCGGATTGCACCGTTCCGCAGAAGTCGAGAAATTCCGCGACCGGGCCCCAGGAATCTTTCAAAAACCGGATGTTATCCCCGACGAATTGTGTCGGAGTGTTGATCTCATGCGCGATGCCGGCGGCCAGTTGACCAATGCCCTCGAGTTTTTGCGCCTGCCGAAGCTGCAATTCCAGGCCCATGCGTTCTGTGATGTCGGCCCCGGTGATGATGAATCCCGTTTGATCGGTGCTCTCCGCCGGGATGCGTAAAACAGACAAACCCAATAGCCGCATCTTGCTGTCCCGTTCGTAGGGGAGATTGTCACAACGATAGAAAGACTCGGTTGTCAGCCAGCGCGTAATTTCCGCTTTCATCTCGGGACGCAGCCATCGGATTCCGCAGTCCTCAATACCTCGGCCGTGAACGCTGCTGTCATCGAGCCCAAAGGTATTAGTCGCGGTCAGGTTCCAGCGAGTGATGTGGCCCTGGGGATCAATTCCGATCACGATGGAAGGGATGGAGCGCAGGAACAGTTCGGTTTCCGCGTAAGCAGCCTTCAGCTCGGCGAGGAGTTCGCCCTTCACACGACTGGCAGTTTCCGCCTCGTCTCGGGCCTGCTGCATTTCAAGTTCCGCTTTCACGCGCTGAGTGGAATAGCGTATGGCTCGGAGCAGCTCTGGTGTATCGATTTTGCCTTTGACCAGAAAATCCTGGGCACCCTCTCGCAAAGCCTCATCGGCCATCAGTTCGTCGTCGCATCCAGTCAGCACCACCAGAGGGGTACGAGGCGCAGCTGCGTGCGCGCGCCGCACCACCTCTAGTCCCTGCGCGTCCGGCAGCCCCAAGTCGAGCAGGATAATGTCCGCGGCATTCGCCGCGAGGTGGCTCTCGGCGTCTCTCATCGATCCGACTTCGACTAACGCGAACTTGCCCGGTGCCTGTCGACTGAGCATCTCCCGCAGCAAGCGAACGTCCGGAGAATTGTCTTCTATTAGAAGAAGCTGGATTGGCGTGTCTCTCATTATTCGCAGGCCGGTGCCGCGTTGTTGTAATGGCTATTCCTATGAATCGTGCGTAACGGACGAGTGGTGTGAGCAAAGACACCCGCTTCCCATCACCAACCTCTTGCATCGGCGGAATTGCCCGTCCACTTTAATGCTGCCCGTCCCCACGGAGGATCAGAGTGGAAAGGGTCCAGTTCTGCGCACAGCAAGGTCTGGCGCGACCCTCGACAAATGTCTCGCCGCGTATCGCCAACGCTTTAGGCCTCAATAGTGTGATCGAATAATCGAAATCACTGCGATGTCGAACCAAGAAATCAGGGCACCGGGCGGCGACTGTTGGAAGTTGGCTTCGGGAAGATCGGATTGTTTACCTCTAAGCCCGTTTCTGGAAATCTGCCAGCTCAGATTCCGTACCGGCAAATTCTTAACACCTGAGGTGCAGTGCTCTGATGGCGAATTGAAATTTGCATTACGGTTCTGCTGGCTGTATGTAAATGATAGGCTGGGCGCGGGACAATGCGTTAGCCAAGAGGAGAGGCTATGGCCATTCATCGCAAAGAAGAGATTTTCTCCAGCCTTGATGACGAAGTATTTGGTACCGGCTTTCTCCCCCATCCCTTGCCCAAGTACCGGCTGCCCAAACATGAGACCGACCCTACCGCGGCATACCAGTTAGTGCACGATGAGTTATTGCTCGACGGGAACTCGCGGCAGAACGTCGCCACCTTTTGCCAAACCTGGGTCGAGCCTGAAATTCGTAAGCTCATGGACGAATGTCTCGATAAGAACATGATCGACAAGGATGAGTATCCGCAAATGGCGGAACTCGAGTCGCGGTGCGTTCACATGCTGGCCGATCTGTGGAATTCGCCGAGTGCGGCGAACACTTTGGGATGTTCGACGACGGGGTCGAGTGAGGCGGCGATGCTGGGCGGGTTGGCCATGAAGCAGAGATGGCGCAAGGAACGAAAGAAGAGCGGAGGGTCGACAGAAAAGCCGAACCTGGTGTGCGGACCGGTCCAGATTTGCTGGCACAAATTTGCGCGTTACTTCGATGTGGAGCTGCGCGAAATTCCCTGTGCGGGAAAAAGATTGCTGATGTCGCCGGATGAAGTTTTGAAACGTTGCGACGAAAATACCATCGGAGTTGTGGCTACGCTCGGCGTCACGTACACCCTGCAATACGAGCCGGTGGAAGCCGTCGCAACGGCTTTGGACGATTTGGAAGAAGAGCAGGGACTCGACGTTCCTATCCACGTGGATGCAGCCAGCGGCGGCTTCGTCGCGCCTTTTATCCATCCCGCCGTAGTCTGGGATTTTCGCCATCAGCGAGTGAAGTCGATCAACGCCTCGGGCCACAAATTCGGGCTGACTCCGCTGGGATGCGGCTGGGCCGTCTGGCGGGAAGCAAGCGATCTGCCGGAAGATTTGATATTTAACGTAAAGTATCTGGGCGGCAACATGCCGACATTCGCTCTGAACTTCTCACGGCCGGGAGGACAGATCGCCTCGCAATACTACAACCTCGTTCGCCTGGGACGCGAAGGCTATACAAAAATCACGCAGGGATGCGCTGACGTTGGGGCATGGTTTGCGGATCAGGTAAAAAAGCTGGGCATGTTCGATTTGATTTATGACGGCCGCGGAGGCATTCCCGGCTGCACCTGGACAATTAAGAAGGGCGAAGATCGCGGTTTCACGCTGTACGATTTAGCCGATCGGCTTCGCGTGAAGGGATGGCAGGTTCCCGCCTATCCCATGCCGCCCCATCGCGGCGATCTGGTGGTGCAGCGTGTGCTCTCGCGCCTTGGCTTGAGCCGTGATCTTGCCGGATTGTTGTTTGAGGATCTGCAGCGCGCGGTGCAGCACTTCGAAAAACATCCAGCGACGAAATCCCTCACTCGGCAAAACGCGGGTGGTTATCACCACAACTAGATTGCGATCGCAGAGAATCTGCCGGAATTCGCCGATTTAAAAGTCGCACGAACTCCGCTCCGCCTTTTCCTTCTTCTTTTTCTTTTTCTTCTTCCTCTCTCTCGTTTTTTCCGAGCTGGTTGTCGCACATTCGAGCGAGCCGATTCCGGCGAACTGAAAACAGGTCACTACAAGATGCGACTAGACGGCTTTGATGGCCGGGTCTACTCTCGCAAACGTCGTCATCAACCGGAAGGAGGTCAGGACAATGGCGGACCAAGAGAGCGAACTGGAACTGGAGCTGGAAGACGAATTCGAGGGCGAGCTCGAAGGCGAGGATGAAGGAGAAAGCGAAGATTTTCTCGGCGGCATACTCGGCGAGGGCGAAGACGAGGGCGAGGATGAGATTGAGGGAGAAGATGAGGGCGAAGAGTTCCTCGGCGGGCTGCTCGGAGAGAGCGAAGACTTCCTGGGTGGCATCCTCGGAGAGAGCGAAGACTTTCTCGGCGGCATCCTCGGCGAAGGCGAGGACGAACTCGAAGACGAAAGCGAACAGTTCTTCGGAAACTTGATAAAAAAGGCGCTTCCCATCTTAAAAAAGGTCGCCAAGGTCGCCGCTCCGATCGTGGGCACCGCAATCGGCGGTCCGATCGGCGGCAAACTGGGATCGATGGCCGCCGGCGCTCTCGGTGAAGGCGAAATCGAGGGCGAATACGAAGATGAAGGCGAGGAGGAAGGCGAAGCCGAAGTAGCCGGCGAGATTGCCAACCACGGATTGACCCACAACGAAGCGCTGGCCGAAATGATGGCAGATGCCGCCAGCAACGCCGCTCACGAAGGAGAAGCCGAGGCCATGGCAGGCGCCGCCGCCGTCACCGTCATTCCGCCCAGGGACCGTCGCGCCTTGCGCCGCATCCTCCCGCACCTCACTCGCGGCACCGCAATCCTGACCCGAATTCTGCGTCGCCGGCGCAGCACGCGCGCTGCCGTTCGTGCGGTCCCGACTATTATGCGCCGCACTGTGAAGAGCCTGAAGCGCCAAGCCGCGAAAGGAAGAAAAATTACCCGGAAGCGTGCCGCGCGCACCGCCGCCCGGCAGATTCGGAGTGTGCTGGGCAATCCGAAGGCCGCGGCGGTCGCGATGCGGCGCAATCGCAAAGTCAGCCGCGCCTACCGGCGTCCGCGCCGCTTGCGTGGCCGCTTTGCCGCGCGCCGCCGTCGCAGCGCGGTTATCTAGTCGCGGGGACAACCATTACGTTCGAACAACTTTTCGCAGGAGGATGCACCATGGCGTACGAAAGCGAGCTGGAAGCCGAACTCGAGGATGAATTTGAAGACGAGTCGGAAGACGAACTGGAGGGCGAGGATTTCCTGGGAGATCTGCTGGGTGAGAGTGAAGACTTTCTCGGCAGCATCCTCGGCGAAGGCGAAGAAGAAGGCG
The DNA here is from genome assembly GCA_050012155.1 of Candidatus Sulfotelmatobacter sp. Classification (GTDB taxonomy): domain Bacteria; phylum Acidobacteriota; class Terriglobia; order Terriglobales; family Acidobacteriaceae; genus Sulfotelmatobacter. The sequence goes on along the minus strand of JBEKHS010000004.1, from coordinate 179,086 downwards.
AGGAGTTCCTCGGCAGCATCCTCGGCGAGGGAGAAGGCGAAGACTTTCTTGGCGAAGGCGAAGAGGAAGACTTTCTCGGCAGCATCCTCGGCGAAGGGGAAGGCGAATCCGAGGATGAACTTGAGGACGAAAGCAGCCCGATCCGCAAAGTCTATCCCGATGCCTTGATGGAGCACCTGGGCGAGCTCGCGGCAGAATCCGAGAGCGAGGATGAAGCCGCCGAGCACTTCCTGCCGCTTATCGGAATGGCTGCAAGCAAGTTGCTTCCGGTAGTCGCGAAGGCGATCGCGCCTTCGGCAAAGCGTGCTCTTCCCAAGATCGCGAAGGTTCTGACCAAAGCCACGCCTCGCCTGACGCGGGGAATCGGCAAGGTCGCAAAAGTGCTGCACCGCCATCCCCAGACGCGACACTTGCTGCGGACCGTGCCCGGCATTGCGCGGCGCACCGTGGGCAATCTCGCTCACAAGGCCGCTCGAGGGGTGCGCATTACGCCACAAACTGCGGTGCGCACTCTGGCGCGGCAAACCCGCCGGGTGCTGGGCACTCCGCAACATCGCGCTCAGGCGCTGCGCCGCCACAATCATCTGGAGCGCAAGTTCCATCGGCGCATGGGTCGCGGCTTCGCCCATCCGCATTTGCGCCACGGTCGCCGTTACGGCCGGGGATTGAGAATGGGTGCCGGAGCGCGTCCGGGATATGCGACACGCTCGGGATCGATCGTGCGCCGCCCAATTACGGGTGCTCGCCCGGTCACTGGCCGCGCTGGCCGCTACGGACCCGCAGCCGGAGGCGCGTGCAAGTGTGGTGGCTGTTGCTGCTGCCGATAAACGTTGAAAGAGAAGTACGAGACGGTCTTCAAGGGAAAGAAAATGGCGACGCTGCCCGAACTATTGCCGGAAGCAACCAGGCGGATGAAAGCTCCCCGCCCTCTCGCAAAAGACGCGAGCAGAACGGGGCGCTTTCGGCGGCAGCGGCTAAGAGCCGTGTCGGGAGCGGCTCCAGTACTGTTGCCCTGGTTGCGTGCGCAGTCGATCAATGTAACGCGCCACGCCGCCGCGCTCCGCCCTTTCAAGCGCGAGGAGTTCGCCAACGGAGCAGCGGCGCCATCGGAAGGTCATATTCAAGTCGTCAATCAATTGATTACGAAACTGCGCCACGGCTTGCTCAAAATGTCGCGGAGGGTTCACGACAAGATTGCCGTAGCCAGCGAAAAACCAACTCCGCCAAAATTGCAGAAAGTGGTGGCAAGCAAAGACAAGGCTCATCGCTGGGTGCAGGGCATCGAAAAAATCTGGGATTTCTATTTCGAACTCTTCGGCCAGCGCCAGGGTAAGTACGGAGACTGGCTGCTAAGTTGCGATCGCATCGCGATGGATTGCTATCAGGCGGCGTACCGGGGACTCGGCGTCGCGCGATCGGTTCCTGCGCCGCCGCCGTTCTGCTACATGAAGACCGGATTTGCGCCGGCGACGATCCGGCGGGGCATTCGCATGAGGCGAATCGGGAAGCAGATGAACCCGTTTCCGCTGGTGCAGTTGCCATATCACAGGCTGGTGAATCCGTGGACACTGGGCGCTGTGATGCACGAGGTCAGCCACAATCTGCAGAACGATCTGGGGCTGAATAAAGACATTCCGCGGCAGGTTGGGCTGCAGTTGCTGAAGGCCGGCATGGGCAAATTTGTTTCTTCGGTGTGGGTGCGCTGGAATCGCGAAATGTTTGCCGACATGAGCGCGCTGCTGCTGGGTGGGCCGGAGGTTGTCGGTTCGTTGATGGATGTGATCGGGCGGGCGCCGGCGGCGGTGTCTGGGTTCAACCCGAGGGGGCCGCACCCCACGCCCTACCTGCGGCTGCTGATCAGTGCCGAGATGTTGCGGCGCATGGGTTTCACTACGGAGGCGGAGCAATACGCCCGGACCTGGACGCAAATCTATTCCAACCCGCGAGCCGGTACGATTCCGAAGAGAGTGTTGTCGACTTTTCCCAAAGCGTGCGCGGTCGCGGTGGATACCATGTGTTTTCGGCCGTATCCATCGCTGGGAAACCGGAGTTTGTCACAGGTGATCCGCTTTGAGAAAAAAGATCAGGCTATGATCGAAGAGTCGGCAAAGCGCATGGCGGCGGGCGTGGATCCCGGAATCATTCCGGAGCGATTTCTGATCGGCGCGGCGCGCATCGCGCTCAACCGCCGCATGGCGCGGCCGGGAGTGATCACGAAAAACTTTTATCACGAGCTGGTGAGGAGATAGCCGTGGCATTGGAAGCCACATTTCGAGATCTGTCGGTTTGCCTGCATCATCTGCACGACGGGTTGAATGCTCTGCAGGTCACGCTGGGAGACAAACCGCCCGACGACGAATCGGCCCTGGCGGACGGGGTGGAAAGCGTAGTGCTCGACGTTATGGGAATTTTGCACGAAGCGCGGAAAGCAGCCCTGAATGCCCGCAAGGCTGTAGGTCATCCCCTGGATCTGGACCGAGCGCGCCGGGCTCTGACCATTTGCCAGGAGCGCTTTCACCGCATCGAGCAGCAATTTGCGGCGGATTTAGTCTCCTACGAGAAATTGAAAGAGTTGGCGAGACTGGGCAATGCACGGCGAGCGTGGCTGCCATGGTCCAACACTGTGAGGCAGGGAATTGAACAGTGCCGCCCTCCATTGGAACAAACCAGCGCGGCTCTTGCCGCGTGCTGGCAGGAACTGGTGGAACACAGTGGAACGACTTCGATTTCGGTGAAGAATACGGGACAGAAGATCATCGCGCGCACGCCGCTGAACGAAGAGATCGTCCGCGTGCGGATGACTTGACTGGCCGCGCGATGCGGAATGTTGCTGGTGGAGGAAGCAATCATGGCTGAAAAAAAGAACATCAAGGCTAGTAGTTCGCAGATGCTGGAAGCCGCCGAGGCGGCGAACGTGTCGACCGTGACGATGTCTTTTTATGACTCAAAAGGCACACTTCTTAACCAGTTGACGGATTTGAAAGCGCGCGCCCGCGAACTGTGCGGGCAGAAAGAAGACGCATGTTGGCAAGATATCAAACAGGGTGAGAACAGCTCTGCGACATTCCCTGTGCCAGTGGGTCAGACGATGCTCGTCGAGGCTAAGGGCACCATACCCAGCGGCGCCGACGAGACATCGGACAAGCTGGTGCCCTTCGTCCCAGCATTGGCGTACGTTGGCTGCGGCCAAACTAAGAACCTCAAGATGTTTGAAGCGGCGCCAGCGGCCGTGTCGCCGCAAGCCGACAAAGTGACCCTCACAATTACGGGGCATCGGTGCGTGAGTAAGGACGACCACCGCGATCGAATGAGCGCCGCGAAAATCACTTCAGCTACGGCGGAGTTAGTCCCATCTGCCCAGATTGGTCCCGACGCGACTGCGAAAGGGAAGAAGCCGGCCCCCATCGCCGCGACCATTCTTGATGGCATTGCATTTTTCAGCCTGCAGAAGAATACAGACTATTGCTTCCACGTGCGATTAGAGGGGGAATGCGTTAATACATGCCCGCCGTTCCCCTTTACTTGGCTCGCCGATGAAGACCGGGAACTATCCATTTGCGTCGAGCCGCGTGAGCGAATGGTGAGCCTGCTCTTTGTCGATTCATGTGGGAAAGCTGTTGAACCGTCAGACGTCCTCGTGGATCAGGGTGGAGGCAGGACGCAGCCGCTGCTAACGGGACGGAGCGGAACATATACCTTGACCGGGCTGCAGGTTGGCCGCCTGAGACTGCTCTCGAAGTCTTATCGATTCACCCCCCATGAAATCAGGGTGGATGATCGCATGAACCAGGCACATGTTTTCGAGGCCATTAAAGTACCTGGCCTAGACCGCACTGGAGACGTGGAGGAGATCGTTTTGGAATTCGCAGAAAAAATCAAAGAGGGCGAGCATGGCTCTTTCAGAATTCTGACGCTCGAGGGAAAGCTAGTCGAGACGTTCGATGCAGGCAGCGGCCAGCTAGTGCGGTACTCTCCGAGTGACCATGAGCCTCTCATGATTCAGGCCTTGCGGAACGGACAAGTTATCGACCAGGTTGTGCATCCAGGGCGCAAGTCGGCGTAAGACCGCGACCGGTGGGATTCAAGCTATGAGCATCAGCGAGTTGCCCCTATCTAAGGATCGGTGAACAATATGGCGCACTACAAATTAGGCAAGGCGGTAAAAGAATCCGAGATTGACCTTACAGCGTACCCGGTTCTCACCGAGGAGATCGGTTATCCGCCATCACCACTTTCGCGTCCTTCCGGCGGACCGTCGTCGCCGGGCTCCGGCGGCGCTCCGGGAGGGCTGGCACAGGTTGCGTCGCGAGCAATCGGCGACGTGCTCGGCTGGAAAACCAATGCCACCGATGCGAAGGGCTTCATAGGGGCCCTCAGTCAATCCTTTACGCTGACTGAGGTCGAGGGCCACATTGAATCCAAGTGGAATCCCAAAAGCTATACCGTGCAAACCGACCTGGCCGGCGGAATCACCGGCGCTCAGGCCAGCCTTTATACGCGTGCGCAGGTAGCTCAGGAGAAATGTCTGCCTTTGCTCGACGGCCTCTACGCGCTCGATCCGCGCGCAGATCCTGAGTATGTAACTGCTCTTCGAGAGATGGCGAAGAGCCAGATCTGCGAGATCGTCAAGCAGTTCGGCGTGGTTCCACCCTCCATTTTGCGCGTCAATACCTACTTCGAGATTCTTCTCGGCGTCCCCGCCAGTAGTTTAATAACCGAGGAGCACTTACTCCTGGAGGCCGAGCGTGAGCACAAGGAGACCAACGTCTGGACGATGAGCAATCCCGATATGATTGGCGGCACCCTGGGAAATATTCGGGATATCTATGGGATTTACTTCCAGAAACACGGCAGGGATAATCCCCTCTCGAACTCGGTTGACGACGAGCAGGATATCACCAACTTCCGCGTGATCTCCGATTACATGACTTCGTTGTTGATGACGTGGCTAAGCAACGTCGAATATTTCAGGCTGAGTACGCACAAGATGCCGGCATTCCTGGGAACGCAACTGATTCTCATCGGGCGGCAGTTTAATGTTGTCGCCGAAACCGTGAATGAAGTCCGTTTCGCGCTCGACTCGGTATTCATCGGCCCCAACGAGCGCCAGCAGTTGCTGCTGGTATTCCACCATGCCCCCGCAATGTACCTGGAAGACGTGCTGACCGAAATCGAGGGCACGGTAACCGACGAAGGCCCGCGGCTCATCAAAGACGGCGGCAGGATCGCGCTATACAACAACGTGCGGCCCGTGCTGCGCACTCTGTACGACATGGTCGAAGGCACGCGCAACCCGCGCAACCTGCCGGAGCTTCCCGATGGCTTCAGGACGCCGCGCGTGCGCCGCTCGTTCGACGATCTGCGCGATCAGTTGAAGTATCTGCGGCAACTCGTGGAGCAGGTGGAGATGAAGGTTCCGCCGGCGTGGGAACAGTAACCAACGCGGCTGGCGCTTTGCCGCCAGCCGCAGCTTTGGCGTGCATTAGATAGTGAGGCGCTCGGCCAGAGCGCGTTAGACGAGGAGGGGTATCCATGGCTTCGCAAAAGGATCACCAGAGTTTATATGACCGCATAGCGGCGTTACGCCAGCAAGTGACGGACCGGCTGGGCGCCGATCTCATCTCCAATCCTCAGCTCGCCGATGCCCTCACCAAGCAGATCGATGACATGCTGAAGTCGGTGGTGGATAACGACTCCAAAACTCCGCCGCCGCCAGATCAAGGCCTCGCGTCACTGATCGGTGTTGGTCCGGAAGCTGCCAAGGAGCTCGGCACCACGCGCATTCCGCCCGGCGTGGAACCGTACGATGAGACCATCACCTCCGAACGCATCATGGCCGTGGGAGACATGTACTACCTGTGGCAGCACGAGAAAATCGGGGTCTTTCGTGCGGTGCAGAAGCTGCAGGAGTTGTTCAAGGCGGGCACCGTTCGATTGTCGGCTGGCCCGGGCGCGTTCGCTTTGTATCAGTTTGATCGCCGGGATGTGCTGCGCTATACCAAGAAAGATCGGCTCTCGGCGTACAAGCGGATCTTCGGATACGGCGGAGTGCCGGTTCCGACCGGCTCCCGCGCCAATACCGATTTTCACAAGCTGTTCTCTCACTTTGTTCATCAAGTCACACTGTTCTGGCGCGATAAACGCATTTCCGACGTGATTCGCGAGCGCGCCTACGATCCCAGCTTCGGATCGATTGCCATCGTCCGCCGCGCGGGCCTCGATTTACGCAACAATCTCAAGTGGCTCTCCTTCGGCCATCTGAACGTATTGCGGGTGGAGGTGATGCAACTGCTCGAAGAGGCGTTCAAGATTCTCAACTCGCCCGACGTCAAACGCCTCTTCGGGGCAGACAGTTCGTGGGACGTGCTGGAAGAAGTGTTGATTCGCTACCATAACGAGCGCCTGGTAACGTCGCCGCGTCAGCGCATGGGCGTCACTGGACGGGAAGTCTTGCGCTGGCTGGCGCAACCGCACATCCTGCAGACGACGCGGTCACAATTCGAGACCCTGTTGCTCGAGATTGCCGAGCAATCGGAAGAGTGGCTCACCAGCGCACAAGCCATGGGCCTGAGCAAACGCACTGGAACGCATCGCGTGCTTCCGTGGGACCAGACTCAACCGACGCCAGTGAGGGCGAACGGACGGCCGAAACCGGGGGTTTCTCCGCAGCGCGACCCGGCCCGGGAGTTCGAGTTCGAGATCTGACGCGGGACGCTCCGTTGCGGCGTGAGGTTACTGAGTTCGCGCTGAGAACAAAGATGAAAGCATTTCGCGGGGCTTTGCCTTATGACGTCAATTCTCCTGCGGGATTTCTTTTGAGAAATCATGATGCGCGACGCCGAACTTGAACTGGAAGCCGAACTCGAAGATCTTGTCCGAAGCATCTCTGAAAATGGTCTCGAGCCGGAGGATGAATGGGAGGGCTACGCGGGCGCTGTGGTTCCGCCCGGCCGCTGCACTCCCGTGGGAACAAGGGTTGGCAGCCTCACCTGCAGCCCAGCCGAACATCATGCCATTGAAGACCTCCTCCAGATGTCCATCCCGGATGCCACTCTGCAAGAAGCGGTGGAATCTGCGGCGGCCGGAGCAGTTTCACTAGCGACGACGGCGGCGGGCCTGCTGGACATTCCCAGCAGGACGCGGGCATCGCGAGTGGCATTCTGTGCGGCGTTCGGAGTGGCGCCTGAGTTTGTCCCACCGTGGAGAGCCACGCTGCATGGCGTCATCAAGTGGCGGGACCTTGGCGAACTCGTCGCCATCAGGCTTCGTGATATCGCGAAAATCCTCGATGGCGGTTGCATCAAATACTTTTGCTGGGGAAGTCCCGCCCACTGTCCGGAGTGCACTTCGCCTCAGCCGACCTACTTCGCCTGCAGCAGTTTTCTGGGGCGATACTTGATCTGTCTTGGCGCCCCATTCTGGCAGGCCTGGCAATTGGGCGACCGAGTCAATACAGATCTGACTCTTCTCCATGAAGCCTTGCACATCTACTTCCGCAGAACTGTTGCCCACACAGGCCGCAGCGGCAACGCATTCTGCTACGAGAGCTTCGTCATCCGCATGAACGGCATGCCGGTTCCCGAGGTCACCACGGGCGCGTGTCCCACCGGAGCGTGCGCTCTAACTCCGCCGACGATTCTCGACCGATTCGCGATTGATCACACTGAGCTCCAGCCATTTCATACGCCACTGATCCGGCAAGTTGCGAAAGCGGTGGCGGATAGCTGGAAGACTGCCAGCCCGATTCTCATAATCCAGCTAACGGGCTTTGCGGACCCCACCGGTCCCGCTGCGCACAACTTTGATCTGGGAATGGGACGCGCTTTGTCGGTTCAGAACGGCATCAGAAAGGCCTTAGGCCCGGCGCTGGCCGGGAAAGTATCATTTGTACCTTTCAGCCGGGGAGCGCAGGGACCAATTGCTTCCAACGCTACGGTTGCCGGGCGAGCGCGAAACCGGCGCGTCGAAGTAAGCTTGCTGCCTTAATGCGCCGATAAGTTATCGAACACTCGGCGCCGGGCCGGAATTGCGAGTTGAATCGTGGATCCAAGGCGCGCCCTCGAGTATGCTCACAGACACCGCGGCCAATTCGTCTCCGGACTGAAAGAATTTTTGCGCTTTCCCAGCGTGAGTTCGCAACCTGAGCGAACGGGCGAAGTCGCACAATGCGCAAAGTGGCTCGCTCACCATCTAAAAGGTGTAGGGCTCGATCGTGTTCGCATCATTCCGACTGACGGCAACCCCATCGTCTACGCCTCATGGCAACGCGCAGCCAACCGTCCCACACTGATTATCTACGGCCACTATGACGTTCTTCCCGGAGAACCTCTGAGAGAATGGCGCACGCCGCCGTTCACTCCGACACTGCTGAATGACAACCTGCACGCCCGTGGCGCCAGCGACGATAAAGGACAACTTTTCTCCCACGTCAAAGCGCTCGAGTCCTACCTGAAAACCACCAACTCACTCCCGGTGAATGTGAAATGTATCTTTGAAGGCGAAGAGGAGATCGGGAGTCCGCATTTGACGTCCTTTATCGCGAAGAACAAACGCGCACTGCGGGCCGATGCGGCCGTTATTTCCGATACTCGCATGCTCGCTCCCGATCGCCCGGCGATCAGTTATGCACAGCGTGGCGGACTGCGGGCTGAGTTGCACGTGAAAGGTCCTCCGCATGATTTGCACTCGGGCAATTTCGGCGGGGCAGTTCACAACCCTCTGCAAGCGCTCTGCGAGATGATTGCCCGCCTGCATGATGCAAACGGACGGGTGGCGATCCCCGGTTTTTACGATGATGTGCGGCGCTGGGACGAGAAAGAGCGCGCGTTCATGATGCGCACCGGTCCCACCGACGAGCAGATTCTGCGAGACGCGAAGGTTAAACGGGGATGGGGAGAATCAGGTTTCAGCCTCTACGAACGCACAACCATTCGGCCGGCACTGACCGTGAATGGCATGGCGGGTGGGCATCAGGGCCCTGGCGCCAAGAGCATCATTCCTACGCACGCCCTCGCCAAGCTCAGTTTCCGCCTGGTTCCGGATCAGGATCCAAGAAGAGTAGCGAGGTTGTTTCGCGAACACATCGCGCGTATTACGCCGCCCACAGTGCGCTCCTCGGTTCGCGTGTTCTCACCGATCGAACCAGCTTTAGTCGACCGGAATCATCCTGCAGTGCGGGCGGCGGCACTCGCCTACCAGCAAGGTTTTGGTGCACCACCAGTTTTCATACGATCCGGCGGTTCCATCCCGGTCGTGAACACTTTTCAGAAAATACTGAAAATCCCCGCAGTCCTCATGGGCTTTGGCCTGCCTGAGGATCATATTCACGGCCCCAATGAAAACTTCCACCTACCGAATTTCTACAATGCGATTGCCACCAGCATCTGTTATTTGGCGATAGCTGCGAAGGTGGGAAGCACTCAACGAATGGGAAAGCAAACCGCACTGGCTGTATCGAGATGAGGAGGTCAAGATCTTCACGGATCATCGCCGACCAAGGGATCAGGACCGGCTGGGTAGAACTTCCGTGAGAGCGGCGATTGCATCGTCGATTGATCCGGGAGTATGGCGGGCCGTAATCACGAAACTGAGGCGAGCGCCCTGGCCGTGGAGGGCGCGTCGCAGCACGGTGCGAACTCCTCGATGGAGCAGTCGCTTGTGTAAGCGCTGAGTGTCCATCCCAGAGGCGGTCGCCATCGTCTGTACGGGGAAGATCCCGCCGGTGAATCGGAAGCCCGCACTCTCCGCGCTGTGACGAAAGTGTTTCACCAAACCAGCCAGGCGCGAACGCAGGCTGTCTCCGCATTTGCGATTGATGCTGAGGGCGTGCGCGGCAGCTCGAATCACCGGCACTGATGGGGGACTGCAGTGAATGCGGGTTTCACTCTTCGCCTCGAATTCTTCCACCGCCGACCGGCTTCCACTCAGAACCGCAACGGGTACGCCGAATGCTTTCGCCAGTGAACTGATCACCATCACGTCTGGACCGCTGACTTCGAGACGCGGAAGCATCCCTCCTCCACCTCGTCCGTATGGAGCATCCGGCCCCGGAGAATTGCCGAAGACTCCCAAAGCCTGGGTATCGTCCACGATGAGCCGTCCGCCGCAGGTACGTAAGCTTTCCAAGTAACCTGACAGAGGTGCAGGTCTCCCGCAATCGGGACAAAAACCATCGGTTACCAGCACCGGCCGCAGCTGGGTTTGCCCGTCCCGCTTGAGCCAGCGGCGGAAGGCTTCCGGGTCGTAATGGGCGAACTCGCGTACCGGAGTGCCACGTGCCGCCGCCCGCTCCAAGCCCCAGCGAGCGATTGGGTATAACCCAGCATCGACGTAGATCTTTACGGACCGGCGGGTGAACATGCCGAAAAGGTCCCAGAACAAATGAAGTGTCGAAGCGCCCAGAACCCCGCGCTCACAGGTTTGCAGTCTTGCCACTCTGTCTGCTACATGCCCGGAGCCGGGCGGGGAAGCCAGAGCCGCTGGAACTCCGGTCGTGAATTTGGACCAGGCCGGCAGCGACCAAGTAGGATGGCGCAACCCCAAGTAAAGCGCCGAAGTGAAGTCCAGCATGACGAAAGGGCAGAATCACCCATAACGAAAGAAATATGTTATGACGTTTCCGCCGACTCCAAACAAGGTTGGTTTCCGTTAAGTTCAGCCCGTCTCTTTATCGCGGATCCAACGGGATGCGACGCTCGGACGCCAGCACTCCCGATTCCAGAAGTTGCGCCACCATTGCGGCGCGCGAGCCCACCCCCAGCTTGGCGAATATACGCCGCAGATGTGTACACACGGTCCAGGAGCTTATGTTAAGGACGTCTGCAATTACTTTATTGGGGTGCCCCTTGGCTACCATGCGAACGATCTCCTGCTCGCGTGGACTCAGCTGAACACGACTGCATCCCGACCGCCGCATCCGCACCAGAAGATAGCGAGCGCCATCCACTTCCGTGTCGACAAGCACTTCTTCCGCCATGCTTCCCTTAGAGTTGCCCGGATCATGTCCGTGACTTACGATGTCGATCAACCCCGTCAAGGTTCGGATTACTTCATCCACGCCCTTTTCGGTAGCTTCTGCGGGTGATTCGATGTCGACCAAGTCTGGACGGGCGTGCATTACCATCTCTCCGACCGAACTGTCGCAGCTGTCAACCGAGAACACAGGAGCTCAATCTGCGCCGTGAGTTCCAATGAGGGCGGCTGGCACTGCAATTTACGTCTGCGTATGCTTGGTCTCGGGAGGTCCCGAGACCCTTCCGAAAATCCGCGAGTTAGGTAAACATATGATGCACGCTAGCTCGAAGCTAGTCGCATTTTATAGTGACCCGTAACGTGCGAATAAGTAACTCACCGTCCCATTTATCTTGATCGAGCCTTGATTCTGAAATCACCAGTGATGTTGTCCTATGAGCCTCGCAGGCGAGGCCGCATTCAGCGTTTCTGGCCGGGAGCAACATTCTTATGCAGGCAATCTAACTGGCGGTAACGTCTAGGCAGATAGTGACGCCAAGGGCCGTAACGTTTCAGAGAAAAAATATCCGCAAGTAGCAGCCGGCGAGATGGTGGCTCCTTCCTGGCGAAATGCCACGCGGACAGCCCTAGTTCCGCGGGAGGGCTTTATCGAGTGCGGCTTTCAGAGTCTCCAAAGCGTGTTTCTGATAGGGCTCGGCGTCGTTCCGCGTAAACACGGGGGTGACGGTCTGAACCTGGGCTTTCGCGGTATTGAAGTCATGGCGGCGATACGCGATCTCGGCCTCCGCCAGGGTCACTCCCGCGGCCCAATCGGGATCGCCCGCGAGTTGCGCTACCGCCGGCACGTCGATTTGTTGTAACAGCCCACTTGCTTCGTCGAGTTTGCCCAGGCCAATCAGACAACTAGCAAGACTATAGGCCGCACCTCCGGTGAGTCCGGCACGCGGTCCAAAAGCTTTGACGGACGCCTCATAGCTCTGCCGGGCATTCGATTCGCCTTCACGATACCTCCCCGCGCGACATTGGGCGAGAGAACCATCTGCCAGAGTGCCAATGGCAAAGAAGGAGAGCGGTCCCTGCTTGTGCACCGCAATGTCGTGAATGGCGAAATCGTCGCGAATAGCATCGTCCCAAAGCCCGAGGCTGCCTTCCGACTGCGCCCGCGTGGTCAACAATTGCATGGTGAGTTCGTGTTCCGGACCCAACCGCGACACGAACTCCGGATAGATCGCGTTGGCTTCACGAATCGCCTCCGCGTGTTTGTTCTGGATCATGTAAGCCTGCGCCAGATTCAGGCGAACCCGCAGGACATGCGGGCTGTCGGCGCCGGCGACCCGCGTGAAGGCGCCAATCAGATCGCGAAATGTTTGTTCGGCTTTGGCCCCGTCGCCCAGACGGATGTAGGAAAATCCCAGCCTCTGCTTGAAGGTCAATCGCGCTGTTTCGTCGAATTCCGGAAGACTCTCGGCTTTATCCAGAGCCGCTTGAAAATTTTCTGCTGCGGATTTCGCGTTGTTCTCAATCAGAGCGACCATGCCTTGCGCGGAATCAAGCCAAACGGCCAGATCCGGCCGAGGACTTGCGAGCTTCGCGATGAGCGCTTTCTGTTGTTCCAGAATCGATTTCGCCAATGCAAGCGAGCCGTTTTCGTAGCTGCGAGCCTCCAACGTCGTTCGCTGCAACTGGACGATGATTGCGTCCTGCGACAAATCGCCATCCACTTGTTTGAAGAGCGACGCGGCACGATCGTACTCCAGCCGCGCATCCGGATAGTCGGTCCGGTTATCGAGCGCCCGGGCGATTGTTTGATGAAGGCGCGCCGCGACCAGCGGCTCCTCCTTGAATTTCCGGTCGATGGCGGGCGAGGCCTGCTTGATCGCGTCCATAAGTGACTCGCTGGATTTTCCACTCACGAAGGGATTGCCGTGACCCAGCAGATCTTCGGCGAGAAACCGGTTGATGGACGTAGCAATCGCGGTCTGGCGATTGGCATTGTCCCGCTCGTGCGCGGCTCGGCGGTAGAGTACAACGCTGACCACGAGTCCAGCCGCCAATGCAATGACCGCCGATGCGACCCAAGGCATGCGGGCCCGGGCCTCGGCCAACTTGCGCTCCGCAACCTGCGCCCGATGGCTCGCCACATCCAACTCATTGCGTTTGATCCGGCGCTGCTCCAGCGTAACCAGGCGTTCGACCAGATCCGCGGCGCTCTTGAGCCGCTTGTTGGGATCGCCACAGGCGGCGTCTGCGATATCTTCACGAATCAGCGCATCCTTTATATCTGCTTCCCATCCCGGCGCCAGCGGCTTGCGGAAATCGCCGATGGTCAACTGGTAGAGCATGACACCAAGCGCATAAACGTCGGCCCCGGCCGTGGGAGACTGTCCCGATAGAACTTCCGGAGGCAGATACATCAATGTGCCGGTCAAGGGCTGGGATCCCGCAGACGCCGTCTGAGTAAATCCCAGGTTCGTAATTCCCAGAGCCTGCAGTCGCGAGGGATCAAACAAGGAGGCACTGCCAAAGTCCGCGAGTTTGACCTGCCATCCTGCCGAAGCTTCTCCCGCCACCCCTGCTCCTGCGACCCTTGCCGAACTCTTGGGCACGACCAGGATGTTGGCGGGCTTCAAGTCTTTGTGGAGCACGCCGATGTCGTGCGCAGCGGCGACCGCTTTTGCAACGTCGATCAATATTTGAAGGCGAGTGGCAGAAGGAATCCTGGAAAGCCCGTCGCCTCGCTCGGCCCACTCCGCCAGGTTCGGACCGGAATATTCACTCTCCAGAAAAAAAGGAGCCGTCTCAAAGTTCCACTCCAGAATCCGAACAAACTCCGGCCGCTCTCCCAGCGACTCACGTAAGAAACGCGAGACCGTGATCTCGCGCTTCAGCCCTTTCAATCGTGCGCCGTCGGCCGCGAACTTGAATACCCGCTGTTCGCGGGTTTTAGGATTTTCCGCGAGCCAAACCTCACTCGATCCCGAGACATCCATCTGCCTTAAAAACCGCCACTGCTCGCGTCCCGGAACCGAATCTGCGGCTTTGAATTGAAGCCCCGGTCCCGCGGCTGCTGCGACTGTTTTGCAATAGACCGGTACCGCCAGCCGATACCCTACGCGCGGGACTGTCACAATCGCTGGATGATCTTCATCCCCCATGGCCTTCCGCAACTTCGAAACCGCTGTCGCCAGGGATCCATCCACCACTGTTACGTCGGGCCAAACCGACTCCAGCAGTTCTTCTTTCGTCACCACCTCGCCGGCATGCAAAAGAAGCTGTAGCAGGATGTCCAGAGGCTTCGACTCCAGTTCGACGAGCCGGCCTTTCGCACGCAACTCTCGGCTCATTTCATCGAATTCGTAGTCCGCAAAGCGCCATATGCGGTCAAAAGTCTCGATGACCTCACCCTTAAAATTCATTGACTTAGCCCCGCTTTAGAATTCTTGAGAATTTCGTCAGGACACACGATGGGGGATTGTGTAGACTCTGCGTCCGACGGCCACTGGCAAGCGGAAGCATTGTCCCACGAACCAGTTTGCTGCGCACGCAAAATTTATTTTTCGGAGCGTCCCATGCGCCCAGCGTCGAACCATTTCGCCATTTCGCGGTTTGTCATCACACTTTGCCTTTTTACATTAGTTTTCGCACTGGCCGGATTGGCCTCAGGCCAAGCTGCACGCGCAAAGCGCAAACTTTTGCAGCAGGCTTCTCAGAGTCGGTTAGCGAGCCGGCAAGCATCTCGTGCGGCAAAGGCGAATGCAACCTCTAAGACAACCACCGACACCTGGACCGGGGACGGATCCAACGCCGACTGGAGCAATGCGAGCAACTGGAATAATGGCGCAATCACCTCCGGCGAGAACATTCTTATCAATCTCACGACGGCCGCCACCACAGACGACGCGAGCTTCACCATAGGGACGCTCACCCTCAGCAACGCGGGTGACTCGACGACAACCAATTCCGGAGTCACGCTGACGGTGCAGGGCGGGATCAGCAATGCGGGGACGATCGCTCTCGGAAATAACAGCTTCTTGGATATAACCGGCAACATTAGCAACTCCGGAGGCATCACGCTCAACTCGTCGGGAAACGCCACTGAACTCGTGCTCGAGGGAAATGTCACCCTGAGCGGCGGCGGCACGGTTACGCTATCGAACAACACCAACAACTACATCTTCGGCGCAACGTCGCTCGACCAATTGAACAACCAGGAGACGATTCAAGGCGCAGGCCACATCGGCGACGGTCAGATGTCTCTCGTGAACTCGGGCACGATCAACGCCAACGCATCCGGCGGACTCACGATCGACGCTAACGATGGCTTCACTAACAGCGGTACAGTTGAGGCGACGGGCGGAAACACGCTGATCCTGAGCAACACCGGTACCATTAACAACACCGGCGGAACGATTACGGCCACCGGCGGCAGCATCGTGCAGGTAAACAGTACAACGATCAGCGGCGGGAATGTGACGCTGACAGGCGCGTCGACCCTGCAGTTGAACAGTTCCACGATTCAGGGTGGAACGATCACCAACAGCTCGACGGGAACGATTCAGATCGCTTCAGGTTTCAGCAACTACCTAGGCGGGACGGTCAACAACTCCGCCGGCGGCATCTTGAACATCGAAAACGGCGCCGGCCTGAACCTTTATGGAGGCACCTATTCGCAACTGGGCGCCGTGCAGCTGAATTCGGCGGGCAACGCCAGTGAACTGATTCTGCAAGGCAGCGTGACCTTGAGCGGCGGTTCGATCACGATGTCGAACAATTCGCAGAACTACATTTTCGGCGGCGTCGGCGCTGACGTTCTGACCAATCAGGAAACCATCTCGGGCGCTGGAACGATTGGCGATAACCAGATGACGCTGGTGAACTCGGGAACGATCAATTCCAACCAGTCCTCGGGCATCACGCTCAATCCGAATGGAGGCGTGACCAACACCGGAACGATTGAAGCCACCAGCGGGTCGACGTTGAACGTGAGTAACACAACCGTCAATAATGCCGGCGGAACGCTCTCCGCCAACGCCAGCACGCTCAAATTGAACAGCGCGACCATCAACGGCGGCAACATCACTCTGACCGGCGCCTCGACGCTGCAACTGAACAGCGCCACCATCCATGCCGGCAGCACGCTGACCAACAGCGCCACGGGCACGATCCAAATTGCCTCGGGGTTCAGCAATACGCTAGGCGGAACGATTAATAACTCGGCAGGTGGCATTCTCTCTATTGCCAACAATTCCGGCTTGAACCTGGACGGCGGAACCTATTCGCAACTTGGAGCGGTACAGCTGAACTCGGCCGGTAACACGTCGCAGTTGGAGCTACAGGGCAGCGTCACTCTTACAGGCGGCTCGGTCACACTCTCCAATAACTCGCAAAACTTTATTTTCGGCGGCGTCGGCACCGACATTCTGACAAATGAGGAGACAATCTCCGGCGCCGGCGACATTGGCGACAACCAGATGACACTGGTCAACTCGGGGACGATCAACTCCAATCAGTCCTCGGGAATGACGATCAACCCGAACGGCGGCGTCACCAATACGGGAACGATTGAGGCGACAGCGGGATCGTCGCTGGTATTGACCAATACAACCGTGGGTAACGCAGGCGGGACGATCAGCGCTAACACCGGGACCATCTCAGTGATCGGTGCGACCGTCAACGGAGGCAATCTCACCTTGACCGGCGCCTCGACGTTGGATTTAAACAACGGAATCGTCCACGGCGGAACGTTGACCAATAGTTCGACCGGAACTATCAACATCGTTTCGGGATTCAGCAACACACTGGGTGGGACGATCGTTAATCCGGCGGGCGGCATCCTCTCCATTGCCAACAACAGCGGCCTGAATCTGGAGGGCGGCACCTATTCCCAACTGGGCGCGGTGCAACTGAACTCGGCGGGAAACGCCTCCGAGTTGGTGCTGCAGGGCAGCGTCACGTTGAGCGGCGGTTCGATCACCCTGTCGAACAACTCGCAGAACTACATCTTCGGCGGGACCGGCAACGACATCCTCACCAATCAAGAGACGATTTCGGGCGCTGGAGATATTGGCAACAATTCACTGACGCTGGTGAACTCGGGCACCATCGACGCCAACCAGTCGGCAGGAATGACGATCAATCCCAACGGCGGCCTGACCAACACGGGAACGATCGAAGCAACAGCAGGAACAAATCTGATCTTTTCCAGTACGACCGCGCGAAATGCGGGAGGGACGATCACCGCCAACACTGGCACAATCCAGGTAAACAGTTCGACCATTAACGGAGGCACGGTCACGCTGGTCGGTGCCTCGACTCTGGAACTGAACAGCGGAACCGTCCACGGAGTGACGTTGACCAACAGCTCGACCGGGACCATCGATATAGCCTCGGGTTTTACCAACTACCTGGGGGGAACGATCAACAACTCGGCGGGAGGAATCCTCTCCATCGCAAACAACAGTGGTGTAAACCTGGATGCCGGGACGTACACGCAACTGGGCGCGGTGCAGTTGAATTCGGCGGGCAACACGTCGGAACTTGTGATCCGCGGCGATGTCACGCTGAGCGGCGGTTCGATCACCATGTCGAACAATACTCAGAACTACATTTTCGGCGGAACTGGAGCCGACACCCTGATCAATCAGGAGACGATCTCGGGCGCCGGAGACATTGGCAACAACTCGATGACGCTGGTGAACTCGGGCACGATCAACGCCAACCAGTCCTCGACGTTGACAATTAATCCCAATGGCGGTGCGGTTAACACCGGGACGATTGAGGAAACTGCGGGCGGGAACCTGATCTTCACCAGCACGACCGTAGGCAACGCCGGCGGAACGATCTCGGCGAACACAGGCACGATCCAGGTCAACAGCGCGACCATCAACGGCGGCACCATCAACCTGACTGGAGCTTCCACGCTGGAACTGAACACTGGAACGGTTCACGGCGTCACCTTGACCAACAGCGCGACGGGGACGATTGATGTTGCATCGGGCTTCAGCAACTATCTGGGTGGCACGATCAACAATTCGGCGGGTGGAACCATAACGCTTGCGAACAACTCCGGCTTGAACCTGGATGGAGGGACTTATTCGCAAATCGGAAACGTGCAGTTGAACTCTGCGGGCAATGCGACTGACCTGATAATCCAGGGCAATGTCACTCTGGCGGGCGGGACGATCACCATGTCCGGCAACTCGCAGAACTACATCCTCGCCGGAACCAATCAAGAGGTTCTGACGAACCAGGCGACGATTCAGGGAGCGGGAAATATTGGCAACGGCGGGATGGGCCTGGTGAACACGGGCTCGATCATCGCCAATGCCAGCGGGAATCTCCTCATCAACGTCAGCGCCCTGAACTTCAACAACACCGGCACAGTTGAAGCGAACGGCGCCACCTTGACGATTGAAGGTCCGGGAGTGACTTTCCTCACAAACGACAATCAGAGCACAGGCACACTGACCGGCGGCACCTATATCGCCAACGGCGCCAATATCGAGTGGAACGCGGGGGCAAACAACATCACCACGCTGGCCGGCAATGTGACCGAAGAAGGCGGAGGCGAACTTTTCAACACCTGCACCGGCACCGGATGCAACAGCAACATGCTGGCTGGCCTGACCAGCATTACGTCGACTGGGTCGTTGACCATCGGCGGACTGCCATTCACCGATGCAGGCAGCTTCAGCAATGCCGGTTCGCTCACATTGTTGCCGGGTGAAAGCTTCACCGTGGGCTCGCTGGCGCAGATCAGCGGCGGATCGCTGACCGCGGGAACGTATGTGCTGGATGCAAATCTGAATCTCTCGGGTACGGCGCAGACCATCACGACTAACGCGGCAAGCTTAACGCTGGCCGGTGGCACGATTGAGAACACTTCCAACAGCACGAATGCGCTGGCTGGTTTGGCGACGAACAGCGGCAAGCTGACGATTGGCGGCGCAAGCAATAATGTCTCGACTACCGCGGCCAGCTTCAGCAACACGGGCACCCTGACCATCAACAGCGGCGACAGCTTTACCGCCGCAAATCTGACGCAGATCAGCGGCACTACGCTTTCTGCGGGCACCTATGTACTCGCTGGCAACCTCGATCTGACCACCAGCGGCATCAGCGTGAAAACCAATTCTGCCACGCTGACACTACAGGGTGGCACTATTAAGTCCAACGGCGTGAACGCCCTGAGTGCGCTGGCATCGAATACCAAGAGTTTGACCATTGCGGGCACGAGCAACAATGTTTCGACCTCTGCGGCCAGCTTCAGCAACGCCGGCACGCTGACCATTAATGCCGGAGACAGCTTTACCGCTCCAGCCCTGACCCAGATCAGCGGCAACACGCTTTCTGCCGGGACCTACGTTCTGGCGGGCAATCTGGATTTGACCGGAGCGGCCAGCGTCACTACCAACTCTGCGACCTTGACTCTGGAAGGCGGAACCATCCAAACCGGTTCCACCAACGATCTCGCCAATCTCGCAGCCAACACTAAAACCTTGACGTTGACCAACAACTCGACCTTTGCCACCAGCGCCAGCTTTGCCAACAGTAGCGCCGTTGATGTTGCCAGCGGCAGCACGTTCACGGTGAGCGGGAGCAGCGGGTACACCCAGAGCGCTGGAACGACCACAGTCGATGGAACTCTGGCGAACAGTGGAACCGGGATCACGATCAATGGCGGAACGCTCCTGGGAGCGGGCAAGCTCAACGGCAATGTTTCGAGCAGCGCCACCATCAATGTAGGTGACAGCGGCAAGGCCGGGCTGCTCACCATCACGGGAACCTACACTCAGCTTTCGAGCGGCACGCTCAGTGTGTCGATCGGCGGAACGACCGTAGGTACTCTCTACAGTGAGCTCAAGATCACAGGCGCCGCCAGTCTGGGCGGTACCCTTAGCGCTGCGCTGATCAGCGGTTTCACTCCGAAGATCGGCCAGACCTTCACCATCCTGGCGGCGACGGGGGGCCTGGGCGGGACGGAGTTCACAAACTCGACGATCGCGATCAACTCAAACGAGCAATTCAATATCTCCTACACCTCGACCGGCGTGGTGTTGACCGTGGCCTCGACGGCGCGGTCGAATTCGAGCCCGACCAGCGAGCTATCTTCGCACGTGGCGGCTGCCGCTCCGAAGCAAGCCGTGAACCAAGGCACGGCAGTGAAAGCGTCGAATAACCTGCGTCATGCCATCGCCAGGGGAACCGCCAAGGGCGTGCAAGTGGCGAGCGTCGGCGAAAACAGAGCCATTCTGTCCTCGCACACTCCACGCGTTTGGGAACATGTTCCGGTTGCGCCGTCCTGGGACCACGTGCAGGCGGTAGCGATCGGACGCGCTCTTGCGGTGGGTTTGAGTGACGCCCATTCTGACTTGGCGCACCACATCAACAGCTGGGAAGGACCTAGCCGCGTGTTGCCGGTACACGGAACGTTGAATGGATGGAAGGGAATCGCTGCACCGGCGTATCGGCTGCCAGAGCGAATCCTTCCCAGAATGCTCCCGGTCATCCGATAACTGAATGGACGAGGGAGCATCGCGCTGAAAAGCGGGCCAGCGCCCGGGCATCCCGGGCGCTTTGCCTTTCAAATCCTGCTCAGCGGGAAAATTAAGACAAGACAACAGGGCCAGCGATGGCAGCCTCAGGCGGGCGCCGGAGCGCTGTGACGTTTGCGATGTCACAGATTACTCCGTCTCACCGCAATCTCTCACCGACGTAACCTTGCCGATCTCCCGCAGGGAAAAACTCCTTCGCATATTGATTCAGTGCCGCCTGCGGGTGTACAACACACGACGCAGGATAGGTACCGTCAACGTACACGGAACTCCCATATCCGATTCTTCGGCGGCTGAACATATTTGGATAACGGGAAACCTCAAATGAGCGCGATCTTTCGCCTACAAAGCAGAGGGATGGCAGGCTGGCTTAGAATATTGCGATTGCGGGCGGGATCAGGGAATGAAAAAAAATAAACGTGGAATCCATCTAATTGCGGAGTTGGCGGATGTTTCGATTGGGACGGTCGATCGTGCCTTGCATGGACGGCCGGGCATCAATGAATCGACTCGGCAGCGGATTCTGCGGGTCGCAGAACAAATCGCGTACACCCCAAATCTGGCAGCCCGGGCCTTGTCAGTTTCCAAAGCGAGCGCCCGCATCGGAGTTTGCATACCGCGGGAAATACATTTTTTCTACGATCAGCTCTGGAGCGGCGTATTGGATGAAGCTCGCAGCGTGGCCCCGTTGGGCATTCAATTTGTGAATCGTCCGGTGCACGCCTTGGGTGAAAACGACACGCAAGCGTTCAAGGAACTTACCGCAAACCACGTCGATGGAATCATCGTTACCGCCGGAAGTCCGCAGGGTTTGAAGCCCCTGATCGACGAAGCCGAAGAAAACGGCATTCGGGTGGTGTGCGTCTCGACCGATGCACCTGAGAGCCAGCGTTCCACCATCGTTTGCGTGGAGCCCTTGCTAAATGGCCGCCTGGCGGGCGAACTGATGGGCAAATTCGCGCCGCCAGGCTCCAAAGTGGCTGTAATTGCGGGCATGCTGAGTGCCGAGGATCACCGCCGGAAAACCGCGGGGTTTTCCGACGCATTTCCGCGGCACTGTCCCGGGGGCGAGATTGTGAGCGTGATCGAAGGACATGAGGACGAAGACGAGAGCTTCCAGAAAACTTTCGATCTTCTGGGCCGTGTCCCAGACCTGGCCGGACTGTACGTCAATACGGTCAATTGTCTTCCGGTATGCCGCGCGCTCGGCGCTCGAGGCCTCGCGGGAAAAACGAAACTGATAACCACGGATCTCTTCGCGGAGATGTCCCCCTATTTCGAAAAGGGCACGATTACTGCCTCGATTTATCAACAGCCTCACCGTCAGGGTCAAATGGCTGTGCGGCTGATGGCTGACCATCTGACGAGCAAAGCGCCGTTTCCGCCCACGGTTCATCTCAGTCCTGGGGTGGTAATGTCATCCAACCTGCATCTGTTCCGGGAGATCCGGCTGGCCGGAGCGAGGTTTGATGATTCCGCGCTTCGGATCCCCAGTCACATCGAAACCACCAAAAGCATAGGAAGTTAAGAATTCAAATCCAGATGCACCCCTACCGGACGCCCTCTTTTTGGTGGACGGCGTTCTCGCGACTACACCTCCAACGCCCGGATCAAATTATTTAATTTCAGCTATTTGAGATTTTTCTTGACAGTGGCGGCGGAAAAGGACTACAAGCTTTGCGGGGTTCGTTAACGTTAACGTAATCACATCGGAGGTTGGGATGCACGCTCGCCTGTCTCGATTTGCCAGCCGTGTCGCTGTCGCCGTGAAACACCCGATTTTGGCCTTCGCAGTTGCTTGCTTGTTCCTCTTCGCATTTTCGTTTCAGGCGTTCGGCCAGGAGGCAACGATTCTCGGAACCGTTACCGATCCTTCGGGCTCGGTCATTCCTAATGTGAACATAACGGTAACTCACGTCGAAACCGGGGAAAAGCGCACGACTGTCAGCAACGCCACCGGGCAGTACACCGCACCCGATCTTCCCATCGGACACTACAACGTCGCCGCCAAAGCCTCCGGATTTGGTGGGGCCGAGAAAAACGACATCGTCCTGAACGTTAACGACCGCACCCGTGTCGATTTTGTACTGAAAGTCGGCGCGGTGGAAGAGCAAGTGACGGTGGAAGCGACTGCCGTCCATGTGCAGTCGGACTCGAGCGAGGTGAGTTCCGTGATTACCGGCGAGCAGGTGTCCCAGCTGGGCGTCAACGGCCGCAGCGTCTACACGCTTTTCGCCCTGACACCGGGTGCGTCCAGCATTCAGGGAGACTTCATCACGCCCACGGCGGTTAGCGGAGACAGCAACGTCAGCATCAACGGCCAGCGCGCCGGCCACAACCTCCAGCTCCTCGATGGCGGTGAAAACCTCGACCGTGGCGGCAGCAGCGCCAGCGTCATGCCTTCCATGGATGCGATCGCGGAATTCACCAACATGACTTCTAATTACAGCGCAGAGTACGGCCTCGCCGGCGCCGCAACCATTACGACGGTAGTCAAGTCCGGAACTAAACAGTTCCATGCTTCCGGTTGGGAATTCTTGCGCAACGACGCGCTCGATGCGCGCAACTACTTCAACCCCGCGCCCCAAAAGGTTGCCGAACTGCGATTCAACACATTTGGCTTCAATGCCGGAGGCCAGGTTCCTTTGTATAAGAGTCACCCCACTTTCTTTTTCTACAACATGGAATGGCGGAGATTGAATGAGGGCGGTGTGTACAACCAAACCGTTCCGGTAGCGAGCGAGTATCCCGACGCAGGCGGCGCAGGAACTGGTGCGGTAATTCCCACCACTCTTCCCAACGGCGCAAGCCAGATCATTTCGGTTCCCATTTATAACGGAGGCCCGCTTCCTGGTTTCGGAGCGGGCTGCTCCCCCGCCGTAATGGCCACGCTCATGCCCGGCCAGCCCTTCCCCAACAATACGATTCCCGATTGCCTGTTCAACAGTAACGCGACAACCTTGCTTAGTGCGGGTATCTTCCCCGCGGCCAACAACGGCGCCCAATTCCAGGGGGGCAACGTCTCACCTACCACCGTGCGCGAGGAGATCGCCCGCGTCGACCACCAATTCAGCAGCAAGTTCTCGGTGTTCGGGCACTGGGTTTCTGAGCAGGTTTCGCAGACTTACGGAGAGACACAGTGGAGCGGCGATAACGTGCCCACAATAAGCGATGTCTTCGGCAATCCTTCCTACAGCGCCGTGATTCACACTACGTATGTGATTAGTCCGACCTTGCTAAACGAGACGGCGTTTAACTATGACGGCAACCGCATCCACATCATCCCCCAGGGCTTGTTTGCGCAGCCCACCGGCTTTAGTGTGCCGCGGTTGTTTACGGGGCCCAATGTCGATGACCGCATCCCGTCGATCGACCTGGGTGGCAGTACGGGAACGGACTTCACTGCCAATTGGACCCCGTGGAATAACGCGGCCAATGACTACCAGTTGCGTGACGACATTTCCTGGACGAAGGGCGCGCACCAGATCAAACTCGGGTTCAGTTGGGCGCTTTATAAGAAGGTGCAAGACTACTTCGCCAACACGGAAGGTAATTACACCTTCAACGGCTCGTTCACAACTCTACCCGGATGCGTCCCCGTCCCGAATGTTACAAGCTGCGGATCGGACTTTGCCGACTTCCTGCTGGGTTATGGCTCGTCCTATGAAGAGGACGCAGTCAAGTCCAGCGGCCATTGGAATAACGTATCCTACGCCGCTTACGTCCAGGATAACTGGCGGGTAAATCACAGATTGACCCTGAATCTCGGGTTGCGCTGGGACGGGGCCCCTCATACCTATGAGGCGAATCAGCAGTCGGCGAACTTCTATCCCAATCTGTACAGCGCGTCTGAGATTCCCACGTTCTGGACCGATGGCAGCGGCAATATCTGTTCCGGTGCTCAGGTGGGCACATTTAATGTCGGCTGCACCGGCGCCAGTCCGGGGTTGGGAACGAGCTCCAACCCGATCTTGGCAGGGTTACAGTTCTACACGAACGGCATTGGCATTGGTGGGGTAGGTGGAATTCCCAAGGGTCTCGTGAACAATTACTGGCCACAGTTCGGTCCACGCGTCGGCTTTGCTTATGACCTTACCGGACAAGGCAAGACCGTACTCCGCGGTGGCTTTGGCATCATGTACGATCGCATTCAGGGCAACGACATGTACAACGGAGCGACGAACACTCCGTTCGACGCCAGCCCCACCGTGCACAGCGTTTCTCTTTCGAACCCGGGACTCAACGTCAACACCGGCGCTGCTATCAGCTCCGCGGATTTGCCGGTTCTTCCCGTCGGCATCACGGGCATCGCCCTCAATTACCACCCGCCGACAAGCTACCAGTACAGTCTTGGCGTGCAGCAGGCGCTGGGGGCCAGGGCCGTATTCGCCGTGTCGTACGTCGGTAGCCAGGGGCGGCATGAGAACGACTATCGGGAAATCAACCTCCCGCCCGAAGCTAGTTTGCCGGCTCTGGTCGCTAATAACGAAGCCGGTCTTAACCAGTTGTACGGAATTTCAGGCTTCGGCGCGATTCGTCTGTCGGAGGACGAGGCCAATGCGCATTACAACGCCCTCCAGGTTGATCTGCACGGGAACGTGGCCCGCGATCTACAACTTCAATATGGCTTAACGATCTCGCGGGCAATCGATCCCAACACGGGTACCGGGAGCGGCGGCGACCTCAACGCCGTCACCAACCCCTACGTGGGAACGAAGTACGACGTTGGCCCGTCTATATTTGACCGCACCGCCGTTTCATTCGTGAACTTTGTCTACCAGATCCCGTTCTTGAAGAACAGTGATAGCCACCTGCTGCGGGCAACCGTAGGAGGATGGGCACTAGCGGGGATCGTCACCATAGAATCGGGGGCGCCGATCAATCTTGGAGTGAGCGGCGCCAATGCCGCGAGCGTATTTCCCGGCGGCTATTCCGGGAACCGGCCGGACCTGAGCGGAAGTATCTCCTATCCGAAGACCGCCGCCGAATGGTTCAATCCGACCGCCTTCTCGAAGCCCGCTTGCGCCACAGGCCCAGACTGCTACGGAACCCTGGGCTTTGACGGGTTACGCGGCCCTGGCCGGGATGACTGGAACCTGTCGCTCTTCAAGAGTTTCGTCATCAGCGATGAACGAGGCAGCCGCATCGAGTTCCGCGCGGATGCCTTCAACACCTGGAACCATACGCAGTTCAAGGGCGATGCCAACAACGGCGGCATCAGCCTCAACGTAGGGGCCAGCAACTTCGGCGCCGTCACTAACGCTTTTGATCCGAGAGAATTCCAGCTCGGCCTCAAGCTGATCTACTAGGCAGTGCTTCCAAGAGCCGGATGCCCCGTCCACGAAAAATGTTCGTGGGCGGGGCGTTTTAGTTAGGAGATAATTCACGGCAAGGTTAGGTTTCACGGGGAGACGTTTTGGTCTGAAACCTTTCTGAAGCGGCATTAATGGGATATGGCGAACTTCGGATTGTCGACTCGACTGCGGTTCCAAGCGCCAGGTAGTTTTCAGACACTTCTTTGGTTGGTTTGCTTATTATCGGTCAGTGCAAGCGGGCAGGGAACAACTCCTGCGGACGCGATCGCGCTTGAGCGCCAGGGAAAGTTGACCGAGGCTGCGAACGCCTGGCGCGCAGTGACCGCTGAAGATCCTACGGATGCCTCAGCCTTTGCCAGCCTGGGCGTGGTTCTCTCGAAGCAACAGGATTATTCGCAGGCTGCTTCGGCTTATCGGAAGGCGCTCGCCTTGAATCCGAAGTTGCCAGGAGTGCAATTGAATCTGGGGCTGGCCGAGTTCAAACAGGGGCGCTTCGAGGAAGCCATCGCTCCACTTCACGCCGCCCTCGCCGCCGATCCGCATAACTTGCAGGCGTCCACGCTTCTGGGGCTCAGCTATTACGGCGCAAAGCGTTTTGCGGAGGCAAGCGACGCTTTGCAGGTAGCGGCGGAATCAGACCCAGCAAACGCGGAACTGCATGAAGTGCTGGCCCAGAGCTGCCTGTGGGCAAAGAAATATTCTTGCGCTCTAACCGAGTTCAAACAGATTCTGCAGCATGATCCGGATTCCGCCTCGGCTCACATGCTAAGTGGCGAAGCCCTGGACGGTCTCCGCAGAACTCCGGAAGCGATTGCGGAGTTTGAAGCTGCGGCCAAAGTTTCGCCGCGAGAGCCGAATGTGCACTTTGGTCTCGGCTATCTTTACTGGGAGTCGCACCAATACGAAGACGCCGAGCGCGAGTTTCGGAATGAGTTGGCGAACGATCCTAATCATCCTCAGGCTCTTGCGTATCTGGGCGACATCGCAATGAAGAAAGCGAATTTGGACGACGCTCTTTCCTTGCTGGAAAGAGCAGTAAGCCTCAAGAACGACCTTCGCCTCGCCTATGTTGACCTCGGAGCGGTTTTTACGCGACGCAAGCAGTACAAAGAAGCCGTCGCCGCGCTGCAACGCGCGGTGCAATTGGATTCCACGCAGCCCGATGCTCACTACCGCCTAGGGCGCATCTACCAGGCGATGGGCAATAATGCGGAGTCGCAGAAGGAATTTGCCAAAGTTCGAGAATTGCACGAGACAGAAGATTCACTGGCATCTAAGATGTCAGCCGCGCCGCCGCCGCTTCCGCCGTAACGAAATGTCGGCCTGCGTGGCCCCGTGTACGTTAACGAGTCGTCCGGCTATTTTTTCGGAATCAGATCGGCCGTTGCCAGCACATAAGTCGTCAGCTTATCCAGTTTGATGTTGGAGTGCATTGAGGTGAGAGTGACGCTTCCGTCGGCGTTGATGATCGAGTCTACATTATTCATTAAGACTCGATGGGTCGAAATCGCTGATGACGGCGAGGCCGCGGCACCGTTGCCTGCGTTCGTGCTTTGGTCACCGCCAGGAAACGGCCGCGATGCGGGGTTGTTCGGGTCGGGGTAGGTGCCCGCCCCATTCCAATTTTTCTTGCTCTGTGCGGCGTCTGCCGGTTGATAGGAAAGGTCTTGATTCGGCATCCCTGCCATGGGGTAGTACCAGGCCGTTAAGTAGACTTTGATCGGAGATGAACCATTCTTCCACTCCGCAGAATCCACGCGCAGGGCAAGACGCGAGGGGCTGGAAGCAGATTTTGCCGACGACTCGACAACCTCGCCGAATAAAGTGGCGCCTCGCGGGATGACCACTCCACTCACCAGAGTAGCGCTCACCAATTTCGCCTTGATCTGGGTTCCGGCCGGCGTCGTCCCGGCGACCACCTTCTGCTCCAGGGTCACGGGAAACTCATGCGCGGCCGCCAGGTTCGGCGTCGAAGGGTTTTGTTGACCGAATAAGAGTGGGGCGGCGAGAAGAATCGTCAGCCCCGCTTGTCTGCCCACTTTGAGTGTCGTAAACACAAGCACCTCCTCTGGCGGGGCGAGAACGCGCGTTCAAGATATTTTACCTCTCGCCGGCACGGTCGTATAATCCGGCTTCCGAAAGTTTTGAGGGCTCGCTTTTGAATCGCCGAGAATTTCAAGTCAACTTTCTCAAGCTATCTGCTGCGGCATGCATTGCTCCCCGCCTGTTCGCGAGTCCGCGTGCAACTGTTTCGCCGGACAACACCGAACGTTACAAGAACGAACTCTACGTGAACGAACTTTACAAGAACGCCATCGTGATCGATTCGCTCTGCGCTCCGTTTCTCGATCTGGAGACCTTGCCCAGCCCAGAACTGGTCACGCTGGTTCGGCAATCGGGGATCACCGCCGTGAATTGCACACTCTCAGACCGCGACTTCGAGGGTACGGTCAAGAACATTGCCTGGCTGGAGGGGCTGGTTGAGAAGTATCCTGAGGCGTTTGGAATCGTTCGCAAACATTCCGATATCGCCCGCGCCAAGCAGAACAACAAGGTTGGCGTCATTCCCGGTTTTCAGTACACGACCTTTCTGGAAGACGATCCTGAGCGCATCCAGACCTTCCGCAACTTTGGGGTGCGCATCATGCAGATCACCTACAACAACCGCAGCGCCTTTGGCGACGGATGTCTCGAGCCGGGGAATGCCGGGTTGAGCAAGGCCGGTATCGCTGCAATCAAGAAGATGAACGAAATTGGAGTCGCGGTTGACCTGAGCCACAGCGGATACCGCACGACGAGCGAAGCGATTGCCACCTCTTCAAAACCGGTACTGATCTCTCATTCCGGATGCGCCGCAATTTATTCGCACCCACGCAACAAACCCGACGAAATTCTCAGATCCTTGGCGGATCGCGGAGGATACTTCGGCGTGTATCTCATGCCCTACCTGGTTGCCTCTCCAACAGTGCCGACTCGCGAGCATGTACTCGATCACCTGCTGCATGCCATCAATGTGTGCGGAGCGGACCATGTTGGCATCGGCTCCGATGGCTCCATTCAAAAGGTCGTCCTCACCCCTGCGCAGAAAGCCGACTTCGAGGCCGACATTGCGCGCCGCAAGAAGCTCGGCATAGGGGCGCCGGGCGAGGACCGCTATCCCTATGTGCCCGATCTGAACGGGCCCGATCACATGGAGATCATCGCCGAGGAACTGGCCCAGCGTGGCCAGCCCTCAACTGTTATCGAAAAGGTGCTGGGCGCGAATTTCCAGCGTGTATTAAGTGAGATCTGGGGAACGGCTTAAAGCGGTGCATACGGAAATCTCTATATGTCGGAGCTCGTTCTTGGGTAAACCGCAACATCGGCCTCTTTCCGCGCTTTGCGATCACAAAAATCGGGAACATACGCGGGAGTCCGGGGTTTTAGGAGCGTTTTTTCGACATACGGACCTAGCAGACCAACGATGTTGATGATGGTCAGAAGCGCGAACACGCTGGTTGCCAGTTCAACGACCTGCGGTCTCTTCAGCCCGATTAATAAGAGAATGCCGGCAGCGCCGTACGTCAGCGCCAGCAGACGCTTTGTCGGGAGCGAGTAGAGAAGGCTTGATGAGCGCACCAGGATCCAGCCCGTAAGCAAGAGCGCAACGGCAAACAAGGCCCACTTGCACCGCGAGGGCCAACAAATCGCCTGCGCGGTCGAGGGGCTGATGCTGGAGGCGCCGAGCGCACGCAGAATTCCAATGTTCTCCGCGCAATCAAAGGCCGCAACCAAAATCACGATGGTTACGATTGCCCGGCGGCGAAGAACATCGCCTCTGCTGGTTCCAAGTGCGAACAACCAGGCAAATGCCCCCAGAAAAGACGTGTACAGAGGGATGAAGACAAAGTCTTCGAATGTGTTCGCTCGCAGGCAGGCGATAGCTTTACAGACGGAAGGATCTGAATTCGACTGTCCCGGATTCTCCGTATGCAGGACCTCTTTCAAATCGTCCGCACTGGTTGAAAGTTCAAGCGCGAGGATGGGGCTGTTGATTTTATCGTGGAAGTTGTGTTCGAAAGGGTAGTCGCTTTTTAGTTGGAATCCGAAAATCAGCCCCGCGGCCGCCATTGCGACGGCGAGCAATCCGGTTGCAAGCCTTCCGGTTGACAGGTGTAGGTCGGGAGGAGTGTGTTTGTCGTTCGTTGTTTGCCTCACTTGATCCGGCATATCGGACTCCTCACTGTGACGGCGCATCGCCTGGGTTGCAAAAGACAGTTCCGCTCTCTGGCTTCCCGAGACTGGCGTCGGGAGTCGGTTTCCCGTTTAGATAGTCCAAAACACAATTGACTTCATGGCGGCTCTTATCCGCGAGACGAAACTGCCTCCAACCCGCTTCGATACAACCCACCTGGTTGCGACTTAACTTCCAGGAAAGCGGCGCTTCAAGACAGCCCTGATAATCTTCTCGATTCTTAAAAATTTGCGCGTCGAAGCTTGATGGGTAAACGAAATCGGCTCGCCATACCTTGATGCCGCGAGTCCGATAGTATTCCGTGAAAAGGGCAAGTGCGTTATCGTCGCGTGCCATCTGTCCGGTATCGCGCACATCGAGCAGTCCGTTAATGGGAGCGACGGGCTGGAATCCCCACCCGTGAGTTTTGTCTGGCTTCGAGTCACCCGGCGGAGGGAAAGGTCTGATCCCAAGGACCAATACATCGGCTAGATCATCGTGTACATCCTTCTGCGAGTCGCCAGCCTCCTCAATGGCACTCTCCAGCCAGGCGAGCAAGGCGACCACTCCATAGTTATCGTAGTAGCCGCCGTCCACGATGTGGTAATCGGGCACCGGAGGGTTCTCGATGTTCGACCGGGCCGCGGGCGAAACGTAGGGAAATGAGGCCGAGAGACGCGCCGCCGTGTTAACGCGAATGTCATAAGTATGTTCATGGCCTTGAAACAGATCGTAAAAGTTAACCAACCCACGCCGATCATTCCCCCGGGGAAAGTCGGTGGTCGAAAACACCAACGGCTTTCCCAGCTCAACGATGGTAGCGTTCAGCAATAGAGCGGGCATGGGTATTCCCTGCTGGGGTGCCCAATCGCTAAGCAGCACATCTTTCGTTCGTTTGGCCGGTAGAAGGGCGGCTTGGGTTTTGTCGTAACGCAATTGGTGAATGGCGCTCCACTTTTGTTCTAATGCCCAGCCACGATCGATGTATTGACTGCGGAACCACGGCGAAACAGCGCGAAACACATCTGGAACAGTCCATCCCCAGGCGACTTCATCGATGGCCGAGGCTTCTGCATTGGCGACCACGGAGTCAGGCGAAACCGGATTTAGATTGGGCGCGAAGGAGCGTGCGTAAGCCATGGCGCCGAGCGATCCGCCCGAAACTCCACTGATCACGACGATGGAGTCCCGCAAATCACATTTGTTCTCAGGCTTGGTCTGGTGCGCACATACCTTTTCCAGGCCGTGCAGCACTCTCGCCGTCCACGCTGCGGCCTGAATGCCTCCACCAGCCGTGGCGACGAGAATCAGGCGTTTATGACCCGGCCCTGCGCGGTCTTTTACCAACGCAGAAGGCCGCAGCAAAGGCGGCAGTTTTGAACCTGCCTGGACTCGATAAAAATGATCGGACTCGGGAGCGTAGGTTGTGGCGAGACTCAACACGGCAAGACTGGCGAGCAAGGGAACTCGATAGCGATCGAAGAAGAAACTGAGTTCTCCTAGAAACCAGCAGGCAACAATCAAGAACAGAAGAAAAAACGCTAAGGCTGGAACTTTTGCGGGTTTTTCGTCGATTCTCCCCTTGAGATAGCCGATGATGATATAAAGTGCGAACGCCATCAGCGACATCGCGATGGCAAACACATGACCTGACCGCAACGTAAGTTGGCCGGCCGGAGCTTCGCAATCCACCAGATAACCTTGTCCCGCGCCCCGCAAAATTTCCAGCGGCCATTGGACAAGGCTGTTGAGGTGGCCCTTAAGCCTCTTCAAGCTTTCGGAATGCCAACAGTAAAGCGTGTCAAAACCGCGCTCAAGCGGTTTGAACAGGTACGCCGGAAACACAAGGTAAGGCGGCGGGTGCGGCGTGGTCTTCGGATCGGTCAAGACAAGTTGTACCGCCTTTGCCGCTACAACTACTATCAGGGAAACTAGTAAACCCAGCAGCGGCATGCCATAGCGCGGGAGCCAGTGGATGGGAGTCTGCAACATCGTGCAAATCACAAGCACAAGAGCACAGCAGAAACCGAATAGAAAAGTTGCAGCTGGTCTTTTTTGGTCGAGGTGAAGGTCGGGATCAGCGAAGCGAATCCGCCCGTAATGGACGACAAGATTGATCACTGAAACTGCCGTCCAGGCAAGCATGAACGCGGCGAAGGAAGCGGCGAAGAGATACAACGCCGACAGCTTTACGATGACGCTCGGATTGCCGGTGGCGTCCAGAAATCTTGGATCGACTACTCTCAGGTCGAAAAGATTGCCAAGAAGTTGTTCGCCCTGTCTAAGGGCAAAGGGTCCCATCCCAGCGAGCACGAAGAGCGTGATCAACGGCACGCGTAGCAGAAATACCGTGCGAAGTAGTCGACCTATCTGCTTCCAGCTCATAACAAGTTTGCTCCGACATCTCTTCCAGAGACCCCTACTTTGCCGGGGAACTCTCCACCAGACTCCACGGCGCGAAAGCATTCTTGGTCCGCATCAGCACGGGCGCAAGTTCCGGAAAGTGCCGCAGCAAGACAGTAGTCATGTTGTTATCGTTGATCCAGTCCATTCCCGGCTGCGTGTAGACCGCGGGCGTAAAATCCAGGGTAAAAAAGCGATCGCTTCGGAATCGGCGCGATGCCATGAGAATGAAAACACGGAAGGCAGTGTCGCTGAAGCCGAATCCCGCCGGCGGTTTCTCAGCATACATTCCAACCATAAGATCCACCTTGTCGGGATGGCCATAGACCTCGCGCAACACGCTGGCAAGTTCTGGATCATCTGTCATCTCTTCAAACGAGTTGACCCGCGGCATGTGAAACAGTTCGCGAAAGCGGTTATACCTCGGCACGCCGCGCTCACGGTCGCGCAGGATATCGATGGTAGCCAGGTCGATGAGTTCTTCCATTTTCGCGCCGTTGCGCCGATTCATGCGGCGCATCCAGTTCGGATAATTACGCAACGTGACCGCGCCGGGATTCTGCATTCCGAAGCTATAAAGCAAATCCAGGAATGTGGTTCCATCGTTGCCCAGCGCATTCCTCATGGCGTCTGGACCGACGATCACGTTCGGATCGTTCGGGTCATCCGAGATAAATTTCAACACCCTGCCTTTCCTCCCGTCGCCCGCGAAAAAAACCTGAATAGAATTGGGAAGAAGCGGGTGCAGGCGGTAGACGGCGACGAACTCTTCCGTCAAACAATAGTCCGCACCGTCCTGGTTGGTCGCGGAGCCCGGAATGCCGCTGATTTCTTCGCTGGCGCTGATGCGTCCAAAGGTCTTCTTAAAGGCAGCTCCGGCAAGACCCGACCAGTTGGCATTCATTCCGATCTGGAGCGCGGGATGAGTGAGGATGGCAGTTGTCCAGTCGACAGTATGGATCTTGGCCATTAAGGCGCTGTTGACGAGACGGGCCGCGCGGAACACTTCGTCGTCGCAGTTTTCGTGCTGCCTCCACTCGGGAAATGCCTCCAAAAGGTGGTCGCAGATGGCATTGTGTTCGAGAGTAAAGAGGTTATGGAGCACGCTAAGTCCCAGCCACCAGTTTTGGGTCAGCCCCGTAATTTCCACTCCGGTTGGATCCAGAGGAATCAGTTTTGTTTTCGGATCAATTCTTAATTTTCCTTCTGTTCCGCAGCGGTATTTCGCGCCTGATACCGGACTGTCTCCGTAAATCTGCGAACTATCCCACCAGTGCGTTTCGGCATTGGTGTAGGTGACGGGCCCCGAGCCATCATTAAACCGGCGCGTGGGATCGGGACGTGTGCGGCGCACCAGCATTTTCTCCTTCGGCCAGGTGTCGCCCGCAGGCAACGGAACATCGAAGGGATCGTCGTTAATCGGCCGTGGCGAACCATGGTTAAACCAATCGTGCGTCTGAAATTGGATCCAGGCCGCGGCCAGCAAGTTGAGAATGCCAGCCGGAGTAAAACCATCGGTCCCATCGCTGTTGATTGGACGTCCCAGGAGGCGGTTGCTGACCAGGCGCGGACTGGGCTCCAGGATCGCGGCATCGCGCGTGGGATCGACTTCACTCAGGGGAATGTTTCGTCCAAAGCGCGCGCTGGGATTGCTGAGGGTGTAATCCGTATTGTCGAACGGATCGTTCGGGTTCATGCTGGCGTTGCCCATCGTCGGCTTCGACAGGTCGTTGTATTGCCCGTCTTCCTCTCGCTCAGTTAGAAACGCAGAGCAAAAGGCCACCGTCGGCCGCAGGCCCTTCGGTTCAGTCACGGGAATGTCGCTGGTGTTGTGCAGGTTCTTCGCGCGCAGCACTTGGCGCAACGCGCTAAGGTTGGCCAGGGCCAGGAAAGTCGGCAATTTGTGCCAGACCACGAACTTGTTCAGGAACTGAAACCCCGCGACATTCAATACGGCTCCCAAAGATTTGGGATCGGGCTCGCTGACGATCGCCGACACCAGGAAGCACGCGACCACCGCGACAAACATGACGATGCCGAGAAGATGCGCAATCATGCTGGCTTTGCTGGCCAGGGTAAATCCGGCGAAGAACATAACGAAGACGAGTAAGTGCACTGCACCGCGCTGCACTCTTACCCATTTATGATCCGCTACCACCCATGCCAGCAAAACATCCAATCCCCACCACACTGCCAGGAAAAGATCCGGACCCGGGTGGTCGACAGCCATCTCCTTATTAATAGCCACTCCCTGTTGGCTGTGGAAGATTTCCACCCAATTGAGGTGGAACATTCCAACGATCGTCCAATAGAGATGAGCCAGAAAAGCGAGATAGGCGAAAGTCCAGAATGCGCGCCAAAAACTATTGGGGGCATCCGCAAGCGAGAAAACGTGGAAGCACAGCGCCGGTGTTAGAAGAACAATGGCCGCCCAGATCGTGAAGATCACGCGATAGTAAAGAACCGTATGCGTAGGAAGGCCCGGGGGTTGGTTGGCGTCAAGCCATCCCTGCAATTCGGCAGCACCGTGAGCCAGGACCATCAAAAAGAGAAACAGCCAAAAAACAAACCAGAACCTCGCGCGAGACTGACCGGGAAAATTGTCAGAAATATTCATAACGCCTTGCTCCCATTCTTCCTTCGCGTTCGTGTCACACTAAGCGTGCCATCGCTGCTGATGCTCCCGCTGCGTCTCCGTATATCCGTTTTTGAATAGGGCGTCGTAGTACTGCAAATCGAGGTGGTGCGCCTGCAGCCACACGCCGGGCGCGTAAATTGCATCGCAGTGAGCGGGAAAGCGCTGGTGCCGCTCGTAGATATACGTACAGATGTCTTTGACACAATCGATCACTTGACTGTCGTAATGCGGAACCTCGCTGAGATAATGCTCGCCCCGGTCGCCCTGAAAGATTCGGCTGAAATAGGCCGCGTCGCCGTACGGCCCGCCCGCCTTGTACTTGTCGTCGACCACCGTTTGAACGGCGTCGGCCATCGATTTGTAGAATGGAGGGCACATGCACTGAATGTGCGGCGGAAGACCGATGGGCTGCACTCGCGGCACGCTTGAAAACGTTCCCCAGCGGAAGAAGTCGAGGCCGCGATAGTGCGGCGTTACATATTGGAATCCGAGCGCAGGCAGTAAGTACATCGGCGAAACCGATGAGTGGATCCAGCCTCCCAGCCCCATGGCCTGCAGCATCAACATAAGATTTTGCAATAGCAACTCCGCCTCAATCTGTGTGCGCATGGTGTACAGGTAACCCAGCGACAACTTGATCTTCTTATTCATAAAACCATTGCGCATCCACTTGAGCCCGCCAGCCGGCCAATAAAAATTGCGGTCGTCCAAAATGAGCGGACGATGACCATCCGGTTCCGTCAGCAGATACATCAGGGCGTTAATGTATTGCCGAGTCATATCGACGACTGGAAAAAGGATGGTCGAGCCGGGAAGATTCGAGAGAAACCGGTTTGAATCAAGGTAATAAGGAAACTCGCGCGGAAAGTCCGGGCGTTTGTCCAAGATCTTCACTTTGGATTGTTCGGCGCGAGCCACGAGCGCATCGGGAGTTACAGGCTCGTTAGGATCTGCCGGCTCCACGCGCTTCAGCAGATAAGCGCCAGTGTCGTTGATCAGAAAGAAGTGGGTTCCCTGCGCGTTGTCAGTGCTGCCAGCAGCGCGGCCGGGAAAATTAATATTGGGCGTGCCCAGAATGTTTTCCCCCGTCGGGCTTTGAAAAGGGCGATCGGGGAAAGTAATCCCAGTCATCCCAACCGCGGAGATGAGCACCGCCTCTTCGAGCGCGCTGAGAGGTTGAGGCGGAGCGTTTGACGTGAAGCTGTTACTACCCGCGGGGATCGACTTAAGTCCCATGCTGATACGCCGCGATCTCCGCTTAAAGAGAGCTTCGAAGAACGGATACTTACTCATTTCCTCGAAGCCGATATGAGTCCCCATAATCTCTCCCCGCCGGTTCCGGTGAAACGCTATGCCTGCTACACCGACAGCAAAACAAAATCAGGAGCCTTTCAGAACCTTGGCTAAATCCTCCTCAATGACTGCCATCACACCGGCTGGGTTTGGGCTGTAGTGGGGCATCGCGAGCCGCGTAATATGAGCGTCAATCAGCGCCGGCTTGCCTGACGCCAGCGCCTCTTTAAACGCCGACTCGAATTGTTCGACACTATCGACTCGATAGCCTTGTGCGCCACAGGCCTTGGCGTATGCGACGTAATCTGGATTCGTGAAATCCACCAGGGCATACTCGCCGCATGCGCTGATCTGAAACATCTTGATAAGCTTGAACTCGCTGTCGTCGAAGATGATCCAGATCACGGCAATGTTGTGTTGAACAGCCGTGAGAAGTTCGAAGCCGGAGAGCAGGTACCCACCATCTCCGCAACCGACGACCACCGTGCGATCAGGAAATGCGCATTTAGTACCCAGGGCGCCGTTGACTGCCCATGCCATGGGGCCAAAGCTCCCCGGCTTGTGGTAATGCTGGCCGTCCGAAAGCACGAGGTAATAGCTCAACCATGCCAGGTGCGCGCCCGCATCCGCCAGCACGATGCTGTTCTGGGGAAGCAAGTTTGAGAGTGATCGCGCCATCTCTCCCGGATGGATATGATTTGGCTCGAGATTGAGAATGGGCGAGGTGAGATGCCGATCTTTCTCCACCTGAACCGGATCGACCGCACCCACCGAACTGGCGAGCTCTTTCGTCAGGGACACGATCGCTGGCTTGGCGTCGGAAACGATGCCGCAAGCCGCTGGATACACCTTATTAATCTCGGTGTCCGAGATGTTGATATGTATCAGGCTCTTGTTCTTGAATAAATCGGGTAAGAAGTCGTAGGTCGCGTGTTGGGCAAACGAGTTGCCTACTGCCAGAACTACATCAGCCTGTAGGAACGCCTTGGCGGCGCTGGCGTGGCCACTGTCGGCTAAGACCCCTAATCCCAACGGGTGGTCTTCTGCGATGATCCCTTTGCCGTCGAGCGTCGTGACGAATGGAATCTGGAACCTTTCGACAAACGCCCGCATCTCCGCGTTGGCATTGCTGCGGACGGCCCCGTATCCGAACAGACCCAGCACCTTTTTCTTTTGCCGGATGGCATTGCTTAGAAGCTCCGCGGCGCTTGCGATCTGGCGGTCGTCCGGCAACACCGGCCGGATGTTCAGCTTGATGTCGCGGTAGTTGTCGACCGACACTCCATGCTTCGTCAGATTCTCCGGAACATGGATGTGAACCGGTCCCGGCCGCCCCTCGAAGGCCAGGTTGATTGCTTCCTCCATCACGTCACAAGTCTTAGCAGCGTCGTCGAGCAGCCAGGAACCTTTAGTGGTCGCCGTGAACATTTTTTTCGCATCTGGCGTGCGGCTAAGGCCCGAGGTTTCGTTGAGTGCACCTTTGCCATCCCAATCGAGCGAAGACATTCCAGAAATTGCGATAACGGGATAGGAGTCCGACATCGCAACTGCCAGACCAGAAAAAAGATTGAAAGCTCCGGGGCCTGCGGTTGCCCAACAGAAACCGAGCCGTCCCGAGTAGATCGCATAGCCGCACGCCATAAACGAGGCGGCTTGCTCGTTGCGCACGATGATGGGTTTGATCTTCGAATGCTTGAGCGCCAGCATCATAAATGCTGCATTTTCGCCGGCTCCGCCGAAGCCGACATCGACGCCCACGCTTTCCAGCACCTTTACAATCGCGTCATAGACTCGCATCCGTGGCACCTCAAGCAGAATTGGATACGGCTCGTTTTTGCTGGCACAATTCCGGCGCTCGCCAGGGCACTTTCATTCATGATCAATTGTGATTCTTACGTCGAATTCGTTACTTAGCGAAGCAACCACTGGATTAGCGGCATGGTCGAGCTCTGGCCTGGACCCATCGTTTATGTATCCCCACTATCAGGACGAGATGATTCTGCGGCAACCGTCCAGCGACGGTCTGCCTTAAGGTAAGGCGGTAGCGCGGAAAGAATTCTTACCTAATGAATGCCGCAATCGGGGAAGCGGAGACGGACATATAAATCCGCCCTCCCTATATGTCAACAGGAAACTCCAGCCGTTACGAAAGCAGAACAGGAGGGGCCTCAATAAACCGAAGAGGCAAATTAAACGCTTTAGATCGAGATAGATCAACCGGGTCAATCGCCGCAACCGTCTCTAGCTATGTGGGAGCCTATTGGCCTCGAAGTTTTACGTTTCCCGAACAGAAGCGGCGTGAGGATGGCGTGGATGGATGGTTGACATCAGCCGTGCAGGGTATCTCGCTCCCGCGAAGAGATAGAGATCAAGAAACAATACAGAGCTACCTTACAGGCGCGTCACCAACCCGTCGCCAACAAGCTGCTGGGAATGAACATGGCCGTCTGGTACGATCTGGTCTCTAACCAAAGTGGAAACGCTTACTCTTACTCCGTGGGGCATGAACGTGGTCATCATCCCGTAACCGTAATTGCTGACTCGTGGAAAATGCCCTGAGAACTCGCATAGTTTCTGCAATCCTGGCGACTCTGGTTTGTGTCGGAGCGCGATCCAATGCCCAGGTAAGTCCGCAAGTTTGGGTTGCCAGTTGGAGCGCATCGCAACAAGCTCCGGAGCCAGGCCGTAAACGCATGGATTCGTGCGCCCGGCCATTTTGACGCAGTCATCGATTTCGATAGTGTTGTGCGCGACCCGCAGCATCCTGACCGCCTGCTCCCCGCCTACGATTTTGGCGACCATTTGCATCCCTCCCCCGCTGGCTATCGAGCAATGGGGGAGGCAGTCTCACTCATCCTCTTCTCGCAATGAGGAGAGGATGGATGCTGGCTATAATCGGCGACCTTGCCTCCACCGCGGAAACTGGGTCGCCTAAAGTGCGGGCCTGGGATCGATAAGCTACGTCAGAGAAAAGCTAAGAAACTAGGGTTTTGCCGGCAGCGCTTCAAGAGTCAGCACCTCGAAAGGTTCCAGCGTGAATGCACGCTGTTGCCCCGCTGCGAGCGAAACAGGCGCTGCATCCTGGTCTTGCTTCCACGGACTCCGTGCGAGAAAGTGACGCGCCGAATTTGGCGGCAACTCAAACGCCCGGCCTACGTCGATCAAAATGCTTTGGCGCTTGTCGCTCGGATTGCGGAGTGTGAGGATGCCTTTGGCACTCGACCAGGCCGCCCACCCGTAAACTTCGAGCTTGCCTGGGTCTCCGCCAATCCAGTGAGTGTCTCGGAGAACATCCACGTTGCGCCGCGACCAGTTTGCTGCCTCGGCCAGCGTATCCCAGTTGTTGTTCGAAAGTAGCACGTGCGAAATGTACATTTCCTGGAGTTGCGTTCCGCTGCCGAAATAGGAGTGCACTTCGTTGGCAAAATCGCTCCCCGGATCGGTTTCCAAATGTTCGGCCTGCCTGGCGTAAATCAGCCCATGAAGCATCAGCGAATTCAACGGGAACAGCGGCCCCGCCTGCACGATGTTCCGGAAGGTCTGAGCGTCGCGGTATGTGATCCATTTCTCGCGCCAGGTTCCTACGCCGGCAAAGCTGTGGTCATCTCCGCCGCGCCAAATCGAATCCGCATACCGCAACCAAAACGGCGAAGGATAAGTTCCAGTGGTGAGGTTGACGAACAGGCCGGGTTTCTCTTCGCGCCAGTCTTCGATCAGACGGATGGCCGCGGCGAAGTCACTGTCAAAACTACTACCGGGGTAAACGCTATTAACGTTTCCCGTGCCATCGATTTTGAACTGGTTGATGCCGTCCCTCCGAATGAAGTCAAGTGACACCTCGCGGAACCTCGCATAATAGTTTGGGCCAGATAGGGCAAATCCTCCTGCATTCGTTTCGAACCCTAATTTCTTGCCCGCCTCGAGTCTTTGCTGTTTGGCCTCTTCGTAGCCACCCCACGGCGAGAGCCAGATTCCTATCGCCGCGCCGTATTCTTTTGCGGCGCGGCTCACGGGAGCAAGCCCGTCGGGAAATCCCTGGTTCATATTCCAAATCGAGTTGGTGTTGTCCCACCCGTCATCGAGTAAGAACGAATCCAACTTCACGTTGCGCTTGCGGACAAGCTCCGTCCCAAATGCATTGATTACATCGAGCACCGCTGCTGCATCGTAGGGCTTGCCGTAGCCGATGTCATACCACGAGTTGTAGTGGAGAAATGTTCGGTAGGGATGCGCCCGCTCCCGCTCAACGTAGTTCAGAAATGCGCGACGCATTTGTCCCCGAGGTGAAACCCCGAGAATCAGAGAATAGTCGACAGTCTGTCCCTTCCTCAGCGGCAACTCCCGTTTCATGCCGCAGGTCACGATCTCCTTAGCCAGGCACTGCGCCAAGGGGTCTTCGAAGCCAAGAAACAAATCTCCGGCCGTCACCGGAGAGCCCTTGACGCTTCCAATCACTTTCGCGCTGGGCACCTTTCCATCGAATAAGGTTACGTCGGCGATCGGTTGATCGCGCTCTGGCGCAGAGACGGCAATCTCCTCGCGAATATAGTTCGAGTCGTCGCGGAGCACAGCGCGCCAAACGATCGAAAGCTTTTTCTTCGAATCTTCGAGACGAAGGCGAATCACTCTGCCGGAAAAATGTTCGGCAGCACGCGACGTGCCGTGGTTCGCCATCAGCGTATCGATCCGAGGGCCATCGGCGATTGTCATCTCCGAAGCGCGGACTGATATTCCATCCTTGAACGTAAGAATGAAGGGATCATGCGAAAGAGGAAATTCGGTGCTCGTGCTTCGATCTACCAACTTAAACCCAGTCAATTTGCCTTCGGAAACCGACCATTGCGCCCGCATCATCTCGTTCGATAACGAGAGCACCGCTCCCTGAATCTCAGCCTTCGCTGCGCCGGGAGATGCTCCATAGAGCACAGGGCTCTGCCCCGCGGCCGAGGCGGCGCTAATAAACAACGCCAGAATAATGGCCGCGCTAACTCTAGCGGCGAATTTGCGAAAAGAGATTTGCATCGCAGTCAGGGATAAATGTTCAGGTGGGAGACGACTCGCGTGATGGCGCCGTTTGGGCTGGGGCAATCCGGTTTGAGCCCCAGTCGCAGCGAACAGAATAGTCCCAGTAACTGGGC
This sequence comes from Candidatus Sulfotelmatobacter sp., assembly GCA_050012155.1. Lineage (GTDB taxonomy): Bacteria > Acidobacteriota > Terriglobia > Terriglobales > Acidobacteriaceae > Sulfotelmatobacter. The sequence goes on along the minus strand of JBEKHS010000004.1, from coordinate 137,561 downwards.
CAGCATTACGTCCACCGGTGCGCGATATTGGTCGTCGAGGCCAGGCGCATTCAAGGAAAGAACATGATCCGCCAGTGTTTCCATCCGATCGATAGAGTCCGGGCTCACCACCACCCGAAGTTTGCCGAGCCGCTTTCGATGGATTTCTTCGATCAGATCCAATTCATAGCTTCGCCGCCGCTGGTCTCGCGAGAGAAAGCTCACGAATAACGTGTTCTCATCCAGGGCTGACATGGGGCCATGGCGAAGCCCGAGAGCGGACTCCGACATGGTCGCGATCTTGCCCGCGGTAAGCTCTAAAACCTTCAGAGCGGATTCCTGCGCTACTGCCCGCAGCACCCCCGACCCGACAAAACATGCCCGCGAAAAGTCTTGCTGGGCGATTGCCGTAGCAGCTTCCCCGGCATCACTCAGAAAGCGCTCACCCGTTTTTAGCAGCTCAGAGAACGTATTAGCGTAGTCGTCGGCAGAAAATAGGTGGGCGAGGCAATGGCCGGCAACCACCATGTTCGTGTAAGAACTGGTCATCGCCAGCCCGCGGTCGTTCGCAGAATCGTCCAGCGCAAGCACGAAGGCGCGACCTGGCGTTTTTTCGCAGACCGCAGCCATGCGGCCCTGCCGGTTGCAGGTCACGAGAAGGTGCCGCACCTCGGGATAGCGGGCGATCGCCGCTTCGAGCACCGCCAACCCCTCGGAACTGTCGCCCGAGCGGGAAAACGAAATCCATAGGTAGGGCCGGTTCGGGAACACCGAATCTTCAATGTTGGTCAGTAGATCAGTGCTGGGAACCGCCGAAACTTCACATCTCCACAACCGGCGCAACAAGTACACAAGCGCCCCGCCAACGTAATCGGATGTGCCCGCGCCTACAAGAAAAACACTAGGACGCGGATGATGTGTCGCGCTGATGCCTGCCGTGCTCAGGAATTCGATCAGGTCGGGCCGCCGCTCCCCGCAAATCTTGTAAGTGGTCTTCCATGTCGCCGGCTGACGCAGGATTTCGCTCGGAGTCCAGAGCGTGCCGCGCGTCTGTTTTTCCTTCTCGCTTGCGCCGATCAGCGCCTGGAGTCCTTCGATCGCGTGCCCTTGAATCAAATCTCCTCCCGCCCAAATCTGCCCGACTGCAAATATACTGCGAAATCGCCCCCGAAATATATAGAAATGTTTAGAAACTGATATAGCAATCAAACGAAACATGGCAAACGGTGGGGTGGGTCTTTAGACATTTACAGCCTGCCGAAGCGCTTGCGCTTGGTCAGATGCGGCGTCCGGCGTTAGACCACTGTCACTTCGAGTCCGGATTTCTTTAGCGCGGTCAGTTCGGCCCGTGGAATACCCGAATCCGTGATGACGTGATGAAGAGAAGAAGGAGGGGCGATGAGCGAGAGACTCCGCTTGCCGAATTTACTCGAATCACAAACCGCCACCGAGGTCTTGGAGATCTCGATCATGGCGCGATTCACTTTTGCCTCCAGAAGATTCGGTGTGCTGAGTCCGTAGTGAACGTCAAATCCGTCGACCCCGAGAAAAAGTATGTCCGCATTCAATCTGTGTAGCGTTTCCTCTGCAATTGGCCCCACCAAGGAAAAAGAGTTCTTTCGTAGACTGCCCCCAGTCAGAATGACTTCCAGCGCCGATCCTGAGAGCTCGGCGGCGATGTTCACAGCATTCGTGATGATCGTCAGGTTCTGAAAATTTCGCAGGGCGCGGGCAATGGCGGTAGTCGTCGTTCCGGAGTCGAGAATCACCACTTGTCCTTCGGCAACCATGCGCGCCGCGGCGGCGGCAATCCTTAACTTTTCTTTCCGGTGCAGCTTTTCTTTTTCGCGTAAAGTGGGGTCTTCCAACGCGCTCTCGCGCGCGGGCAGGGCCCCGCCATGCGTGCGATGAACGCGCCCTTTTGTATGGAGAATTTCCAGGTCCTTGCGGATCGTGACCTGGGAGGTGTGGAATTGCCGCGCCAAGTCGATAACCAGGACCCGGCCGTCCCGATTCACTATCTCAAGAATCGCTCTTTGCCGCTCTTCGCTTAACATTCAAGGGCGCAGCATTCAAAGATTTTGCGGCCGCTTCCGCACTCAACTGCGGAACCTGCTCTTAGGCTCTTCTCTTTTATCCCTCGCGACCTTCTGTTGTCTAGCGAAAAACTTCTGATCTGCTGCGCCCCGCTTCGCGGTCGGGAGCGCTATTCGGGCCGAGCCTCGACGAGTAAGTGCTTATCGAACTCGGCGGGAAACGTGGCCTGCGGTCCGTGTACGCTTCCCAAATTCTTGTTGTTGACGTAATCGACGAGGCGATAAGTGCGGTCTTGCAAGCCTCGCAGCTCAATGGGCCCGCTCCAATGATGGGCGAAGAACGCATAGTACATTTCTGGGCCCTTGCGAATTACATGAGTCTCGGGACGATCGAATCCTATGTCGTAAAGATCGCCAAGATATTCGCCGCGCGACAGCATTTTATCCTTATAGATGCGCAGCCACTCTTCGAAGACTTTCTCTCGCTGCGGCGTCAGGTCCGATGAGCTGCGTTTCTTGACCAGATTCGGCAAAACGAACTGCGTTCCAACAACCCCACCGACGCCTACCGTCGAGGCGAAATCGATCGCGCCGTCGCTTAACTCGACGTGGTCCCCGAAGTAGGGAATGTTATCTCCCATGAGAGCTTTCAATGTTTTTCCCTTGGAGCGGATCTGAAACGAACTCTCGGGATCGGACGCCACCGACATATTGAAATGCGGCATGGTGAAAAATGAATACGCGGTACCGCACGGGCAAAACTCTACCAGCGCATCCGGCTTCACGCTGCGCGCAGTTTCGTAAATCTCCCGGAAGAAATCGGGCAGCGCCTCCACCGAATCCTCCGGACTTTTGTGATGGTGCGCGGGATTGTAGCAGGGAGGAACGGCGTTCATGTGCTGGCCATCGAGCTTGAGGCCGTCGAATCCCCAGTCCCCAAGAATCTTCCGGACCAGCGCTTTGTGATACTCCACCACCCCTTGGTAAGACGGGCATAGATAAAACGAATTCCACCAGGAAATCTTGCGCTTCGATCCGTCGCGATTGAGCAGAAGAAAATCGGGATGCTCCTTTAGAAGCGTCGACTCCGGAACGGCGCTCAGCGGCGACCACCACAGTTGTGCTTTGAAACCTTCCGCATGAATGCGATCCACCAGAGCCTTCATGTCGGCGTCACCGTGAGGAAACTTTTTGGGATCGAGATCCCAATCGCCGTAGTTGTTCTGCCAGCCGTCGTCCAAGGTCACCCACGAGAAGCCGAGTTTCTTTACGGTAGGCAGCGTGTCATAAACTTGCTTGAGCTGCACGGACCGTCCGTAGCCCCAGGCGCACCAGATCGGGCCAAAAGCGCTGTCGGGGGCCGAGGCCATTTGAAATCCCTGCTTCACCATCAGGCGGCGGTAATCGACGAGCGTGCGGAAATAATCACCTTGATGCACGGAGACGAACGTGTGCAGAGTATGGAAGCTCTCACCCGGCTCCAGCGTTCGCTCGCGCTTGGAGTGAACGGCCACGCGAGCATGACGCGCGTCGGGCATGGAAACGGGAAGGGATATCAGCCGCGGACCGGGTTCCACGTCGCCGACCGCGATGCCAACGTCTTTGCGCCAAACGTCAATGATAGGAGTGCCGCCGCCGTAGTCGCTGGCGTTCATGCCAAGAAAATTGTCCTGCTTGAATCCTGTGTGCAACGGCAGCACCCAATCCGGCCGCTTCTCATAGGAACCACTCTGATAAGACCAGAACGCTGGCCCGCGCTCAGGTGGAGTCGCGCTGATCGAATATTGTTGATTGGCCCAACTACGGATCGTGAGCCGCCTGGCCCCCTCGTTTGTGTACGCAATATCGAAGATCGCTATGGACGGGAAATCCTTATAAATCGTGACCGAAACATCTTTGCGCAGGTCGCCAGAATTGTCGCTTAGCTTACCCGATAACCACAGCCGCTCGCCTTCACCAAATGCGTCTGCCACATGCTCGCGGCGGCTCGCCGTCAGGGGAAAGTCGCTCCAGGTGCGGTTCGTTGTTTTGGCCCTCGTTGTTTTGACCGTCGTGGTGACCGTCTCGGACGCGGAAAACGGAACCAGAAGCTTTGGTTCAGAACCGAACAACGCTGTGACGCGGCTGTGGAGGTTGTGATCGAACTCAATGCGCAAGACTGCGCTTTCGATTTGAAGTTCGGTAGAGACCCTGTTCTCGTCAGAGGGAGCCAATTTTCCGGCGAAGCCACTCTCGCCGGAGATCGAGGCCGGCAGCACGATGCTCAGCAGAACACAAAAGACGATGGCTCGACTTCGCTTCATAGTTGAGTTTCCGCCGATTCTCAAGCCAACCATTCTAAGCCTCGCAAATCACTCGGAGCCCTGGCCGGGCTGAGCGGCGCGTTTTCTTCTCGCGCCGCGAACTCGCTGCGGCGGTTTCGCCAATTCTCCCGGAGGATTGAAGTAAGCATCGCTAAAGATGACGTCACCCTGAAAACATTGCATACTTTCGCGGTAGCGCTGGCCGGAAATGGTCGTCCGGATTTCGGCCTTCACATCGTCGAGCGTCAAGGTCTGCTTGCTGATCATTTTGTAAATGAAGTGGGCGCCGTCAGGATCTGAAAATACTTCGGACACTTCACCGGGTTTCAGGTTGAAGACCACCTCATGCTGCGGAGGCAGCACGGCGCGACGGACCTTGTCCATTCTTGTATGAGGAGTCGTGCCGGGGAATCCGCCTGCAGCATAGGCCTCAATTTGCAACTTGTCGGGCTCCTCCCCATTAACGGCGCGAGCGCGAAGATCGGCGGCAAGCTTCGCAATCGCGTCCTCGGCAGTTTTCGTTTGAGCATTCTGATGAGTGGGCGAACTCTCTTTTGCGCGGGGAATAAAAATCCGCGCAAGTGTAGCTTGCTCGTAAGAGAATTCGTTTTTCTTATAGTAGTCCGCGAGCTCCGCGTCGCTGATATTGTTCGCATCCGCCTGCAAAGCCCGGCTCAAATCCTGTGCGAGCAATTGCATGCGCGCGTAGCGCATCTCCTCCTCGAACGCCGGCGTTTTGTCGAGGCCAAGCTTTTCGGCGGCAACCGACATTCTCAGATTGCGCGCATACGCGTTTGCTACGTTCAGGCGAAGAGACAGCGACATTCCCGGCTGCAGCGCTTCTGCGAGCTTCTCAAATTGTGTGCGAGTCATTACGGTTCTGCAGTCCTCGCCCCATTGGGCCGGATCGGCACAGAAGCCGTTGATGGTGATCACGGGATCGTCAGCTCCAACCTTCACGTCAGGAGCCTTATCCCCCGTGCCAGGCGCGGCCGGTGTCGCAACTTGCCCGTAAGCCAGGCCCGCAAGCAGGACGCACACGATACCGTGGAACTGCATCGACTTAAATATCCTCCCGGAGAAATTATGACTCGCAGGTCGCTGTTACGAAAGAAAAGTTACGAAAGAAAAGCCCGGGCACGCTCAAGCTGCGCACCCGGGTTAGCCTACTGTTCAAAAGCTCCCATGTTAATTTGCCCGTTGGCATTCACGCGTGGATTCCCATTGAAGTCCACGGTGCCGAAATCGGCCGAACCCAGGCTGGCGTTGCCCGTGTTCTCAGCCGGCGAACTGGCCGGGATGTCAAAATTCGGCGTTGGCGAGCAGGTAGTCAGCGGCGTCGGAGGACCGCTCTCCTTAGTCGACGTGCATGTGGTTAAGGTGAGGTAATCGGGATTCGCGAACACTGAATTCTTATCCTGTCCGGTTTTCGACTGGTAGGAAGCGAACGACGAGTAGCTTTTCCCGTTCAACTCAAACGTCGTTGTTGAGCTCGTGGTGTAGAAATCGTTGTAATTGGAAGTTACGCCGCTGCCCGACACGTAACCGTAAATGAACAAACCCTCCGCGCCGGTATAGACGACATTGTTTTCGAAAACTATCCCCGTGGTCCGGTACTGGATCTGGAATTCGCCACTGCCGGTTTTCTGCGTGTCATTATCGTAGAGGCTGTTGTTCACAATGGTAATGTCGGTGCTTCCACCCGTTCCGGACTTGGCATAGCCACCCACGGAAATTCCGCACGAATTCGCGGCATAGACAAGGTTGTTGCGGATGATCACATTGCTCGAAACCTCGCCCGAGGTTTCGCTGGCGGCCTCAATATTCAGATCGTTCCCGTAGAGCGTATTGCGCTCGAAGGTTACATCCGTGCAGCCATCGCAGTACAAACCATCCTCATCGTATTCGTTGCCTTCGCCTGGGTTTTTTAAGGCGCTGTTGTTATAGATGAGGTTGCCGTAGACGTCCCCATTTTTGGCCTGATCGTATCCCGTTGGGCCGACCCCCTCGAAGCCAATCGCGTCCATGCCAATGTTGTCGTTGTCATAAATGATGTTGTTGGAGACGACGAAGTTCTGGACGTTACCGTTATAAGTGGTTGTCTCACTTTCCCCGGTCAGGCAGCCGGTGACCGTATTGCCGCTGACGGTCACGCTCAGCGGAGTGGCGCTGATCCCGAAAACGCCAATGCCATACGCGTTGCCGTTCTTCCCCGCGCTGGTCTGGATGTTCTTGACGGTGTTGTTGAGAATGTTGATCCCGGCTCCGCTGCCGACAATCAGGATTCCGGCGGGAACGTCATTCTTGCTCGAAGTTTTATAGTTTTGAATGGTGAAGCCTTCAATGGTCAGGTAGTTCACGCCAGCCGAAGCGCCGATCGTGAACAGTCCCTGCGTGTTGCTTCCGATGAACCCGTTGCTCGAAGCGAAGCCGGGTGAAGTGCAGCAGGCCACATTTGTGCCGTCCACAATGGCTACACCTTGTCCGTTGAAGACGATGGGAGCAGAGGCCGTTCCCGCGTTGGCGAAGGTCACGCTCTCGCTATAGGTGCCGGCCTCCACGTAGACGGTGCTACCCGCCTTGGCTTCCAGAGCAGCGTGTCCAATCGTGAGCCAGGGCGCGCTCGCACTGCCGCTATTGGAGTCACTGCCGGCCTTGGAGACGTAGTACACCTGAGCCTGCGCGCAGAAGCAAAGCGCGAGCCCGCTGGAGAAGAAGAGAAACAGAACGCGAAATGATTCGCGCTTCAACATGTGTTGCCCAGGGCGGTTGGTCATTGCAATGCCTCCTGATGGATTTGTTCGTGCATCTTGGATTCCGGTTCTGGGTTTCGCAATGCGGTTTCGCATTCGCGGGAATGCATTTTTACGATTCCGGTTAGGGCAAAAGGGCGGCAGCGAGCGAGAAGTATTCCCGGCAACAGGTTCGTTTTTCATCTACCAATTCCCTCCTAGGGGGATGGTGGAACTGGCTTCAGACCCGGACGCTTCGTTAGATGTCATACTGTATTACTAATTGTTTCGATAAATGTCAAATACTTTCGTATATGCGATGTACTTTTACTTCCGGCCCACTTTGGCGCCAGTTACGCCGGACTTAGCGGTTGAGTCAACTTGCGCTCGCTGTGCGCAAGAAGTATTCGACAGACATTGAACTCAGTCGTAAAGGTTCGTAATATGACAACTCACTTAGGAAAGCGATAACGCTTGAAACTTGAGGGTCGATTGGAGAAGCCTTTGAATCCCGTGGTTCCCGAAGGCCGGGTCGACTCCGGCACAAACTTGCAAAAGGTGGTGGCCCGCAACCGCGCCTCGGGGAAGGGCGGTGTCTATGCGGTTTGCTCCGCGCATCCTTGGGTAATCGATGCGGCAATTCTGCAGGCCACGGAGAATGATGCAGTTCTCCACGTTGAATCAACTTCAAGCCAGGTTAATCAACTGGGTGGTTACACCGGCCAGACGCCGAGTCAGTTTGCCGAATTTGTCCGCTCGGCGGCGCGACGCATGGGATTTCCAAGCGATCGAATCCTGCTGGGCGGCGACCATCTCGGGCCATTTCCCTGGAAAGGCGAAGCATCGGATCGCGCCTTGGAAAAGGCTCGCGAACTGGTCCGCGCTTGTGTATTGGCTGGCTACGTCAAAATTCATCTGGATGCGAGCATGGCGTGTGCTGATGACGCAAAGCCTCTATCGGAATCCGTCGTAGCGCAGCGGGCCGCGCTCTTATGCGAAGCTGCGGAAGAGGCATGGAAAGAATTGCCGCATGGGGCGGCGCCTCCGCTCTATGTCATCGGGACGGAAGTGCCGGCCCCCGGCGGCGAGTCCGCTTCAGGCTCGGCTCCCATCGTGACTACGGCCGACGGCCTCCATAACACTCTACAGATCTTCCAAGACGCCTTCGACCGGAAAGGCTTGCCCGGAGCCTGGCAACGAGTGGTCGGTGTGGTGGTGCAACCCGGGGTGGAATTCGGGGACGACGTCGTATTCGAATATGATCGCAATATGACGAGCTTATTGTCGGCAGGATTGCCTGGCAGCCCGGCGCTGGTGTACGAAGCGCATTCGACCGACTACCAGCCTCCGAGCGCGCTCGCTCAAATGGTCGAGGATCACTTCGCCATTCTGAAAGTCGGCCCGTGGTTGACCTTCGCGTTTCGGGAAGCCGTCTTCGCTTTGAGCGCGATCGAACGGGAGTTGCTCGCCGGAAAGAAAAACCAACGGCTGTCGCAGGTGAGGGAAGTGCTCGACCAGGCCATGCTGCGCGACCCGTCGCACTGGAGCTCCTATTATCACGGGGACGAGAATCAATTGCGACTCTCTCGCGCCTACAGCTATAGCGACCGTTGCCGATATTACTGGCACGAGCCCGCCGTCCAGGCAGAGATTGATCGCCTTCTCGACAACCTCAGAACGCACTCGTTCCCGCTGCCGCTGGTCAGTCAATATCTTCCTCAGGAATATGAGGCAATTCGAGGAGGACTGCTCGACGCGCAGCCGGAGGCGATCATTCGATATCACATTCAGTTGGTGTTGCGCGTCTACGCAACTGCCTGCGGAATGAAGCAGAACAAGCTTTCGCTCTCCAGCGGAGGAATTTTACGGCCCGCGGCGCGCTCGCTTTGAGGGCATCACGGCCTTTTCTCAAATGGCTCAAAACACAATTTCCCAGTTGACAACAGCCATAAAACGCAAGTAAAAGTAATCGTTCGTAATATTCCACAGGAAAGCGCTTCCAAGCAGGAGTTTAGCGGTATTGGACGCAGGTCAGGAGGCTTGCCATGCCCGTCCGTTTCACCACCCGACAGACTCTAGGAGTGCTTTTTGTTCTGGTAGCCGTTAGCTTCGCTACGCCGCTATGGGCGCAAAGAGATGCGGGAGCCATCGTGGGATTGGTGCGCGACGCCAGCGGCGCCGTGGTCGCAGGCGCGAAAGTGATTGTTACCGACGTCGATCACGGCACTCAATTGACGCTCACCACGAATAATGAGGGAGAATATGTCGCCAGCCCGCTCCACATCGGCCGTTACACCGTCACCGTCGAAAAACCGGGATTCAAGAAGGCCGTCGCCGGCCCGGTGCAGGTCAACATCCAGGATCGCGCCGGCGTCAACTTAGAGCTTCAGCCCGGCGCGGCCACGGAAACCGTGACGGTTACGGGCGAAAGTGCTCAACTCGAAACCGAAACCTCCGATCTTGGCCAGGTCGTCGACAGCCGCCGCATCAACGCGCTCCCCTTGAATGGACGCAACTACGCTCAACTCGCCCTTCTCGGCACAGGCATTGCCGCCGCCGAGCCCGGCTCGCGCGTCGAAACTACTTACGGCTTCAGCTCCAACGGCGCCCGTTCTCTGCAAAACAATTTCCTGCTTGATGGCATCGACAACAACGCGAACCTGGGTGACGTGCTCAACGGCGCTGCGTATGTTGTCCAGCCCGCCGTTGACGCCATCGCTGAGTTCAAGGTCGAGACCAATTCATACAGCGCCGAGTTCGGCCGCGGCAACGGCGCGATCATGAACGCTGTCATCAAGTCGGGCACCAACCAGATTCACGGCGACCTGTGGGAGTTTCTGCGCAACGACAAATTCGACGCGATCAACGCCTTCGATATCTTCGGCCAGCAGCCCTACAAGCAGAACCAGTTTGGCTTTACCCTGGGCGGGCCCATCGTCAAAAACAAATTGTTTTTTTTCGGAGACTACGAAGGCCTGCGCATTCGCCAGGCGCTGCCGCAGTTGTCCTCGGTTCCCACGCCTGCCGAGATTAGTGGAGACTTCTCCGCATTTTTACCTCCTGTTCTGGATTCGACCACCGCAACCGGAGTTCTCGATTGCAGCGGCAACCCCACGTATCCCGGAGAGATTTTCGATCCGCACTTCGCGCAAACGAGTTCGAACTACAATGGCGGACCCTGTGGTGTCCCCGTCGCCACCACCCCCGGCGGGGTACCGACCAACATCTTTCCCGGCACCGTGTGCCCGGCGCCGCCGACCTCGCCGACTCTGGGGTGCATCGACCCGCTCGGCCAAGAGTTGGCTAACTTATTTCCCGCGCCCAACGCCAGCTTGTCCGGCGGCAACTACCTGGCCGATCCCGAACGCAGCGAAACCGAGAACAAGTTCGACATTCGCATTGACAGCACGATTAGCTCAAAGGACAATTTTTTCGTCCGCTACAGTTACGGCAACGACAGCAATTTTCTTCCCTCGCCCTTCAACAACATTCTCGACGGTGGCAGCTTTCAGGATGGCTACAGCAACAACACCGCCCAAGGCTTGGCGGCCAGCGAGATCCACAGTTTTCGCACCAATCTGATCAACGAATTTCGCTTCGGCTTCAATCACCTCGACTCCCATCGCTACAATCTGTTTTCCAACGTCGACGTCGCCCAACAAATTCCCGGTGGGATTCCTTTTCCCGGAGTTCCGTTCCAGGCGGGCCAGAACATCGGCGGTTTACCTTCGATTAGTTTCGGCGATGGAACTGCTGCCATTGGCGCCTCGGGATACCTGCCCGCCCTTGAACACCAACACAGCTACGTCATTACCGATAATCTGAGCTGGACCCGCGGACGCCACGCCGTGAAGTTCGGCGGCGAACTTCGCTTTGAACAGTTCACCATCCTCGAGCCAGCCGCAGCTCGCGGCTCAATCGACTTCGGCGGTGGCTTCCTCATCAACGACAATCCCGCCGCGCCCGGCACCGGCGGTGAGGCCTTCGCTACTTTTCTGCAAGGCATCAGCGACGGCGGATCAATCACCAGCGTGACTCCAAACATTATTTACAACCGGCAGATTTACTCGGTCTACGCTCTCGACGACTTCAGACTAACTCCGCGGCTCACCCTCAACCTGGGCCTTCGCTATGAACTTTTTACTACGATCAAGGAAGCCAATAACAATCAGGACACCTTCAATTTCAACACGATCTCGCTGATCGCTCCCAAGGGGCAAAACCAGCAACTGACGCCCACACTGGGCACGGAGCTCACCATTCAAAATACGAGCTCACCCGGACTCATCAGTCCCGATCTCAACAATTTTGCGCCCAGAGTTGGGTTGGCTTATCAAATTTCTAACAAGCTCGTCCTCCGCACCGGCTACGGCATCTTTTATGGTGGACAGGAAAACGGTCCCTTCTCAAATCCAAGCCCCGGATTCAACCCTCCGTTCTTGTCTTCCGAAGCCTTCAGCACTCCCTGTGCCGCGCCCTTCGCAAATCCCACCTCCGGCATGGATTGCTCGATCTCCTCTGCGAACAATGGCGGTTTGCCGCTCAATGTTCTGTCGCAGGGCATTCCTTCTACGTCGCTCAGCGATCCGAACGCACCCGAGCTTTACTCGCTCGATCCGCGCCTGGTCACGCCCTACACGCAACAATGGCACCTGGGTTTCGAGTACCAACTGCCCGCCGATACCGTTTTTGAAGTTTCCTATGCCGGCTCGCGCGGACTGAAGCTCTTCGCCTTCTACAACGGTAACGAGGCGGTTCCCGTTCTTGGGACGGAGTCGCTGCCCACGGCGCCCCGGCGTCCCGCGCAGAACAACGATTGGCCCGGCGCTAATGGTCCCTGCGATCTGAACCCGGCAAATGACTATGCGGATGCCAGCAATTGCAATCCCGCGCTCGATGTTGCCATCGATACTTTCCGCTCGAATGCGTTTTCAAATTACGACTCGCTGCAGGTGCGCCTGGAGAAGCGCTACTCTCACGGGCTGCAGTACGAAGCGGCGTACACTTTTGGGCACGCGCTCGATACCGCTTCCAGCGCCAGCCTGGGCTCGGTGAACAACGGAGATTTCCAGGACCAGCGATTTCCCAACCAGAACTACGGCAATTCCGACTTCGACGTGCGCCAGCGCTTCGTTTTCAGTTACGTCTACGATTTGCCCTTCGGCCGCGGACGAAAGTTTGCCAGCGGCGCTTCCGGTGTCGCAAACCAGATTATCGGCAACTGGCAACTCGCGGGCGTGGCTTCGGCCGCAACCGGCAATTGGTATACCGCCACCGACATCAACAGTGTTTCCGGCGGCGACTGTGGTGGTACCGTCGGCTACTATTGCTCGCGCCCCAACCTGGTCGGCAATCCCAACGCCAAGCCGTGCGTCCCGGGAACGCTCTTTAACACCTGCGCATTTGCCGACAACAACGTCCTTGGAACCTTCGGCAACGCAGGACGCAATATCATCGAGGGTCCGGGATACAAAACCTGGGACACCTCTTTCGTGAAGCAATTTCCGATCAGCGAACAAAAGCATTTCGAATTCCGCGCCGAATTCTTCAACATCCTCAATCACGTGAATTATTTGTTTGGACAGTTCGGGGCGATCAGCGCCGAGCCAACGCCGCTGGAACTTAATCCTTTCATTCCTCCTAACCAGAGCACTTTCGGCTTCCCTTTGTCAGCGCGCGCGCCGCGGCAGATACAGTTCGCGCTGAAGTTCTATTTCTAAAGGACCGCTTCCACCCGCGAAAGGTCGTCGCCAGATCGTGACTTTCCCGATTATGCAGCCTTTGTCCCGCGTGTGAATCTAACCGTGAGGGTCGTGGCGCAAGCCCCTCGAACTTACCGGTAGATGGAGAGCACGATGCGGACGTTAGGCAAGTTGATCTTCGCGGGAGCGGTTGTCTTTGCGCTGCTGCAAGCGGTACGGCCTGGGATTCCGGCTGAGCCGGCGACGGCCGAGCTGCAAGCGCCTCCTGAAGTTAAGCGCGTACTCGAAAGAAGCTGCTATAGCTGCCACTCGAACCAGCGCCGGCTCTCATGGTTTGACCAGATCGTGCCCGGCTACTGGCTGGTGCGGCACGACATTCTGACGGCGCGCGAGCATCTCAACTTCTCGACGCTGGGCTCGAAGCCCGGAGCCGTGCAGAAGGCGACGCTCTATGAAGCGGTGAACATGATCCAGCTTGGCGCGATGCCGCTGCCGAGCTTTCTTAAGCTCCATCCCTACGCGAAGGTTACGCCTGAAGATCTTGCCACGCTGAAGGCGTATCTGGCCCCGTGGTCCGGCGCGCCAGGCCCGGCAAGTGGCGCACAGGGCGGCGCTGCACTAGGTGCCGTCCCGCTTGCGCCGTTCTCGTTGGCGACGGTGCTTCCGGAACTCGATGGATTCCCGTTCGATCCGGCCTTCGAGAACTGGAAGCCAATTAGTACGACCGACCGCGGCGACAACAATACCTTCCGGTTCATCCTCGGAAACGACGTCGCAGTCGAGGCGGCACAAACGGGAAACATCTCCCCGTGGCCTGACGGCGCGCGCTTCGCAAAGATCGCCTGGCAACAGGAGGCTGGTCCTGATGGCCTGTTATATCCCGGGAAGTTTGTGCAGGTCGAACTGATGGTCAAGGACGCCCGGGGTTACAAACACTCTGAGGGCTGGGGTTGGGGCCGCTGGCGCGGCATGGACTTGAAGCCCTATGGCAAGGACGCGCAATTCGTGAACGAGTGCACGGGTTGCCACCGGCCGCTGCGCGGAAACGATTATGTCTACACGCTGCCAATTTCAGTCGTAAAGATCGGCCGCGAGGAAGTTGTGAATAACGACGCTGCGCTTCCGGCGGCCCTGCTGTATCAACCGCTGCGCTCGGGCGCCATCACCTGGGGTGCAATTACTATGTACGTCGATCCCAGGACGCGCACGATGGCTACGCTCTACGGCAACGATGTGGCCATGCTGGCCGTGCAGTCGAGCCGCTCAGCTAGCGCCGCTACCGCAAAAGGTCCCGGATACACGGCGGGTGCAGTGCTGGCGCTCGTCACCTGGGTGCAGCGCGAGGATCCGCACTGGTTCGGTGGCCGCATCCCAGATCAGCCGCAGTCCATCGAGATCGTGAATGTGGGAAATAACGGACAGAACGGCTACCGGCGCTTCGCAGGTGCGGGACTCGGCGAGGATCTCAGCTTCGCCGCTGCGGCGCAACGGACGAGTTTTGTGCTGGGTCTGGTTCCGGCTCGATTGCCGTAACTGTGGGAGCGATGCCAGGACCTGACTCGACTGGCTGGCCTGAAACTATCCCAACAGATAATCCCACTATCCAAATGGATAGCTCGCGCTATTTCACACCGGCTCCACTCGCACAGGGAAAACTAATTCACTGCAGGAAGAACACCTGCGGCCTCGCCGACGTTGGCAGCTCAACTGCTCCCGGTGACATAGAATGAGAACTGCAATGACCATTCGATGCCTGGCCTTTCTGCTTGCGATCACGCCGATGCTTGCAGAGTCGACGTTCGCACAAGTCGACGTTCTGACCCGCCGCAACGATAACCTGCGCAGCGGCGTCAATGCTCACGAAACCATACTCACTCAGAGCAGCGTTCGCACGGGCTTCGGCAAACTGTGGACGCTCTATGCCGATGCGAAGATCATGGCCCAACCGCTCTACGTCTCAAACCTCATGGTTCCTGCGGCAAGCATCATTGGGACGGCCGCCAAAACGAAGTGCGCCAATGGCTGTAACGCGGTTATATTCGCGACCATGAAAGGCACCGTCTACGCCTACATGGCCGACCAGAAGCCCACCACGAATAACGACACGCTGCTCTGGGCCACCTACCTGAGCGACGGCAACGCGTGCAAGTGTTCAGCCACGGGACCACAGAACGGCAGTGGAGACTTCGACATGTGGGCCGTGGATGATCCGTGGTGGGGCGTGCTGAGCACGCCAGTTATCGATCGAACATCCAACTCGCTATACGCCGTCACCTGGACCAACGATCAGCAATACCGGCTTTACGACCTGAACCTTACAACGGGCCAGATTCAGCAAGGGCCAGTAGTTGTGCAGGGAACGATCGGCGGGCAGACCTTCGCGTCCAACACCAGCGGTTGGATTCAAAGGCGCAAGCAGAGATCCGGCCTGCTTCTCTCGAACGGATCGCTGTATGTGGGCTTCGGCGGCGACAATGCGGACGGGTTAGCGGGATGGCTTTTTGTCTATGATGCAGCCACGCTCGTGATGAAAACGGTGTGGAGTCCAACGCCGAACGGACGCAACGGCGGCATATGGATGGCCGGCGACGCCCCCGCAGCCGACGCAAGCGGCGATGTCTATCTGCAAACCGGCAACGGCGACCTCTCCACGGCCAATTCCAGCTACGGCGACAGCATCGTCAAGCTTCACTTGCAAAATGATGCGCTCTCCGTTAGTGGCTTCTTCGCGCCCTGCAATCAGATGTTGCTCAACCAATGCGATCTCGATCAGGGATCTTCCGGCGCGGTTCTATTCAATCAGTACGTGATTGGTGGCGGAAAGGATGGCAGGCTCTACCTGATGCTCGCCGACAAAATGGCCGGATACCAGCCGGGACCCTATCCGCCTCCCGCAGCAGCCTGTCTGCCCGCAGAGCCGGATTGCTCCGATTCACCCGACCTTCTCCAGAAATGGCAGGCGTCATCGGGGCACATCCACGGCTCGCCAATCATTTGGAACGGTCCCAATAATCAGACTTGGCTCTACGTAATGGGCGAGGGCGACCCACTGAAGGCATTTCCTTTCCAAGGCGGCAAATTCAACGTACCGGCGGTGAAGGTTGGCGACTGGGTGCAGCCGAAATTGAACCAGGTTCCCGCCTGTCAATCGCAGGCAAATCACGGAGTGTGGATGCCCGGGGGCCTGCTCGGTGTGTCGAGTAACGGATCGACCCCAGGTACGGGCATCGTGTGGGCGCTCGTGCCGGCGAATGGCGATGGCAACAGCTGCCGCGGCGTGAAGGGCATGCTCATCGCCTTCAACGCCGAAGACATTACGAAGGAACTGTGGCGCAGTCAGGGCAAGGATGCCAACGCATCCGACACCAGGGACAGCTTCGGTCTGTTGGCGCGCTTCAACCCTCCCACCATCGCGAATGGAAAAGTCTTTGTGGGAACTGCGGGAGATGCTGAACCGCTGCAGCGCTACGCCGGCACCAGACCCGCTCCCGGCCCGGCGAACTATTATTTGGCGGTGTACGGGCTGAAGTGAAACGTCGCAACTCCGCGGTTGCTTTCAGCGCCCGACCTGATCTTCCAGAGCTGGCTGCAGCTCGCTTCGAATAATGCCCATCTCGATGTAGATAGGCCGCATGATCTTCCGAATCGACTTCAGTTGCGTCGAAAACCACGCCGATCCCGCAAGGCAGAACGCTCCCGTAATCATGACTGCGTGCGGCGCACCCAGCCGGTGCGCGAGTCCGCCGGCCAGCAAACTGCCGAACGGCGCCATGCCCACGAAAGCCATCGTGTAATAGCTCATGACCCGGCCCCGCTTATCTTCCGGTACCAGAGTCTGGATGACGGTGTTGCTCGCCGCCAAACCCTGCATCATGCCAAAGCCGACGATCAACATAAGGAACAAAGACAGCACAAGAATTCGCGATAAACCAAAGCAGATGAGACCTGTGCCAAAGAGCGCGGCCGAAATCTGGATCATGCTGGTCAGTCCTCGCACCGTCTTGCGCAGCGCCAGAGAGACGGCGGAGATCAAAGCGCCTATGCCGGAGGCTCCCAGCAGAAAGCCGAGAGTATGTGGTCCACCATGCAGAACTTTCGACGCGAAAATTGGCATCAGCACCATGAACGGCATGCCCATCAGGCTGATTAATGCGAAGAGCAAAAGAATGGTTCGTATCGGTGCGAAGCCGCTCACATAAGTCCAGCCGTCTTTGAGTTGCTCGAGCATCGACAACTGAGAACGTACCGCAGCGGCCACCGTCACGCGCATCAGCAGCAACGATGCGATGACGGCAAGATAGCTGATGCCATCAATCAGGAAACAATATCCCTCCCCCACCGATCCAATGACAAGCCCCGCCAACGCAGGCCCAACCAGCCGAGCCATATTGACCATGGAAGAATTGAGCGCGATGGCGTTGCCGAGGTCTTGCTTGTCCTCGATCATTTGCACCAGGAAGGCCTGCCGCCCGGGCATGTCGAAGGCATTGATCAGTCCCTGGAGAGCACTAAGCCAGATGATCTCGTGGATGTTGATCACTTTGGCGAGAGTCAGAACCGCCATCGCCAACGATTGCAAACCGGCCAGAGCTTGCGTCCACACCAGGATCTTCCGGCGATCCAAACGATCAACCAGAACCCCGGCGAAAGGAGCCAGCAGGAATGTGGGAATCTGCCCGGCGAAGCCCACCAGGCCCAGAAGTAACGCGGAACCCGTAAGTCGGTACACCAGCCAACTGGTGGCGACCCGGGTCATCCAGGTGCCGATCAGCGAAATGCTCTGACCGGCGAAGAACAATCTGAAGTTGCGGTGCCGCAATGCCCGCCACGCATGCGAAAAGCCCTTGAAGGGACTTTGGCCGGCTCCGGATGCTTCTGTCGATTGTGCCTGCTGCACAACTGTATTCTTGCTTAAATCTGCGATTCGTGCGCGTGACCCAGACAGAATTTTTCTCGAAAAAGAATGCCGGCAATCGAATAGCGATTCGGCGGCGGGAAAGACAGCATTGAGCATGCTATATTGCGGTCGGTTTCAGGAGAGCATGATGACTCGACGCCTTCGTTCGAATCATTCTTGCAGACAAGCGCGAAGGCAAACCGCTAGAAGGCCCCTTCCGGATCGTGGCGCCCGGCGATAAGCGACCGGCACGATGGATCAGGCAGGTCACAGAGCTGAGAATTATAGCCGTCAAATGACATGGGAGCTCGCCCTTGGGGCCGAAAAGAGCTTAACGTACAATCAACCCGGAGGTGGATCATGCGTACGAGTAAATCGGTTGCGCTCCTCACAGCAATGATGATGATCGCGATTACGGCGTCGGCAGGCTCGAAGATCGAGGGCATGACCACGCTGAAGGATTTCCAGCCGACCGGAATGACCGACAAGACCCACAAGAATCAGCAATACGATCTTTCCTTCGCGGCCTCGGGTAAGCAATACACCTGCCGCACGAACGAGAAAGAGTCCTTGAAAGCCACCGATTTCGTCGTCGGCAGCGACTTGAAGTACGAGGTCGGCGGCAACAAGGGCAAGCTGAAGAGCAGCACCGGCAAGCAAATAGAGTGCACCATTGTGAGGGTCGCAGATTTGCCGGCAACCCAGCCATGACGGGATCGTCTGCGATTGAAACTGCGGCCGAGGTGGCAAGCAGGCCCGGCGATAATTCTTCCCGCAGAAAGGATGAGCGCGTGATCGTTGGAGTTCCCAAAGAAAGCTATCCCGGAGAGCGGCGCGTCGCCTTAGTTCCTGCCGTCATCCCCATGCTGGCCAAGGCCGGACTCGAAGTCGTCATCGAACCAGGCGCAGGCGAAGGCTCTGGTTATCCGGATGCGGCTTACGTCGAGAAGGGTGGAAAGGTTCTTGCCGATCGCGCCGCAGTCTTCGGTGCCGCTGACGTTATCGTGCAGGTGCTATGTTACGGCTCCAATGATGTGACCGGCAAAGCAGACCTTCCTCTG
The DNA here is from genome assembly GCA_050012155.1 of Candidatus Sulfotelmatobacter sp. Lineage (GTDB taxonomy): Bacteria > Acidobacteriota > Terriglobia > Terriglobales > Acidobacteriaceae > Sulfotelmatobacter. The sequence goes on along the minus strand of JBEKHS010000004.1, from coordinate 118,851 downwards.
TTGCGGCGCGACCAGTTGCTGATCGGCTTTCTTCGGCCCTTTGGGTCTGCTGAAGTGATCCAGCAGATTGCCGCAGCCGGTGTGACTTCATTCGCGGTCGAACTTGTCCCCCGCACTACCCGCGCCCAAAGCATGGATGCGCTTTCTTCCATGGGCACGATTTGCGGCTACAAAGCCGTACTGCTTGCGGCGGAGACTTCGATCAGAATTTTTCCCATGATGACGACGGCTGCCGGAACCATCACGCCCGCGCGAGTGTTCGTCATCGGCGCCGGAGTTGCGGGGCTGCAGGCCATTTCGACCGCGCGGCGGCTGGGCGCGGTCGCGTCCGCCTATGATATGCGCCCGGCTGCGAAAGAGCAGGTGCAGAGCCTGGGCGGCCGCTTCGTCGAATTACCGCTCGAAGCGCAGAACGCGCAGGATGCCCGGGGCTACGGTACCGCGCAGGATGAAACTTTTTACGCCCGCCAGCGCGAGCTGCTGACCCGCGTGGTCGCGGAAAGCGATGTCGTCATCACCGCCGCTGTCATTCCCGGCAAAAAATCTCCCGTGCTGATTACCGCCGACATGGTCAAAGGCATGGCGCCCGGCTCCGTGATCGTCGACCTCGCTTCCGAGCGCGGAGGCAACTGCGAACTCACCCGCACCGGGGAGACGGTAAAGGCCCACGGCGTAACGATTATCGGCGCCATCAACCTGGCCAGCAGCGTGCCATACCACGCCAGCCAGATGTACGCCCGCAATGTGGCCACATTTCTTGCCTACATGGTGAAAGAGGGCAAGCTGCAACTCAATCTGCAGGACGAAATCATCCGCGAAACCGTGGTCACGCGCGGCGGCGAAATCGTGAACGCGCGGGTGAGGGATTTTTTCAAGCTTCCGGCATTGGTTGCGCAGTGAAGTGCTTAACGGTTCGTATCAGGGCACGGCTTCAGCCGTGCCGCAGAGAGCAAAGAGAATGCGGGCTTCAGCCCCCGAGAGAACACAATGAGTTCCAATCTAATCGACGATCTTTTCATTTTCATGCTGGCCTGCTTCATCGGCTTTGAGGTGATCCGCCACGTTTCGCCATTGCTGCACACGCCGCTGATGTCGTTGACCAACGCTCTGGATGCTATCGCGGTGGTGGGCGCGATTGTGCTGGTGGGCGAGCGCAAGAGCGAATTCGCCACGGTGCTGGGCGTGATCGCCATCGTCGCCGCCACCAGCAACGTGGTGGGAGGGTTCTTTATCACGGACCGCATGTTGAAGATGTTCAAGAGCAGCCGTCCGGCGAAGAATACGGGTGGGAATAAATGAACCCCGAGCTCGCCGGAAGTCAGTACGTTATCGAAATCATCTACCTCATCGCCAGCGCGCTTTTTATCCTCTCGCTGAAGTGGATGAGTTCGCCAGCCACCGCCCGTCACGGCATTTGGGCGGGTGAAATCGGCATGGTGCTGGCCATCGCCGGCACTTTGCTGCACTACGGCATCGTCGACTACAAATGGATCGCCGTCGGCCTCGTGCTGGGCAGCGGCATCGGCATCCCGCTCGGCATGGTGCAGATGACCGCCGTCCCGCAGCGGACCGCGCTCAGCCACGCCTTCGGCGCATTGTGCGTCACCCTGGTCGGAACCGCTGAGTTTTATCTGCGTACTCCGAACGTTCCCAAGTTCATGATGTCGGTGCTCTCGATGGAGGTAATTCTCGGAGGACTGACCTTCACTGGCAGTTTGATGGCCGCCGGAAAGCTCCAGGAAATCCTGCCTCAACGCCCCATCACTTATAAAGGACAGAATCTCGTCAACTTTCTGCTGCTGGCGGTCGCCATTGCCAGTGCGGTTTACCTTGTGTTGCATCCGGAAGCAAAGCAGTTGTTCCCTTTGATCGTGGGTATTTCGGTGATCTTCGGCGTAATGCTTATCATCCCGATCGGCGGCGCCGACATGCCGACCGTGATCTCACTGTTGAATGGATATGCCGGGCTGTCGGCGGCGGCCATGGGATTCGTGCTCAACAACAAGCTGTTAATCATCGCCGGCGCCCTCGACGGATCTTCCGGTCTGATTCTCTCGGTCATCATGTCGAAGGCGATGAACCGGTCGTTTACCAATGTTTTGTTTGGAGCGTTCGGCCAGGTGCAGGCCGCCGTCGCTGGAGGGCAGGAAGCCAAGCCAGTACACAGCGCCACGGCAGAAGAGTCAGCTGCAATTCTTTCCGCCGCCAACAAAGTAGTCATCGTACCCGGCTACGGCATGGCGGTGGCGCAGGCGCAGCATAAAGTTCGCGAACTTTACGACATCCTCACCAAGAAGGGCGTCGAGGTTCGCTTCGCCATCCATCCTGTCGCCGGACGCATGCCCGGCCACATGAACGTGCTGCTGGCCGAAGCCGACATTCCCTACGACCGCCTCATCGAAATGGAAGAGATCAACGGCGATTTCCCGCAAACCGATGTTGCCCTGGTGATTGGCGCCAACGATGTTACAAACCCGGCCGCGCGCAACGACGCCACCAGCCCCATCTACGGCATGCCCATCCTCGATGTCGACAAAGCCCATACCGTCATGGTGATCAAACGCAGCATGAGCCCCGGCTTCGCCGGCATCGATAATCCGCTGTACTACCTCCCGAACACATTGATGCTCTTCGGCGATGCCAAGCAGTTTGTGGGGGCGATCGTCAGGGAGTTGAGCGGGGGACACTAGCCCCTTATCGTGATAGCGTGATAGCATGTTAAAGTGCTATCATGATATCAGTGTATGGTGGTTGACTATGGCACAGCTTCTTGTCCGCAATCTCGAAGAGTCCGTAAAAGCGCGCCTACAGCGCCGCGCCAAACGCAACGGCCGCAGCATGGAGGAAGAAGTCCGCGACATTCTGCGCGCCGCCGTACACAAGGAAGAGAAGAAATCCGAATTCGGTCTCGGGACGGAATTGGCTGCCTTATTTGCCGACATTGGTCTTGACGAACCAATTCAAGAACTACGAGGGTTCGAGATCAAGCCCCCTAACTTCGAAGAATGACCATTCTCGACACAAATGTAGTGTCCGAGTTTATGCTGCGTTCACCGAGTCCAAGGGTGATCGGATGGCTTGATCGGCAGCCTCGATTGTCCCTGTGGATAACAGCCATTACGATTTTTGAGATTCGACTAGGGTTGCAGATTATGCCCAACAGTAAGCGTCGCGATCTTCTCAGTCAAAGATTCAACGAAGTTCTTGCACTCATGAATGAGCAGATCGTTCCTTTTGATACCGAAGCCGCGCAGCAAGCGGCTGCTTTGATGGCCTTGCGAAGAGTGCAGGGTCGTCCTCGCGATCTCCGCGATACCATGATCGCAGGTATCGTCCTGGCGCGACACACCAGCCTGGCGACACGCAATGCTGCCCACTTCGACGACATTTCGGCGCCCCTGATCGATCCGTGGAACTAAAGGCCCGACGGCCTCAAAACGCCGCCATGATATTCTATTAACTCCAGCTGCGTACCGTTTTGGCGGAAATTCCCCGCAGTTTCAGATGAACGCTTCCTGAAGCAGTTTCCCAGTCGAAGCGCAGAAGAAGAGAAACCAGAAATCATGCTTTCAGTCAGCAATGTTTCGATGCGCTACGGCGCCAAAATTCTGTTTGATGAAGTCTCAACGGCATTTACGCCGGGCAAGCGCTATGGCCTGACCGGGCCGAATGGATCGGGCAAGTCTACGTTCATGAAGCTGCTAAGCGGCGAACTCGAACCGCAAAAAGGAACGGTCGTGCGTCCCCGCAAGCTCGGAGTGTTGAGCCAGGACCAGTATGCCTTCGATGCGTTCACGGCAATCGACTCTGTCATCATGGGCAACAAGCGCTTGTGGGCCGCGATGCTGGAGCGCGATGCGATTTACTCCAAGCACGACATGACCGACGAAGACGGCATGAAGCTGGGCGAGCTCGAAGGCATTGTCGGCGAAGAAGACGGCTATACGGCGGAGAGCGATGCGGCGATTCTACTCGATGGCCTCGATATTCCCGAGGAACTTCACAGCCGCAAGATGAGCGAACTCCAGGGTGGGCAGAAAGTTCGCGTACTGCTGGCACAGGCGCTGTTCGGGCATCCGCAGGCGCTGTTGCTGGATGAGCCCACGAACAATCTGGATTTGGACTCGATCCACTGGCTGCAGGGATTTCTGAATGCGTATGACGGCGTGGTGATTGCGATCTCGCACGACCGGCACTTTCTCAACAGCATTTGCACCCACATCGCCGATATCGACTACGAGACCATCATCACTTACACCGGGTCGTACGACGAAATGGTGCTGGCCAAAACGCAGGTGCGCTCGCAGATTGAATCGCAGAACGCGCAGCGCGAGAAAAAGATTTCGCAGTTGAATGAGTTCATCGCGCGCTTTGCGGCCGGAACGCGGTCGAGCCAGGTGCAGTCGCGGCGCAAGGAAGTAGAGCGGTTGCAGGTCACGGAGCTGGCTAAATCGAATATTGCCCGGCCTTACATCAAGTTCGAGCAGAAACGGCCTTCGGGCAAACACATTCTCGAGGTCGAGCACCTCAGCAAGGCCTACGGCGACAAGCAAGTGATTCGCGACTTCACCGCCAGCATCACGCGCGGTGAAAGAATCGCGCTGATGGGGCGCAACGGGGTAGGGAAGACGACCCTGGTAAACGCGTTGCTGTCGAATTCTCCGACCACCCCCGAAGCCGAGTTGCGCAAAACCAGCGGCTACGACGGTGCATTCGTCGATTCCGGAAAAATAAGCTGGGGCCACGAAGCGTCGATCGGATATTTCGCCCAGGATCACCGCAGCCTGATCGAAGGTGGAACGACCGTGCTCGAATGGCTGCATCAGTGGAATCCAGCAGCGGTCGGCGAGGAAATCCGCGGTCTGCTCGGGCAAATGCTCTTTCAACGCGAGGAAGCGACGAAATCGACCAGCGTTCTTTCCGGCGGGGAAGCGGCGCGCCTGCTCTTTTGCAAGCTCATGCTGCAGAAGCCGAACGTGCTGGTGCTTGACGAACCCACGAACCACCTCGACCTTGAAGCCATCAACGCACTAAATATTTCCCTGCAGCGGTATCAGGGAACGGTGTTTCTCGTGTCGCACGACCATGACCTGATCGACGAAGTGGCCACGCGCATCTGGCACTTCGAGAGCGACCACAAAATTACGGATTTCAAGGGGACGTATGAGGAGTATCAGGCTGCCGTGGCCGTCTAAGCCTGATTCCTCTTATGTGGGGACAACCGCCCTCGGCTGTCTGTCGAGCGCAGCTCGACTGCACCATTTTCGCTGCATGTAAATCATCCAGGTTCTCCACAGATTTCCACAAGTGTTTGCTGTTGCGTTTCGAGCCGCAAGTTGCGCATAATGACGCGTAATACCCGGCGCCGCCCGATTGGGCGCGGGAAGTTGCGTATAGTCGTGTACAGTCGAGCCGATTTAATTAGGATTCTTCACCTCACGCCGCGCCAGTTGCCGAACTGGGAGCGGGCGGGGTTGATTGCGGCCTCTCCCGCCTACTCTTTTTCCGACCTGCTGAAGATCAAGAAAGTGCGCGATCTGTGCGCCATGCGGGTGCGGCCGGCCGTGATCCGGGAGTCGCTGGAGGCCATGCAGAAGCAGGCCTCGGGCATGGGAAATCCTTTGGTCGATGCCGGAGTGTCCTCCACGAACAAACATCGCGTGGCCTTCCGTCATGAAGGCCGGCTGCTCGAACCCATTGCGGGCCAGTTTGTGATGGACTTCGCGACCCGCGAAAAAGTGGTCACCAGCACGCCGATTCCCACTCCTGAGCCGGGACCGCAGGAAAACGAGGCCGCCGTCTGGTTTGCCCGCGGCATCGCGCTGGAGGAAGATCCGGCCACGCAAACTGAGGCGCTGGCGGCTTACCAGAAAGTGCTCGAGTTTGAATCCAGCCACGCGGCAGCGCACATCAATCTTGGAACTCTTTATTACAACCGTCAGGATTTCACGCTGGCGGAAAAGCACTATCGCGCCGCGTTGCAATCCGACCCTCGCTACGCACTGGCTTATTTCGACTTGGGCAATGTTCTCGACGAGACTGGCCGCGTGCAGGAAGCCATCCAGACCTACAAGATGGCGATTACGCTCGCTCCCACCTACGCCGACGCGCACTACAATCTCGCCCTCGCCTTCGAAAAAACCCGCGAGCCCCGCAAAGCCCTCAAGCACTGGCAGGCCTACATAAAGCTCGACACTACAGGGCCGTGGTCGGTGCATGCCCGCAATCAGATTCAGCGGATACTGCAAGCCGATACGTTAAAACTCGTGCACACAAAGCGCGGCTGATCAAGTCCCTCATTCTCCTTCCCGTTCTGGTTGGCAATCAGGCTAGCCTTCTAAGAAAGCGGGTAGAATACTAACTTAGGCCTATGCCCCGGATTTACTTCGACAACAACGCCACCACCCCGGTTCTGCCGGAGGTGCTCGAAGCCATGTGCCCCTACTTTGGCGAGCATTTCGGCAATGCTTCGTCGATCCATCACCATGGGCAGGAAACTCGCGCCGCCGTGGAGCGTGCTCGGGATTCGGTGGTGTCATTGTTGGGCTGCCGGTCTGCGGAAATTGTTTTTACCAGCGGTGGAACCGAGGCCGACAATCTTGCAATTGCGGGACTGATCAGCGCGGGCGACCACATCATTACTTCCAGCATCGAGCACCATGCCGTTCTTTATGCCTGCAAGCATCTCGAAGAAACTGGCTGTGAAGTGACGTACCTGCCTGTCGATGGCCGCGGACTGGTCGATCCCGATGACGTACGGCGGGCGTTGCGTCCCAATACCAAGCTGATTTCGATCATGATGGCGAACAACGAAACCGGAGTGCTTCAGCCAGTCGAAGAGATTGGAAAAATTGCGGCGGAAGCCGGCGTTTACTTCCATACCGACGCGGTGCAGGCTGCGGGCAAGGTTCCGATCGATGTGAAGCGGATCGGATGTGATGCGCTTTCGATCTCCGGCCACAAGATGCACGCGCCACAGGGTGTGGGCGCGCTTTATGTTCGCAAGGGAACGCACCTTCAGCCGCTTTTTTACGGCGGACGCCATGAGCGCTCGCGCCGCGCCGGAACCGAGAACGTGCCTGGCATTGTGGCTCTGGGCAAGGCGGCCGAGCTGGCCATGCAGAGCTTCGAGCGCGGCGACAACAAGAAGATGTCTCTCCTGCGCGATCGCTTGCAGCAGGGAATTCTGGCCCAGCTCGAAGATGCCGGCGCGAACGGCGACGGTGCGCCGCGCGTCCCGAATACGACAAACATTTATTTCGATCACATCGAGGGTGAGTCGATGGTCATCTCGCTCGACCTGAAGGGTCTAGCCGTTTCTACCGGTGCAGCATGTTCGTCGGGAGCGATTGAACCCTCCCACGTGTTGGTCGCGATGGGGCTTCCGACTGATCGGGCGCGGGCCAGCATCCGCTTTAGCCTGGGCAAGCAGAACACGCCAGAGGAAATTGATCTAGCGCTTGCGATGGTGCCGGAGACGGTGGCGCGGCTGCGGGAGTTGAGCCCCACTTGCTGATGTGACAAATCGCGACCAGAATCGAAAGTTTGATGAGGCGGTTCGCCGGCTGGAAGCAATTCTGCACAGAGGGTTTTCCAACCATGACCGGCGCCGGCTGCACGAAGAGATTACGAGACAGGGACTCAAAACAATCGACGAAATAGTAGACTGGGGTTTAGCGTTGTTTCCGCGATGAGCATGAAACTAAAAAAAGAAGTGGAGACCCTGTTTCAGCCAGTGCTCGGGCGAAGAGCATGGGGCGCGAAGGCCGGGTGGGGGAGTTTTGTGACCATCGAGTTCGGGGAGAGACATCTTCAGCAACACCACTACCACGGCGACTGGCACCTTTGGCTATATCAGTGCGATTGGACGCTGAACTCCGAGACCCACGAAATGACTAACTCGGAGTCAAAAAAAGGATTGATTCAAACTGCAATTGACAATCTAAACCAGCTTGAGCTTCTTGGTCTTTCCTTCGATGCGGAGAGGATGGCAACTGAGTTCCTTTTCCAGGGCAATCTCCGTTTACGATGCCAACCGTATCCAAACGCTAAGCCCGACGAACAGTGTTGGATGCTATTTATGCCAGACAAACAGGTTGCAAGTTTAACAACGCAAGGGTTGAGATACGAGGCAGTCGGCGACACGCCGGAAAAGACCCTGACTTCGCGCTAATCATGAATTCGACCAACTCCAAGACCATCGCCGTGGCCATGTCGGGCGGAGTCGATTCCTCCACCGTCGCGGCCATGCTCCGCGCGGAGGGACACAACCTCATCGGCCTGACCATGCAGCTGTGGAACCAGCGCCGCCTCGCTGGACACGAAGGCATGCCCGAGCAGGTCACCGGCCGCTGCTGCTCGCTCGACGATGTCTACGACGCCCGCCGCGTTGCCGAACACCTCGGCATCCCTTATTACGTAGTCAATCACGAAGAGCGCTTCGAGCGCGACGTGGTGCGCCCGTTCGTCGCGGAATATCTTTCGGGACGCACGCCGATCCCTTGCAGCCTCTGCAACAACCACTTGAAGTTCGATCAGCTTCTCGTGGTTGCGCGACAGATTGGCGCTGATTGCGTCGCCACCGGTCACTACGCTCGCGTGGTGTACGACGACGCTCGCGGACGCTGGCTGCTTACGCGTCCCGCCGACCGCAGCAAGGACCAGACGTATTTCCTCTTCGGCCTCACTCAGGAGCAGCTCAGCCGCACGCTGTTTCCGCTCGGTGGAATGACCAAGCCGGAGGTTCGGGAACTCGCCCGCAAGCAGGGCCTGGCGCTTGCCGAGAAGCCCGATTCGCAGGAGATCTGCTTCGTCCCCGGCGGCGACTACAAGCGCTTCATCGATGCCTACCTCGCCGAGAGTGGCGAGGCTCTGCCGGATACTGCAGGCGAACTGGTCACGACAAATGGCGAAGTGATCGGCGAGCACGCCGGTATTCACAACTTCACCGTCGGCCAGCGCAAGGGCCTGGGCGTGGCGACCGGATCACCGCTTTATGTGATCCAGATCAACGGAGCCGATAAACAGGTTGTGGTCGGCGGCGACGAGCACCTGTATTCGCGAACACTTTGCGCCCGCCGCGTCAACTTAATCTCAGTGGACGACCTGCGCGCGCCCATGCGCGTGTCCGTGAAGATTCGGCACCGCCACGACCCTGCCCCCGCTTTGCTTGAGAGAGTCAATGACGATGAGGTTCTAGTCTCCTTCGATCAGCCCCAGCGCGCCATCACTCCGGGTCAGGCCGCAGTTTTCTACGACGACGACATCGTCGTCGGCGGAGCCTGGATCGCTTAGATCTGGATCGTCTAAATCTGGATCGTTTAAATCTGGATCGCGTAGACTTTCGCGTAGATGAGAACTCACGCGCGAATCGGCCACAGCTCAGCCAAGGCGAGCGCGACCGCGATGCCGAGCGACACTTCCACAAAGCGATGCGAGGCCACGATCCACGCCGGACGTTGGTGTTCGATCAGTAGAATGATGCTCAGCGTGATCGCCGCAAAGCGGTAAGCGCCCCGCACTCGGAGAAGCGCGCACAGCGCACCGCACAAGAAAATTGCAACTGCGTATACCAGCATACTGGAGTGGAAGAACGTGCCGATCAACGCTGCCAGCGCCGCGCCCAAAGCGGTTCCCGCAAAACGCTGCCATGACACGATCCTCGGATCGATCGTGGACTGAATAATCACGATGGCGGAAATCGGCGCCCAATAAGACTCGGGAAGCTTTAGAATACGAGCCAGCAGCAGCGATACCACCGCCGCAATCGTGGTGCGCACCGCGTCCAGAAGCATTGCTAATGTAAGTTTTGGCGTATTCGGCATAGTCGAAGCGATCAGGTTATTTTCCTAAGATCGATAAAGATCGCGCAACTAGAAGCTATCTCATAAATGGGTTCGGGAAGGGCACGACCTTCAGTCGTGCCATCCAGAGCCAATTAGAGAAGCTGGCTTTAGCCGCTGAGGGACTCGGCGGTTTACTCCTTCGGCTCATTATGAGATAGCTAGATAGCTTCTAGTGTAGTGCGCAATTCGGACGGATGTCCGCGGCCCGACGGCAAGCCATGAATCCTTTCGCCGCCGGGCGGACAATCATGAAAGCTGCTGGGTAACTGGACATCAAATCCTTGCAGTAAGAGAATAATAGACATGCGGAGTGAGCATTCGAGCAAGATCATACTGTTCGCAGTTCTAGGGTATTTCTGTTTTGCATTTCCGCTTTGGGCGCAAACATCGAATTCTCAGTCGGACGATGCGAGCAAGTCATGGACAGACATCACGCAGTCGCAAAGCGACGGCGCCAACTCCTCGCGCACGATCGAAAGTCACACCCAAAGCGGCAATCGCACGGTCGATAATCAGTCGCTCCAGCGCCGCGACTCGGATGGAAATTTCGAACCCTACCAGGACATCGAAAAAACGACTGTGAAAGTCGACTCGACCACCACACGAACTACCACGCGCACTTACGGCCGCGATGCCGATGGCGCCAAAACGCTGGTGCAGGTCACAGAAGAAGAAACGCGCACGCGACCGGGAGGCGATTCTTCCGTAGTGCGTTCTACCTCGAATCCCGATGCCAACGGCAACCTTCAGTTGGTGCAACGCGAAATCGAGGAGACAAAAAGGAGCGGCAAAGACGTCGAGGAGACAAAGAAAACGGTGATGCTGCCGGGCGCGGATGGCGGCCTGACTCCCACGATGATGGTGCAAGAGCGCCGTAAACAAGAAGGGAAGGGCACCGTGGAATTACAGAAAACTACGCTGCTTCCCGATGTCAACGGCAACTGGCAAGTGAGCGAAGTCGAGCAGGCCACTACGCGGCAAGACGGCAGCAACCGCACCACAGAGGAGCGCATCTCGCGCCCCGACGCTAACGGCAAATTGGCGGAAGTCTCTCGCACCGTGAGCACGGACTCCGCGGATTCAGCAGACAAGAGTTCAGCAAACAAGAGTAGCACCGTGGAAACTTATTCGATCGATGTTCCGGGGGCGCCTCGAGATGGCAGCCTGCATCTGGTAGAACGCGCAACTACGAAGCAGAGCACCAGCCCCACCGGTCAGCAAAACACTCAGCGTCAGGTAGAACAACCCGCACCCGGTGACCCGGGCGGCGGATTGCAAGTGACCATACTCACGAACGACTCCGTTCGGCCGGGTTCTTCCGGAGCGCAAGCCGTGCAGACAATCCAGATGCGCGATGCCAACGGCAGTTTCGGTGTGGTCTCAGTCGACACCGCGAAATCTGACAACGTTCACGCCGTACAAGTGCAGATCGCGCCTTCCCCACCGCCGAAATAGAATTCGACTTATCGTTTCCTCGAACAGAGCGTCCCGGCGCAGAGCGAATCGCCGAGCGAATGAACGAAGGGTACTCCGGATGTCTTCAGCTTCTGCTCCAGCCTCGCCGTGCAATCGCAATCGCCACAAGCCCAGGGCTCGCTCCCGTTCTCATCACGGCAGTTTCGCCGGTCATGCGCGTCCTGCACTTTCGTGAGGTCGAAGTATTCTTCCCAGTAGGGCCGTTCTTCCTGCAGCGGCGTCGGGCAGTAGCAGACTTCCACCCAGCGAACCGTCTCGTCGTCGCAGAGCCGCGCATCGCCCATGTTGCGCAGGTATTCACCTTCGGCGACCGAGCCCTGGCCGAGCGTTTCATTCGCAATGGCCTTCAGGAGATCGCCTTCGCGACCTTGTTTAATGCGGGCTCGAACCAGATAGCGCATGGGTGAATGCTAGGAAGTAACGTTGTATCGCAGTTCACTGCCGCGAAAAATTCACGGCGGAACATTGAATACTTTTAGATGAACATCTCGTCCTGCGGCACCGGCCGGCGCGCTTCGCGGCTGTTGCCATTTCTGCGGGCGCGGTTACCCAGCAGGAATTCGATACCCGCCGTGACGCCTTGAATCAGCCCTGAGAATTGGCGCACGGGCGAGATCACGGTTTTGTGCACCATGTCGGAAGTCTCTTCCACGCGGTCGAGCGTGCGAGTGAGCAGCTCATCGGCGCGGATGATTTGCAGTCGTGCTCGATCCACTGCGTCGTTCACCGTGGCGTCCATGCGCTCCACTTGCGCGCGCACCGAGTGCGTCGTTTCGGTAAGATTGTCGGCGATCACCGTCAGCTTCGGGTGAAGCTCGGCCAGCATCGTCTGTGTCGTCTCCAAAGCAGGTAGAGCTTTGGTTTTCACCTCAACCGCCAGCGCCTCCATGCGCTCGCTGCTCTTGCGCACAGCCAAATACAAAGCCACAAGAATGCCCGCCTGCAAAAGCACCGCGAGTCCTGTCAAGGCGATGAATAGTGGAATAAGGTTTTCCATAGGCGCTTCTGAGCTGAACTCTCTGCAGCAAGAGTTTACAGGTTTTTAGGTCCTCCAGTTTCGGTCGTAGCCTCTTGATAGGCTTGCTTGCCGGCCTCGTAGGCGGCGCGGAACTGGTCCTTCTGCTGATTGACAACCTCGCGGCCGCGGTCCACCCATCCCGCTGCCTGGTCGCGAGCCTCCCGTGCCCGGCTGCGCACGTAATCGCGCCCTTCTTCGGCCCGAGCGCGGAGCACATCACGCGTCTCGCTGCCCGCCCGCGGCGCATAGAGAATTCCCGCTAGGGCACCCAAACCGAGCCCAGCTAAGAACCACCCAAAACTATTGCTTCCATTGCTTTCACTGTCCGACATGGCAAAACCCTCCCGGCTATAACAGCCGATGATCGGATGGTAGCACCCGCATGGAGGAAATACAATTACAGCAAAACCCGCAAGCAGCCGGGAAGAAGACTGCACAAGCGAAGCTTTTCGCCGCGGCCCGCGCGGTCAAACTCCACCTGGGCTGAGCTTCTATGATCGAATGCCGACGATCAAACTTCTATGCTTACTTCTTTATTGGAGGAGTGGCCGGGACCGGCGTAGGCGTTGCTGGCTGTGTTTTGACAGGAGCCGATTTCACTCCCTCCAGCACCGACTTGGGTCCGCCCTGCTTAATGGCGTTGACGGAGAGCGTGATCGACGTCAGCATGAAGAGAACCGCCGAAATGGTAGTCGCTCGGGAGAGCGTCGTAGCTGCGCCGCGCGGTCCAAACGCGGCCTGACTGCCCTGTCCGCCGAAGGCGGCCGAGATGTCCCCGGCCTTGCCGCTTTGCAGCAAGACAACCACAATCAGAAACAAACAAACGATCACGTGGATGATGGTGACGAGAATGATCATGGAATCGAGAGATCCTTAAACTGTTCGGAATGAATGCAATGGTGCGGAAGGGGGGATTTGAACCCCCACGCCTTTCGGCGCCACCCCCTCAAGATGGTGTGTCTGCCAGTTCCACCACTTCCGCACGGATGTGAAACAGCACCATTAGGGCTTTTCGATTATAACAGAGGAAATCTGTCGTCGCGGAGCGGGATCGAATCCTCTTTGCGGAACACGCTTCGCGCGATCTCGCCGAAGGAACGCGACGAAATCACGGTGCGAGTGCGCTTAGATGGGAGCTCAAGCAGGTCGTTCCCGTTACGCGGTCTCTCGGTAGACCTTTGTTGCGACCACATTCGAGCCCACCGGCGGCTGGAGCGGCAACAACGCGATGCCTTTCTGCCGATCGTGAACCAGCGTCCAAACAGCAGCGCACTGGTCGCACAGCCAGTATCGCTCCAGGCGCCGGGGCGGTTGCCGCATGCGTGGAGAAGGCGTCATCCCTTCCGACTTCGCCACAGAGGATGTTTCCACCAGAAAGAGCTTGCCCTGACCCAAACGAAGAAATGGTTTTAGGCACTGCGAATTAGCACAGTGGCTGAGCATAACGCCCTCCGCCGACCGCTGTTCAATCCAGACTTGTAGCGCAGCCAGATTGCCCAGCACGTGCATTTAAGGTGCCAGATCCTGGGGAATCGTCCGACCGCAATTCTTTGCATTTTATGCGGTCTCCCGTGCTGATGTCGTCCTGCAGTGCCGATTAGTCGGCACCTATGCCGGGCATTCGTCTTTCTCTCTGACCCCGAATTCGCTCCTCGCGGCCTGTCCTCAATGCACCAGCGCCCCCATTACAGCTACTGCCACTCCCACCACGCTCAATACAATTCCCAAATGCCAGAAAATTCTGCGCCCGGATAAGAGCGTGATCGATGTAATCACCAAACCAATCTCCAGGAACACTTCTGCCAGGTCGTACCGATCGGCGCGACTCCTTTCCATCGCAACCTCTCGCTCCAACTTCTTCGCCTCATCCTGAATTTCATCTTTTTCTTTCTTGTAGCGATCAGCCTCCTGGCTGTACTTTTCGCGGACATCGGCCGCCGTCCCGGCATTGTTGGTGGCCACGAACAGTTCGTCCTCATGCTGACGAATGTTCTTGGCCTGGTAGAACGCCCATTGATCCGACGATTTTGCCTGCAGCACGACTTCCTCCGTGTGCGCCCGATGCCCCAGCAGCGACACCACCGCGACCAGCACTGCCAGCACCGCCATGGTCAGCGACACCGCCGCCAGAGAGCGGTCCTCCCTCGCTTTCTCCGCCTGCTCGCGCAACTCTTGAGCTTCGTCTGCCATATTTTTCTCTCCAATTCGTATCTCGCACGACCATTGCGAAAGATTTCACTGAACTCAGGGCCGTTAGGCAAGTCAGGATACTACATGCCGCCGAATCTAATTCGCAGACAACCTCAAGCGGGGGAAAGGTGACTGAAACGAAATCGCTCTCGGCGTCACTATTCCCGAAAGAAGTACGCAGTCAGAAAATCGCAAGCACCATAGGAGGGAGTTCATGAAGGGCGCAATTTCTCTGGTTGTTCTGTCGCTGATGGTTCTGTCGATCGTGTCGCTGTGTCCAAGTATCGGCCAGGCGCAGGTCGCCAATCACCCGGTTCTCAGCGTAAAGGTTCCTTTCGAGTTTGTTGTTGGAAATCGAACCTTCCCCGCCGGAACCTACAAGTTCCAATCTCTGCTCAACTCCGTTGCTGGCAAGGACTCCGTCGAGGTGCTGACAGTGCGCAGCACGGAGGGCCAGCTATACCAGGCCGTCGTAACCGACGTTGCCGCGATCAGTGCTGGACCGAGCAAACCACGGCTGTTGTTCACGCGCACCGGCGGACGCACTTTTCTATCCGAAGTTTGGGAACCGGGTAAGCCGGCTGGATGCCTTATTCGGAGCCACAAGGATCAAACCCAAACCGCGCAAGGTGCGGCGAGAACGTGACCCTGCTGGCTTCGGTTGACTGGCGTTGAAAGCATCGGCGGGCAATGCGAGCCAAGCTGGCACCCGGCTCGAAATTGCCCGCAGATTTCCCAAGCGATCGAGCCCGGACGTTGCGTAGATCAAAAAGATCAAGAAGGATCCGAAACCCGTAACTGGCAACTGGCCACTGGCAACTGGCCACTGGCAACTGGCCACTGCTTTACTCCCCCATGACCTTCACGATCACGCGCTTGTCGCGCTGCCCATCGAACTCCGCGTAGAAGATTCGCTGCCACATTCCTAAATCGAGTTTGCCGCCGGTAATTGGAACGATCACCTCATGGTGAATCAACAGCGCTTTCAGGTGTGAATCGCCGTTGTCCTCCCCGGTTTCGTGATGCTTGTAGTTCTTGCGAAACGGAGCCAGGTGCTCCAGCCACTGGTCGATGTCCTCAATCAAGCCACCCTCATTATCATTCACGTAAACGCCTGCCGTGATATGCATCGCGGAGACCAAAACCATCCCCTCCTGAACTCCGCTTTTTCGCACGATCTCTTCCACCTGCGGCGTGAGGTGGATGTATGCTCGATGCGTCTCTGTATGAAGCTTTAGGTATTCGGTAACAACCTTCATTGCGCCACTCCTCGGCACTCGAAATTCTACCTGACCCTCTGAGACTCGATTCCAGGGAGCCAGCGTTGCAGTCGCTGGATCCGGCCCCTGTTTTGCAATCATCCTGCCGCTTCGTATTTCGCCCGACCGCCCGGCCAGCTACAATCCTAGCAACAAACATACGGGCAAACGCATCCATCCATTAATCGTTTGAGAGCAACAATCCGGATGAAGTTGGGTTAAATACATCAGAGACGAAATGCTAATAGAAAGGAAATACATGCGAACTTCAACACGCCACACAAAACTCACGACGGCGATTTTAGCCGTGGCGCTCCTGGCCGCGTGGTGCGTTCTCCCGGCGCTGGCCCAAGATCAAGCTCCGCCTCCGGCTCAGGCCGAAGCTCCACCGCCTCCCGACCAGGGACCACCGCCTTCCTATTCTTCGGATCAACTCGACAAGCTGGTCTCCCGGGTCGCGCTCTATCCCGACTCACTGCTGGCCCAGGTTCTGGCCGCCGCGGGCTTTCCCGACCAGATTCCCGATGCCGCAAAATGGGCCGACGAGCACCACTACCTGACCGGCGATGCGCTCGCCCAGGCCATCACCGACGACCATCTCCCATGGGACCCCAGCGTCCAGGCCCTGCTTCCTTTCCCGTCGGTCCTCGACACCATGGCTTCCGACATGGATTGGACACAGAATCTGGGCAATGCTTTTCTCGCACAACGTCAGGACGTAATGGATGCCGTCCAACGCATGCGCCAGAAGGCGAAGGATTACGGCTACCTGCGCAGCAACGATCAAGTCGTCGTGAATACCGCTGGTCCCTACATCGATATCGATCCCGTGAATCCGGGCTTTATCTGGGTTCCGGCCTACGATCCGCTGGTGGTTTTCTGGCCGCCGCACCCGGGATTTTTCGTGGGAGGCGCGATCGGCTGGGGCTTTGGCATCAACCTCGGGGTAGCGTTCGCCCCCTGGGGATGGGGAGCAATCCGCTTTGACTGGGGTGGCCACGGGCTATTCATCGGCGGCGCGCCCTGGGGACGCAGTTGGGCGAACCGTCGCTTCTACGTTCATCCCGGATACGCCGGAGTGCATCGTTGGGGTCCTGCCCCCCGCGTCGAAGGTCACCGGCTGATCCGACGCGACGAAGGAGAACGGCGCGCCGCGCGCGAAGGCCGTGCCCGTCCTGCCGAGCGCCATCATCGGTAGCGTCGGCGACCTGGCGGTTCTCATCTAACTAGGAAGTACCTCGCAAATCGTTTTGGGAAGGGCACGGCGTTGAGTCGTGCCCTCCCAGAACCGATAAAGACAAGGCTTTAGCCGCGACCGGGCTCCTGCGAATGGACTAGAAAGCTTCCGCTTTGTTGTGACCCGAAGTAATCAATCCAACCCACTAGAGAAGAATCAAGATCTGCCGAAGATGACCGTAGGGGTGTGAGTGCTGCTTCAAGGCCAAGGCTCACGCCTGCCACAGTCTCGGAGGCTCCATGAGTGTCCCCGAAAGAGGTTGGTCCGCACCATCGCTTGGCCGCGTGGGCTCCGTGGCGGGCTGGCGCATCCCCGTGGGCGCATGCCTGGTTGCATGCTTGTTGTTTGCCTTGCCCGCATCGGCCCGGCAAGGAAGCAAAGACATCGGCGATGCCAGCCTGGAAGAATTGGGGAACATTCAGGTTTATAGCGCCTCAAAGCATATGCAGAGTGCCAGTGAAGCGCCCGCTTCGGTCACGGTCGTCACCTCTGACGAGATCCAGGAGTTCGGTTATCGCAACCTGGCCGACATCCTGCGCAGCGTCCCCGGTTTCTATGTTACCTACGACCGCGATTACACCTTCGTCGGCGTGCGCGGCTTCGGACGCCTGGGAGACTGGAACAGCCGGATCCTGGTGTTGATCGACGGCCATCGCATCAACAATAACGTTCTGGGCCAGGCGATGCTGGGCAACGAGTTTCTGGTAGATGTGGACATGATCGACCGGGTAGAGATTGTCTGCGGGCCCAGTTCTTCCCTCTATGGCGCGAACGCTTTTTTCGCGGTTATCAACGTCTTTACTCGGACGGCGAAACAACTGAAGAACTGGGAGCTTTCTTTCCAGGCAGGAAGCTTTGGCACCTTTGAGGGCAGAGCGACTTACGGCCATCAATTTCACGGCCTGGGCGTGCTTCTTTCCGGCACCTTCTAC
Organism: Candidatus Sulfotelmatobacter sp.; assembly: GCA_050012155.1. GTDB lineage: Bacteria > Acidobacteriota > Terriglobia > Terriglobales > Acidobacteriaceae > Sulfotelmatobacter. The sequence continues at coordinate 100,894 of JBEKHS010000004.1, read as the reverse complement.
AACAGCCAGGGCCAGACGTTGTTTTTTCCTGAGTTCAACAGTCCGGCCACGAACAATGGCATTACCAGCGGCACGGACTATGAATCCTACAAGCACATTCTGGCCACGCTCACTTTTCATGGCTTCACGCTGCAAGGATTATTCAGCACCCGCGACAAGGGAGTCCCAACAGCTTATTTCCGCGCGGTATTCAACGATCCCGGTGATTACAACATCGACAGCCATCAATACCTCAATTTGGGCTATCAGCACTCGATCGGAAAGTGGCAAGTGGACGCGCATACCAGCTATGACCAGGCCCGCTTGCAAGGGCCGGTCCCTGAAGCGCCGGTCGCGGCCGGCGCACCGATTGTGCTGGATACATTTTCCTTCCGCGGAAACTGGTGGACGGGAGAAGTCAAACTGAGCCGCGATCTGTTCGAGCGTAATCACCTTACCCTCGGGTCGGAGATTAGAAACAACCTTCGCCAGGACCAAGGGGATCTTCTAAACCCTCCCAATGTTTTTACTCCGGTGCCCAACAGTTCCTCGATAGCCGCTCTGTACGCCCAGGATGAATTCGGTATTACCAGCCGCCTCACGCTAAACGCCGGAGTCCGCTATGACCACTACTCCACTTTTGGCGGAACCGCCAACCCGCGCGCGGCGCTGATTTACCGTGCCTCCGAGAAAACTACTCTCAAGCTGCTATATGGCAATGCCTTTAGCGCTCCCGATGTTTATGAGACGTCCCCCAACTTCAGATCTTTCTACGACAACAATTTCAACCTTCGGCCCGAGCACATTCAGAGTTTGGAGGCTCGAGCGGACCAAGCCCTGGGACAATATTTTCAGCTTTCCGGCGGGGTGTATCGCAACCGCATTACCGATCTGATTACGCTCGTGCTGGTTCCCGCGGACGGTAACTTTCAGTACCAAAACGCCGGCAGTGCGCAGGCTACGGGAATGGATGTTGAATTCAGTGGGCGAGCGAACAACGGATTGCAGGGTAGGGCCAACTTCGATTACGTGAATGCGTACAACGAGAGTGCCGGGCATCCGGAGCTGGATAACTCTCCTCGCCATATGGCGAAGTTCAATCTGACTGCCCCGCTCGTCCACCGTTGGTTATTTGCAGGGGTCGAGGGGCAATTCTTAGGGAGACGCTTGACGCTTTTGCAGAACTCCCTCAGCAGTTATCAGGTTCTGAATCTCAACTTACTGGGACACACGATGGGAAAACATCTCGACGTGGCGGCCAGCATCTTCAACGTCCTGGACAAAAAATATTTCGACCCCGGCCGGCCCGAAGATCCAGAAGATGCCATTCAGCAGGACGGACGAAACTTTCGCATCAAAATCACAGGCAGGTTTTGAGGGTCAGAATGCATTTCTCGGGCAAAGGCGAATCGTTGCCCTGGCGGACAGCTTTGCGGGCCGCCCTGGGAATTGTTCTTGCCTGTCTGGTCTTTCAACTTCTGGCGCTGGGGCAGCAGAATGTGACGGAAGACCAGGTCAAAGCGGCATATCTTCTCAACTTCGCCAAGCTGTCGGACTGGCCCCGCACTGCCTTGCCGGATGGTCCGTCACCCCTGGTGATCGGAGTTGGCGGCGGAGACGCAGAGTTTCTCGAAGTCTTGAGGGGAGTGGTCGCGGGGAAATTCATCGGGACCCACCCCTTGGTGGTGAAATACGTCAGCTCCGAAGCGGACATGAAACAATGCCAGATCGTTTTCCTTCGGGCGCCCGAAAAGAAGCATACCCAGGCCGCGATCGAGAGTCTGGCTCGCTCGGGCGTGCTTTTCGTGGGCGAGGACGACTCCTTTCTGCGGCGAGGCGGCATGATCAATCTCGTCCGCCAACACGGCAGCGTCCGTTTTGAAGTCAATCCTGACGCGCTCGACCGCTCCCAGATACATTTCAGTTCGAAAATTCTGTCGCTAGCCAAAGCCGACTACGGTTCTTCCGACCCGGCGCCATCGAACTCGCCATCGCCAGTGGCGGGAGCCCGCCGGCTGCAGCGCAGCTCTCCCCCGGACTACCCCGCGATCGCCGAACGGATGAAGCTGACGGGAACAGCCCAGGTGCAGGCGCTAGTGCGGCCTGATGGAACGGTGAAGGAAGTGAAAGTCCTCGGCGGCCACCCTCTGCTCGTAGACGCTCTGGCTCGCGCGGTCAAGCAGTGGAAGTATCAGCCCGGGCCCACGGAAACTTTGGAAATAGTAAAGTTCAGCTTTGGCCCGCAGTGAAGTCAGGTCTTGCAGAATTCTCTTGACGCCAATTCTCAAAGCTGAGACCCTATGACTATACGCATTAGCTCTTTGACATAAGAATAGCAATGAGATAACTTCTGCGATTGCAATATTTTGCGATCAGCCCATTGATTCCAGGGCGGTTAGTCCAGGCAAGATCGCATAAATCCTTTGAAGGTAATATTTTACGAGCAACTTATTTGCTTTCAAGATTTTAGCCAGATCGACGCGGACCAAAAAACTGCAACTCGATGATTCCAGATATTTTAGTCAGATCGATCTGTGATTTTTTTCAATCTGGATCGCAGACCGAATCGCCGGAGCCGGAAGCCAAACGCCGGAAGCCGACTTTAGCTTTACACTGAATAGGTGAAGATTGCGCTCGGCCAAATCAACCCCACGGTCGGAGATTTCCCCGGCAATCGCAATAAGATCGTCGAGTACTCCCACCGGGCGCAATCCGCCGGCGCGGGGCTGATTCTTTTCCCAGAGTTATCGGTCTGCGGCTACCCGCCCCGCGACCTGGTCGAGCGCCCATCCTTCGTCACCCGCAATCGCGACAGCGTCGAGCAGATCGCAGCCGAAACCCGCGGCATCGCCGTAATCTGCGGTTTGGTCACTCCCGCCGAATCCGCCACCGGCAAGGCGGTAATGAACTCCGCCGCATTGTTACAGGATGGCAGAGTCGCCTTCGTGCAATCGAAGATGCTCTTGCCCACCTATGACGTCTTCGATGAGATGCGCAACTTCGCGCCGGCCAGAAGCCAGGATTTGTTTTCATTCTGCGGCAATCAAATGGCGCTCACCATCTGTGAAGACGCCTGGAACGACAAACTGTTTTGGCCCAAGCGCCTGTACACGGTCGATCCCATCGAATCTCTGATTCGCGCCGGCGGCAATTTCGTGCTCAACATTTCTTCCTCTCCCTTCTGGATCGGCAAGCGCGAACTGCGCCGCGACATGCTGGCTACCATCGCCCGCCATCACAAAGTTCCGGTCGCCTTGGTCAATCAGGTCGGAGGCAATGACAGCCTCGTCTTCGACGGCTCCAGCCTGGTGCTGAATCCGCAGGGCGATGTCATCGCGCAAGGGCGTTCGTTCGAAGAAGACCTCATCTACTTCGATTCGAAAGCTCTCATCCGTGATTTGCATGAACATGACTTGCATGAACAGATCGAAGGCGAGGAAGCCAGCGTCTACTCTGCGCTGGTGCTGGGCACGCGCGATTACATCCGCAAGTGCGGATTTCAAAAAGCCATCATCGGACTCAGTGGCGGCATCGATTCGGCGCTCACCGCGGTCATCGCCGCCGATGCCGTCGGCGCGGAGAACGTAACCGGCGTCGGCATGCCCGGTCCATATTCTTCCCCGGGCTCAATCGACGACGCCCGTGCGCTGGCGAAAAATCTGGGCATTCGCTTCGAGTTGCTCTCTATCGGCGCCGCGGTGCAGGCCTACCGCCAAACTTTGCAGGAAGTGTTTGCGGGTCGGAAGGAAGACGTGACCGAGGAGAACATTCAATCGCGCGCCCGTGGCACGCTGCTGATGGCGCTCTCCAACAAGTTCGGAGCCATCGTGCTTTCCACAGGCAACAAAAGCGAGTTGGGCGTGGGCTACTGTACACTCTACGGGGACATGGTGGGCGGCCTCGCAGTCATCTCGGACGTGCCGAAGACGCTGGTTTACCGGCTCAGTCATTACGTGAATTCGCGGAAGCTGGTCATTCCACAGGCTACGCTGGAGAAGCCGCCCTCCGCCGAATTGCGGCCCGATCAGAAGGACAGCGACTCGCTGCCGCCCTACGAAATTCTCGACGTCGTGCTCGAAGATTACGTGGAAGACGCACGCTCCGCCGAACGCATCGCCGCCGATCACAATTTCGATATCGATTTGGTGCGCCGCGTCATGCGAATGGTCGACCGCTCCGAGTACAAGCGCCAGCAGGCCGCACCGGGCATTAAGATTTCTTCCAAGGCCTTCGGCTACGGCCGCCGTTTTCCAATCGCAGCGAAGAGCGAGGTTTGACAGATATTCACATGGATTCTTCGGCGTCCGGTGAGTCGTGCGCGATAGTGATTCTTAAACCGAAAGGAAATTATGCGCGGTTCTTTTAATCTGATTTTTGCTCTCTTAATTACGTGCAGCCTGGTTATTTGCAGCCTGAGTTCCGCTCAATCGTCAACGATGGCGAAGCCCGCGACTAAGGCAGTCTCGGCCCCAGCCGTCAACCTTCCCTCGGAAGCCACGGTAGATTCCTTCCTGCAGCAGACCTTCGGCTATGAGTCGCAGGTGAGCTGGAAGATTTCGAGCATCAAGCCCGCGCCCGTGCCCGGTCTGGCTCAGGTTGACGTGATTCTCGCTAGTCCGCAGGGCCAGCAAATCAGCCGGTTCTACGTGACGCCGGATGGTGATCACGCCGTGATCGGCGAGATTATTCCATTCGGTCCCCGGCCCTTCGATCCCGCAATGAAGACGCTGCAGAAGGGAATCAACGGTCCATCCCGCGGACCGAAGGATGCGGCGGTCACGATTGTGGAGTTCGGCGACCTGCAGTGTCCGGCTTGCAAAGCCGCGCAGCCCTCGATCGAAGCGCTCGTCACCGCCGAACCCACCGCGCGTTTCGTCTTCCAGAACTTTCCACTCGAGATGCACAACTGGGCGGCCAAAGGCGCTGCTTATGCCGACTGTGTGGCGCACGCGTCGAACGATGCCTTTTGGAAATTCATCGCCAAAACCTACGACACTCAAGCTGACATCACCGCAGAAAACGCCGACGAAAAACTAACTGCGCTGGCCAACGAAGCCGGCGTCAAAGGCGCGGACATTGCGGCTTGCGCTTCCACTGCGGCGACCAAAGCTCATGTGGAGACTTCCCTGGCTCTGGGTAGGGAAGTCAACGTCACCGGCACACCAACTCTCTTCATCAACGGCCGCACGGTTGGAAACGTCAGCCAGATCCCTCTCGACACGTTAAAAGGTTTGGTGGAGTTTGCCGCCAAGCAAGGGAAGTGAGCTGAGCGCGCTTGGGTTGGAAAGAACGCAGCCTCAGCCGCTCTTAGGTACAATCATCCCCGTTAATGTTGCGCACCCAACTCTACGCGGATCCCAGTAATGTCTTCCTACATGATGCCATCCTCGCATCGTGCCGGGAACATCCCGATAAAACCGCGCTGGTCGACACTTCCTGCGGGCGACGGCTTAATTATGGGCAATATGCAGAGACAGTCGAAGCGCTGGCCCGAGGATTGGTCGCGGCGGGGTTGCAGCCGGGAGAAGTTGTCGCCATATTCTTGTGCAATTCCTGGGAGTTCTGTGCCGCGTATCATGCGACCACCCTCGCCGGTGGAATTCCGACGCTGCTGAATCCCACCTATCGCGAGCGCGAGGTGCGCCATCAGTTGGGAAATTCCGGCGCCGTGTTCTTGATTACCGATGGTCCAAATATTCGCGGCATCAATCTTGCCGGGTTGCCGAATTTGCGGCGAGTGTTTTGTACTCGCGAGCAGGGAAGCAGCGCCGAGCCCCTTGCCGATTTGCTGAAGAGCGTGAGCGCTACGCTGCCTGAACCCGGTTGCCCGTCAAAAGAGTCTCTGGCCGCGCTACCGTATTCGAGTGGCACCACAGGCCTGCCCAAGGGTGTGATGCTCTCGCATTACAACCTCGTCGCCAACGTGTATCAGTTTCTGGGGCCGCATGCGACTCCGCTCAATTCCAACGACAGTATCCTTTGCTTTCTGCCGCTCTATCACATCTACGGACTGAACGTGCTGCTCAATCCGGCGCTGATCCTGGGGGCTACGCTGGTTCTGATGCCGCGCTTCAGCGTTCCTCAGCTCACCCAGTTGCTCGTCGACGAATCGATCACCATGATGCCACTCGTCCCTCCGGCAATGAATGCGTTGTGCCTGGCGGCAGAGGCGGAACAATTTCCCACGAATCACAAACTGCGCTGGGTGAAATCCGGAGCGGCTCCACTGCCGCCCGACCTTCCGCGAAGATTCACAGCCCTCACCGGCATCCCAGTTTGCCAGGGGTACGGCATGACCGAGGCCTCGCCGGTCACGCACGTGGGTTATCTGGAACCGGAACTATATCGTCCAGATTCGATCGGTCATCCTCTGGCACAGACGGAGTGCCGCGTGATCGGGCAAGGTGATCCGGAAATCTCTGCAAGCATTGCGCCTGAAGTTTCCGAGGGCGAGCCAGGGGAACTGGTGATGCGCGGTCCGCAATTCATGTTGGGTTACTGGAACGAGCCGGACGCGACCGCGGCCGTGCAGCGCGACGGATGGTATTGGTCCGGCGACATCGTCACGCGCGACCGCCAAGGTTTCTACCGCGTCGTCGACCGCCGCAAAGAAATGATCAAGTACAAAGGATTCCCCGTAGCCCCGGCCGAGGTGGAAGCGGTGCTGCTGGAACATCCCGCGGTAAGGGAGTGCGGAGTTGTGGGTCGTCCGGACGCAGCGGCAGGCGAAATTCCTGTGGCGTTCGTAGCGCTACGCGACGGATTTGCTACGTGTAAGAAGATGGAAGAGGAGTTGTGCGCCTTCGTCGTCGATCGATTGACCCACTACAAACAGCCGCGCCAGGTGCATTTTATCGAAGCCGTTCCCAAGACGGCGTCAGGGAAAATTCTGCGCCGCGAGTTGCGGCAGTTGCTTCGCTGAGTCCGGGCCTTGATCATCGATTGCATCTTTTTCGCTTACGCGAATCGAAAAAACGATTTGGGTTGGTTGTCCTTTCCAATCGGCGGCATTGCCGTTGTTCTCCCAGCGGACTTGCTGTAGTATCTCTGCCTCATGTTCCGAATCGCACTGGTTTTCCTGCGCCGCTTGTGGCTGCCTCTCGTAGTATTTGCCGGGTTCAGCCTTATGTGCGTTCTGGCATACCGGCGGCTCGAGGGATTGAGTTGGCAGGATGCGCTGTTCTGGATGATCCAGCCTCACGCCATCGATGCCCGGCGCGTACACAATGCCACCAAGCTCTTTTCGCTGTTCGTCTATGCGGGCGTGTTTGCTTTTCAGATCTGGGTAGCGGAGCGGGTTGCGGTCACAATCTTTAACCGGCAAGGTGCGGAGGCCTGGAGAACCATGGTCAACGATATCAGCATCGACAAAATGCACGATCACTTCATCATCTGCGGCTATGGTCAGGTTGGCCGGACGGTGGTCGACCAACTCAACCGCCTCAAGATTCCTTTTGTTCTGATCGAGACCAACGAAGGACTATGTCGCGAACTGCTCAAGGACAAAGTGCTCATCATTCAAGGCGATGCCAAACGCCACGACGTGCTCCACTCCGCCGGGATCGAACGCGCACGCGGCGTCTGCATCGTGATCGACAATGACGCCGACAATCTTTACATCACGGTGACGGCGAAGGCACTGAACCCGAAGGCGCGCATCATCACCCGGGCCGGACAATCCCGCTACGCCCAGGCTATGCGCAATTCCGGCGCCGACGAAGTGATCATTCCCGAGTACGAAGGCGGACTCATGACAGGACGGATGATTGCCAAGTTTTATCCTGCAGCGCACCCGAACCTGGAGTGAAGGACTTATTTTCCCGCACCGCTCTCGCCGGCGATCTTCTTGCTGACGAGGAAACTCCAGATAGTTTCGTCGGCATTGAGGGCATTGCTGGTTTTGCCAACTTCCTTTTCCGACATGTACTGCTCGCCCCCCGGCCACGTGTTCCCGCTGTTCTTCACGCTGTAGAGAATTACTTGAGCGTTATCTTGGCATCCCGTGAAAGTAAAGGTCTTAGTTTCTTTGCCACCCTTTTCCGGGGGCGGGATTTTACCTTGGGCCGGCTTCTCGTTGCAGCGGTCAAACCTGGCCCAAGTCTTAGCCGTATCTTCGGCCGAGAGCACGTGGAACTGCCCCGGCTTATAGTTGCCGCCGTCGTAAGGGATTACGGGATCATCGGTGCCATTGATGAACGCCGCCGGCACCGCCCGCGACGGCAGGCAGATCATCGTCTTGGGGAGCGCCGCGCCCACCGGCGCAATCGCGGCCACTCGATCGGCCATGCTGCAGCCGACTCGCATCGCCATAAAGCCGCCGTCGCCCAAGCCGGTCGCGTAGATGCGATGAGTATCTACCGAGTACTTAAGCGCGAGCGCATCCAGCATCTGATTCAAGAAGGCAACGTCATCCGCGGGCTCGGGCCTGGTCTTGGTTTCGTCGGGATTCTCCCCTCCGCTCTGCCCGCCGCCCGGATAACCACCACCCGGGTATCCGCCGCCGCCCCAACCCCCGCGTCGTCCATAGCCTCGCCGCGGCGCCACCGATTGCTCCTCACGGCGCACTCCTATATTCCATTCCCCGCGCGCTGCAATGGGGTAGACGGCAATAATGCTGTCCTTATCGGCGACTTGGTTGAAGTGCGTCAGCCGCGCCATGTCATCGGCATCCTGGTTGCGGCCATGGAGAAGAATGACGACGGGATAATGCTGCTGTTGGTCGTATCCCTTGGGCAGATGTACTACGAAGTTGCGGGAGACGTCGTTGACCTGAATCTTTTCCGGCGAATCCTGCGCACTTAGCGGCGCCAGGAACAGAAATCCGGCGAGGCAGACGGCGAATATACGCTTCTGCCGCAACGGCCTTAAATGCGGTTTCGCTCGCGAAGTCATTGAGTGATGGCCTTCTTCCAGTTTTGATGCAGTTGGTGCGCCACTCCCTAGGAGTCCTCAGTTTAAGCCTTGGTTGCTAACCGACGCCGAGACTTTTGCAAAGATTTGTAAGCTGGTGCCGAACTTATTCCGGCTCAGGGGGAATGCTGCTGTCGTGGAAGGCGATGCGCGCGGTTCTTGAAGTACCCGCGAACAGCGTTACCGCCCAGCCAGAAATTTGAGTTGAGCGTCGGTTAACGGAACCACGCTCAGCCGTCCCTGCCGCACCAGCGGAGAATCGGCGAACAATTTATTCGCCTTCACCTCGGCCAGCGTAACCGCCTTCGCAAGCGGCTTCCCCACTTTGATTTTCACTTGAGGATTCTTCGCGTCCGAAGCGTCCACCGAGACCACGGTCGCGGTTCCGACCGCGCTCTTTTCGTCTCCGGTGTGGTAAATGACCAACTGTTCTCCCGGCTTCATGGCGCGCAGGTTTTTCACTGCGACGGGATTGGTTACTCCATCCCAGATAGTCGTGCCTTCGCGCTGCAGGTCGGCAAAGGAATACACCGTTGGTTCGGTCTTGAGCAGGTAATTCATGGGGAAGATTCTATCGCAGAACAGTTTCCAGCTTCTGGTTTCTAGTCTTAGTCGATACGATTAAGAACGCAAGGAGCCTCTGAACCCAAAACTGCGAAATCGCCAACAGCTAACAGCCGACTGCTAACTGCTAACTGCTACTCCTCATCTCCAATCGGCTGTCCCGGCGGCGCCGCTACATCGCTAACCGGCGTGAATTTTTCCGGATCTTTCTCAAAAGCTGCGATGCGCGCGATGGCCGCGGCGCGTACTGCCTTTTCCTCCGGAGCTTGCGCCGCCCCGGCAGATAGCCACGCCCGCAAAGACAACGCTTCAGCGCGAGCCACCGCCCGCGCTTCCGCGGAAGCATTGTGGTTAGCCGCCAACGCCAACAGATGTTCCAGCCCCGACGTTTCCGTGACGCGCTGAACCTCAGCCGCGAATCCCGCAGCTCTTGGCGCCTTCCACGTGGCCTGGAACACACCCTCGATCACCCGATTAAGACCGGGGCTCGCCGTACTGCGGGAGTGATACTCGACCAATCGTGAAGCTCGTTCCGGATCAAAAAGCAGCTTGAAGGTGAGCCCCGCCGCCGATTCTGCCGCGCCCCCCGGATCGAACGCAAGCCCGGTGTGTCCGGTAAAAGACTCGCCCGTCCGCGGATAACCAAAAGCGCGCGGCGGCAGAATTCGCAACAACGACTCCGGCAAAGTTAGCGTCTCCGGAGACAGCGTCTTCAGCACAGCTTCCAGCGCCTTCTGCTGGTCTGCCGGATCAATGATCTTCGTTACCAGCTCTCCATCGCCGCGAAGCGCATAACGATAGTCGAGCCCGCCGATCTCTTTCGCCGCCGCCTCGGTCTGATAGCGATGCAGCAGGTAAAGAGGAACCAGAGTGTCTTCCAGTTGAGACATCGGCGTGTCCGGCTGAATCGCATTTTCGCCGAAGCGCGCCAGCGCCGCCGTTCGAACCTTAAGGATACGATTCAGCTCCACCGCCGGGTCCGGCCCGTTATCCCAAAGATGCGCATGAGGATGCGCGCCGCCCAACGGCCGCGCATCTGCGTCAGTGATGAAATAAAGACCCTCGGACTGGGCACTGCTTAGAATGTTGTCGAGCGCCGCGTGCTCATCCGTGCCCGCCTTGAATTGCGAATAGCCGTATTGGATCGATACTTTGTCCCACGCGCCAATGCCGGTAGCGTAGGCATGGGAAAGATCGGGCCTGCCGCTCGCATCCAGAGTGATCCACGGATGCGGATAATCCATTACCGAAGTGCCCGGTGCGATCGAACTGGCCGCGAAGTTGTGAGCCAATCCCAGCGTGTGGCCGACTTCGTGCGCCGCAAGCTGCCGCAGTCGCGCCAGCACCATCTCCCGCATTTCCGGCGACACGGGCTTGCCCTTTTCATAGGGCGCGAGCAGCGCTTCGGCGATCATGTAATCCTGCCGGCCGCGCAACGAGCCGAGAGTCACACGTCCTTGAATAATTTCGCCCGTTCGCGGATCAACCACCGCTCTCCCGTACGACCAGCCGCGAGTGGAGCGATGCACCCACTGGATGGTGTTGTAGCGCACATCCATGGGATCGGCTCCCGGCGGCAGCACTTCGACGCGAAAAGCATTCTTGAAGCCAGCAGCCTCGAAAGCCTGGTTCCACCAGCTTGCCCCTTCCACCAGCGCACTGCGGATCGGCTCCGGCGCACCGGTATCCACGTAATAAACCAGAGGCTTTACCGGTTCGCTCATCTCCGCGTCCGGATCTTTTTTGATCAGGCGATGCCGCTCGATGAGGCGCACATCCAAAGCCGAACCCAGAGGCGCGGAATAATCACGATAGCGGGAATCGAAGAAGCCGGAGCGCGGATCGAAGGCGCGCGGTTGATAGCCATCGTCAGGCAGCTGAACAAAAGAATAGTGCTCGCGCAAGGTCACCGCATGCGCATCCGGAGTGACTGTAGCCACCAGCGAATCTTGCGGCGGGTGGTCCGTAGCGAAAGTCAGAATCGACTCGAATTCCGTATTCAGCGGAAAATTCTTCGTGTTTTCCAGCGCGAACCCGCTGCGGTCTTTATCGAGCTTGTACCCACCCTGCTTGGAGTCGGCGAGTTGTTCGGCCACGCCCAGCGAATCTCCCAGAAGGAAATCGGTTGCGTCGATCAGCACTGCGCCATCCGCATCTTCCGCTTCCACTTTGAAGCCGGCCAGAACTGAATCCGCAAAGGATTGCCGCACCGCAAGGTTTTCCATCGGGTTTGCGGAGGACGATCTGTAATCCAGATTGGGCGCGACCAGCAGAACCCGCGGTCCCACGCGCATGAAGTGAACGACCCGCTCCCTGCCCAGCAGCCCACGGTCCAACCCAATGTCATTCGAGCCCAGCCCGTAAGGCAGCGAAATCACGAACAGAAAATCCTGATCGAACTTCCGGACGGTGAGGAGGAAGTGTCCAGTCTTGGCATCCCATGCGGTGGGAAACAGTCCATCCGCCACTTTCATGCCGGCGACGCGATCATGGATGGTTGGAGTGGATTCCGGATTCGCTGCCCCGAGAAGAGGATAGGGAAGAGCGTGGGAGAGAAGCACACATACCGCGACGAAGAACAAGGTGCGGCGGATTGGCATTGTCACCTCAAGTCTGTGTTACCTCAAATCACGGCTGGAGTACGACACTAACATTTTGGCGATTCGCGCCGCCAGAGAATTGTTCTCACCCTCTGCCAAATCGCTGCGGCGCACTCAGCACGCTACTGCGGCTTGGCGTTGGGATCAGGAGGCGGAGCCTTGTCGTCCTTCTTGTCGCCTGGCTGGTTTTCGTAGATCGAATATTGGCCTTGCGGACGTTTCAGCTTGATGACGAGATCTACCTTCGCGCGATCGATGTTGTAGTCCTCACCGTAGGTCTGGAATCCAGAAGCCAGTACCTGCACCCGCAACGTGCCATAGGGAACGTCGTCAAAACTGGTCTTGCCTTGGGCATCGGTCTTGAGTTCGAGCCCACCGCGGCTCTGCTTGCCGTGGGGGTTCACCGGGTGCAGGATCACGGCAGCGCTGCGTACCGGTTTGCCGTTGTCTTCCTTCACAATGAGAAAAGTAAGGGCGGCGGTGGGTTCGTCCTGGTCCTTCTGCGCGGCGGCAGCGCCCAGCAAGAAGAAAACCGATAGCAGGCAGGCGAGCGCTCGGGCGTTTACCCTCGGCTTCATTTCTATCTGCACTGCATCCACCCTCGGCGCGAGCCCCGTTGATTTCATATCAAAACATTCTAGCGAGTATGACTCGGGAAGGAAAGAACCTGGCCAGCTACACCTTGCCCACAGACTTGCCTTTACGCTCCGCTCCGCTTGTCGGCCCGAGTTGTATTAAATCGCTGGCAACGCGAGCTGTATTGTGCCGGGCAACTCCACCCTCTTCCAGATAATCTCCCAGCACCGGGATCACGCCCAGAGCCTCGATCGCATCGAGATCCGCAACGATTTGGCATGCCCCTTCGGAGGCGTACTTGGCCTTCAGTGCGTCGGAAACGGCTGTCTGATTAATCAGCGCGTAGTCGAATATCTGCTGTCGCGCGTGGCGATTGAGCGCCCGGATGTGATCCGCCGCAGTGAGCCCGAGGCTCTCGTTGGCCTGGGTCATCAGGTTGCAGATGTAAACTTTCGTGGCCGGCGAGTTTACGATGGCGTCTGCGATGCCGTGCACCAGCAAATTAGGAATGAGGCTGGTGAACAGCGAGCCCGGACCAATGCTGATGATATCGGCGCGGGCGATGGCATCGAGCGTTTGCGGCAAAGGGTCGACATTCGGCGGAACCAGGAACAGTTCGTGGATGCGGCCCTTGCTGGCGGTAATCCTGGTTTCTCCGCGCACGCGCGTCCCATCCTCCATCAGCGCTTCCAGCTCAATATTGGAAGTAGTGGCCGGATGAATGTGGCCGCGTGTGACCAAAATTTCCGACGAAAGCCGCACCGCCTCCGAGAAATCATGCGTGATCGAGGTCAGCGCCGCCAGAAACAGGTTGCCGAAGCTGTGGCCTTCCAGGCCGGAGCCTTTCTCGAAGCGATGCCGAAAAAGCTGTGAGAGCAGTGCTTCGTCCTCGCTGAGCGCGACGATACAGTTGCGGATATCGCCAGGAGGAAGCATGTTGAGTTCTTTGCGCAGGCGTCCGCTCGATCCGCCGTCGTCGCTGACCGTGACCACGGCGCACAAATCGCGAATGATCGGCGTGCCGGCCGAGGCCACGGCAACTTCACCCGGAGTGAGGGCGAAGCGTTTGAGTCCTTTGAGCAGCGTGGAGAGGCCTGTGCCGCCGCCGATGGCGACAACCCGCAGGCCGCGCTCGCGCGCGGATTTCGCCATCGACGAGAGATCAGCGATTCTGGTTTCCATCCAAAGAAATCTCGTGCGCCGATCTAGTCTGTGTCGACTTGGTTTGCGTCGGCTCGTTTTGCCATGATCGGACGCGCGTCGATCAAAACGATTCGTCTTCCCGGAAGGAGCTTTCCGGCGAAGCCAGGTCGGCGGCGGGATCCGGGTACAAGAGTTCGGTGAAGCGCGGGTCTTCGGCCAGATTGTGGAAGTCGGAGTCGTTGCGCGCCTGGTAGCGCAGCGTGGCGTTCAGCCGCAAAGCCTCATCCAGATGCTTGAGAGCGTCTTCCACGTGGCCCGTGAGGCAGTCGAGCGCGGCCAGGCCGTAGACAACGAAGTCGGCCTTCGGCGCCTGCTTGAGCAGTTTTTCAATATGCTCGCGGGCAGTCACGTAGTCTCCCACGTTCATGAGAGAAACGGCGAAATCGTAATGCTCCTCCACGCTTTTGAATTGTTGCGCGGTCGAGCGCTCCAGATGCTGGTTGCAGATGCTGAGGTGAATGGCCGCCCGGTCGGTGAGCTCCCTGCTGCCTCCCGCGAGCACCTTCTCAAACAGCGGTTTGGCTTTTTCAAACTTATGTTCCTGCAAAGCGCGCAACCCAGCCTCGTAGTTCTGCAGAGCCTGGATGACGCGCGGGTCTTCTGCGACGGATGACTTCTTGGGGTTAGCCTTCTGAGCCATGTGAAGAATTTTTCCTGTACTCGGCGTAATAGGGACTCCTTAGCTCTCGAAACCTGAAGAGCTGATACTCAAGTATCACTCAAAGGCCGGGTAGAGGGCAATTAGCGGACGCAGCACCGAGTCCCGAGTTGCGAGTACGGGGCGAAAAGGCGATAAGCGCCGAATTGTGGATCTAGCCCGTTCACCCTGTCGAGGCAGGGCCCGCCTCAAGAGAGCTCATAGCCCTCTGCAGAATTGACCACTCGGCATTTCAAAATGGGAAACTTCCGGCCTCAATACGCCCTTCAGTGTGAGCGAAAACCTTGTGTTCAGCCCTGACCCAGGATTAGGTTGCGAAACAGAGGCAAGCAATCGCGGCGGCAGCCGAGAGGAAAAGGATGAGCGTCATGCGCCTATACAACAATCACACAATCTGGTTCTTAGCATTCTTACTGCTCATCTTCAGTCCCGGATGCTGCAATCCCGGTGCTAACCCAGGCTTGACCCCTCCTACAATTTCCGTAGTCCCTCTTGCTGGTGCGGTTGGCGTCTGTCCCAGCGCGGCAGTGACCGCCACCTTCAGCGTGGCGATGAATCCTTCGACGATCAATGCCACAACCTTTACCTTGACAGCGCCGGGCACTCCAGCGGGCGCTCCGCCGGTGGCAGTGGCAGGAGTAATCAGCTCCGATCCGACCAACACAATTTATACCTTTACGCCATCAAGCGCTCTCGCGCTGAGCACCACCTATACCGCCACGATTACGACTGGGGCCATAGACGAGTATGGCATTGCGCTGGCGAATGACGTTGGATGGAACTTCACAACCTCTGGCGAGCCATGCGCTCCGCCCACCGTGAGTTCTGTGACCCCTGTTCTGACTGCCGGTGTATGTCCAAGCACAGTAGTGACCGCCACGTTCAGCGAGGCGATGAATCCTTCGACGATCAATACCACAACCTTTACTTTGACAGAGCCGGGCACTCCACCGAGCACCGTACCCGTGGCAGTGACAGGAACAGTTACCTACGCCGGGTCAACCGCGACCTTTACGCCAACCGGCGCTCTCGCGGCCAATACCCCTTATACCGCCACCATTACCACGGGGGCCCAGGATCTCAATGGCGATGCGCTGGCGAGTGACTATCCATGGACCTTCACCACCGCCGGCGCCGCATGCGCTGCGCCCACTGTGATTTCCGTAGCACCCTCTGGTGGCGCCACCGGTATATGCCCGAATACCTTAGCGGTCGCCACGTTCAGCGGGGCGATGAATCCTTCCACGATCAACACCACAACCTTTACTCTGACAGCGCCGGGCACTCCACCCGTGGCAGTGGCAGGGGCAGTTACCTACGATGCGGCAACCGATGCCGCGACCTTCACACCAACCAATCCGCTCGCACTGGATACCCTCTATACCGCCACTATCACCACGGGGGCCCAGGATCTCGCTGGCGGTCCGCTCGCAGCCAATTATGTGTGGACATTTACCACATCCGCCACTGCATGCACAGCTACCGTGCCGTTGGGAACGGCCTGCATGTTTGGCGGCCTGGGCGCCGCCACGCTCACCAGCGAAGGACCGACCAATATTACTGGGGATATTGGCGTATGGGCTGGGACTTCGATCACGGGATTTCCGCCGGGAACATTTACGGGAACGGAGTACGAGGACGACGCGGTTGCCATGACGGCGCAGGGTGACTTGACCACGGCGTACAACTACGCCGCGGCAGCACCCGGAGGCGCCATCCTCCCCGCAGATATAGGAGGGGAAACACTCGCTCCTGGCGTTTACAAGACGACCAGCGCCCAGCCCTCGCTGGGAATAACCGGGGACCTCACTCTCAGCGGCGATGGCGTCTACATCTTCCAGATCGTGTCCACACTGACGACCGCGGCCAACAACAGCGATGTCATTCTAAGCGGCGGCGCCACGGCTCAAGACGTGTTCTGGCAGGTCGGCAGTTCGGCCACGCTTGGCACCACCACAACATTTGCGGGAACGATCATGGCTCAGGCGTCCGTATCGCTTGACACCGGTGCGATTTTGAATGGCAGGGCGCTGGCGCGGACGGGCGGAGTCACGATGTTAAGCAATCCGGTGAATGTCCCTCCCTGTCCAGGTCCGTGAGGGATTCGAGTGAGATCAGCGTGAGCTGTTCCACTTCGGCAGGCTGGAAAAACATGATTTCACGTTATTGAAGCGTCGGAGGAATTTTCGCATGTTATCTCAATCGAGGCGCCATCCTTCCCGGGTCTTAGCGATGCTGTCGGCAATGACCGCTATCCTGTGTACGTTTGCTACGCTTGCGGCAGCGCAGGACCAGCCTGCTCCCAAGTGGGAGCTTTACGGCGGATACTCCGCTTTCTATCCAGGTTGCAATGTGAATGGTTTGCTCCCAGGAGGAATTCTCCCGGTGACCAGTTGTTTGAAGTGGGATCCGCGGGGCCTTGGCGCCAGCGTCACCTACGACTTTAACCGCTGGTTCGGATTGACGGTCGACGGCAGTGGTCAGTGGGGAAGCGGTAACACGGGGGTGGCTACCCGAATTGACCAAGTCGAATTCTTCAACCTCTCGGCCGGGCCCAAGATAACTTATCGCACGCGCTATTTTTCTCCGTTTCTCGAAGCTCTTGGGGGTGAACACCGCCTGGCCTCCGAAGTTTTCGGAAACGATTACGAAGTCGGTTTCCTGGCGGGTGGTGGTCTCGATCTGAAGTTGACCAGGCACTTCGCCTGGCGTGTGATCAGAGCCGATTACGTGTTCTCGAATCATCAGTACGGTCCTTCGTCGGTGGTTCCCGCCACCGATGTGAGAGGCGCAAGACTGCAAAGCGGCCTGGTATTTATGTGGGGAGGCAAACGGACCATAATGCCGCCACCCAGCGCGATGTGCTCAGTAGCTCCGCCCGAGGTTTTTGCCGGCGAGCTTCTCACCGCTACCGCCATTGGATCTAACTTCAATCCAAAGCGTACCGTTTCATATAGCTGGACTGGCTCCGGGGCAAAGCCTGGAGAGACCGCCGCGTCCACGCAGATTGACACAACGGGTTTGCAGGCGGGCTCATACCAAGTCACTGCCAGCTTGAGCGACGGCAGCCAAAACGGTGTCGCTTCCTGCAGTGCCAGGTTCACGGTAAAGACACCACAGCCGCCTGTGATTTCCTGCTCGTCGGACCCGGCTAGCGTGCCCATGGGTGGAACTTCAACGGTTACTTCGACCGCCAGCAGCCCCGATGGCCGAAGGCTAACCTACAGTTACAACACGAGCGCCGGGAGCATTGCCGGCAACACTTCCACAGCAACCCTCGACACGGCGGGTGCACAGCCCGGGACCATTACCGTAAACTGCAGCGTCGGCGATGACCGCAATCCGCCGCTCACCGCTTCCGCTTTAACCACGGTGACCCTGCAAGCCCCGCCACCCCCGCCTCCAGCACCCGATGTCGCTGCCATCGAGAGGAGGCTGGCGCTGCACAGCGTTTATTTTGCGACAGCCAAACCTACGGTCGAGGATCCCGATGCTGGCCTGGTTGCCAGTCAGCAGAAAACTCTCAGCATGCTCGCCAGTGATTTCCTCACCTATCTTCAAAGCAAGCCGGACGCCCGCTTGACTCTGGAAGGACACGCTGACCGGCGCGGCTCCGTGGAATACAATCAGGCGCTCACTGAGCGGCGCGTGGACCGAGTCAAGCATTTCCTGGTCGAACAAGGGGTTCCTGCCGCTAACATCGAGACCAAAGCGTTGGGCAAACAGGAAAACCTTACCGATCAACAGGTAAGAAATGCGGTTGAGCGGAATCCCGAGTTGAGCCCGGAGGATCGGCGCCAGCAATCGCCGTGTGGACGTCACTCTGAGTAACACCGGCCAGGCGCCCCAGCAGTCGGTCCGCGAATACCCGTTCAACGCGGCCGATTCCCTGACCTTGCTCCAGGAGAAACAAACGAAAAAGGCGACTGGGCCAACAGCCAAGCCGAGGGCGAAACCCAAGGCTCAGCAATAAGGTAACGACGAAGACGGAAGGGGCCGGCCGAGCGCATCGCTTGACCGGCCTCTTCTTGCCCGTCGGCAACTTGCTCCAGCCGGTCGTCGATCTGCTTCCAATCACCCTTGATGATGCCGGCACGAATCTGCGTCGCAGTCTTGCCCTTCTTGTGCTGCTGGTAGGAATAGTAAAGCTCTTTCAGGCACGTTTCGCATCGCGCGCCGTGCGTGTTCTCATAACAGCTGTGCAGGCTGTTGTGGCCGATGCGGTCGCAAAAGCAGTAACAAGGCTGCTGATGCAGCACGGTTGGAATCTTCGCTGCCAGTTCGTAAGCGTGGGTTTGGTAGGGATACTGCGCATCCGCTCCCCAAAGCTGATCCTTGGTCAGAATCGACGGCAGTTTCGTACCCTTGGGCGGAGGCCCGGCATTGTAGGCGGGAATGCCCGTTCCTTCTTCGTCTTGTCCCTGGGCGGTCCATGCGGCCGACAGGGCCATCGTAACGGTAAAGAGAAAAATCAGGGTTAAAGCGCGGTGGACGTATTTGTTGTGAAGCAGGCGGCTCGGCGGCATCAACTCCCCCCATCAATCCATCAGGATGAATGCACCATTTTAACCCGCTTTCGATCCGCTCGGCAGGCACGATCTGTATACAATAGGAATTCGCATGCTTAGCGCGCCGAACTCGGAAGCAGGGGACAGGCAACCGCCGCTTCCGCATCGGGTGCTTGCAGAGTCCCTCCCCGGCGCGCGTTTGCGTCCGGCCTTAGGAGTCTGGCTGCGCGACCTGATTCTCTCGCTGGCGATCTCGGCGTTCATCATCGTATTCATCTACCAGCCGGTGAAGGTCGAAGGCACCAGCATGATGCCGTCGCTCGAAGACCAGGAACGCATCTTCGTCAATAAGTTCGTGTACCGCTTGGAGCCGATTTCGCGCGGAGACATCGTCGTCTTCCGTTATCCCCGCGATCCTTCGAAGAGCTATATCAAACGCGTCATCGGCGCCGCCGGAGACCGCATCCGCATCGACGGCGGGCAAGTTTATGTGAACGGCGAGGCGCTCGATGAAGACTACGTCCCACCCGCCTACGTCGATTCGCGCTCCTACCCCGAGATGCTGGTGCCGCCCGACAGCTACTTCGTCCTCGGCGATCACCGCTCCATGTCGAACGACAGCCGCGACTTCGGTCCAGTGAACCAGAGCTACATCTACGGCAAGGCCGTGTTTGGTTACTGGCCCATGGATAAACTGGGACGGGTTCGCTAGAGTGAGCGCGTTCCGCTGTTTCTTGCCTTGCCTGCTTTCTTCGCTATAGGATCAAGCGCTACGCACCGGTTGCGGTAGCTGTTGGTCCAGAGTTCTTCCCATGAAAATCCTCGCCTACACCTCGCCGTATTGCTGGTTGTTCTGGGCGGTGTTCTTGTTTGCCTATGCCCCAGAGTTTGCTCTGGTGGCGCGCTCGCGCCCGGCAAAGGACGAGACGACCGATCGTGGATCGATGGCGGTGATCATGTTGGCGAGCTGGATCGGGTCACTCGGCGCGTTTGTGGTTGCCGGGATTCCGCGTTTTCGAATCGCCCATGGTCAGAAGGCTTGGTTCATTGCTGGTCTTGCGATCCTGTTATGCGGCAGCCTGCTGCGCCGCCACTGCTGGCGCATGTTGGGGAAGCATTTCACCGGCGACGTAAAGGCTTCGACGGATCAGCCTGTGATCGACCGCGGAGCCTACCGTTGGGTGCGGCATCCTTCGTACACCGGCGGCATCCTCATGTACCTGGGCACCGGCATCGCGCTGACAAACTGGCTGAGCGCGTTGATCATCAGCGCTGCAGGAGGGCTGGGTTACTTTTATCGCGTTCACGTGGAAGAGCAGGCGCTGCAGGCGAATCTGGGCAGCCGCTATCAGGAATACATGCGCCGCACCAAGCGCTTCGTTCCATTCGTTTTCTGACGCTGTTGTTCCCTAAGTCGCGAGATTTCCACACCGGCGCCGCGTTCCGTGCTTGGCCGATGCTGCAATCCCTGATAAAATCTGTAAAATCCACTCCCCCGGAGCGAGAATGCAAGCTATCCTTGCGCTGGAAGACGGACGAGTCTTCCGAGGCAAAGGCTACGGTGCCAAAGGCGAATGCTACGGCGAAGTCGTTTTTAATACTTCCATCACCGGCTACCAGGAAATTTTCACCGACCCCTCGTATTCCGGGCAGATCGTTGTTCTGACCAACCCCCAGATCGGCAACTACGGCACCAATCAGGAAGACAACGAAGCCACGCGCCCCTGGATCGAAGGCCTGATCGTTCGCGAGTTCTCGAAGGTGAGCTCAAACTGGCGATCGCAGCAGGTTGCCGAGGAGTACCTGGAGCAGTTCAAAGTGCCGGTGCTCTCCGATATCGACACCCGCGCCTTGGTGCGTCACCTGCGCGACCACGGCGTGATGCGCGGCGTGGTCTCAACCATCGAGAGCGACGCGCTGAAACTCGTGGCCAAAGCTAATTCGATTCCGAAGATGGACGGGACAGACTTAGCAAAGGTGGTAAGCACCAAGAACCCTTACGTGTGGGAAGTCGGCGAGCGCTCGCACGAGCCGGTCGCCATGGTCGGAGTAAAAGACGAGCCGGCGCGCTTTCATGTGGTGGCTTACGATTTCGGCATCAAGCAAAATATTCTACGTAAGTTGCGTGGCGAAGGCTGCCGCGTGACCGTAGTCCCGGCGCAGACTGTCGCCGAAGATGTGCTGGCGCTGAAACCGGATGGAGTCTTCCTGTCAAACGGCCCCGGCGATCCCGAACCCTGCACCTATGCCGTGGACAGCATCCGCCGCCTGATGGGGAGAATGCCGATCTTTGGTATCTGCCTCGGACATCAGCTCGTGGGCATCGCGCTCGGCGGAAAAACCTTCAAGCTGAAATTTGGACATCATGGCGGAAATCATCCCGTGAAGCAGTTGAAGACGGGAAAGATCGAGATCACGGCCCACAACCACAACTTTGCCGTCGATCCCGATTCGTTGCCGGAGAGTGAAGTCGAACTAACCCACATCGACCTGAACGACCAGACACTCGAAGGCCTGCGCCACCGCAACCTGCCGCTCTTCAGCGTGCAATACCACCCCGAAGCCGCACCGGGCCCGCATGACTCGCATTACCTGTTCAAGGAATTTACCAAGATGATGGAGGAGTGGAAAGGGTGAGGGTAGGGTGAATAAGCAGCTTTGATGCAGATGAAGTTAACTCTGTCATCCCGAGCGAAGAAGATCGTCCGCGAAGCGGACGATCTTCGCAGTCGAGGGACCCGCTGTTTGCTTTCTGCGCCGATGCTCTGCAGGCACACAACAGGTCCCTCCACGCGAATAACGACCAGCTTCGCTGATCGTTATTCTTGGTCGGGATGACAGGTAGTGAGCAGTATGAAGGAACACCATTACAGCGTGTACATGGTCGCTAGCAAATCGCGCGTCTTATACATAGGAATGACGAACAACCTTTACCGGCGTATTTTTGAGCACAAGAACGATCTGATTGAAGGCTTCACACGGCAATACAAGTGCCATCGTCTCGTTTATTACGAGTCCTTTGACGATGTGAACAAAGCGATTGACCGAGAAAAGCAACTGAAGCGCTGGAACAGGACTAAGAAAGAATGGTTGATAGGACAGCGCAATCTAACCTGGGAAGATTTGGCTGCCGAATGGTACCTGCGGCATCAGTTTGAACCGGAGAAGCAGCCGGCATGAAAGCTCCTTTGTCATCCCGAGCGAAGAAGATCGTCCGCGAAGCGAACGATCTTCGCAGTCGAGGGACCCGCTGTTGCTTTCAGCGCCGATGCTCTGGAAGCGCACACCAGGTCCACTCGCCAGGTGACCGGCTTCGCCGTTCAACTGACTCGGTCGGGATGACAGATTTAAGAATAGAAATATCCAATGCCCAAACGCACTGACATCTCGAAAGTCCTGATTCTCGGCTCCGGCCCCATCGTCATCGGCCAGTCGGCGGAGTTTGACTACTCTGGCACCCAGGCTTGCAAAGCGCTCAAGTCTGAGGGCTATCAAGTGGTGCTGGCGAACTCCAATCCGGCGACCATTATGACCGACCCGGAGATCGCGGACCGCACCTACATCGAGCCACTCACTCTGGAATATCTGGAAGAGATCATCCGCATCGAGCGAGAAATGTCGCCGGGCGCGGGTTTCGCCGTGCTGCCGACCGTTGGCGGGCAGACCGCGCTCAATCTCGCCATCGAGCTTTCCGACGGAGGCGTTCTCGAAAAGTACAACGTCACCTTGATTGGCGCGAACGTCGATGCCATCAAGAAAGCCGAAGATCGCCTCTTCTTCAAAGATGCGATGCAGAAGATCGGCCTCGACGTGCCCAAGTCGGCGCTGGTGAACAGCACTAAAGACGGCCTCGAGTTTGCCGGAAAGATCGGTTTTCCCGTAATCATCCGGCCGTCGTTCACACTCGGCGGCACCGGCGGCGGCATCGCCTACAACCGCGAAGAGTTGGTCGAGGTCCTCACCCGCGGTTTGGATATGTCTCCGGTGCACGAAGCTCTGATCGAAGAGTCGGTGCTGGGATGGAAAGAATTCGAACTCGAGGTGATGCGCGACACGAAAGACAACGTCATCATCGTCTGCTCCATCGAAAACTTCGATCCCATGGGCGTGCACACCGGCGATTCCATCACCGTGGCCCCGGCACAAACGCTCACCGACCGCGAATACCAGGCCATGCGTGACGCATCGATTGCCGTGATCCGCGAAATCGGCGTCGATACCGGGGGATCGAACATTCAATTTGCGGTGAATCCCGAGACCGGGCGCATGGTGGTGATCGAGATGAACCCGCGCGTGTCGCGCTCCTCCGCGCTGGCCTCGAAAGCTACCGGCTTTCCCATCGCGAAGATCGCCGCGAAACTTGCCGTAGGCTACACCCTCGACGAAATTCCTAACGACATCACGCGCAAAACGCCGGCATGCTTTGAGCCGACGCTCGACTACGTGGTCGTGAAAATTCCCAAGTGGCAGTTCGAAAAATTCCCTGGCGCCGACGAAAACCTCGGCGTCCAGATGAAGTCGGTCGGCGAAGTGATGGCCATCGGCCGCACTTTCAAAGAAGCACTGATGAAGGGTGTCCGCTCGCTCGATACCGGAAAGCGCGTCGGCGGCGACAAGATCGAGCCCAAGATCCTGACCCAACGCCTCGTCACGCCGCATCCCGAGCGCCTGGCCTACGTGCAATACGCGCTGCGGCAAGGACACACGGTGAAGCAGGTCGCGAAGATGACCTCAATGGACCCGTGGTTCCTCTACCAGCTCAAAGAAATTAACGATATGCAGCTCGAGTTGGAAAAGCATCCCATCGAGTCGATTCCGACCGAAGTACTGCGCGAGGCCAAGCGCATGGGCTTCTCCGACGGACGCCTTGCCAGCGTGTGGCGGCTGGAGGGTCAGGAAAAAATCCGGCACTTGCGGAAGAAGCACGGCGTATTGCCCGTCTACAAGCGCGTCGACACCTGCGCAGCAGAATTCGAAAGCTTCACGCCATATCTTTATTCGACCTACGAAGACGAAGACGAAGCCACGCCGACCGACAAGAAAAAAATAATCATCCTGGGCAGCGGGCCCAACCGCATCGGGCAGGGAATTGAATTTGACTACTGCTGCTGCCACGCTTCTTTCGCGCTGCACGAAGACGGTTACGAGACGATCATGATCAACTGTAATCCTGAGACGGTCTCGACCGACTACGACACCAGCGACCGGCTCTACTTCGAGCCCCTGACCTTCGAAGACGTGTGGGCGATCTATCAGCATGAAACCTCAAAGGGCACACCGTGCGGCGTCATCGTGCAGTTCGGCGGGCAGACTCCGCTCAATCTGGCGCTGCCACTAAAAAAGGCAGGAGTGAATATCGTCGGCACATCTCCGGAGTCGATCGATCTCGCGGAAGATCGCAAACACTTCAACAAGTTGCTGGAAGAACTGAAAATTCCGCAGGCCGCAGGCGTGATGGCAACGTCGCTGGAAGAAGCCATCGAAGGCGCCAAACGCGTCGAATATCCAGTTGTAGTGCGGCCTTCCTACGTGCTCGGCGGCCGCGCCATGGTGATCGCCTACGACGAAGAATCCGTCGTGCGCTACATGAAAGAGGCGGTCGAGTACTCCCATGATCGCCCCGTGCTGATCGATCACTTTCTCGAAGATGCCATTGAAGTCGACGTGGATGCGCTTTCCGATGGCGAAGATGTTGTCATTGGCGGCATCATGCAGCACATCGAAGAGGCCGGCATCCACTCCGGCGATTCGTCGTGCGTTCTTCCCGCGGTCGATATTCTGCAGCCGCTCATGGAGCGCATGCGCGACTACACCTTCAAATTGGCGCGCGCGCTAAAAGTGGTTGGGCTGATGAATATTCAATTCGCCATCCCGCGCGGCAACGGCGGTTCCGGAAACGGCGCGGAAGGCGGAAAAGTTTATGTTCTCGAAGTGAATCCCCGCGCTTCGCGCACCGTGCCCTATGTTTCGAAAGCCACCGGCGTGCCCCTCGCTAAGATCGCCGCGCGGCTCATGACAGGGCGCAAGCTGCGGGAATTTCTACCGGAAAATATCGACCGCCGCTCCGATCTCGATACCGGAAGCTGCTACTACGTGAAGTCGCCGGTGTTCCCGTGGAGCAAATTCCCCGGCGTCGACACTGTCCTCGGTCCGGAGATGAAATCCACTGGCGAAGTTATGGGCGTGGGCGACAGCTTCGGCGAAGCCTTTGCCAAGGCACAGCTGGCGGCGGGCCAGAAGTTGCCGACGCAGGGTACCGTTTTTCTGAGCGTCACCGAGCACGACAAGCGCTACGTAGCCGAAGTCGCGCGCAAGTTTGTCGATATGGGTTTCAAGCTGGTCGCAACCTCCGGCACCGGCGACGTGATCGAATCCGCGGGCATGAAAGTCGAGCGCGTGTACAAGGTAAAAGAGGGCCGCCCGAACGTAGTCGATCTCATCAAGGGCCAGCGCATTCATCTCATCGTCAACACGCCCACCGGCCTCGAGCCATGGTTCGACGAAAAGGCCATCCGACGCGCCGCAGTCATGGCGCGCATCCCCACGATTACTACGCTCTCTGCTGCGCGCGCCGCCGCCGAAGGCATCGCCGCTCTGCAGCGCGGCGAAGTGAACATACGGGCGCTACAGCAATTGCATGCGGAGAGAGCTCAGCGGATAGTCTGAGTGTGTTACAATACTGCCATATGAGTAATACACTTACAATTCGCCTGCCCGAAGAACTGCTGGAGCGGCTTCGAGAGAAATCGCGGCGCACCGGCCTCCCGATGGGTCGCATGGTCCGTCAGTCGCTGGAAGCTGCCCTCGAGCCGGATGGAAATCAGGTTTGGAGAAAATATGCCGGCATTCTAAAAGACGGTCCTCCGGACCTTTCTTCGCGCAAGGGATATTCGCGCGGATAGCGCCGCCGCTGTCGAGAAACGAAGCCGCATCGTAGTTTAGCAGCGCTGTGTTACAATATTTCCATATGGGTAATACACTCACAGTCCGCTTGCCGGATGAACTGCTGGAGCGGCTCCGGAAGAAATCTCGTAGCACGGGGCTGCCTGTAGGTCGGGTGGTCCGTCAGGCGTTGGAAACGAGTCTTGACGGGGAAGGGAGCAACCCTTTGCTTGAGTTTGCCGGCTTGATCAAGGGCGGACCGCGGGATGTCTCCTCCCGCAAAGGATATTCCCGCAAATAACATGCTAGCGATCGCCGACACGGGCTACCTGGTTGCTTTGGTGCGGAAGGATGACCAGCATCATGCATGGGCGACCGGTCTGGGGGGGCAACTCGAACTGCCCCTTCTCACTTGCGAGTCCGTGCTCTCGGAAACCGCGTTCCATCTG
This sequence comes from Candidatus Sulfotelmatobacter sp., assembly GCA_050012155.1. Taxonomy (GTDB): domain Bacteria; phylum Acidobacteriota; class Terriglobia; order Terriglobales; family Acidobacteriaceae; genus Sulfotelmatobacter. The sequence continues at coordinate 74,565 of JBEKHS010000004.1, read as the reverse complement.
GAGTCCAGCGGTTACGTTCTCGCGATGCTGAAACGCGGAGCGATCCGGGTTGCATTCGATTGCGTCAGCCAATTGGAACCGCTCCATGATCTCGCCACACGCTACGAAGACCGGCATCCTGATCTAGCCGATCTTTGTCTGATCCGCATGAGCGAACTGTATCCCCGCCACACAGTCATCACAATCGACGATGACTTCCGGGTCTACCGCCGCAACAAGCGGGAAGCCATCCCTGTGCTGACTCCGCCCAGGAAGTGATACGCTGAACTCGTTATGCTCCTTCACGGCATCTCCCCTCCCATCACCACGCCCTTCTATCCCGACGGCAACGTCTATTTCAAGAAACTCGAGAGCAACGTTGAGCGCTATTCGCGCACGCCCTGCGCGGGAATAGTCGTGCTGGGCTCAACCGGCGAGGCCATCATGCTTTCCGATCAGGAGCGATGCGACGTCCTGAAATCCGCTCGCGCAGCCGCTGCGCCGAACAAGGTCCTGATTGCCGGCACAGGGGTTGAATCAGCGATCGAGACGCTTCGCCTCACCGAATACGCCGCCGAACTCGGCTACGACGTTGCCATGGTGCGGACGCCGCATTACTACAAGAAGCAGATGCAACCCGCCAACATTCTTGCGTTTTACCGCACCGTCGCCGATCGCTCGCCACTGCCGGTAATCATCTACAACTTTCCTCCGGCTACCGGCTATGACATTCCCGCCGAACTCGTGATTGAACTGGCCGAGCATCCCAACCTGATCGGCATTAAGGAATCGAGCGGCGACGTGGAGAAGGTCCGCAAGATGGTCGAGGCCACACGCCACATCCAGCGCAGCGTCACCGTCACCGAAACCTTCGAGGCAGTGACGCCGCGCATGCTCGCCGCCGCGACTTCCCCCTCGTCCGGAGATGGAGGAGAACTGGTGCAGGTTGCGGCACTGACAGGTTCCGGTTCGTCTTCCGCGAAGCCTTCGTCCACCGCGGTCACGATTGTCGGCAAAATGAAAACCCGGCAGAAGGAAGCCGGATTTCAGGTGCTGGTGGGCGCCGCCCAGAAGCTGCATCCCTCGCTCGATGCCGGAGCCGTGGGCGCGATTCTCGCCTTCGCCTGCGTCGCGCCGACCTCCTGCTATGAAATTTACGCTGCCTGGAAGGAAGGCGACGCCGAGCTCGCGCGGCTGAAGCAGGAGCGCATCGCTGTAGCCGCACAGCGCGTGGTCAGCGAACTTGGCATCCCCGGTCTGAAATACGGCATGGACTTCAACGGCTACTTCGGCGGCCCAGCGCGACTCCCGCTGTTGCCGCTCACCGGCGAAATGAAGGCCGAAGTCGAGCGACTGCTGGCGGATATTAGAAACTAATCGGACATCCAGCGGTCTCATTGCTTCGCGTTGCATCCGGCTGTAGAGTGTGGTAGAACTCACGCCCAAATGACCAAGCTGCGCGCCCTCTGCGTTCTACTCTTCCTCGTATTGCCGTCCGCTGTTCTCTTGGCTAAGAACGAACCCGTCATTGTCATGACGTGGCCTGCGGACAAACCTGCGCTCAAGCTCACTTTCCAAAAATTCCGGCAAGTGGGCACCTATGGCGGGCAGACCTCGTTTGTTTCCGATGTAACAGTCGAAAACATGACGGAGAAGCAGATCCCGCGCGCCTCCTTCACTGTATATTTCATGGACAAGAACAAGGTGCGAATCGGCGAAGGCTCGCTCCAGGTTTCGGATCTCGAGGCGGGGCAGGCGGCGAAGATGCAATTCCAGTTCAACTCCGTCGGGATTCCGGCCAGCATCACGTTATCCGCCAAGAAGGACATGCTAGCAGCGCCCGGACCAAAAACGATTCCGTTGCGAGTCATCTCGGTGCCGCCGGGCGCCAAGTTGAAGGTGGATGGTCAGGAAGTCGGCACAACGCCCGTCATGGTTCGGCTGACGGTGGGCACGCACCAGCTCGATCTCACCAAAGAAGGCTATGCTCCGGGAGGAACTCCGCTGGATGTGACTCCGGATGAGCTTCCCGGAGGCAGCATCACCGTGGAGTTGGGCGGTCTCTCGCGGGACACCGTCGAACTGCGGGATGGATCAGTGGTGCTGGGCGATGTTATATCCCTCTCGATGACCCAAGTCCTGGTGCGGGTGGATGGCAAAGACCAGACATATGATCGGAACCAGGTTAAGAAGATCATGCTGGTGGAAAGGGAAGTGACCCAGCAACCACCGGTGACGCAGCCCGTCCCTGTACCCTCGCATCCATGACAGAGAAGTCCTCGCGGCCCAAACTTCCAACCGCATCCGAAGAGATGAAGGCATGGTCGGCAGCGCTGCTAACGGAGGCCGGGAGCTGGCCGCAGGTCACGATACGCTCATTCTTTGGCCTTACGGCTCTCTATCGCGCTAAACAAATCTTCGCGCTTTTGCCGCGCACTCGGGCGATGGAGACGCCGAATTCGCTGGCCTTCAAGTTGCAAGCTCCGCGATCGCGAACCCTCACTCAGTTGAAGCAAGATCCACGGGTTGGTTCAACGGAGATGCAAAAGGCGCGCTGGTTCACCTTTGAAATAATGACCAGTGCCGATTTTCGCGATGCTCTGGACTGGCTCGGCCAAGCCCACAAGGCGGCGGCCAAGACCAAGAACTAGGGACTGAGTTTAGGACTTAAGGCGTTTGGAGGACTAAAATCAGAATTGAGTTCAATGTCATAAATTGATTTGAAGATTACGAAATAAAGGAGTCACAGACATGGCGACTACACTGCAGCCGGCGACCGGCGAAGCCACGAAGCAACTCGTTAACTACCGCACCGATGGCGGCGTAGCCGTGATCGAGATGTGCGATCCGCCGGCCAATACTTATACCTACGAGATGAACCGTCAGCTCGATGACGCAATTCTGCGCGCGCGTATGGAGAATGATGTGTATGTGATTCTGCTCACCGGCGCTGGCGACAAATTTTTCTCCGCAGGTGCGAACATCAAGATGCTTTCGAGCGTCGATCCTACCTTCAAGTATTACTTCTGCCTGCATGCCAATGAAATGCTGCTGCGCCTGGAGCACACACCCAAGCTGGTGATCGCGGCGATCAACGGCCACTGCGTGGGTGGCGGGCTCGAAATCGCGATGGCCGCCGACATCCGCATCGCGCGCAAGGATGCGGGCAAGATCGGCCTGCCGGAAGTGAATCTCGGCGTCCTTCCCGGCACCGGCGGCACCCAGCGCCTGTCGCGCCTGGTGGGCAAGAGCAAGGCGATCGAGTTGATGGTGACGGGCAACACCTTCTCGTTTGAAGAAGCGCAGGAACTCGGCATCATCAACGACATCTATGAGCGCGAGGGCTTCATGGAAAACATGATGGAGTACGCCAAACAGTTCTGCCCTCCGAACAAGGCCGCCAAGGCCGTGGGGCGCATCAAACGCGCAGTGCAGACCGGATGGGAGATTCCCATGGAGTCGGCGCTGGCGGTCGAGCGCGAGAACCAGCAGATACTTTTCCAGAGCGAAGACGCGAAAGAAGGCCTTGCTGCTTACGTGGAGAAGCGTCCCGCCGTCTTCAAAGCGAAATAGTTGGCGCGGCCTGCTTAGGAGTCTTGAGCCGGCCCACCCGAGAGTTGTGAAAGGGCACGGCTTTAGCCGTGCCGGCTCGAGTTAATAAAGATGCGGGCTTTAGCCCCTGAGGTACAGCTCTTATGCCAGGCAAAGTAGCGAAAATCGGAACCTTCAGCGACTGGGAAGGCATGTTCAACGACTGGCGCAAAGACATTGGCGTCAACACAGCGGACATTGAAGCCTTCCACTTCGATACACTCTACGGTGCAATCGACACCGAAGAGATCGAATTCGGCTCCTACAAAGGCCGCCGTAAGTGGGAGAACCTGCGCCAGATCCCCACCCAGCAGATGCGCGATGCGTTGATGAACATGATCGTCTATCAAGGCGACACTGAATTCGCCAGCGTCGAGCAGCAGCGCAATCTTCTGGAAAATGCCCCGACCGACTGGGATCGCCGCGCCATCACGCGCGTCATGATCGAAGAAATGCGCCACGGCTGGCAGATGTGCGCCCTGCTGGTCGATCACTTCGGTTATTCGGGCAAGGTTGAAGCGCAAAAAATGCTGGAGCGCCGCGCTTTCGAGAACAAGCGTCTGCTCGGTGCATTCAACGTCGATGTCGACAACTGGATGGATTTCTTCACGTACACTGACTTCGTCGATCGCGACGGCAAATTCCAGTTGCAGATGCTGAAGTATTCCGCCTTCGCCCCGCTCGGTCGCTCCATGTCCTACATGCTGCGCGAAGAGGCGTTTCACATGGGTACGGGAAACGACGGCCTGCGCCGCATCGTTGAAGCGGGAGTGATTCCCGGTTGGTTGATTCAGAAGTATCTCAATAAATGGATTTCAAGTTCCTACGACCTCTTCGGCACCGACCATTCATCGTCGGCGCACTGGGCTTACGTGTGGGGCGTGAAAGGACGTTACGACGAGCCCAAGAACGAGCACGCACCAAACCTCGACGATCTGAACGACTACAATCGGAATCTTTATCGCGACGAAGTGGCTGGATTGATCGAGCGCTTCAATATCGCTTTGAAGCCGGGCCAACCGAAGCTCTATGCGCCCGACATCAAGTTCAATCGCGAGATCGGGCGCTGGGCGGGCCAGAAATTCCACGCGCAAACCGGCGAACCGCTCGACGATCGCGCCTACGAAGAACACTTGAAAGAATACATGCCGTCTGCGGAAGACAAGAAATTGTTGCTCGAGATCATCGGCACCGAAAAGAAATGGATTGCCGAAAAAACCGGCGCGCGCGATCCGCTGGCCAGCATCGGTGAAGTCCGTAAGTCGGCGATTAATCTGTAAACGATCAATCTGTAAATCAGGAATTCATGGCTTCAACATTGGCGGAACACAATCTCGCGCGCCTGACCGTCGGGGTCGCACCTCCTCTGGCGCGAATTGCATTGAACAATCCTCCGCTGAACGTCATCGACATTTCGATGATGGATGAACTGTCTGCCGCCATATCTGAAATCGAATCTCGCCCGGACGTTTCTGTCATCGGGCTGCATGGTGAAGGCAAGGCATTCTCGGCCGGGGTCGATGTAGCTGCGCACACTCCCGATAAAGTCGAAGAGATGCTGCTCAAGTTCCATGGCGTAATTCGTGCCTTGGTCGCCAGCAGGAAGGTAACGGTTGTCGCCGTGCGTGGGCATTGCCTCGGCGGCGGCGCGGAACTCGCCATGGTGTGCGATATCACCTATACAACTACTTCGGCACAGTGGGGATTTCCAGAAATTAAACTGGGTTGTTATCCTCCGGTCGCGTGCACAGCTCTTGCGGGGCTGGTCGGGCAGAAGCGCGCCGCGGAGTTGATTCTCACCGGGCGCACGATCAGCGGCGTCGAAGCAGCGCAGATCGGCTTGGCGAATCGCGCCGTCGCTGAAGAAGAACTCGAGTCGGTGGTCGATCAAGCCGTGCGATCACTAAGTAATTTAAGCCCTGCCTCATTAGCAATGGCGAAAAAGGCCACGTATGCCTGGGACGCCGCGCACTTCGACAAAGGCCTGGCTCGTGCCGAGAAGATTTATCTCGAGGAACTGATGAAGACGGTGGACGCGCAGGAGGGTATCCGTGCGTTTATGCGGAAGCGCGAACCGAAGTGGACAGGAAAGTAGCTGCCTCGTCGGCCACGAAAAATAATGGACTACGAGATCACGCCCGAGGAAGTAAAAGCGAAACTCGACCATGCCGAGGAATTCACTCTTCTCGATGTCCGCGAGTCCTGGGAGTTTGAAACCGCGCACATGGCCGGCGCGAAGCTTCTTCCCATGGGAGATGTTCCCTCCCGCGCGCATCAGGAACTCGATCCCGAAGACCACATCGTGGTAGTGTGCCATCACGGCGTGCGCTCGATGAACGTCACGGCATGGCTGCGACAGCAAGGCTTCGAGAAAGCCCAGTCCATGCGCGGCGGGATTGACGCCTGGTCGCGGCGCATAGACGCTAACGTGCCGACGTACTGAAGATTCCGAAATCAGCCCACATGATCACCGACTGCCACGTCCACATCCAGCCGATGGAAATGATCAAGCCGCCTGCGCTCGAACTTATGAAAAGGAAGCGGCCGAACTTCGAGGAGATCGCCGAATTCTGCCGCTCGCCCAAGGCATTCCTGAAATATCTCGATGCCTGCCGCGTCGACCGCGCCGTGCTTATCAATTACGTTGCGCCCGAAGTCATCGGCTTCACCAACGGCGTAAATCAATTCATCGCCGACTACGTCAAAGAAAATCCTTCCCGCCTGCTCTCCTGCGGCAGCCTGCATCCGCGCCACACCACCAACGTCCTCGCCGATATGGAGCAGATTCTGCGCCTCGGCATTCGCATGATCAAGATCCATCCCCCGCACCAGCTCTTGTTTCCCAACGACTACCTGCACGGCGTCAAGGAACTCGAAATCATCTACCGCGCCGCCGAAGCCAACGGCGTGCCGGTAATGTTTCACACGGGAACGTCAATTTTTCCCGGAGCGCGCAACAAGTACGGCGACCCCATTTACGTTGACGATGTCGCCGTCGATTTTCCCAAGCTCAAAATCCTGCTCGCGCACGGCGGCCGTCCGCTCTGGATGCAAACTGCATTCTTTCTGATTCGGCGTCATCCCAACGTCTATCTCGATATCAGCGGCATCCCGCCCAGGACTCTGCTGAATTATTTTCCGCGCCTCGAGGAGATCGCTGGCAAGACTCTATTCGGTACTGATTGGCCCGGCCCTGGCGTGCCCGATATCAAGAAGAACCTCGACGATTTTCTCGCGCTCCCGCTCGAAGAAAAACTCCAACACCAAATCCTGAGCAGGACCGCGTTAAGCATCTGGCCCGCCTGATCTCGCCTTATTTCGGCTTCCACAATCCGATCGTGTTGCCTTCCGGATCCGCAAACCAGGCGAAGGTCCCCGTGGGAATCTCAACTGGCGGCACCAGAGTCTTGCCACCGAGCGCGCCCGCCTTGTCGAGATAGTTCTGCACGTCGTCGACTTGGACGTAAAAGATCGTGTAGTGGTACGGTTCATGGCCAAGGGCTGAAATGTGGCCTTGAATACCGCTCCCCGCGGCCGTATCAATCATCGTCGCCGGACCCATAGCCTGCATGTTCCAGCCGAAGAGGGTGGAGAAAAAACTTGATGCCTTGGCGCTGTCGCGGCACCCGATTTCAAAATGCACAACCGGCTGACCCATAGGAGTGTTCCTTTCGGCGGAGATCATAGCACAGGCTTTTCGGCCGGAACCCGCACGGTGCCTCAGTTTGAAATTGTCATCCTGAGCAAGCGTCCTTTGCGCAGCGAAGGATCTGGGCGGGCCGCGCGAAGCGCCGCGCCCTTTGCGGCGCAATAGTCGCGCGTTTGGCCCGCTTCCTTTCAAACTGAGGCACTACCATCCGCACCCGCCGTTTGGAAGGGCAACGTCTCTTGGCGTATAAAAGAAGGTTGGATTTCCCGCGTCCCCCCGCGCGGCTCCGGCACCGGCAGCCAATCTTTACTAAGCGAGAGACTAAATGTCGAGCGTGACCACCGTCCCCAAGGGCCTGGAAGGCATCGTTGCCACTACCTCCAGTATTTGTTATATCGACGGCGACCGCGGCGTTCTCGCCTATCGCGGCATCGACATTCACGAACTCGCTGACCATTCCACTTTCGAAGAGACCTGTTACCTGCTTTGGTTTGGTCACCTGCCCAAAGCCAGCGAGCTGAAGGATCTGCAACAGCGTCTGGCGCAGGAGCGCCATCTTGACCCCGCAATCATCCAGTTTCTGCGCAACGTCCCAACAACCGCGCTCCCCATGGACGTGCTGCGTACCGCGGTTTCCGCTCTGGCTTTTTACGATGTGGACGAAAAAAACAACGATCACGATGCCAACGTCCGCAAAGCCATTCGCCTGACTTCGCAGATTGCAATGATCGTTGCCGCCTACGACCGGATTCGCAAAGGCAAGCCGGTTGTCGAGGCCGACCGCACTCTCTCGCATGCTGCGAACTTCCTGTTGCAGTTGACCGGCGTTCGGCCGTCTTCGACCGCCGAGCGTGCCCTCGATATCGCTCTGATCCTGCACGCCGATCACGAGCTGAACGCATCCACCTTTGCCGCCCGCGTCACGGCCGCCACTCTGTCGGACATGCACTCGGCGATCACCTCCGCCATCGGCGCGCTCAAGGGACCCTTGCACGGCGGCGCGAACGAAGCTGTCTTCCGCATCCTGGAATCGATTGAGCGCGAGAAAGCCGACCCCGTCGAGTATGTTCGCAACCTGCTGGCTCAAAAGAAAAAAATCCCCGGCTTCGGCCATCGTGTCTACCACACCGAAGATCCGCGGGCCACACACCTGCGCGCCATGTCGCGGGATTTATGCCAGTCCAGCGGCCAGCCGCAGTGGTACGAGATGTCGGAAAAAATCGAGCAGTTCGTGAAGGCCGAAAAGAAGCTCAACGCCAACGTGGATTTTTACTCCGCTTCCACCTACCACGTGCTGGGCATCGACGAAGATCTGTTTACGCCCGTATTCGCCGTCTCCCGCATCAGCGGCTGGGCCGCGCACGTGATCGAGCAACTCGACGACAACCGCCTCATTCGTCCGCGCGCCGAATATCTCGGACCGGACTATCCCAACCATTATGTTGCGATGGAAAAACGTTGACCGCCCAAGGTCTGATGAATTGAAAATGCGCTGTCATCTACGATGCGTCGCTCGATTCCTGCTAAACTTTCCCGTTCGCCACTCCGTACTTGAAGGCTGTGTATGACCGACACTGCGCTCCAGCTTCCCGTTCCATCTCCTCTGACCACCCTCACCGAAGACGAAATTCTTTTCCGCGACAACATACGCCACTTCGCCGACGAAAGAATCCGTCCGCTGGTGAAGGAGATGGACGAGAAGGGAATCTTCGACCAAGCCCTCATCCACGAATTCTTCCAGCTCGGCCTGATGGGAATCGAAATCCCCGAGCAATTCGGCGGTGGTGGCGCAAAGTTCTTTGAAGCGATTCTCGCCGTCGAAGAGTTATCGCGCGTCGACGCTTCCGCCGGCGTGGTCGTCGATGTGCAGAATACGCTCGTTAACAACGCCCTTCTGCGATGGGGCAACGCTGACCAGAAGAAGCGCTACCTGCCGAAGATGGCGGCGGACACCGTTGGCGCCTACGCCTTAAGCGAGGCCGGTTCCGGCTCCGACGCTTTCGCCCTGCAAACGCGCGCCGAACTTAAGGGCAGCGAGTACATACTCAACGGCCGCAAGCTTTGGATTACCAACAGCAAGGAAGCCGGACTGTTTGTCCTCTTCGCCACAATCGATCCCGCCGCCGGATACAAAGGCATCACTGCGTTCCTCGTGGAAAAAGATTTCCCGGGATTCAGCGTGGGCAAAAAAGAAGACAAGCTCGGCATCCGCGCCTCCTCGACCTGCGAGCTGATTCTTGAAGATTGCCGCGTGCCCAAAGAGAACGTGCTCGGCGAACCCGGCAAAGGCTACAAAATCGCTATCGAAACGCTGAACGAAGGCCGCATCGGCATCGGTGCGCAGATGATCGGCTTGGCCCGCGGCGCGTGGGAATTCGCCGCCAAGTATGCTCAGGAGCGCAAGCAATTCGGCAAAGCCATTGCCGAGTTCCAGGGCATCCAATTCCAAATTGCGCAGATGGCCACCGAGATCGAAGCCGCCCGCCTCATGGTCTACAACGCCGCCCGCATGAAAGATGCAGGCGTAAACTTTGTCAAAGAAGCCGCGATGACTAAGCTCTTCGCTTCGCAGGTGGCCGAGCGCGTCACTTCGCTCGCAATCGAAATCTACGGCGGCTACGGGTTCACCAAAGATTATCCGGTCGAAAAATATTGGCGCGACGCCAAGATCGGCAAGATCTACGAAGGCACCTCTAACATGCAACTCGCGACCATCGCCAAACTCTTGCTGGGTGGGAAATAACTCAACCCCCAAACGGAGTCGTCCTCCGAAAGCCTTGTCTGGCACGCGTTTCAGTGCTTCCGAGGAACCTTCGGTAACGGTACCTGTTGCTCAATATGTGCAGCGAATTGCACTTGCAGCCCTGAATCCGCACCCGGCAAACCACACTAAATCAAGCAAATTCAATACCTTCCAGCCATCCCTGCCATTGGCTCGCAAGCTGCAATCTCCCTTATGCCTGCCGTTTTGGGGCGCTGGGGTGCCAATTGACTACTTTGTTCGGCTGTACAGCAGTGATGCCAATCGAGGCTCCAAAGAAGAAGCGGACACTTCTCCCCCTGCTCACAGTGTTGTTCCTTTTCTCCTACGGACTGATGACCGTGCTCATCGTGGAACAAGGCTCGGCCATTCAAGCGCAACGCAACCTGATTAAAGTTCTAATGCGCGACAGCACGGAACTATGGGCCATCAAGGGAAAGGCCATCAGCGATAAGCAGACGGCCCAAGCCCAGGCGCAAGGCCGCGCCCACGCTCCGTCGGCGCAGAACCCGTCTTCCCAGAATCCGTCAACCCAGGCGCCGCAATCGCATTCGTCAAGCCACGCCGGAAGAGTCGCCAAGCCCGAAAGCCAGGTTCCTCCCATGCCTGCTTCGGACTTGACCGATCAGCGCCGCTCTTTGCGTACGCTTTAGAACCGCGTCTGCGTTGCAGTTAAGCGGTAACCGTTCCACGGACGTGTTCGCACAATTTGGCAGCGATGAAGTTTCTGACCCTAGCCCTGTTGTTTAGTTTGACGCTTGCCAAGCCAGCGCCGCCGGTTCGCCGTCCCACCGGCCGCGTCGAGCGCTCCCACGGCGGGCGCTGGTACTTCGCCGCCACCGGCCACGCCGTTTACTGCTACGGACCCGTAATGACCCTGCCCCAGGCAAACGGCGATCTGCAAAGAGTCGCCACCTTCTGTCGCGATGGCCAAACCGTAGTTCCGTTAAAAGACTAATCCTCCAACGATTGTCATCCCGAGCAAGCGTTCTTTGCGCAGCGAGGGATCTGGGCGAGCCCCGCGAATGCACGGAGCCTGCCCTGAGAGAGCGCAAGCGACCGAAGGGCGTGTTCGGCTCGCTTCCTTTTATCCACGCGGCGCATGCACTCCCCCATCTCCCTGTAAACTGATGAGGCATGCCGGAACTCCCCGAGGTTGAAACCATTGCCCGCGGACTCGCCAAGCGAGTCACCGGCGACGTGATCGAATCCGTCTGGCTGGGCCAGAAGCCGGAGCCACTGAAGTCTCCCGCGCGGGAAATCGCCGCCACCCTGGAGCACAGCCGCATCGCGGCCGTGCGCCGCGCAGGCAAACACATCGTCTTCGACTTGGAACAAGAAAATGTGGAGCGGGCGCCCTCGCCAGCGAAGGCACGGAAACCGAATGCAGGCCGGGCCCTCCCGCCAAAAGGCCCCAAGCGCGGTGGAAGTGGAAGTGGAATTGGAAGTGGAAGAGCGGCCCTTCAGGGCCGCGTAAGCCGCGAAAAGCCCAAAGGGGCTTTAGCCCCCGCTCATTTCATCGTTCACCTCGGCATGACCGGCCGCCTGCAAGTCTGCGAGCCGCAGTCTGAAATTCTTAAGCACACGCATGCGATTCTCAAGCTGGCCTCCGGCAGGGAACTGCGCTTTGTCGATCCCCGCCGCTTTGGCAGGCTCAGCGTTGCTCGCGCCGGCGCCTTCGATGCCGGCGGCATCGAGCCGCTCGAAGCCGATCTCGACCGCTTCCTCGAATTGTTTAGCGGCCGCAAAACTCCCATCAAGAGCGCGCTTCTCAATCAGAAGCTACTGCGCGGCGTTGGCAACATCTATGCCGACGAATCCCTCTTCCGCGCCGCAATCCGCCCCCGCCGCCGCGCCTCCACCATCACCCGCGATCAACTGGCCAAGCTCCTCGCGTCCGTGAAAGAAGTTCTAAAAGAAGCGATCGCCCTCGGCGGCTCGTCCATCTCGGATTACGTCGATGCCGACGGCGAAGAAGGCTTCTTCCAACTCCAGCACCGCGTCTACGGGCGCGAAGGCGAACCCTGCCTCGTCTGCAAGACTCCTATCATACGCATCGTGATCGCCGGTCGCAGCAGCCACTACTGCCCTAAATGCCAGAAGTAATCTTCAAACTTGTCATCGTGAGCGCAGCAAGTGCTTCGCGAAGGCGAAGCACTTACGGAGTCGAAGGATCCCTGTCTGTATGTGCTACCGGCGGCTCCTCAAGGCATTTCCGCCACAAAAGTGGGTTTCATTTCGTCAATCGCAGTGGGCTGATCCCGTGTTGCTGGAGTAAGCACCCTCGCCCGCGCGGTTCTGATACTCTTTTCCTCCATGCCCGATTTCTCCATCGCAGTCGATCTCGGCGGCACCAACCTGCGCATCGCCGCCATCAGCGCCGAAGGCCAGCTTCTCGAAAAAGTTACTCTTGCCACCAAACTCGCCCTCGGCCCCCACGACGTTATCGACCAGATGTGCGACGCCATCCTGCGCCTCTCCGCCAAATACAAGCGGTCCGGCAAGCTTCTGGGCGCGGGCTTGGGCATCCCCGGCATCATCGACATGCAAACCGGAACGGTGCGCAAATCGGCCAACCTTCCCGGCTGGGAGGACTACCCCGTCCGCGCCGAAATCGAGCTCCGCCTGGGTCTGCCTAGAAACGGTCTCTCAAAAAACGTACTCGCAGAAAACGCCGGGTCCCTCGCCCTCGAGAATGACGCCAACATGGCCGCACTCGGCGAGCAGTGGCTGGGAGCTGCCCGCGGCGTCGAGAATATGGCGATGATCACGCTGGGCACAGGAATCGGCGGCGCCATCGTCCTCGGAGGAAAAATCTGGCACGGCATGAACGGCATGGCCGGCGAGTTCGGCCACGTCACCGTCGAGCCCGAAGGCCATCCCTGCGGCTGCGGCAGCCACGGATGCGCCGAGCGCTACGCTTCCGCCAGCGCCATCATGCGCATGGCCCGCGAAGCCATCGCCAGCGGAAAGGCCCCATCGCTAGCCCAGGCCGCGTCAGCCGGCGCCGAGTTGGACGCGCAGTCGATCTACAATCTCGCAATCCAGGGCGACGAACCAGCGCAACGCATCTTCCATACCTTCGGCCGCTATCTCGGCATCATGCTAGCCGGCGCGGTCAACGTGTTGAATCTCGATATGTACGTGATCGGCGGCGGCGTGTCGAGCGCCTGGGACGCCTTCGCCCCCACCATGTTCCAAGAACTGCGCCAGCGCTCCATCGTCTACGCCGCCACCGCCCCGGATGACGTTGTGTCGGCAGAGGAAACAGCGACTATGTGGGGACAACCGCCCTCGGCTGTCCAAGCCGAGCGCAGCTCGGCAGCCGCCGGCAGTCACACCGAACGCAAGACCGTCGTCACTCGCGCCTTGTTGGGCAGCGACGCTGGACTATACGGAGCTGCGCGAGCGGCAGTGCTGGTAGCGTAGAGCCAAGCGCTAAACGGGAAGGTGCAGGCTGCAGGTCTAATCGCCGTTCAGCCGCAATCAACCAATCAACCTGCAACGGCAAGGCAGCGTCGGCGGCGAAGAAGCGGCTCATGCTTGCCGCCCATCATGCCACGGATGGCTTCGTCTCAACTATCGGTTTGTTGCAAGCAGTGCGCAGTCGATCGACTTCCTGCAACGTCAGCGCGCGAAATTGTCCCGGCGGAACGTCGAGCGTCAGCGGTCCGTAGCGGACGCGCTTGATTTTCTCCACATGGTGACCAATCTTTTCAAACATGCGCCGGATCTCACGGTTGCGTCCTTCAATCAACGTAACTTCGTACCAGGGATTATTCGCTTCCTTAATCAGCCGGATCCCCGCCGGCGCCGTCCGCACCCGCCGCCCATTTTCGGTCGCAATCGAAACTCCACCGCGCAATTTCTCCAGCGCCTCGTTGCTCGGCACTCCCGCAACTTTCACCACGTAAGTCTTCGGCACCCGCGACGCCGCCTTCATCAACTTATTCGCGAGCGCTCCATCATTGGTCAGCAGCAGAAGTCCCTCGCTCGCGTAGTCGAGCCTTCCCACCGGATACACGCGCTTCTTCACGCCGCGAATCAATTGCATCACCGTTGGGCGATTTTCCGGATCGCTCACGGTGGTCACGTATCCTTTGGGTTTATTCAGAAGTAGGTAGACATGATGCTGTGCGCCTTGCAGCAGCTTTCCATCGACGCGAATGTGGTCGGTGTCCGGGTCCGCCTTGGTTCCCAGTTCCGTGACCACGGTTCCGTTTACCTTCACGTGGCCGGCGCTGATCAGTTCTTCGGCTTTGCGTCGGGATGCAATTCCAGCGGCGGCAATAATTTTTTGCAGGCGCTCAGCAGGCATGTGTGTAAAGTCCCGATCGTTTCTTTGAAAGGACGCGGCTTCGAGCCGCTCCGTAAGGCTCAGCGCTCGACTTCAGCCGCGCCAGATTCGTATCAGGGCATGCCTTCAGGCATGCCGCAAGTTGTCCTGTTGACGCGCCTTCAGGCGTTGATCCCGCCCACTACTCCTTCTGCGCGGTGGGCTCCGCGATCTCTTCCGCGTGAGGAGAATCCTTCTCCTGCGCCGCCTCTTCCGCCGGAATCAACTCGCCCTGAAACGATTCCGCCACTAGCTTCTCGAACTCCTCCATGCTGGGCAGCTCGCTCACATCCTTCAACCCAAAACGCATCAGGAATTCTTTCGTAGTCTTGTAGAGAATCGGCCGACCAATCACCTGCTTACGGCCCGCGGTTGTAATCAGCTTTCGATCGAGCAGCGTCGCAATCACGCCGCCAGAATCAACTCCCCGAATCTCGCTGATCTCCGGCACCGTTGCGGGTTGTTTATAAGCAATCACCGCCAGCGTCTCCAGAGCAGGCAGGGACAACCGGATCGGCGGCTTCAAACTTTTCGCGAAGCTGCGCACCATTTCGTGTTGCTCGGGCTTAGTCGACATGCGGTAACCGCCCGCGACCTGCCGAATCTCAATGCCATGGTCCGGCCCGCCGTATTCGCCGGCCAACTCCTCCAGGCTCGAGCGCACGCGCGATTTCACCTCCGCGTCGTCGACCGCCCCCGCCGCGAGCAGGCTCTCTTTCACGAGCTGGACGATCTGCTCCAGCGTGACCGGCGTCTCCGCCGCATAAATAATCGCTTCGAGTTGAGCCTTCAAGCCCATAGTGTCCAGTGGTCAGTGTCCAGTGGTCAGTAACCCCGGTGGCTTTGAACTGGCCACTGATCACTGCTCACTGACCACTGTCTCTTCATCTCCAATCGTCGCGCACCGCGGCTTGTTCCGCCATGATGGCATCGAACCCAACATGTTTGCGCACCGCGATCTCGCCGAATAGTTGGTCCTGCCGCACCTGAATCGCCTGCAGCCGCACCATTTCGAGCAGCGCCAGAAACATGCACACCAGCGCCTGCCGCGACGGCACACGCATCAGAAGCTGCTTCAGCCGGATCGGCCTTGATTCCAGCGCCAGCCGCCGCCGCAGATAATCGATCATCTGCCCCACGGTGACAGTTTCTTCGTCGACATTGATCACCGGCCGCGTCCGCACCCGCTCCAGAATCTGCTGGAAGGTCTTTACAAGATCGATCACGTCCGCAGCGATCTCCGGCTCTGTACCTTCGGCGTCCATAAATTCCTTCAGCGCCGGATTCGTCAACACTGCATCTTCGATCTGCTGCTTCTGCAAAAGCATCTGCGCCGCCGACTTAAATTTCTCGTGTTCGAGCAGCCGGTTCACCAGCTCCGTGCGCGGATCTTCCAGTTCCTCCGCCTTCGCCGACGGATCGCGCGGCAGCAACATCTTCGACTTGATGTGGATCAGCACCGCGGCCATGTAGATAAAGTCGGCCGCCACATTCACATCCAGCTCGCGAATCTTTTCCACGTACGCCAAATATTGTTCCGTGATGCGAGCGATGGGAATGTCGTAAATGTCGATGTCCTGCTTGCGAATCAGATCAAGCAGCAAATCCAGCGGCCCTTCGTACACCTCACTCACCGAAACCGCAAACGGCGAATCGCTTTCTTCTTTCTTGTTTTCACCAGGGGATTGCGGCTCTGACTTCTTGATCGCTGGGCCGCCGAGAACTCGATTGGGAAGGAGCGACGGCTCTAGAATCTGCGGCGCGCCATCTCCGGATGTAACAATTCTGTCTTCCATCCTACTTTCCATTTTCCCTCACCGGTGGCTCATACGCGCGCGACATTCCCATGGCATCGCGCACTTCGTCCATCGTCGTAGCGGCAACCTTGCGCGCGCGTTCGCTGCCTGCCTCAAGAATATCCCAAGCCAGCCGCGGATTCTCCTCGAATTTCCTCCGCCGCTCCTGCATCGGACTCAACAGTTGCACCAGTGCGTCGGCCGCCCAGCTCTTGCATTCGATGCATCCAATGCCCGCCGACCGGCAGCCAGCGTTCACTTTTTCCATCGTAGCCCGGTCGCTGAAAATCTTGTGCAGATCGCCCACCGGGCACACATCCGGATTCCCCGGATCAGTTCGCCGCACCCGCGCCGGGTCGGTCACCATCGTCTTCAACTTTTGCCGCACCACTGGCTCGGGATCGGTGAGCAGAATGGCGTTGCCATACGACTTCGACATCTTCCGGCCATCGGTGCCCGGCAGCTTCGGCGACTTTGTCAGCAGGACTTGCGGCTCGGGAAAGACATCCCCACGCTGCCCGTAAAAGCCGTTAAACCGCCGCACAATCTCCCGCGTCAGCTCCACGTGGGCCACCTGATCTTCACCCACCGGAACTGTATCTGCCTTGTACATCAAAATGTCCGCCGATTGCAGCACGGGATAGCCCAAGAATCCATACGTGCCCAGATCCTTGTCCTTGATATTCTCCCGCTGCTCCTTGTAAGTCGGAACCCGCTCCAGCCAGCCCAACGGCGTGATCATCGAAAGCAGCAGATGCAGCTCGGCGTGCGCCGGAACATGCGACTGGATAAAGATGACGGATTTCTCCGGGTCGAGCCCAGCCGCCAGCCAATCCAGCGCCACTTCCACAGAATTTTCCTTCACTCGCGAAGTATCGGCGTAATCTGTGGTCAGCGCGTGCCAATCGACCACGCAGAAGAAACATTCGTACTCATCCTGCATGCGCACCCAATTATCGAGCGCGCCCACGTAGTTGCCGAGATGGAGTTTTCCAGTCGAGCGCATGCCGCTGAGCACGCGCTTACGCGTATTTTCCGAGGGTTCCATTCTTCAGTTGGTGCGCCACGCTGCCCGAAACCGTAAAACCGGGTATTGGCGTTTGTAAAACGTTAAGGAAGGACGGGGAGCCGAACGCAAAGGGCGATTTGTCACTGCTTGGAATGTGGTTTCTTGCGCTCGGCTTCCAATAGGCTCACCCGCTCGTTCAGACGGAAAGACGTTTCGATGTAATCGAACCTGCGATTCATCTCCACGCGCAGATCCTCGACCTTTCCGTTTAGACCCTTGACCTCGGCCGCCAGCGCTCGCATCTCTGGCGTCACAAGATCCTGCAGCAGCTTGCGAACTTCGTCCACCACGCCCATAACTCAATTATATCTTTCGTTCCCGTCCTCTGCCCGTTTTAGGGACTTCAGCCGTCAGCTAAACGTGTGCCGCAGTCTTTGGCAGTTTCGGAATGACCTTGGCCATATCAGCCTTGAAGCGCCTTTGGTTCCCGAACGAAGGGAACGGCGTCACGAAATGCGGGACATGAGATAGGCCAGCCTTGCCCATCGCATCGACGACATTCTCTTCTATGGCGCGCATCACAATTACAACTGCGGAAGGCCTGTAGCCGACCATTCGCTTCGCGAGGGATGGCACGGCTTTCCGCCGATACTCGAGCCGCTCCCTCTCCTCCATCTTATTGACCGGGTATAGAACCAGGTCGTCGAAGAAGCCGTTGGCCTTGAACTCCATGAGAAAGTTAGCAGCCCCGCCAAAGGAGTCTTTCATAAAGCGATAAAGCCGGCTGTCTTGCTTGTAAAAAAACGTACCCCCGTCCGGTGCCGATTCTCCAACGAACAAAGTAGTGATGGGCTGAGGACGGAATGTGTGGCGAAGCTTTTCTAAATCGCTCACGGGATTCAGGCTGTCTATTCTAGGTCGGAATGGCCGACTCCGCAATCCCCAAAACGAACCCCATGCTTTATAATTCGCCCTCTACTTGACTCGCCACATTGAACCCCCATGTCCCATCTCGCCCGCAAACTCCGCCTAACCGATTACTTCACGCTCGCTTGGGGCACGATGGTCGGCGTCGGCTGGCTCGTGGTCATGGACGACTGGCTCTCGCGCGGCGGTGCGCTGGGCGCTCTGCTCGGCTTCGCCATCGGCGGCGCGTTGCTGTTCCCGATCGGCTGGGTCTACGGCAGGCTCGTGGCCGCCATGCCGGACGCTGCAGGCGAGATTGCCTACACCGCCGCAGCTTTCTCCCGCCCCATCAGCTTCTCCACCGGATGGATCATGATGCTCGCCTATTTCATCGTCTGCCCCTGGGAGGCTGTCGCCGTTGGCCGCATCGCCGGCTACATCGTGCCGTCGCTCGACTCGCTCGAAATCTACCGGATCGCCGGCCATCCGGTTTATCTCCCACATCTCGTCATCGGTCTGGGCCTCACCGCGCTGCTCACCACACTGAACTATCGCGGCGTCCGCCTCAGCGCGACCTTTCAGAACTGGACATCTTTCGGCACGCTCGCCCTGTTCATCATTTTCGTCGCGCTCGGCGCGAGCAAAGGATCGCCTCACAACTTCCCGCCGCTCTTCACCCACGCGCCGCTGGTTTCCTTTCTGCTTGTGCTTCAAATCGTCCCGTACTTCATGACCGGATTCGAATCCGTCAGCAAAGCCGCCGAAGAATCCACGCCCGAGTTTCGCGGCCGAGGATATCTCAAAGCTATATGGATGGCGATCCTCGTAGGCATTCTCTTCTACGCAACCATCGTTGCCGCCGTGGCGTTCGTCGCTCCCTGGCACGAATTGACCAGCCAGAAATTCATGACCGCAGTCGCCTTCGAGCAAGCGGTGGGTTCGCGTTGGATCGTCAACGTCATCCTAGCGGCAGCGCTGCTTTCGTTATTCAAATGCTTCAACGGAAACTTCGTCGCCGCCAGCCGCATGGTGTTTGCCATGGGACGCCGCGGTATGATCGACGCACGCGCCGGCCGCATCCATCCCGAACATGAAACGCCTTCGACCGCGGTTCTCTGCATCGGGCTGACCACCGCCGCATGTATGCTCTTGGGAGACGCGATTCTGGTTCCGATCACCGAGGTCGGCTCGGTCGCCTGCGCCATCGGATGGGCCGCAACCTGTGCCGCCTACATTCGTATGGGTCGCTCAGGAACGCTGCCCGGCCGGGCGAAGCTTTCGGCAATCGAATGGCTGGTCGCAAGCCTCGGTTTGTTTGTGGCCATCGCCATGATGCTGATGAAAATCGTTCCCGCAATCCCCGGCCATTTCACCGTGTACGAATGGCTGGCCCTCGGAATTTGGATCGCACTGGGCGCGCTCGTAAGGCGCCGTGCAGCTGATGGTCAAATGAACAATGCAGCAAGGTGAACAGCGTCCACTGATATTAGGAACGCTTTCGGCACGCGAGCGTACAGAATGCTTGCAGTGACGTGGAAGAGCGGCGCTTCAGCGCCGCGACAAGGTTCTTGTGCGAAACCGGCTTCAGCCGCTGAGGCAACTGCTCTCGCAAAAAGGAAACCCATGACACTCTGCAAACTGTCCTTCTTGCTGATCACTCTGTTCCTTGCCGCCGCTTCCCCCGTCGCCCAGTCCGCTCCCGCCTTCGATCTCGTCATCACCAACGGCCACATCATCGATGGCACCGGCTCTCCCTGGTACTCCGGCGATCTCGGCATCCGTGGCGGAAAAGTCGCCGCCATCGGCAACCTATCTGACGCGCCTCGCAAACGCACCATCGACGCTGCCGGCAAAGTCGTCGCGCCCGGCTTTATCGACATGCTCGGCCAATCCGAACTTTCCATCCTCGTCGATCCGCGCCTGCCTTCGAAAATCTTTCAGGGCATCACCACCGAGATCACCGGCGAAGGCGGTTCCATCGCCCCTCTCAACGACGCCATCATTCAGACCGATCGCGAGGGTTACGACCATTACAAAATCACTCCCGACTGGCGAACCTTCCGCCAGTATTTCGCGCGTCTCGAAAAGCAGGGCATGGGCATCAACCTGGCCAGCTATGTCGGAGCCACACAGGTCCGCCGCATGGTCCTCGGCGACGATAATGTGCAGCCCACGCCTAAGCAACTCGAACAAATGAAGGCGCTGGTGCGCGATGCCATGAAAGACGGTGCAGTCGGCGTTTCCACCGCGCTCGAATACGCTCCCGCACCCTACGCGAAAACTGACGAGCTGATCGCTCTCGCCGCCGAGGGCGGCAAGCTCGGCGGCATCTATTCCACCCACATGCGCAACGAAAGCGATTCCGTGCTCGAATCCATCGACGAAGCCCTGCGCATCGGCCGCGAAGCCCACGTCCCCGTCGAGATCTGGCACATCAAAGTCGCTGGCAAGAATAACTGGGGACGCATGCCCGAAGTCGTCGCCAAAATCAACGCCGCTCGCGCCGCCGGTGCCGATGTCACCGCCGACACCTACGCCTACACTGCGTGGTTCAACTCTTTCTCAGCCTTTATTCCGCCGTGGGCGCATGATGGCGGAGACGCGAAAATGGTCGAGCGCCTGAAAGATCCCGCCACGCGTGAGCGCATCCGCAAAGACATGCTGACGCCCTCAAAAGATTGGGACAACGAATGGCAAGAGATCCCCGGCCCGGAAGCCGTCATGATCGGCGTGGTTGAAAATCCGAAGTTGCTGCCGCTGCAAGGCAAGCGCCTCTCAGAAATCGCCAAACTCTGGAACAAAGATCCCGTCGACGCCCTGTTTGATCTCCTCGTCGAAGATCCCAGCACAGAGGTCGCCGTCTTCGGCATGTCGCAACCCGATGTCACGCTCGCGCTGCAGCAGCCCTGGGTCGCCATCGACAACGATTCCTCCGGAACCTCGCCGGAAGGCATTCTCGGCCAGGAGCATCCCCATCCCCGCGCCTACGAAACTTTCCCGCGCATCCTGCGCAAGTACGTTCGTGAAGAAAAAGTGCTCACGCTGGAAGACGCCATCCGCAAATTCTCCGCGCTACCAGCCCAGCGTATGCGCCTCACCGATCGCGGCGTTCTCAAAGCCGGCATGTGGGCCGACGTCGTCATCTTCGATCCCGCAACCGTGCGCGATCTCGCCACGTTCGACAATCCGAATCAGCTTTCCGAAGGGATGGACTACGTGCTAGTAAACGGCGTGCCTGTGATCGATCAGGGCAAAATGACGGGAGTGCTGCC
The DNA here is from genome assembly GCA_050012155.1 of Candidatus Sulfotelmatobacter sp. Lineage (GTDB taxonomy): Bacteria > Acidobacteriota > Terriglobia > Terriglobales > Acidobacteriaceae > Sulfotelmatobacter. Next base: position 53,266 of record JBEKHS010000004.1, on the reverse strand, counting down.
AGGGAAAGTTCTGCGCGGCGCGGGATACCTGCCTTAATCAGCGAATACGAGACGACGTGAAAACGATCGGGAAAGGCACGGCTTTCGCGGTTGCGGAAGAACTCCCGATGCCTTCGGCGCCGCGTAATGGCTCTAGAATCGCTCGGGCTTCAGCCCCTGAGGTACGTATGTATGAACGCCGAGTCAGATGCTACCGCTTCAACCTAGCCTGCGTCTCCGGAGTCGGAATCAACTCCACCCGCGGCTCCCGCAAAGTGCCCGTGATGCTATAAACCATCGCGCCCGCGCCCGCCAGTTTTATATCCGCGCCGCGAGCCAGTTTAAAATCCAACACCTGCCCCAACGATGCTATGCCACTGATCTCATATGTTTGTGCACTAGAAATCAGCTTGCTCTTCTCGATTTCAATCTTCCCGCTATGCAAGCTCGCGCGCCCCTGCCAGCGCGCAACCCGCAAAGGCCCCTCGTCGCTCGCCAGCGAGAGGTGCGGCAAAACTCCGTCACGCACACCGAACTCGAATTTACCTGCGGCCGATTCCCAGAACGCGGCAGTGTCCGCGCCCGATGCCGTGAGCTGGTAAGTCCCATCCGCGGTTCCTGAAATCCAGGGATCGTGCATTGCATCAGCAATCTGCTGCAGTGAGATTCCCGTCGCTGTTCCGCTCCCCGTGTACACCACCGGCGTTGCAGTAAAATCCGCCTGCCACTCGCCGCGATGCTTTCCCCCCAGCAAATCCGCGCGCAAATCCGAAATCTTCAACTTCCCCCGCTCCAGTTCGAGCGAGGCCGAAACCCGATTCGCAACAACGTTTCGAATCCGCAACCGCCCGGCGCTCACCTTTCCGGAGGCTCGCAAGTTCCCCAGAAATGTTGGCCCTGCCGCCTCGGAAGAACTCAACACCTGGTACCACCTGCGTCGGCTGGGCGGCGAACTCAAATCCTTATAAAGATCGCTCAGCGCAGCCTCTTCGGTATTCAAATTGAACCGCACAAGGCACGCTCCCGGCGTCCCACAACCGCGCGGCAAGTCGAGAGATCCAGTCCAATGCGTATTTGCAACCAGCGCGTTCAACTTTTCCACGCGCGCTTCCTCGGGCAGCAATTGCAGCTCCGCTGACGAAATCTCAACCGGGCCATTCACTCCGCGCACCGTGGCGCGCACATTGTGCAGCTGCACGGTGCCCGTCACCTGCGGCAGGAAGAATCCGGAGTTGCTTCCACTCATGCTACCCGCCCACGATCCGGCCATCTCCAATTCCATCTGCGCCAAGCCTTCCACGTTAGCCTTCACCGCCGGCACGCCAAGCAGGCTGGCCAGTCGCAAAGTGTGCGCAACTTCTCCTTCGCCGCGGATCACCATCCCATAGCCCGAACGTCCCACCCAACCTCGCGCCTGCGCTACCGCAGGCCGCCCGAGCGCGACCGGGAACGGACCATATTCAATATGCAGCTCGCCCTGAGCCGGCAAACCCTCCGCGCCTGCGCGAGCAATAGATTTACTCTTCAATCGGATCTCACTATTCGCACGACCCGCACTCAACGAAAACGGTATGTTCCCCGGAGCGAATTCCGCATTCGTGACCGCCGACTGCACCCGTAAGTCAGTAATCTCGCCGTGACCCTCGAATTCCGGCCCCTGCGGCGACCATCCCTCTTCCTTCACCACGAAATTCCCCTGCACCCCTCCAGCGGATACAAGATCCGCAGGCAAATTCTTCTTGGCGCGTCTCGCCAACTGCGCTACGGCGCTTACCGGAACGCTTTCCACGTCCAACGCCAGATCCACTCTGTGCACTCCCGGCAGCCCCGCATCGCCGTGAAGCGTGATCATGCCGTTGCCTACAGGGGCGTTGCAGAAAATCTCGTGCATCATTCCTTCCGCCGAGTTGTATCGCCCCTCACAGTGCGCCGCCAATCCAATTCCCTCTACGCTCGAAATGTCATAGCGATGAAAGTCCTGAATCGACGTATCTGCCGTCACGCGCATTGCTGCCGGCATGCCACTCAGCGTTGCGTCCAATCGAAGGTCTCCGCGCCAGCCCTTGTCCGTTCCCAATACCAGTTTGGTGAGTTGCCCCAGTTGCGCATGGTTCCACTCCAGGCTGAATTGCAAGGGCGTTTCGCGCAGGCTCCCCGCCCGCTGCCACGTCCCGCTCATCCGCAGCAGACCGGTGTCGCTCAAACTCATGTCGGTGCGCAGCGGTTCCGCCTTAAGCCGCACTCCCCATGTGTTTTCCGATTCCTGCCACAGCGCGAAATCCGCATTCAGCAGCGCGTAGGGCTTCTTTTCCTGCCCAGCTTTGAAATTGATACGCCCCGAACTCGCCTCAATATAAGGAAACCCCGGCCGAGACTCCGATTTCGACTTCGCAGTGGGCGCCAGCGGCGTCCGTTCCGCGCGCTCCAGCAGAGCTTCCCAATTCCAGCGCCCGTCCTGACGGCGCACCAGATTCAAACTCGGCTCCGTCAATTCCAAACGTGCAATGTCCAGCCGCCCCCGCAGCAGCGACGTCAGCCGCACCACCGCCGTAACCTCCGGCGCGCGCAGCATGGGCTCCGCGCCGAAGGCCGCATCCTCGTAGATCACCAGATTTTCCAGATCGAAGCCGGGCTGCGGCAGGAACCTCAAATGAACCGAGCCGATATCTGCCGGACGCGCTACCGCCCGGCTGATGGAGTTGGTGATGCGCGTTTTCAGCCGCGAAGCTCCCGGACGCAGAAGGAACAGAACCAGCAGAACCACGGCTGCCGCGGCCACAACCCGGCGCTTGGAAGAGAAAAGCTTCACCGCACCACTTTCAGCGTTCGCCCCCATCGCGTCTCATCGAAGAAATGCAGCGCCGTGTGCGCAAAGAAGCCGATCCGGTCGGCCATTCCGGTCTTCAGGTATTCGTCGCCCGGCTCCTCGAACGACCAGTAGATAAACATAGGCCGCCCAATGACATTTTCTTGCGGAATGAATCCCCAGTACCGGCTATCCAGGCTCACACCCCGGTGGTCGCCCATCGCGAAGTAATGTCCCGGCGGCACCACCAGATCGTCCCCTTGAATGTAGGACGGCAACTCGGGCTGCCAGTCGGGCGAAATGTTCGGATCCGACGGCGGAACGGCAGGGAAGTTGTTGCGGTAGGAATCGCCCGGGTCATCCCTGTCATGCAACACATACGGCTCGTCGAGCTTCTCGCCGTTGCGATACACTGCGCCATTGCGCAGGTGAATGCGGTCGCCCGGGACGCCGATGATCCTTTTCACAACATAAGTCCCCGCATAAGCCGGGTCCGGATGCAGAAACACTACGACATCCTGTCGCCGAACCTGCCGGTAAGGAAGCAGCGGTCCCACCCACGACGTCTTCGGCGCGAACGCCACGCGGTTCACGAATACGTGATCGCCGATCAACAGCGTGTTCTCCATCGAGCTGGAGGGAATTGCGAATGCCTGCACGATAAAGGTGATGATGAACAGACCCGTCACCAGCACCGCCGCCAGCGACGCCAGAAACTCTACCGGAGTCTCTCGCGGCTTCCCCTCGACCTCTGCAACACTATTTTTCGCTTTGCTGTCTTTCTTGGCCACTGTTGTTGTTCCATCCCGTCTTGTTTTCGTTCGACTCCGACGGTTGCAGGTTCGACCCCCGCCATCCCGTCGCACAAATTAAGATTCGTCTCAGGGCAGTCGTCGTACGAATTAGATTCGTATCAGGGCACGCCTTCAGGCGTGCCGCATGCCCCGTGTCTCTAGGCGCCTTCAGGCGCTGAACTCGCGGGCTCCCGCCCCAGGCTCAATTCACCAGCCGCAACGTCCGGTTCCAGCGCGTGATCTGAAAAATGTGCGTCACCGCGTAGGCAAAGTGATACAGTCTGTCACCCACCGAAGCCGGCTCGGTTCCATCCCCCTCCGTGCCTCGCACCGACCAGTAAATCAATAGCGGCCGCCCGATGATGTTTGCCTTGGGCACAAATCCCCAATAGCGGCTATCCGAACTGTCATCCCGATTATCTCCCATCACAAAGTAATGCCCCTCGGGAACGATGAGCTGCCCGTCTTCCACCAGCTTCCTCATCTGCAGCCACCACTCCGGAGTCACGCCCTGCAACACATCCAGCCGGGGAAAATTATCCCGAAACAAATCGTCCGCCGGACGGGTGAACCGGGCGTAAGGCTCCTTCAAGGGCGTTCCATTTACGAATACCTGCTTGTTGACCAGCCGCACCCGGTCTCCTGGCACGCCGATCACGCGCTTCACAAAGTGCTGCGCCGGATTCACCGGATAATTAAACACCACAATATCCCCGCGCTGCACCCTCCGGTAAGGCATCAGCGCATCTCCCATGCTGCCTCCGCCGTAGCACAGCTTATTCACCAGCAGGTAGTCGCCCACCAGCAGCGTATTCTCCATCGATGGAGATGGGATCTGGAATGCCTGCACAACGAAGGTGATCACAAATACCGCAATTACAACCGTGCCCAAAAGCGACTGCACCGAACCGATCAAATCTGATCCCACGGCCAAAGCCATTGCTCGACCATTCGAGGTTGGATTCGCCGAAGAACGACTGTCCGCGGAATGATTGCCCGAGAAATGATCGCCCGAGAAACCATCGCCTGAAGAACGATTGTCCGACGAGCGACCGTTCGAAGCCTGCTCGTCCGAACCCCGCTCAACTTCCGAATGGTTGCCCTGCGACGGTTCTCCGTGAGCCAGATCCCCCGAGGCAGGCTCCACCTGAGCCTCCCCAACTTGGCCCTGATCAACCTGAAAACGATCAACCTGAAAATGTTCTTCTGAAAAATTCATGCACTCCACTGTGTCCCGTCGGCCGTCGTCCCGTGACAAGGCAAAATCCGCCCACTTCTACTTGTCCGCCGACCGTGATCCTCGCGCCGCCTTGGCGCCCTCCAATTTCGACCGCGACGCCAGGTGCGTCAGCAGTTGCCGTGCCGCATCCTGCTCCGCCGTCTTCTTGGTGGAACCCTTCGCTCGTCCCACAAACTCCGTCCGGCTTTCCCCGTTCTTCCCGTTCAGCCGCACTTCCACCGTAAAAGTCTTGCTGTGTTCCGGACCCGCTTCCTGCACCAGCACATACGAGGGCTGCGCCATTCCCAGTCCCTGCAAAGTTTCCTGCAAGGCCGACTTGAAATCCGTCATCGGAAGCGTGCCGCCCTCCCGCTCCATCCGCTCTAGCTCCGGCGCCAGAATCTCCCGCAGGATGAATTCGCGGGCCCGCTCCATTCCTCCATCCAGATAAATCGCAGCCAGAACGGCTTCCAGAGCGTCCACCAGCAGCGCCGTCTTTCCGCGTCCCCCGCTTTTCTCTTCGCCCCGCCCCAGCCGCAAATAATGCCCCAGCTCCAGCCGCTGCGCCACTCGGATTAGATGCCGTTCACTCACCAGATGCGCCCGCAACTTTGAAAGTTCGCCCTCGCGAAACTGCGGAAAGCGCTGGAACAGCTCTTCGCTTGTCACCAGCGCCAGAATCGCATCGCCCAGAAACTCCAGTTGCTCGTTATCACTGACCCTGTATTTGCTCTCTCCCGCCTGCTGTGATTCCTGCTCCCGCGCCTGCGAACTGTGCGTAAGAGCCTGCTCCACCATCGCCCGGCGGTGGAAGTGGTAGCCCAATGCCGTTTCCAGTCCGGTGATTTCCCGTTCTTTCATGATTGCACTGCGGGGCAGCGATCCAATGTCATCCTGAGCAAGCGCACTTTGCGCAGCGAAGAGCCTGTCCCGAGCTTGCCGAGGAAATCTGGCCGAGCTGCGCTACTTCGCGAAGCCTGCCCTGAGAGAGCGCAAGCGACCGAAGGGCGCGTTGTGCTCGCTTCCGTATTAATTCTTCGCCGGCGGAGCGCTTCCCCCGGTCAATTGCGTCAGGCGATCCCTCTCTTTGCGCGCCTGGTCTCCTACGTTCGTGCCTTCTTTCGTCAAGTCCACCGCCTGGTTGGCGAACTTCAGAGCGTCCGGATATTTGCTCTGCATATCCAACGCCACCGAAAGCCGGATCAAGGCCACAGGGTCCAGTTGCTGCGGGTAGGCGTCAATCGACTTTCGCAAATTCGCTTCCGAATCCGCCCACGCCTTGGCGTTGTAATCGATCGTTCCCAAAATTTCGTACGCTTCGGAACGCAGGAAGGCCTTAAACCCGCTCAGTTGCTCTGGAGGATAACCCGCGCTCGGAATATCGGTGTCCACCGTAACCAGCACCCGCTGGGCGTCTTTTTTCGCCTCGGCCAGGCGCTGATCGCGGTCCAGGTCGGTATCGTGGGTCCTCTCAACCAGCACCTGCGCCGCCGCCAGCAGCGCCTCCGGATCGTCGGGATCGTACGACAAAACTTTCTGCGACATTTCCGACATCTTGTCGAGATTATTGGCCTGCTGATATCGGTTCAATACCGCCTTGTACACCACCACCCGCAACTCGCTGTCCGGAAACTTGGTGGCAAAGTCAGCCGCCGCCTTTTCGGTCGCCGCGGGATCGGTTAACGCCACCGCCGCCTTGTATGCGGCGAACTCCTCTTGCGTCTTGGCCTGCGGCGGACGCTTTCCCGCCGGTGCCTCCGCCGCTTGCCCGGCAGGCGCGTTCTGCGCCGCCGGCTTGGCGCTATTCTGCCCCAAACTCCAGCTCGACATTCCCAGCACCGCGATAATCATCGCCGCTCGCTTCATGCTTTCTCCTTGGCTTTTCAATCACCCGATTACTCAATTACCAAATTACCCGATGTTCTCACTGCGGCTGCGGTTTCGCCGGAGGTTCATACGCCTGCGCCAGCCCGCGCTCCGCCGCCTGCTTGACTTCCGGCAACGCTCCGCCCGCGTTCAACGCCGCCCGGTACTGCGCCAATGCTGCCTCCCGGTCTTCCTTCATATCCAGGATTCTTCCCAAATATACATGCGACCATGCAATCACCTTGGGATCTTGTGACGCCGCAATCGCCTTCTGAAAATTTTCCTGCGCCGCGTCCCGGTTCTTATCGGCCACGGCCACTTCCGCCAGAATGAACAGCGCCCGCCCCTGATCGCCAATTTTCTTATCCAGCGCCTGCTGCGCCAGCTCCTGCGCTCCCTTGGAGTCGCCCGCCGCCAGCCGCTTCTCCGCCGTCACCAGCATCCGCCGCTCCTCCGGACGCGACATCCGCAACAATTCCGGCGCCGTCGAGCTGGCGAACTGCACCGCCGCCGCCGCCTTCTGCTCATTCCTTAGATCTATATTTTCCAGAAAGTCGCCATACGCTCCGCGTATCCCCACCGGATCTTTTTCGAACGCCACCATCGTATTGTAGAAATACCGCGTCAGAACGTAGCCCTGCTTCACCGCGTCATCCACTGCCTGCGCCCGCATCGCCTCCTCAGCCGGTTGCTTGCCCCCGCTGGTCCTGATTTCAATGGCCCGTATCAGGCACTCCGTCACCAACAATGAGATGTCATCCTTGAAGCTCTGTTCCAGCGGCGCGCGCTTCACCGATTGCAGCAGCGGCTCCAGCCGCTTGATCGACGTAAAATGTTTTTCCGCCAGGGGATCCAGCTCGTAGTGCAAAAACGTATGCCGGATCTCATCCATCTTCAACGCTGACCTCGGCGACGCGCCCGACGGCGCATTCGGGGCAGGGAATACTATGATGTAATAATCCGGCCCGTAATTCCGCGCGTCCGTCTCGTTCGGCGAGCCCATGAAGTCCAGATAAATCGTGAACCTCCGCCCCAGAAACTGCGACGACGGCTGCTTCAGGTACACCTCGGTGTCGAGCACCATCTTGTGCAGCGGTTCGTGATACCGGTTCATCGCCGCCGCGTAATCCCGGCGGTGGTGCTCCCAGATCGAGTGCAAGTGCGCCTTCTCGTAAAAGCGCTCCAGCAACTGTCCGAAATCCGTGATCACGCCCGCATCCGGAGGCAGATCGTCCTCCTTCACCCGCGGCGCGAAATGCGGAGGCCCATCCATATACAAGGCCAACGAAATATACTGCGACAAGTTGCGATTCGGATCCCTCGAGGCCACATGCGTCTCATAGAACTCGCACAGCGCCGTCCGCGCCCCCTCAGCCTCCTCCGAATCCACCAGAACCTTCTGCATCTCCGAGCGCACATTGCTCCGCGTCACATCCGAAATGGTCAAATCCTGATCGTAGCCGCAAGCATTCAGCGCCGCGAGCACAGAAAAAATCGTCTCGTTGCTGTCCAGCGTGATCAGGCTCTGGTTCTGCGGAATCTGCTGCGCCTCTTTCCGCGGCGGCTGCGAAGACGACTCTCCCTGCGATGTCGACTGCCCTGGCGCTGAAGAAGACTGCTTCTGGGTAGGACTCTGAGCCGGAGCCTGCGAAGACGAATCGTCCTTGGACGACGAATCTCCCTGCTGCGCCTGACTCTGCGAACTCTGGCTCTGCGAAGCCCCGCTCTGAGAAGCCTGTCCTTGCGGCGCTGGTCCTGGTGAAGTCTGTCCCGGCGAAGCCTGCCCCTGCGGAGTCGGGTTCTCCGGAGGCTGGCTCTGCGCCTGCGCCTGCTCCTGCCCCACGCACACCCCCGCCAGCAGCCCAAACAGGGCCGCCAACCACGCACCTCGCAACCGTAACCTCAGGAAACCCTCCCTAGGATTGTCAATGTACCCGGCAGAGAACACCCTCAAGTGTAAGTACTTCCGCCCAGAGGGTCAAACCGATTCGGGGGTATGCGACGCGCCGGAATCGCTGTGGGCGCGCCCACCCGCGCTCGCTGCCAAGCGTTGGAAGACCGCGAAGGGGTGCGTCACTAATTCTCGATGAGTGTAATCGCCTCTGTTAACAGCAACTGAGTGTTGCGACTCTAGCAGATGCTTAACGAGTTCTCATCAAGAAGCACGTTGGTTATCTTGGCGGTGGCGCGGCCCTCGCGCATGATCAGAAGGATGTGGAAAATCGAGGAGCTTCCGGACCTGGGCTGGTCAAATCGATCCTTGGATTCCGTTTGTGCCTCCGTTGCCAAGATTTTCCGTGTAAGAGAAGACGAAGTTGCGGTCCTCGGACGAGTCGGTAAAATGCTAGGTTTTCTATACCCTGCTGAATTGACAGTGGCAGGAGCGATCCCTCTGTCTAGTTCGGCGGTAGCAGCGCGTACAGTGCGGAACCAACGGGCAGAGGTTCTTAACGGCTTCGCCCAAGAAAAGCATTGGAGTATTTTTGAGCTCGTGAAAATGGGGTGCCGTGGTCTGGACGAGAACGCCATCCAGAAGTTAATGTCTGCGCCCATTCTTTCGAAGGACGGAAAAGTGATTGGCGTAATTCAAGTCTCCCGCAAGGGGGCACGACCTGACGCGGCGCTGCCAAACTTCACCGCTGACGATCTGCAACGGTTGGAAGCGCTAGCTCGCTTCGTGGAAACGGCGATGCCGAGCCGTAAGAGAGAAATGAAGGCCTAAAGCCGCACTCCACTGGACGCTTGCGTTCTTCATGCTCGTTGTTATTTACGTTGAAAGGAAAACACGATGCCCCCACAAGTTCTTGTAGTCGAAGACAATCCGGGAGATGTCTGGCTGATGAAGGAGGCTTTCAAGGATGTCAACCCTCTCATTCGTCTTCAGGTTGCTCCCGACGGCCATGATGCGATGGCTTTTCTCAGGCGTGAGGAGACTTATGCCAATGCAACTCGTCCGGATCTTATCTTGCTGGATCTGAATCTCCCCAAAATGGGTGGCCGCGAGCTTCTAGCTCAGATCAAGCTGGATGACGACCTGAAAACCATTCCCACGATTGTCGTGACTTCGTCGGAGGCGGACGCAGATGTTATCACCAGCTATAGGCTTCACGCGAACTCCTACGTCGCCAAGCCCATGCACTTTCCGGCCTTCCACCGGCTAATAAAAAGCATCAACGATTTTTGGCTGACCGGCGTGAAAAGTATGCCTTCGCGCACCGCACTCTATTCTTGACGTAACATTGCTGTTAACGTTTGGCGGAATTGCTTAAATCGTACATGGAGGAGCGACTCGTACAAGAGAGAGGCGGAGACAGTGAAAACCTGGAAGGTAATCGCCAACTCGGGCAAACGGGCAGACCTTGAGTCTGGCGTTGAGAAAAAGCAAGTCAATCGGCCAACGTACATCACCCCCAGAGATTTTGTTTACTGGGTTGCGCCTGGAAGCAGTATTGATGACAACGTCCTGAAATCTCTTTTTAAGCAGTAAAAGGGGCTGGCCCACCCTAGCAGAACCACTGAGAAGGCTGCCCCACTCTTTCGCGTTCTTTGCGAAAGGGTGGGAACCAACCACCTCTCATTCGTAGGTATGCGGGAGCGGATCACGACATTGCATCTGAAGTGAAGTGTGCAACTCCCCAATCCCGTTTTGCAAGCGCAGATCATCGATCTCGATGATTTGAAGTTCGATGATCTGCGGCTTGCTAACGAGTGACTTGCGTGACACATGCAGCCAATTCACACCGCTAAAGCGAATTTTCAGTTCGATTCGGTGAACTGAATGTAGGGTGACGATGCACTCGCGGTGCTGCAAGTGCCCAGGTTCAAGTTATTGGTCTCCCCGGTTGAGCCGGCATTCGCGACACAGGTTGGCGCCGCGGTAGTGCCATCCGTCAGTGCTACTTTCACCGTGACCGAGACCGGTTCATTGAAATCCGCACGCGAACCCCCGGCATCCCCGACGATGTTGAATTCGGACTGCTGCCAGACCTGCGAGATATCAAGTACGGTGTCAAGGCCGCTTACGGAGAAGGCTTTGGTTCCATTGGTGAATACTACCGTGTCGTTGCCACCCGCTGTTGCGGCGGCCGAGAGCGACAGGTGGGCAAGGGAGGTAGGGTTCACATCCGGCGCGAGTATGGCTTTGCTGTTCCCGTAGCAATCGCCCCCGCCGGCACTGGCGAAACCGCTCGGACACTTCGAGCTGCCCCAGCCGATCAGCCAATACTGCATGAAAACAGCCGCCTTCCCCTCGACTTCGTAGTCCGTCGCGTAAATGAATTGTTGCCAGACCACGCAACCGCTATGACCGGCACACGCCGCTGTCGTGCCCTGGAAGTCCGTATTGAGCTGAAGCGAGTATTCATTCGGCCCCAGGATGCCTCCGTCTCCGAACGCGGGCACTCCAACACTTTTCTCGGTTTTAACGCCCGTGACCGCTGAGAAGGTTCCAAGTGTCGCGCTGATCAGTCCCGGCGCTTGGGCTACGTAGTCGTGACCGTTGCCCGTAATCTGGCCCTCGCCAGGCTTGTGGAAGACGGGATGGACACGTGGATGCAATTCTTTGCACTCCACCTCCTCCCAGACCGTGTTGGGAAAAGATGCCTCAAAGCACCCCTCCCCCGGCTGGGTGATTTGCGCCATTGCCGCGCGCCAATTGTCGTGCGCCACAGCATCCGCGTCTGCGGTTTGTCCGATGGAAACTGGCTGAAGGCAGCAGATGCTGATAAAGGCTGCGGCCGCGATGTGCATTGCATACTGCGAATACCGGGTTTTCCTGGGTGTCATAAGATTCTCCATTGAAAGGGATTACATCTTGTCCGACATTTTTTTTAACTTCAAGAGCGGCGCAATTTTACCTTTGAATCGCCTGCCCCACAAGGGTGAACTTATGCCTCCTATCCCAGCACCGAGTGGATGAAGGTGGGATGCACCGGCGCCAAAACCCGGGCCAGACGCGACTTCCCCGGGTTTTCCGTGACATAAAGACTAGCAGAGCGTTCGAATCATTCGCTCCGTCGACGAAGACGAGATCGAAGTAAATCGATTTACTCTTTCTATCTGAACAGCGTCGACGCCGGCATCGAGATACGCAACGGTACCGGCAGTCTGACGACGACGGAGTATTTCACCTATGTAAACCTCAACTGACTTGTGTTTTCAGAATAGTTGCGGATGTCCCGCCCTTGCGCTCGTTGCAAGGGTGGGAATCTTAAGACCAGGATTTTAGGTCGGGAAGTACTTCAAAGGATTGGAATGAAAAAGCCAGCAGCGAAACCAGAAAGCTAGAAACTAGATACAGGAAACTAGAAACTAGCACCTACCCCCGCACGCTAATCCTCGAGAACGACAGCACCGCCCGCGACGAGATCGGATGACCCATCGACATCGCCGGACGGAACGTCGTGAAGATCAGCATCCGCTTCACCTGCGGCAGAAGCTGCTGCGATTCCCCGGGATCGGAAAGAATTCTGTAATCGTCGACCCGCCCCTGCGGATCCACATACGCTTCGATCACCAGCGAATCGCTGCTCATCGAGCTCAAATTCGTGCCAAAGGCGCTCTCCTGTAACTCCGGCCCCGTGTTCAACACCAGCGGCACGTCTTCATTATTGGCCTGCAACTGCCCCGGCATCGCCAGGATCGCCGTCACCAGCCCGAAGATCAGCACCGCGCAAACCAAACCCGCCGTCGCCGGCACCATGAACGCGTTCACTGCATCTTCCACCCGCGCACGGAAGGCTTCAAATCGCGGCCTGCGCGTCTGCGCCGCCTCACGCGAAATCGCCAGCCGCAGCTTCAGCCCAAGATCGGCCGGCACCTTCATCCGTCCCATGCTCGTCAACAATTGTTGCGTCTGCCGCAACAGCCGGTATTCCCGCAGGCACGCCGCACACCGCTCCAGATGCCGCTGCAAAGCCTGCATCTCGGTTCCCGTGACCGCGCCATCCAGATAAGGAGACAACAATCCCTTCGCCTCGGCGCACTCCATCTCTCTGCGCTTCCCCGTCGCGGATTTCATGCCCACAAACTTCATGGCATCACCTCGACCCTTCTTCCCCCTCCAGCAACCTGTGACTGCAAACTCCCCGTTTTCTCTTCTTCTTCCTGCACCGCAAGTCCCAACTCTCCGCCCACCTCGCGCACATACGGAGCCAGCCTCTGTTTCAGCGCCTGCCGTCCCCGGGTCAATCTCGATTTCACTGTGCCCAAAGAAATCTGCAGCACTTCCGCGATTTCTTCATACGACATGTCTTCCAGATCGCGCAAAATCAGCGCCGTCCGGTACGGCTCAGCTACCTGTCGCAACTCTGCATCTACCCGCTGCTGCACCTCGTGATGCGCCACGCTATCGAATGGCGAATCATGCCCGTCCGTCAGCGCATTCTGCATCGCCGAGTTCTGCACCATCCCATCCGTGCCTGCAAAACCATCCGATTCCACCGGCTCAATCGAAGTCTCATGCGCCTTGTGCCGGAACCACCAGCGCTTCCGGTTCGCCGCCTCGTGCAACGCAATCCGGTAAATCCACGTCTTCAAACTCGACTCGCCATGAAAGTGCTTCATCCCGCGAAACACCTTCAAAAACACATCCTGCACCGTATCCGCCGCGTCCGCGGGATCGCTTACCATCCGGTAAACCAGCCCATACACCGGACGCTGAAACTCCCCAATCAGCCACGCGTATGCTTCTTCCGAGCCGGCTTTCAGGTCCGCGACGATCGCCGCCTCTTCCGCCCGTGCTCCGATCGCGCTTGCCAGATCTCCCAAGGTGGTCACTCCCGCCATTACTGCGAATCCTTTGATTATAGGATTTTCCACCCCATTCCCAACCGAAAAATCGCCCGCCGACAGTCTTGCCCTAACCAACATAGACTCCACGCGCCGCTCCCAGGTTCCCGCTTCTAAGTGATTTATTTTCAACGGCGAACCGCAAGAGATAGAAAAAAAGTATGCAGCAACGACTGGTAGGCTACGCCGTTGTTCTCCGTGCCGGCTCAGCTGCAATTCTCCCCAGGATCTCCTGCAGCGCCTTCAACAACCTGTCCGGCCCTCCCTCCAGGGCCAGATCAGCCTTTTCCAGGAATCCGGCGGCTCCATCTTTCTCCAGCCGCGCGGCATTTTTCTGCGACATGCCGGTGACCACCACAACCGGAATCGCTCTGGTCAAAGGATCCTTTTTCAGCGCCACCAGCACTTCCGGACCGCTCATCTTTGGCAATAACATATCCAACAGAATCAGATCCGGCAATTTCTCGCGAGCCACGCGCAACGCCTCCTCGCCATCGACCGCGCTGCTCATTTCATAACCCGCCCGCTTCAACGCTCGCTCCGTCGCCAGCCTCAGAAATTTACTGTCCTCTACCAGCAGAATCTTTGTCATTTGTCCTTTAGCCTTTGGGACTCCTTTTACTCGATGCCGCCCCGCCCTGTCGACCATCCGCGACGGACCGGCTTCCGCAGCTCTCCCACTTACTTATCGGCAAATTTGGAATTCTGAACAGCCGCGGACCCCGCGCGACAGTCTGAGAATCTCTTAAGAAAGCCCTGTCTCAACAACTCACAGTCAGAAAGGACAGCGGAGTAACGAGGCAAAGCAGTTTGTTTTCGATTGCGTTTCCGGCAATTTCCTCAGCGGGATGAAAACCTGTCACAGCTCGTCAGCCGCGCCCAGCAGCGCCTTCACAGAGGCTGTAAAGACCGAACGGGCCTTCTCCGCATCTTTTGGCAGGATGGTTTTTGCGATCAAAAGCATCGCGGCTCCATGTACTAGCATCTGCAATGCAACCAGCACGCCCTCGTGGTCGGCAGGCGATCCGCCCAGCCTTTCCGCAACTTTTCGTCTCATGATTTCCCGCACTGGCCGCCCTACGGGCTTGACCCCGGCGCGCATCGACTTCGCCGAATAAAAGAGTTCGTATTCCTTCTGAAAGAACAGCTCGTATTCGTGGGGATGCTGCAACGCGTACTCCAGGTATCGCGCGCAACCCTCCTCCGGGGATGCAATGTCTTCCATCTCTGAGGCTATTTCCAGCCGGATGCGCTGCAGCAGCGCCCGCAGAATATCCTCACGGTCCCGGAAGCGCCGGTAAACTGAAGGCGTATTCGTCCCGGCCGCCTTCGCCACGGCTCGCATGGTCAGCCCCTTTTCCCCTTTCTTTTTCCACAATCGTTGCGCTGCATCCAGGATTTCGCCCTCCAGATCCGGATCCGGTCGCCGTGGCACGTGTCCCTCCAGCCAAGTCAGGATTTCATAACAACTGTGTATGGTTATGTATGCAATGTAAATGTAACAATGTACAGGGAACAGCCCCGCACTCAATCGACCAATCCGTCCCATTCCAATTATTTCGTTGACACTGTAAATATAACACTGTATAAATTATAGCCATTAAGCAATTGGGCCCCCCTGCCGCATCCAAGTCCTTGAAGGAGTTTGTTCAAGATGTTTTCGTGGGAAAATCCTGACGATAGAGCCTCCATCGCCCAGATGAATTCAGAATTGCAGCATGCCCAACTGGAACTGCTAAGCGCTCACTGCGCCACGCATCAATTGCGCCTTCGCTTTTCCGCCGACGATGTCGCCCGCTTCGGCCAGCGCGACATCCTGCGCAAGTCACTCCAGGCGGCCGCCGCCCTCAGCGAATATTACACCTCCATCCAGCAGAAAATCCCTGCCGCGGAATCCGCCTCCGAGCCTCAAACCCGGCTCTCCGAAAAGCAGATCAACCAGGCCGTGGAACGCGTCTCTTTGTACATGCGTGAACAGCGGGAACTCTATTTCCCATCCGCCAAACCTTTGAACAACCAGCAAAAAGCTTCCATGTGGCCATTTTTTTCGGCCGCTTTGCTCGATCGCGTAAGGATTGTTGAACCCAAAGGCTCGCAGCGTGTCCCTAATCCTCCCTTCTTTGCGGAAGCGCGGGCGCTCGGTTTCGTGAATCTGCCGGAGTTCACCCATCTGCATTCCCTGACATTTCTCGATGTTGTGGTCTTCAACGAGAAAATCACCGGCCGCTCCCTGTTTCACGGCCTCGTGCATGCCGTCCAGTTTGAAGTTCTGGGTCTCGAGCGCTACACCGATCTCTTCGTGCGCAGCTTCGTGAATACCAAGCTCCATTTTTCCGTGCCGCTCGAAGCCCACGCGTTTTCGCTGGAATCGAAATTTGCCGGCCAGCCTGCAACCCGGTTTTCTGTCGAAGAGCAGGTCCGGCTCTGGATCAGACAGGGGCGCTACTAATCGGATTGCGAGAGTATTTTCCGGGGCGCCTGCTCCGGATACGTTGTCCCACCCCCAGCGCGGTGCCCGGAGCAGCGTAAGCCGCTCCGGGCACGTGAAAAATTCTTCCTTCCCCACGCCGAGAAAACGCCGGGCAGGCCCGGATCAACAAGGAAGATCAGCGGCCCGTGATCAGTGTCCAGTGCTCAGTATGGTTTTACTGGCCACTGGCCACTGGCCACTGGGCTAAGCGACCTTCGCTCACTCCTTACGAATCCTGTTTCCTGAAAAATTCTTCGCGATGCCTCGCATCGCGGAAAGCCTCCGTCCCGCCCGGACGCGTCGTCGAAAAAGCTCCTGCCCGGTTTCCCGCCGCCAGGCATGCGATTAAATCCGCGCCCTGCACATACCGGTGCAGAAAGCCCGCATCAAAACTGTCTCCCGCGCCCACCGCATCCACCGCCTCCACTCTAACCGCCGGACTCACGATTCGCTCTGTCCCCCGCTGGGCTATCGCTCCCTCGCGCCCGCACTTCACCACTACCAACGGCACGATCGCCGCCAGTTTCTTCACCGCCACTTGCAGATCGCTCACTCCCGCTGCCTTCTGCGCCTCCCGCTCGTTCGGCAGAAACACGTCGACATAGCGAAGAGCCTCCTGTAGTCCGCCCTCCCAGCCGTCGTCCGGATCGTCATTCGTGTCGAGCGAGGTCGAGAGCCCGGCTTCCTTCATTTTGCGAAACAACTCCGGCACTCGCGGCCGCAGCCCGCGTTGCAGGTAAAACGAAGACAGATGAAAATGGCGCGAGTCAGTAAGGTACTCAAAATCGAGCTCGTCCCACTTGAGCTCGGCGATGGTCCCGGAATAGGTCACCATGTTGCGCCACGCCGCACGCTGCAAAATAACCGTAAGCCCGGTCTTGATCTCGCCCGCCACACGGCTTATCCGCGAAACATCCACGCCAATGTTTTCGAGCGGCTGCACTGCGCTCTCACCCAGATCGTCGTCCCCGATGCGCGCTTGAAATCCCACGCGGCTGCCCAGCGCCGCAAGGTTGTGCGCCAGAATCGCCGACGATCCCCCCAGCGTCAGCATCATGCGATCCGCCAGCAGCTCGCGTTCCGGCGGCAATTCATCGGGAAGGCCGTAGAGAATCAGATCAAGATTTATTTCCCCCGCAATGGTTACGTCAAACCGTGGCATCAACTCTCCTCATGAACCTCGTTGTCATCCCGAGCAAGCGATTTTTGCGCAGCGAGGGATCTGGGCGAGCCGCGCGAAGCGTCGCGCTGCTTCCAGTAAGTAACGTCGCGACGCAATACTCGCGCGTTTGGCTCGCTTCCTTATTAGACTTCGCCGCCACGTCCGCGCCAGCCCAAGATCGTGCCCGTCAAAACCCGCGCTGCGCAAGTCCCACGAACCAACCGCGATGATAACCAACCCAGTACCCACCACCGAAGAACAATTGTTCATGCCGAAAGTTCTGCGTAATCTCAATTTGAGCAACGCATGTCACGAAAAGCTAACAAAGGAGATTATCCCTTGCCTACCGACCGAGCCGGCCAAGTCTATATACGCTCACGAAGTGTCGTTTCCCGCACGGTCGCTGGCGAGACCCTCATCGTCCCCGTGCGCGGCAAAGTCGGAGACCTGGCGTCAATCTATAGCTTCAACGGCACCGGCTCTCTGATCTGGCAATTGTTGGACGCGCCGCACGGTCTTACCGACTTGATCGACGCCGTTGCCCAGCACTACGACGTAGCGCCGGAGCGAGCGCAGAAAGATGTTACCCAATTCCTCGACGACATGCTCTCGGTCGGACTCGTGGAAGCCTGCCACACAGATGTTCGTGTGGGGACAAGCGTAAATGTAGGGACAGCCGCCCTCGGCTGTCCGGTCGAGCAAAGCTCGACTCTCTCGCCACCGTCCACCGAACTGGAAGATTACGAACACGCAGCATGGGAGACGGCAGGCTCGCACTGATTCCAATAGTGACGTTGCCGCCAGCAGACGCATGGACCAACTAACCTACGGAGCCTTCAGCGCCGACCTGCACCAGAAGCAAGCTGGCCAGCGTGCGCCCATGCAGGTCTCCATCGAAGTCACGCGCCGCTGTCCCCTCGAGTGCCAGCACTGCTACAACAATCTCCCCATGGGCGACCAGGACGCCCGCAGCCGCGAAATGACCACCGAAGAGCACTTCCGCATGCTCGATGAACTCGTCGACATGGGCTGCTTCTGGCTGCTCTACACCGGCGGCGAAATTTTCGCCCGCAAAGATTTTCTCGAGATCTACACCTACGCCAAGAAGAAGGGATTTCTCATCACCCTCTTCACCAACGGCACCCTCATCACCGAAAAAATCGCCGACTATCTCCTGGAGTGGCCGCCCTTCGCCATCGAAATCACTCTCTACGGCCGCACCAAAGAGACCTATGAAGCGCTAACCCAGATCCCCGGCTCTTATGACCGCTGCCTGCGCGGAATCAAACTCCTGCGCGAAAGAGGCTTGCCGCTTAAATTGAAGACAGTCGCCACCAGCATCAACAAACACGAAATTTTCGCCATGAGGCAATTTGCGGAAGAAGAGGTCGGTGTTGACTTTAAGTTCGATGGCCAGATTAATCCGCGCATCGATTGTTCACAGAGCCCGCTCGCCGTCCGGCTGACCCCGGAAGAAGTTGTCGCCCTCGATCTGTACGCTCCAGACCGCGCCGCCGAGTACCGCAGGCTGGCCGAGCGCGACCTGCACAGCCCGCCCAACCCGGCGCAGAGCGAAACCATGTACTCCTGCGGCGGAGGCATGAATTCCTTCGCTGTGAATGCCTATGGAGAGATCGGCATCTGCGTCATCTCGCAACAGGAAACTTTCAGTGTTCGCGAAGGCGGCGTAAAGCAGGTCTGGGACGATTCTCTGCTTCGTCTGCGAAGCCGCAAGCGCACGCGCGTAACCAAATGCGTTGAATGCCGGATCCAATCCTTGTGCGGCATGTGTCCGGCAAACGGCGAAATGGAAAACGGAGACCGCGAAAGTCCAGTCGAATTTCTTTGCCATGTCGCGCATCTTCGCGCCTTCGCCATCGGCGTCCAGGTTCCGCCGCATGGTGATTGTGAATTCTGCGCCGGCGGAAGTCACCATGCTGCGCTGCTCGAATCCGCCCACCGCGTCACCAGCAAGGAAATCGACGTTGACAGCTGGCTCGGTCCGCAGCAGGTATTTCAGATTCTGAACAACGCAGGCGCATCCGGCGGTTGCGGAAGCTGCGCCGGTCACTGACCGTAAGGCAGGATGGGAGGCTCAATGAACCACGAATCGAACCAGGCCGACGGTAAGAAACCGTATGATCCGCCGCAGATGAAGACCATCAGCCTGCGCCCGGAGGAGGCGGTTCTTGGGCATTGCAAGACCGCGTCTGGGGGCGGGATGAATGGTTCGTGCCAACAGGTCTTCGGCGGATGCCCTAACCAAGGATCGTAGTAAGGGGGAGAACGTGGAATCGACGATCAGGGGAGGTGCCGACCGTGGGCGAAGCCAGTGGCACCAGGAATCGTGCCCACCTTATCGCAGCGGCTTTCGTGTGGGCGGGGTGTCGGTCGGCGTCGCTGGCGCACGCGAGCAGGACGTATTCATTGGCCCGCAGTTACAGCCATTCCACCTCGCGGCGGCTTCCTACGATATAGGCATTCGCATCGAGTGGACCGACGATCTCCCCAAAATGCCGGGTCGGAAGCTCTTCGATTCCGGCGCCGCTTGGCGACTTTACGACGGAGAAGGCGAACTTCAGTTCGACTTCGGCCATCCGTCGCCGGGCGAGCCCCCCCATAAGAGGCTCTTTGTCGACCGCAATTTTTGCCGTGGGACCTTGCAGATGAGCGAGGAGTTTTTTGCTCACATCCCCGTCATCCCTGATCCATTGGAGTACCCGCTCGACGAACTCCTGATCATGCACCGCCTCACTCAAGAGCACGCCATCGAGTTGCACGGCGTCGGCATCGTCGGCCCCAACGGCGTGAACAACTTATTCGTCGGACACTCCGGAGCGGGGAAGAGTACGACCGCTCGTCTCTGGACCTCGCTCCACAAAGTAGAAATCCTGAGCGACGACCGCATCATCGTTCGTGAGAGTGAAGACAAACGTAATCCAGAAAATTTCTGCAAACCGTCGACCCAAATCTTCATGTATGGCACGCCCTGGCATGGCGAGGCTCATTTCGCCCTGCCCCAGCGCGCTCCGCTCGACCGAATCTGCATACTCGAACACGGCCAAGGCAATGTACTCACCCGGCTGACGCGTAGCCAGGCAGTCGCGGAATTGTTCGCCCGCGCGTTCGTCCCGTTTCATCGCCACGAGTACGTCGATTCCGCTCTCAGCTTTCTCGAGCGGCTTGCCGGCACGATTCCTTGCTATCGCTATTCTTTCGAACCCGACGAACGCGCCGTGGAGAGGATTCTCAACTTCCGTGACTGATTGCACCCGTGCCGATTGGCCGACGACTGATCGCACAAACACCAGGCCAACAGAAGACCGTCCAAAACAAGATCGTCCAAAAGAAAATCGTCCAAGAGGAGATCGGCCAGCAGAAGACCGTCCGGAGTCGAAGCAATTCGAGTCCTTCAGCCTCCACTGCCTTCAGGCCGGTCTGCGCGTTCGCTTCCAGGCTCGCGGCGCCAGCATGTCTCCCGCAATTCGTGACGGCGAAATGGTTTACGTGAAGCCCGCCTCGCAGGCGCGCTTGCGCCGCGGAGACATTGTTCTCGTTAAGAGCGATTACGGCTTCCGCCTGCACCGCCTGGTTCGCGCCGACTCGCGCCGCAACGTTTTCATCACCCGCGGCGACTGCGGCCAGCAGAATGATCCTGCCGTGCGCCACGATCAGATTATCGGCGTCGCCGTAGCCAAAGACGTCCGCGTCGGCAAAAGAATCCTGCGCGCCAAGTTCCGCGGAATCGCCGGAGCGTTTCTGCAAACCGCCGCGCACGCGCAATCGATCGCAGGCAAACTAACCCGCCTCATGGGATTGCGCCGCCCGAAGCGCGCAGCATCGCCCCCCGCGTCATCGCGCGCGCGATCTCGAAAGCCTGAGCGATCGTCAAAACTCTTCGGGTTCTTAGCCTTACTCCTCATGTTGTTTGCCGCCCCCTACGCTCGCGCCCAGGTCGCGGTCGACGCCGCAACCAGCGCCGACGCAGAGGAAACCGGCAACGCCACCCGCACCCTTACCTTCGCGCATACAACCACGGCAACCGGGACAAATCTGCTCATGCTCGTAGGTGTGTCCATCAACATCACGAACGTGACCGCCGCCGCCGTTACGGGTGTCACCTATAACGGCACAGCTCTGACTTTGCTTGGCACCCACAACGACGCCGTAAACACGCGCCGCGT
Organism: Candidatus Sulfotelmatobacter sp.; assembly: GCA_050012155.1. Lineage (GTDB taxonomy): Bacteria > Acidobacteriota > Terriglobia > Terriglobales > Acidobacteriaceae > Sulfotelmatobacter. The sequence continues at coordinate 31,997 of JBEKHS010000004.1, read as the reverse complement.
TGAAATCTGGTATCTCCTCGCTCCCGCGACCGGCAACAACATGGTCGCCGTCAAAATAAATATCCCCGCGATGGCAAGCGTAGGTGTCTCCGCAGGGGCCGTCACCTTCACCGGTGTCGATCAGACCACGCCCCTCGGTTCCTTCGTCTCTGCCGATGGCGCGGCCGCTGCCTACTCCCAGCTCAACGTCCCCAGCGTGGTCAATGGAATGATTCTCGACACGCTGGCGATCGGCGGGCCTGAAACCTCCACCATACCCGGCCCGCAAGTCTCCGAATGGAACCTGACCACCGCCAACCGGTTCGGCGGGACCGCCGACCCTCCTGACGTCACCGGTAGCGGCAGCACTCGCACCGGCGCGCCCAGTGTCCCACTTTCCGAAACCTTCAGCGCCAATTCCAACTGGTCCGAGGGAGCCGTTTCCATCAATCCCACCGCGGCCGATATCGGAGTCACAACCACCGTCGGTAGCGCCGTCTTTCTCGGGTCGAACACCACTTACACCATCAACGTCTTCAACAACGGAACGTCCACCGCCAATGCCGTCAAGCTTACCGACACCCTGGCTTCGGGAATGACCTTCGTCTCGGCGACCCCAAGCACCGGCACCTGCGTCACCACCGCGAACCCGATCGTCTGCACCATAGGCAACATGGCCAGCGGAGCAAACGCCACGGTAACCGTGGTAGAAACGGCCACAGCCGCAGGTTCGTATGCGAATACGGCCGTAGTCTCCGACACCGCGCCGCCGCCAGATCCCAACACCGGCAACAATACCTACGTAGCGGTGGCAACCGTTCAATCAGCGGCTTGCGCGGGCGTGTCGCAGGCAGTGCCCGGAACCGGTCTCACCGGTACCCTGAACACTTATTATCCCGGCACAGCCAGCGTGGCTGCCGGCGCAACCTCCATCCCCGTGGGCGCAGCCACCGGCACGGGCTCTGCAATCGCCGCCGGAAATCTTCTGCTCATCATCCAGATGCAGGATGCCGGCATCAACGACTCCAATACCGTCGCTTACGGCAACGGTTATACCGGCCAGGGTTTCACCAATCTGAATAGCGCCGGAGACTACGAGTTCGTCACCGCCCAATCCGCTGTTGGCACCGGCGGCGGCACAGTCACGATCGCTGGCGCAGGCGCAGGTGGAGGAACTGTATTCGCCTATCATGCCGCGGCAGCCTCGGCCACCGCGGGACAAAGCACCTATCAGGTAATCGTAGTGCCGCAGTACACCACCGCTTCATTCAGTGCAGCTTCCCCACCGGTCGCGCTCGCCTGGAATGGTTCCACCGGCGGAGTTCTCGCTATCGATACTTCCAGCACGCTCACTCTCAATGGCGCGACCGTCTCAGTCAGCGGACAAGGCTTCCGCGGCGGCGCGGGCATGGAACTTACCGGAGGCGTCGGAGGCAACAACACTGACTATGTTCACGCTGCCCCAGCCGCTTATACCGGCGTCGCCGAGGCCGGCGTAGACGCAGTCAAGGGAGAAGGCATCGCCGGTACGCCGCTTTGGGTGGAATCGGGTGGAACTTACGTGCAGACCACGAGCGACTATCCCAGTGGCACGGCCGGCACCGATGGCAGCAGCGCACGCGGCGCTCCCGGCAACGCAGGCGCGGGCGGCACGGATGGAGACCCCCCGGCCAACGACCAGAACGCGGGCGGCGGTGGCGGCGCAAACGGCGGCGCCGGGGGCTTTGGCGGCGACTCCTGGAACACCAATCTGAGCGTGGGCGGCGAAGGCGGCGCTGCGTTTCCAGCCACGATCAACCGCATCGCTATGGGCGGCGGTGGCGGCGCGGGTACGCGCAACAATTCTGATGGCGACAATCAGGCCAGCGGCGGTGCGGCTGGCGGCGGCATCATCATCATTCGCACCTACGCGCTCAGCGGCACTGCCACCCTTCAGGCCAACGGCGTTTCCGCTTACAACGGCACCGCGAATGACGCTGGCGGTGGCGGCGGCGCAGGCGGCAGCATCGTCGTCCTCTCCGCCAACGGCGGTGAAAGCGGCCTCACCCTGCAGGCCAACGGTGGCAATGGCGGCAACGCATGGGCAACCGAAGCCTTCACTCTCGCCAATCGCCACGGTCCCGGCGGCGGCGGCGGTGGCGGCGTTGTGCTGGTTTCGGGCACGCCAGCGAGCATCAGCGTAACCGGCGGCACAAACGGCCTCACTGAGAATCCCGGAGTCGCCTACGGAGCAACTGCCGGCGCCGCTGGTACCAGCGTCACTAACGAATCGATCACGCAGACTTCCGGCACGCAATCCGGCGCGCAATGCACTCCCGACATGACTCTCACCAAGAGCAGCTCGGGGATGTTCACCCGCGGCTTAACTGCCAGCTATACCATCCCAGTCTCGAACGTAAGTCCGTATGGCTCGTCCAACGCCACTGTAATCGTCAACGACACATTGCCGATAGGCCTTACTCCCACCACTGCCAGCGGCACCGGATGGTCGTGCTCGATCGTATCCCAGACCGTAAGTTGCACTGATTCCACAGCCCTCGCGGCGGGCGGCACCTATCCCTCGATCACCGTCACCGCCAATGTTCTGCAAACCGCCCCCTCCACCGTCACTAACACCGCAGTGGTCGGCGGCGGAGGCGAACTCAATCTCGCGAACGACACCGCTACAAATGTAGCCACCGTCGTCTCCAGCGCCGATCTCAGCGTGACCAACGCCGCCTCGCCCAATCCCGTCGCGGCCGGCAGCAACATTACTTATACGCAGATCGTCACCAACAGCGGTCCCAGCGCCGCGGACACCGCCACTTTCGTGCAGGCCGTTCCTGCCAACACCACCTTGGTTTCCATCTCAGCCTCCGCCGGTTGGATTTGCTCCGCTCCCGGCGTCGGCAGCACCGGCAATGTCGTTTGCTCCACCTTGAGCATGACCGGCGGCACCGCGGCCACTTTCTCGATGGTGGTGAAGGTAACAGCGGGGACCACTAGTGGCACCGTGATCGTCGATACCGCCACCGTGAGTTCCTCGGTGAGCGATCCCAATTCCACCAACAACACGGCCAGCGCAGCCACCGTGGTGGGAACCACTGCCCAGGCTGAGATGACGGTCACCAACTCGGCCTCGCCCGTCCCCGTGATCGCGGGCAATAACATTACCTACACCCAGACCGCTACCAACGTCGGCAGCGTCGCCGCAACTAATCCAACGCTCACCGAGAACACTCCCGCTAACACGACATTCCAATCGATTTCGGCCCCACCCGGAACCACCTGCATGACCCCGCCCGTCGGTATGAGCGGTGCCATAAGCTGCACTGCCCCGTCCGCTCCCGCAGGATCGAGCGGCACCGTGGTGCTCGTAGTGCAAGTCGCCGCCGGCACGGCCAATGGCACGGTCATTTCTGACATCGTCACAGTCAATGCTACGAACCAGGGTCTCGGCGCCAATTCTGCCACGGCGACCGATGTCGTCGCCTCCGCCACGAAAGTTGACCTAACTCTCACTACCGTAGGCACTCCGCTCTCCGTCTTCGCCGGCAATAACATCACCTACACCGAAACCGTAACCAACAGCGGCCCAGCCGCAGCTTCCGCAGTCAGCCTGACCGAATCCATTCCCAACACCACCGTAGTTTCCGCTTCTGCGCCCGCCGGTTGGACTTGCGCCACCACCGCCACTACCGTTACCTGCACTGACCCGAGCCTCGCCTCAGGCGCCTCGGTCAACATCGGCGTAGTCGTGAACGTCGCCGCTACCGACACCGCCACGCCCATCGCCGCTACCTCCATGCTTTCCGCGACCAACGCCACCACCACCAGCAACACGCTGAACACGCCTGTCACGGAGGCTTGCGACCTCGCCGTCACCAACAGCGGCACGCCCAGCCCGGTGGCCGCCGGCGGCGTGATCACCTACACGCAAGTCGTCACCAACACCGGCCCCAGTAATTGCGGCACGGCAACGTTTACTGAAGCCTTTCCCACGAACACCACTTTCACTTCGCTCACCCCTGTACCCACGGGATGGACTTGCACCACTACCGGATCCATCAGTTGCACCAACCCCAGCGTCGCTCCCGGTTCCACCAGCACGTTCCCGGTCAAGTTCACCGTAGCCGCGGGCGCCACCGCAGGAACGCTCATCACCGATACCGCCACGGTCGCCACCACCACCCGCGACACCAACACCGCCAACAATTCGTCCACCGTAATTATCGCTGTCGCCAGCGCCACGCAAGCCGATCTGAGTGTCACCAACTCCGCCAGCCCCAACCCTGTAAATGCCGGACAGAGCATTACCTACTCGCAGTCCGTCACGAACGCTGGGCCCGCGGCCGCAACCACAGTCGTCCTCACCGAAACTCTTCCCGCCAACACTACTTTCGTATCGCTGGCCGGCTCCGGATGGACTTGCACTTCCGCCGCGCCCTATACCTGTAGCATCGCCAGCCTCGCCGCCAATGCCACCGCGACCTTCACCTTCGTCGTGACTGTCAGTGCCACCGCGACTCCAGGTTCAACCATCACGGATACGGCATCCGTAAGCTCCGCCACGGGCGACCCGAACTCTAACAACAACAGCGCCTCGGCCACCGTGTATGTGGCTGGCTCCGCCGCTTTATCGGTCACGAATTCAGCCAGCCCGGTTCCCGTGATCGCAGGCAATAACATCACCTACGCGCAAGTCGTTACTAATGCCGGACCCAGCTCCGCGACCGCCGCCACATTCACCGAGAACACGCCGCCCAACACCACCTTCGTACAACTGACGCCCATCCCCACAGGATGGTCCTGCACTCTCCCCATGGCTGGCGCGGCCGGCACCATCACCTGCACCAACCCCAGCTTCGCCGTGGGAACGGCCAGTTTCCCGGTCGTCGTCAAAGTCACAGCCGCAACCCCCGCCGGAACCGCCGTGAACGACACCGCAACCGTAAGCTCCACCACCGCCGATCCCAACCCTGCCAACAACAGCGCGACTGCAAACGATGTCGTCGCCCTCGCCACTCAAGCCGACCTCATTACCACCAACTCCGCCGCACCCACTTCGGTCGCTGCGGGCGGCAACGTCACCTACACCCAGAGCGTCACCAACAACGGACCCTCCGCCGCCACTGCGCCCACTTTCACCCAAACCACTCCGCCCAACACCAACTTCCAATCCATAACGCCGCCCGCCGGTTGGACGTGCACCACCCCCGCAGTCGGAGCCGCCGGCACCATCACCTGCACCGATGGCTCCTCGCTTGCTCTAAATGCCACCGCCAATTTCACATTAATGTTGCAGGTCACTTCGACCACGCCCTCCGGAACAAACATCGCGGAAACCGTCACCGCCAGCGCCACCAACATCGTTCCCAGCCTCACCACCAACAGCGCGACCGCGAACGTGGTCGTGGCCAACGCCAACAGCGCCGACATGGCTATCGTGAAGACCGCCACTCCCAGCCCCACCGTCTCTGAAGGCGACCCGCTTACTTACAGCCTCGCCGTCACCAACAACGGTCCCGCATCGGCGACCGACGTCACCGTCACCGATCCATTACCCTCCCAGGTCACTTTCCTGTCGGTCACGTCCACAGTCGGCACCTGTTCGCAAGCCGATGGCACCGTCACCTGTCTCCTCGGAACCATGGCCAACGCCGCCACGGCCACCATCACCATCCTCACGCTTCCCATAACCGAGGGCACGGCCTCGAACACCGCAACCGTAACCGCCGATCAAACCGATCCCGTTCCCGCCAACAACTCCTCTACACAAACCGAATACATCACCTACCCCACCAGCATTCACTTGCACTCCTTTGTCACGCGCGTGATCAAAGACAAAACCGGGGCGAACCGCACCGTCCTGCTCTGGAAGACCGGAGGCGAGGCGCACAATCTCGGCTTCAACATCTATCGCGAACAAAATGGCGCGCGCGTCCGCTTGAATTCTTCTCTCATCGCAGGCTCCGCCCTGCTGATGAGCGGATCTTCTCTCAAACATTCCGCCAAAAGCTACGCCTGGATTGATTCGTATAAGATTGACTCGTCTAAGATCGATTCGTCCCCGATCGATTCTTCCTCGGCTTCCGGCAGCGGCTCCTATTGGCTCGAAGATGTCGACGTCAACGGCACTCGTGTCCTGCACGGCCCGGTCGTCGCTTCTGCCAGTTCGCAATCCACCGAACCTGCTCCGGCGACATCCTTAATGTTGAATCAACTCAACCAGTCGCAGCCCACCGCCGCACGCAACGAGATGAGCCATCCCGTCGAGAACATCCCGCAGGACTCCGATCCCACACCCGCGCAGCGCCAGAAGCAATTCGAACTCGCGGCGAATCCGGCAGTAAAGATTTATGTGAAGCACGATGGCTGGCAGAGTGTGACTCAGCCCGAACTCATCAGCGCCGGGCTCGATCCCAACGTCGATCCCGCATTCCTCCACCTCTATGCCGAGGCCATCGAGCAGCCCATCCAGATCACCGGCGCAACCGCCGGCCCGGGCGGCTTCGGTCCTCAAGCCATGCTCCAGTTCTACGGCACCGGAATCGATACACCCTATTCCGGCACCCGCGTCTATTGGCTCGTTGCCGGCGGCACACCCGGCCAGCGCATTCCACAGCTGCCGCCTTCCACCGGCCCCAACCAGCCGCCGGCCAGCTTCCCCTTTGCCGTGGAACTCACGCAACACACTACCTACTTCGCCGCGCTCATCACTTCAAACGGAAACAACTTCTTCGGCGCGCTGATTTCCCCCACGCCAACCGACCAGACCCTGCAAGTTCTGCACCTCGACCCAAATGCAACCGCCACTCCAATTCTCGAGGTCGTCCTGCAAGGCATCATCCTCGGCTTCCCCCACGACGTCACCGTCGCCCTCAACGGCACTTCCCTCGGCGACGTAACCTTCAGCGGACAAGCCAAAGGCAAACTCCGCATGAGCCTGCCGCCTGGCGTTCTGCAGGAAGGCGCGAACACCATCACGCTCACCGCTCAGAACGGAGAATTCGATACCAGCCTGATGCAGACCATCCGCATCACCTATCCTCACTCCTACATCGCCGATTCCGACCGCCTGCGGTTTACCGGCCGCCCCGGAGACGAACTCAAAGTCACCGGCTTCACCAGCGCTCCCGTGGCTGTGCTCGACATTACCAACCCCGCTCAGCCCGTCGCTCTCACTCCTCAAATTTCATCGAACTCGGCCCAGACGCAGTACACGCTCGAAGTTCAAGTTCCCTGGTCTGCCAACGCATGGTCAGCCAACTCAGCGTCGCAGTCTCCGCACACGCTGCTAGCCGTAGCCGCAGACCGCGTCGCCTCCGTCGCTGGGATCAGTCCCAATCATCCATCCCATTGGCACCGCGCCCAGTCAGGCAGCGAAATCGTCATGATCTCGCATGAACCCTTCACCGGCGCGCTCGCTTCTCTGGTTCAAGCCCACCAGGCTGCGGGCCAATCCACGGCTGTAGTTCCGGTCGACGATCTCTACGACGAGTTCACCTTCGGTCGGCACAGTCCCTTCGCCATCAAAGATTTTCTCTACGCGGCCACGCACGTCTGGCACACTGCGCCGCATTACTTGCTGCTCAACGGCCGCGCCTCGCTCGATCCGCGAAACTATCTCGGCTTCGGCCATCTCGATTTCGTCCCCACGATGATCGTTCCCACTTCCATGCTGATGACCGCCTCCGACGACTGGTTCTCCGATTTTACCAACACCGGCACGCCCACCATCGCCACGGGCCGCTTCCCGGTGAGCACTCCCGAGGAAGCCGAACTCGTGGCCGGCAGGGTCGCGACCTACGAAGGCCAATCCTCCAACGGCCCCTGGACCTCGCAAGCTCTCATGGTGGCCGACGTCAACGACACCGAGAATTTCACCAAAGACAGCCAACTTGTGCAGGCCCAGTTGCCTGCGGCCATGCAGGCGACCGACGTCTTCGCCAGCACCGTGAGCATTCCCACCGCCCAGCAGGACATCATTACGGCGATCAACTCCGGTCAATTGTTAGTGAATTACGCCGGACACGGCTCCGAAGATGAATGGTCCGGCGACGATCTTTTCAACGACACCGCAGCCAGTTCGCTGACTAACGGCTCGTCTCTGCCGGTCTTCCTCATCATGGATTGTCTGAATGGTTTCTTCCAGGACGTCTACGAAGAGCCGCTGGCAGTCGCGCTCATGCTCGCGCCCAACGGAGGCGCCGTCGCCGTCCTTGCTTCCAGCGGCCTGAATCCGCCCGCGCCCCAAACCCAACTCGACAAACTGATCGTGCAAAATGCGCTGCACGCTCCCTATCCCGCTCTCGGCGACGCGATCCTGCAAGGCAAGTCCGCTATCACCGACGTCGGCGTACGCAAAACCTACAACCTGCTGGGCGACCCCGCCATGCAAATCAAATCTCCCGCCCCCGCGCACTAATGAATTTGGATTGTCATCCTGAGGCGACACGTTTTTCGTCGCCGAAGGACCTGGGCGAGCCGCGCGAAGTGTCGCGCTGCTTCTAATAAGTAACGCCGCGACACAATAATCGCGCGTTCGGCTCGCTTCCTTTTAACATCACACCCTAACCACATCCTCCGTCACCGCCACCCTCCGCAGCGGCTCCGCCAGCCCCTTCATCGCCTTCTCAAAGCCCGCAAAATCCAGCGACTGCGCCCCATCTGACAACGCCCGCTCCGGGCACGGATGCACTTCGATAATCAATCCATCCGCTCCCACCGCCACCGCCGCCCGCGACACGGCCGCAATCAAACTCTGCTTCCCCGTCCCATGCGAAGGGTCGGCAATCACCGGTAGGTGAGACAGATCGCGCGCCAGCGCCACGGCCGCCAGGTCGAACGTATTCCGCATCTCCGTCTCGAACGTCTTAATGCCGCGCTCGCACAGCACCACCTCGCTGTTTCCTCCCGAAAGCAGATATTCCGCCGCCAGCAGCCACTCCTTCACCGTCGCCGACGGACCGCGCTTCAACAGGATCGGCTTTCTCACCGTCGCCAGCCGCCGCAGCAGCGCGAAGTTCTGCATATTGCGCGCTCCCACTTGCAACATGTCCACATGCTCGCAAATCACGTCCACATCTTCCGTGCTCATCACCTCCGTTACCACCGGCAGCCCGGATTCCTCCCGCGCCTCGCGCAAAATCTTCAACGCCTCAATCCCCAACCCCTGAAAATCGTAAGGAGAAGTCCGCGGCTTGTACGCGCCGCCGCGCAGCATGGTCGCCCCCGCCCGCTTCACCGCATGCGCCGTGCTCATCAATTGCTCGCGCGATTCCACCGAGCACGGTCCCGCCATCACCACCACGCCCGGCCCGCCAATCGCCACGCCGCCCACATTGATAACCGATCGCTCCGGTTTGACCTGCCGGCTCACCAGCTTGAATGGCTGCGCGATGGCGACCACATTATCGACGCCCGGCGCCACTTGCAGCGCCTCGATTTCATGCCGCCGCCCGTTTCCCACCGCCGCCACAATCGTACGCTCCACTCCGCGCGTAACATGCGGCTGATACCCCGCCTCCCGAATGCGCTCAATGATGTGCGCAATCTGCTGCTCCGTCGCCTTCTCCGACATGTTGACGATCATTGCTATCCTCCTGATCTAAGTCTGTAATGAAATTCGATTGTCATCCTGAGCGAGCCGCGCGACTCGCCCGCGTTTTTTGCGGGCGAATAAATCGCGCGTTTTTGGCTCGCTTCCTTATCGGCTCGCTCCCTTCCCCCCAAAAGCAAAGGCCGCGATCCTGGATCGCGGCCTCTGGCTGAACTCGCTTCAATCTAGTCGATCACGTTTGACTCGATCTCCTCGCAAGCCCTGCCGCAGCCGCTACTGTGCTAAACCAGTAGCGAAACTGCACGGTAAACGAGGTAAATCGCATCATCACAAACCCTTCCCTTACGAATTCAGTACTCTTGTGCAGCTCTGTTTCCCGCCCCTGCTATTGTAGCGAACTCGCCACATTGGAGAACGCGTTATTTGCGTTCGACCCAATCAGCCGTATCGTACCCACCACCAGAACCAGGATCACCGCCAGCATGACCGCATATTCGGCGATATCTTGTCCCTCATCTTCCGACCAAAGCCTGCGAATAAATTTTGACATGATCTCCCTCCGACGGTACGAAAAATCCCTGCAAACAAGGGAAGGAACGAAGTAGGCGCACCCATAATGCCGCACGCTCCCCCGCTTGTCAAATGTGGAAATCGTTTCCGTCCGATCCCATCGCGTCCGACGATCTCAGGCTGTACAATATCGCCCAGCTTGATTGTCATTCCGAACAAGCATTTTTGCGCAGTGGGGAATCTGGGCGAGCCGCGCGACGCGTCGCGCTCTTTGCGACGCAATAAATCGCGCGTTCGGCTCGCTTCCTTCTTAAACTGCACCACTTCCTCATAACTGGAGCGCTGTCCCTACATGCCATCCGCCGCATCTCAGGCGAATTTCGAAGCAACGCCTCTGCTCCGCCCTAAAATGCCGGAACTGGATTCACTTCGCGGCGTAGCCATCTTGATGGTGCTTCTCTATCACGGCTTTGCTTCCCGCCAGGACTTCACCACGTTCAGCGGTTTCCCTAAGTTTTTCGTGTTGCTGGCCTCGCCTGGCTGGACGGGCGTCAACCTTTTCTTCGCGCTCTCTGGTTTTCTCATCACAGGTATTCTGCTCGATACCAAGCACCATCCCCACTACTATCGGCGATTCTATCGCCGCCGTGCGCTTCGCATTTTGCCCGCCTATTATGCTCTTCTGCTCCTGTTGGCCATTTTCGGGCGCTACGGGACGCAAGGCGAAACCGTCTCCTGGGCCTTCCTGGGAATGAGTGCGGTTTATCTGGCAAACGTTACTGCACTCTTTGGCGTCCCGGCCCAGTTCGGAGTGCTTTGGTCCCTCGCCGTAGAGGAACACTTCTATCTCATCTGGCCCGTCGTTGTTCGAAACGTGAGGCAGCACACCGTCGTTCTGGCGGCGGTGGTCATTTCCGGCGGCGCGACCCTCGCTCGAATCATCGCTTGGCGACTGGGGCGCGATTGCTTCGCGCATTACACGTGGTTCGTAGCCGACGGCCTGGCCTTTGGATCTCTATTGGCCGTCCTGATGCGGGGACAGCTGGGCACCCGTAAAGGCCTGAAATTGATTTCCGTTGCTGCTCTCCTGGGAAGCGCGCTCTTGCTCGCCCCCGACCTTCTACTCCACGGTCCTCTTGCCGGAGGCTCGCTTCACATCACTGCACTGAATCTCCTCTGCTCCGCGCTGGTCGGCTGCGCTTTGCTCGTAGGTACCAGCCCTTGGAGCTTTTTGCTTCAGCATCGCAGCCTGAGGTTTTTCGGTGAAATCAGCTACGGACTTTATCTCCTGCACATGCTTGTCTTTAACGTATTCGACAATCTCCAGCAGCAATTTCTCCCTCGCCTGCCATCCTTCAAAGGCCACTTCGGCGCTATGGTCACTCGCTTTTTGATTTGCGGCGGCCTTGCCGTTGCATGGGCATTCCTCTCCCGTCGCTACTTCGAGGAGCCATTTCTACGCTTGAAAGATCGCGAAGCTTCACACCCGGCAGATGTCGCGCCCGAAGCGACCGCCGCATAACTGGAGACCTGCAATCCGAAATTTGCTGGGAACTCTTAATAGACTGAGGGGATGCTGCAGCTTCACGCTGTATCGGAAGGAATCGCCGCCATCGCGGCCGCCGCGCACACCGCCGCCGAAAGATAAAAGATCGCGACCCAGCGCTCCTGCCAGTTCGGCAGCACAACAAAATGTAAAACAACATACGCCAGAGTCACTGCAAACAACGCTCGCATTCGCTTCGCAACCGCGCCAATTATCCCCAGCACTAGAAAAGGCAGAAAGAAGCTTTCCGAAACCAGCGTTACGCCCGCTCTCAGCGCGCGCAGATAGTCGCGCAACGAAAACCGCACCGTCATCTCTCCCGGCGCGACCGGCACGCCCACAAAGTTGCGGTAATACAGCATCTTGATCCCGTAATCCCCCGCGAAATGGTTGATGCACAGCACCGACGCCACCGCCACCAATGCCAGCACTGCCGCCTTCCACCACTCCATCCGCCGCTCCAGCCAGCACGCCAAAATCGCCGGCCCCGCCAGCACCACGAAGTCCGTTCGAAAATAAATCGATGCCAGCAGCAAGGCCATACCCGCGGCCAATCGTCGCTTTTCAAAAATCAAGTACATTGCCAGGAATGCAATCAGCGTAGCCGGCGCGTCCGACGTCGTATCCCGCCCCAGAACCATCATCGGAGGGCACATCATCAGCACAATCGAAATCGCAAAAGCAAAACCCGGCTCGACGTACTCACGCAGCCAAACGAATAACAGAATACCGACCAGGAAATACGAGCCCACCGAGATCACCACTCCCGCCCTCACCAGCCCCAACCCGGTCTTGCTCACCAGCCACAGCACTTGGTTGTAGAGCGGACGAATGGCGAACAGTGGCAAAAACTCCCCGAACCGCGCAGGATTCGCCGCCCGCTCCTGCCGCGACTTGTTCTGGTCCTCCGGCGCTCCCGCCTCATGCCCGAGCAGCCCGTCCCGCGCCGCTTTCGGCACATCCCGTTCCACCTCGGCATACACACGCTGATGAACCCGGACAATATCCGTCTCTTCCATGAGCAGCGCATTGCCCATGTATTGAATGGAATCCATGCTATACACCGGCGTGCGATAAAGATGGAGCGAAACTCCCGCGAGCGCCAGAACGTACAAAAAGAAAATCGCCCGTGAAGCCGCCCGTCCGCGGCCACGCTCGTGAACTAATCGCGGCCCACGCTCCTGACTGGAAACGCTGACGTTATAAGCTGCGCCCATCAACCCCTCAATTTCTAAGTGCTCCAGTCTCTCACAAAGAAACCGCCCCGCGGAACCAAGACCACACAACCTCCGACCCCACGAGAGTCGCCAATTTCTGAGAACTGAGAACTGAGAACTGAGAACCGAGAACCGAGAACTGATGTTCTACAATCTACCTCGTGCCCGTCCTTCACAACCTCCGAGTCACCCTTGAAATGATCAAGTGGGAGCACTCCATCTTCGCTCTCCCATTCGCCCTCTGTGGAGCCATGCTCGCCGCCTCCGGCCTTCCCACCGCACATCAACTTGTCTGGATCGTCATCGCCATGATCGCAGCCCGCTCCGCCGCAATGGCCTTCAATCGCCTCGCCGACGCCGCCATCGACGCCGCCAATCCCCGCACCCGCACCCGCGCACTTCCCGCCGGTCATCTTTCGCCCGCTTTCGTCACTACCTTCGTCATCGTCTCCTGCGCCATCTTCATCCTCGCCGCCGCCCAACTGAATCGCCTGTCGCTCTGGCTCTCTCCAGTCGCGCTCGCAGTCCTGCTCCTTTATTCCTACACCAAGCGCTTCACCCGCTGGTCGCATCTCGTGCTCGGCTTCGCCCTCGGCATCGCGCCCGCCGCTGCCTGGATCGCCGTTCGTGGCTCCCTCGACCCGCGCATCCTTCTTCTTACTGCCGCCGTCACCTTCTGGGTCGCCGGCTTCGATGTCCTCTACGCCTGCCAGGATTTCCAATTCGACCGCGATGCTGGCCTCCACTCCATCCCCCGCCACGTCGGCATCAACCGCGCTCTCTGGATCGCCCGCGCCTTCCACGCCATCATGCTGTTCTTGCTGATCGCAATGCTCCCGGCCTTCGCCCTCGGCAAACTCGCCATCGCCGGAGTCATCGCCGTAGCGCTCCTCCTGCTCTACGAACATTCCCTGGTCAAACCCAACGACCTCTCCAAACTCAACGCCGCCTTCTTCACCATGAACGGCGTAATCTCGGTAGTCTTTGCCGCATTCGTAGCCGCCGATTTACTGGTGAGAAAATAGAAAGCCGCGGGTTGAAGAGGCGCGTGTGAGACAAGAGGAGACTCGTGTAGGGAAAGCCGCCGTGAGCTTGCCCTAACCGAAGCCGAGGGGTACGCCGAGCGCAGCGAAGCAGCCCCAAGGCTGTTGAGAAATGAAGAAACGCAGACAGTAACGTGGAAGAGCGGCGCTTCAGCGCCGCGTAAAACGCGCAAAACGAACGCGGGCTTCAGCCCTAGTGGCACTTCTTGTTCATCGCGCTTCGAACCTCCGCGCTGCCAACAAAAAACCGGCGCTCCCGCCCCCTGCGGCGGAACGCCGGCTTTCCCCATTCCCTCGTGGTGACGGAGGGCGTGAAGAGCTGCGATCGGCAATCTCCCCTTGCCGATCATGCACCCATCATGCCCAACTCTCCGCCTTCATTTGTCAGAGCGATGTCTACAATTTGTAAAAACTATTGGGCAGTCGCAGCCCGTCCATCCGCATTCCGTTCGTAACCCAAATCCCAATCCGGAAACTGATAGCATAAAACTTCCGTCACCAAATACCTATTGTGCGAACACTTCTCCACCTCGCAGTCTTGCTCCTTGCCCTCCCGCTTCTGGCCCAGAGCAACACCGGAGAACTTCGCCTCAGGGTCACCGACCCTGCCGGCCTCGCCCTTAAAACCACGGTTGAGCTAGTAAGCGAGGCCAACCAGTACCGCTATACATTCTCCACCGACGATCAGGGCAACCTAGATGCCAGGCGACTGCCTTACGGCATCTACCAGGTCCGGATTCAGGCGCAAGGTTTCGCTCCGCTTTCCGAGTCCGTCGAAATACGTTCCGCGCTTCCCCTGGACCGTACGATTCGGCTCAAAGTGGCTGCAGTTTCAGAATCGTTGAATGTCAGTGCGTCCACCACGCTGATCGATCCCTACCGCGCAGGTTCGGTGAATGAGATGGGTTTGGAGACGATTCAGAACCGGCCGACCGCGCTGCCCGGCCGCTCCATGCAGGATCTGGTGAACTCAGAACCCGGCTGGCTCTATGAAGGCAACGCCGTTCTTCACCCACGCGGCTCCGAATATCAAACCCAATTCGTCGTCGACGGCATACCGCTCACCGACAACCGTTCGCCCAGCTTTGGCCCCGAGATCGAAGCCGATGACGTGGAATCCATCGACATTTATACCGCCGGGATTCCCGCGGAATTTGGCAGGAAGATGGGCGGCGTGATCGAAGTCAATACTCTTAAGAACGAAGATCCGGGATTCCACGGGCAGCTCACTCTTTTCGGCGGCAGCTACGATACGGCCGGGATCAATACCCAGGACCAGTACACATGGAATAAGAACACCTTTGGCCTGAGCGCCTCCGGCAACATGACCGGCCACTATCTCAACCCGGTGGTCCCTGAGAATTACACCAACAACGGCACGACCGGCAGTTTTTCGCTGAGCTACGAGCGCGAACTCACACCCAAAGACCGTCTCACTCTGATCGTCCGCCACGAACTCGCGCGCTATCAAATCCCCAACGAACTGGTGCAGCAGAACGGAGCATATCTGCCGAACGCGGACAACACCGTCGGCTGCCCTCCTGTTCCGCCCGACGATGAGCCCAGCGATTGCGTCTTCGTTCCCGGAGGCCAGCTTCAAACCGGCGACAACTTTGAAACCATGGGGAGCATCGCCTACCAGCACACTTTTTCTTCCGACTCGATCGGCGTGCTGCGGGGAATGTCCCGCGATACCTCCACTGACTTTTCTTCCAACCCTGCCTCATGGCCCGTCATCGCTACCCAGCACAACGACTTCAAAGAAATCTATTTCAATGGCAGCTTCTCCGTTCATCATGGCAGGCAAGAATTTAAGGCGGGGGTTGAATCCGATGCCATCTTCCTGCACGAAAATACCAGCTACCTGATACCCGACTGTGCAGATCCTAACGATCCGCAATGCCCCATCAATCTCGGTATCTTGGATTCCGGCGCGACCACCTTTACCTTCACGGGCAGCCGTCCGGATCTTGAACAATCGGCCTATGTTCAGGACTTAATCCGCCTCGGCAACTGGACCGTCAATGCCGGCCTCCGCTGGGATCACTACCAGCTGTTGCTGAATCAGAATGCCGTCAGCCCGCGCCTTGCCGTCTCGCGCTTTTTCCCTACCATCGGCTTAAATATTCACGCCTCCTACGACCGGATCTTCCAGACGCCATCCTTCGAGAACATACTTTTATCCAGTTCTTCGGCTGCGGAGGCCATAGACACCAGCGTGCCCGCACTGCAGTTGCCGGTCCAGCCTTCTCACGGAAACTATTATGAAGTGGGAGCCACGAAGGCATTCTTCGGGAAGCTGCGGCTGGATGCTAATATGTTCCGTCGTCAAGTGAACAATTACGCCGACGACTCCCAAATCCTGAGTACCGGAATCAGTTTTCCCATCGCATTTGACCACGCCATTCTCTACGGCGCGGAAGGCAAGCTGCAGCTCCTGCAATGGAAGGGGTTCTCAGGCTTCGCCAGCTACTCCTACATCGTCGGGAATTCCTGGTACCCCGTAACCGGCGGCCTCTTTCTCGGCGTCAGCAACACGTGCTTCACTCAACCTGCAGGCGAAACGTGTCTCCCGCTTAACGGGCATTTTCCCGACTCGCAGGACCAGCGCAACACGGTCCGCGCCCGCGTCCGCTATCAGGCTGCCCCACGCCTGTGGATCGCCCTGGGCGCCGATTACAACAGCGGACTGCCGTTTGAAGCCGATTTAACCCCGCAGCAATACGCCACGGAATACGGTCAAGTCGTGATTAATCACCTCAACTTTAATCTCGGCCGCATCAACCCGTACTTCACGCAGAATGCTTCGCTGGGCGTCGATCTCTACAACCGGGAAAAACATTCGATACGCTTGCAGGCCGACGTCGCGAACCTGGGCAACACGCTCGAAGTCATCGACTTCGGAGGCCTGTTCTCCGGCAACGCCCTGGGCCCCTCGCGCCAATACACCTTCCGCCTGGTAACAACGTTCTAGGCGCGGGCTCTCGCCGGTCTTGTCATCCTGAGCGAAGCATGATCGTCTGAAAGACGATCATGCGCAGTCGAAGGACCCGCTTTTGTTTTTGGGTGGAGCTTTCGATTTTGGGTGGCGCAGCGCCTCAGCGCTACGATCAAAATCAACCAAAAGGAAGCGGCTTTACAGTTTCCTGAAAAACTGACGATTCGTTCAGGGTATGCCTTTTAGGCATACCGCAAGTGCCTGCCTTTTCAATAGCACCTTGAGCGGCTGAGGTGCAGCTACACCACAAAATACTTAGCCCCCGGATGATGCACCACCAGCGCCGATGTAGATTGCTCCGGTTCCAAGAGAAATCCCGAAGTCAGCCGCACCCCCACATTCTCCTCCGGCCGAAGCAGCGTAAATAACTTCGTCTGATCCTCCAGATTCGGGCACGCCGGATACCCAAACGAATACCTCGACCCACGATACTTCTGATGAAACAAATCCCGAATCGCCGCCGCATCCTCGCCCGCAATCCCCAACTCCTCGCGCATCGTCTTGTGATGCAGCTCCGCCAGCGCCTCGGCCGTCTCCACGCTCAGTCCGTGCAGATACAAATACTTCGTATACTCCCCGCCCTCAAACAACTTCTGCGTCTCGACCGATGCCTTCGCCCCAATCGTCACCAAAGAAAATCCAATCACATCCATCTTCCCCGACGATTTCGCCGCAAAGAAATCCGAAATGCACAACCGCCTGCCTTCCCTCTGCCGCGGAAACGTAAACCGCAATAACTCTTGGAGATTTCCTCCAGTCTTTGTCATTCCGAGCGAAGCCGAGGAATCTGCTGTTCTGCCATCGCTACTGTCTTCGCTGGCCACTGGCCACTGGCCACTGGCCACTGAATACACCACCACATCATTCCCCTCACTCTGGCAAGGAAAATATCCGTACACCACTTTCGGCTCAAACAGCCCCGACTCCGCCACTTCCTCTTCCAACTTCTTCTTGATCGGACGGAACTTCTCCTCCACCAGCCGCA
Source organism: Candidatus Sulfotelmatobacter sp. (assembly GCA_050012155.1). Classification (GTDB taxonomy): domain Bacteria; phylum Acidobacteriota; class Terriglobia; order Terriglobales; family Acidobacteriaceae; genus Sulfotelmatobacter. The sequence continues at coordinate 14,178 of JBEKHS010000004.1, read as the reverse complement.
CATAATCCGCCTGCGAAGCCGTCTTCAACTGCCACTGATTTTTAAACAGCGCCGTCTCATTGATATAAGGAAAAACCTCGCGCACGTCGTAGCGCTTCACCCGTACTCCCCAAAACGGAGGTTCCGGAATATTTGGCGCGTCCATCACCACCACGCTCCGCTCCGCAAACACCGGACCAGTCTCCTCATCCACTGCGGCCGCCTTCGCGTACTCCTTCACCGTCCGCCCATCCAGCAAGCGAGCCTCGCGCGCTCCATCTTCAGTTACCAAATCCTCCATCACATGCAACCCGGCAAATGCGTCTTCCGCGTAAAACACCGCGTTCGCATACTCCCGCCGCAAGTCATCTTCCACATATTTCCGCGTCAAAGCCGCCCCGCCGCAGATCACCGGAAACTCCAGCTTCTGCCGCTGCAAATCCTGGATCACATACTTCATCTCCAGCGTCGACTTCACCAGCAACCCGCTCAGCCCAATCGCATCCGCCCCATGCTCCTGCGCCGCGCTGATAATCTTGTCTCCCGGCTGCTTGATCCCCAGGTTCACTACCTTGAATCCGTTATTCGACAAAATAATGTCGACAAGATTTTTCCCGATATCGTGAACATCGCCCTTCACGGTCGCCAGCACGATCGTGCCCTTCTGCGATCCGCCTTCCTTCTTCTCCATCTTGGGCTCAAGATAAGCCACAGCTTGCTTCATCACCCCCGCCGAATCGAGCACCGAAGGCAATTGCATCTTCCGCGCGCCGAAAAGATCGCCGACGGTCTTCATCCCGTCGAGCAAAACCGTATTGATCAGCTCCAGCGCCGAGTAAGACCCCAGCGCCTCTTCCAGCAACTCTTCGAGCGATTTCTTATGCGCGCCCTCGCCCACCGATTTCTCGCCGTTGATGATGGCGAACTTCAACTTGTCCTCGACAGACAACGTATCCACATGCGCAGTCGTCGAAGCCGCCGGCTTGCCCTTCAGCCCGGCAAAATGATTCATATATTTCTGCAGCGGATCGCCGTCCGACTCGTCCCGGAAAATCAGCTTCCGCGCCAGATCCACTTCTTCCTGCGGAATCTTGTACAGCGGATAGATCTTCGTGTAGTTCACGATGGCCATATCCAGCCCGTGATCGACAGCCTCGTGCATGAATACCGAATTCAATACCCGCCGCGGATAAGCATCCAGCCCAAACGAAATATTGCTGACGCCCAGAATCGTTTTCACGTCGGGCAATTCTTTCTTGATCCGCTCGACTGCTTTCAGCGTCTCAATTCCCGCGCTCCGGTACTCCTCCTGCCCGGTAGAAATCGGCAAAGTCAGAGCGTCGAAAATCAGATCCGTCCCATCCAGCCCATATTTCTTCGTAGCCAAATCGAAAATCCGGTGCGCGATCGCCGCCTTCTTTTCCGCCGTCAGTGCCATCCCGTCTTCATCAATCGTCAGCGCAATCACTGCCGCCCCGTAGCGCTTCGCCATCGGCAGCACCAGCGACGTTCGCTTCTCCCCATCCTCCAGATTGATCGAGTTAATAATCGCCCGTCCCGGAATCCTCTTCAGCGCCTCTTCGACAACGTCCGCCTCTGTCGAGTCCACCAGAATCGGCGCCGGAACCCGCGTGGCGATCCTCTCCAGAATCGAAGAAACGTATCCCTTCTCATCCTCGCCCACGATCGCACAGCACAAATCCAGCATGTGCGATCCGTCGTTCACCAGTTTCTTAGCTAGCGCCAGAATGTCGTCATACTTCTTCCCCCGCACCAGGTTGCGGAAATGTTCGACCCGCGTAGTCGTGTTCATTTCCTCAGCAACGATCAAAGGCTTCGGCTCCAGATCGAGCGGGACCGAGGTGTATGCGCTCGATGCCGCTCCCACTTTCTTCACCTCACGCTTAGCCGGCTCCACTCCCCATACGGCGTCGACAACAGCTTTCAAATGCTCCGGCTTGGTGCCGCAGCACCCGCCCACAATCCGCACGCCGTAATCGACAACAAAATGCTTGTGATACTCCGCCAGTTCGTCGGGCGTCAGCTTGTAAACTGCGTGCCCGCCCTCGTTGATCGGCAACCCCGCATTCGGCAGAACGGAAATCTCTTTCGTCGAGTTGAGCGCGAGATGACGAACCGCGTCGTTCATTTCCTTCGGCCCCGTCGCACAATTCAGCCCGAGAATATCCACGTCAAATGGCTCCAGCGCCGTCAGCGCCGCGCCAATTTCCGTTCCCAGCAGCATCGTCCCGGATTCCTGCAGCGTCACCTGCACCGCGACCGGCAGCCGCTTGCCCGCTTTCTTCATCGCTTCCAGCACGCCGATAGTCGCAATCTTCGCCTGCAACAAATCCTGGCAGGTCTCGATCAGCAGCAAATCCACGCCGCCCTCGATCAGAGCCGCCGCCTGTTCCTCATACGCCGCCGCCATCGCCTCGAACCCAATATGTCCCAGCGACGGCAGCTTCGTCGTCGGCCCCATCGACCCCGCCACAAACCGCGGCCTGTCTTTCGTCGAAAACTGCTGCGCCACTTCCCGCGCCAGTTGCGCCGCCTTCACGTTGATCTCGCGCACTTTGTCCGCAAGTTCAAACTCACCCAGCACAATGCGCGACCCGCCAAACGTGTCGGTTTCGACAATGTCACAACCAACTTTGAAGAAGTCGGCGTGAATCTCCCGGATAATGTCAGGGCGGCTGAGCACCAGCACTTCGCTGCAATTCTCCTTGCCCCAGTAATCATCCAGAGTGGGATTCCGAACCTGAATATTCGTCCCCATCGCGCCGTCATAAACGACGACGCGCTCTCGAACGGTTTGTAAAAAATCGCTCATGGTTCAGCTCTTCGTTCAGCTCTCCGGCCTTATCCTTGTGAATCCGCGCAAATCCGTGGCAGAGAAGTTCTTCTCATGCACAAAACGCCGGCCCCGAGGACCGGCGTGTATAGGAAAACCAGTTGTCGAACTCTAACTCCCCGCGACCATCTCCGCCGGAGCTCCCCCATCCACGTCTGCCTGGTTGAATACCACGTTCGCTCCCATATGCGCTGGCCGGGGCGCCAGCATTTGCTCTTTGCGGTAAACCAGATTGCTCGCGTTAAACGTCGCCAGCTCAAACCCATGCCCATGCGTAATCGCGTCCGTCGGGCAAGCCTCCACGCAGTACCCGCAAAAAATACACCGGTTGTAATCGATGTTGTAGACCTTGGCGTAGCGTTCGGCGCCGCTGACGCGCTGTTCGGCGGTGTTGTCGGCGGCCTCGATGTAGATGCAATTCGAGGGACAGTTGGCGGCGCAGAGGAAGCAGGCTACGCATTTTTCGAGTCCGTTTTCGTCGCGCTGCAACACGTGCGCGCCGCGGAAGCGGGCTTCGAAGCGCGCTCCCTTGAGCGGGCCTTTGCCGTCGGGATAATTTTCGACCGTGGTGGGCTGGAACATCTCCATGAAGGTGATGCTCATGCCCTTGGCGATCGCGGCGATGTTTTTCAGGACCGGCATGCCCTTCTAGTATACCGGATGCGGGCGGGTTTTGAGGTGCGGGAGGGGGGTGGTGCCGGTGGCGGCTGTATGTGAAAGGGAAGCGATCCAAACGCGCGATTCACGTGTCGCAAAGAACCCTTCGGCGCTTTCGCTTGCTCAGGGCAGGCTGCGACACTTCGCGCGGCTCGCCCAGATCCTTCGGCGACGAAAGGCATGTCGCCTCAGGATGACAAACTAAGGTCAAAGTCAAAGGCGACGGACAAGAGTGTCCGTCCCACATGGGCGGTGGCATTACAATTTCATTGGTGCGAAGACAGACACTGAACACACTCATCTTCGTGGTGATTACGCTGCCCTCGCTCGGGGCGCAGAGCAAGCGGCTATGGGTGATGACCTCGTCCGGAGCGATGGTCGAATACGATCCCGCGACGTTCGCAGAGAAGACGTTTGCGGAAAAGCAGACGGTGAAGGTTCCGGCAGAAGCGGTGGAGTCGGAGCAGAATTTTTCGGTGAATCATCTGGGGCAAATGTTGTTTGCCGCGCCGGTGGCTTTGCCGCTGGCCGAAGGCGATATCGCAGAGTCGCAGTCGCGCAAGGTTTGGTTCTGGGATGGACACGCGGCGAATGCGCTGGCGCGCGAGGTTACGCGCACAACTTCTACAACCGGATCGAATATCGCCATCGCCGAGTCGGCGTCCGTGCCTGCGCTCTCAGCTGATGGAACGCATTTGTATTGGTTCTCGAATCAGGCTCACCGGCTGCAGCGCGATGGCGTGGATCTTTCCACCCGGACCACGTGGCGGAGTTGGCGGACTAATCTTACTCGGGCAGATCGGGCTGGGGCAGATCGGGCCGGCACGGGGCGCGAAGATGTAGCGTCGGTCGCGATGCCGGAGTGTTCGTGCCCGACCGGAAGCTGCGAAGAAACTTGTCCTTATGGCGTGGTGTGGGTTCCGGACGATGGGGTGGGGAAGTTTTTTCTACTCACGCAGTTTGTTTCCGGAAAGCCCCAGCCGATTTATAAAGCGAGTTCCATATACGAAGAACGGGCAGGGAAGTGGACGGCGACGGCGATCGAGCCTCCGCTGCGGCGGGTGCTGGATGCGGCGAATGCGGGCGCAATTCTGGAGGCGATTCCAGATACGGCCTGCTGCGGATGGGAGAATCAGAGCGACGATCAGACGGTGCTGCGTCTGCGCGGCAAAACAGTCATCGTGTTCGATGAACTGGAGGCGTACAAGAATCCTGATTACGACGTGAGCTTTTACGCGGAGAACGGGAAGTTGTCGCCCGACGTCAGTGCGGTGGCGTTGACGATTGTGGCCACGGCTCAGCCAAACACGGCAATTCAACTGTCCGAACAAGGCCAGGCCAATCCGGAAGAGTCGCAGAGGATTCGCAAAGCTCTGCTCGATCTGCCGGCAGTCGAGGTGAAGAGCGTGGAGGATTCGCCGCTGCGCATCGCCTTTCTGCCTCACGCCGAGTTGGTGGGATGGATCAGCGACAAGGAGATTCTGATTGTCGAGGGGCATGTGCTGGTGGCTTATGACGTGGCAACGGGGGCGCGGCGGAAATCTAATGTTCGGGTGGAGGATGTGGGGGTGGTGTTTTTGCGGTGAGGGGTGCAGCTCCGCCCTTCGGCAAGCTCAAGGGCTTTTCGCAAAGAGCGCGAAAGGATGAGGTAAGGCAACGATTGGGATATTATCTATGCGCATGGGATTGTCGCTCAATCCAGCGGATATTTGGAAGATATTTGCTGATCGAGGAATCCGCGATAAGGACAGAATCGTTGCGTGGCTTGAGTGGGTTTGCAAAGAAGCCGACAGCCTTTCGCGTGTGTGGACCTGTATCGTTGGGGAGTTCGGCAAGGGGCGAGAAACTGTCGAATTTTCGGCGGCTGTCACAGATGAGCTAAAGCTCTTCAGGGGAGCTAACGGGCCTTACTATACTGCCCTCATGATCTTTTACCGCGACGCTAGTTCGGTAATCGGCGGGCGTATGGACAAGAAGGTGCAAAATGATTTCATTCATACCCTCTCAACACTCCTGTACCTTCGCAACCTGACTCAGGCTGCCTATGTGGATGCGATTCGCAAGATCAGGAGTGCGTATTTTCTTGAGGAATCCAATCAACACGTCGACCTGACCGATCTCGCCACTTGCGTTGACGTTCTCTCCCGAGAGGCGGCCGCGCTACGTGTGATACTCGAAAATTTCAGGGCCTCAAAATAGGGCAATAATTGACATGACTCATCCAAGAGTCTAACATCAATTTTGCCGATGAACGAAAGGAAGGTTCATCGTTGCAGTTGCCCCATATCGGAAAGTGGCACTGGTGGTTGTATCCACTCGGAGACGGGAACGTGAGAGTTACAAATCTCCACTCATACTACAGCCTAGGTGTCGCCCTTGAGCGCCTATACGACAATATAAGTGTAGAGAAAACGCGCGCCGAAGTTTTCATGTACGTGATCGAGCCTTACAATCTTTTGCTCGGTTTCTTGGCAGAAACAGAAGATATGCCAATCGAGGATACTCGCGGAGCAGCAACTTATCTGCACAAGTTTTGTGAAGCATTTTACAAAAGCGTCGCGGGAAATCCCAATGCAGCAGAGCAAAAGATTCACCAAAATGAAGTGAGCATGTTTTCTCGTGGTAAAGAGCAATTTGAGAAAGCCTTTGAGCGCGAGTATCGAAACTTGGACGTTTTTACTGTGATGCAGAAGGGAACCTCCGACACTCGCACTATTATGCGTGCGCCAGAAAATGACGTTCCAAAACGGCTAAGGAAATTTTTGCCAGATAAAACTCTGAATGATCTCAAGGAAGCAGGCAAATGCCTCGCATTCGATGTTCCTACGGCGTGCGCATTTCATGTTTGCAGGGGAACAGAGGCGTTAATTTTGAGCTACTTCGAGGCATTATATGGCCACCCGTGGCAGCTCCCAAACAACAAAGATTGGCACGCCTATACTCAGCATTTGGAGAACAAGGGCGCACCAGAGACAATCACAACTCGCTTGCACGAGATTCGCAAGATGGAGCGCAACCCCTATACCCATCCTGAAAAAACTGTGTCTCTGGAGGAGGCACCGCTTTTATTTCGTCTATGTCAGGCAGTCACATTTTACATGTGTCTAGAGATGGAGAAACTGGAGAAATCAAACCCATGAGTAGCGAAGCCGATAAGTTTGACACTGTTGTGCGGAGGCTCCTATCCGTATCGCATGAAGAAATTCAGAAACGGGATAAGGAGTGGAGGCGCAAACGAGCGCGAAAAAAGCGGGCTAAGACTTCGCCCGCTTCCCGCGCTTCCAACGGTAAGAGTTAGTTGATCGCGGCGGAACCCACCTTGCCAGTTAGCTCGGCAAAAGTGAGGCGCTTTCCGACAAGTTGCGATACGACCAGATCGAAGCGGCCAGCATCGTCAATGTCTTTGCGATTGTTGAAACGAAACATCTGTTCATCAAGGTAACGGAATAAATGAAACGGCTCTACGCTAACGTAGGTCCCCGAAATGCCGCGCTTGAGAAGCGACCAGAAATTCTCAAGGCCGTTTGTGTGCACGCGACCGTCTACGTATTGCGCGGCATGATCGACTACCTGATGGGCATAATCAGTTTCCAGTCCGTTGTAGGACGGCAGAGCATCGGAGTAAAGAACGGTGCCAGCGGAGACGTGCTTGTATACCTCAGCTTGCAGTGCGGCCTTGCGACGATTCGGTACGACTGTGGCGCGAACCTTCCCGCCGCGCTCCATCATTCCCATGACGGCGGTTTTGTCCTTCCCTCCAGTTCCGGTAATTCGGCGTTGGCGCTTCGACAGGTGCATGTTTCGCGCTTTCCCGCCGATGAAGGTTTCATCTACCTCGACTTCGCCGCCGAGCTTGGAACCGAAGAAATCATCCTGCATCGCGAGCCGGATGCGGTGGAGCATGAACCATGCCGACTTCTGGGTTACCTTTACGTCCCGCGCAATCTCGTAGCTGGAGACACCGTTCTTGCAATTGGTGACCATCCAAGCCGCAGTCATCCACTTGTCGAGGGGAATTGCGGAATCTTCCATGACAGTGCCGACCTTGATAGAGAATTGCCGCTTCGGGTGGTGAGTGCTGCACTGCCAGAGGCGACGGGCCGGATTAAACTTCACCTTATCCGAGCTACAAGTCGGGCAAACCACTCTGCCATCCGGCCATCGGCGGATCGCAAGGTAGTCAATGCAGTTGTCAGGGTTCGAGAAATATACGATTGCTTCTTGAAGGCTTTTTGGTTCGCGCATGGCCGCTTTCTCCATGCACAGACTTTAGCAAATCAACGTGGATGAGTCAAGTAATTTATTGCCCAAAATAGCGTTTCCTCCTGACGCGATATTACGGTGGATATAACCTCTCACGCTAAATGCAGCCGCGAGCCCCAACTTTTCCGCGAAACGAAATCTAGGTCCGGCCGACATTCACGTTTGCCGGGCTGGAGTGAGTCGGAGATGTGGCTACCCGTTGTGGCTTTCGCAGAAAAGCAGATTCCTCCTGTCTCGCTTCGCTCGCGCGTCGGAATGACAAGGCACGGTTGACACGTCTGGGAAGCGATTGAATATGCGGAGACGCCGGCTTTGTGACGAAATAACCTCAAAAGCCCCACTTCTCGCAAGAGTGGCGAGAAATGGGGACGCCTGCTTTCGCTTGCGCAGGATTGTCCTTCAGACAATCCTGCTTCGCTCACGATGACCTTCGCTAAGCCGCCGGCTCTCCAGGTTCTCTTAGTGGTGGTCGCCGTGGCTGTGGCGCCAGTTCCAATATTCTTTTTGCTCCTCGGGGCGCAGATGGCGGAAATCACGATTGGGATCGCGGTGATATTCGACCGCCCACTGGTTGTAGTAGACGACCTCATCGTGATTCCAGACATGGTAGTCGTTGTAGTAAGGGTCGTAGACTCGGTAGTAATGATGCCCGCAGGCCATTCCAAACACGGAACAGGCCAGGGCGGCGGACAAAAAGAGTGTACTGAGAAATCGCGACTTGCTGTTCATCGGTGATCCTTATTGTGGTTTCGATAGCTTTGCTTCGATCTTGAATCTTCGATCCTTCCTACCTAGTCAATAAGGCCGGATCTTCCAACTGGAGCCAATCCGGCGATCTGCAGTTCGTTGCCGGGATTTAGCCCGCAGGTTGCTCGACCGCCGTAGAAACAAAATTGTACCAGCGGGCGAAGTGTGGTTGCAGAAAATTGCGCACGCCGGAATGGAGTTCGAAGCTCGCGGAGAAAACCGGTCCGCTGCCAGACGGTCGAGGTGGTTTCCGCGGATTTTCCACATGATGTCCTGAAATGTCCCTAGTTGTCCCGTGTTGTCCCTTGCCTGGTTGCGCCGGGTCGATTATCCAAGAGAGCGTGGGGCGGAGTCTGGATTGCGCACGCTTGCAGCGGCCAGACTTACGGGTCGGGAGAGCACGGGCGGGCTGCCGGCCGGGGGCGGATTGCAAGATTTTTCATCTTGACAATCTTTTCGCAATGACTATTATGCGACTGCCCTCTCTACGAGCCCGTCCGGGTTCGTATGGTTCTTCGCGTCTGTGCGTTCCCTGTATTCTTGTGCGGCGCGAAGGTCATGGTTTAAAAAAATAACGTTCGTAAGAAATACAGTTCATTAAAGAACCAATCATTAAAGAACCAAGCTTTGGTGACGTTTCCAACTGAATCCTGCTCTATGGAGTCTTCCATGCGCCCAGCGTCCTCTCGCGTAGTCACGCTCTCGATTACTGTCGTCTGCCTGCTCGCAACTTTTCTCAGCCTAAACGGTCTGGCCTCGGCGCAAGCGGGGTCAAAGGACAAGCTTTCGAAGAGCGCAGTGTCGAGCCAGCGTCCAGCGGCGGGCGCGGTAAAAGACGCCGGCGGGACGCCGAAACTTACTTCGGATACGTGGACGGGAACCGCGGGAGACGGCAACTGGGGCACTACGAACAACTGGAGCGCTGGAGTGCCGAACAGCGGTGACGCCGTGACCATTGGCGGCGCCTCAACCGCTGTGAACCTGAACGTGGCCGGCAGCGCGGGCACGCTCACCCTGAATTCTGGAGATTCGTTAAACATCGTAAACGGCGACAGCCTGACGATGAGCGGCAACATCGCCAACAGCGGCTCGATGACCATGAGTTCGAGCAACGGCGCGACCCAATTAATCGTTGGCGTGTCAGGCATCACGCTGAGCGGCACGGGTACGCTCAGCATGTCGAACAACGGCAACAACACTATCCTGGGTAGTGTGGGCGCCGACACGCTGACCAATTCGTCGACCATTCAGGGTACGGGCAATATCGGGGATAACCAGATGACCCTGGTGAACAGCACCGGCGGAATCATCGACGCGACTCAGAGTGGACCCCTATACATTCAGACCAGCGGTGGAACCACCAACACCGGCCTTCTCGAGGCAACCACCGGCACGCTGGTTCTCAATGGAAACACTGTCACCAACACCGGTGGGACGATCGAGGCAACCGGCTCCGATGTGGAACTGGAGAATGGTGTAACCATCACTGGCGGCACGCTGACCACGACCGGGTCTGGAGTGATCTTTTCGAATAACTCGGCCACGCTGCAAAATCTGACCAACTCCGGCAACTACCAGGTTGTGAATGGCACCAACACCACTCTGGTGGGCACCATTACCAACAATGGAAACATCAACCTGACTTCGAGCAACGGCGGCACGTATCTGGAGATGAGCAGCAACGTCAGCCTCAACGGCACGGGCACGCTGACCATGTCGAGCAACGGCAACAACTTCATTTTTGACACGACGGCGGGCGGCGTGCTGACGATCGGAAGCGGGCAAACCGTCTCCGGGGGCGGAGACATCGGCTACGATCCCCTTGTTTCGGCGTCGCAGCTGACTTTGACCAACAACGGCATCATCGATGCAACGCAGCCAACCGCTCTTTATATACAGACCAGCGGCGGCACTACGAATACGGGAACGCTTGAGGCAACAGCGGGCGGAACCCTGAATCTTGATGGAAGTACTGTCACGAATACGGGGGCGGGCACCATTCAGGCGAATGGCGTCAGCGGCAACAACGCCGTGGTGAACCTGGAAAACGGCGTTACCATCACCGGCGGTACTTTCACCAACAATGCCAACGGAGTCATCGAGGTAGCCAATACCGCCACGTTGAGCGGGACCACGATCAGCAGCGGCTCCACGATGAACGTGCTGAATGGCAGCGCACTCACCCTGGTTGGAACCACTACTAATAACGGAACGATCGCGCTGGAATCCGTCAATGGCGGCACCGACCTGATCCTGAGCGGCAACGTCTCGCTCGCCGGCACCGGCGGCGTCACCATGTCGAACAATGGCAACAACATTATCGAGGGCGGCGTGGCCACCGACGTTCTGACGGTCGGCAGCAACCAGGTGATCTCCGGCTCCGGCAACATCGGCAACAACTCGATGGCGTTGGTGAACAACGGCGTCATCAACGCTACGCAGTCCACCCAGCTATACATCGATACGAGCAACGGTACAACGAACAACGCCACTCTGGAAGCCACCGGCGGCGGCACGCTGACTCTGTACGGGCAAACCGGCAACGTGCTTACCAATAACGGCACGATTTCCGCGGCAGCCAGTTCGACCGTGCTTTTGCAGAATGGAATCGTAGTCAGCGGCGGCACGCTCACAACCTCCGGAGGCGGCCTGATCCAGACGCAGGGCGGCCAGACGTCGACACTGGAAAACATCACCAATACCGGAAACTATCAGATCGACAACGGCGGTGTGACGATTGCGGTAGGGACGATCACCAACACCGGCAACATCAACATGGCTTCGGCCAACGGCGGCACCTACCTCGAGCTCAGCGGCAATGTCACGTTGAACGGCGCGGGCACGCTGACCATGTCGAATAACGGCAACAATTACATTACCGGCGCTTCGGGCATGGGCACCGAGGTGCTGACCAACAACAGCACGATCTCCGGGTCTGGCAACATCGGCCAGGCCGAGATGATCCTCGATAACACCAGCCTGGGCACGATCGATGCGACTCAGTCGACCCAGTTGCAGATTGACCCCTCGGCGGGCGGCGTCACCAACACCGGCCTCATCGAAGCCACCAGCGGCGGCAATCTCGCGCTCGATAGTGGAACCTATACCAACGCAGTGGGCAGCACGCAGGGCACGATCCTCGCCAACGGCGGCACGGTGAATTTGAATAACGGCGCCGATATCGTAGGCGGCACGTTGAAATCGGAGAATAGCGGCCTGATCCAGACCACGGCCACTTCGACGCTGGACGGCTCGACCAGCGCCGGCGCAGTCACGATTGCTGCGGGATCATCGCTGGTAGTCAACAACGGCACCGCGCTCGACCTCAAAGGCTCGATCACCAACAACGGAACGGTTTCGCTGGCCTCCGGCAACGGCGGAACGTATCTGGAAGTTACCAACACCAGCGCGACCCTCAGCGGCTCCGGTACGGTGACGATGTCGAACAATGGAAACAACGGTATCTACGCCGCCGCCGGTACGGACACTTTCACCAACAAGGAAACGATTCAAGGCTCGGGAAACATAGGCATTGGCTCGCTGACCTTTGTGAATCAGGGCACGGTGAACGCGAACCAGACAACGCCGCTGACGATCCAAACCAGTAATGGCACTACGAACACAGGGACCCTGGAGGCAACGACTACCGGGACGCTCGTGCTTAACGGAAACACCATCACCAACACCGGCGGCACGATTCAAGCCAACGGCGCGACTGGATCGGGCAACGGCGCCGCGGTCAATCTGGAAAACGGCGTCGCCATCACCGGCGGAACGATCACCTCCAATCAGTTCGGAGCCATCAACGTAGAGAACAGCGCGACCCTGAGCGGGCTCACCACTAGCGGCACGGTGAACATTCAAAACGGGACGGCTCTTACCCTGGTTGGCACCATCGTGAACAACGGCACCCTGAACCTGCAATCTGCCAATGGCGGCACCGACTTGATCATGAGCGGCAATGTTTCGCTCAACGGCAGCGGCAGCGTGAACATGTCGAACAATGGCAACAATTATATTTACGGTGCTGTCGGAACCGACGTTCTGACGGTCGCCAGCACACAGACGATCCAGGGTGGGGGGAATATCGGCGACAACCAGATGGTGCTGGTGAACAATGGCACCATCGATGCCACCCAGCCGGCCACTCTGTACATCCAGGCCAGCGGCGGCACCACGAATACCGGCACGTTGGAGGCGACTGGGGGCGGGACTCTGTCACTCTACGGATACAGCGTGACCAATACCGGCGCGGGCAAGATTGTGGCGGGATCGGGTTCTACCGTGCTTCTGAACGGCGCCATCGTAAACGGCGGATCGCTGACCGGAAGCGGTGACTACGTGGTGAACGGCGCCAACGGTGCACCAACGCTAAACGGGCTGACCAACTCTTCGACTGTCGTGATCGATAACGGCACCGCGCTGACTCTCGAGGGAACGATCGTCAACAACGGCCAGATTCAGGAGAATTCGGCGAACGGCACTACGGAAATTACGCTCAACGGCAACGTCGCGCTCAACGGTACCGGCACGATTTTGATGTCGAACAACGGCAACAACTATATCTTCGGGCAATCCGGAAGCGATGTGCTCACAGTGGCCAGCACGCAGACAATCTCCGGCGGCGGCAACATCGGCGACGGGCAGATGGTGCTGGTGAACAACGGCACCATCGATGCGAATGTTCCGGCTCAGTTGTATATCGAGACCAGCGGCGGCACCACGAACACGGGCACGTTGGAGGCGACGAGCGGCGGAACCTTGACCCTTAACGGAAACACCGTAACCAACACCGGCGCCGGTACCATCGTCGCGGGATCGGGTTCGACGGTGAACCTGGAAGGCAGCGTCACGGTGAAAGGCGGATCGCTGACCGGAGGCGGCAGCTTCGTGGTCGGCAACGGCGGTACTCCTACGCTGGACGGACTGACCAACTCTTCGACCGTGGTGGTGGTTAACGGCAACTCGCTGGTTCTAGAGGGAACGATCGTCAACAACGGCCAGATTCAGGAGAACTCGGCGAACGGCACCACGGAAATCACGCTCAATGGCAACGTCACGCTCAGCGGCTCCGGAACGCTGGTGATGTCGAGTAACGGGAGCAACTATATTTTTGGCCAGTCTGGAAGCGACATCCTCACTAATGACAGCACGATCGAAGGCGGCGGACACCTTGGCGACGCCCAGATGACTTTGGTGAATAGCGGTACGATCGACGCGAACGTGGGCACCACGCTCGCCATCAGCGTCAGCGGCACGGTGGATAACAAAGGCACCTTCGAGTCGACCAGTTCGGGCGGCCTGACGGTGACGGCGCCGACGGGCTCATTCCTGAACTACACCAGCAGCAACAATACGCTGACTGGCGGCAGCTACGTAGCCAACGGGGGCAACATATATCTGCCTCTCGGCTCCAGCGGCGGGATTGCGACTTTGGCCGCGAGTGTGACCGAAGAAAACGGCGGCCAGATTTTCAACTCGAACGACGGCAACGCCAATGCGCTGAACGGGCTGACCAGCATCACGTCCGCCGGGGCCCTGACCATCGGCGGCGTAGCTTTCACCGACACGGGGAGCTTCAGCAATGCGGGGTCGCTGACGATTCTGGCGGGGGAGAGTTTTGATGTGGCGACGTTGACGCAGATCAGCGGCACGACGCTGACGGCGGGGACGTATGT
>JBEKHS010000003.1:0-153493 GCA_050012155.1 Candidatus Sulfotelmatobacter sp. | reverse complement strand
ACATACGTCCCCGCCGTCAGCGTCGTGCCGCTGATCTGCGTCAACGTCGCCACATCAAAACTCTCCCCCGCCAGAATCGTCAGCGACCCCGCATTGCTGAAGCTCCCCGTGTCGGTGAAAGCCACCCCGCCGATGGTCAATGCCCCGGTGGAGGTGATGCTGGTCAGCTTGGCGAGAGCGTTGGTGCTGTTGGTTAAGTTTATAATCTGCCCGCCATTCTCTTCCGTGGCGCTGGCCGACAAGGTGGTGATGCCGGTGTTATTGCCCGCGGTGAACTCGAGGTTGCCGCTGTTGGCGATATAAGCGCCGCCGGTCAGCGTGTCGGTGGTGCTGTTGTAGTTGGTGAAGCCGGAGGCATTCACGCCGATGACAAGAGCTTGGCCGCTTATGTTGGCGTCGACCGTGCCGTCATTGGTGAATCCCAACGTGCCGTCGCCGAGGTTCCCCGCTCCCTCAATCGTGTTATGGCTGATGAGGACCGGACCTGAGCCCTCGCCGTAGATAAATTGAGTGCTGGCGTTCCCATTGAGATCGATGGTTCCCGATCCATTCAAGGTCACGGATCCATTAATGATCAGGTAGGTGTTGTTACCCGTGCTTGTGATGTTCACCGTGCCGTTGTTGGTCATGGTTCCGGTGAAATCCAGCTGGGAGTTGTTTCCGACGTTGAGCGTCCCGCTGTTGGTCAGGCCGACTAGAAATACATCGTTGCTGGCCAGGACATTGATCGCGCCCGTGCCGGATGTCGTAAGCGTGCCGCCAGTAATCGTAACGCCGCCTTCCAAATTGACCGAGGAGCCAGTCTCGGCTTCGATGGTTCCATTCGTGTTAGTCCAACTGGAGCCGTCGAACAACATCGTGCCGCCGTTGGAGGCTTCCATCGTCTTGGTGTTGCTTGCGGCCGAAAACGACTGCAACAAGAGAGTCTGGCTATTGACGTTGGCGTTGATTGTGCCATTGTTGACGAATGTGCCGCTATCGATCGTGCCCGCACCCGTGATGGTTTCGTCGTTGGTAAGTCCGCCGGCAGCATCAACATTGCCGGTGTAGTCGTTGTTGGTGCTGCTCATGACCAGCGTGCCCGTGCCCGTCAGCGTGGTCGCAGCGGGGGCATAGAAGTACGTTTGGTTGCCCGAGGCCTGTAGCGTGATGGTGCCGTTGTTGGTGATCGTCCCGGTGGCATCGATCTGGCCGTTGTTCTGCACGTTCATCGTGCCAGTAATGGTCAGGCCTGTGAGATTGGCGATATTCGAGGCGTTAACGTAAATCTGCGACCCTGTCCCCGCCGTACTCAACGTGCCGCCGGTGATGGTCACGCCGCCGGTTAATTCGACGGAGGAGTTGGCCTGGGCCGTGATCGTGCCACCCGCGTCGTTCCAGCTGGAGCCGCTGAAATCCAGCGTGCCGCCTCCCGTGGCTTCCAGGGTCTTGGTGTTGACTGGCGTCGTCAACCCTGTCAGCAACAGAGTCTGGCCGCTGACATTAGCGTTGACCGTCCCGTTGTTCGTGAATACGCCGCTGTCAATTTCGCCCGCGCCCGTAATGGTTTCGTCGTTGGTAAGTCCGCCTGGAACGTCAACATTGGCGGTGTAGAGACTGTTGACGCTTCCCATGACCAGCGTGCCCGTACCCGTCAATATGGTCGGGTTCACAGCATAGAGGTACGTCTGGTTGCCACTAGCCTCCAACGTGATGGTGCCGTTGTTGGTGATGGTGCCGGTCGAATCGATCTGGCCATTATTGAGCACTTCCAGCGTGCCGCTGTTCGTGAGATTGGACAGGTTCGCAATATTGCTGGCAGCTACCTCGATGATTCCGCCGCCAGAAGTGGTGAGCGTTCCCCCCGTAACCGCCACGCCACCGGTGAGAACTACCGTGGAAGGATTGCTGCTGCCGTCGGTCCCAACGGCCTCGATCTTGCCGTTCGTTGCGTTAGTAAACTGGGCGCCGGTCAACGTCAGGGTGCCGCCGTTCGTGGCTTCCAGAATCCCGTTGTTGGCCATGCCGCCCGCGCTGGGTTGAATAATCAGCGGCTGGGTCGACACCGTCGGGCTGATATTGGCGTCGATGGTGGAGTTATTGGTCAGCGTCAGCGTGGCCTCGCCAATATTGCCCACCCCGGAAACGTTTTGATCGATGATGAGGGATGTCCCACCCGCCCCGTTGAACGCGTTGTTGGCGCCCGTGCCCAAGACGATGGATCCTGAGCCAGCCAATGTCGCGGTGCCCGTGCCCGCGCTGGTCACATAAAGCTCGGTGAGATTGCCAGAACTCTGGAGATTGATGACGCCGTTATTCGTGATCGTCCCATTGATCTCGGTGGCGGCGTTGTTTTGAACGTCGTAGGTGCCGGCCAGAGTCAAGCCCGTCAGGAATACATTGTTGCTGGCCGCGTTGTAGACCACGCCGCCGCCAGTCGATTCCAGCGTTCCCCCAGTGATGCTCACATTGCCGGTCAAAACCACCGAAGAGTTGGTCCCAACCGCTTCGATGGTTCCGGTGTTGGTAAAGGGGGCGCCGCTCAGGGTCAAGGCGCCGCCGTTGGTCGCTTCCATGATGCCGGCGTTGGTGGAGGTGAGAGTAGTTATCGGATTTACCAGAATGTTGCCGCCGCTGATGTTCGAGTTGATGATGCCGTTAGAGGCATTGGCGATTTCTAGGGTGCTGTTACCGATCGTGCCCCAGCCCGTGATGGTCGTCTGGTTCGTCAGTACGCTGCCCGAAACCCCGTTGAAGTAGGCCGTCCACTGATTGTTGCTGCTGGTTAACACCACCGTGCCGGTACCGGACAATGTGGTGTTGCCGGTCAAATAGAGTTCCGTGGTGTTGCCGGCCGCGTCCAGCGTGATGGTGCCGTTATTGGTGAGGGTTCCCGAAATTTCCGTCGCGTTGTTGTTTTGCAGCGTGAAGTTGCCGGTGTTGGTAACGTTAGTCAGGAATATGTTGTAGCCGCTTACGCCGTTAATTACTCCGCTGCCGGTAGTCGACAGGGTGCCACCGGTGATGCTGACGTTATCCTCTAGGTTCACCGTGGAACCTGCCGCCGCGGTGATCTTTCCTGCTCCAGTCTGCGTCCAGGTTCCGTCCGAGAGAACGAGGGTTCCGCCGCCTGTAGCTTCGAGCGTCCCGGTGTTGCTATTCGTGCAAGTGGCGCACGGGTCGGGATTGACCAGCAGGTTCTGGCCGCTGATGTTGGCGTTGATCGTGCCGGAATTGACGAAGTTCAATTCCCCATTACCCACGGTGCCCGCACCCACAATATTCGAAGAGGTGGTAAGAACAGCGGCGCTGGTGCCGTAAAGGTATCCGGTGTATGACCCGTTAGTGCTGGTCAGGTCGATAGTCCCATTGCCACTCAGGGTCAATGAGTTGTCGATGAGCAATCCCGTAGTGTTGCCGGTCGCGTTAAAAGTAATAGTGCCGGCATTGCTGATGTTGCCGGTAACGGTGGTCTGTATGTTGTTGTTCAGGGCCACGGAGTCACCCGTGCCGCCCAGCGTGAGCGTGCCAATGGTGTAGCTCTGGTCGTCCACCGTTGCGGCCGTCGCGCTACTGATCACGATGTTGTAACCGCTGCCGATGGCGCCGTTATTCCAGTTGGTGCCCAGGCTCCAATTGCCGCTGGCGCCGCCCTGCCAGGTGTCGGTGGTCACTTTCGATTGCGCATTGGACTTCGCCGCCCGCGCCACGGCGACGCTACTCTTGACCGGCGCATGCGCGGGTTTGGTCGATCCCGTTTGAGCCCAGGCTGGTCCGTCAAGGCTGAGAAAAGTTGCGAGCAGGCAGAGGACAGCAATCGAGGGCGTGACTACACGAAGGGACGCTGGGCGCATGGAAGACTCCATTGAACGGAATTCAGACGCAAACCGACAAGCTTGACCTTCAACAACCGTCGTTCTTTGACGAACGTTCTTTTAACTGACGATCTCTAAAAGTTTTCCCCAAAACATTTGGAACCCTAGTGACGCGAACAACTATACGAACCCGGGCGGGCTCATAGAGAGGGCAACCGCATCATAGCCACTACGAAAAGATTGTCAAGATGCAATATCTTGCAACCCCGCGCGGCCAGGCCATTTCCGAGCGCTTAGACGTTTCCAAGCGACTGCGAGCCCGACTTTCTTCCCGCCCATTTGACCGCACGTCGCAACCACGAACCCGAGAAATCCGCGCAGCTTTTTCGCGGCAGTCGCCCGGAAACCACACTTCTACCTGCCCCAGTGTTGATAGTCGAGTCGACGCAGCCGAGCAAGGGACAAGACGGGACAACTCGGGGCAACTCAGGACATTGCGCGGTCCCCATCAAACAGGCGTGCTCTTGGGCCTCTGCTAGAATGGATTTCGGGCAGAAATTACGGGCGGTTAGCTCAGCTGGTTAGAGCGCCTGCCTTACAAGCAGGAGGTCGCAGGTTCGAGTCCTGCACTGCCCACCACCTCATCATTAGTTAGTTTACTAGGAACCCATCGAACCCCACGCAGCCAGCGGCAACCCCACCCGCGTTTGCCTCCAAAGTTTTCGTTAATTTCCGTGAAACGCTTAGCAGGATTCTTACACTATCCAAATAAGTGGAAGACGTGGCGCCTTTTAAGGCGACTCCACCACGATATGGGACCCAGCTCGCAAACTGCTGACTGGGGCCCCCTTTAGAGTACCGGGGCTGTCGGGGGAGCGGCCCCGGTACTTTTCGGCATTCTAGTTTCTACATCTCTTCGTCGACTCCTGCTTATAGAGGTTTGGGTTCCGCAGATGCGTGCTCCTCGCTCCATCCCGGCCAACGGAAAGGTACGTAACAGCCGCACTGCCCTGCGGCGGCCCGTCGCTCACTCCCACACGCAGGAGAGCCTGCGTGGTCCGGTTGAGGTGCTATACTGGCTGCCATTTCAGGGGCGGCGGGCGGCATTGCAATTTCATTCCTTTGACGAAGCCTACGTTGAGCGCCTTCGTGCGGGCGACTTTCGCACTCAGCAGCATTTCGTTGGCTACTTCAGCCACCTGATGCAGATCAAGCTGGGTTCGCGAGTAAAGTCGCCCGAGGGCATTGAGGACGTGCGTCAGGAAACCTTCGCCCGGGTGCTGACCGCGCTACGCGACGGAAAAATTTTGCATCCCGAGCGCTTGGGCCCCTACGTAAATTCGATTTGCACCCATGTTTTGCAGGAGTATTACCGCGCCGGCTCCCGCGATGGATGCTTCGACCATGACGACGACACGGATTATCCCGATGACTCCGTCGATCTGTTCGCAGCGCTGTCTACGAAAGAAACCGGAGAAAAAGTGCGCGAGGTTTTGGAGGAGCTCCCAGAGCGCGACCGGCGGCTGTTGCGCGAGATTTTCCTCGAAGAGAAGGATAAGAATGAAGTATGCCATGACTTTGGTGTGGATCGAGACTACCTGAGAGTGTTGCTTCATCGCGCGAAGCAGTCGTTCAAGTCGCTGTATTTCAATAACTTAGATAAGGACCCGCCGGCGGCTGCGACGGCCTGACATTTCTTGAAACGCTGGCTCGCGATAAATCACTACTGTATGTAGGGGGAATTTCAAACATGGACCACGACGAGGTGGTTCGGCAGAAGATGACAGAACGGTATCTGCTCGAGGAACTCGACCCGAAGCAGCGGGAGGAGTTCGAGGAGCACTTCTTCGACTGCGGGATCTGCGCTCTCGATGTGCGTGCGGCCTCCATGTTTGTCGAGCAGAGCAAGACCGTTCTTGCGGAAGAAGAAAAAAAAGCTGAGGCTTCCGGTCCAGTCCGTGTCCAGGCAGGCTGGCTGGCCTGGCTGCGTCCAGCTTTCGCGGTGCCGGCATTCGCTCTGTTGCTGTTGGTGATCGGCTATCAGAATCTTGTCACTTATCCGCGATTGCAGGAGGCGCTGAATAACCCGCAACTCTTGCCATCGATATCGCTGAATATGCGTACCCGCGGCGCCGAGACGCACGTGATCGAGGTGCCACGAGGAGGCAGCTTCTTGTTAGTCGTGAATATTCCGCCGGACAGCAGCTATTTGAGTTATATTGCCGAGCTGTACAATGCGGCGGGAAACCGGCAATGGTCACTTACAATTCCGGCGTCGTCTGTGCAGGATCAGTGGTCGATCAAGGTACCGGCAGCGAACCGCGAAGCTGGCACTTACCGTTTGGCGTTGCGCGGAATTACTGCCGCAGGTGAGAGCAGGGAAGTAGCTAGGGTGCCCTTTGAATTACAAATTCAGAAGTGAGCTCGACGAGAGGAGCTAACTATATGGCCGCACTGGCAAACGAATTCCCGGTGAAGGCAGTTCATTATTATTTCGCGGAAGCCAATGTTCTGCATGCGGATATTGAGCAGCCGTTGAAGGAAGAAATCAAGCCGCGGGCGTATGTGCAATTGCCGCGAGACGGCCGCTACCAGTTCAGGCAGGCGGAGCCCTTCCACTTTGAAGGCATTCTTTCCTACCGGGGCGGTTACACCCAGGTTGCGGGACATCCCAGTTCGAAGATTGCCGGCTTTACCACGCTGACCACATCCGTCGTCGAAGGCCTGAATGTGCTCGACGTGGTGACCGCCGATCGCGTGGTCGCGCAAATTTCAACCGTGCATCCCATCTATGGCACGGGCCAGGTGCCGTCGGTTACGTTCCTGGGCACGCGCTTCGACAATCTGCGGATTGGCGGACACAAAGTTGAAGTCGAGCGCGGCCTCGACATCCTTGGCCCCAAGCCCGCGGACGATGAATCGTACTTCGACAATCACGACGTCCTCGACCGGGTTACGCAGCAATACGAAAAGATCGCCACGGCAAAAGACCTTCCCGACTGGGTGAGCGAGGAATATCCGGCCGACCGTCCTGTTCTAAACGGAGACGGCAAGCTGTCATGCTCGCTCGTGAATCGCGTGCAAGGCTCACCGGGAACCTCATTCGGCCACGTCATCGACCTTCCCCACTTCGGCAGGATATTCCTGGGCGAGCTGGAAGTGACGCGCAGACCCGGCAATCCAGCCAAGGGAGAGTACGATCAGTACCGGTTCCACCTGACCATGATTCGTTTGCACATGGGATGCCTCGCTTCGGGAAACTCGGGGATAGGCACGGCGGATTCGAACGGCCAGGGAAGCGGTGACGGCCACGGCGGCAAAGGCCAAGGGACCCCGTAAATCGTCAAGCGGGACGAAGATGAATCTAATCTATGGACCGCCTAATCTTCGCGTAGGCCAAGTTGCGACTTGTTGACCGAAACTCGGTCCCTAATCTCGCGCACCGCTGGGAACGTGGCGATGATGCGGTCCTGCCTGTGCAAATATAATTGTAGCTCCCTCAGCTTCGCGGTTGCCCTGCGCTTTAGGCGAAACAATCCCGTTTCGTCTTCCTCCAGATCCAAGATGGCAAGGCGCGGCTTGTACACCAGGTTCGCTTGATTTCACGCTAAAATCCTGCCACAGTCGAAACTGTATGCTCTCCGCAAGGCAAGGTCGGGATTACGACCAGCGGGAATGGCGGAGGCGCGCAAGCCTCATCGGGCTCGTCTTAGCCATCACCTGCCTGCCAGCATGTTCTCGCCACCGGGACCCGCAAGCGGCATACGACCACGCGAGGCAGACCCTTCGCAAGGGCGACACGACGGCTGCGGCATCGGAGGCTGAGAAGGGCTACAGCGATTTCCACTCAACTGGTCCCGAGTGGGCATGGAAATTCACGCTCCTCAGGGTATGGATATTGCACCTGCGCGGTATGAACGACGAAGCGCTGAGCCTCCTCAACTCCGAGCCAGCTGCTCCTCCCGGCGAATTGGCCGTTCAAAAACTAAGATGGGAAGGCGTCATTTATGTATCTCTGCACAATTTCTCGGAGGCGGAGCAGAGGCTCACGGAGGCGGAGCGGATTTGCGCTACCTCTGACTATCCTGTTTGCGCAGATGTGGTCAACGCCCGGGGGACGCTCGCAATGGAACGTGGGCAATACGCCCACGCCCAAGGTCTCTTCGAGCAAGTCCTCGCTTCGGCACGTGCGAGTGGTGACGCACTGTGGGAAGCCAACGTGCTGCTGGACTTGAGTTGGTCCGCCGACGAGCAGACTCATTTTGATGAGGCGCTCTACCGGGCTGATGCCGCTCGCCAAATTTCTTTACCCCGGAACTTTGGCGTAGTCGCGCAGAAAGCGCTCGGGAATATGGGTTGGGCGTATTACAAGCTAGGCGACCCAGAAAAAGCCGAAGCCATGCTTGTCGACGCCAAGAACCAAGCGGAAAAGCTTGGGCAATTAGCCAGTGCTGTGGGCTGGCTCACGGACCTCGGGTATGTCTACCTTGACGCCGGCAAGTTTTCCGTCGCCGAGCAATCCTTCCAGCAGTCACTCCAACTTGCGCGGAAACTCAGCAGCAGAGAGGACATCATCAATTCGCTGATCGCGCTCGCCTTCGTTTCCGAGCAAACCAACAAGCTCGACGACGCCAAGCGCTACGCCGACGAAGCGCTGGCCAAAGCTAAAGAAGATAACAACGGCCGCGACCAGGTTTATCCGTTGCTGGTACAAGCGCGAGTTGCCGCCCGGCTGCATGACACCGCGACCGCGGAGAATACATTCCGCGAGGTCGCGCAATCCCCGGATTGTCCGGTCTTTCTAAAGTGGGAGGCGGAGCGTTCGCTCGCCCGCCTTTATGAAGATGAAAGCGAGTTCGATGCCGCCGACAGCGAATATCGCACTGCGCTCGGCACATTCGAAACGGCGCGCTCCGAACTCAAGCACGTAGATTCGCGGCTGCCATTTCTTACCAATGCCGCGCGCATCTACGACGACTACATTCATTTTCTTGTGGCGCGAGGCAAGACCGCCGAAGCCCTGCAGGTCGCCGATTTCTATCGCGGCCGCACCCTAAACGAGGGTTTGGGATCGCTTCAGAAAGAAACTTCATTCAAACCTGATCGCGTCAACGCGCAACAAGTCGCGATGCAAACGGGTAGCGTGATTCTCTTTTATTGGCTTGGTGAGCAGAGTTCCTATTTGTGGGCCATCACTCCGAAGAAGATGAGCTTGTTTCCACTTCCCGCAGCTCCTGAAATCGAGGCCGTCGCCGAAAGATATCGCAAGGCTCTGGAAGGCTCGCAAGACGTTCTCGGCTCCAACAACGAGGATGGCCGTGCGCTGTATCAGATGTTGATTGCTCCAGCGAAAGAGTTGCTCCCATCCAACGCAAACGTCATCGTCATCCCGGATGGCAAGCTGAACAACTTAAATTTCGAGACGCTGCTGGTTGCTGAACCGAAGCTGCACTACTGGATTGAAGATGTCACCATTACCAACACCAGCTCATTGCGCCTTCTGGCCGCGGCACATCCTGGCACAGAGAAGCGCACGCGCAGCCTACTTCTGTTTGGCGACGCCATCGCATCGAGCCCGGAGTATCCCGAACTGGAGAACTCCACGGTCGAAATGGCCAGCGTCGCCAAACATTTTCCAGCTGCGCAGCAAAAGATTTTTCAGCGCGATCGGGCTACTCCGGCCGCATACCTCGCGAGTCATCCCGAACAATTTTCCTATATCCACTTTGTCGCACACGGCATCGCCAGCCGGTTGAGTCCGCTCGATTCTGCCATCGTGTTGTCCAGAAACAGTCCCGAGAACGAAAACTTCAAGCTCTATGCTCGCGATATTACTCCTCATTCCGTGCGGGCCCAGTTGGTCACGATCTCCGCATGTTACGGCGCCGGCACACGCGCCTATTCGGGCGAAGGCTTAGTGGGACTCTCGTGGGCTTTCCTTCGAGCTGGCGCCCACAACGTGATCGCCGCCTTGTGGGACGCGAGCGATGTTTCTACCGGGCAGCTCATGGACCAGTTTTATGAAGGATTAGATAAAAAGGACAGTCCCGCAACCTCCTTACGCAAGGCTAAACTCTCGCTGCTGCATTCTTCCGGCTTGTTCCGGAAACCATTCTATTGGGCGCCCTTCCAGCTCTACACGGGTTCGTGATTTTCAAGCACCGACATTGCGCGGGGACTACATCGTGCTCGGCCGCAGTTATGCCGTTGCCAATCACGGAAGTGACGACAACGTACTGCGCCGCGACGCACTTGTGGCGATAAGTTCTGCCGAAGCCCGTCCAAGAAAAGTGGAGTCGATTACTTTGGTTTATTGGCGCTAAGCTGCTCGATGGCGCGCCATGCTATAATGAAAATCAACGCTACTGCCACGGTTTGCTCGTGACGCGGTGATCCTGTTGGATCAAGATTCATCTCCGCTTTTCCTGCCTGCCGTTTATTCAGCGTCAAATCAAAATAAAGAGCGGCATGGGAACTTGCGATACGTGTATCCAGAGTTTGATCAAGCCTCTCCAGAAAGAAACTTACGAATGACAAGCTTTACAGAACTACCGCTATCTTCTGCTTTGCAGCAGAGGCTGGCGACAAATCAATTTATCAACCCGACGCCGATTCAGGCGCAGGCCATTCCACATGCACTCGAGGGCAAAGACGTACTGGCTACGGCGCAAACCGGAACCGGCAAAACGCTGGCGTTCTTGATTCCGGTGATTGAGATGTTGCAGCGCGAACCATCACAGAAAGTGCGTGTACTGGTTTTATTGCCCACGCGGGAACTGGCGATACAGGTCAACGAAGAATACGAAAAACTGCGCGGCAGGGGATTGTCGAAGGCCGCGCTGGTAATCGGAGGCGTCTCAGAGAAGACGCAAATTCAATCGGTGCGCGCAGGTTCGAACCTGGTCGTCGCGACTCCCGGCCGGTTGCAGGATTTCATCACGCGCAAGCTGATCGACTTGCGCGAAGTTCAGATTTTGGTGCTCGACGAGGCTGACCGCATGCTGGATATGGGTTTTCTGCCCGCCATCCGGCGCATCCTTGCGATCCTACCGCAACGCCGCCAGACGATGTGTTTCTCGGCCACAATGGAGCAATCTGTTGCCGGCCTGGTGCACGATGCCATGCGCGATCCCGTGCGAGTGGCGATCGGCTCAGTGCTGAAGCCGGTAGAAAGTGTCCGCTTGCAGGCGTACGAAGTGCGTCCAGCCGAGAAACCCGATGTGCTGCGGCAATTGCTCTACGCAGAAAAAGGCCAGACGCTCATTTTTGCCCGCACCAAGCGCGGCACGGAACGACTGGCCAAGGAATTGGTGCGCGAGGGGTTTTCCGCGGCCATGACTCACGGCGACCGTTCGCAATCGCAACGTAATGGAGCGCTCAGTGGATTTCAACAAGGTCGATTTCAAATTCTAGTGGCCACCGACGTTGCTGCGCGAGGCTTGCACATCGACGACGTAGCGCATGTGATCAACTATGACCTGCCCAAGATGGCGGAGGACTTCATCCATCGTGTTGGCCGTACTGGACGTGCCGGGTCGCAAGGCTTGGCTACGAGCCTGGTAGCTGGAGCCGAGGTGATCGAACTTCGGAATATCGAGCGCGCGTTAAAGTTGCGAATCGAGCGCAAACAGGTCGATTGGGCGAATGCGGGACGCTCGGAACATGTCGTGCAAAACACGCTGGCCAGCCGGACGCTGACCAGGATGCCGGGCGAGATATTCGCGTAAGGGGAACGAAACGGAGAGAAGTGAAAAGAGGCGCGTCCCCAGGGACGCGCCTCTTTATCGTTGTCACGAACGTTGTTGCGAACTAGGATTCGTCTTTTTCTGGACTGCGCTCGCGGGGCATGCTGGAAATGTCGGCATCGTCGGCCCCCATCTGAAATAGCGCAGCTTGCTCGGCGGCATGCCGTTGCAACTCGGTTAAATCGAGTTCGTTTGAATCACTCGACGATCCCGGGGTGTCTTCAGTTTTGCGCTGGCTCCGGCGTTCAGCCTTGTCACGTTGTTTTTGCTGGCGCGTGTGTTCTTTCTGGCGTTTGGTAAAACTAGATCGTCCTCGTCCTGGCATCCCAATCTCCAATTCTTAGGTTTGGCGAGCGCAGTTGGCTCTTCGCGGTTCTTGTCGCTGATCAGCGTGAATATGATCGGCGCGGATGTGCGCTACCAGCGGGGTTCGCGCGGCTGGCGTGCATGACCCTGATAGTCGTCGCGACTGCCACCACCACCGCCGCCAAAACGCTTTCCCCCACCGCTTCCGCCACGTCCTGCATCGGCTTTCGGCTTAGCTTCATTAATCTTTAGCGCGCGGCCGCCAAGCTCCGTTCCGTTCAAGGCCGCAACGGCCTTGTCGGCTTCGCCCGCATTGGTCATTTCGACGAAAGCGAAGCCGCGGGCGCGTCCGGTCTCGCGGTCCGTCACTATGCTGACGCGTTCCACTGCCCCGTGCGCCTCAAACAGACCTCGCAGCTCGGGCTCGGTGGTGCTGTGAGGTAAATTGCCGACGTATAGATTCTTCATAAGGTCTCTTCTCTTTTCTGCTTCCGTTGAAGTTGTTCTGTGGTAACTAAAGGGATTCTCCCCGTTGTGAAAGGCGGTAATTCGACGCCTTCACGTGCGGAATGCTCGATGGCTTCAGCCGATCTCGGAGGCCGGGTGCATCTCTGAAGCAGTCATACCACCTTCTCTTTGAGATTAGCAGGCGCCGCCGGGGCCACCAGATGCTTTTCAGCCAGGGCTTTCAGCATCTTTTCATTGCGCTGACGCCGGCTGATCTTCTGCCTGCGTCGCCGGTTAAACCTGGCTTTGTCGCCGTTGACTCCTGACATGTTTATCTCCTGCCTTCTGAGCTGGCTAGCGCCAAACCTCGGCGCCGCGACAGTGTGGCTCCCCTGCGATGCGAAGAAGCCGGCATTCCTTAATATTTCTTGCTACGAACGAGGCGTCGAATCGGCCGCGCTGCATGGCCGTCCTTTGAAATCAATGTTTTCTAATTGAAGGAACTGACTTTCCGAGTTTCTCCGTCTCGACACGTTACTCGCCTTTCAGGGGAATTTCTCAATCGCGAAGGCGCAACGTGCTGTCAGGGTGTCTTCGAGGTCAAGACCTCCATTATACGCTGTAGTTCTCGATCCCGTTTACGTTTCACAATTCGCGTCGCAGTTTACTCCCATTCTGAGAAGGGTCAGTCCGCATCCCGGAAATTACGAAGTCATGACGCGAGATTACAAACTTATGGCTGCGAAGGGCTGATAGGCGGGGAGCTGGTACAGAATAAGAGGCAAAGAATCGTACCTGCCACGGCCGCGCCGCCGCCAATTTCAAGCCATTTTCCGTTCAGTGCAGGTCCGGACACTCCTGGTGGCAGTCCGGCGCCACAGGCAGCCGATTCGTCGCGCGTAGCTTGCTGACCCTCACGTACGGTAGCCGAGTGCGAAGGACCGCGCTGTGGAGAGGCCTTGTGCAGGATGCTGCTCTCGATAATATTCACGTCGTTCTTTCGGGCTGCAACCTGGACCGTGTTGCTGACGTTGGTGACATCGAATTGTGTCTGCGCGGTGGAGACCGGCTCGACCTTGATGCAGTTCACGTGCACGCCCATCGACGTCGACGTTCCTACAGACACGCCACCGTGCTCCAGGTTCAGGAAGTTGCCTTCGAACTTCACAATCGATTCCGGCTGAATAAGGATAGACGATCCCTCGGCGTCGAGGTTGGCTGCGAATCCAGGCTTGGTCTCGAGCAGATCTCCGGGAAATACGGCGGTGGTCCCCGAGATTTCGAAGCCGTTAATCCACACTCCACCCTCGCTATGCAGCACAGCTGACCCAGTGTCCGCTGCCATGAGGGTTAGAGGGCACAGGACGACCATGATCCAGCAAAGAAAATAGCGTAAGACGGACACACTCATACCCGAATCGAATTTCCACAAGATTCTCCTCAAGATCGTAGCGGGAGGGAGCCGGGTCGTCTATTAGCTCTCTGGATGCTGCGCGGCACAAAGGTAACTTGGTCCACGGTGGTTGGCTTGCCTGGCTGCGCATGGCTCGCGAACTCGGGTATGCTTGGCAAACACAGTCTGATCAGACATGGAACCCGCTTCCACTACTACTCCTGTAATTGAATTCCGCGATGTGGCCTACGCGCTGCCCGGTGGCCGGCAGTTGCTCTCGGGGTTAAACCTGCAGGTGCAACGGGACGAAACACTGGTGTTGTTGGGACGCAGTGGCTCGGGAAAAACTACCACGCTGAAACTGATCAATCGTCTGCTCACTCCCAGCGCTGGGGAAGTAAGCGTGAACGGCACCTCCACCGCCGCAAGCGATGTCATTCGTTTGCGCCGCGGCATCGGTTATGTCATCCAGGATGTGGGTTTGTTTCCCCATTTCACGGTGGAGCGAAACATTGGCCTGATCCCGCGAATCGAGGGCTGGGACGCCGAGCGGATTCGTCGGCGAGTCGAAGAATTGTTGCAACTCGTGGGGCTCGAGGCGAACCTGGCCTCGCGCTATCCGCACCAGCTTTCAGGCGGGCAGCGCCAGCGCGTCGGGGTGGCTCGGGCGCTGGCGGCCGACCCAGCGATTCTGCTGATGGACGAGCCTTTCGGCGCGCTCGACGCGCTCACCCGCGACCAGTTGCAGCGTGAGTTTCTTTCCCTTCAGCAACGGCTTAATAAGACAGTCGTCTTCGTGACTCATGACTTGCGCGAAGCGCTGCGTCTTGGTTCGCGCATCGCGCTCATGGAGGCGGGGCGTCTGGTGACGGTTCTTTCCCCGAACGATTTCGTGCGATCGAGCGACCCGCTGGCCTCCGCTTACGTGAATTCTTTCGGAGGCGGACTGGACGCTGTCGAAAATCGAGGCGCTAGATGAACCTCTTTCACTTCCTCTTGCAAAACCGCGACCAAGTTGTGGAGCTTACGCTGGAGCATCTTTGGCTGGTGGGAGTTTCCACACTACTGGCTGTGTTGATCGGCATACCCTTGGGCATAGTGAGCGCGCATTGGCCGGTGTGGAATAAACCTGTCCTGGGAACTGCGAACGTAATCCAGACGATTCCGAGCCTCGCACTTTTTGGCTTCTTGTTGCCGGTGCCGTGGCTTGGCGATCGCGCCGATCGCCTGGCGATTCTCGCCCTGACACTCTATGCGCTGCTTCCAGTGATTCGCAATACATACACGGGAATCCGCGGTGTCGACCCCGCTGTCGTTGAGGCGGGACGCGGCATGGGGCTGACCGGCTCCCAACTTTTGTTTCAGGTGGAATTGCCTCTGGCGCTCAGCGTGATTCTTTCCGGGGTGCGAGTGGCGGTGGTGGTTTCGGTAGGACTTGCCACCATTGCTGCGGCGATTGGCGCCGGAGGCCTGGGCGAGTTCATCTTTCGTGGTCTCGCCATGGTGAACAATCAGCTTATTCTGGCGGGAGCGATTCCCGCCGCCATTCTGGCATTGTCAGCGGATTTCGGATTGGGCTGGCTGGAGAGGCGGCTGCGCCCGCGATGACATGGCATCTGCATGGTGTGAGGCGCGCTCTCATCGCAGCGCGGCGGTGCAGCGCTCTCAGCCTGACGATTTTCGCAGTGCTGGCTTTGTTCTCATGCGCGCCATCGCACGCCGACCGCATAGTGATTGGCTCCAAGAACTTTACGGAATCGTTGATGCTGGGCGAACTCATGGCCCAGCAGATTGAAGCGCACACTCACTTAAAGGTCGAACGCCGCTTCTACCTCGCGGGAACGTACATATGCCAACAGGCTATCCTGGCCGGGCGCATCGACATCTATCCCGAATATACGGGCACGGCTTTGACGGCAATCCTCAAGCGGAAAGTTGGAGGCGACAAAACGGATGTTTACCAGCGGGTCAAGAGTGAGTATGAAAAACGGCTCGGCCTCACACTCGGTCCGCCGCTGGGTTTCAACGATACTTTTGCGATGGAGATTCGCGGCGAC
Organism: Candidatus Sulfotelmatobacter sp.; assembly: GCA_050012155.1. Lineage (GTDB taxonomy): Bacteria > Acidobacteriota > Terriglobia > Terriglobales > Acidobacteriaceae > Sulfotelmatobacter. The sequence continues at coordinate 137,751 of JBEKHS010000003.1, read as the reverse complement.
GACGCACGACGATTGAATCTCAAAACTATTTCGCAGGCAACCGCTTTCGCTCCGCAGTGGCATGCCGGATTCGGCTACGAGTTTATGGAGCGCCCCGACGGATATGCCGGCCTGGCCGCCGCCTATCGCCTGCACTTTTCCGCACCGCCACGCATCATGGATCTGGGCTTGCTCGCGCCGGCATTGAAAGATCATCAGATCGATATAGCTGCGGGCAATGCTACCGACGGGCTGATTCCAGCCTTCGATTTATTCGTCCTCGACGATGACCGCCACTATTTTCCTCCCTACGAAGCGGTCGCGGTGATTCGCGAGCAGACGCTGCGGCAGCATCCCGAAGTTGGACAGGCGCTTGCGGAGTTAGGCGGCAAGATCTCCGATCGTGAGATGCAGGAAATGAATTATGCTCTCGATGCCCAGCATCGCGATGTGAAGGATGTCGCGCATGAGTTTCTGCGGAGTAAGGGATTGGTTCAATAACCCGGCATCGTCGTGGACGTCAGATCAACATTTCACCCTGCAGGGTGAGCACCGCATTCCCTTCTATGATCACGCGTTCTCTTTGGACTTCGCACCACAGTTCGCCGCCGCGCTCCGAAACCTGGCGCGCGTGCAGTTTCGTCTTGCCCAGCCGCTGAGCCCAATACGGCGCCAATGAGCAATGCGTCGAGCCGGTCACCGGATCTTCAGGAACGCCGTAGCTGGGCGCGAAGTAGCGGGAGACAAAATCGGAATCGTCGCCCGGAGCCGTGATGGCAACTCCCGCGGGATGAAGTTTCTCGAGCAATCGAAAATCAGGACGAATGCGCTGAATGTCTTCCTCCCGTTCATAACTAGCGAAGTAGTTATCTTCGATCTGCATGACCGCAGCAGGCAGTTTTCCCAGGCCTTCAATCAGCGCCAGTGGCGGCTTCGCGCAGGCCCACGGCGCTAATGCGGGGAAATCCATTGCGAACAATGCTCCGTCGCGCACAACGGTCAAGGGCCCGCTGAAACGCGTTTCAAAGCGCACCGAAGAACGGCCAGGCTCCAGGATGTGCATCAGGACGAATGCCGAAGCCAAGGTTGCATGCCCACACAGCTTCACTTCGCAGCGGGGCGTGAACCAGCGCAGCTCATAGTAATCTTCGCGAGGCACGAAGAAAGCGGTCTCGGAAAGATTGTTTTCGGCTGAAACCGCGCGCAACAAGTCGTCATCTAACCATTCCACGAGGGGACACACCGCAGCCGGATTGCCCGCGAACGGCTTTGCCGTAAAAGCGTTTACGTGAAAGACGGCTAGGGACATCACCCTATGTTACTCGGGCCGCCTATAGCATAGAATTCTGCCCTTGTACGTTTGCGAAAAGTCTGATCCCCTCATGGACAAACTGGAGCTCTTAATGCCAGCCGCGCAGACCGACGCCGTTGTTCGCCACGAACTCACTGCACGCGTTGCGAATGCTCGTCGACGGACGGACGAGCTGTTCACGATGGTGAAGTCCAATTTTCTCTACGAGCGCCCGATCGCTGAACGTCACCGCATCATCTTTTATATCGGACATCTCGAAGCCTTCGATTGGAATCTGTTCCGCGAACGCGTTTTGGGTCTGAAGCGCTTTCATCCAGAGTTTGATCGGCTGTTTGCTTTCGGCATCGATCCAGTCGGTGGCGGGCTGCCTACTGATCAACCAGTGGACTGGCCCTCGATTGCGGCCGTGCGCGATTACGTCAGAAAGATCCGTGAAACGCTGGATGAAAACTTGGCAGTTTTAATTTCCGACGTAGGCGATGTCGATTCTTTTGTCTGTGAAGGATTTTCGCTGGCTACCCTGCTCAACGTGGCGATTGAGCATCGCTTAATGCATGCAGAGACGCTCGCCTACATGCTGCATCAATTGCCGGTTGACCGGAAAGTTCCGCGGGTCGAGCCGCCAGACATTGTTTCGCCTCCAGTGGTTCACAGCACCGTTGAGATTCCTGAGGGTACGGTCACGCTCGGACTGAAACGTGGTACTGAGGTTTTCGGATGGGACAACGAGTATGAGTCTCACGCGGTAGATGTACCAGCCTTTACCATCGACCGCTACAAAGTCACGAACCGCCAGTATCTCGAATTCATCGCCGCGGGCGGTTATGAAACGCGCGCTCTTTGGAACGAAGGCGATTGGAGCTGGAAATCAGAGCGAGCAATTTCGCACCCGGCGTTCTGGAAACGCCAGGGCAACCAGTGGCTGTATCGCACGATGTTTGCGGAAGTGCCTCTACCGCTGGGCTGGCCAGTGTATGTGAGTCATGCGGAAGCGGCAGCGTACGCCAGGTGGGCAGGGAAGTCATTGCCCACGGAAGCACAATGGCAGCGGGCTGCCTATGCGACTCTGAGCGGAGATGGAGAGGAACCAGAGACCGCGCTCGGCAACTTTGATTTTGTCCGCTGGAATCCCGTGTCGGTGAACGCGTTTCCTGCGGGTCGGAGCGCATTTGGGGTTGAAGGAATGCTGGGCAATGGGTGGGAGTGGACCTCGACAAAGTTTGCTCCGTTTCCCGGTTTCGAGCCTTTCCCATTCTACCGTGGATACTCCGCAGATTTCTTCGACGGCAAGCACTTTGTCTTAAAGGGCGGATCGGCGCGTACAGCAGCATGTATGTTGCGGCCAACGTTCCGCAACTGGTTTCAGCCCCACTACCAATTTGCCTACACGGGATTTCGCTGCGTAAGCCGCTGACCAATTTACTTGAGAGGACAAGCCGATATGCTGACTCAAACCGTTACTCCCAATGCGACCTATGAATTCGCCGCGGACGTACGCGCGGGGCTCACCAAATCGGGCCAGAAAGAACTGCTCTCAAAGTATTTGTACGACGATGTGGGTTCGGCGCTTTTTGAAGTGATAAGCCGTTTGCCTGAGTACGGACTCACTCGCGCCGATGAGCGGCTGCTGCGGCGCCACGCGCGCGACATTGTCGAACGGCTGGCGACTCCGGTTTCCGTCGCCGAACTCGGGAGCGGCAGCGGCAGAAAGACTCGCCACGTCCTGGAGGCGCTTTGCCGGCGGCAGCGAACCGCTTACTATCCCATCGAGATTTCCCCTTCCGCTCTTGCCATGTGCGAACGCGAACTCAGCGACATCGAGTCCATCAGCATTCTGGGTTTCGAGCGTGAATACCTCGACGGACTCCTCGAGGTCGCTGCGCAGCGGTCCGCCAATCAGCATCTTTTGGTGCTATTCCTGGGCAGCACCATCGGAAACTTCGATCGGCCCGCCGGCGTTGAGTTTCTGGCTGAAGTCCGAGGCATTCTTCAACCCGGAGATTCACTTCTGCTCGGAACCGATCTGGAGAAATCGAGCGTTCAACTGCTGCATGCTTACGACGACGAATTGGGTGTGACCGCTGCCTTCAATTTGAACTTGCTGGCTCGCATCAATCGCGAATTAGACGCGGACTTCGATCTCGCGCAGTTTGAGCACGTCGCCAGAATCAATCACGAAGACCGCAGCGTTGAGATGCATGTACGCTCGATGTGCCGCCAGACCGTGAATATTCCGGCCGCCGAAATCTCGATCGACTTTCTTGAGGGCGAAACCATCTGGACCGAAAGCAGCCACAAATACTCTCCACATGAAGTGTTTCAAATGGCCCCCATCGCCGGTTTCCGTTGTGAGGCGCAATGGATCGATGAAGAATGGCCGTTCGCGGAAAACCTGCTGATCGCGGAATAATCGCTTCGCAAATGTTGTGTCATTCTCCACTGCAGCCGCTCTGGGCCGTCCGCGTTAGAAGCCTCTCATCTCGAAGTAAAACTTTGTAAATCGTCCCGATTTAACGCCCCGACAATGTAAATTAAATAGTGTGGAAACAATATGAGGACGACCACAAGCCGCCTTCTGATGATTGCATTCTGCACGGCCAGCGCAGCATGTCTCCATTTCGTACCTTCCTGCTTGGCCGCACCAGCGGGTCAACAAAATCAGCAGGCGGCCACTGGCCCCGGTGCGGTCAGCCGGCGTCTCGGAGCGATCAAAGCCATCAGTGGAACAGAGGTTACATTGACGCCGGATACCGGTGGCGATGTCAAGATCACGGTGCAGCCTGCAACCCGGATTCTGCGCGTGGCTCCCGGCGAGAAAGATCTTAAGAACGCGACGCCCATCCAGTTGCAGGATCTTCAGGTCGGCGACCGCATTCTGGTGGCGGGTAAGACCGCGGACGATAACTCAGTTGCCGCTTCCACTGTCGTCGTGATGAAGCACTCCGACGTGCAAGCGCTGCATCAACAGGAATTGCAGGACTGGCAGAAGCGGGGCGTAGGCGGAGTAGTGAGCGCCGTGGATCCAGCGGCGGGAACGGTCACGATCTCGGCAACCACCTTCTCGGGGAAGAAAACCATCGTCGTTCACGTATCGAAAGGCACGGTGATTCGCCGCTACGCGCCCGACTCCGTGAAATTCGACGACGCCAAGACAAGCACTCTTCACGAGATTCAACCCGGCGACCAGGTCCGCGCGCGCGGTGACCGCAACGCCGATGGAACAGAACTCACGGCGGAAGAAATTGTTTCCGGAACCTTCCGCAATATTGCCGGCACCGTCAACTCAGTGGATGCAAGTTCCTCGACTCTCAGCGTTCACGATTTGTTGTCGAACAAAACGGTGCTGGTTAAGATCACGGCCGATTCGCAGCTGCGCCATTTCCCCCCCGAAATGGCGCAGCGGTTTGCAATGCGCCTGAAGGGAGCGGCCTTGGGCGGGGCTCCTGGCGCTTCATCGAATTCGGGGCCTGCAATGGGCCGCCAGACCACGAACGCCCAAACGACGAATGCACAAAGCGCGCATCCAGACGGCCCTGCCGGAGGCGCCGCAAGTGGAAGTGGCGCGGCTTTGCGTTCCGGGGGCGCTCCTGATTTTCAGCAGATGCTCAGCCGTTTGCCGGAAGCGCCACTCGCCGATCTTCACAAAGGCGACGCGGTGATTATTCTCTCGACCGAGGGCACGGGTGGCGTTGGCACGGCGATCACACTGCTCAGCGGCGTCGAGCCTATTTTGCAAGCTGCTCCAAGCGCGAGCAGCGCCGCGCTGCTTACGCCGTGGACGATGAGCGCGCCCGCCGGAGATGCTGGTGGTCCATAGCGTTCGTTCTTCCCGCAACGGATAAATGATTACTGAACGATTTGTGTCGAACTATTTTTGCAGATTTGGTTTTGCAGACTGGAATAATGGAATGAAGGTTCGGAGCTTTCTCTGTTTTGCATTTTTGCTTTTAATCTTGCCATTGTGCTCCACGCTTGCCGCGGCGCAGGCAACCGCGGCGCAGGCAGTTCCTTCGCAGGCCGCCTCAGGGAGTTTGCGCGGCCAGGTAACGGACCCTTCGGGCGCGGCAATCGCCAACGCTGATGTCGTACTGACCACGAGCGTCACCTCCGCGCCTCCCATCAAAACGCAAAGCAACGGACAGGGTCAGTATGAATTCAAGGTTTTGGCGCCGGGCCAATACACTTTGACCGTAGTGGCTCAGGGTTTTGCCGTCTACGAAAACGACAATGTGAACATCGCCTCGACGCAGCCGATGCGGCTCAATGTCGCGATGGCGATTGAGGTTGAGCAGCAGAAGGTTCAGGTTTCCGATACGGCGCCAACCGTCGACGTCAATCCCGCGAACAATGCCGGAGCTATTACGCTCACGGGAAAAGAACTCGAGGCCCTGCCCGACGATCCCGACGAACTGCTCACGGACTTGCAGGCATTGGCCGGACCGTCTGCTGGACCGAATGGCGGGCAACTTTATATCGACGGTTTCACCGCCGGCCAGCTTCCGCCCAAGGAATCGATTCGCGAGATTCGCATCAATCAAAATCCGTTTTCCGCGGAGTATGACAAGATTGGCTACGGCCGCATCGAGATCTTCACCAAGCCCGGCACCGACAAATTTCACGGCCAGTTTTTTGTGGATGGAAATGATTCCGCCTTCAACTCGCCGAACCCATTCGGCGGTGCCGACCAGCCTGGTTACGAGTCGACTCTGTTTACCGCTTCCGTTAGTGGACCGATTAACAAAAACGCGTCGTTTTTTCTCGATGCCCAGCGGAGGAATATCAACGATCTAAATGCCGTCAATGCTATTACGCTCGATCCGACCACGTTCGATCAGACATCCGTCATCGAGTCGGTGCCGTTTCCCCGCCATCGCACCAACATCACCCCCCGTCTCGACTACGCCCTCACCAAAAACAACACCCTGACCGCGCGCTATCAGTATTATCGCGATGATGAAGATAACGAGGGCATCGGCGCATTTGCATTGCCTTCTCTGGGTTACAACGCCGACTCCATTGAGCACACTTTGCAAATCAGCGACACTCAGGTTATCGGCGCGAAGATCATCAATGAAACCCACTTTCAATATCTGCGCGAACTCGACAACCAGTTCGCGCTGAACAGCCAGCCGACTCTCAACGTCCCGGGCGCTTTCAACAGTGGAGGCAACAGCCAGGGCAACATTCTCGATCATCAGGATCACTACGAGTTGCAGAACTACACCTCGATTATCCACGGCAATCACACGGTGAAATTTGGAGCTCGTCTGCGCGGCATTCGAGACGCGAACAGTCAAACCTCCGGATTCAACGGTACATTTACATTTTCCTCGCTGCTGATCCCTGCAGGCGGCAGCAGTTGCACACCTACTCCGGGGCAACCGCCCTGCCCGGTTTCTTACCAATTCGCCGTGCAGAATACCGGAAACACCGCCGTCCCAATCGCTACCCAACTCACTTACACCGTGGGCAGTCCGCCGCTGGTAGTCGGCAACTTCGATGCCGGCCTTTACTATCAGGACGATTGGAAGGTGCGCTCCAACATCACCTTCAGCTATGGCCTGCGCTTCGAGACTCAGACTGGCATTCAAGATCATGGGGACTGGGCGCCGCGTTTAGGCTTCGCCTGGGGAGTTGGAGGCAAGAGCGCTCCGCCCAAGATTGTCCTGCGCGGCGGCTTCGGTATTTTTTACGATCGCTTCCAGGAAGCCCAGATTCTGGAGGCAGAACGCCTGAATGGCGTTACGCAGGAACAGTTTGTTATCAGCAACCCTGAATGCCCGAACTTGACGGAGATTACTGCCTGCACCGGCACAGCCGTGCCGGCTACCCCAACCACTTATGAGATCAGTCCGCGGCTGCATGCGCCTTACACGATTCAATCGGCGATCAGCGTGGAGAGGCAGCTCACCAAGGCCGCAACCTTGAACGTGACTTACTTGAACTCTCGCGGTTTTGACCAGTTGCTCACCATCAACGCCGACGCGCCTTTTCCCGGAACTCCGTGTGTCGGCTCCTCATGCCCTATCGCCTCGAAGAATCTTTATGAGTATGTTTCCGAGGCCGTCTTCCGGCAGAATCAATTGATCGCCAACCCCAACGTTCGCATCGGATCGAAGATTCAGCTTTTCGGCTACTACGTGCTGAATTATTCCAACAGCGATACCTCCGGGGTTTCCAGCTTTCCTTCGAACTCTTACAACATCAGCGCCGACTACGGCCGCGCTTCCTTCGATATCCGGAATCGGCTCTTCTTCGGCGGCACATTTGCTCTTCCCTACAACTTCCGGCTGAGCCCATTCATGATCGCGAGCTCCGGTGCTCCCTTCAACATCACGACCACCAACGACCTTAACAACGATTCCATCTTCAACGATCGTCCTGGATTTGTTTCCACGGCGACCTGTCCGGCGAGCGTAAACACACCACCGTCGACGATCTATTGCACGCCGCTGGGAACTTTCGATGCTCAGCCCACGGCTGGCGAAAAAATTGTGCCCATCAACTACGGCACGGGTCCGTCCCATTTCACGATGAATCTGCGGCTCACGAAGACATTCGGTTTTGGCCCGAAGGTCGGACGCGCCGCAGGCAATCAAGGGCAGGGAGGCGGTCCGGGTGGTGGCGGCGGTCGGGGCGGTGGGGGGCAACGCGGCGGTCCTCTTTTCGGTGGCGGTGGTCCAGGCGGGCTGCCAAGCGGCTCCGACCGCCGCTACAATCTCACTTTTGGCGTTTCTGCACGCAACGCCTTCAACAAAGTGAACTTCGGCAATCCGAGCGGTATTGTGGGATCGAATTTCTTCGACACAGCAAATGGACTGCAAGGGGGCCCATTCTCTACCGGTTCGGCGGTTCGGCGCATCGACCTATTGGCTACCTTCAGCTTCTGAGAACATGCGCCAAACCACTAGCGCCTGTAGAGCGACTTTCCTTTGGTTCCATAGGGATGAACGGAGCCTTTCGGGTCTGCACTGAAGCAGCCCCTTCGGTTATGCTAGAGGAAGAGCGTATGCTCACGCCACTGTCCGCAGAGTAATCGTCGTTTGCCTCTGATTCCTATTACAAGACGCCGGTTTTTTTATTCAGCCGCGGCAGCGGGCGCAGTCGTGCTCGCCGGGGACTCCGTCCTGCTGGAGCCAAACCAACCCCGCATCGTGCGGCACGACTTCTTCCTGCCGCGCTGGCCGGAGCGGCTCAATGGCTTTACCATTGTGCAACTCAGCGATTTTCACTACGACCCTTACTTTTCGATCCATCCGTTGCACTCCGCAATTCCTGTTGTCAACGCCCTTCGTCCCGATCTGATCGCGCTTACCGGAGATTTTGTAACTTCGCCTATCGTCGGAAACCCCGAGAAATCCGCTTTGGCGGCCGAACCGTGCGCTGGCCTTCTACGGCAAATGACTGCGCCCCATGGCCTTTGGGCGGTATTGGGAAATCACGACGACGCGACTGACCGCAGGCATGTGACGCACGCGCTTCAAGCGGTGAACATCAACGTGCTGGCCAACCAGTCTGAAGCAATCGAGCACGATGGCGCCCGCTTCTGGCTGGCCGGCGTGCACGACGTGCTCAGTGGGACCGCCGATTTGCAGAAGACGTTGCATAACATCCCAACCGGCGAAGCCGTCGTTCTGCTGGCTCACGAACCTGACTTCGCCGATGCAGCTGCCGGATTCCCCATCGATTTGCAACTCTCAGGGCACTCTCACGGAGGCCAGGTCAGAGTCCCATTCTTGCCTCCCCTTTACCTTCCGCCCTTGGCGAGAAAATACGTTTGGGGAACGTTTCGCATCGGCGACCTTACCCTCTACACCAACGCCGGTCTGGGCACTATTGGGCTTCCGATTCGCCTGGATTGCCGCCCCGAAATCACAGTGCTCACCTTGCGGCAGCGACAATCCAAAGCATGAAATGGGGCATGAAGTGTGCAACCACCTTCACATCGGAACGCCGATCTCCCTTTCCCACCTTTCTAAGAGACTGATACAAATACACTTCAACCCGACTCACGCTGGACCCAGACTTGCCGATAAGCAAGGCATAGGGGAGTAGGACTGCCTAACAGGGAAGGCTCCACCCATGCTTCGCATCTGGCCTTGGTTTCTGATTCTTGCGCTCCCCGTTGCCGGCAACGCTGCTGTGCCGGTTGCGCGACCCTTGCGCCGAACTATATCGACCGAGCGTGAGCATCAAGCGTGGAAGTCGCCCCGGCGTGCCGCCGAATTCAGCGAGATCCCGCATGCGAGTGTGCGTGCGCGATGCGAAGATACTCAGCCTCCCGAGGCTTTGACCACTCCCGATCCCCTGCTGGTTCCCGACGGAGCGGGGCAGAAGGTGAAAGTCAGCTTCATCGTCGGCGCCGATGGTCGCGTTCATAGTCCTCTTATTCTGGAAAGTGTGGGCGCTGCCGGCGACCGAAATGTATTGCAAACGGTTCGCACGTGGCGTTACCGTCCTGCAACCTGCAACGGCGTGCCCACCGAGTCGGAAGGGAAGATCGAGTTTTCCCACCGTTGAGATTCCATGTGCTTGGGCTAGAATGACTCCATCACCGGTTCAGATCGTGGATAGAGATCGAGACAGAAAACTCGGAAAGCCATCCAGCACCGCTCCGGCGCAGGACTCCGAAGATGTGGTGCCGAGCGTTGGGCCGCACAATCCCGCGCTGGCTGAGATTTATCAGCGTCTCTACCCGGAAATGCGGCGGCCCAAACCGAATCAGGAAGCCATCGCGGCGGCTTTGCAAGCCATGCAGCGCCTGACCATGGAAGCGGATTCGGAGGCCGCGGTTGAGGAAGCCACGGCCGAAGCCGGCGTCGAGGCGCGCGATGCCTGCGGAGTTTGCGGACATCACAACCGCGCAGGCAACAAGTTCTGCGGTATGTGCGGACTTCCGCTGGGGACAGCGCCACCTGAGTCGCCGGCGGTCGAACCAGGGAATTCCGCGTCGTCCGTTGCTGCACCGTCCAAACTTGCAGCGCCCACGATCGACAATTACGAAGAATTTCTTCCGCAAACTCCGCCGGTAACGCCGGACGCCGCCCGTCCTGAGCCTGCGCACTCTGAACCCACGCAGGAGGTTCGTCCGCAGCCCGGCGCTCCCGCAGGCACACATCACTACCACCATCATTACCATCACCACTATTTCCAGGGTGGAACCGAGACTGCTGTGGCGCCAAGGCCTAACGCTCCCGAGAGCGCGCGCGAGGCCGACCGGATGAGGGTTGCGGCTGCCGCCAAGGGCGAGCCCATGAGCCGAAGCGAGGCCGCTGTGCGCCGTTTGACCCAGGAATGGGTTCTGGCCTGCAATACGCGGCAACTCGATGAGTTGATCGAACTCTATGCTGCCGATGCCCTGGTGCTGCGATCGAACCTGCCTCCGATTCGTGGCGCGATGGCGGTGCGCGAGTTTTTCTTTTCCTCACTGGAAGCTGGTCTGGGAGAAGTGGCCGTCGAGCCGATGCGCGTCGAAGTGGTTGGGGACCTGGCTCACGAAGTGGGACGCTACAGCGCTCTGGTTCCGGGTACGGTGGGCAAACGCCGCGAAGAGCGGGGCAAATATCTGTGGGTCTTCGCCAAACAATCGAACGGAGACTGGAAGCTGGTCTCGGAATGCTGGTCCAGCGACATGACACTTTCGGGTGCAGAATCCGATATCCCGAAACCCGTAACTCCGCCAGCCAAGACGCGGAAGGTCTAGTGTCCAGTGGTCAGTGTCCAGTGGCCGGTAAGACCGAAAGCTGCCACCCGTTATTGACCACTGACACTGATCACTGGCCACTGGCCACTGCCTGCACTCCCAGCTTACTCAACTCACCGCGCAACTGATCCAGCGTTTGCATCTGGATCGTCCTCATGCCGAGCTTCGCGGCGCACTCCAGATTCAGCGCGCGATCGTCGATGAAACAGCACTCTGCGGGATTGCGCTGGGTAATCTCGATCGCCAGATGATAAATGCCACTCTCCGGCTTGCGCAGCCCGACAAAGCACGAGCTGACGAACAGCCGGAAGATTTCCCGCAAGCCATACTTCTCGATGCGGTGCAAATTCAGCTCGCGTGATTCGTTGTTAATCGTCCCCATAAAGTATTTGCCGGAATCGGCGAGCGCGTGCGCGAAGGCGAGAACTTCCGGCATCGGTTGCGACAACGAAAACATGTAATCGCGAAATGCATCGCGGGTGAAGGGACGGTTGCGGTAAAACACGGTGCGATCCAGATATTCGTCGAGCGAGATCTTGCCGCGTTCAAACGACGAAACCACCATCTCGTGTCGCGAGTGAAACTCTTCTTCGTCGAGACGAAAGTGTTCAAGCGCGGCCATGCGCTGCGTGTGGTCCCAGGCATTGGTGAGCAGTACTCCTCCAACGTCCCAAAAGATGGCGTGAATGGGCGGCACGTATGAATCCTCCTTCCGGTTGCTGCCAGTTTATACTCATTGCGTTGCCGGGATCGTTCGCTGAAAAACATCGCATGAGCGGGAAGGAGATCGAGACTGCGGAGCAAGCATGTTGCGTACGGCTTCTGGATGGCGTTCCTTCTGCCGCTGTTCCTTGCGGGATCGGCGATTGCGGCTGGCAACGGCGCGAGGTCGCCCGAGTCGGCCCCAGCAGCTTCGATTCCGCTGTGGCCCGGCACACCGCCGGGTTCTGAAGGGAAGACGTCCGACGAAAAGGTGCGGGTGAATGAGAGCGGCGATCATATTGTGTCGAATATTCATCGTCCTTCGATTACGCCATATCTGCCGGCCAAGGACAAGGCTACGGGTGCGGCGGTCATCGTCGCGCCGGGAGGCGGACACCGCGAGCTATGGATGGATCACGAAGGTTATAACGTCGGCGCCTGGCTGAGCGAGCACGGCGTGGCTGCGTTCATCTTGAAATATCGCCTGGCGCGCGAAAACGGCTCGACCTACACCATCGAAGGAACGGAATTGGCCGACATCCAGCGCGCTATTCGGGTGGTACGCAGCCGCGCGGCGGAATGGGGCGTCGATCCGGAACGCATCGGCGTGATGGGCTTTTCCGCCGGGGGCGAGATTGCCGCGCTAGCCGCCACGCGCTATGACGCCGGCGCCTCTGGGTCCGGCAGCTCAAGCGCCGATGCGATTGACCGCGAAAGCTCGAAGCCCGCGTTTCAGGCGCTCATCTATCCCGCCATTCCGCACGACATGAATCTCTCGAAGCAGACCCCGCCCGCCTTTCTGGTTTGCGGCGAAGATGACCGCGCAGACATCGCGCAAGGGCTTCCCCAACTATTCTTTTCCCTGAAACAGGCCGGAGTGTCGGCGGAGCTGCATGTCTTCGCGCACACCGCACATGGATTTGGCGTGCGGGCCAGCAACCGTCCTCCGATCTCGGGATGGATGGAACTCTTCGTCGAGTGGTTGGCGGTGGAGGGGATGTTAAAACACCAATAACATAGGCCCATAGATGACTACATCCCGCGGCAAGAGGAACAGAGAAATCTAGTTTCGTTCACATTTTCAGCCTGATCGGGAATGACATTCTCTGTTGTGGCGAAGTGAGACTAGGCCGTCGCGATGGAGCAGCGCACTTTCCAATCTGTTTATCGAATCAGCCTTGGTGTTTGTAGACCGTGGTCTCGGGATGGTAGTTGCGCCAGTCGAACCAATAATCCTTGAGCGCGGGGATGCGGGCGAGACATCGTCCTTGGGCCGGACCGGAGACGGCGCAGCCCTGGAAGTTCCACTGGCTGTTGGTGGTTGTGTCGAGTAGCGTCCAGTCTTTTTTATCGGCGGGAGCGTCGGCACTGGAATTGGTCTGCAGAAAGAATTCGGCATCCTGACCGTCGATGCGGCTGACGAAGACGCGGAACGATTTGCCGTCGGGGCCGAGAACGAGAAGCAGCGGCGTGCCGTTGACGCGATCGATCACTGGAGACTGCTTGGCGAAGGTCTCCCATGGATAGGCGCGGGCGGCGCCGCCGACGGTGAGTCCGATGACAACGTCGCGCGACTTCAGTTCGGTGCCGGGAAAGCTGATGACGACGGGCAGCTTGGCGACGTCGGGCTCCCAGTTGGGATCGTATTCTTTCGTGTACTTGGGGACAGGAGCGAGCACCTGGCCGGAGGGAAATTCGGTTCTCCACTCGCCGAAGGTGACCTCGTCACTGAGCACGAGTTCGAGCGCTGCGCCTTGCAGCGGGCCGTAGAGGGCTTTGCCGGTGATCTGCTGCCACCAGGTTCCGGTTTCCTTGTCGCGCATCAGGAAGTTCTGGTTGTTGATGCCGGCCAGATAAAAATGCAAGGCTCTGCCGTTCACCGTTCGCGTCCACACCAGACCGGTGTGACATAACGTTCAATACGTGACGGCGATCGGCACTCCATCAACCACGTCGTTGAGGATGTGATGGTAGGCCATCTGGCTGATGGGGTAGGCGCGGGAGTCTCCACCAAAGCGCACCGCCATGATCATTTCTTTGGGATCGAGTTTGCTCTGGGCTTGCGCCAGGAACTGCGCGCCGGCGATGGGATGAAACATCCATTCGAAATAGTTGAGGCGCGCCATCACGGTGGCAAAGGTTACGGGAAGAAGCGCGAGCACGAGGAGAGCTTTGCGCCAGAGGCCAACGGCTCTCCATAACACGAAGGCCAAGGAGAAACAAGCGAGAGCTGCGATAAGAGTGCCAAGAGGAGCGCGCTGGCGGAGAGCCATGGCGATCATCAAGGCGCGTGGCGCCTGGTGGCGAAAAGGGCGAATGACGAAGGCAGGCACAAAGAACAGACCGAAGGCCATAACGGCGCAGAGGGAGAAAGCGCTCCAGATCCAGAGCAAGCTTCGGCGGGGTGGCAAGGATGCGTGCATAAATTGACGGCTTAGAGAAGGTAACAGCGACTTTTGATCAGCGATACTAGAAGAATCGCTGCGACCGGCGGAATAGTACAAAAAGATTAAAAGCCCCGGTCCTGGAGTGCAAGACCGGGGCGAGGGTGGGCTTAGTGGTTTCCACGCTTACTGCGGCGTGAAGTTTTGGTGCGAACTCAATGCCACTACGTCCTGGAACATCGGAGTTCCGGGAGGCAGAAAGTTCGGGTTCTGAAACTGCGTGTCGAAGAAATAGTTACGGTTAGGGGCGCCGTAAACCGAGTTGCAGCACTTGAAAATGCCGGTGGCGTATTGCGAGTAGTACATGCTGATCAGCGAGCCCGCATAGTTCACCGTTCCTCCGTTTCCGTTGTCGCTTCTGTCCTCGAGATAGCGCAGGAAGTTGTGCATGCCGCCATCGGTACCGAAATCCTTCCAGGGGATGGCGATGGAGTACGCGGTCTCTGGGAACGGAATGCTTTTTCCGGCGGCAATGGCTACTCGATAATAGCTGTTGTTACCCTGCCGTCCGGGCATGGCTGCATTCACGTAGGTGGCTTGGCCGGGATACAGGAAGCTTTCGTGGTCATTCCAGCCCGGAATCGGGTTCGACGCTGGGTTTGGAAGCGGGAGCGCGGCGCCCGACGGAGGATTCGAGAGCAGCGTAACCGCGTCGGCAATAATCGCGGCCGCCGAGTGGGGAGTGTTGATTACGTTCTCGCTAGGCCAGAAGGGGTCGGAAGTCCCGGTATTGTAGTTACCATATACATAAACCGGTTCTTCTGACGCGACGGTAAAGCCCACCCCGTTGGCGCCTGCGTTGCCGTTCGTGGGCGGCAGGTAACTGTTTCCGGCGTTATCCATGCCACCGTCGACGAGGCGCAGCGCGTGCCGTGCGGCCGTAACCATGTTCCACTCGGCTTTAGTGGAGCAAGCGGCGATTCCGGCGAATGTACCGCTGATGTAATAAGGCTGCGCCATGTTTGCCGCGGTAATGCCAAAGCCGGCGCCCAGATTTGGCTCACCCCACTTGTCGAGGATGCCATTCTCTTTTTCGGCGGTATCTTCCGGCGAGTACGGGTAGTAGGCCAACGGTTCCAGCACGCCATCGGGAACACCGGTTTGCGAATTCCTGTTGACCGTGTCGTTCAGGCCGGACATGCCGGAGATGTTGTTGTAGAAAGTGGCTAGCGGATGAGCATCGGGGAGCATGCCGCGGTGGTCCGAGAAATACAGCAAGTAGCCGTTCTCATTTGCGCCGTACTGGTCGGTGATGCTCACCAGGGGGCCACTGCCGCCTGCGTACGCTCCTACTCCCTGCAGCCAGAGCCACAGATTACCTACGTCGAGTTCAACTACGTTCATCACTCCGATAGGACTGCATGACGTTTCTGGATCGCCAGCGGGACGGCTATCCCGGGGTTCGCCTTCACGAGCATCATACAAGTTGATAGGCAGCCACTTACTTACAGATGCGGCCCCCGTCGCATTCGCCAGACCCAGGCCATTTTGCAGCTGCTGCAGGATCAGGATGGCGGGGCTGATTGGATTCTGGCATTGGGCCAGAGGATCTGAAGCCGTTACCGTTGGCCAACTCGGGTACGCAGCCGTAGGGCATAGTGGAGCCGCAGCGAGGTTGGTGGAATAGGGATGCGTCGGAGGATTGTCGTAGCTGCGGCCGAACCCATGTCCAAGCCATTCCTGCGTGACCCCAACCCAGGCCCCGCCATTGTAATATTCCACGCGGAGCCAGACGCTCTGGCAGACCGCAGCGGCGGTGACTTCCCCGTGTATAGGCCACGTCCCAGGTGCACCACAGTTCGTAGGGGGAACCCAGTTCGGGCTTGCTGCTGTGCTGGCTACGCCGAAGTACATTGTTCCAGGGGTAGTAGCCATGGAGCCGGTCAGCTGGACGTCGTTGACATCGAGAGAACCGGCGCCGCGATCAGGGTGCAGATCGGCGAGGGTATCGGCCAGCAGGATGCGGATCGTTGCCTTGTTATACAGGCGCGAGCTGGCCAGAAGCTGGCTGTCGCCGGGCGTTGGCCTGCGAATGATCTCGATCGGTCCAACATTGGAGGCTTGGACGAAAGGCAAATTCAGAGTCGTTGCGCCAGTCAGTCCGTTAATGGCGAAGCTGTTGAACGTGTTGGTGGAAATCCCCTTCCAGGCTGGGTTGGCTGTGCCCGTCTGCGGGAAGCCGCCAGTCCAACTGCCCTGGGTAAGCTGAATACAATTTCCGGTTCCACCGGGCCCCGTGGCGGGCGCCGCCGGACACCCAAGGCTGGCGTTGGGTATCCAGACACTGCCCCCGTATTGGTTGGAGGTTGGCCATCCATTTTCAAGTTGGTCGACGATGATCTGGCCCACGGCAGCAACCTTGTCCGTGAAAGTCAGGTTAGCGCCGGAAGCGAGAAACAGATTTCCGTTGGCGTGGACCCGGCCGCCGAAGTTAAAGTTAGGTCCGGCGAAGTAGTCGCAGTCGCCGTTGCAGAAGACGCCAAATTCGAAGGCTGGGAGCAGTGCCACCTGCACGGTGCGGGTCAAATTGACCGACGCGCCAGTGACAGGAACTGCACCATTGTCGGTGGTCTCACCCGATCCGGCGATCCGAGTAGCCGTAACTGAGACGTTGTACGGGATCAGCGATGCCACCATGCCCTGGTCGGGCCCGGAACCTACAACGTTCCACGTGCCGCAGGGGGGCGGAGGAACTTGACCAAGAGGATTCGGACAAGGCGTTCCATTCGGCTGAACGGTTGGCCAGGTGATGTTTTCCACGTAATTCATGTTCTGGATGTTTGAACCCGTAATTGCAGTCGGCCAATTCGCGGGGCTGGTGAGAGCGGTGATGGATGCCGAAGTCGGCGACTGGGAGGATTGGTACAGAGCCGAGAGTTGGGCCGTCAGGTTCTCGATGCCGGACTCGGCGCCGTAGAAGGCGAGGTTACCTTCGAGGTCGTTGTTTCCCATCTTCTGTTGGCCGGTGACCAGGAAAATCAAACCGATGGCCAAGCCCGACAGCAGCACTGTCAACAACAGCGCGGCGATGAGAGTGAAGCCTCGCGAATCTCGTGTACTCTTCCCCATAAGTTTTCCCCTTCTCACCTCAAATAACCAGAAACTCAGACCGCTTTCGTCACTGGCAAGCAGTACTTGAGAAACTGTAGGAATTGCAGAAGCTCATATTGCGAGCGCTGACCGAGGTCGCCAGATACATGCTCTGGGATCTGGTCTTGTCCGTGTATATGCTCTCGCCCAGGACCCAGATGTTGACCTTCTGAATCAGCGCGGGGGAAAGTCCAGCGGCGATTGGATTGGCCACATTCGCGTTGATGGTGCCAGTTGCGGAATTGATTACGTCATAGCTGAATTGCAGGTTGATGATGTTGTCGGCTACCGGGATTGCCTTGAGTCCGTTTACCTGGCGCATCAGGCGCGGGACTTGAACGGTTCCGCCAGCAGCGGGAACTTCCAGAAAATAGGTAACCGCGTAAAGGCGGCAGGCGCTCAACGTGGTTCCCGCAACGTCTGCGGCAGCCAGCGCCGCGAGGCTATTGGCGCCAGTCTGGTTAAAGTTGAGTGGGTCGGCGGCGGCAAACTCGATTTGGCCATTGTTTGGGATGCCCGTAATCTCGCCCACAGCGGCGGCAGTTTGCCCGACGGCATTGCCCTGGTTCCCCGCGCCATTGCCCGGAGTGCTCACGATGAATAGCAGCAGGTCGCCTACGTTGAGGCCGCCCGGGGCAAGAATGTTGTTAGGCGTAACGCCCCCATTCACCACCGTCACATTGGCTTGCACGGCGCTGGGGAAGGCGAACGTAAAATTTGTAAGCGGAAAGTTGTAGTCGCAATAGATCGAGGTGATGCTGTCGTTTGTGGCGCCAGGAGCGTTGGTGATGACGGCGCCATTTTCCACGCCCTTGGCGAAACCGGGCAGGATGCCGTACATGTAATTTAGAGCCCCCGTGCCGCTGTCGGGGTAAACATCGGCAATAAGATAGCAGGTAGCGTTTTGATTGCACGCGATGTTTGAGACGCCATTCTTGTTTGCCAACTGCAAGCCCCCGGAAGGCAAGCCTGCACCTGCCGAGCCGATGTCCTTGGTCATCAATTCGATGGCGGCGCGCATGTTCTCCTGGGTCTCAGCGCGCTGGCTCACCGTAAACAATGCAGTCATGGCCTGACGGAACAGGCTGGTCATGGCCGCCATGACGAGCACGCCAATGACAGAGGCGATCATCAGTTCCAGCAGGCTGAAGCCGCGTTGCGATTTTCGGATGTTCGTCTTCATAAAATGTCTTGTCAGCCTCAGTGGAAGCTTGAAATCAGCGCACTTACCGAATAATTCCGGCTATACCCGTACCTGCCGTCTTTGGTATAGAAAATGGTGACCGTGACGGCGATGAGGTTTGGATTTGTACTGGTTACGCCACCGATGGTCTGCAACACCGGGTTGAAAGTGATCGTGCGTGTGTAATTGGTGAGGCTGTAAGTTACGTCATCGGCGGTGCCGAGAATGCCATCGGCACCAGGCAGCACCAGGCATTCGATTCCTCCCGGGCAAGCCGCTCCAGTATCAGGTGCGGTACAGGCCGCGTCATCGGCGGTGCCGAGAATGCCATCGGGTCCGGCGCAAAGCAGGGATTGCGCGCCGCCTACGAAGACTCCTCCGTTGGCCACGTTATTGATCGAAGCGAAAGGCAGTTGCTGGCTGTTGCGAGCCGTGTAGATGCTTTCCAAAGCATCGAGGGCCTTATGGCGGGCGATCAGATCTTCCTGCGCCCAGTCTGTCGCTTCGAGCGCTGTGCCGAAACTCAAGAGCACAGCCATCATGCCGATGGTCATGATGATCATGGAGATCATGACCTCGAGTAACGAGAAACCGCGCTGCGAGCGATGCTGCCGGACGAACTTTGTTTTCTGTGTCATTGTTGCACCCAAGTTGTGACTCCACCGACCTGACTCAGCTGCCATCCTCGGATTCTTCCGGTCGCTCCCCATACCGTGACTGCACGCGACGTGTAGATGCTCTGGCCGGTTTGCGTCATGTAAACGATGCCGTTGTTGTAGTTGCCCAGTCCGTCTTGGGCGGAGCCATCGGGATAGAACACGACATAGTTCAGAGGCTCGCCCGCCAGCTGTTGGCCGAAATCGATGGGAAGGATGCCGGCGCCAAAACCATCCGGCGCGCTGCCCGGGAATCCCGCTTGCACGTTGAATGTGATGTCCGGAGGAATCGAGTAGGTGATCACCTGTTGCTGCGGCTGCGCTACTCCTGCGGCGTTGTAGGGCTGGACCACAACCTGGATGGTGCCGGCAGGAAAACCAGCCGGGTTGAAATTGACGTAGTACTCGTTGCTCTGCGCGATCGCCAGGTTCCGCGTGTTGCGCAAAACCATTAGCGTCGTGTCATAGGCCTCGTTGATATGACCCTGCTTCCAAAGGGGGCCGAGCGTCATGATGCTAACCGCCATCAGAATCAGAGAAAAGCTGATGGCGATCACCATTTCCAGCATCGAGAACCCGTTATTTTTGCGCGATACCATAAGCTCTTTCCGGAGGAACCTTTGAGTCGTCTGCCGGTACTGATCCATCCAAACTCGTCGTCAAATTTTCGAGAGCCTGATCGAATAGGGAAAACGTGCATCCAGCGTGGGGACATGCCAACCGGCGTCGCATTCGATCTGGCAGTCTTCATCGTAGGGAGGGGGGACACTAGCGTCAAAGCACCACGGTGCAACGCAGGACCATTGGTCTTTTGTAATGGCAGTGGTGACTGAGGTCACCCGATTGACTACAGCGGAGTTAGTGCAGCGCGGAGGGTGAGAGGGGCTGAAGGGAATGACAAAGGTAACTTGTCTCGCGAACCGCAGTGACCCTAGGATGAAGTGCAGGTATGAATCTCTCATCGCTACTGGTCTGCGCTGACGAGGCTGCAATTCAAGTGCTGCGCCGCGTCCTGGAAGAGTTGGGCATTCGCGTGGAGTTGTGTCCGGATGCCGTGCGTGCCGGTGTACGGCTAGCGCAGGAACGCTACGACCTGATCATTCTTGATTTCGAAACTCAGGCGGATGTCCTCAGGGTTTTGCACGAGAGCCGTTCTTCCCGCATGAACGATTCCACTCTCGCGGTGGTTGTGGTGTCGGGGCAGGAGAGTATCCGCGAGATGTTTTCTCTCGGGGTGAATTTCGTGCTCTACAAACCGGTGTCTTACGAGCGGGCGCTGAGCAGTCTGCACGCCGCCCACGCAGCGCTGCACCGCGACAAACGATCCAAACCACGGGCTGCCGTGCACACGCATGCGACCATTGACTACGCCGGCGTGGAGCAGGAGAAAGCGACCCTGGTCGATTTGGCCGAGGATGGCATGGCAGTCAATTTCGGCAAGAAGTTGCCGCCGACCTGTAAGGTTTATTTCCAATTTCAACTGCCGGGGCAAATGGCGAACGTGCGGCTCTCCGGCCAGGTGGTATGGCAGGATTGGAATGGGCGTGCGGGAATCCAGTTTGTGCACGTGCCCCAATCCTCCCGCCGGGTTCTGCAAGAGTGGTTGAAGTTGAAGCTAGCTGATGTGCCGAAGCACGAATCGCCGAAGCAGAAGACGGATTCTACGGCCACGGTGGAAGTAGCGCATTCGCCTCACCCTTATAAGGACGAGGTTCGGACGAAAGCGCAGGTTGAAGAGCAGGACGATATCGAGCACGACGAAGAAAGTTCGCAGCCGGACGCGGTCGGCCGACCGCGCTCCGATCCGGACAACCGACGCAAACAGACGCGATATACCTGCCGCCTGGGAGCGGAGGTTTACCAGCAGGGAAGTTCCGTGCGGAACTACTGTCATCTGAGCGATCTGAGCCCGGGCGGATGCTACCTCGAAATGCCGCTGGCTTTTGCGCAAGGCACGCCGGTTGAAATTGTGGTGCGCACGTATGAGATGAAATTGCGCCTTAGCGGGCACGTGAAGGCTTCGCATCCCGGCTACGGGATGGGAGTCTCGTTCAAGCTGACCAATAAGGAAGAGCGCGCCGGAGTGCAGCAACTGATTGACTTTGTCGCGGCCACCACCCAGAGCAGTGAGTAGCTATCAGCCGTATCCTCATCCGATCATGTTTAGTCGCTAACGCCTGACTGCCGTTCCCGTCCAAAAATCCATGCGTACTCTGCTTGTCTTATTGCTGTTGGGGACGGCAGCGCTCTGCCAATCCCTGGCTGCGCAGTTCTCCCCGAACATTTCTCCAGAGGATGCGATCCGCATTCGCGAGTTCTACAGGCTTGCGGCGCAAATCCAGGACCGGATCTGGCCTGACTGGGACAAGGTGCCCTCGCCCTTGCTGCTGGTGACCGAAGATGCAGAGTTCCTTACGCATGATCCCTCGCCTCCGAAGGAGTTCATGAAGATCAGCGAAGACGTGTATGCCCGTCCCCGAAAATTCCCAGTGGGTTTTCTGGCAACGTTTCCGGCATTCGGACCGCCCTCTGTCATCGTCGTCGGCCAACCAAAGAATACCGAGAGTAAGACGAGCACGCCATGGCTTTTCGCCGTGATGCACGAACATTTTCATCAATTGCAGTACTCGCAGCCGGGATACGACAAAGGCGTGGAGGGTCTTGGGCTAAGCCGCGGCGACAGTACGGGTATGTGGATGCTGAACTATCCCTTTCCCTACGAGAAGCCTGAGATGGTCAAAAGCTTCGGCCATCTCCGCAATCTTCTGCTGGCTGCTGTAACGGAAAAGGACGATAGAGTATTCGCTGAGCTAGCAGGGCAATACGTTGTTGAGCGCAAGAAGTTCCTGGCGCAGCTCTCGCCGGACGATCATAAATACTTCAGCTTCCAGCTGTGGCAGGAGGGAATCGCTCGCTACACGCAAATCATGTCAGCAGAGGCTGCCGCTGCGTACCGTCCGACGGAAGAATACACCGCTCTGCTCGACTATGAGCCGTTCGCCGCCTACGCTGCGAGAGTGAGAAAAGAGACGCTGGACGAACTGCAACAAGCCGATCTGGAGAAATGGAAACGCATCGTCTTCTATTCCTTCGGCGCAACCGAAGGCCTGCTGCTCGACCGGCTCAATCCGAAGTGGAAGAACGAGTATTTTCAGCGCATGCTTTCGACGGACTCATATTTCGAGCCGGCCCACTAAGCGTCGCGTTCCTTACTTACTCTTGGAGTTAGAGCTCTTGAGGATGAAAGCCGCCACGTTGTCGTGGATCGCCTTCAGTGACGCTTCGTGCGCGTAGACCATGTGGCCGGATTCGTAAAACTGGAATTCGATATTTTTTTGCAATTCCGGCGGGATCGGCAGGTGTTGCATTTCATAAACGCCTTCGTAGAACGGCGTTGCCAGATCAAAATAACCGGCGTTCAAAAGGACTTTGAGCGTCGGGTTATACTTCATCGCGATTGCCAGGTCGAGCATCACGTTCGGCGCCGCATGCAAGGGAAAGGGAAATCCGGGGGCCTGGTGGGCAAAGCTCCACCATTTAAAGACCTCAATCTCCGGCCTGTATTCCCGGTTCTCGCCAAACTTCAGTTCCTTGCGTACATAGTCGTTGAAGGCGGAAACGTAGGCGGAAGATATCGCCGCCGACTGCGGATCGTAGTCTGCCTCCTTGCTGAGCGGATCAAACGTGGGCCCGGAAAAGCGGGTGTCGAGCCGGCCGGTGGTTAAATTGTTTTCGTCCTGCAAATTCTTTTCGAATTCACCTGCATTGATGCGCAGGTCCGCCTTCTCGATGTAGGTGACAGGGAGGCCGGTGTACTGGTGGAGCTTGGCGGCGATGGCATGCCGTTGCTCCGGGACAAGCGAGGAGCCGGCTTCGAGGGCCAGCGCGTAATCGTTCATGGCAAAGTGCTCAACCTCGGCCAGCAGCGCCGCCAGTTCCGGACGCGGCTCCGGCAGCTTGTGGTGATACCAGGCGGACGCAGCGTAGGTAGGGAGTGAAAGCTGGTACGGAACGTCGACGCCGGGATTGAACTCGGGAATGTCGGAATCAAGAGAGAAGTTCAAGATTTGAGATAAAAGGATCACACCGTTGAAGTCCACATCGCGTTCCGTCTCGAGGATATTCGCCAGGACGGCCGAGCGTGTGGTGCCGTAGCTTTCGCCAAACAAATACTTCGGCGAATTCCAGCGTCCGTACTTTGAGAGGAACTGCGAAATGAAGTCGGCAAAGGCCTGAGCATCCTGGTCGACGCCGTAGAATGCTTTCTCCCGGTCTTTTCCGGTAAGCCGGCTGAAGCCGGTTCCGGGCGCATCCACAAACACCAGATCGCTCACGTCGAGCAGGCTGAATTCGTTATTGACCACTGAATAGGGCGCCGCTGGAGTATGCGTGTCATCGGCAGTCACCACGCGCTTCGGCCCGAACGCGCCCATATGCAGCCAGACGGTCGAGGAACCCGGACCGCCGTTGTACAGAAACGTAACTGGGCGTGGCGCGCCTTTGTTGTCCGATTTGAAGTAGGCCACATAGAACATGCTGGCTTCCGCCGGCTTATTCTTGGGATCTGGGTCGGCATTTTGCGGAACATCGTCCCAATCCTTCGGATGCACGATGAGCGTGCCGGCAATCGCGTCGTAATTAATGACATTCCCGCCGATGGTGACCGAGCCCTTGCTCTGCTGCTGTTCGGGCTTGAATTGCTCGGGTCTTGCGGTATCGGTTTTAGTAGCTTCGACCTTGACGGTTGAGGTTTCCTCTTTTGCCTGCGCATGAACCAACATAAGCGGCAGCACGACGGTTGCAATCGACAGTGTGGCTATCCTCAAGATGAGCGTTCGCATCGAGCAGTTCTCCGTGGGCGGAAACAGACTGGATTTTTATTTCGGTGAAGGACAATTTATCACGTTCTTCCAAGGGAAGGCTCCTCGCGCCCGTAGGCTAGGGATCGGCAGGGCAGGTGGGGCCAAGACCGGGCCTTCGGCCCTGGACAGCCGAGGGCGGCTGTCCCCACATGGCTTGTGGTAGTTACTTTGCGGTGGTGGCTTCCTCTGCCACGGCCTTCCGGAAATAATCCAGTGACATGCGCAGTCCGGCTTCCAATTGGATCTTCGGCTCCCAGCCGAGCAATTGTCTAGCTTTCGTGATGTCCGGGCGGCGTTGTTTAGGATCGTCCTGCGGGAGCGGTTCGTAGGTAATTTTGCTTTTTGATCCGGTCACCTTGATCACGTGCTGCGCGCATTCGAGAATGGTGAACTCGTTCGGATTGCCGATGTTGACTGGAAGATGCTCATCTGACTTGGCTAGCCGAATGAAGCCGTCGATTTCGTCGCTGACGTAGCAGAAGCTGCGGGTCTGGCTGCCGTCGCCGTAGACGGTGAGAGGTTCGCCGCGCAAGGCCTGCTTCATGAAGTTCGGCACGACGCGGCCGTCGTTGAGCTGCATGCGCGGGCCGTAAGTGTTGAAGATGCGGACGATGCGCGTATCCACTTTGTGATAGCGGTGATACGCCATGGTGACGGCTTCGGTGAAGCGCTTGGCTTCGTCGTAGACGGAACGTGGTCCGATCGAATTCACGTTGCCCCAATAAGTTTCTTTCTGAGGATGCTCAAGCGGATCGCCGTAGCACTCGGAAGTGGAGGAGACGAGATACTTCGTGCCGTATTTGAGCGCGACATCGAGAGCATGAAAGGTTCCGAGCGATCCGACCTTCAGCGTGGGGATGCCGTGGATGGTGTAATCGACCGGGCTGGCGGGGCTGGCGAAGTGGAAGACGTAATCGACGTGGCCGACGTCGAAGGGCTCGCAAATGTCTTTTTCTATTAAATCGAATCGAGAATCATTCCGGAGATGGTCAAGGTTTGCGCGGCGGCCGGTGAGCAGGTTATCCACGACAACCACTTTCCAGCCCTCGCCGAGCAGGGCATCGCAAAGATGGGATCCCAGGAAACCGGCGCCACCGGTAACCAGGGCACGTTGTGAGCTCATGCTTTCTTGGCGCCGTTGCGGACACCGTTCCGAACGGTCGCGGGAACTCCCTCGGGATGACAGGCCGGGCGTCCTACGCTGTAATAGGTGAAGCCGTGCGCCGCCATCACATCGGGATCATACAGGTTGCGGCCATCGATCACGATGGGATATTTGAGTTCCTGGTTAAGGCGGGCGAGATCGAGGTTGGCAAACTCCTCCCACTCGGTCAGGATGAGCAGGGCGTCGGCACCACTCGCCGCTTCATACGCTGAACCGGCATACTTGAGATTGGAGTTCATCGTTTCCTGCGTTCGCTCCATCGCGGCAGGATCGTAGGCCGTGATTTTGCAGCCTTCCTGCAACAGAGCCTGCACAAGGAAAAGCGCGGGCGATTCGCGAATGTCATCGGTTCCACCTTTGAAGGCCAGTCCGAGTACGCCCAGGCGTTTGCCGCGAAGCGTCCACAGCGCGCTGCGCACTTTGCGGAGAAAGCGATCGCGCTGGTCTTCGTTGATGCGCATGACTTCGTCCAGCAGGCGGAAGTCATAGCCGCACTCGCGGGCGACCGCTCGAAAGGCCATCACATCTTTGGGGAAGCAAGAGCCGCCATAGCCGATGCCAGGATTCAGGAATCGCGGGCCTATGCGGGAGTCGGTGCCGATCCCGTGGCAGACCTGATTCACATTGGCCCCGACCGATTCGCAAATCGAAGCGACCGCGTTGATAAAAGAAATCTTCATCGCGAGAAAGGCGTTGGAGGCGTGCTTGATCAACTCCGCACTCTTGGTGGTGGTGACGATGATGGGAGCGGGAATCGAAGTGCGGTCGGGTTGTGGAATGGCATCGCTGCGTTCGTAATAGCTGCCGCTGGTGAGGGGAGCGTAGACTTCGCGTAAAATGTTGGCCGCACGCTCGGTGTCGCATCCGATCACGATGCGGTCGGGGAAAAGAAAATCGGTGACTGCGGTACCTTCGCGCAGAAACTCGGGATTCGAAGCGACGTCGAACGACTCGGGGTCCGTGCCGTTGCGCAGGATGATCTTGCGAACCCATTCGCTGGTATAGACAGGGACCGTGCTCTTTTCGACAATCACTTTGTAGTCGTTGACGCCGCCGGAGATTTCACGGGCGACCGACTCGACGTAAGATAGATCGGCCTCGCCGCTTTCCGTGGGTGGTGTACCCACGGCGACGAAGATTACGGAACTCGCGCGCACGGCTTCCTGCAGATCGTCGGAGAACGTGAGGCGTTGACCGCGGTGACGGCTCAAAAGCTCAGGCAGGAAGTTTTCGTGGATGGGGACTTGCCCGTTCTTGAGGGCCGACAGTTTACGGTCGTCGTTGTCGACGAGAACCACGTCATGACCGAGGTCGGCAAAGCAGGCGCCCGCTACCAATCCCACATATCCAGAACCAACCACAGCGATCCGCATGTTTCAAACTCCCAGGATTAAGAGATCGAGCGACGCATGTTTTCAGGTGTTTCCAACGAGAATCCACGGGGAGGAAGCAAAAAACAACCTTGCAGAGCCATCCGGACCAGCCCCAAGATTAACCGATTCTAACATTTTTATGAGTAAACGTGGAGGAAACAAAAGACTCCCGGAAGGTCATCTTGTGTGGCCCATTGCCGTTTTGGAACGACCCGGGCGGAGTTGAAGGCTGAGGCGAATGCAGGTTGACAACCCCTGATTTTGGGGCGAAACTCCGCTACAGACGCACATATTGCATCGTCGTCTCTTCTCGTATGGCGCACAATCCCATGTTCGGGTCTGATTCCCAAAAACCAGCTTCACAGGCCGCGGAAGGGCGCAAGGAGAGTGGAACACCCTCGCTAAGGGCAGGGAATGTGGAGGAATCGGACATAGCGGAACTGGCGGCAAAGTTCGCCGCGCACGCGGGAGGCCAGATGTCGCTAGAACTCTCGACGGGTCTGGCACTGGACGTTGTTCTGAACGAAATTGTGGAGCAAGCATGCGTGGCTACTGCGGCCACCGGCGCAGCGATCATCCTGGAGCGCGACGGAGAAATGGTTTGCCGCGCCAGCAGCGGGGTGAATGCTCCGGAGCTGGGGGCGCGGTTGGGCAGCGAACCCGGCCTGACCGCGGAGTGCATAAAGACAAGGCAAGTGCAGCGCTGCGACGATGCCCAAGCCGACCCTCGCGCCGATATCGAGGCTTCCCGGAGTTTGGGAGTGCGTTCGGTAATGATTTTGCCCTTAATCCGGAATGGCGTCCTCGCCGGCGTTCTGGAAGTATTTTCGTCGCAGCCAGCGGCCTTCGGAGAATGGGACCAATTCGCACTGGAAGCGCTGGGTCGCCGCATACTGAAAAATCTGGAATGGGGCAGCGAGCCGCTCGCTACTGTGGAGCAAAATCCAGCGACACCGGTCTTGATGACTGCGCAGACCGAGTTGGAAGATTTGCCGCCCAGTTCGGCGAATCTGAACACATACGAGGCGGTTCTGGAGGTGCGACCTCCGCGGGTTGGGCTTGACGTTGTGACGTTCGCACTCTGCGTGGTGGTAGCGTCATGCGTGGTGTTGTTTGGAACTCTGGTTGGGTTGCGTCTGGGCTGGTTGGGGTCAAAGAGCGGTAAAGCACAGGTAAGGAATTCGGCCTCCAGCCACGCTCCGACCGCGCGAAATGAGCCGGCAGCTTCCGCGTCTGCCTCGTCTGGGGCAGGAAATTCGATAGCGTCGGACAGCGAGAACAAAAGCGCATCCGGAGCACCAACCACTTCGTCGACCGGTTCGAAGGATCCAGCTCCTCCCGCAGGAAGCCTCCTGGTGTATGAGAATGGAAAAGAGATTTTTCGAATGTCGCCGACAGCAGAGCAGGGTAAGGCGACAAGCTCAACCGGCGCGAACGAGGCGGGGGTGCAACGAGCGTCGGAAGTGGAGTCCGCTGGTACTCTCGAGGTGTCGCCCGCGGTGGCAGAGGGTAGCCTGCTTCATCGCGTTGAGCCGGAATATCCAGAAGAAGCCCGGCAACAGCAGATCCAGGGGTCGGTGGTGCTCGGGGTGCGCACGCGCCTCAACGGCACAATTGGAGAAGTAAAGTTGATCAGTGGCCAGCGCCTGCTGGCTGATGCTGCGATCGCCGCCGTGAAGCAATGGCAATTCAGACCGCGAATGGTCCAGGGACAGCCGGTGGAAATGCACACCACCGTCACACTGAATTTCAGCTTGCCCCGCTGAGTGGAAGTTGGAAATATACCGGCAGTCAGGTACTGCCCTCGCATGCGAAACGAAGGTTCAGGGTTTTTCTAGGTAGCCGAGTTGCGGATCGTTACTGGAACCTTCGGCAGCACTCGCGGCGGGGCGGTCACCGATTGCGCCGTTCGGCGCGAGGACAGCATTGGAGATGTGCTGGGCGTGCTGCCGTTCCGGAAGGCATAAAGAACCACTTCAACCCGGCTTGAAACTCCGAGTTTGTCGAAAATCCGAAACAGATAATTTTTTACGGTGTGCTCAGTCAGCTTCAGGCGTTGAGCGATCTCGCGATTGGTAAGTCCCTCGGCGACACATCGCACCACATCGGTTTCTCGCGCGGAAAGCAACCCGCCGTTTATTTTCAAGCCGCCCGCCAGCGGGGGCTGAGCCAGAGCCTCGAGCACGAAATGCAATTCCACGCTGCTGGCCCAAACCTGTCCGTTTGCCACACACTGGATGCACTTCGCCAACAGGCGGAATGGTTCAGTGCGACAAAATATGCCCTGCGCCCCGGCCCGAAAGGCCTCAGTAACTGTGCCGGGTTCTGAGGAATCAAGCAGTACGATCACGCGCGTTCCCGACGATTGAGCACGAATCTCGCGAACCAGGTCAAAGCCTCCTGCACTGGATTCTCCAAGCTTTGCGCTGATCACCGCAATGTCAGGCTTTTCTCTCTTTACCAGCGCCAGAAGGGCGGGAGCCTTGGAGGAAGACTCGATCATCTGGAATTGGGCATCCCGGCCTAAAGCATCCACCAGCAGTTGGGTGCTCATGGGAGTACTATCCGCGGCCAAAACCCGAAGCCGGAGTTGGTTCGGAACCGTGATCATATTAGCCATTATTCCCCTTGCTGACGTTGAACTGGAATTTTCCTGCCGGCGGAAAGGCTGCTGGCACGCAGTGCCAAAGAGGGACAGCTTATGGGAAATTAGACTCCAAGTAAATGGCACTATCGGGTAGTACGAAGGGGCGTCCATAGGGCTTGTAAAGTCTACTGTTTTGATAGTGTATTCCATGGTTTAGAGCCGCGTGGGGGACTTTCTTCTCTTAACTTCCTACCTCTTGTAAGAATTTGCGATGCCACGTACTCTCGACCCAATTCTGATTTCGGTGGTCCCCCCCAAAAGCAGTAGTGACGTATTGCTTCCGACATACCATCAAGCAAGCTGACGGACCGTCAGTTTTTGTCGGTGCCAATCGGTCGCTAAGGGTCCAGCTTTTTGGGGCGCGTGCGGAATGGGACTCAGAGGGCGAAGCTATGAGCAGCGGCAGCGCACAACTTCAGGCGGAGTTCGACGGCCTCGTATCAATCCAGTTATCCCATCAGCCGCAGTGGTACGCAGTTCGCACACGTTCGCGCCACGAGAAGATGGTGTGCGAGCAATTCGTGCAGCAAGGGATTGAAACTTTTCTTCCCTTGGTAAAACGGACTCACAAGTGGACCGACCGGATGAAAGAGGTCGAGTTGCCGCTTTTCAGTGGTTACAGCTTTGTGCGTGTGGCTCTCTCTTCGCCCGAACGTTTGCGGGTTCTGCAAGTGCATGGGGTTGCGGGGTTCGTCGGCATCAACGGCGCGGGAACAGCTATTCCTGAGAGTCAGATTCAAGACATTCGGACGCTGCTGGCGAGCAAAGTCCCCTTTGAGGAACATCCATTTCTAAAAGTGGGCCAGCGCGTGCGAATCCGAGGAGGATGTCTCGATGGAGTCGAAGGCGTCCTGGCGGGGCAGAATGGGGACCAAAGCTTGATGATTTCAGTGGAGCCCATCCAACGTTCGTTAGCCATCCGCGTGCAAGGGTACACGGTGGAAGCTGCCTAGACCCTCTGCCGCACCTCCCTACCTTGCGAGCCTAAGTTTGACATTCCGCCGCGGCGCCGTGAGAACGCTCGACCCCCGATACGAGCAGTAAGACACGTCGCTCGTGAGCTAACCATCCACCAGATCGAATCCCAGCTGCGTCGGTTATCGCTGCAGTGCTCTCTTTAATACTCCTATGAGCGAAGTCAATACCAAAACAAGCGGCAACGGAAACATCGAGCAGAATCACACAACTGATCCCGGACCCGGCGCGAACATCGCCGCCGAATATCACTTCTCATCGTCGGAATGGTCTCTCCGCAGCTTCCGCGATGAGGCAGAGGTCGTTGCCATCAGCAGCGCTCTCCAGCGGACTGGATGGAATCGCAAACGGGCGGCGCAATTGTTGAGCATCAGCTACCGTGGACTGTTGTACAAGATTCGGCGCCACAATATTGCTCCGCCAGCCGAAATCAGTTAGCACGTCCAGGGCTGTCTGTGGCGGTGGGCAAGCTCGAGGTATCATTCCGCGTTCGTGTCGAGCATTGAATTCCGGGCACGCGTGTCACGGAATTGAATAATCGGGCTGGACCATGCGACGTTATAATCCAAATTGACTTCACTTTTCTGCAGCAGGGATCGCGGTAAGGACTCGAAATGTTTTTAAAATTCTACGGCTTGCGGGAGCAGCCCTTCGGCGTTACGCCGGACCCTCGCTTTCTGTACTTGAGCCGCGCGCATCGCGAGGCCTTGGCCTCTCTCTATTGCGGTATTGACGCGGGCCGTGGCTTCCTGGCATTGATTGCCGGGCCGGGCATGGGAAAAACCACGCTCCTTTTTCACTTGCTGGAGAAATTCCGCGGCGAAGCCCGCACCGCATTCCTTTTTCAAACACAATGTGATTCGCGGGAGTTCATGCGCTTTCTGCTCGCCGAGCTGGGATGCGAGACCTACGAGCAGGATTTCGTCCGCATGCACGACGAATTCAACAAGTTTCTGTTACAGGAAGCCCGCGCCGGAAGACGGTTCATCATCGTAGTCGATGAGGCGCAAAATCTGGATTCATCTGTGCTCGAGACCATCCGCTTGCTTTCGGATTTTGAAACTCCCAAGGCTAAGCTTTTGCAGATCATTCTCGTGGGTCAACCGGAACTGGCCGACAAGCTGGCGAGCAGGAAGCTTTTGCAGCTTCGGCAAAGGATATCGGTGCTCAGTGGTCTTTCGCCGCTTTCGATCGAAGAGACCCGCGCTTACATCGATCATCGTCTTCGCATCGCCGGTTATTCCGGTGATCTGCTGTTTACTCCCGAAGCGATGCAGGTCGTCGCACAGTTTACAGAAGGAATTCCGCGAAACATCAACAACTTCTGTTTCAGCGCCCTTTCCCTGGGGTGCGCGTTGGGGCAAAAGTTAATTGGGAACTCCGTGGTGGAGGAAGTCATTGCCGATATGGATATCACGCGGCACGTGACAACACTTCCGTCGACGGATTATGGAGTTCCGGAAGGGGGCAGTAACTACGGTTTCCGGCCCGGTCGCACCGTTCCAATCGCGCCGGCGGCCGAACCCCGCACCACGCTGGCTCCGGCCGAAGCGAAGTCATATATGCAGCAACTCGCCGTACAGTTGAGAGATTGGAAGCGCAGCGGAAATGGTACCGAGCCGTAGAGATTTTCTCGCGAACCGCTGGCTTTCGACTCGTTCTTCGAATTCAACTGAACGCCAATTCCTTCGCTCGCTGTGCTGCTCTTACAACGGCCTTGATCAGTGTTACACGCAGCTTGCCTTCTTCCAGTTCCATGATTCCGTCGATGGTGCAGCCGGCCGGCGTGGTCACGGCATCCTTCAGCAGCGCAGGGTGGTCGCCGGTTTCCAGAACAACTCGCGCTGCGCCCAGAGTGGTTTGGGCGGCCAGAAGGGTAGCGATGTCTCTCGGCAGACCGACTTTCACACCAGCTTCGGCTAGCGACTCCAGGATGATGTAGATGTATGCCGGCCCGCTGGCCGAGAGCGCGGTGACCGCGTCCATGTGTTTCTCGTCAACCACAACCGTTCTGCCGACCACGTCGAACATTCCGCAGGTCATGGCCACGTGCCCGGCATCAGCATATTTTCCTTTGCACACCGCTGTCATTCCGCTTCCGATTGAACAAGGAGTATTGGGCATGGCGCGAACCACGGGGATGTTCTTGCCAAGACTTTTCTCGATCAACGCAGTCGGCACCGACGCTGCGACGGAAACGATCAAGCGATCCGGAGTGACCTGTTCCCGGATTTCATTCATGACTTCCTGCACCACTTGAGGCTTTACCCCAATCAGAATGATATCCGCTCCCTTGGCTGCGGCAACGTTATCGGTACCAACCCTGATGTTCAGCTTCGTACTGAGCGCCCTGGCTCGCTCTTCGTGCTGCACAGTCGCGCACGTCAGCTCCCTTGAAAGAATGCCATGCTTAAGCATCGCCTGGAGCAGGATGCCGCCCATTTTGCCGGCTCCCAGAACCGCTACTCGTTTTTCTAGAAGATTGTGTCCCATAGGTTTAGCTTATGCTCCAGTCAAGCCCGATTGCGTTCGGCGTTCGAGTAAACTAAGTGTTTTTTCGGGGATATCCTACACGTGATGATTCCCAGCCGAAACAGCGGACGGGACTGCCATTGTATACGTAGCACAGAGCAGGACGCCGCAACAAATCCCCCGGACGAAAGACCTGATTTCGGCGCTGGGAGCCATGGATAGAGTCTTTAGTCTCTAAGAAGTTGGGCTACTTGAAAGGCCCAGCACCGGTCGCGTACCATCGCTTCACTTTGGTGCGGTTCCTGTTCTCTCCCTTGTTGTGAGCAACATCCCCTAACAGCGGCAACTTGTTCGACCAAGGAGCACGGGAACAAATAGGCAGAAACATGCATACTGCCGACCGCTGCAGCCGCGGGAGAAGCCACAATGGTGGACCCGAGTTTCCTGTAGATGTTTATTTTGAATAGGTTAGATGAAGATCACTTGCGCCAACCTGGGATTTGCTGTTTTGGCCGGGCGAGTGCTTCCTTAGCTGAAGTTGTGGGTTTTGGCCTCTCCCCGAGTCGCAACAGAATTCTGCGAAGCGCAATAGATTTCATCGTCAGTATTTTCCCGGAGTCGCGAATGTGACTCAGAGGGCGGAGCTGTAGCTGCCCTCGAAATTTAACGCTACACCGCATCATGGCGACTCGTTCGCCGACTTATTTATGATTGACTGAATTTATTTGCCGCTGAACCGGCACACCCTCAAGGAGAGTCATCGATGAAATTTATTAGTACTGCCGCGCGCAAGCTGAGAACCGTTGGCGAACTGTTTTCATATTTCGGAGGCCGGCGATGGTGGATCGTGCCAATCATTGCGGTGTTGTTCTTGTTGGGCGCATTCATTGTTGTGGCACAAAGCTCCTCTCTGGCGCCGTTCATCTACACAATGTTTTAGCGCCTGCGAGTTCTTCGTTGTTCTCGGGACCGAACGGCGGATCACGATACCAGGTTCGCGGCGAGAGCATCGGAGGCTCACTCGGCAATTGATAGATTATTTTTGCAGCCTCATCCTGTCGGAGCAATTGCAAATGGGTAAGAAGAAGCACGGGTTCCTGAAGGGTATTGGGATTTTTCTTGCGGTCTGTCTATTTTTCGAGCTGGTCCTCCGTTTGTTCGGCTACGGAAACTACACCGTTTATCGTCCCGACGAGCGTTTGCTTTGGGTCCCACAACCTGGGCGGACCCTTACGGTGGTCAACCATCTGCCCATCACCATCAACGATCAGGGCTTTCGTTATCCGTTCGATTTGAAGCCGAAACACGGGAATGAGTTCCGCATTATTGCCTTTGGAGACTCGGCGACCCAAGGCTGGGGAGTGGATGATCAATCGCATTACAGCGCCATTCTGGAAAACATGCTCAACCGTGGGAACTGTACGCGCGAGCATTTTCAGGTGATCTCGGCCGGGGTAAACGCGTATCCCAACTCGCTCGTCGCTGAAAAGCTCAAGGAAGTGCTGGAAGACAACACAGTCCAACCCGATATCGCCATCGTCGCCTACAGTCACAACAGCAACTTCGAAAAACTGGTCAAGCTGCAAGGCGTGGATCGGGAAAAATTCCTGCACCGGGTGGAGTTCAAGGCAATCGTGCGGCGAAGCGCGCTCTACAACTTCCTGATTGAAGGTGTTTTGCGCAGGATCGCCTACTACCAGTTGCGCCATTTGGTTATGGCCGGCACCCTCGACACTCTGAACGGAATGGATAACCTGGATATGGACCAGTTTAACCAGGGCCTGGAGCAGAGCCTCGAACTGACCCGGGCGCAGCATGTGCAGATGGTGCTTCTGTTACTCGGTAACGATGGGCAAACCCCAAGCACCGAGATGCACCCTTTCCAAAAGGCGATGATGCAATTCGCCGAGACTCATAACGTGCCTCTCGTAAACATGATTCCGGTCATCAGCACCAAGAACCAGGCAGAGATGTTCATGGACCCGGCTCATCCCACCGCCGAGGGACACCAAGTCATCGCCGGTCAGTTGCTGCAGACCATCCACAACCTTCCGCCCTACCAGGCTGCGTGCGGTGTGACCGACCAGCCGGCACGGGTTCAATCCACCTCGGCTGCTACACCGCAGTCGGCGGGCAAGAGTAACGCGCGATAGGCTTAGATTATTTTGGCCCGCAAGCTGTTCGGGCCGCGAATTCGTTGAAAGGTAACTATTCCTTATGTTGAAACGAGCTTGGCAAGCCTGGAAAGAGCTGGCGCACAAAATCGGCAACTTTCAGGCCCGTGTCATCCTGACGGTCTTTTACGGTCTTCTGGCGCCATTTGGGTTTGGAACCCGGTGGTTCTCCGATCCTTTGCGGATTAAACGTCTGCCAACTCAGTGGCTCGACCATCCCGATGATGCCTGCGACATGTTGCAGGCGAAGAGGCAATAATCGTGTATATCCTGGGCGTTTCCTGTTATTTCCACGACGCTGCCGCAGTGCTTTTGAAAGACGGCGTCTTAGTGGCCGCGGCTGAAGAAGAGCGCTTCTCGCGCATCAAGCACGACTATGGCTTTCCCAGCAAAGCCATCAAGTTCTGCCTGGATCAAGAGAACCTGAAGGGCGAAGATCTGGACTACGTGGTCTTCTTTGAGAAGCCTTTCCGCAAGCTGGACCGCATCCTGATGATGACGCTCCAGACCTATCCCCAGTCGTATAAGGTCTTTCGCGAATCCATGATTACCTGGATGACCGACAAGATCTGGGTGGGTACGAAGCTGCAGACGGAAATCGGAGTGCCCAAGGAAAAGATCCTTTTCTCCGAGCACCACCTTTCGCACGCCGCCAGCGCCTACTTGTGTTCTCCTTTCGACGAATCGGCGATCCTCACCGTGGACGGCGTGGGCGAGTGGGTCACGACGACCTACGGAGTGGCGCGCGGCAATGAGATCAAGCTGCAGAAGCAGATCGAGTTCCCGCACTCGCTGGGTTTGCTCTATAGCGCGTTCACTGCATTCCTGGGTTTTGAGGTGAACGAGGGCGAGTACAAAGTAATGGGCATGGCGCCGTACGGCGTGCCACGCTATGTCGACAAAGTATGGAAGATGATCAAGCAGAACCAGGACGGCTCGTTTGCCCTGGACATGGACTACTTCTGCTACCACCATTCCACCTACAAGACCTACAGTTCAAAATTTGAAACCTTGTTTGGCGCGCCGCGGCCGCCCAAGAGTTTATTCTTTACGGAAGCCACGGGCTTCCCGCGTTACTTCGGGACAGCGCCGGGCAACATGCAAGAGCTGTCGAAGCTGAACCAGCACTACGCGGACATTGCCGCCAGCATCCAGAAGGTCACGGAAGAGATGCTGCTGACCATGGCCAAGCATCTGCGCAAGACCACGGGCATGACCCGCTTGTGCATGGCTGGAGGCGTGGCTCTCAACAGCGTTGCCAATACCCGGATTCTGAATGAAGCGGGATTCGACGAATTGTACATACAGCCTGCGGCCGGGGACGGCGGCGGGGCTCTCGGTGCGGCGCTATGGGCGTACAACACCCTGCTCGGCAAGCCCCGGAATTTCACCATGCAGCACGCTTATTGGGGACGTGAGAATTCCGACGCCGAGGTTAGCGACTTCCTGGTGGGGAACAACATCCCGCACAGCCGCTTCGATAACGAAGACGAATTGCTGGATCGTGTGGTCGACCAGTTGACCAGTGGAAAGGTAATCGGCTGGTCGCAGGGCAGGTTTGAGTGGGGACCGCGCGCGCTGGGCAATCGCAGCATCATCGCCGACCCGCGCAATCCAAACATGAAGGATATCGTGAACGCGAAGATTAAATTCCGCGAGCCCTACCGTCCATTTGCCCCTTCCGTCCTGGCCGAATCGGCGGAGAAGTATTTCGAGCTGCCTAATGCGGCGCATCACTGCCCGGCTCGCTATATGCAATACGTCGTGCCGGTCAGAGAGAAGGAGCAGGCGACGCTGCCCGCAATCACGCACGTGGATGGCACTGGACGTCTGCAGACGGTGTTCAAAGAGCAGAGCCCGCGCTATTACAAGCTGATCGAGCGCTTTGGACAAGCTACGGGAGTTCCGGTAATACTGAACACGTCGTTCAACCTGAAAGGCGAGCCCATCGTCAACACTCCCGCCAACGCCTTCAACACATTTTCCAAGAGCGAGATGGACGCTCTGGTTCTGGGCAACTTCATCGTTGACAAGCAGATTGCATAAAGGGTGCCAATGAACACGCTCGCCACACAACCGGCAACACTGCAAGCTTTATTCGAACGGTCGATCGACGTTATGGCCTGTCCGTATTGCGGTGGCGACCTTCGTTACGATGGAGAAAGGATCCATTGCCAGGGTTGCGAAAAGAGCTTCAATGTCGACAGCGGGATTCCGCAACTGTTCGCGCCGCACGATCCGGCACAGCAAAAGGGCGACGTCACGGAAATCGTCAAGGCTTTCTATGAAGAGAATCCCTTCCCGAATTATGACGACATCGATTCTGAACAGACTCTGATGGAGAAAGCCAGAAGAGGCGTGTTCGCGCGGCTTCTGGACGAGCAGATTCCGCAGGGAGCCTTGTGCCTCGAAGTGGGTTGCGGTACCGGCCAACTCACAAATTTTCTGGGGATGCACTATAACCGTCGCGTCTTCGGTTCGGACATGTGCCTGCATTCCTTGCGCCTGGCGAATGGTTTTCGGGAGCGTTGCAGAATCAAGAATGCCGGCTTCACCCAGATGAATCTCTTCCGTCCCGCATTCAAGCCCGGCGTCTTTGATCTGGTAGTATCCAACGGCGTGCTGCACCACACCGCCGATCCACGCGGGGCGTTTGAGTCCATCGCGCGCCTGGTGAAGCCCAACGGCGTAATCATCATCGGGCTGTATAACAAGATTGGGCGCCTGACCACCGACTTCAAGCGATTCCTCTTCCGCGTCTCTGCCGACAAGCTGAGCTTCCTCGACGCGCACATGCGCAACAAGCAGTACAACGCCGACCGCAAGCGAGCGTGGTTCTTCGATCAATACAAGCACCCGCATGAGAGCAAACACACGTACAGCGAAGTGATCGATTGGTTCGAATCGAACGGCTTCGAATATTTGTTCAGCATTCCCAAGATCGAGGCCGGACCCTTCACGAATGAGGAGCGGCTTTTCGAGAAGCACGACAAGGGAACACGGTTCACACGCTTTTTTACCGAATTGGAAATGCTGCTGCAGGGCGGAGTCGACGGAGCGCTGTACATCATGATCGGGCGTAAGCAAAACGGGAACCGCCCAGCCGCCTAGCGGAAGACGTTTTAGAACAGAGCTTGTTCCAAGGGTTTCACCGACATAGAATCGCTGCTGGCACAGATTTTCGAATCCCGGCTCGGAGCAAGGCGTTCGGAGCAAAACATTTTGGTTGGGTGCAACGCCAACTGGTAGAGGAAGACCGCTGAACGATTTGGAAGGACGGCATTCTGATGAGAAATAACATGACAAGGTCGATCAAGTCTTTGCTGTGGCTCCTGCTTGCAACTTCCATGAGCATGGCGCAAGCCGTGCCGGCGCAAGTCGCTTCCGCCGCTCCGGAACACTCTTCGAGCGCGACCAATACCCCCGCCAACGCTGGGACGACCACCCCTCAACTCCAGGATCGCTACCCGCGCTACCGGATCTCGCCCGGCGATCAGTTTGACGTCAACTTCGAACTCAGTCCCGAATTCAACCAGCTTGCGGTTGAAGTTCAGCCTGACGGTTTTGTCAACCTGCGCAGCGTCGGCGACATTCACGTGGCCGGGCAAACTGTTCCCGAGTTGACTGAAACTCTCCGTGTCGCCTATGGCAAAATTCTTCACGATCCGCTGATTTCAATCGTCCTGAAAGATTTTCAGAAGCCCTTCTTTGTAGCCGACGGCCAGGTCGGCCGGCCGGGTAAGTACGACTTGCGTGGCGACACCACTCTGACTGAGGCGATCGCCATTGCGGGAGGCTTTACGGACAACTCGAGGCACTCGCAAGTCCTGCTCTTTCGCCGCATCTCCGATCAGTGGACGGAG
The DNA here is from genome assembly GCA_050012155.1 of Candidatus Sulfotelmatobacter sp. Classification (GTDB taxonomy): domain Bacteria; phylum Acidobacteriota; class Terriglobia; order Terriglobales; family Acidobacteriaceae; genus Sulfotelmatobacter. The sequence continues at coordinate 99,151 of JBEKHS010000003.1, read as the reverse complement.
GCGAGGATCATCAACGTAAAGAAGATGGAGAAAGCGGGAAATTTGAAAGAAGATCCGATTCTCCACCCCGGGGACATGCTTTTCGTGCCCAAGAGCACGTATTCGAAGATTGAGAGATACATTCCCAGCGCGAACGTGGGCACCTACATCCCGTTAGTTCCGTAGTCGGCCGACCGCACCGGAGCGCGCAGCAGCCAAGCCAGGAGGCAACATGAACCAACAATTCTCGGTAGGACAACATTCCCTTTCCTTTACCCTGCGAGATCTCGCAGCCATCGGTTTTCGTCGAAAACGCGTCCTGGCGTTTTGCTTCTTCGGGATTTCACTGGGCGTGATACTCGCCACCCTGGCCATGCCCGCCAAATACAAGGCAGAGACCAAGCTGCTCGTGGAAAAGGGCCGCATGGACCCCGTGGTTACTCCCGAGCAGACAGCGCCCATGATGTTTCGCGACACGGTAACTGAAGAGGAGTTGAATTCAGAGATCGAATTGATGGAGAGCGAGGACGTTCTGCGAAAAGTTGTCCTTGATTGCGGTCTCGACCGGAGAAAATCGTTGTTCGGTGTGCTGGATCGCTGGCTGGGGGACCAGGCGAGAATCGCCAAAGCCGTAGGCCGTCTGAGATCCAGTTTGGTCGTCGAGTTGGTAAAAAAGACCGACCTGATCAGCGTCAGCTATGAATCGGAGAGCCCCGAACTGGCGGCGCGCGTATTGCGCACTCTCAACGACGCTTATATTCAGAAGCACCTCGAAGTGCATCATCCTGAAGGGCAGGTGAAATTCTTCGAGCAGGAAACCGAACAGTACCGCAAGGCTCTTGCCGATGCCGAGCAGAACCTCAAGGAGTTCTCGGACCAGGGCGGAGTTTCCCCGGCCGAGGTGCGGGACCAGACCCTGGAAAAACTGGCGGAGTTTAACAGCACATTGGCTTCCACCCGGGCCGACATCGCCAGCACCGAGAAACGCATCCAGGACCTCGAGAGCCAACAGAAGTCGACGCCTTCACGGCTCACAACCCAGATGAAGAAGGGAGACAACGCGCAGGTGCTGGAAACGCTGAAGAGCACCTTGATGACTCTTGAGTTGAAGAGAACCGAGCTCCTGACCAAGTACCAGCCCAGCTACCCCCTTGTGACTGAAGTGGACAAGCAGATTACAGACACCAAGACTGCCTTGGCCAAGGAAGAAGGGACGCCCGTCAACGAGGAAACCACCGACCGGAACCCGACCTACCAGTGGATCAACGAGGAGCTGGCAAAGGCGAAGTCCGATCTCAGCGGAATGCAGGCCCGGGAAACGGCTACCCAGGCTATCGTTGACCTGTACAACAACAAGGCAAAAATGTTGGACGAAAAAGGATTGAAGCAGCAAGACCTTTTGCGGACCCAAAAAGCCAACGAAGACAATTACCTTTTGTATCTCAAGAAGGGCGAGGAGGCGCGCATCGCCGCAGCCCTCGACCAGAACAAGATTCTCAATGTCGCCATCGCCGAATCACCCATCGTACCTGCGCTGCCTACTCGTTCGGCATGGACCTTTGCCCTGGTGGGGTGCCTGCTGGCGTCCGTGGTTAGCATGGGATTGGCGATTACCGTCGACTATGCGGACCGCTCCTTCCGCACGCCGTCGGAAGTTTCGGCAGAGCTCAATATTCCCGTGTTGGCCGCCGTTCCGTATCACTCGAATGGCAAGAACGGGAGCAACGGCAATAACGGGCATAACGGCAACGGGCATAACGGGTCTCACGGCCGTGGAATGGATGGAGCAGAGGTACGGACCCGGACTGAATCGAACACCACACCCTCAGACAAGTACTAGATCGCCGTTCGAGAAGGACCATTTTTGGGGCCAAAGGATCACTATCAATGAGCAAGAATTTCGAGCTGCTGCAGAGTCTCGCCAAAGAGCGTGACCTATTCGACACCAGCACGGACACGGGCGCGACCGTCATGCCCGCGGCGCGTCCTGTGGAAGTTAATCCGGTCGAAAGTAGTCCGCTCCAACTGGCAGCAGATGAGGGACAAAGGGATGAACTCGGTAAGCTGGTGCAGCGTGTTTTCCTGCAAAGCGGATCGGAAGAGTTGCGCTGCGTTCTGTTCTCCGGTGCGGAGCCTGGAACGGGGTGCAGTTGGACTTGCGCCCGTGCGGCGGAAATCCTCGCGTCCCAGGTAGCAGCTACGGTTTGCGTGGTGGATGCCAATTTGCGTGCGCCACGTCTGCACCAGGAATTCGGCGTCGAGAACCATCACGGTCTGTCTGATTCACTCCGGGCAGGGGATCCCATCAGAAGCTTCATCTCTCCTGTTCGTCACAACCTCTCCATACTGAGTTGCGGTGCCGATCCTTCCGGCAGCCGGGCTTTGCTCAGTTCAGACCGCATGCGCTCACGTCTGGCGGAATTGAAGGAGGAATTCGATTACGTCCTGATTGATACCAGCTCCGTGAGCACGGGGAACGAAACCGTTGCCCTCGGGCGGGCCGCCGACGGCGTCGTGCTCATCCTTAAGGCGAGTTCCTCCCGCCGGGACAGCGCGCGCGAAACCATTCAGCAATTCGAGAACGCCGGCGTACGCGTGCTGGGCGCGGTGCTGAATCAGCGCACGTTCCCGATCCCCGCCGGCCTCTACCACCGACTCTAGGCTTTTCGGCGACCGGCTCGCTCTCACCGACACCAACCTTTCCGCTGTGGCTGGAGCTTCCCAACACTACATGGACGCAATTGGACAAGCTGCTGCAACCCCGATTCCGGCCCCGCGCTCGAGTCTGTTCGCCAATATTGCTGCCGATGTAAGAAGAGCAGCTGTGGATCGGAATCGAGAACTCAAAAACGAAGAGATTGGCTGGGCGGAAAATTTCAGCGCGTTTTGTCGCTTGAGCACACAAGTGGTGGTGGTCTATCGCCTGATTCATTCCTGGCGGACTCTGCGAATCCCCGTCTTGCGGCAGCTTCTTCTCATTGCGGCCGGCCTCTATGAATGGGTGTTGCGAACGTTGACAGGCGTCATCATTGATCCCCATGCCGAAATCGGACCGGGCTTTTTGGTGCATTCGCCTTATGCCGTACTCGTGGGCGGAACGCGAATCGGCGCCAACTGTACGGTGCAGAGCGGCGTGCTGATTTCCGCGGGCTCGCGGGGCATCGGAGACAACGTGTATTTCGGGGCGGGCGCCAAACTGCTTGCCGACAGCAAAATCGGCAACAACGTAGTAATCGTCGCCAACAGCCTGGTGCTGACCGACGTGGCCGACAACACCACTATCGTGGGAGTGCCGGCTCGGATCCGCCTCCGTGGCGGCCGGCCGCAACGCTTTAAGAGAGTAGCGACCGAAAATAAGTAAGACTGGGTTATCGAGTCCGGGGAGAGCGAGAGAACTTGGATTTTTCATGGAACGATGAGCAGACGGCGCTGCGCCGGGAAATTACCCGCTTTGCCCAAAAGGAGCTCAACGACAACATCATTGAGCGCGACCGTTGCGAGGAATTTTCGTGGGACGGGTGGAAGAAATGCGCTCAGATGGGCATTCAAGGCCTTCCGGTGCCAGAGGAGTACGGTGGCAGCGGCGCCGACATTCTGACCACAGTGGCTGCTCTGGAGGCGCTCGGTTACGGGTGCCGCGACAATGGGCTGATTTTTTCCATCAATGCCCACATGTGGACGACCGAAATCCCACTGATGGCTTTCGGAACGGAGGAGCAGAAGAAAAAATATTTGCCCAAGCTGGTCAGCGGGGAATGGGTCGGACTTCACGCCATGACGGAGCCTCTGTCGGGCTCCGATGCCTACAGCCTGCGGACTCGGGCTGAGCGCAAGGGCGACCGCTACATCCTGAACGGCTCCAAAACTTTTATCACCAATGCACCCTACGCCGACCTGTTCATCATCTTTGCCAACGTTGATCCTTCCCGCGGCGCCAATGGGATCACGGCGTTCCTGGTGGAAAAAGGCACCCCGGGGCTGAGCGTTGGCCAGAAGCTGCACAAGATGGGCCTGCGCACCTCGCCGATGGCCGAAGTGGTGGTGCAGGATTGCGAAGTTCCCGTTGAGAATATCCTCGGCAAGGAAGGCGACGGTCAATCCAGCTTCACGACTTCGATGGAGTGGGAGCGCACCTGCATCCTGGCGAGCCACTTGGGCATGATGCAGCGGCAGCTGGAAAACGCCGTCAAGTACGCGCGCGAGCGCCAACAGTTCGGACAACCAATTGGAAAATTTGCCGCCATCTCCAACAAGATCGCCGACATGGAAGTTCGCCTGGAAACCGGCCGCCTCGTGCTTTACAAAGCGGCCTGGCTGAAGAGCCAGGGCAGGCATCCCTTGAAAGAAGTTTCTGTGGCCAAGCTCTACGTCAGCGAAGCGGCCATTCAGAACTGCCTGGATGCGATTCAGATTCATGGCGGCTACGGCTACATGACCGAGTATGAAGTCGAGCGCGAACTGCGCGATGCGATCTCCGGCAAGATCTACTCGGGCACTTCGGAGATTCAACGGGTAATCATCGCGGGACTGCACGGTCTGTGACCGAGCTGCTCCGGGCTACGAGATAAGGGAGACCATGGCTTACATTCTTCAACAACTGCTGAGCAAAAGCGCTGCACTATACCCCGACAAAATGACGGTGTGGGCTCGGGAGAAGAGCCTTACCTACCGCGAATTGCAGGAGCGCTCGAACCAGCTGGCGCATCTTCTGTTGCAAAACGGGTTGAAGAAAGGCGACCGCGTCGGTTTGTATTTTCCCAAAGCCGTGGAGTCGCTCGTCTGCATGTTCGCTGTGTTGAAGGCTGGCGGCGTTTACGTTCCCTTGGATCCCCAGGCACCGGTAGATCGCATTGCCTACATCATCGGCAACTGTGGCATTCGTATTCTGCTCACCAATTACGAGAAGCGGCAGGGAATCGATGCTGCAACCCTGCAAGCGCTCGATCTCTGTGTTCTGACCGACCAGACGCCAAAAGCCAGCAACGGAGCGCACGTTATCCCGTGGACAATGCTCTCCGAATTTCACACCACGGAACCGGCAAACGTCGAGTTAACCGAAACCGATCTTGCTTACATCCTTTATACGTCAGGTTCCACCGGCCGGCCAAAGGGAGTGATGCTGTCACATCAAAATGCGCTCACCTTCATTGAATGGTGCGCCGCGACCTTCCAGATTTCCTCCGATGATCGGCTCTCCAACCACGCGCCTTTGCATTTCGATCTTTCCGTTTTTGATGTTTACAACGCGATCGAGGCAGGTGCGACGGTCTACCTGGTCACCGAAGATATGGCTCTGTTTCCGACCACGCTGGCTGGCTTCATCGAAAGCAAACAGATCACGATCTGGTATTCCGTGCCCTCGGCTCTGATCCTGCTCCTGCTGCATGCGAATCTGAAGGCCGAGAAGCTGCGCCATCTTCGGACGATTCTCTTCGCCGGCGAAGTCTTCCCGATGAAGTATCTGCGGCAATTGGCCGACTTACTGCCCACCGTGGAGCTATACAACCTCTACGGCCCAACCGAAACGAACGTCTGCACCTATTACCGGGTTGAGAGGGAACGGCTGGCCGGCATGGACAAGCTGCCCATCGGCGAAGCCTGCGCCAACACAGAAGTGTTCGCCGTGAACGACAAAGACCAGATCGTAAAAACGCCTGGAGAGACTGGAGAATTGTTCGTGCGCGGTCCCGCCGTCACCTACGGCTACTGGGCCGATGCGGAGAAGACACAGAAGATGGTCGTGCCAAACCGCTTCCAACGCTACTTCGACGAAAAAATGTACCGCACCGGCGACCTGGTCACGCTGGGCGAAGATGGCTACTACTACTTCCTCGGGCGTCGCGACAGCATGATCAAGAGCCGGGGCTACCGTATCGAGCTTGGCGAAATCGAGACTGCGCTGCTGAGTCATCCCGGGGTAAGGGAAGCGGCCGCCGTCGCCATTCCAGATGAGGTGGTTGGGAATCGCATTAAAGCCATCGTCGCGCCGCACGATTCGCATTCTTTGAAGAGTGTGGAGTTGCAGCAGTATTGCGCCCTGCGCATTCCGAAATACATGATTCCGGAAATTATCGAGTTTTGCCCCGACTTGCCCAAGACCTCGACCGGCAAGATAGACCGCGTGCAGCTTGTGCGCAGCGCCACGCTGGTCGCGAATTAGATCTTTTTTCGGGTCAACTATTAGATTTGAAGTTTAAGTTTTTGAAGTTCCAATCGTAAGGAGGAATTCCCAGCTCATGACCAGCGCAAGCAATCAGGAAATCACCCAGCCATCCGCCACGGTTCGAGACCAAATCCGCGAATTTGTTCGCGAGAACCTCGCCGGTCCTAAAGGCATCACCTCATTCACGGACACAGAGTCGCTGACGGAAAACGGCGTGGTGGACTCGTTGGGAATTTTCCGCCTGGTGGCATTCCTTGAGGAAACCTTCGGAGCGCGAATCAGCGACGAAGAAATCACGTCTCAGAACCTGAGCAGCATCGAGCTGATCGAGCAGTTGGTGCTCTCAAAGCAGAAGTAGAAACCGCAGCAAACCGAAACTAACCTACCCACACGTTCTCCCACAACGTTGTTGTGAAGTTTCATTGGACCGATCCCTGGAGGGTTTCTCGATGGGCATGCTTCGCCGGCAAATGCTTCTGAACGTGCTCAAGCTTTTCGATTTGTTGCTGATGATTTTATGTTTTGGGTTGGCGACGCTAGTCGACTCCAAGACCGTGCCCGTGTCCCTGGTGGAGTTCCTTTCTTTACGGGTGAAGATCAGCAATTTTGTAGTGTTCTTTGGCTTGGTTGGGGTCTGGTATCTCATTTGTTCAGCATGCGGACTCTACGCCTCGAGACGGCTTTCCGGACGTTGGGATGAGGCTGTGGACATAGTGAAAGCGACCTCGCTGGGAAGTTTGTGCATGGCCGCCGCTGCGGTGATTTTGCAGATCACCTTGCTCAGGCCGATCTTCCTGCTGGTGTTCTGGGTATCAGTCACATTGAGCACGCTTATCGGCCGATCGCTTATGCGCGTCGCGCTAAAGTGGGTTCGGCTGCGAGGCCGGAACCTGCGCTTTCTTCTCATCGTCGGCTCTAACGCCCGGGCCGTGCAGTTTGCCAAAAAGATCGAGTCGAATCCCGCGCTGGGTTATCGCCTGCTCGGTTTTGTCGATGAGGAATGGTCTGGCCTGGAGGTGCTGCGGGAGGAAGGTTACCCTCTGGCTTGCGATTTTGATGGCATGCGGGTTTTTCTCCGCGAAAATGTCGTCGATGAAGTGGTAATGGCGCTGCCCATGCGCTCCCGCCACGCCCATGCCTCTCAGGTCGCCGAAATCTGCGAGGAGCACGGGATTCCACTCAGACTAACGTCCAATTTATTCGACCTGAAGACGGCGCGCTCCCGGAGTGAAGATTTCGAGGGCGACTCCGTTGTTACGCACTACACTGGAACTCCTGATGGCTGGCCAATGGTGGTCAAACGGATTTTCGATTTTGTGGTGTCTTTAGTCTTGATCGTCCTGCTGGCTCCAGCTCTGGTGGTCACCGCGATTTTGATTAAAATGACGTCTCCGGGCCCTGTGCTGTTCTTTCAGAAAAGACTTGGTCTTAACAAACGGCGGTTCTCCATTTGCAAGTTTCGGACCATGGTTCCGGACGCTGAAAAGAAAATGGGCGAGGTCGAGCATCTCAACGAAGTAACCGGTCCGGTATTCAAGATTAAGAATGATCCACGCATTACTCCGCTGGGCAAGTTTCTGCGCAAAACCAGCATCGATGAGTTGCCGCAGCTGTTCAATGTGCTGAAAGGCGACATGAGCCTGGTGGGTCCCCGACCCCTGCCGGTCCGCGATTACGAGGGCTTCAACGAAGACTGGCAACGGCGTCGCTTTAGCGTTCGCCCCGGGATTACCTGTCTCTGGCAAGTGGGAGGACGCAGTTCAATCGCTTTCGAGAAATGGATGGCGCTCGATCTCGAATACATCGACCGATGGTCGTTGTGGCTCGATTTCCAGATTTTGCTAAGAACGATTCCGGCAATTTTGAAGGGCTCCGGAGCTGCCTGAACCCGGCGGGTACTGAGTCGAAGAATACCAAATCTATTTTGTCCTTGATGGCGCGAATGACACCTAGCCCAGTGAACAGCGTAGTGTTAGCAAAAGGGGAGCGGGCCGCGGTGTGCAGCGGCGCCTCTGATGCAGGGGAGCTCCTCGTTCCGCAGCTAGTGGCAAGACGGGCCGCGTCTTCACCCAACGCGATTGCCTTGGCCGCCGGTTCTGAAGTTCTCACCTACGAAGAACTCGATCGGCAGGCGAACCGGCTGGCGCACCTCCTGCGTGACATGGGCGTAGGCCCGGAAACAGTGGTCGCTGTCCACCTGGAGCGCTCGCCTGCAATGGTCATGGTAGCCCTCGCGATTTTGAAGGCGGGAGGAGCGTATCTGCCGTTGGACGAGGCTACTCCTAGCGAGCGACTTGCCTTCATGCTGCAGGATGCTGGGATTCCGGTTCTCGTAACGCGCTCCCGCCTGATAGGCAAGGTGCCTCCCGGGAAATTCCAGGTATTAAATCTGGATCACGCGTATTCCGAGATCAAGGCGGGTGCGGCAGAAGCACCTGCGACGCACCTGACTCCTCAAAGTCTCGCCTATGTAATCTTCACGTCGGGCTCAACTGGTCAACCCAAGGGCGTCGAGATCACTCACGCTGGATTGCAGAACCTGGTGCGTTGGCACTGGCGCGCGTTTCAAGTGACATCCGGCGACCGGGCAAGCCACCAGTCAGGTTTGGGATTTGATGCGGCGGTCTGGGAAGTCTGGCCTCATTTGGCGGTTGGCGCAAGCGTCTATTTTCCGGATGAAGAGATAAGAACTGATGCGGGAGCGCTTCGCGATTGGCTGGTGCTGCAAAAGATCACGATCACATTTCTCCCCACGGTGCTGGCCGAAGCCCTGTTGCTCCTCGACTGGCCTCCTCAGACGGCCCTAAGGATTTTGCTTACGGGGGCTGACCGGCTCTTCCGTCGTCCCTCGGCAAAGCTGCCCTTCCAACTGGTGAACAACTACGGCCCAACGGAGTGTACAGTCGTGGCCACTTCCGCCACGGTCACCCCAGCTGAGTCCGGTGTGCCTTCGATTGGCCGGCCCATCGACAACATAGAAGTCTATATTTTCGACGAAGAGATGAAGCCGGTTGAACCGGGCGCTGCGGGAGAGCTATATCTTGGCGGAATCGGGTTGGCGAGGGGATATCGCAATCATCCCGAGTTGACGGCGCAGAGATTTTTTAGCAACGCCTCCGGCGCCGCGATGGGGAAACGACTCTATCGCACAGGAGATCTGGTACGACAGTTACCCAACGGGGAAATCGAATTCCTGGGACGCCTCGATGATCAGATCAAGATTCGCGGTTATCGCATCGAGCCCGGCGAGATCGTAGCCGCACTAAACTCTCATGCCGGAGTCGCAAGCAGCTTGGTCGTGGCACGCGCGGATGGCTCTGGAGAAAAGCGGCTGATCGCCTACTTGCTTTTGGCTGGCGATTCTCGGCCTGCTCCCGCCAGTCTGCGATCGCACCTGCAAAAACAAATTCCCGATTACATGATCCCCACGCAGTTTGTGGCGGTCAACTCGTTCCCATTAAACGCCAGCGGCAAAATCGATCGAGCAGTTCTGCCCGCGCCGGATCAAAGCAACACCTTGCCGGACGAAGAGTTCGTGGCGCCACAAAGCATTGTGGAAATGCGGCTGGCGGAAATCATCGCCTCGCTCCTCCACCTCGACCGCGTCGGCACGAACGATAACTTCTTTCTGCTCGGTGGACACTCTCTTCTGGGAACCCAGTTGCTCACAAGAATCGGCCAGTCTTTTGGTGTGGAGATGAGCCTTCTCAGCCTCTTCGACCATCCAACCCTGGCTGGGATGTCATCGGAAATCGAAAGACTCATCCTGGATAAAATCGCGAGTACAATCCAGGGAACCGAATCGCGATGCCCCTTCGAGATTCGCGTGCAGGGGAACGATTAGTGAGTACAGGTTTCCAACCACGCATCGCCAACCCCGAGTCCGCCCTCAGCCTCTATCATCTGCTCGACCCGGAGATCCTCGCCAATCCCTATCCTCTCTTCCAGCGTTTGCGTCGAGAAGACCCGGTGCATTGGGACGCGTTCCTGCACGCCTGGGTGGTCACGCGTTATGCGGATGTATTAGAAGTACTTCACTCCTTCTCGGCCGATCGTACTCCAACCCCTGAACAGCTCAACGCCATGGGACTGTCGCAGCTCAGTCCTATCGCGCAAGTGATGGTGAAGCAGATGCTGTTCATGGATGCGCCGGCGCACACCCGCCTGCGTGGCCTGGCTTCCAAGGCGTTTACGCCTGCAAAGGTCGAGCTTCTTAAGGCGCACATTCAAGACATCGCCAACCGCCTGCTGGATGCGATCGAGGTGAAGGGCAGCATGGATGTAATCGCCGATCTGGCGGATATTCTGCCGGCGATTGTGACCGCGGAGATGCTGGGCGTCCCCGTCAGCGATCACCGCCAACTCAAAAAATGGTCGGCGAACTTCGCCGAGATGTTGGGCAATTTCCAGCACAATCCCGATCGCGCGCCGGCCATGTTGCAAACGGTCGAAGAGATGACCTCTTACTTCCGCGATGCGACGCGCGAGATCAAGGCGCATCCTCGAGAAGGGCTGATTCACTCCCTGCTCACGGCGGAACTCGATGGCGATCGCTTCACGGAAGAAGAGGTTGTCGCCAACACCATCGTGACCATGGTCGGAGGCCAGGAGACCACCACGAACCTGATCGGCAACGGCCTCCTTACACTTTTGCGAAATCCGGATGAGATGGAGATGCTGCGCACCGATCCTTCGCTCATCCCATCTGCCGTGGAAGAGATGCTGCGCTACGAGAGCCCAAGCCAGCACACCGCGCGGCTGGCGCCGACGGACAGAACCCTGGGTGGAAAACAAATTCAGAAACGGCAGGCGGTGATCGCGGTAATGGCTGCCGCCAATCGCGACCCGGAGCGATTCCCTGATCCCGATCGCTTCGACATCCGGCGCGCCGACAACAAGCATGTGGCGTTTGGCTACGCTGCGCATTTCTGCTTCGGGGCTCCGCTGGCCCGGGCTGAAGGTCAAATCACGTTCGAAGCCATGCTCCGCCGTTTGCCTAATCTCCGGCTTGAGCCGCAGGAACTGGTGTGGAGAACCAACCTGGGGCTGCGCGGCCTCGCCTCCCTGAAGGTCAGTTTTGGCGAGCAACGTAAAGAAGTGGCGTCGGCGAACGGAAATGGTTCACACTCACCCGTTGCGCTTGCCACTCGTCCGGGCGCGGTTGAAATCACCGCCTCGCCTGCGGACCGGCAACGCCTTATCGCCGAATATCTCGAAGGAAATCTTCAGCAGAAGCGCATCGGCCGCCGTGCGAGTTCTGGCAGCGCTCCTCTGTCGTTTCCGCAAGAACAGATCTGGCTTCACTCCCAGATGGCCCCGAAGGTCCCGCTGTATAACGAACTGGTCGTGATCTACCGGAATGGTCCGCTCAATGTGGGCATTCTCGAGAAATGCCTGACGGAAATTGTCCGGCGGCATGAAGCGTGGCGCAGCAATTTTGAAATGGCGGATGACGAGCCGCGGCAGGTGATTCGCGCCGCCACTGAGATCAGGCTGCCGCTGCTGGATCTGCGCGAACTTCCGAGAGCGGAGCGAGAAGCGGAAGCGCTGCGGGTAGCTACAGAACAGACTCGCAAGCCCTTCGACCTGAGCCGCGAGCCATTGCTCCGCGCCACGCTGCTGCAGATCGACGACGCGGAATATCAGCTATGCCTGAGCCTGCATCACATTATCTTCGACGGCCTTTCCATTTATCGCGTTCTTTTGCCGGAACTGGTGGCGCTCTATCGCGCATTTTCCGATGGCAAGCCTTCGCCTTTGCCCGAGTTGCCAGTGCAGTACAGCGACTTTGCCAAATGGCAGCATGAGGCGATGGGCACGAAGGCGCTCTCGTCGCAACTGGCCTATTGGCGCTCGCAACTGGGCGGCGAGTTGCCCGTTTTACAACTTCCTACCGACCGCCCCCGTCCGAGTGTGCATAGCTTCCGGGGGGCGACACACCCCGTTCGCCTATCGCCGGAACTCAGCGACTTGCTGCGCAAGCTCAGCCGCAAAGAAGGGGTGACGCTTTTCATGACCCTGGCGGCCTCCTTTGCCACGCTGTTACATCGTTACTCCGGACAGGACGACATGCTGGTTGGCACCGTGGCCGCGGGACGTAAGGTTGCGGAACTCGAAGGCTTGCTTGGGTGTTTCCAAAATCCCCTGGCTCTCCGTCTGAACCTGGCGGGGAATCCTACCTTTGTCGATCTCCTCCGGCGCACACGGGAAGTGACGCTGGGTGCATTGTCCAACGATGACGTCCCCTTCGAAACCGTGGTGAACGAACTCCATCCCGACCGTGATCTGAGCCGCGATCCGCTGTTACAGGTGCTGGTCTCGCTTGCACCCAGTGCCTCTACGGTCGAAACCGGATGGGATGTCAGCCAGATGCGAGTCGATGTGGGCGCGGCCAAGTTCGATCTTGATCTCGAACTGGACGATCGTCCTGAGGGAATTGGCGGCCGCTTTGTTTACGATACGGACCTTTTTGACGCCACCACCGTATCCCGCATGGCTGGCCACTGGGAGACCTTGCTGCAAAGCATCGCCAGCGCCCCGGAAAATTCCATTTCTCTGCTTCCGCTTCTTACCCAGGCGGAGAAGAACCAGTTCGCCCTCTGGAACAACACCAGCACTGAATATCCGAGCGACCGTTGCATTCACGAGCTTGTGGAACTTCAGGCGCAGTTCACACCCAATGCGGCCGCGGTGGTGCAGGAAAAAAAGATACTGACCTATGACGAGCTGAACGCTCGCTCCAATCAGTTGGCGCGCCACTTGCAAAAGCTGGGAGTAGGACCGGAGGTTCGAGTTGGCGTCTCGCTGGAAAGTTCGCCCGAAATGATGGTGGCGCTTCTGGCGGTGCTCAAAGCCGGCGGCGCGTGCGTCCCACTTGATCCGAATTATCCTCCCGAACGTCTGGCTTACATGCTCGAAGACGCGCAGGTTCCCGTGGTGGTTACGGATTCCCGTAGCATCACCGCCTTGCCGGTGGTGTCATCCCGAGTCATCGATCTCACTTCCGATTGGGGAAGGGTTGCGCAGGAAGGCCGCGAGAATCTTCGCAGCGCGGTTACACCGGAGAATCTGGCGTACGTAATTTACACCTCAGGATCGACCGGCAAGCCGCGTGGCGTCCTGCTCACCCACGCCGGACTCGTGAACCACAACATTGCGGCGATTGCTTTGTACGGGCTCCAGCCCACAGATCGTGTGCTGCAATTCTCCACGATCAGTTTTGATATCGCGGTCGAAGAGATATTTCCCACGTGGATGAGCGGCGCCACGCTCGTGTTGAAGACTCCGCAAATGTCGCTGAGCGCCCGCGAATTCATGGGATGGATCCGCGAACGCCAGATTACGGTTCTTGATCTTCCCACTGCTTACTGGCATGAATTAGTGCTTCAGATGTCGGATTTGAAGCAAGCCCTGCCACCAAGACTGCGGCGCGTGATCGTAGGCGGGGAAAAAGCATCGGCGAGCGCACTGGCTTCGTGGAGAAAGATCGCGGGGACGCAGGTACAGTGGATCAATACCTATGGTCCAACCGAGGCCAGTGTTATCGCCACTGCTTACGAACCACCGGGCTCGGAAATCCCGCCGGTTCTGCCGATCGGGCGGCCGATTGCCAATACTCAGGTCCACGTGCTCGATGCGCACTTGCAGCCGGTTCCCGTGGGAATTCGAGGCGAGTTGCACATTGGCGGCGTGGGTGTGGCGCGCGGGTATCTCAACCGCCCCGAACTCACCAGGGAGAAGTTCATCGCGGATCCATTTCGAAATGTTGCGGGGGCTCGCCTTTACAAAACGGGCGACATGGCGCGGTTTCTGCCTAGCGGAGAGATCGAGTTTCTTGGCCGTGCCGACCATCAGGTGAAAATACGCGGCTTCCGCATTGAATTGGGCGAGATTGAGGCCGTGCTGAGTCAGCACCCTGCGGTTTCCGACCCGGTGGTCGTGGTCCGCGAAGACGATTCCGGAGCGAAGAACCTGCTCGCTTATTTCATCGCAAAGCGGCAGCCAGTCCCCAGAAGCACGGAGTTGCGCCGGTTCCTGAAAGACAGAGTGCCGGAGTACATGGTGCCTCATGCGTTCGTGGCATTGTCGTCTTTGCCGCTGACGCCCAATGGCAAAGTGGATCGCCGGGCCTTGCCAGCTCCCTCCGCCACGGACCTGACCATTGAAGAAGGATTCTCGGTGCCGAAGGATGCTGTCGAATCCCAACTGGTGAAGATATGGGAACTGCTTCTGAGCAGGCGTCCGATCGGAGTGCAGCAAAACTTTTTTGAACTGGGAGGCCACTCACTGCTGGCGGTCAGGCTGATGCATCGCATCGAGCAGGAGTTTGGAAAGCGGCTACCCATCACTACTCTGCTGCAGGCGCCCACAATTGAGCAGCTCGCGAATGTGCTGCGCAGTGAGGGTTGCTCGTCGGCATGGTCCTCGCTCGTGCCCATCAAACCCAGCGGATCCAAGCCCTCGATGTTTTGCGTTCACGGCGGCGGCGGGACGGTGATGGTTTATCGCGAACTGGCCCAGCACCTGGGGCCTGACCAGCCCATGTATGGTTTGCAGGCTCAGGGGCTGGACGGGAAGCAGCCACGCCTCAACCGAGTTGAGGATATGGCAGCCCACTATTTGAAGGAGATTCGCGCCGTCCAACCGGAAGGGCCGTACTTCCTGGGAGGATTATCCTTCGGCGGCACGGTTGCGTTTGAGATGGCTCAACAGTTGCAGGCTCAGGGCCAGCAGGTTGGGCTGCTGTTCTTGTTCGATACTTTTCCTAAGGGATACGAAACGAAGTCAGTGTTGCTGCGCAAGCTGTGGCTGATGCCAAGAAATGAACAGTTCGAATACATCGGACGCAAGATCCGTCAGTATCAACTGAAGAAGAGGATCTATCGCCACTTCCTGCCGCGAGCTTTGAAGGATGTCCGGGAAGCCATCAATCAGGCCGGGGTGCAATATACACTTCGTCCCTACGCGGGTGCCGTGGCTTTGTTTTGCGCCAGCGAGAAATCACTGCGCGGGGTTCGCGATCCCTACGCGGGGTGGCAAAGTCTTGCGGGCGGCGGACTCGAAGTCTACGAAATTCCCGGAGGCCATGTCAGCATACTTGCCGAACCGCAAGTTCGCGTTCTAGCTCAACACTTGCAGGCGTGTCTTGATCGGGCGCAGGCCACAGTTCTGCAGGAAGAATTGTCCACGAAGTAATTTCATATTCCCTCTTAATTCTGTGCGGAAATTAAAACAAAGATTTGAGTTCAGGCTCTGGAGGAGCCAGTAAAACATGATTCTCACGAAGCCGGATTTCGATGTTGCCATCATTGGCGGTGGACCCGCGGGCGGTTCCCTGGGTGCCTACCTTGCAAAAGCAGGCGTGAATTGCGTGGTTTTCGAGCGCGAGCTGTTTCCCCGCCCCCACGTGGGCGAGTCGCTTGTTCCATCCGCGATGAGGGTTTTCCGCGACCTCGATTTTATCGAGCAGATGGAGGAGGCCCGATTTCCCCACAAGTTTGGCGCAGCCTGGACCGCCGAAGATCAGGGCGCTTATGAAATGAACTTCCAGGGCGGATTCAAAGATAAAGATAGCGATCAGATCAACCCAGAGTCGCACGTGGAAATCCGCTTCAATGAGCGTCAGCAGGAAGGCGTTGACCGCGAATACACCTATCACGTCGATCGCAGCAAGTTTGACCTGATGCTGCTGCAGCACGCCAATAAACTGGGCGCGGCAGTCTATGAAGGAGTAAAAGTCAAAGAAGTGGATTTCGGTCCCAAAGAGCCGATCGTACGTTTCAACATGGGCTCCAGGGAAATGGGTGTCAGCGCCAAGATCGTGATCGATTGCAGCGGGCGCAACACTTTTCTGGGCAATCAAATGAAGCTGAAGATCAAGGATCCGGTGTTCGATCAATACGCGATCCACACCTGGTTTGACGGCTATGACCGCCGAGCCTTCGCCAAGAAGGATTCTCAACTGGATTTCATTTTTATTCACTTTCTCCCTATCTCGAATACCTGGATCTGGCAAATTCCCATCACCGACTCGGTCACGAGTATCGGCGTGGTTACGCAGAAGAAAAATTTTGCCAAATCGCGGCAGGATCGCGAACAGTTTTTCTGGGAAGCGGTGGGAACCCGTCCCCTGCTTCGCGAGAAGCTGAAACAGGCCGATCAGATGCATTCTTTCAAGGATGAGGGCGATTACAGCTACGCCATGAAGCAGCTCTGCGGCGACCGTTTTATGCTGGTCGGCGATGCCGGACGCTTCGTGGATCCAATTTTCTCCACCGGAGTGAGCATCGCCCTGAACAGCGCTCGCTTCGCGCACACCAATATCCTGCGCTCGCTCGAGAAGAATGACTTTTCGCGCGAGAGCTTCCACGACTATGAAACCAAGCTTCGTCTGGGCACCAAGAACTGGTACGAGTTCATCTCCGTGTACTACCGGCTCAACGTGCTGTTCACTTATTTCGTCGGCGACCCGCGTTACCGCCTCGATGTATTAAAGCTGCTGCAAGGCGATGTCTACGACGACGCTGCTCCGCCGGTGCTCGAAAAGATGAAGAAGATGGTTTCCGAGGTTGAGCAAAACGTGAAACATCCCTGGCATAAGCTGTTGGGAGATATGACCGTGGACGCGTTTAAGCAGGCCGGTCAATAGACGCTATAGCTTTTCGCTAGGACTATTGAGCATCGCACTCCCCCCTTCGGTCGATGATTTCTCTTTCGACCACTCCTCCACCTGTCGTTCAATAGAGCCGGCGATTTCGGCTTATTAATCGCGCACAAGAAAACTCATGCATACAGCGCCAGAACAAGAATCGACCAAAGTCGTCGACGACTTTGGTTTGGGACGCCAGCCAGAACCGGCTGAAAGCGGATCTTCTGCCGGGCAAAGCCGCTTCCGCGGCCTTATCAGTTGGGCGACCAAGGGCGGACTGGCTGTAGTCGATCACGGATTAATCTCGGGCTCGAACTTCCTGCTGGGAATTCTTCTGGCTCGCTGGCTGGCCCCGGATCAATACGGCGCGTATGCATTGGCGTTTTCCGCGTTCCTGTTGTTCTCGTTTCTGTATTATTCGATGCTGCTTGAGCCCATGGCTGTCTTTAGCGGCTCGGCTTATAGCCGTTGCCTGCGAGGCTACCTCAAGTCGCTCATGTGGCTTCATCTGGCGATCACAGTCGCCGCCGTAGTCATCCTTGGGACGACCACGTATGTCGTCTTCATCAGATCGGGGAGCGGAGGTTTAGCTGGCGCGCTACTCGGCGTCACGATCGCGTCGCCCTGCATTCTGCTTTTCTGGTTGGCGCGGCGCGCCTACTACATGGAACTTGCTCCAGGCCGGGCGGCCTCCGGAGCGTTTGTGTACTGCATTCTCGTTGTAGGCGGCACTTATTTGCTCTTCCGGTTTGGGCGCTTGTCACCGTTCACCGCTTACCTCCTGATGGCGACGGGCGCTGTGGTGACTACTGCGTACTTGCTGTTTTACATCCGCGACTCGCTCACTGCGCTCGAGCCGGGACCAACGCCGCGGCAAACCTGGACGCGCCATTGGGGTTACGGGCGCTGGGCGCTTGCGGCCGCCGTTGCAACCTGGATTCCGTACTACATGTACTATCCCCTGGTCACCAGCTTTTTTGGGATGACTGCGGCGGGTCAACTGCGCGCTCTGATGAATTTTGCTCTGCCCATGGAGCAGACTTTTACCGCACTATCCTGTCTGTTCCTTCCCTACGCGGCGCGGGTGCAGGAACGTCAAGGGCGAGCCAGCACCGGTCCGCTCACCCGCAGGATCACGTTGTTCTATGTCGGAGGCGCGATTGCTTATTGGCTCGTTTTCCTACCGCTTAAGGCGCAGGCGTTCCACTTTCTTTACGCCGGCAAGTACACGGAAGTCGCTTATCTGATTCCTTACGTTGCCTTGGAAACCATTCTCTGGAGCGCATCGTTCGGCCCCGCGATCGTGCTTCGTGGCATGGAGTCATCCATTTCAATTTTCTATGCGCGCTGCGTGGCCAGCGTATTTTCGCTGGCGATCGGAATTCCGCTCACCCACACCTACGGCCTCTGGGGCGCTCTAGTGGGGATCGTCATTGCAAACGCGTCTGCTCTGGTCATGACGTGGTATCTCTTGCGCCGCAAGATTGCCGAGGGAGTGACGGCAGGCACCGGCACTCCGCAGCCCGAAATAGCCTGATGAAATCGCGAATGCGCGCAAACTTCAAAACGTCTTTTGCAGTAATATTCGTCGCGTTGCTGGCATCATCCCTGCCGGCACGCAGTGCAGGTGATTCGGACTCCGAGACGTTGCGGCAGTATGCCGACAAGCTGGGCTTCGGCATCGGCAACGTGATCCAGGGACGGTTCTGGAATCGGATGCCGCAGTTCAAGCCCGTTTTGGCCCGCGAATACAACCGCGCGTTCACGATTGTGACCATGCGGCAGACCCAGCCCGAGCGCGGTCATTTTGATTTCGATGGCATGGACGAGGCCAGCCAATTTGCCAGGGATCACAAGATGAAACTCTTTGGCGCAGCCCTGGTCTACCGCAACGACTCTTCGCCTGATTGGCTTCATTTCAATTCTTTGCTGTGTGGCGGCTTCTCCGCTCAGGAATTGGATCAGATTTTGAAAGAGCAAATCGAGACTCTCGTCCGTCACGGTGGGAACGACTATTACGCGTGGGAAGTCGTCAACGAACCGTTGGCCCCCGGTCACAACGGGTGCTGGGGACGCGTCCTCGGGCAGGACAATATGATCGCCAAGGCTTTTCAGTACGCCCGCGAAGCCAATCCGAATGTAACCTTGCTGTTGAACGATACATTCGGCCAGTCCGGCGTCGACAGAGAAAAGACCGACGAATTCTTCGAACTGATCGCGCGCGTACGCAAGCTCGGCGCACAGATCGATGCCGTGGGTTGCCAAATGCATCTGGAGGAGCAGCAACTGCACCCCGATTATGTGGACGAGTTCAAATACTTCCTGAATCAGGCGCGCAAAGCCGGAGTGCAGGTACAGATCACTGAGATGGATGTCTACCAGGGTCCGCCGGGCGCAGTTCAGGATGCTTACGTCAAGCAAAAAGAAGTCTTCTACAACATCGTTCATACCTGCCTGAAGGATTCCAACTGCACCGAGGTTACGATCTTCGGCATGAACGATGACCTGACCTGGCTGCGGACCAACAAGGATTTGTTCGACGCCAATCCCGTGTTGTTTGACGGTCAATACAATAAGAAGCCCGCTTACTACGGCGTGCTCGACGCGCTCAAGGAAGGGCGATAGCAATCGCTGCGACCTTGCAAACCAAACAGAAAATGACTACGGAAACGACACAACCCGGATTGAACGCGCGCGGCCTCAAATGGCTCTTGGTCTTCGTGACGGTCGGCGTTCTCCTCAGCCTCGCGATGGCTGCGCTCACATCGAGTCTCGGATCGCTGGGGCTGCCCTTGATTGTGGCCGTCATCCTTCTCGCTCCTCCGGCCGTAGCTGTCGGCGTGATTGGCTTGAAGCAAGGCGCTACTTACCTCTCAGAGTTCTGGTCGGGTTGGAGCCTGGGGCATTGGCTTATTCTGTTTCTTTTCATCAGCACGCTGGTGTTCCGCGTGCGCGATGTGGCAGCCGTCGAATCCTCGCCCGTCGATGCATGGGCTGTGCTTCGTCTGGGGCCGGAAGCGATCGTGGCTGGAATCCTGTTATACCAACTGCTGAGTCATCGCACTCCCTGGCTGCGCAGCTTATTCCGAGGATTGATCGGCGCGCTGGCGATTTATGGTTTGGTTTGCACGCTCTCCTCAGTCTGGTCCGTATACGCGTCCTGGACGCTGTATAAATCGCTGGAGTTTCTGCTCGATGTTTCTGTCTTCGCGCTGGTCCTGGCCAAGGTTGATACCGTGCGTGAGTTCCGAAACTTTCTGAATTGGGTTTGGGCGATCTACGCGCTCGAATTGGTCTGGACCTGGATCGGAGCTGTAATCTGGCCCTCTCAGGCGCTGGACGAATTGGGCCGGCTCTCGGGTATCTGGCCGATTGTTGCCTCCAACAGCATCGGCGTGTCGGGCGCGGTGATCAGCGTTGTTGCGATGTCACGTTTCCTTGCTAGGGGCGTGCAAAGGTCTGATCGCATCGCCTACGCTCTTCTTTTTTTCTTTGGTTTCATCTCGCTGGTAGCTTCCCAGACGAGAAACTCGTTGGCGGGATTCATCTTCGGCGCTTTCCTCGTGCTTGTGTATGAACGTCGCCTCTGGATCGGCGCAGTAGCTGCAGCAGTGGCCGTGCCGGCGGTGTTCCTCACCAGTCTTGGACCGAGGCTGTGGGAGTTCATTCTGCGATCGCAGACCGAAACGCAGGTCGAAGATCTCAGCGGCCGCAAGGTTTGGTGGTCCTATGCGTGGGATCTGGTGTCGCAGCATCCGCTCACAGGACTGGGGGCTTATGCGGCCGGGAAGTTCGCCATCCTGGGGAAGCTGGGCGCCGGGGAAGCCTCGCAGATACACAGCGACTGGCTGGAAGTCATGATCGGAACGAGCTTCTGGGGACTGATTCCATTCACGGTGGCTTTCCTGGGTTGCTGGTGGGTCCTCGGCCGCAGCTACTGGGATCGTTCACAGAGCGCCGCAGAACGTGAACTATCTACGGAGATTGTTGGAGTGCTGGGAATCATCGCGGTCCGCTCGTTCTTCAACGTTGAAATGAGCTGGCACGCTCCGTTTTTGTACCTCGCAGTCATAGCGTACGCCGAGTTCCTGCGTCGTAAGAGGAAGAGACAGGAACGGAGCTTCAACGCTCGCTCCCTCGGGGTCTAATCGCTAATTCTGTTCACTCGATCACTATGAATAGCGCAATTCTAGACAAAGAAAGTATCAAGCGAAATATCAGGGTAGAAAGCAACAGCGGGCCCGTTTTTGTCGTAGGGATGTGGCGGTCCGGGACTTCACTGTTGTACACCTTACTCAACCAGCATCCTCACATTGCTCTGATGTATGAAGGCAACCTGCCGCTGTTGTGGCCGTTGTTCCGCAAGGGCAAGGCACGCCCGGATTGGCTGGAACGCTGGGAATTTTGGAGCGGGGCTCTGAGCCGCCACAAAATCGATACCCAGGCGCTGCAGGGAGAATATCCCACGCTGCCGCAGGCGATGGAGTTGGTATACCGGCAATATGCTGGATTGGCGCGCTGGGGCTGCAAGTCTCCCGGCTATTTTGACTGCATGGTGCGGCTGGCCAAGGAATTTCCCGGCGCGCACTTCATCGTGCTCTATCGCAATCCATTCGATATCTGTCGCAGTATCGTGCGCGCGGCGCAGAAGTCTCCCTGGTTCGCCAAGCCGGGCATGCCGCTGCGGGCGCTGTTAGGTTACGGCGCAATGAAGCGCGAAGCAGATCGTCTGCAGGCCTTGGGCGCGCGAGTGCATCAAATCCAGTATGAAGATCTGGCACGCGAACCGGACGAAGTGCTGGCCGGCATCTGCAACTTCCTCCAGATTCCCTTCGATCCCCGGATGACACGCCTGGAGGATGCTGACCGTTCCCCTATTCACGATGCGCCTCACCACGCTGGAGTGAAAGGCAAAAAGATTTTTGCCGGGACGAAGGATAAGGACGAGTTACTGTCGCGAGGCATGATGTGCAAGATCCAGCGCTACGTGAATTTCTGGCACCGCGAATACGGCGGAAGGTGGCCCCAGCACCCCGGCCCGGATGAAAAAAACACGGCTCGCTTGGGATGGATCGAAAGAAATATGGATGCGATGCGCTATCACGCCTTGCGGCTTTTCGATGAGGCGGTGATCTTCATCTATTGTTTTGCGCCCATGCGCCTGCTCCGCGCCTATCGGGGAACGTACGGCTCCAGGCTGGGAGCATAGAGAATCCCCGAGAATCACCTCAGGAATTACTGCGGCGCGGCAGCAGATGCGAATGCCGTGGCATACGCTGGGTCATACCCCGGATAGCTCGGATCGTAGGCGGTCAGCCAGTCCTGGTAATAGATTTCCATGATGTCCGCGTGGCGCTCGGCGGCAAAAGGAAGAAGGGCTACCAGAGAACCGGTTACACCCCCTCCCGTCGGATCGCTTTGCGTTGCGGTTTGCAGTTCCAGCGGGACCTGTCCCTGGTATTGGTTGAACAGATTGCACCAGTCGGCGGTGCAGGGTTGCCCCGCCGCGTAGGACGCAATATCGGACTCTTGCAATCCCTGGCTTCCAAACCCCATCTTGTTGCTCACTGCAAAGGCTGCAACCTGGTCGGGAATGCTGGTATCCATGTTCACCGTGTTGATTCCCACCATCAACTGCTTTGGAGAATTCAGCGTCGTCTCGTACGCCAGCATCGAAGTGAGGTAGCTTATCCAGGACGTCGGCGTCCATCCCCAGGCGGTGAATGCGGCCGAGCAAACCGGATCGGAGTCGAAGCCCTGATTCGGATAGGTTTCGCCGCCCTGGGCCAGGCCAAATCGGATGTAGCCAATCGAAGGGTTGCTGCCGTAATGCGCGATCACCTGCTGCATAAATGCTTTGTAGGGAACCTGGAACGCTGCGTCGAAGTAGTTGGGAGTGACCTCGCCGTCGCAGGTGGTCCAATTGGCCGACCCCAAGTTTGCGATGACATAAGACGGAGTAGAGGTATTCGTGGTGGCATCCGCAACATCCCAGACGATCAGGTTTACCTTCTTACCCATCGCGGTCCACGGCTGGATCGTGCTGTCGATGGAGGTCCACACATATTGCGGGTTGGCCGTCGGGCCCTGATCCACGGCAGCCCATTCGACAAAGACGTTCGCACCAGCCACCGCCGAATTCGACATCAGGTAAGTTTGAACGGCGTCGCCAGTTGACCCTCCAGTGGGTGGATGAAGAACCTCAAGTTGCATTTGACCGGAGGGGGTAGGAGTGATCTGAGTTTGCGGGCTGCTCTTACTGACGCCGCAACCGATCAAACCCAGACAGAGAGCAAGAGCCAGCAGTGCGGTCAAAGATTTCATAGCGTCTTCCGTCTTCATGCTATAGAGATGTCCTTACAGCCGGAGAAATCCATCCCCGACATTTTCTTTAAACCCGGACCGACAATAATTGTCGCTAAGGTCAGTTGCCTAGAACAGGATACGGCTTCCAGCAGGACATGGCCACTTACCTCAGGACGTAGTGGGAGGCCATGTTACTTGTGCGGAGTTCGTCGAGGGCTGCGACATGCTTAGGTAACACCGAGTTCATCCACACAGCGAGCCGCCACAAAGCCACAAACAGCAATATTCTGCCGCGGAGCACTGTTTCATTTTGCCGCGGCAATGCTGCAAATTAAACTTCACTTCCTAAATTAAAAAGGGGCACTAACACATGGCAAATGAACAAGTTGTACGCACTCAGGACGATCTCTCCCGGGAATTCTTTGCACACGAATATTGGCGGTCGCATGGGGCCTTGAGGCTGATGCGCAGGTATACACCTTTCTGGGTACGGCGTGCGCTGCGGACGCCCTATCTGTTCGCTCTCGACAGCATGGACTTGGTGCTCGGGAAACGTGATGGTCTGGTGCCGCCACGCTACTTGAACTATGCCGATTCCGGAGGCTTTGCGAAGGTCGGAAAAGAGTTCCTGGGATACTACAAGGAGCGCTGCGGTTTGCAGCCGCAAGGTCGGGTGCTGGATATGGGCTGCGGCATCGGCCGCATGGCGGTTCCTCTAACCGGCTATCTCACCAGTGGCTCCTACGAGGGTTTCGACATCGTTCCGAGCGGTGTTCGGTGGTGCCAGAAGAATGTTACGCGCAGGTTCCCGCGATTTAAATTCCAGATCGCCGACATTTATAACAAGCAGTACAATCCCCGCGGCCGCTATCAGCCGGGAGAGTACCGGTTCCCGTTCTCCAACGCCGAATTTGATCTGGTCATTCTTATATCGGTCTTTACCCACATGCTGCCATCTGATATGGACCACTATCTCTCAGAGATTTCGCGTGTGCTTAAGCCGGGCGGGAAATGTCTGATCACTTTCTTTCTGACGGACGAGGAAGCCCGACGCCGAGTCGCCGCCGGAACTGCTGCTGTCCCGTTCGATCATAAGCTGAACGGTTGCTGGACCAGCGACCCGGTCACGCCTGAGACGGCTGTCGGTTACGATCCGGCGGATGTGCTGCCTGTGTTCCAAAAGCATTCGCTCCAGCCCGATGGCACACATTTTGGCGCGTGGAGCGGAAGAAGCAACTATCTCAGTTATCAGGACATTGTCATCGCGACCAAGACCGGAATGGCCAAGCAGTAGCCGGCAAACGGGGATCGTCGCCCCGCCTAACTGACTGTACTGCAAAATGTTGCAGCCAGTAGAGGCTTTGGTCTCTGAGAAGTTGGACTACTTGCAGGGCCTTGCATGATCGCGTAGCATCACTTCACTCTTTGTCGCAGGTCTTGAACTCCCCCACTGTTCGTTAGCCACTATCCCACCGCGCCACAGGTGTGACTCAGAGGGCGGAGCTGTGACCAAGTGCGTCAGGGCGAAGTGTTTTTGCGAAACAGAGTTGGCCGACTCACTTCGAGTTGCACAAGATGTTGGTGGCAAGAAGTCACTCCAGCCGTGACGAGAGGTATCCATGACCGTCAATTGCCTGCGATGTCAACAGAGACTAGAGCAATATGGATTCACAGGTTTGAACTTCGTCCCGGAGGGTGCCGGGGCAGTTATGTTGGAATGCCCGAAGTGTGGGCACTTGGAATTTCTTTCCCGCACCAGTCCCTTGTTGGTTGAGCTGCAAGCGTCCCCAACTTTCGCAGGAGACGGCGACTAATCCATCAGCATCCGATCCGGCAGTATCCGAATACAAGGTCCTCGAAACGAATGCGAATACTGGGACTATCGTCGTTCCGCCATGACACCTCGGCGGCGCTGCTTGTGGATGGCAAGTTTGTCGCTGCCATTGAAGATGCCAAGCTGGCGCGCACTGCGACCCGCGGTCTGCCCGAGGCGGCAATTAAATTCTGCCTGGATTCGGCAGGGCTTACATGGCACGATCTGGATGCGGTCGCCGTTGCCACGCTTCCCGTACGGGGTTGGGCGCGACGCTCCTGGGGAGCGGCCAGCACATCTCCCTTTTCCCCGGTTGCCGGAGCATATTACGAAGCCAACGAGCTGGGTAGCCTGGCACGCGATCTCAGCAATCTCAGAATCTTGCGGCACAAGAACGGCACTTCTTCCTGCCGCTTTCTCAACTTCGAGCACCACCTCTGCCATGCCAGCAGCAGCTTCTACCTCTCACCCTTCGACCGCGCTCTGATTCTCACTTTGGATGAAGAAGGAGACGGGCGATCGGGAATGCTCGCTCTCGGGGAAGGCACGCGCCTCCGACCGCTGCAAACCATCTCGTTTCCGCACTCGCCGGGTTGGGTCTACTCGCGGATTACCGAGTTGCTCGGTTTCATTCCGCAGAAAGAAGAGCACAAGACCCAATGGTTGAGCATGGAAGGAGAGCCGGTTTTCAAACAAGTGTTCCTCGAGATGCTCCGCGGCTCGAAGGGTCCAACGCCCTGTCTGGATTCCAGCTTCGTCCATCGAGGAGTGACCGGACATCTCGCCCTATCCAGCAAGTTTTATCGGCGCCTTGGCATTCCGGAAGGCGAAGCGTCACTCGATGACGATCAGCGCCGCGCCATTGCCAGCAGCGTTCAACATGCTTGCACTGAGATCGTAGCGGATCTGATCGAGCACCATCGCAAGCGCGAGCGTGTCGAGCAGGTTTGTCTGGGTGGAGGCATGTTCCAGAATGTCCTCCTGGTTTCGGACTTGGAGAAAAGACTGGGTCTGGGCCAGGTATTTGTCCCACCCGCGCCCGCTAATTCAGGCAGCGCCTTGGGAGCGGCAATTCTGGTTTGGCAGCAAAACAACGCTGTGCGCTTTGCACCCGACTCTGGCAACTACTGGGGGCCCGGATGGGGAGCGCACGAGATTAAAGATGTGCTGGACAATTCCAAAGCCCGCTATCAGATCCAGAGCACATGGGAACGGAAGTTTGATTCCACAATCCAACTGCTGCAGACCGGCAAAATTGTGGGCTGGTTTCAAGGGCGCACGGAATTCGGGCCTCGGGCACTCGGCAATCGCAGCTTGCTGGCTTCTCCTTGGGCTCCTTATGTCAAAGAGAACCTCAACGACTTCGTGAAACACCGCGAGTGGTTCCGTCCGTTTGCGATTTCTGTGCCCGAGGAAGATTGCGAGCGTTTTTTTGAATCATCTCCGCTCTGCGCTTCCATGAATTCGCTGGCCTGGGTGCGACCATCGGCAAATGCTCTTCCGTTGGATTTTTGCCTGCCCGGCAACCGCATCCGGCTGCATGCCGTCTCGCGCAAGAGCAACCCTCTTTTTTGGGACCTGCTGAAGCGATTCGGCAAACACGCGCAGGCTCCCATGTTGCTGAATACGTCTTTCAATCTGTCGGGCGAACCGTTGGTGGCGCGTCCCCAGGACGCAGTGAGGAGCTATTTCTGCTCGGGCATTGACGCTCTCGTGATGGAAAATTTCTTGCTAACGAAGGCTACAGCAGCGCACGTCCTCGCCGGTCAGACGCGCGCCAGCTGACAAAAACTATGGTGCTATACCGGTCCCCCAAGACCCCAGGAACGACTACCAGGCGATCGAAAAACCGTAGTCTGCCGTGCTAGGCCGGCATTGCGGTCACGAATTAGAGAGGATTAATTATGAACATCAGTACTGCCAAGAAGCTCGCTACAATTCTTCGCGACACTCTGGCCGCTTTGCGGAGCGCTCAGGTCCCGACCGTTCTCCTCACCCTGATGGCATTGTCTCCGTTGCCGGCAATGGCTCAGAATCCCGTGCCGCTGGTTTATCAACCGACGACACCGACGGCGGCAACGCCCGGTGGAAAGACGTTTACGCTGGCGGTCGCGGGAACCGGATTTGTTTCGGGATCGGTCATCAATTGGAATGGCACCGCGCAGACGACCACTTACGTAAGCGGCGAAAAGCTGACTGCTTCCATCCCTGCTTCTGACTTGGCCACAGCTGCGACAGCCACGATTACGGTCACGAGTCCTACTCCGGGTGGAGGCACGTCCAACCCGGTTTATTTCACAGTGAACAAGAGCTATACCACGGTGTCGCTGCTGCGCAATGACGTAACCGCGGGCGCCCCCGATGGCATCGCCGTAGGGAACTTGTCGGGAAACGGCATCTTGGACCTGGTGGTGGCAAACAACCCCACCGCAGATGGCACGGGTAATGACGTCGCCGTTTACCTCGGGAACGGTAATGGTACGTTCCAGTCTCCCGTGACGTATCCGGTCGGTCATCCTGGGGCTCTGTTACTCGGCGATTTCAACGGCGACGGTAAGCTTGATATTGCCGTCCTCCAGCCCGTCGCAGGCAAGGTTGCCATTCTGCTGGGCAACGGCGATGGAACCTTCGGAAGCGAAGTGGGCTACAACACCGGTATGAACCCAGTGGCGCTCGCGGCCGCCGACATCAACGGTGACGGCCACCTCGATCTAGTGGTTGCCAATTTCAACAGCAATACGGTCTCGGTTTTGCTCGGCAATGGGGACGGGACCTTTCAGGCCCACCAGGACTACGCCACCGGGGTCAAGCCGGTGTCTGTAGCGGTGGCCGATTTTAACGGAGACGGCAAACCTGATTTGGCTGTTGCCAATAATAGCGACAACACCGTTTCCATTTTGCTGAACAATGGTAGCGGAGCCTTCCCGACCCAAGCCACCTACGCGACGGCTGCGGCTCCAACCGGCGTGGTGGCAGCGGATTTCGGAAACGGAACTATGGACCTGGCGCTTTCGACTGCCTCCCAGAGCGCTTCGGTTCTGCTGGGCAACGGTGACGGAACCTTCCAGGCGGCAAACTCGAATTATCCCATCGGTGTAAATTCGCAGGCGATCGCCACCGCCGATATGAACTCCGACGGCTTTCTGGATTTGGTGGTCGCAAACTACACAGACAATACCCTTTCAGTGATGCTGGGAAATGGCAATGGGACCTTCAAAGTGCAGAGTGTGTATCCCACCAATCTGGGCCCGGGCTTCATGGCCATCGGGGATTTCAGCAATGTCGGGAAGCTCGACGTCGCCGTGGTTGACGTCTCGGCAGACATGGTGAGTGTCATGTCCCAATCCTTGATTTCTATTTCTCCTACACCCGCCAAGTTTGCCATCGAGGAGCTGAATATTCCCAGTGCTCCTATGCAAATCACACTGAAGAATAGTACGGCGTTGCCGTACGGCATTTCCGGGGTCACAATCGGCGGAACCAATGCAACCGATTTCTCGCTCGGGACAAATACTTGCGGCACTTCATTGGCTGCCAGCGCAACCTGCGCGATCTCTGTGATCTTCAATCCTCAGGAGCTCGGTACGTACTGGTGGCTGCAGCCGCAAGATCGTAGCGCCGAGCTGCTGGTGAATGGAAGCACCGGCGGTTCCACAGGCGCGGGATTGGCAGGCAATGGCCAGGTTGCGATCACCCTCGGTCCCACGCGTCACGTCATCTTCAAGACTCAACTGATCAACACTTCCAGCGCGCCGAATACGTCTACCTTTACGAACAACAGCGGCGTGCCAATCACATTCACCGGGCAATACTACGATGAACCCGCTGGCATCGTCCTCTATGGCGCCAATGCCACCGACTTCTTGCTGACCACTACTTGTCCGGTTGCTCCTGCCACCCTGGCGGCGGGGGCGAGTTGCACGGCCAGCGTGGTTTATCACCCGACCATCGTG
Source organism: Candidatus Sulfotelmatobacter sp. (assembly GCA_050012155.1). Classification (GTDB taxonomy): domain Bacteria; phylum Acidobacteriota; class Terriglobia; order Terriglobales; family Acidobacteriaceae; genus Sulfotelmatobacter. The sequence continues at coordinate 70,289 of JBEKHS010000003.1, read as the reverse complement.
GGCAGTGAAACCGTAACTTTGGCTTTCTTCGGTACGTTTTCTCCGGGCAATGGACAGCAGGCCGTGGAGTTCACGGCGTCGAGCACAGCGGTTTCCGTTGCGCCCGTCACTCTGACCTTCCCTGCGACCACAGTCGGCACCTCCAGCGCCTCGAAAGCGGTAGTGTTCAAGAACGCCGGAAGCACGGCCTTGCCGATCAGCAGCGTTACGATTCAGGGAACTGATCCCAAGGACTTCACTCAAACGAACACCTGCGGAACCAGCGTCGCGGCCGGGGTCAGCTGTAAGTTTATTGTTACCTTCACCCCCACAGCGACCGGTACTCGCACGGCAAGCTTGCACATCGGAGACCCCGATCCAACCGGACCGCAGATCGTCTCGTTGACCGGAACCGGACAATAAACCGCGAGCGCCACCGTCGTACTGGCCGCGCGCCGGTGGCGCCATACATCCACTTTGCGAATCCGCTGTAACCCACGACAACTTCATCCCGTGTGGCGCAAAAGCTGCCGGATCTGATTAGGAGATTGCGATGAGAATGAACCCTCGTTTTTTAATGGCTGCGGTAGCCGCCGTGCTGTTGCTGGTTGTGTCGGCTCCGTTCGCCGCCGCCCAGACCCTGGAAAGCATCACCATCGTCCAGATTTATGACACGAGTGAGCCGATCACAATCGGGGTGGGTACGCTGCGGCAATTCACCGCATATGGGAACTACTCCGACGGCAGCACGCAGTACCTGACCCAGCAGGCCACCTGGAGTTCGGCCAACACCAGCATTGCAACCGTCACACCGACCATGGGCCTGGTTACGGCCGTGGCTCCTGGAACGGTCAACATCAGCGCGACCTTGGACGGCATCACCGGATCGAGCAGCCTCACCGTCCAGTCGGTATCTCTTACCGCCATAGCGATCACTCCGTCTTCGAGCTGGTCGCTGCTGGTTGGGAAAGCGCTGCAGTTCAGCGCGACCGCAGAGTACGGAGATGCGACCATAGCGAATGTAAGTTCGACCGCGACTTGGGCTTCTTCTGCGTCCTCGGTCGCCACGGTCAGCTCCACGGGTTTGGTGACGGCAGTGGCAGCCGGCACAACGACCATCTCAGCGGCATTTGGCGGTGGGACCGGTAAGATGACGCTGACTGTCACCACCACCGCACCCCCGAATGTTGGAATGTGGAGCGCTCCGCAAAGTTTGGGTATGCTCGCGATCCACGCCGCCATGCTCAATACCGGGAACGTCCTGCTCTGGGGCTACCCGGTCGGGCGTGTCGGGGGGCCGTCGCCTGCGCGTGTTCTCAACCCAACCACTGGTGCGCTCACCGATGTGACAGTGCCTTGGCCGATCGACATCTTCTGCTCGGCCCACTCGTTCCTGCCCAACGGAACGCTGCTGGTTGACGGTGGTACCGATGACGCGCAATATCCCGCGGATTCCGGCATCACCAACACGACGCTTTTCAATCCCAGCACTAGCACCTGGTCAACCGGGCCGGCAATGAACTATGCGCGTTGGTATCCAACCACGCTGGCCATGCCCAACGGCACCATTCTCGCTGCCTCTGGAGCGGCCCAGAACGGAACCACCATCGAGACAGAGTTGGAATCCTACAACCCCACCACCAATGCCTGGACGGTGTTACCAACCTCTGCCAATATTGCTCCGCCGGTTGATCTTTATCCCTTGCTGCTTGTGCTCGGCAACGGAAATGTCTTCTACGCCGGTGCGCGACCGAACAGCTCGGAGTTCAACCCCACGACCAACACGTGGTCCGCTGTTGCCACCATGAACTTCGGGACGCGCGACCATGCGGCCGCAGTCCTCGAGCCTGGCGAACAGAAGGTTATGATCGTGGGCGGCGCGGGCAACGACGTCGGCGGCGGCGGCGATCCGACGAATACTACGGAAGTCATCAACCTCACCGCGGCCACACCGGCATGGACCTACGGCGCTCCTTTGAATATTGCGCGCTTTAACTTTAACCTGCTTTACCTGCCGGACGGCACCTTGATGATCATTGGAGGCGACCAGAGTCAGCATTACAGCTCGCCCGTATTTCAACCTGAGTTGTACAGTTTTAGCACGAACAAATGGACGCTGCTCCCCCCGCAGAATGCGGTGCGAGCTTATCATTCAACCGCTCTGCTCCTGCCCGATGGCCGGGTGCTGTCGGCGGGCTCTGACAGCGGCACGCAGCTCGAGAACACTTACGAGTTCTACTCTCCACCGTACTTCTTCAAAGGCGCGCGCCCGACGATCACTTCGGCGCCCAGCACCCTTACCTACGGAAAGAAATTCACGATCACCACACCCAATGCGGCGGGCATCGCCAAGGTCGCATTGCTGCGTGCTGGCACAACCACCCACACCGTTCCCATGGACGATAATCGCTATGTGACTCTGACATTCACAGCCGGAACCGGCGAGCTCACGGTAACCCCGCCGGCAAATGCCAACCTGGCTCCTCCCGGCTATTACATGCTGGCTATCCTCAACACCGCGGGGGTTCCTTCGGTAATGCAATTTGTGAACGTGCAGTGAATTCCTGTGTCGCTGGCGGGTGGCGATCATGCCATCCCGCCGGCGGACGCTGCGCATCATCCGGTTTGCCCCGATGATTACATCGGTCTTGACTTCTTCATATCCCCCGCAAACGGCCCGCCGCTATCGTCGCTCGGTCCGCCTTCCTCGACCGAAGTCCTATAAATTGCGCGGAGTTTCACTGCCGCTTCTGAATCCGGCGATGGTTGCCAGATCGTCTGAAGCAGCCATTCTCGGCTAGAACTCTGTTCAACTCGTGCCATTCAAGCCTTGCCAAAGGCTGATTGCGACTATCGGTATTTGCGCCGGATCTGAATTGGCGCGTAAAGACAACGACAATTCCAATGAGATCAAGATTGTTCCTGGTGTTGTTTGTTCTGGCTGCCGCGAGCGCGGGGCTGGCGCAAACCATGACTACGGTCACGGGGCTCAACACCGTCCAGTTCGGCAACATTGGGGCCACTGCCGCCCCCGATCCCTCCATCGCAGTGGGAACCATCGAATTCTGCGAGCACGTCAACAGCTCCTACCAGTGCTGGTACAAGAACGGCTCCAATGCGCTCCAGCCGGTCTACTTCATGGGAAATACCAGCCCCAAAAGCGACACCGTCATCTGGAGCCAGAACGCGAACAATAACGGAAACACTCCAAACTGCCCCACCAACGACAGCCCCAACGCCCAGTTGCTGCACGACAATGTGTATGACCGCTGGATTATGCAAAAACGAATCCTTTCTGCTCTCAACGGTCATGAGTACATGTGCGTGGCGATCAGCAATGTGGAAGATGTGAGTTCGACCAATCCGGCGTTCAGCTGGTTTGCCTTTGAATTCGACTTAGACACGGTGATCCCTACGAATGCGCAGGGGAACTATTACTATCCGGACTATCCGCAAGCTGGATTGTGGCAGACTTCACAAACCACAACGCCGCCCTACACGCCAGCTCAAGATCAGGCGATGTGGATCACGTACGACCTGCAGAATACGAATTCCGACAATAACACCAGCGGAATCCTGATCTGCGCCGTGGATATCGCTGGCCTTCGCGCCAGCACCAGCAGTCCCTGGGTCAATAACTCGCATACTCCGGCCTGTGTCGTCGCTTACCCGCTAACCTCTTACTATCCGCGGGACAACTGGGTGCCTGCGAATAATTCGGACACCACTCCTCCGCTATCGTCGGATGGTGAGATGTTCACATACATGGTAGAACCGACGCACAATGGTTCAACTTATCTCACCGCACCGTCAGACACCCAGGGGGTTGAACAGTGGACGATCAATTGGACCGCCGCAACCCCCACCGTCACTTTCGTAAACAGCTGGAATCTGCCTTCGACGCAAACGAACGGCGATCAACTGGCGTGTTTCCTTGCCAACAACTATTACGACACGGTTTGTATTCCGCAGCCCTCCACCGCCCAGACCGGAGTCTACATCGATTCGGTGGGAGACCGCATGCAGCAGCTCTTCCACTACACCTCGAACGGCGGGAAGGGTGGCATCTGGACCTCGGCCCACGCTATCCAAATCCACCCCAGCACCACTCTGAGTCAAACTGAAGCCGACCTTCGGGTTTTGCAATGGAGCACCGCCGTTCCCCCCGCCATTGAGATCGCACAGGATTTTCCGGTTACCGACCCGAACGATCCGAACGCGTATGTTTTTCTGCCGAGCTTCGCGCGCGATCAGGTGGGGAATCTGCAAGGGATCGTGGGCGTATCGGGATCGGGATCGAACGAGCATCCGGGGCTCGACGGAGTTTATTTGACCGTCGGTTCGTCCGCGCTGGCAAGCTACGGATATATCGCCAATCCGAGCAGCGACGGCGATGCAGAGGGCACGAACTCGTCCAATTATCGTTGGGGAGACTGGTATAACGCAGTTCTGGATCCGAGCGATTCCTGCACGGTCTGGGTGGTGGGAGAGTACTTGCCGGCCAACCGCACGACCGAACCTTATTGGTATACAGCGATTGCCGAGCTTCCTCCCATCAACAGTTGCTCCGCGGCGAACGCGAGCGTCACACTCTCTCCGACGAGCGCAGCCTTCGGTTCGGAGCAGGTGGGAGTTGCCAGCGCCGCACAGACGTTTACGCTGACGAATAATCAATCCAGCGGGCTTAGCATCAGCAGCGTCGGCACGAGCGGCGATTTCGCCCAGACGAACAATTGCGGAAGCAGTCTTGCATCCGCGACGAGTTGCACCATCCAGGTGACTTTTACTCCCACGACCACGGGCAGCCGCCAGGGTACGCTCACGGTTTCGGATAATGCGAGCAACAGTCCACAGACTGCCAGCCTCACCGGCACGGGACTCGCCTCTGCACTGACTTTTACGCCGACGAGTCTTATCTTTTCCGCTCAGACGGCAGGTACGACAAGCGCGGCACAGAGCACAACCGTCAGCAACATCGGATCGACTCCGTTCACCATCAACACGGTCATGGCCAGCGGAGATTATGCCCAGACCAACACCTGTGCGGGCGCGACGCTGCAACCGAGCGGCAGCTGTAAGATCACCGTGACTTTCAGCCCTCCCCTCATCGGTTCTATCCCCGGCGAAGTCACCGTCAACAGCTCTCTGCCCACCACTCCGTCGCTACTGAATCTTAGTGGAACTGGAGAGCCGCCAATTTCAATTTCGACGTCCGCGATCGCCTTCGGCAACGTTGCTGTCGGGACAACCAGTCCCTCGCGCACGGTGACACTGAAAAACAATGGCTCCTCTTCGCTCAACTTGACGCTCGTCGCCAGCGGCGATTTCAGCGCTGTTGCAAGCGGGACAATCCCCTGCGGCGCTACGCTTGCAGGGGCATCAAGGTGTACCTTCAGCGTCTCATTCACGCCGACAGCCCCCGGAACCGTTCGAGGCGGCGTGACTGTGACGTACAACGGCATATTCAGCCCGCAGGTGGTCAGTCTTTCCGGGACCGGCACTGGCGGGTCTGCCGGACCTCTGACGTTCTCACTCAAGACCCTCGATATTCCCGCGACCGTGATCAATGCGACCAGTCCTGCCCACTCGGTCACCGTCACGAACTCCAGCGCCACGGCTGTCAATATCAGCGGCATAGTTGCGAGTGGCGACTATTCCCTGTCAACCACCAAAACCCCTTGCGGGGGAGCGCTGGCGGCGGCCGCGAGTTGTACCGTTGCAGTCAAGTTCACTCCGACGCTGCCCGGAAACATCTCTGGTTCGGTGACATTCACGGATAACGCATCGGTGAACACTCAGATCCTTCCAATTTCCGGGATTGCCGTCCTGCCCGTAAGTTTCTCTCCTCCATCGCTCACTTTCAACGCGCAGTCGGTAGGTACGACGAGTCCCGCGCAAGCCGTAACTTTGACCAATAACGAGAGCACAGCTCTGGTGCTCCAGTCGATCGTCGCCAGCGGCGACTTTGTGCTGAGCACCACTGGTTCGAATCCTTGTTCACTCGAGAGTGTACCTGCTATGGGATCGTGCACCATTGGAATTGCTTTCAGCCCCACTTCCACGGGCACCATCAATGGCGTGTTGACGGTCGGTTACAGCGGCACCACCAGCCCCCAGGGAGTGTCGCTAACCGGAACCGGGCAATAGCTGCACGGACTGTGGCGGAAAAGTTTCGATTCGTCTCGGTTGTGCGCACGGCAGTGAAGATGTGCCACTGTTTCCGGCAAAAGCGGGAGCAAGTGGTAACAAAACGCAGCTTTGGGGGAAATACTTTCATGAAGTCCATTCTGGGGTCGGTTGTGGTTCGTGCAGTTCTGCTCATTCTCGTGGGTTCGGTGTCGCTTGCATCTGGGCAGAACCCGGTTCCATTTGTCAATCTGCCCTTGGTCCCCGGAGCCGTCACGCCGGGAAGTGCGGGCTTCACCCTGACCGTGAATGGTACTGGGTTTGTAAGCGGCTCAACCGTGTACTGGAATGGAAGCGCACGCACGACCACGTACGTCAGCAGCTCCAAGTTAACCGCCTCCATTCTGGCAACGGACGTGGCCACAGCAGGAACTGCAACGGTGACGGTATCGAGCCCAACTCCGGGCGGTGGTTTGTCGAATTTCGCTCTGTTTGAAGTTACAATGCCCGTAACCGCGTTGGGCTTCACCAGGACAGACTGGGCCGTGGGTAATTCTCCGTCGGCGATCGTGGCGGGTAATTTTGATGGCAACGCAACCCTCGATCTGGCCGTGACCAACCAGGCGGATGATACCGTCTCGATTCTGCTCAGCAATGGTAACGGAACTTTTCAGCCACACGTTGACTATGCGACCGGGACCGCGCCGGTGGCCGTGGTGACAGGGGACTTCAACGGCGACGGCATCCTTGATCTCGCGGTGGCGAATTCTACGGCGAATACAGTTTCTGTGCTCCTGGGGAACGGCAACGGCACGTTCCAGGCAAAGCAAGACTTTTCCACCGGTACCGGCACCCAGAATCCAGCGTGGCTTGCGGTTGGGGATTTCAACCGGGACGGAAATCTCGATTTGGCAGTGGCCAATGAGGCGGGAAATACGATTTCCATTCTCCTGGGCAACGGCAACGGAACATTTACTTTGAAGTCCTCTCCCGCGGTCGCCAGCGGGCCGGTTTCAGTGGCAGTGGGAGACCTCAATGGCGACGGCTTCCTGGATCTCGTAGTGGCGAGTTTCACGGGTGACAGCGTTTCCGTCCTCCTGGGCAACGGAGATGGAACTTTCGAGACTGGCACGATTCTGGCCGACATCCACACCGGAGCACACTCCGTGGCGGTGGCGGACTTTAACAACGACGGGATACTCGATTTGGCGATCGGCGAGGAAACTTCCGGTACCACCTCTCTCGCTTTTGGAAAAGGAAACGGCACATTCCAGCCGCTGACCGGTTATTCAACCGGATCCGACCCCACCGTTGAAATCGGCGCGGATCTGAACGGCGATGGCTTCCTCGATCTGGTCACCAGTAATTTCAACATGCAGAGTACGTTCACCTATCTCCTCAGCAATGGAGATGGCACCTTCCAATTCCACATCAACTACGGGACGGGTTTGGGTCCACTGGGATTGACGGTGGGGGATTTCAACAACGACGGGATGCTCGATCTCGCAGTGGCCGCTAGCACCGAGAACACGACCGGCGCCGTAACCATCATGACGCAGGTCCCGCCACTTACCCCTTCGGCTGCAAGCCTGACGTTTGCCAACACACCGGTCGAGATCACCAGCGCCGGGCAGAACCTGATCATCACCAACAACCTGAGCAAATCCGTAGTCATCAACAGCATTGTGGTGGCGGGAGAATTTGCCGAAACAGGTACGTGCAAATCGATTGCGACGCTCGCCAGTTGCACCCTCAACGTCACCTTCACTCCCACGGCTATGGGAGCGCAAACCGGTTCCATCACCATTATGGATAACGCCATCGCTACCCCCGTCGTCGTGAACTTGAGTGGGAGGGGCATCGAGCAAGCCCAGTTAACCCCGGCGGCCTACGCTTTTGGGAACCTAACTCTGGGTAGTCAGGCGACGGAGACGTTCACCCTGCAGAACAACCTAAGTACCGCGATCACCATTTCCAGTATCGCCGTGGCCAGCCCCAGCGGTGAATTCTCGCAACAGTCAACGACCTGCGGAAGCCAAGTGAAAGGAAAAAACAAATGTACAATCACGGTGGCCTTCGCTCCCACCAAGGCTGGCAGCGTGAACGGGAGCCTCACGGTGACCGACTCGGCCTACGGAACCAACCAGAAGTCGACGTTCGCAGGCACGGGAGTCAAGTGAGCCAGGCAGGCATTTCCAAGTTGCAGGGCCAGAATACAGAGATGCAAAACGACAAGATAACCGTGCTCTACATTGCCGGCTCGGGACGCAGCGGAACTACCCTTTTGGCTCGCCTGCTCGGCGAAGTGGAGGGTTTCGTGAACATCGGCGAAGCAGCGCGCTATCTTTTCGACGTCAACATCCGGGCCAGAGACTTTCCCTGCGGCTGTGGCTCTCCCTTATCGGCTTGTTCGTTCTGGAAGGACAAGATCCGGGCTATTCCGCCGAACCTTGTGCAGCAAGCTTCCGATGTGGTGCGCATTCGCAAGTTTCCCTCATTGCTCATGGCGTCGGGCCGCTCGGGAACTCCTGAAGCCTACCGGCCGGTTTTGGACGCCTTGGCGGAAATGTATCGCGCCGTGGCACGCGAGACCGGTTGCCGGGTGATTGTCGATTCTTCCAAGAATCCCGCCAACGCGTTACTGGCCAGCCTTATACCCGAAGTTGAACTTCATGTTTTGCACGTCGTTCGGAATCCCCACCGGGTGGTAGCCAGTTGGGCGAAGAAAAAGGGATACCTGAGAGCCCATCCGCGCCGCAAAGTCATAGCCTGGTGGTGGTCCTTCAATCTTCTTTCGGAGGCTTTGAGGCTAAAGACGCGCAGCTACCGGCTTTTGCGCTACGAGGATTTCGTTCGCGAACCGGAGAAGTGGATGCGGGAGATTGCGGCTGACGTCGTAGGCACTCCTCCTGCAATGCCGTTCCTCGACGGCACAGAGGCCAGGGTGCGTGTGCAACATGATCTCGGCGGTAACCCCGACAAACTAGGCGGCGGAAAAATAACGATTGTTGACGCCCGTGACTCAGCCGGGGGACCGCGCGACTGGCTGGTCAACCTGACCACGTTTCCGTTGCAGTTACGATATCAATATTTGCTCGGTGGTCGGCCGTAGAGCTCGAACCCTCCGACCGCACCGATACCTCTATTCCTGGCGACCGCAGCCGTCCGGTTAACTGCAAGAGTTTGCGTCCGGCCCGCGAACGCAGTGTGGAATGTTCCGTAAGTCATTAAGAATAAACAAGTTACACTTGGTTCGGCTTGGTATCAGAGGTGCTATTCCACTCTTTTGTCGAGCCATCTTTATTGGCCATCCCCAGGGAGAAGCAAAATGCGGTTTCGATTGTTGCTGGCGATATCGGTTCTTATCTTTACGTGCATGGGCCTCGCCCAGAGCGGTAGCATGACTGTCATGGAGGGGCTCAACACCATCCAGGAACGCATAGGACCGTCGGCCGCACCTGATCCCACGATCGCAGTGGGAACAATCGAATTCTGCGAACACGTCAACAGCGCCTACCAGTGCTGGTACAAGAACGGCCCCAACGCCTTCCAACCGGTAAACTTCATGGGGAACGCAAATCCCAAAGCCGATTCCACTGCCTGGAGTCAGAACAGCAATAACAGCGGAAACACTCCGAACTGCCCCACGACCGATAGTCCCAACGCTCAACTGCTGCACGACAATGTCTACGACCGCTGGATCATGCAGAAGCGAATCCTTTCCACAATTAACGGGCATGAGTACATGTGCGTGGCGATCAGCAATGTCGAGGATGTGAGTTCGACCAGTCCAGCGTTCGGCTGGTTTGCCTTCGAGTTCGACTTGGACACGGTGATCCCCACGAATGCTCACGGGAGTTTTTACTATCCGGACTATCCGCAGGCGGGATTGTGGCAAACGTCACAAACCAACAAGCCTCCCTACCCAGCGGCCAAGACTCAGGCGATGTGGATCACCTATGATCTTCAGGATCCCAACAATGACTACAACATCAATGGAGTCCTAATCTGCGCCGTGGATCTGGCCGGCCTTCGCGCTAGTACCGGCAATCCCTGGGTCAATAAATCGCATACCCCGGCCTGTGCCGTCGCGCACCCGCTGGTCGCCTTCAATCAACGCCGAAGCTGGATGCCTGCCAACAATTCGGATACGACCCCGCCCATTGCCAGTGACGGAGAGATGTTTACCTACATGGTCGAACCCGCCCACAATCATGGCTATCTGACCAACCCGACTGCGACGCAGGCGGTCGAGCGCTGGACCATTAACTGGACCGCCGCCACTCCCAAACCCAGCTCTGAAGGCAGTTGGAATCTTCCCTCGACCGAAGCGGGTGGCGATCAATTGGCGTGCTTTACCGCGAGCAACTATTACGATACGGTTTGCGTTCCACAGCCCTCCACGGCCCAGACCGGAATCTACATCGATTCGGTGGGCGATCGCATGCAGCAGCTCTTCCATTACACCTCGAACGGCGGGAAAGGTGGAATCTGGACTTCGGCCCACGCCATCCAAATCAAGCCCAGCGCGACCCTGAGTCAAACCGAAGCCGATCTCCGGATTCTGCGTTGGAGCCCCTCCGATCCTCCAGTCATCGAGGTGGCCTCCGATTATCCGGTCACGGATCCTCTCGATCCGAATGCTTATGTTTCTCTTCCCAGTGTGGCGCGTGACCAGGTTGGGAATCTGCAAGGAATTGTGAACGTATCGGGCGCGGGATCGAATGAGCATCCCGGGTTGGATGGCGTTTATTTGACCGCCGGTACTTCGACCCTTGAAAGCTACGGCTACATTGCCAGTCCAAGCAGCGATGGCGATGCCGAAGACACTGACTCAGCCAACTATCGCTGGGGAGACTGGTACGGAGCGGTCTTGGATCCCAGCGATTCCTGCACGGTTTGGGTCGTTGGCGAATACTTGCCAGTCAACCGCACGACAGAAGACTATTGGTACACCGCGATTGCCGAGCTGCCCCCGCTGAGCAGCTGCAGCGCCAACTGAGCAACCGTCGGGCGAGCCCGAGGCAAGTGCACGGGATGTCGATCAAGCGCCGCACTGGCCCCTTGGAGCCATCGACAACCGGGCTGCATTCGGCAAGAATTCTTGAGTTTCTACTGTCCCCCCGACAGCGTGTTCCCCAGATAGTATTCTCCCCCGCAATGAGAGGTCGTCGATCTATGTCGCAAATCAGTACTGGTCGCGGCGGTTTGGGTTGCCGCGATGATCGAGCTCACAATCCGGTCCTTGTTTGTCCGGGCTTGGCGCTGAATGGTCGCGTGCTTTCCCTGGGCGCAGCCATCGCAACGTTGGTGCTTGTTTCGCTTGTCTTGTGCCCGGCGCTCCTGTTCGGCCAGGTTCCGGTTCCGACCTATCACGCGGACTACACGCGCAGTGGGCTTTACGACGCAGAAACCTTGCTGACGCCAGCTAACGTGAATTCCGCGCAATTTGGCAAGTTGTTTTCCTACAACGTCGACGGCTTTGTTGTGGCCCAGCCGCTCTACATGCCGAACGTTACCATCGACTCGGCTGTGCACAACGTGGTATACGTTGTGACCCAAAACGACAGCGTCTACGCCTTCGACGCCGACAATCTGAGCAGCGCACCGTTGTGGCAGGTAAGTCTGATCAACTCAAGCGCTGGCGTCACAACTGTTCCCATCGCCCAGCAAGGTTGCCCATCGACGGGCTACACGGGAACCGGCATCATGGGCACTCCCGTCATCTCCGCTGCAACTGGAACGATTTATCTGGTGGCAAAGACCAAAGAGGTTTCCGGTACAACCACCAATTACGTATTCCGCTTGCACGCCCTGGACATCACGACCGGACTGGAACAACTCGGCGGACCGCTGGTCATCAATGCTTCCATCATCGCGCCGGATGGCAACACCGTGACCTTCCAGCCGCGAGAAGTGATGCAGAGAGCTGCACTGTTGCTGGAGAACGACGTCCTTTATATAGGGTTTGGATCGAATGGCTGCGACTTCAGCGCCCAGGGATGGCTCTTTGCTTTCGATTCCGGTATCGCTTCCGGGGTGCTGCAACAATTGGCTGTCCTGAACACCGACCCCGACGAGTCCTATGGAGCTTCGATTTGGCAGAGTGGTGGCGGGCCGGCGAGTGATGGCAATGGAAATGTCTTTTTCTCTACAGCCAACGGTACCTTCGACTTTTCAACCGGCGGCCCCGATCTTGGCGACAGTGTACTAAGAACCAGCTATTCGTCCGGCACATTAAGCGTCGACGACTACTTCACGCCATACGACCAGGCCAACATGGCCGCCAAGGATCTGGACCTTGGATCTGGCGGGCCTCTGGTCCTGCTCGCACAGCCTGGGCCTTATCCGAACTTGCTGGTCGCCGCAGGAAAGACCGGCACGATTTATCTGTTGAACCAAGCCAACCTGGGTACTTATAACCCTCTCAGCAACGACCAAATCGTGCAGTCGCTTCCGAGTGCGATAGGTCCGTTCTACAGCACACCGGTATATTGGAACAGCAGCGTGTATTTCGCGGGCAATACCGACTATGTAAAGGAATTTAGTTTGAGCAGTGGACTGCTCTCGACATCGCCGACGGCACTTTCGAAGGCCACTACTTCCGGAGGCACGCCCGTAGTTTCTGCGAACGGGAACAACAACGGCATACTCTGGATGGTGAGCAACCCAGCAAATCCCTTATTGCTGGCGATGAACGCTATAACTCTGACGTCGCTGTACAGCTCCGCCACGGTCGCCAGCCGCGACACGCTTGGGGCGACCGCTCATTTCGCCACGCCGATCGTCGCAAACGGGAGAGTTTACCTCGGAACCCAAACCCAGTTGGTCGCCTATGGGCTGCTTCCGGCCCTGGCAGGCGCGGGCGGTGGCGGCCAGAGTGGAGCCGTTACAACCACTTTGCCGCAGCAACTGCAAATACAGGCACTCAACAGCCTACGAGTACCGGTTCAAGGCGTGGTCGTGTCTTTCAGTGACGGCGGCGCCGGCGGCACATTCAGCAATCCCACCGCTACTACGAATAGCGCGGGTACTGCCAGCACGAGCTATACATTGCCGAAGAAGGCGGGTACTATCTCCGTTACCGCTACCGCCTCGACTTACTCTTCTGCCACGCTTACGGTGACGGCGGTAGCCGGTCTGCCAACCTCCATGGGATTACTCTCTGGTGGCGGGCAAAGTGGCACGGTCGCAACGCAATTGGTGGCGCCGGCAGTGGTGCGTCTCGAGGATGTTTACGGCAACTTGGTGTCGGGTGTCCCGGTACAGTTTACTGATAACGGAGCCGGCGGAAGCTTCTCGGCGAACCCTGTCTTAACTGGCGCCAGCGGTACCGCATCCGTCTTCTACACTCTTCCCACGGTAGCGAAGGTGCTCAGCCTCTCCGCCACTTACTCCGCGCTCAAGGTCAACTTCGGTGAGACCTCAGTGGCGGGCGCTCCAACAACGCTGAAGATCGGCTCGGGGAGCGGTCAATCCGCGCAGCCCAACACCCAACTGCCGAAGCCTCTGGTTGTTCTCCTCAGCGATCAATACGGCAACCCGGTATCGGGAGTCAATGTAACCTTCTCGGACAACGGAGCCGGAGGAACCTTCTCTGCGGACCCGGTAACTACCATTCGGGGACAAGCAAGCGTGAATTACACCACGGGGTCCCAAGCGGGAGCGGTCATCATCACGGCCTCAGTTCCGGGCGCGAATACAGCCACACTTCACGAGACCGTCCAGTAGACTCTTCGCCTTTGCTCCAGCGTGTTATTTAGACGACCATCTGCTTCGAACTCGGCTCGCTGAAACCGCTACTGCGACTTCAGCGAGTGCAGCAACTTCCAGCGATCCTCAATCCCAAGCGGCAAACTGCGGCTTTTTTAAGCTAGCGCCGCAGGCCACGCATGCCGTTTTTCCTTCAGCCCCTCTCGGGCACCCCAAACTCCGCCAAGCGCAGTCCGACCAACTCCTGTAGTTGCTTAGCCAGCTTCAGGAAGACGTCCGGACTCCCGCCGCTTGGATCTTCCAGGTCAACTCCCGGCAGCAAGCAGTGAATCTTCGCGGCGGCGAGGGGAAACATCGCCGAGGCTTGTTGTCGCTGTTTCTCCGTCATGCAGAAAATGGCTTCGGCCTCGCCGGCCAGTTCCGAAGTCAAATTTTGCGAGCGGTGGCTCGATCGCGGGATTCCAATCGCTTGCAAGGCTCTTTGCGCCTCCTCGGTCACGGGCGTTCCCGGCTCGGCAGTCAGTCCGGCGCTCACCGCGCGAACGGGAAACATCCTGAGGGCAGATGCTGGAATGCGGAGTCGCCTTGCGATCTCGGAATTACAGACGGCCTGGGCAATCGGCGAGCGACTGGTATTGCCACCGCACACGAATACTACGAGACGCTGCAAGGGGCGCAGACGCTTGATCCGCACGAAGTGACAGGAGAAAGGATGGATCATCACCCAGACTTCACGGCTGGCTTGCAGGACTTCCCACGAATCCGCGCTGACCCGGACTCTAAGATTAATCCCACAATCAACAACAGCATCGACAAAGACGCCAACGCGATTGAGTTCGCTCACTTTTCCCGGGATCAGGTTCCAGGAGCCAATCAGCTCGGGCTCGGCGGAAGCAAGAAATATCTCACTGGATAAAATGCTGAGTTGAATTTCGGAGCCCGGAGGCGTGTAAGCCGGAGGGACTTCGATCTGAATCTGATTTGGGCCGAGCCGGCAAATCATGGTTCCGTTCGATGGCCTCGGGCCTACGACGGTGACATCCATCAGGTTTTCAAAATCAGCAGAAGAAGCCGGGGAATCGCGTCGAGGCGTGGAGACTACATCGAGGGGCAAGCCATCTGTCATTACGCCCCCCGGATCGAAAACAATCACTTGCTCGCCCAACGCGAACATCTCTTCATGGCTGTGAGTGGCATAGAGAATCGGGACGTGGTGGAGTTCGTTCCACTTGCGGAGATCCTCGACAATACCCGCTTTAGTGCCCACATCGAGGGATGAAAGCGGCTCGTCCAGCAAAAGCAACGATGGCTCGGTGACCAACGATCTCGCCAATGCGACCCGTTGCCTTTCCCCTCCGGAGATCGCGTCGGGTAGATGCTTACGCAAGTGTGCAATCTGAAACGACTCCAGAATGCCGCTGACTCGCGGTTCGCGTTGCTTTGCCGGCAGTTGCCGTAGCCCGTATCCCACGTTCTCTTCTACGGTCAAATGGGGAAACAAGGCGAGGCGCTGGAAGACAAAAGCCACCCGGCGTTGTGCCGGCTCGATACTCAATCTCTGTTCCGAATCGAAGAGCACTCGATCGCCCACAGCGATGCGCCCTTGATCGGGGTCACACAAGCCGGCGATACAGCGCAGTAGCGTGCTTTTTCCCGTTCCCGACGGACCCACCAGAACCGTAAATCCCGTCGAGACCTGAAAATTCGCTTCGAGAGTAAACGCCGCACTCCCTTTGCCCGGATAACTCTTCACCACACGTACGTCCAACCCCGATCTCGTCTGGTTCTGTGCCGAGTCGGAAACCAAACCTTCATCGCTTGCCAAGCCCAGCCGCCGGAACAGCCCCGTCGAGGAACTCATTCTGAGGTTCCTCCGAGGTCGGTCAGCGATGTTACCAAGTCCGTCCTTCCTCCCAGCCGGCCAATAAGCAGGGACAGCGCCACCGCGGCCGCAGCCAGCATCACCAGGCAGAACGCGGTCGGCATCGCGCCCGCCAGCCCGTCGGATTCGAATTTGACCCACATGTAGACCGGCAGAGAGTGGGGATTGTAAGCCATGATGAGGGTCGCTCCGAATTCCCCCAGGGCTCGGATCATGGCCAGAGTAACGCCAGCCGCAATACTTGGCTTGGCCAGCGGCAGGGAGACATCGCGGAAAATCTGCCAGCGCGTGTCACCCAAGGTAGCCGCCGCCTGCTCCAGTTCTCGGTCCACGCCGGCAAATCCCACCATCGAAGAGACGATCACGAAGGGCGCTGCCACGAAGAGCTGGGCCAGAACGATGCCTGCCAGGTTGTTGGTCAACTCGATGTTACGTGCGTCCAGCGCGTGACCGATCATCCCGTAAGGCCCATACATCTGCAATAGCAGAATCCCACCCGCCAGATCCGGAACTACCATCGGCAAGAAAATCAGGCCAACCCACAGGCTTTTGAAAGGAAGAGCGGCTCGCGCAAGTACGTAACCCAGCGGCACGCCGAGCACGGTCATGATCGAAACCGAAATGCCTGTGGCTGCAAGAGAAACTTCAATGGCGTCCCGCGCCCCTGGCTGGGCCAAGGCCACCATCCACCCTTTCCAATCGGCATGCAGGAACAGGTTTGCGATGGGGAGAACCAGATCGAGCAGAAGCAGCCCACCCAATACGCCAAACACGAGCGACGTGGGTGTGAAGCGGCGCTTCATCTCAGAAAGGCCCGCCATCGAAGCTGCGAAGCTCGGCCGGTACCTGGGAGTCGTCGCCGCCAACCAGGTGCGTCACGCTTCCGAAGCCAAATTGCTTCCACAGATCTCCGGATGAAAGATCTTCGGACGAAAGCAGGAATCGCACAAAAGCGATTGCCGCATCATGATGGCGCATCGTATCCGGAATCATAACGGTGAAAATGATCGGCGCGCCATGAACCAGCTCACCCGAGGGCGTCACATAAGTTTCCTGTGCATAGCGCGCGGCAGACGCCGGATCACCCAGGTTGATTTCTGGTGGTAAAGAGATGAACGGCATTTTCCGGGCAACGACCTCATGCTTGTAAAAAATTCCGGCATCGAACTCACCTGATTCGACGCGGGCCAGCAACACAATCTCGGGAAATACCTGCGCCGGGTTCATGGGATCGCCCAGCAAACTCGGAATTTCCGGTCGATGGTAGTACTCCGCTGCCAGGCGGAAGAGAAAGAGCGTGCGGTATCCCTTGGGATCGATACTCGGGTCGCCGCGGCCGAAGCGCACTCCAGAAGTTTGCAGCACTTCATACCATGGAATACGCTGCTCCTCCGCCGCTTTGAATTTGTCCGCGAATTTGCTTTTCGGGTTGTAAGCCAGCACCAGTTGAGACGAGGCCAAAGTCATGAACCACGTAACGTGGTTGCCGTTCTGCGGCCCCATCAGGACTTTCTGATTTACCGACGGGTCAGCGCTGATGAAGACGTCCGGGCGTCGCATGCGATCGCGAATCAAGTGCGCCGCTCCCAACGATCCTTGGGCTTCGCCCTGGTAGCCGTAACCGCTGGCCCGGGTAAACGCGGGACCAATGCCGTTTTCCATCACGGCGCCGAGCGAACCAGCGTACAGCACGTTAACTGTGCGATCCTCGCGACTCTGCGCACGGAGCAGGCAGGAAAACGCCGATAGCAACAGGAAGAAAGCAATGAAGATGCGAGGAAGTTGAAAAGCTATCCGCCGGAAAGCTCCGGTTAACATTTTCGTGTCGACCCCATCGGCAAAGGTTTCCAAGTATAGTACTCCACGTTTATCCACCGGTCTGCGGGCCGGAGAATGCGCAACCCAGTGAGGGCGCGTCAATCGACTCTTGTAATCGCGGGAGAGTTGGATGGTGATCGGCTGGCCGCTGTTACCGGGGCGGCGTTGACTCGAATGGGCTTTGTGCCACCTGGACTCTCAATTGGAAGGCGCAGGTATGCCGGGGCTCTGCGCCGGCAACATTGTTCTTCGGGCGGGTTAGCGTGGCTTCGGAGGTCGCGCTCTCGTGGCCCCTTGCGCGGGCCAGACTGCTACGCAGCCCGCTACCGGCACGAGCAGACGCAAGCAGCGCGATCACACCGAATAGCGCAACCAGCGTGATAACGAAAACGACAGAACCCATTTACTGTCTCCGAGGGGGAGAAGATACGCGGAGACGGCCGAAGGGACCGTCTCCGCGAAACCTGCGAGTAGCATCACAATCAGTAGACGCCGGTCTTGCTGATCGTAATCGTAGCGCCGTCGAACTTAGGGAATTGGAAGAACACGTTGCTTTCGCTGAAGGTGTTGACCACATCCTTCAGAATGTTGATGGCAACGGTCTCACCCAAAAGCAGCGACTGCTGATAGTCCGCGCGCCAGTGCACGCCGGCCAGGTTGCGCCCAACTCCGACGTTCGAAGCCAGCTTGTTGAGTTCGGTTCCCACGGTGATTTGATCGACGTCAGAACCTGTGTAAGCAGTCAGGCTTACTCCGTCCGGCGAGAACACCGGAGTGATTCCCTGGTTCACAAACGAGGTGCTGCAGTCGAAATAAGCCTTCAGCATGGTGATGGCGGCGCCTGCCACTGTGGCGTGGCCCGATCCGTACGAGGGGTGTTGAGGACAGCCCTCAGGAAAGGCCATGGGAAGGTAGTAAGTGCCGTACTTGCTGAATACTTGTTGCACCGCCTGCGAGTTCAACACATCCGAATGCAGGTTATAGTTGCCCAGCCCGAGCTGGTTGATTGTGTTGTGGACCCAGCCGCCATATTCCTCCGGCCGCAGATCGCGGTGTACGTAATATTTCTGGTACCACACGGTGTGGATCGCGCGTAACGCGGCGTCAGCCATGGCGCCGGTGATGTGTGCTCCTCCATAAGTAGCAAACGCCGTTTCATTGGGCGTGTTCACAGCGCTGTAGGGGCATCCCGGATTGAGTGGGAAGCCTTCACCCAACAGTTCCGCCGCCCCCCAGAAGTAGTGCTGGAACAGCTCATCCACGTGGATCAACCCGGTCACGTCTCGAGCTGTATAGAGGTAGCCAGGGTTTGGCTGGAATTGGTTGGTTCCGAAAGCGAAGAAAATGCTTCTGGATTGAGAAGGGACACTCGCCTGGCCGTTCTGTACCGCCAACCACGACGCCGAGTCTGTCATGTAGTCAAGGCCGGTAACGAACTTGTTGTATTGCTGTGCCGGCTGCCCGCTGGAATTGTTGATCGCCAAATTTCCCATTCCGAAGCCTATCGGCATCAGGAGGAACTGAGACATGTAGGGGCCGACCAGGTCGCCCGAGGTGAATCCGCGAAACAATGTGCGCGCGGTTACCGCGCCATTCTGTTTGGGCCCCCGGAAATCCGTCATCTTGTTGAGGTCTGCAATCGCCGCAGCGGTCAATGGTTCATGGCCGTACTGCCAGAAGGGAACGTCTCTGCACAGGGCGTGCCAGTAAAGCTCCACCATCTCTCCCGCCCGCTGTGCGCTGGCCAGTGTGGGCGCCGGTGCAATCGCTACGTCGGCGGTGTCATTCCCTTCGAGCTCCAAGAACAGCCCCGCTTGTGGAGATACCAACGGTATATCGCCGCCCAGCGGAATGGCTTCGAAATCCGATTGCAATCCGCTCGTACAGGCAGTCATGAATGCCTGGTACGAACTGGGAACCACATCTCCCCATGCGTCGTGCTGCAGGCACTTGCTGTAGTTGCCAATGTAGTCGTCATTCGCATAAAGACTCTCGTCGCCATTGTTTACCTGCGCGACCAGCGGATGATTGAAATGCTGGATGGCCGTCTGCAGTCGGGCTTGGTACGCCGCATTCTTTCGCGCCTGACCGCCGACGGGGTTGTTCGCGGAACTGCCCCCAGTTAGTCCTGAGGTCGTGGTTTCGGCATGCGCCTTGGTGCCCTCAGAGCCGAGTAGCGGCGAAAGCGTAACCGCGCTCGCAGCCCACGCAGCGGCGGCCGCGCCCCCAACCTTGCCGATAAACTTGCGCCGCGCGATGGAGGCAATGTTGGAGTTCGCATCGCTCGCATTGGAAAGCTCAGCCGCGGAGTTTTTCACCGGCGCCCCGTTCTCCGGTGTCGTTTTAGTTGTGCGGTATTTTCTGGAAATTTCTTTCATGTTGTTCTCCCCCCGGAGATCTGACTTGACGTCGCCAATTAAATCGACACACTTTGTCTCGACATCGCCGGTTTGTCAAGCCTGAAAGATTTTGCATACACACTGCGTCATAATCCGGCTGCAACTTCTCGCTCTCCCGCCTTGCTTGGGCCCGTGTACGTCGAAAGTCCGCAATTGACGGGGATCTCGCTGGGAACGAATGAATGCAAAAAAGCCGTCCGGAAGAAGTCCCGGACGGCTTCTAATCCATCGGTCATTGTTTGCGGCGTTTATGGCAGCGACGTTTACGGCAGCTCCAAGGTCGCGATGCCCAGAGCCCAGTTAGACTTAGGCGTGGGTAAGGTAACTACCGGAGCAACCTCGGAAAGCGTCCCGTCCACCGCACTGATGTTCAGCACATGCATGTGGTTGATGTCCAGGGCATACAGAAATTGCCCAGTAGGATCGACCCGGATGTTGAGGGTGCGAGGTTCAGTCCCGCTCATTTGAAAGTTCTGAACCTCCACGGGACTGGTCGGGTTGCTGATATCGAAGACGCTGACCGTTCCGTCTCCGTTGTTGCCGGTGTAAAGGTAGTGTCCTGCGGCATCGGTGTCTACCCAGCAGATCGTGTTGCCGGCATTGGCCACCGTGTTTGCCACGGTGAGATGACCCGTCGTATCGAAAGTGAGCACTACCAGTCCGTTCGATGCCGGCTGGGCTGCGTAGATAATGTTCTGCGTAGGATGCAGCACCTCGCCCAGAAAAGCTCCTCCATCGGGCGAAGGCACCGAGCTTATGGTGGTCATTCTGCCGTTTGTTCCTACCTTGCGCGCGGTGATCGTCGAAGGCGTCGCTTTAAACTCGTCGGTAAACTCCAGACCAAGAGGTTGGTCCACCAGAGCCTGCGACAGATTGCTCCCCACGGGCATTGCGATCGCAGTGCCCTTCATCACCGAAAGGACCCCGCCAGAGGTCATCTCGTAATTGACGTATCTGGGTGTTCCGCCCGACTGGTTGGGATCGGCGTCTTTGTCAACCAAGGTCAACAGGCTGTTTCCGTTCGGCAGGTAGTTGTTGAACAGTCCCAGAGCCGCCGGGTCTCTTCCGGAAGCCGTGAATGGAGAGCCGGCCACAGTAGTCAGCGTGCCATCGGAGTTGATGGTGAACGATGCCACTGAGTTCGAGTGTCCATTGACCGCGAGCAGAATAGTGCCCGCCGAATTGATGACGACCTCCTGGTCCGCATCGAGTCCGCCAGTTGTGGGCACGGTCTTGCCAGTGACGCCAGTGCCGCCCGTCAGATAGGGAGACCCCGCGAGCGGAGTCAAATTCCCCGATCCATCGTTGCTGTAGGCGGCTACCGAATTCATATTCCTGACGCCGTCGTTGGTTGTTACATAGACCAGATTCAATTGTGCATATCCCGTTCCAACTGAACCCAGCAGAAAGATCGCAACCGCGGCACACAGAACCGCGCCGCTCCACCTCGTTACTCGAGAACTCGTCATTTTTCCTCCCCCTTTAAAACTGATTTGATCTTTTTTGATCAACGAATGGCCATAATTCACTATTTCACCGCCGTTGCCGGCAGTTCCAGAGTTGCGATGCCAAGAGCTGAGTAGCCCTTCGGCGTCGGTAAGTTAACTACCGGAGCGGTTTCAGAAAGTGTCCCGTCCACGGCGCTGATGTTCAGCACATGCAAGTGGGTGACGTCCATGGCGTACAGAAATTGCCCGGTCGGATCGACCCGCACATTGGCGGTGCGAGCGTTCCCGCTAAGTTTAAAGTACTGAGTCTCCACCGGACTGGTCGGGTTGCTGATATCAAAGACGCTGACCGTTCCATCTCCGGCGTTCCCGCTGTAAAGGTAGGTGCCGGCGGCATTGGTGTCAAACCAGCAGATCGTGTTGCCGGCGTTGGCAACAGTGTTTGCCAATGTAAGGTTACCCGCTGAGTCAAAGGTGAGCACTGCCATTCCGTTCGATCCCGGCATCGCGACGTAGATGATGTTCTGAGTAGGATGCTTCACCTCGCCCAGCAGAAGTAATCCATCGGGCGAAGGCACCGAGCTGACCGTGGTCATTCTGCCGTTCGCTGCTACCTTGCGCGCGGTAATGGTCGACGGCGTCGCCATGAACTCATCGGTAAACTCCAGGCCGAGGGCCTTGTCGGTCAGAGCCTGCGAAAGATTACTTCCCGCGGGCATGGCGACTGCGGTGCCGGCCATCACCGTGAGGGCCCCGCCAGAGGTCATCTTGTAATTGACGTATCTGGGAGTTCCACCCGACTGGTTGGGATCGCCGTCTTTGTCAACCACGGTCAGAAGGCTTACTCCGCCCGGCAGGTAGTTCTCGAACAATCCCAGACTCACGGGATCTCTTCCAGAAGCGGTGAATGGAGAGCCGGCGACAGTTGTCAGCGTGCCGTCGGAGTTGATAGTGAACGACGCGACTGAGTTCGAGTGTCCATTGACCGCGAGCAGCAAAGTGCCGGCGGAATTGATGATGACCTCCTGGTCCGCATCGAGGGCGCCATCTTTGCCCGCGCCGTTTCCACCGACGCCAGTACCGCCCGTCAAATAGGGAGACCCCGCCAGCGGAGTAAGATTGCCCGATCCATCGTTGCTGTAGGCGGCTACCGAATTCGCATTCTTGACGCCGTCGTTGGTTTCAACATAGACCAGGTTCAATTGTGCGTATCCCGTTCCAACCGAACCCAGCAGAAAAAGTGCGACGACGGCGGATAGAATCGCGCCGCTTCGCGTTACTCGAGAACTCCTCATTTTTCCTCCCGCTTCAACCCGATTTGATCGACGAATGTCGTGCTGGAAATCTCTCTCCCCTAAAAAGCCGCCCGATCATACACCCGGACGCCGTTCGCCGATAGTCTGAAAGAATTTTCACACTCCTCGCCGTGGGCCGACAGACGGGCAGTTCACCCTTAGGACGCTCCGTCCTTCGCTACTCGACGACGTACCCGCCAGCGAGATCGATCATGGTGGACGTCTTGCCGTTATCCATCCAGGAAGCAAAAATGGTGTGTCCCTGGAAGTAGTTGCCGGTGTAATCGCCCATGAAAACACCACCAAAACCGTCGTTGTTCGGATTCGACAAATTTGGGGTGAGAGGCACATTAGAATATCCGGTGAAGAGCACATCCGTCTGCGTACCCGCACTGGTGGTTAGGGTGAGGGAAGTGATTGAATTGACCGTGGCAACCGTGTAGTTGACGCCGTTGATGGTGATCGCGTCACCATCGCTCAAGTCGCCGAACTGGTCCCCACCCACCCACGTAACTGCCGTTCCGGCGGTGTCGACGTCGCCTGTGGCGCCAAACAGTTGACCTCCGTTGTGGCAGAGAGCGGAATAAGCCTGGTAGTTCACATTGGCTGGATCATTGCGACGATCAAGCCAGGTCGCGCCGATTTTTCCAACACTATTCACCGTAATCCAGGGAAAAAACTGGTCGTGGTTCGAGACGGGAGAGACCAGAACCGGCGCGCTCCATGTCGTTCCCCCGTTGGATGAAGTTACAACCTCGACCTGCAATTGTCTGGCAGTCGAGTTGTAGTTGTACATGATGGCGTAGAGGTTGCCTTCGTGCTGGCGAGCGGAGTTATCAACCGCGATGGCCGGTATGTTGGTAAGGGGCTCTTGAGTATTGGGCAGGCAGCCATAGAATGAGCCGCAGGTGTCGGGAGCCAAGTGAACCTTGGCCATGACGACGGGCGTCGACCAGGTATTGCCCCCATCGCTCGATTTCGAGACTAGCATGCTCGCCACTGTGGCGCCGCAGTTGCCGATTCTGCTGGTCTCGGGGCAGCGCATCCAGCTCACGTAGACCGTACCGTTGTTCTGGATAGCCAGGTCGCTAAACTGGTCGGCCGTTTTCTTTGCAATTTGCAGGGTATCCACTTGAACGTTTGTCCAAGTCACACCCTTGTTGCAGGAATGGGCAACCGCGATCGTGCTGTCGTTGGAGGCATCGAACTGAGTCGTGGAGATGTAGATGCAGTTCGCGTAGGGACTGGCGCCCGTGATATCAATCTGCATCCAATCGGCGTCCACTGTCCCTCCGGTGAACAGCGGCGTTACCGCGACCTGAGGCGCGCTCCAGGTACTTCCGGAGTTGCTCGAGGTTTCGATGACGACTTCCGTCGAGTCGCTGGAGAGGGACTCAATGCCACTGATATAGGCATTGTTCTTGATATCGAAAGCGACCCCCGGACCACCGTCGCCGGCTGTGGCTCCCGTCGCAGTCCCCATGCAGGTGTGATTCCAACTCGATCCCGTGTTGGTGGTAATGTAAAAACCGAGTTCGTTCGGGCAGTTGTAATCGTTGGCTCCTGACAAAAAGACACTCATATTACTAGGTTCTGGAACGATCGGAGTTGTGTTTACCGGGTTGGTATCACCTGCAGGCGATGCTTGCGAGGTAGGCATGACGCAGGGTCCCGGCGTGCAATTCAGTACGTTTGATTCCACATCGAGTGCACTCGCCGATTGCGGCAGGATTCTACCCGCCCGGATAGCACGCGCCATCAGCATGCTCGAGGAGTAGGGCAGCATTTCTAAAGGTGTTTGCGTGGTTTGAGCGCGCCCCAGTGTGACGAGCGACAGCGCAGCCAGCAGTATCTTCAACAAGCCGAGGGTACGGGTTCCTGCGTTCATAAATTCTCTCCGGTACAGTCTTTGCTTAAAGTAATACGTCGTCGAGTGTTGAATGCGGGTCGGGGGCTGCCCTTCCGTCCGCAGCGGAACAAGCCGGGGAGCACAACTTTAGGATCGTTGCTGCGATTTGTCAACAAGCAGATTATTGCGCATTAGTAGCACAAACCTGCGGCGGCGCCAACCACCGTGACGGGCAGCCGAAATGAGTAGTCCGGGCTGGCCGGACCGAAAACGGCCAGTGGCTTGGCAAAGCGCCCAAAGCGGCATGCGAGCCCGTGGAGGCGCCGTCACTATGGTCGAAGCTAAACTCAAGTCTCTCCACCCTTCTGCGCAACCGAGCCGTCCTCACTCCCCGGTGAAACTCAGGTTGACGAACGCGATTGTTGGTGAGATAATCCCGCCGGCTCGTTAACCGAACTTATTCGTAGGGTTAATAAACAGCTGCCTCTCCCCCCTGTGTAGCTGAATAGCTGCAAGTAAAACGTCCCAAATAAAACTGGAAAGAGACACATGAAAAACTGCATCTGCGAAGTGTTGACGCCGTCTCTCGAACACCCTGCCGTAGGTGGAGCGAGTCCTTTCGGCTCGATTGCAGCGGGCCGAGGTCTAGGTTTCCTGCGCAAGCTGTGCCCAGCCCTGGTGTTGCTCGTCTTCGCTTTGCACCCCTTATCGTCGAGTGGTCAGACTCCGGTCCTGGGCTATCATGCGGATGCTACGCGCAGCGGACTATACGACACCGAGACGCATCTTACGCCGGCCAATGTCAATTCCACGCAGTTTGGAAAGCTGTTTTCTTACGCCGTCGACGGCCTGGTGGTCAGCCAGCCGCTGTACGTGCCGAACGTACCGATCGGTGGGAACAATTACAACGTCGTGTATGTCACTACCCAGCACAATAGCGTCTACGCCTTCGACGCGGATAATAACCCGAACAGCCCAGTGCCGCTGTGGCATGTCAACCTCGGGACGTCGATACCCATCGCACAACAAGGCTGCTATGAAGATGGCTTCCAGGAAGTCGGCATCATGGGCACGCCTGTCATCAATCTGACGACGGGTGCTAACGGAGCCGCGGGCACTTTGTATGTTGTCGCCAAGACCAATCCCGGTTACGTCTTCATGCTTCACGCGCTTGACATCACCAGCGGCGCGGAACAGTTTAGCGGGCCGGTGCAAATTGTCCTTCCGAGCTACAATGCGCCCAACGGCAACACGATCAGTTTCCCTGCACAGAACCAGTACCAGCGCCCAGGACTAGTGCTACAGAATAACGTCGTGTACGTGGCCTTCGGCTCGAACGGTTGTGACTTTACCTCCATTGGATGGATGTTTGCCATGGATTCCGGGCTCGCCTCCGGCACATTGCAACAGCTTGCCGGTTTCCCCTTTGCCCCGGACGAGGCGTGGGGCGATAACGTTTGGATGAGCGGGGACGGGCCCGCTGCCGACGGCGACGGAAATGTGTTCCTGGCCACCGCAAACGGAGTATTTGACTTCAGCACCGGGGGCCCCGACTTGGGCGACAGTATCCTGCAAATGACGTACACGCCCGGAGTGTCACCGAATCCGCTGTACGTGGAGGACTATTTCACTCCCTACAACCAAGCGGACATGGGTGACAACGACTTGGATTTGGGATCGGGCGGCGTTATGTTTTTGCCCCCGCAGACCACGGGTCCTCCGAACTTGCTGGTGGAAGCTGGGAAAACCGGGACCATCTATCTTGTGGACCGCGACATGGGCAGCATGGGTGAGTTCGATTCGACCATGCCGAGCTGCAGCGCCGTGGAGTGCATCACGAGTGCAGTCGGGGCCGTCTACAGCACTCCTACTTATTGGAATAACGGCACGAACACTGTGGTGTACTTTTCAGCGTACGGCGACTTGATCAAGGGATTCACGCTCAGCAATGGGATGCTTTCGACGTCTCCGACCGTCACTACCACCCGGGTATACTCGGGATCGGTTCCGTTGATCTCAGCGAATGGGACCACCAACGGGATATTGTGGTCTGTGATTAATCCCGTGACGCAGACACTGTATGCCTTCGACGCCACGAGCCTGATCCAACTCTACAATTCGGGACAGGTTAAAAGCCGTGACGGGCTGGGAGTAACGGCCCATTTTGACACTCCAATAGTCGCGAACGGCAGAGTGTACGTCGGAGCAAACAAGCAGTTGGAGGTATTTGGATTGCTCCCCTATCTGACTCCAACCGCGGGCAACAACCAGAACGGCACGGTAGGGACCACCTTGCCTGTAACTCTCTCGGTGCAAGCTGTGAACAGTCTGGGAGTAGGCGTCCCGGGAGTTACCGTGAATTTCAGCGGCGGCAAGAGCGGCACGTTCAGCAATCCGACTACGGTCACTGACTCCACCGGAACTGCTTACACCACGTACAAGCTGCCGACCAAGTCACAGACTTTGAGCCTTTCGGCTACGGCTACAAGCTATCTCACGGCCTCTCTTACGGAGGTCGCAGCTCCTGGACCAGCGGCCAGCATGATAACCGTCTCCGGTGCAAATCAGACCGGTACGGCGGGTTCGCCTTTGCCCGCGCCCATCGTCGTGAAACTCAAGGATCAGTACGGCAACGGCGTGCCCGGTCTGCCGGTCTCTTACACAGGCGGAGGGGGAGGCAAGTTCTCCGCCAATCCCGTTACCACTGACTCGGCCGGTTCGGCCACCGTTTCCTACACATTGCCCACCAAGGCGGAAACAATCACGATCACCGCTTCCTATTCCACCTTCGCGGTCCATATCAAAGAGCAGAGCGTGGCGGGAAATCCGACAACGCAAACCTTGGTTTCTGGAAATAACCAAACCGGGCCCCCGAATACTCAGTTGACGAATCCGCTGGTAGTCGAAGTCGCGGACACCTACGGAAACCCGGTGGCCGGAGCCAGCGTGAACTTCTCCGATAACGGTGCGGGAGGCATGTTCTCCGCCGATCCGGTGATCACCGGTTCTAACGGACAGGCCAGCGTAAATTACACCACGTCTTCTCAGGCCGGCGCGGTCAGCATTACCGCGTCGGTCAATGACGTAAATTCCGTAGTGTTTACGGAAACCGTGCAGTGAGCGGCCCGCGCGCACTATAGTCGGTGTCGCGCAAAGGCCACTCTACTGACCTATAGCCAGGGCCTCGATGGCGGCAGCATAAGCTGTGCTCACCGCAGGTGTACAGCTCGGAGCCGTGCTCACGTAGCTGGGCTGATCAAAGGCGCAGAGCAACTCTCCCAGGTACAACTCCTGCACCGTAGTGCCGTGCTGTGCGGCGAGCACGAGAACCTGCGACAGCGTCTGTGAATCATTAGTGCAGGTTCCCGCCATAATGCAATCGAGACAATTCGTCGTGCCTCCCGCGGGATTACTCAAGTTGCACTCCTGCAACTCAACCGCCGGGACCTTCCCTTGCACCATGATGTGGACATTGCACCAGTCGTCCGAGCAGCAATCCGGCCCGGTGCAGAATGTATTTGCGACATTATTCAAGTCGCTTGAGAGTTGGCCATTCTGCAGCCCCTCGGTGCCGATCGCATACGGCTGGTTAGCCAACACGGCATCTGCTTCGACGACCGCCCACGAAGGATCGACTCCTTCATCCCCGTTTATGTTTTCCAGATCCTGTGCCATGTTGGCGGTGTTCATCAGTTGCCAACTGGGAGCGGTGCCGAGAGCGGCTCGTTGCGCTGCGTTGAAAGTGATCTGGTTCACCGCGGCTCCGGTCCACGCTGCCTTCAGCCCGGCAGCGGTTGGCGGAGAGGTGAGAGATTCGAAGCCGGTGCCCGCCACCCCGTTGATGGTGGCGCAGGTGACGGCGGCCTCGTCGGCGATCGAGACTCCCAGGCGCAGATAGACAGGATAAGTCGCGCTTGCGTAATGCTGAATGATGGCTTGGTGCCAATCGTTGATCGCGGTGACATACGGTTTTTCCCAAATGGCCGGAACACCAGTCGCAACGGTAGCACCGGTACACCGCGTGGTTCCGCTGCCTCCGCAGTTTGTCGTATTAATGTTGGCGACGCCGGCAGCCGGCGGCAGGGGATCAGCGTTCGGGTCCTGCGGATAATTGCTGCAGAACGCTGCATCCTGAACCGGAGAACCTACCGTGTCTGCCCACGCCTGTGAGAACACCCACGTCGGAGTGTTGGAGTTATAGCTCATGAGCGCGGTGACTGGCGGAAACGTCAAATTCACGATGCAGGGGCTGCCCTTGCCGCGAAGAGACGTACCGCAGGTGGCGCTGGTATAGCTTGTGATTGCCTGGTCGTAACCCGAGAAATCGAAAGTTGGTGTACACGGCGCGGTGGTGCAAGTGGTCGTGTCGGTGAAAGCAATCTGTCCTGCCCAGTTCACGAAAATCGTTACGCCATCAACAAAGGGTAGAATCGGCTGGGTGGTAGCGTTGAGGGGGATCCCCACATCGACAGCAATGACGGAAATATTGGACGAGATCGTGAGGTTGGCTGAGGCGGATGTCGTCTGGTCGGAACTGGAGGCCGCCATCGCCGTAACCGTATTGCCATAAGGAACGCTGGAGGGGGCAGTGTACATTGTGGAGCTGCCGCTGGCCGTGTGAGTTGGATTGAACGTGCCGCAGGCGCCCTCGCTCCCGCAAGTCGCCGACCAGTCCACGCCCGTGCTCGTCGAGCTTCCCGTCGCTGATAATTTCTGGGTGCTCCCCGGAGCAATAGACGCCGTCGCCGGTGTCACCGCAATTGACTTTGGCTCGGTCACCGTGAGCGTGGTTGAGCCGGCAATTCCGCCCAGGGTCGCACTGATGTTTGTACTGCCCGGTCCAACGCCTGTTGCAATGCCTCCCGCCGCGACCGTTGCCGCATTCGCTTGAGAGGAGCTCCATGTAACAAACTGTGTCAGAATCTGCAAAGTACCGTTCTTCAGATGGCCGGTGGCCACAAACTGCTGCGCGGCCCCGGCGGCAATCGAGGTTGTCGCGGGCGTCACAGTGATGGAATTGAGATTCGTATCATTACCTGTGCCGCTGAGCGCAATCACGATCGGGCTCCCAAAGGCGTTGTCGTTTATCGTGACCGCACCCGGCCGCTGACCGACGCTGGTGGGAGTAAAGGATACTCCGACCGTGCACTTGAGGCCTGCGCCGATGCCCGAACCGCAGGTGTTGCTGGCGATCGCGAAATCCCCGCTGACGGCGATCGAGGAAAACAGCAATTCTTTGCCGAGATCATTCGTAATGGTGAGAGTCTGGGCCCCGCTCGTTGTACCCACCGTGCGACTGGTGAATGTTTGGCTGGTCGGAGCTACAGCAACCGGGGCGATCGCGGTTCCCGCCATGGTGACCGTCTGAGGGCTGCTTGAGACGCCATCCGTAATTGTCAGCGATGCGGTTCGACTTCCCACAGCCGAGGGTGTAAAGGTGACAGTAATGTTGCAGCTCAGTCCGGCGCCCAGTGTTTTTGGACTGACAGGACAGGTTCCGCCCGCCGCATAATCGGCTTCAGCCGTTCCAGAGAACTCAATCGTGCTGATCTTCAGGGGTTCGATCTGCGCGTTCGTGAGCGTTACCGTCTGCACGGCGCTCGTAATTCCTTCGGGCTGAACGCCAAATGACAGCTCTCCCGGCGATAGAGCGACCGGAGCCACACCCGTGCCCAGAAGCGCGACCGATTGCGGACTGTTGGACGAGCTATCCGTGACCGTCAGTGTCGCGGTGCAACTCCCAACAATGGACGGCGCAAATACGACGTTGATGCTGCAGCTCTGCCCGGCGCCCAGTGTGCTTGGACTCATTGGGCAATTCCCACTCTCGGCGTAGTCCGATGGAGCAGTGCCACCCGAGACCACAATGCGCGTAATCGTCAATGGGACAGTTTGGTTATTCTTCAAAGTCGCGGTCTTCGACGCACTTTTGTCCCCTACCGCGTTAATGCCAAATGACAACGTTGGCGTCAAACTGGTTTGAGCGAAAGCTGCCGGAGAGAAAACTACAAGAGACAAAAGAACGCCAGCGGCTGCACCGAGAAGCCGCGTCCGCTTAGCAGTGAGGATGCAATCATGAATTCGTGAAGAACGTGTCTGATTAATTTCGCGACGAAATGGGGGCATTGGCAATCTCCAACAACGGGGTTGTCTTGCACGAACAACAATCCGGACAATCGAGTCCAATGAATGGCCAGGCAATATCGGAATCCGTGACTCATAGGTCTTGAGGTTTAAGTCGTTGTAGCCATCCAAAAATGGCTAAACATCGAGGTATCGCAGACCGGGCGGGCAGCGGGTTCAAACCGATGCCATTAACTCGATTGTGTCGTGAGATGGGGTATGAGGACAGGTCTCAGAAGGACATTGCGTGAGAAGTCCAAAAACCGCGCGCAAGCGCGGCCAAAAGCCCATTTTGCTTGGGCCGATCGTTCAAGACTCTGAGTGGCCGCTAACCAATCTCGTTCCGGCCCGTTTCCCATTTCGGATTTGTTGGCGGCAAGTCACCGGCGCGCGGGCGCCATCGCTTGCGAAGTTGCTAATGCAGAGGTGAGCGTTCTACTGCCCGGTAGCCATGGTTTGGATGGCAGCAGCATAAGCCGTGCTTACCGTAGGCGTGCACGTCGAAGCCGTGCTCACGTAACTGGCCTGATCGAACGCACAAAGCAATTCGCCCAGGTACAACTCCTGCACCGTAGTGCCGTGCTGGCGTGCGAATGCAGATTGAATCTTTATTTATTTCTTGCTGGCCGCCTTCTTCGCGTTAGCCGCCTTTAAGCCGAAAATCTGCAACGCCTTGTTGCTAGCCACAAATACTTCGCCATTCGCAACCACCGGAACCTGGTTGGAATCCCCGGAAAGGTTGGGCCAAGTTCCGGCATTTCCCTGGAAGAGCGTTGACATGGTTCCAGTAACGTTGGGATTGAAGGCGTAGAGAATCATGGGCTGGGTCTTCGAAATCGGCCTCCCCAGCGCCCAAATAATCGCATTGTGGGCGCCGTTTGAGGAAATACTGGTAAAGAAGCCCCCGTTTTGGCCTGTGGTAAGCGTCGGGGAACTGGTCACTTTCTTCAGCGCAGGCGCGGGCGAAGTAGCCAGCTTCCACACCCCAACGGTTGCTTCGCCACTGGTCACCACGAAGGGCACTGACTTGGCGTTCGTGAAATAGGACTCTCCACAATAGCAATGGCCGATCTGGTAGGTGCCGAGCACGTTGTTCTTGGTGCTGGAGTAGCCGCCAAGAGCATCTTCATTCATGAAATACATGTCACCATCCTTACCCGCAGCCACCGCCAGGTGCGGGATCGAACCCGCCTGATCCGGCAAAACCATCACTCCGCCCGCCCCGAAATCGACATCGCTCTTATCCAGAGCAGGCTGGTTGCTGGGAGTAAACAAATCCAGCACCGTGGACAGATCAGGCGACATTTTCACAACGCTTTCCTGAAGGTTGGTTACGCCGTCGTAAGTGGTTCCCGAGGGATCGGAGTTCCCGGTCACCACCAGCACATTGCCGGAATCATCCGCCGCCGGCCCATAGCCCGACATCCAGATGGAGGACAGGAAAAACGTGTTGGGCGAAGTAGCCTGTGTATCCATAAGCTGGTTCGATGCCAGCGGAGTCAGAGTTCCGGTCTGCCAGCCCAGTAACCAGCCTCGCGAAACGTTTGTGGCTAGATCGCAAAAACTGCCAAAGCCCGCGTACACCGTCCCGTTCGCTAAAAGCAGCGCCGGACGCTGCCGTTCGTAAGTGGCGTTGAAGTTGAACGTAGTGCCGTTGCTGAGTGTGTGCGACGCCACTACAACCTGCGGCGTGACCCTGTCCGTCAGACTTCCAATATCGAGCCCGTGAATCGTGTACTGGGGGCCCGAAGTGCCGTTGCTGTAGACCATCACGTACATGATGTTGCTGGTGAGGTCGATGACCGGCGTGGACGTGATGCCGACGTTGGGGCCGTTGTTGTGACAGCCCAGCGGCGCCTTCACCGGGGCGCCGAAATTAACACTCAGCAGCACCGTGCCGCTCTGTGCGTCGATTGCATACACGCTGTTGTTTCCCGTCACCACGTACACCACGTTATGCGTTCCCTGGAAATTCCCGGTCGTGATGTTCACACTGGGCACGTAAAGCGGTTGCGCGTCGACCTGGTCGTCCACGGTTACGGTCTGCAGCAATCCAAACGAAGCGCTCGCCACATTGATCGGAGTCAGCGTGGTTTCGTTCTGATTCCAGCCCGTGCGGTAGTTGTCGTAGTGATAAGTAGTCACCGTTTCAGGCCCGCCGGCAAGCGCGCTGCTCGTGCTCAAAAAAATGATGCCGGACAAAAATACAGCCGCCTGCATAAGATTGCGGAATCGACGAAGTCCCATAAGCACAAATCTCCTTTTCGGGTTCTCCAAATACAAGCCAGTACGATAATTACGTTCCGGTCACCCCGGTGGCGTAGGAACCGACGCGAGTTATCTCGTCAGCTCAGTTCGCCGGATTCACCTGGATTTTCGCCATCATGCCGCCGTCTTCGTGAGCCAGAATGTGGCAGTGGTAGACAAACGTTCCTACGGTTTCCGGATCGCGAAAATCCAGCTTAAGCGTCACGCTGTGGTAGGGGCCGCTTCCGGTCCAGGCGGGAATCTCCACTGTGTCTAATACTTCCGGTGTCGCCAGCTTCTTCTTGTCCCTTGCTACCACGATGAAATGCACTTGATGGATGTGAAAGGCGTGCACTTCCTCGGCCCTATTTTCAATTGTCCATTCCTCGACCGCGCCTTGCGTGGTCACAATCGCCGGTGGCTCAGTAGGCTCGAACACATGCGGGGTTTGGCCATCTACGGTGATGAAGTACTGTATGTTATTGACGTCGCTCAGATTCTCTGAGAAATAGAGTCCTCTCTCCGTGGTCGGAGTTGCGTTCAGCAACCCAGCGAAGCGTGTAACCTCGGACTCGCTGCCACTCGCTGGAATCTTATGCGCGGCCTTCGCGCCCGCGGTGGGGACGATGTTTGCGATTAATGCGGGCGGGTTTGAAACACCGTCCAGGCCTGTGTTTACGCCGAGTGTGACGAACGCGCCGGTTTGTCCCGCAGCGGGTCCTTGCACGATGAACTCCGCACGCCCTGCTGGAGGCAGGTTGACATGGTCCGTCAGAAAATCAGTCTTGACCGGCGTGCCATCGAGGGCCACGATGGTCACCTTCTGCGGCTGGCCGTTGATTTGCACCTGCAGGCTGACGAAGGTTTCGCCTTCCGCGTTCGCCACCCGCCAGAACTGCTTCTCCGAAGGCTGCATCTCAATGACCGGAGCTGGCGTGCCCCCAGGAACGAAATTGATGGTGGTATTGAGCGCGCTTCCTTGATATTGATCGCGCAATACCAATACACGCTCCGTGAGCCCTGCCACCTCGGGCTTGATCTTTTCGATCCCTTCCACGATCAGCGCTCCGGAAGCCCCGCCCATAATCTGAGTTTGGGTCAAGCCATGCGCGTGGGGATGATACCAATACAGCCCCGGGGGCTCGTTTGTCGGAATCTGAACTCGATAGGTGAATGTCGGATCGCCCGGGTTGATCAGCGTGAAGATGGTCTCGTCCGCATGGCACTTCGGCGGCAAATTCATTCCGTGAAAGTGGATATTGCTGGAGAATGACGTCATCTCGCCGTTACAGTCGGGGTCGGTCGAGGAAGCCACCCACGCGTGGACGTGATGTTGAGAGGCGGCGCCGAAGATCGTCTGAATCTGGTTGCTGAAGTTCAGCGTGAGGTCATCCCCCGGATTCAATTCCAGTGTAGGCGCCTCGGTGCTCCCCTGCGGATAGGCGAAGCAGTACTGGATGAGGCCGTAGGAATTCAGGAAGCTGCCCATCGTGATACCCGCTGTCAGCGCGCCGCTCTGACTGTAAAGCGCGAGCTGGTCCTGTACCGTGCTCCCCGCGGCCGGTCTCGGCGGACAAACCTGGCTAGATGCCGCCAAACAAAATGCCGCCGTGAAGACCGTGATCAAAGCGGACCTGCGGACGAGTCTTTTACGAAACATGAATGCCTTCCAGGGAGATTTTTGAGGGGGGAACTTCGAGCTCAACTGTGAGGCCATTTTACCTAGCAAACGGTCTCTCCCGCTAGAGTCCTACGACTCTATCCCGCCCTCCACCAAAGCCCTGAGACCGCGATTTAAAGGTGCCGAAGTCGTGACTTGAGTAAGGTTTGCTTTCGTTGCCAATAGATTGATAATAAAAACGGCGCGCCACGGAAACACGCGAAAGCAACAAAACGCGCGAGAGCAACGATCTGAGATAGGAACGATCTGAGATAGTAACGATGAGTAAGACTGCCACAGCAGGAGTGTTGGTGGTGACCGTAGTGGCCTTCGCCGCTGGCTATCTCATTCATGGCTCGAAGCCGGCCGAGGCCAAGCACGTTCTCTACTACGTCGACCCCATGCATCCCTCCTACCGCTCGGACAAGCCGGGCATCGCTCCCGATTGCGGCATGGTGCTGGTACCGGTCTATGAAGGCGAGCGCCTGGGGGATCAGCTTCAACTCGCGCCCAACACTTTTTTCGTCGACGGCGGAGCACAGAAACTCACGGACGTGCGTGTCGAAGAAGTCAGCAAGACTTCGAGAGCTCAAATGATTCGCACGACGGGGCGGGTAGAGCCTGACCAGAATCGCCTCTATCGCGTCACGGCGGCGACAGAGGGTTGGGTGCGATCGCTGGGTAACAACGCGGCCGGGACCATGGTGAAGAAGGGCGAAGTACTGGGGACTTATTTCAGCTTCGAATTGCGCGGAGTGGAGGCCGGATACATCGGCGCTCTACAAGTAGGCCAGCAGGATAGAGTCAAACAGACCAACCTGCGGATCAGCGAAGACCAGTTGCGCTCACTCGGCATGAGCGACGAGCAAATCCACGAAATTGAAAAAACCCATGAATACGTCTCGGACATCAAGATTGTCTCTCCCGTCGATGGCATCGTGATCTCGCGGAGCATCACCCTGCAACAGAGATTTCAAGCGCCGGCCGAGTTCTACAGCATTGCGGATCTCAGCAAAATTTGGATTACTGCAGACGTGTATAGCGATCAGGCGGCCAGTTTGCCCCCGGGAACACGCGCCTCCGTTACAGTCCCGGGATTGAGCAACACATTGCCGGCGGTGGTCAGCAACTCTCTGCCTCTTTTTGATCCGATTTCGAGAACGCTCAAAGTTCGTCTTGAAGCCGATAATCCCGGTCTGGTGTTGCGGCCTGACATGTTCGTGGATGTGGAGTTCAAGGCCATGCCTCGTGGAAACGTGTCGGTCCCGGCCGAAGCCGTGATCGACAACGGACAGCATAGAGTCGTTTATGTCGAGACGGGAACCGATCTTTTTGAACCCCGCCCGGTAGAGGTCGGCGAAGCCTACGACGGTCGTGTGGTCATCCTTCAGGGCTTGCAGGCAGGGGACCGCGTTGTCACTTCCGGCACATTTCTCATCGACTCCGAGAGCCGCATGAGGCCGACAACCAGCCCGAGTGTCGGCCAGAATGCCAGCCCGAATGCCAAGCCAGAATGATCGATCACGTCATCGACTTCTCTGTGCGAAACAAGCTCCTGGTTTTCGTCCTGGTTGCCGGAGCTTGCCTGTGGGGTGCATGGTCGATGGCCAGCATGCCACTCGATGCGCTCCCCGATCTCAGCGAAACCCAGGTCATCATCTTCTCGCGCTGGGATCGCAGCCCCGACATAATCGAAGATCAAGTCACCTATCCCATCATCTCCGCAATGACGGGTGCGCCAAGAGTGCGTACCGTGCGTGGCGTCTCTGACTTCGGCTTCTCCTATGTCTACGTAATTTTCGAAGAGGGAACCGACATCTATTGGGCGCGCTCCAGAACCGTCGAATATCTCTCGGCCTTAGTGCCGCGATTGCCCGAAGGAGTGAAAACTGAGATTGGTCCTGACGCCACCGGGCTGGGTTGGATCTTTCAATACATTTTGCGCGATGACTCGAAGCAGCACAGCCTGGCCGAGTTGCGCTCCTATCAGGATTGGAATCTCAAGTATTACTTGAAGGCGGTGCCCGGAGTTGCCGAGGTCGCATCGGTCGGAGGATTCACTCAACAGTATCAGGTGAACGTCGACCCCAATCGTCTGCGTTCCTATGGAATTCCTCTCTCCCGTGTGGTGGACGCCGTCCGGCAGAGCAACAACGAAACCGGAGCGCGCCTCCTCGACTTTGGCGGCGCGGAATACATGATTCGCGGGCACGGCTATGTAAAGTCCACGAAAGATCTGGAAGAAGCGGTGTTGGCTGCGCAGAAGGGCACGCCGATCCGCATCAAGGATGTTGCGCGGGTTGTGCTGGGGCCGGACCTGCGGCGCGGCGTGACCGATTTCGATGGTAACGGCGAAGCCGTCTCCGGCATCGTCGTCATGCGCGAAGGCTACAACGCTTTGGAAGTTATTGACGGCGTCAAAGCGCGCCTGCACGAGATAGCACCCGGCATGCCGAACGGCGTCAAGGTTGTGCCGGTGTACGACCGCTCGGAGCTGATTCGGCGCGCCATCTCCAACGCATCCACTACTTTGATCGAAGTGGTACTCACGGTAGTCGCGATCATCCTGATTTTCCTCTGGGATTTTTCCAGCGCCATTATTCCGGTGATTACGATTCCAATCGCCATCGTATTCACATTCATCCCGCTTCGTTACACCGGTTCGAGCATCAACGTCATGTCTCTCGCCGGGATCGCGATCGCCTGCGGCGCGCTTGTGGACGCAGCCATCGTGGTCGTCGAACAGACGCAGAAGCGGCTGGAACTCTATCAGCGTTCCGGTAAACCCTTCGCTCATGAGCAAGTGGTTTTGGAAGCGGTGAAGGAAGTCGCGGGCCCTACCTTTTTTGCTCTCTTAGTGATCGCCGTGGCCTTTCTGCCGGTGCTCGTCTTGGAGGGACAAGAAGGCAAACTTTTTCGGCCTCTGGCCTACAGCAAAACTTTCGCTATGCTCGGAGCCGCAGTATTGACGATCACACTCGATCCCGCTCTGCGCCTATGGCTGACCCGCAATATCACGGCGCAGGCAGGCTCGATCCGCGCGTCCTGGTTTGGCAGAAGAATGTTCGGCAGAAGAACGTTCGGCGGACGAATCCGCGCCGAAGAAGATCACCCCATTACAGGCCCGTTGATCCGGCTGTATGACCCAGTCGTCCGTTGGAGCCTGCGCTGGAAAAAACAAGTGATCGGCGGCGCGATCCTCCTTGTGATCCTGACCATTCCTTTGTTCTGGATCATCGGCTCCGAGTTTATGCCCCAGGTGGACGAGGGCGCATTGCTTTACATGCCCACCACGATGCCCGGCATCTCCATCGAGCAGGCGCAGCGGCTCTTACAACTCACCGACGGCATTCTGAGCAGCTTCCCGGAAGTGGATCACGTTCTGGGCAAGGCCGGACGGGCGGATACGGCAACGGATCCAGCTCCGCTCTCCATGTTTGAAACTCTCGTTATCCTGAAACCGCAGGAGCAGTGGCGCAAGAGAAATGTCTGGTACTCCTCTTGGGCTCCGAATTGGTTGCTTCCAGTCCTGCGGCATTTCACACCCGATCACATCTCCGTGCAGGACCTGATTGCTGGCATGAACCAGTCGTTGCAGTTGCCCGGCCTTTCCAATTCCTGGACCATGCCCATCCGCGGGCGAATCGAGATGCTCGACACCGGCATTCGAACTCCCGTGGGATTGAAGATCCAGGGACCGGACCTGAGCCGCATTCAGCAACTCGATCGACAAACCGAAGTGATTCTGCGGAGTGTACCGGGAACTCGCAGCGTTTTCGCCGAGCGCACCGGTGACGGCTATTTCCTTGAGATCATATGGAACCGCCAGGCCCTCGCGCGCTATGGCCTTTCCGTGGAAGAGGCGCAGGACACGCTGGCCACTGCGGTCGGTGGAGAGAATGTAAGCACGGTCATCGCCGGACGCGAACGCTATTCCATCAATGTGCGTTACATGCGTGACTTTCGCTCTGACCTTTCGGCGCTGGGAAAAGTGCTGGTGCCGGTCAGCGGACAGCAGCAGATTCCTTTGGCGGAACTCGCCTCCATCAAAACCATCAACGGGCCCTCGATGATCCGCGACGAGAACGGAATGCCGACCGGCTACGTTTACATCGACGTTGCCGGACGTCCCGTAGTCGACTACGTGCAAGATGCCCGCCGTGAAGTGGAAAAGCGCCTGCAACTCCCAGCCGGCTACGCTTTGATCTGGAGCGGCCAGTTCGAATCCGCGGAACGGGTGCGCCGGCGGTTATGGTTTGTCGTTCCGCTCACCATCGGAATTATTATTTTTCTTCTCTACTGCAACACGCGTTCATGGACCAAGACCATGATCGTAATTCTCGCCGTGCCTTTCTCCGCCGTCGGCGCACTCTGGCTCGTCTACGCCTTGGGCTATAACCTGAGCGTCCCGGTTTGGATTGGCCTGATCGCTCTGCTAGGCGTCGATGCTGAAACTGGAGTTTTCATGCTGCTTTACCTGGATATCGCCTACAGGCGCGCGAAGGAGCAAACTCCGGAGCTCACTCAGGAACAATTGTCTGAAGCGATCGTCGAGGGTTCGGCGCGGCGCTTGCGCCCCAAATTTATGACCTTTGCGACCATGTGCGTCGGGTTGATTCCCGTGCTATGGGCGAACGGCGCGGGCTCGGAGATCATGAAGCGCATCGCGGCTCCCATGGTCGGTGGAATTCTAACCTCGTTCCTTCTCGAACTGCTGGTTTATCCCGCTGTCTATGCGTTCTGGAGAGAGGGAAAGCAAACCACCGAACTCAACTCCTAACGAAATGTCATTCTGAGCAAGCGTTCTTTGCGCGGCGAAGAATCTGGGCGAGCCGCGCGAAGTG
Source organism: Candidatus Sulfotelmatobacter sp. (assembly GCA_050012155.1). Lineage (GTDB taxonomy): Bacteria > Acidobacteriota > Terriglobia > Terriglobales > Acidobacteriaceae > Sulfotelmatobacter. The sequence goes on along the minus strand of JBEKHS010000003.1, from coordinate 30,906 downwards.
TCGCGTTCTTTGCGACACGTTAATCGCGCGTTTGGCTCGCTTCCCCATCAAACTGAGCCACTACCACCTTTTTTGTTTGCCTCGGCGGCAGCCGCCCTTTGTGCTACCATGACTCATAAATCCCCCCTAATTTTCCTGGAGAAATCCTCATACATGCGTGCTTATTGGATCGCTTTTTTGCTACTCGGAACTCTGGCCTGGGGACAGGCCAAGCCAGCTCAGCTACCACCTCGACCCCCGGTAGGGGCTCCAGACGATGACGATGAAGGGCCGCAGGCCGCGGCATCTCAGGTTGCGCCTGATGCACCGGTGCTCACCATCAAAGGATTCTGTCCCGACCAGGCCTCCATTGCGACAAACAAGCCCGATGCGGCCGCATGCCAGACCGTTGTCACGCGCGCCGAGTTTGAGAAGTTGGCCAACGCCATCTCGCCTACGATGAAGCCACGGGTCCGGCGTGAGTTGGCCAACGCCTATCCCAGGCTCCTGGTCATGGCGCACGATGCTCAAGAACGCGGTCTCGATAAAAGCTCGCGCGTGGCTGAATTGCAGCGCTTCTCCCGCTTGCAGATCCTGTCGCAGGAGATGGTGCGGGAGATCCAGCAAGAGGCTGCGAACCTGTCAGACGAGGTCATCGCGGACTACTACCACAGCAACTCCTCTACCTACGAGCGGGCAAGTTTTGAGCGCATCCTTGTTCCGGTTCGAAAGCAGATGGATTCTTCGCCCAAAGAGAAGGTTAGCGATGACGCTGCGAAAGCACAGCAGGCGGAGGGCGAAGAGGCGATGAAGAAGGAAGCGAACGAACTCCGAGCTCGCGCGGCAGCCGGCGAGGACTTCACCAAGTTGCAGCAAGCTGCCTATGACGCCGCCGGAATCAAAACTACTGCTACCGCGCCCGAGCTGAAAAAGATCCGGAGGTCAAACTTTCCGGCCACACACTTATCGGCATTCGATCTGAAGGAGGGCGAGGTGTCGCAGGTGATCAGCGACGCCAGTGGACATTACATTTACAAACTCGACAGCAAAGAGCTTATGCCCCTCGACGACGTGAAGGCAGAGATCAAGAGCGCTTTGCAAAGTCGCAACGTGCAGGAAGCAATGCGGAAGATCCAGGAGTCGTTTACCACGGAGATGAACACGGAATTCTTCGGCACGGCTTCCATGCCTCAGGAGGCTTCTAAGAAGCCAGCCCAGCCCGTGCAATCCAAGTGAAGAAGTTCTTGGACGGCGCGCCGGGCAGCAGAGTGACCAAAGTAACCATCATGCCGCTCTCTGCCCGTGAAGGACTGCCGTTCCCGTACTCGAGCGACGCAAACCCCGCGCCGTTAAAGGCAAAAGGCTCCTTGACAGTCTTCCTGCAGCACGGGATAATACACCTCCCCAAGTTTCTTTGGCCGCTCCCGTCCGCAATAAACAAGCACTGCGAAACCACTTAATTTCTGCAAAGGTTGAGTCGTGAAGGTAGTGATCGCACACAACGCGAACCAGCAGCACGCGGGGGACGACGTCGTAGTCGCGCACGAAAGCAAACTGCTGGAAGGCGCCGGTCACCAGGTGATGTTTTACCGGCGCAGCAACTGGGATGTCGACTCCTACAAGGGGCTTCGAAAAATCAGTTTGGCGAAGCAGACGGTCTGGGCTTCCGACACTCGCCGCGATTTTGCTCGCCTGCTCCGCGAAGAGAAACCCGATGTGGTGCATGTGCACAACACCTTCGTCATGATTTCGCCTTCCATCTACTCGGCCTGCGTCGAGGCGCGCGTGCCGGTTGTACAAACTTTGCATAACTATCGGTTGCTTTGTCCCTCCGCCACGCTTTTTCGCGATGGCAAAGTCTGTCAAGAGTGCATGCAGCATTCGCTCCTGCGCAGTGTGGAATACGGCTGCTACCGCAACTCGCGGTCGGCCACAGCCGTGACGGCCATGATGCTCGGCTTTCATCGTTTGCGCAAAACCTGGGATCGCGAAGTCTCGTGCTTCGTCGCCCTGAGCGAATTTTCCCGCAACAAGTTCGTCGAAGGCGGACTGCCTGCCGGGAAAATCACAGTGAAGCCGAACTTCGTCGATCCCGACCCCGGCAACCGCACCGGTGATGGCGACTACGCGATCTTTGTCGGCCGCTTGTCGGCCGAGAAGCGCGTGGATATGATCCTGCAAGCTTGGAAACGTCTGAGTATGGCCATCCCAGTCATGATTGTTGGAGGCGGGCCGGAAGAAGAACAGCTCAGGAAGCAAGCGGAGCAGGAGGGAATCGTCAACCTTCGCTTTACGGGAAAGCTCCCTCGCGAGCAAACGATAGCGGCGCTGAATAATGCGCGCTTCCTGATTTTCCCCAGCGAGTGGTATGAAGGTTTTCCCATGACGCTGGCGGAGTCTTTCGCATGCTCCACTCCTGTAATCTGCGCTCGCATGGGAACCATGCAGGAAGTCGTAACCGACGGCCGGACTGGGCTGCACTATACTCCGGGCGATGCTGACGATCTCGCGCGCAAAGTGGAATGGGCTTGGACACATCCGGAAGAAGTGCGGGCGATGGGCAGGGAAGCTCGCAACGACTACAAACTGAAGTACACAGCGGAAAAGAACTATCCCATGCTGATGGAGATCTATCAGCGGGCCAGGGAGGGGCAATGTCGAGCAGCGTAGTCATACCAGAATCGGGTGAAGTCAACATACCGAGTTTTCGCGTGCTTGGAGTGCGCGTCCACGCACTGCAAATCCCGGACGCTCTCAGGGTTATAGATCACTGGGTTACGGAGCGAAGGTCAGTGCATTACGTTTGTCCGACCGGAATGCACGGAGTCTCAGAGACCTTGAAGCATCCCGAGCTGCGCGAAATCCTGAACGCGGCCGACCTCATCACAACCGATGGCACTCCGCTGGTATGGCTTGCTCGCAAACACGGGCACCGCCACATGCAGCGGCGAGTCTACGGGCCCGAGATGATGGGAACCCTGTTGAAGGAGACCGGGCCGAAGTACAAGCACTTTTTTTATGGAAATCGCGCATCGGAAAAGATGGCGGAAATCAGCGCTAAGAAGTATGGCACTCGGGTGGTGGGAATCTATCCGCCCCCGCCGCAGGGAGTCTGGCCACTGCCGGACGATGAGAAAGAGAAGTTAATCAATGCGATCGAGTCGGTTTCACCCGACATTGTATGGGTGGGCTTGGGCGCGCCACGGCAGGAGAAGTGGATGTACGAATTCCGTCACCGGCTCACCGTGCCGGTCCTGATTGGCGTTGGAGCAGCCTTCGACTTCCATGTGGGAGCGCTGAGGCAAGCTCCGCGCTGGATGCAAGAGAACGGCCTGGAGTGGTTCTTCCGACTTTCCCATGAGCCCAAGAGGTTGTGGCGCCGCTATCTGGTGAACGGTCCCTTGTTCGCGTGGAACGTTGGTTTGGAACTCGCTCGCTTGAAACATTTCGGCTAACGCTTGCGGCGCGGTGGCCAGTTCCTTACTATTCTAATTGGACGGAAAATTGACGGCGGCGAAGTAGCAGCCCAGCTGTAGAAATTGAAGAGCTGCGGAAAGGCAATCACGTGTCGGTTTTGGTCATAGGCGGGGCGGGATACATCGGCAGCCATGCGGCGCGGGCACTGCGGCGGCATGGCTATGAGGTTGTGATTTACGACAATCTGTCCACCGGATATCCGGAGTTGGCCGCGGGCTTCGAGCTGGTCGTTGGTGAGGTTGCCGACACCGCTAAGCTCGCCAGCCTCATGAAGCAAGTGGATTCAGTAATGTATTTCGCCGCCAACTCGCTGGTGCCGGAGTCGGTAAAGAACCCGCGGAAATATTTCACCAACAATGTCATTTGCGGGCTGAACATGCTGCACACAGCCATGGACAACGGCGTGGGCAAAGTGATCTTCTCCTCCACCTGCTCGGTCTACGGCTCGCCGAAGGAAAGCCCGATTCAAGAAGACACGCTCAAGCAACCCTGCAATCCCTATGGCGTTACCAAGCTGACGCTGGAGCACGCACTCGAGGCCTATGATCAGGCCTACGGCCTGCGCTATGTGGCGCTGCGCTACTTCAACGCTGCCGGCGCCGATGAGAGCGGAGAGATCGGCGAGTTGCACCGTCCCGAGACTCACTTGATTCCCGCCTGTTTGACTGCCATTCTCGGCGAGCGCAAAGAATTGGAAGTTTTCGGCGACGACTATCCCACGCCCGACGGAACCTGCATCCGCGATTACATTCATGTGAACGATCTTGCGGAAGCGCACGTCCTCGCCTTGAAGCATCTCGAAAAAGGCAACAGTTCAGCGGCCATGAACCTGGCCACGGGACGCGGCAGCTCCGTGAAGGAAGTAATCCACGCCGCGGAAGAAGTAACCGGGCGTAAAGTCCCCCATAGGATAGTGCCGCGCCGCGCAGGAGATCCGGCGAGCCTGGTTGCCGATCCGGCGCGCGCAGAGCAGGTGCTCGGCTGGAAAGCGCAGCGTTCGTTGAATCAGATGGTACAGACTGCGTGGGATTGGATGCATACCGGCCGCGAAAGCCTGCTGAAGACCGTGCAGGAGGTCAGCCACTAGCCGGCTTCGCGAATTCGAAGTTTCTCCTCCCCCAGCTGTTGGTCCCAGGGCCCAAAATACATCGAGGGCGGGGCGTCGCCCTCACCTAGAATGGTCTCTCATGAGAGTGGCTTCCGCGCTTCTGTCTCTTTTCGTGGGCTCGACGGCGCTAAACGCTCCTGCCCAAATCTCCAGCTTTCAACACATCGTGGTCATCGTGCAGGAAAACCGTACCCCGGATAATCTCTTTCAAGGCTTGTGCGCCGCTCCCTATGGAGCCTGTGCCGTACCTCCGACCTCCGGCGCGCCTTACGACATTCAAACTTCGAACTGGAAGACCAGGCCCGGGACGATTCAGCCTTTGTCCGTGGCCTTGGCGAACACCTACGATCTGCGCCATTCGCATACCGCGTTCAATCAGATGTGCGATGTTGCCACGAGCAACCCTCCAGGATGCAGGATGGATGGCGCTGCCAAAATCGGCTGCATTCCGAATAAGGGCACCACCTGTCCTACCCAGCCGCAGTTCCGCTACGTCGACAACTCGACTGGAATCCTGAACCCCTATCTCACGCTCGCCACCCAGTATGGGTGGGCAAACTATATGTTTCAAACCAATCAAGGGCCCAGCTTCCCGGCTCATCAATTCATTTTCGGCGGGACTTCGGCGCCCAGTCAGTCGGACGACGCCAACGCGATTTTCGCCGCGGAAAATGTGAATCCGTTTAACGGCGTGGCGGGGTGCAACGCGGCGCAGACGACCTCCGTCGAAATCATCTCTCCCAACCCCACCCCGCCCCCCTACGGCGTCGAGGGTCCCTCGATCTACCCCTGCTTTGATCATCAGACTATGGCGGATCTCGTGTCAGACTGGACGTACTATGCGGCAGGCGCGGGTTCTATCTGGACCGCTCCCAACGCCATCGAACACATTTGCCTGCCGAGCGGGGGAAAGTGCACGGGCTGGGGCACTCATGTCGACTCCTCAAATCCATCGCATGTCCTGACTGATCTCGGCAACTGTGTTCTCGGCGATTTGACTTGGGTCACTCCGACCGGGTTTAACTCCGATCACGCCTCAGTAAACGACGGCGGCGGACCCTCGTGGGTGGCTTCCGTGGTCAACGCCATCGGCAACAGCAAATGCACTGACCAGGTGAACAACGGGACTCTCACTTTTTGGCAGGACACGGCAATCCTGATTACGTGGGACGATTGGGGAGGCTGGTACGACCACGAACCTCCGACCATCCTGGCGGGCATACAAGGCGACTATCAGTACGGATTTCGCGTGCCCATGATCGTGGTCTCCGCCTACACCACCCCCGGCTATGTCGACAACAGCCGGTACGATTTTGGCAGCATTCTGCGCTTCATCGAACACAATTTTGCTAGTCTCGGACTCACGGAAGGCGAACTAGGGTTTGCGGATAGTCGTGCCACTACTGACTTCACAGCGTTCTTCAATCTATCGAAAGCGCCTCGGACTTTTACGACCATCGCCGCCCCGAAGGGCGCGGACTTTTTCATCCACGATCCCAGGCCCCCCGAGCCGCCCGATAACGATTAGCCTGATCCGGAACTGAGACATCGCTCGAAGATTTTGTCGATCTCGGCGGGCAGCGTGCCCGCCCACAAAAATTTAGTGACGGTTCGGTAGTTTGCAGCCATTGATTACGTCCGTCGCAATCTGTTCCGCTCCATCTAAAACATCAGGGATTTCGTGCGGTGCGTCTGGCAGGCATTGACTCGACTTGAAGCTCGTAATGGCATCCTCCCAGAGGTACCCCTGATTTGGAACGGCTGAGTAGTCCAAGCCGCCGTACAGGAACCTCACAGCGGTCTTGGGATAAGATAGAACTCCATCGGGCGCAAGGATACTATCGTGCACAAAGAGGGAATCGTAGGTCGTGCTGTGATTCTCAGTCTCCTCCGAACAGTAGGGCCCGGGGTACGCCGGATCAATAAAGTTGACCGCGGCATCTAGTCCAACACAGTAGCTTTCCAAGTTTCCACACGAGTTGACGGCGTCCGCATGCAGACAGTCGCATGCCCAGTCCTGTCGGGAGAAGGGCGGCCCGCTGGTGGGCTCGACCATCGCGAAAATCGATGCCAAATCATAGTGAGCCAGTGCCTGGCCGATCACTTCTGCCCCGTCGCTATTACCGGTGGCACACATGGGCGACTCATCGAGGCCCTCATGAATGTCGGTATAAACCCAGTACGCGATCGTTGCATAGCGGCAAGCGAGCGCGCGGATTCCGCCCGGTCCCGTTTGCCAGCCATAAGGATCATCCGAAAACGGCTCACCCCATGTAACCTGCGCTACCGTAAACCCGCCCGAGAGTATGTTATTCAAAGCCGTGGTCCCGTAGGTATAAGCTTCGTAAAGGAAAGTCCCATTACCTCCGGTGGTGAATAGCACCGTGCCGATTGGTTTGTGAGCCGGATACGTGACTTTGACATAACCGGTGAAATCGTTCACTCCGGGACAGGCTATGTCCACGGAGTAACAAGTGCCACTGATCGACCCGGAAGGACAAGGAAGGGCTGTCGCCTTCGCCGTCCCCAGACTGTCAGCCCAGGCCATGCCTCCCGTTAGCAGCAGGGCGATGAAAAGCATCCGCACATATTTCATGCTCATACTCACACTCTAAGATGGGCACGGCAGAAAAATCCAGGACATCAAAGACACGGCAGGACATCGAGGACCAATCTAGGACAAAACTGCCGAGCCCTGATTGAGATATTGTTGCAACCCATCCCGCCAGTCGCTGAAGCGGTTAAGTCCAAGGCGCTTCAGGCCGCGGTTCTCCAGAACTGAATACTTCGGCCGGGGAACCTTCGCCGGAAACTCGTTCGGTCCGGCGATCTGCACGTCGACCGTAACATTTGCAGCCTTGAAGATTTCACGGGCAAATCCATACCAGGAGCAACTGCCCTCAGCCGTTCCGTGGTACAGCCCGTAAGCATCACAATGGCTGAGGTCGTAAATCTGCGCGGCAATTTGAGCCGTGGGCGTGGGACTCACCACCTCGCTGTCGACCACGCGAACCATGCCGCGCTCGCGGCCGAGTTTCAGCATCAGCTCGACAAAATTTCTTCCACCCTTGGCCCGGCAAGGTTGCTTGCCATAGATGGCTGATACGCGCAATACAAAGTGCTTGTCGTTAAGCGTGCGCACGAATTGCTCGCCAGAGAGCTTGCTGTTGCCGTAGACATTCAGCGGAACCGGCGTATCTTCTTCGACGTACGGTTGCCCTTTCATTCCGTCGAAAACATAGTCAGTGCTGACGTGGATCACGACCGCCCCCAGCTCTTTTGTGACAGCGGCCAGGTTGCGCACTCCGATGGCATTTACCGCAAATGCCTTTTCCGGCTGTTGCTCGCACTGCTCCACGTGATGCATGGCAGCGGTATTCACCACCACAGCCGGAGAGATAGACTTCAGGCAGGTCGCTACGGAATCCGAATTCGCCAGCTCAAGATCGCTGTGAGTCAGTGGAAATACTTCGCTGCCGCGCTCGCGAAAGAGCTCGACGATGTCGCTTCCCAGCTGTCCGTTTGCGCCGACAACTGCGACTCTCATGCGGCTCCCACCAGGGCCGGCCGCTCAATCCCGTTCTCGATGTTGCGGAAGGTTTGGATATTGGAGTACTTGGGATTATCCCAGTCCTGGAACTTTTCCACGTTGTCGAGCAAGCTGTAGACAATCGACTTCACATCTCCCTGGGGATGGAAGCTCAACACGTTCGCGGCCTTTTCCGTGCTGACCTTGTAGTTGCGAAAATCCTGCACGTGTTTGATGGTCAGGTTGACGCGTACACTCGACCGCTCCTCGATCGCGCTCTTGACCAGGTCTCCCACTTCTCCCACCGTGTAGTTTCCAGAAGCGACGTTGAAGATGCCGGAAATTTCCTGATTGGCTTCAATCGCACGAATATAAGCGGTCGCCGCATCATCGATGCTGAGAATCGGCCGCCAGATCGAAGGATTGTTCACCGTGATCGTGCGCTCCTTCATCGCTGCTTTGAACATCGTGTTGATGATGAGGTCCAGGCGCATGCGCGGGCTGTAGCCGGAGATCGTGCCTTTGCGCAGGGAGATGACCGAGAAATCCTTGTCGATGAGCTGAATCACCGCCTGCTCACCCTGAAGCTTGGAAATACCGTAGGGATAACTCGAGCTGGCCGGAGAAGTCTCGTCATAGAGCTTGTTTTCGGTGTAGCCATACACCGAGCAGGAGCTGGCATAGACATAGCGTTTCACACCCGCCATCTTGGCGATGTAGCCTAGGTATGCCGGTGCCGCCGCATTAAAAATGAAATTCTGGCTGGGCGAATACTCCGCCATCGGATCGTTGGACAGGCCTGCCAGAAAAACAACTTCATCGTAGGGTTCGAGATCCTCGACCGTTAGATGGAAGATGTCTTTGTTGAGCACGCCGGCTTGCCGCGGCAATTGATTGCCGAACCAAAACAGGTCGACCACATCCACCTTATAACCGCGCTCCAGCAGCTTAGGTATCAGCACCGAGCCCAAGTATCCAGCACCGCCTGCAACGAGTATTTTCATAATTAGCTCCGTAATGAAACTGCTGGTTCGAGTTGTGAAGAATATTGGAAGTTCTCCGACTCCGGCGATGCCAGCCACTGCTCCAGAGTGCGGGCGACGCGGTCCTTGTCGGAAACAATAACGTCCTGCAGAGGCCACTTGATGCCGATCGCCGGGTCATTCCAGCGAATCCCAGCCTCACCCTTGTTGTTGTAGATCCCCGTACACTTGTACTGAATCTCGGTGATGTCGGAGAGCGAGCAAAACCCGCGGGCAAAACCTGCGGGAGCAAATACTTGCCGCCGGTTTTCCGCCGAAGCCTCAACCCCTACCCATTGGCCGAGCGTGGGCGAGCCCTTCCGAATATCCACCGCGACCAGAAAAGCGCTGCCCACGGTGACTCTCATCAGCTTTGCCATCGGAGGTTGCCATTGGAAATGCAGTCCCCGAACCACTCCTTTGACCGAGCGCGAGTGGTTGTCCTGAACATACTCGGTTGGTAAACCATGCGCCTCGAATTGGTCGGCGCGAAAGGTTTCAGTGAAAAAACCGCGGCTGTCCTGAAAAATGTCCGGAACCAACACAACTACGTCTTCCAGATGCCGGGACTCGATTCTTATATCCATAGGGATGTATGGCCTGTTCTTGTAATGAAAGTATTACTGCGTTTTGCGCAAGCTAGTTTAGAACTGACGGCGGTCGAAACAGGGGAGGAGCACTCAGACTGCCAGCAATATAGCGCGTTCCCGCCCATTGTTGCAATGGTCTTGAAGTTGTAAAACCGAAATTTCAAGCCCCCTGTGCAATTTCTTGCAGTCGGACGGGAAAAAGGCCGCGCATCCGCGGCCAAGGGCGTCCGTCTCCGTTTACTGCTGGTCTAGACTTCCATCCAGCGCCGGATCCACTCCGTGTACCCACGCCTTCTGCGAAGACACAACATACAAGCGATAGTCCTGCGTGCCTGCACTGGTGGTCAGCTCGATGGTCCCGGTTCCCGAAGAGTTCAGATCGTAGATGTAGTACGGATTACTGATCACTTCGCTCACAAAGCTTGAGCCCTGCACGCTATCGGCGATTCCAGCGATGTTGCCGGTTCCATCCATGGTCAGCCACAACAGGCTCAAGGTATCGCTCGCGATCGGATCGAAGGCATGCAGCACATAAGATCCCGTGAGTGAAGACTCACCGTACGACTGGCTGCCTTGCAGATCGGCTTCTCCCACGAGCGGGTTATCGCTCGCGCTGTAATCCTGCAGCAGAAACATCTTGCCCGGCGAGATCATATAGAACACATACGTTCTCTCGTCGTCACAACTGGTTGGTGTCGTGCAGTCCTGGGTGGTGAAGCTCCCACGGCCGTTGGCGTATTGGCCCACCACGTATGCCCCGGTCACGTCGAATCCGCCGCTAATGCCAACATTGCTTCGCGTTCCGCTGACGGTACTGACATCGTCAAACGTGTATTCGCCGAAGTCCGCGAATTCGACATTCGGAATGCTTCCCCCGGCCGCCGCGGTGATCGGTTCACCAATCACGAAAGGATAGCTGCCGCCGGTAGTCGCAGCATTGAAGGTCATGCTGTCCTGCAGCAGGGCAAAGCCAGCCACGGCATCGGCCGGAGACGGATCGATCGCCAGGAAGTTCAGCCGCGTCGCGTCGACCACGTAGATGACGAAGTCGGCCGATCCCGCCGCGGTTGTCAGCGTCAGCGTGCCCCTTCCGTTCGTACCCACGGTATAGGCAGACTGGACCAAAGGCACATACTGCTGGATCGTGCCGCAATCGTTGACGTCCTCGAGTCCGCTGCTGATCACACCGGCGCCGTTGGCGGTGAACAGCCCAAGCTCACCGACTGGCTCGGAGACAGTGGCCGAATTCCCCGCGCCAATTCCCGAAGCCCGGAACACGTACGCGCCCGAGATGGCGGATTGCGTGAACGCTGCGGCATTCTGCACGGCCAACGTTCCCTTCGCCACTCCCAAACCATCGGACTCGATCATGCTGCCGGTGTTGCCTCCTGCGGTCAGAATCACGCGCAACGAAATGCCGGAGGGATGGCAACTATTGGGATTGAGAGTGATGCTTCCGCGCCCATCTGGATAGAAAAAATATTTGCCGGCGATGGATACATTCTGCAGCACTCCACTTCCGGTATTTGAATCCTCCACGCCCGTGATATTTCCGCTGCCATCGGCAGTCACCGCGCCGGCGAAATATGTGGGTCCGCGACTGTCCGCTGCACCTAGTGTGAAGGCGTAGTTGCCGGAGAAGTTTGCGTAAACGCTGTTGACGACGTTCAGCGCAGTAGTTGCACTCATGCCACCGTCCGCGACCGTAATAGTCACCGGTCCTGCGGCCGCGCCCGTGGCGACGCCCGCGCTGTTGATTGTTGCGTTGATGGCGTTTGACGAACTCCAGTTCGCGCTCGCAGTAAGGTCTTGCGTGCTGCCGTCGCTATAACTTCCGATTGCCTGGAACTGTTGCGTGCCGCCAACCACAACCGCAGGCCCGGCCGGGTTCAACGAAAGCGAAACCAGCACCACCGGTTTGGCCATCACGTTCAGAGTCGTAAACCCGGAAATGGAGCTGGAGGTGGCGATGACATTGGCCTGGCCCGCAGCCACTCCGGTGGCCATTCCGCCGCTGGCAATGCTCGCGATCGTGTTTGCAGACGTGCTCCAAACCACGCTCGCAGTAAGGTCCTTTGAGCTGCCGTTGCTGTAATTTCCCGTCGCCGCGAATTGCTGCTCGGCGCCCGCCGTGATGGAAGTTCCGCTCGGGGTCACGGCAATCGACACCAGGTAAGGAGTGGAAGTTTGCGTATTCGTTGTCGCACTCGTTCCATTGCCTCCACAGCCGGCCAGCCCAAACAGCGACACCACCGTAAGCAACCACAAGCCAGTCTTAAAGCGCATGCGCACAAGCTCCAGAAATATGTGTGGGGAGGTCACATCGCAGGCTTTTGCTGGTGAGGGGGAACCTTGATGAGGGGGGTAAGCAGAACCATGCAACTCGCCTGCCAATGGCAGGAATGTGTCACCACGTATTTTCAGTTACTTACATGCGTCGAGCTTGCAATAAAGTGCACAGTACTGCACACATCCAGCCGGTTGGATAGGAAAATTTCGTTCGATCTGAAGACCCGAGCTAGTTATCCCGAAGCACCGAGGTTTGGCCAGCGGTGCACGACCCTGGCCTGAGCGAACCCGAGGGGGATCTCCGCACAGGTATGCTGACACGATGTCGGACGTTATCTTTTGACATCCTGCCCAGCCAATAGTACAAAGGGGAACAGCGATTTTGGATTGATCTGCCGCCTAACGACCTGGTTATGCTCCCCCTGCAACTCTAATGTTTCGCAAAGAGGAGATCCGGTTGGACCATCCTTGACGCAATTGTTGCGTGCGGTTGCAACCAGAGGCAACTAGTTTCAGGAAAGCGGGTTCCCATCGGGAAGGGTAAAGCAATCATGGTCAGGAATCATCTTGCAATCACGTTAGTTGCGGCTCTTGCCTTGGTCTTCTCCGCGGGTGCCGCCCAGTCCCAGATGATCACCACCTTCGCGGGCGGAGGCAATCCGAAGGGACAGGCTAATACCGTCCCCATTGGACTGCCTTGGACCATGATCCAGGATACCTCCGGCAACAAGTACATTGTGGACAACCATTCTAACCGTATCTTTAAAGTGGACACCGGCGGGAACCTGACCGTCATCGCTGGCAACAGCGCCGACGGACTCGAAGAAAGTAGTTCCCCCCTTCCAGCTACCGGCACGTCGTTGAGCTTTCCTCAGGCCATTGCGATGGATACCACGAATGGGGCACTCTACCTCGCGGACAACGGCAACAATCAGATCCGGGTCATCAACACGAACGCGACGGGGTCGATTACCTTATTTCCGAGCGCGGCGACTCCGCTCGTGGTCCCAGCGGGAGACATCGCCGACGTCGCGGGCATGCAGGGCGGTTTATTTTGCTTTGTCTCCACTACTCCAACCTGCGGAGACGGCCAACTCGCCACCAGTGCCGGGCTCAACGAACCCTCTGGGGTAGCCGTCGACGGTTCGGGAAATATCATCATTGCTGACTCGGGTGACGATGTGATTCGCGAGGTAGCGCATGACACCGGCATCATCACCAAGATAGCCGGAACCTACTGCAACGGATCGTGCACCGGTGGCGGTGATGGCGGCCCTGCGTCCGCCGCCAGTTTCCACACACCCGGCGCAGTTGCTCTGGACTCTTCGGGAAACATCTATGTCGCCGACGCGGAAGACCACGCCATCCGTGTAATAAACACGACAAGCAGCACCCTTTCCTTGTTCGGTGGCGCCCTCACCATCGCCCCCGGCGACATCAAGACGGTGGCCGGCACCTTTGGCAACGCTTGCCCGTCAGGAGGCTCGACCCCGTTCTGCGGCGACACTGGCGCATCAACCAGCGCCCTCCTCAATCTTCCCGACGGAGTTCTGGTAGATGCCAACAAAAACATCTATATCGCCGACGCTGGCAGCCAGGTGGTGCGCACCGTCAGCGGAAGCACCGGAACGATTACGCTACTGGCCGGAACTTACTTTGACAATTGCAGTCCGATCTCAACCGAAGCCCACTGCGGCGATGGGGGCCCGGCCACTGCCGCATTACTCTACACCCCGACCGGCATCATGCTCGACGGCAGCGGTAACGTCTATATCGCCGACGAACTCGATGACGCCATCCGCGAGGTAATGGGTGGGGCGGGAGGAAACATTACGACTTTCGCCGGTATTCTATTTAATCGCGGCTTCTATGGAGATGGCGGTCCGGCGACGAGCGCAGAGCTCGAAAATCCGGGCGGTGTTGCGGCCGACAGCTCAGGAGACCTGTTCATTGCTGACGCACCGTCGAATGTGGTGCGCAAAGTCGATGCCGCCGGAACGATCTCCACTGTCGCCGGTTCTGTGATTTCCTGCCAGCAAGCTCCCGGAGGTCCTCCTTGCGGTGACCTCGGGCCCGCCACTGCGGCACACCTCTGGTTGCCGTCGGATGTCTTCGCCGACAGCGCGGGCAACGTCTACATAGCCGATACGTTTGACAATGCCATTCGGAAGATTGACGCCGCCGGGACGATCTCCACCGTCGCCGGCACCAACACGAAGTTCAAGGCCGGCTATGCCGGTGACGGTGGGCCCGCAACCAGCGCCCTTCTCAACGGACCATCCGGTGTGTATGTAGATTCCAGCGGCGACATCTTCATCGCCGACACGCTCAATAATCGCATCCGCGAAGTTACTGCCAGTAACGGCAACATCACTACCGTGGCCGGAAACGGAACCGCGGGCTACTCCGGAGATGGCGGTGCGGCGACAAGCGCAGAGCTCAACAATCCGTCCGGCGTCTTCGTCGACGCGGCGGGAAACATTTACATCGCCGATGGCAGCACCACGGCTGGTAACAACGTGGTTCGCATGGTCGACACTTCGGGAAAAATCTCGACGGTGGCCGGAGATGTTGCTAAGGGTGGAACCTACTCCGGCGACGGTGGTCCTGCCACGCAAGCGGGGCTTTCGGGCCCATGGGGTGTGTTGGTCGATTTCCTGGGAAACCTCTTCATTTCCGACTCTCAGAATTCCATAATCCGTGTGGTCAACCTTTCCACCACAACGAACATGGTGGGCGGACAAGCGATCGCTCCCGGAGACATCGAGACCGTGATTGGGATGGGGCAAGATAACGGTTTCTTCGGAGACAACGGGCCGGCTTTGCAAGCCCAGCTGGATGAACCCTTGGGCATGCGCAGTGATTCAGCCGGCAATTTATACTTCGCCGATCGTTTGAACTGGCGCGTTCGGGAGGTTGCCGGCATCGTCGCAACGCCTTCCCCGAACTTCACTATCAGCGCCCCAGCAAGCCTCTCGCCCTCAACCGTCAGCCCTGGCGGTTCCGCCACTTCCATGATTACGATTACTTCCGTGAACGGCTTCAATGCGGCAGTGGCTCTCACCTGTTCCGTATCACCCTACCAACCCGGCGCGCCAGCTTGCACCGTAACAACACCGGTGACCCCAGCGGCTAACGGGTCGGCCACGTCGACTTTGACCGTGACTACCACTGCAGCTTCATCGCTCGCCCGGCCACCGCTCGACCGGCAATCCATGCCTCTCTATGCCGTGTGGCTATTGCTACCCGCCATGCTGCTGAGCGCCACAGGACGGCGCAGGCCGGGCCGAAGGAAACTTCTGGGGTATTTCCTGGCTCTTCTCGCGCTTACGGGTTGTTTCTTCCTGGCCGCATGTGCCAGTAACAGTGGCTCCGGCGGCGGCAACGGCGGAACGCCCGCGGGGACGTATACGATCACGGTCAGCGGTAATGCTGCGGGCTTTAACTCTCCTACACCTGCGACTCTAACTCTGACCGTGCAGTAATGTTCACCAATCGGCCTTGTTTCCCGGAGGGTACCCGGTATCAGCGCTCGTCTATAATTTTAGGAATGGTCAGGAGTTTCGCTATGAAGAAAGCTCTGCTGGCTTGCACCGTTCTACTGGTCAGCCTCGCTGTGGTCCAGTTCGTCTCGGCGGCTGGCAACCTGACGCTGTACGGATACGTCAGCGACACCAAATGCGCGGCCAAAGGAGCAACCGAGAGCCACCGCGATTGCATGGAGCAGTGCCTGGCGAAAGGTGCTGGCGTTGTCCTGGTTACAGATGACAATCATCACATCATCGCTATCGATAATCCGGAAGCGGTTAAAGGACACCACGCCCACCGCGTTGCCCTCGACGGATACATGAACGGCGACTCCTTTCACGTGATCAGCGTGCGAATCATTTAAGCGGAATCGTACGTAGTTTTGGAGTCCAAGGACTCTAGACTAGGGGCTGGTCGGCAGCTCATACTTTGGAGATAGGCCTGCGGACATTCCCCTGTCTTTAGGCTATTCGCACCTGCTGGCATCGAAGCGTACTGTAGCAGTGGTCCTTTTGAGAGACTGAAGAAGGACCGCTTGGCCTGAGCACCCAAGTCTGCCGCCCCAGGCAGAATATCCAAAGGTTTATGGGACACATTTCTCCCACAAATAAAAGCTTCGTCATCGCCTACATCCTTCTCGTGGCCTTGCCCTTGCTCGGGCTCGTGGGCGTCCTGAGGTCTGGCCGGGGACTGGTCGCACCGATCTCGGTGGATGGTGTCTGGAAATTCGGCGTGGACGGTGCGCAGCTGCCCGCTGGCCGATGCGGCAAATCGCTCGCATCTCTTCAAAATTCAGTCGTAACGATTTCGCAATCCGGCAAACGGCTGGTCTTGAGCTTGAATGATGGGCCTCCCGCCGCCGGCGCGGGCGTGATCGAGGGCACCACTCTGAACGCCACAATTCCGCTGCCGGAGACGTCAACCAGTGAACCAGAATGCGGAAATAATATCGTGCTCGCCCTCACTGCCACCATAGTCCGCAGACCCGAATCACGGCCCATGCAAGGCACGGTCTCGGTCAGCGAATGTCCCTCATGCGCGAGTGTGAAATTCCAGGCGGAGCGGCAAACTCGTTCCTCCGGGGGCGGTGTGCATTGAAACCGGATCTCTTCACTCTCGTTTTGCAGATCGCGGTCATTCTGGCTGTATGCCGCATCATCGGCAGCCTGTTCCACTTCTTTCGCCAACCGCGCGTCGTAGGTGAAATGTTCGCCGGCATCCTGCTTGGACCCTCCTTGCTGGGCTGGCTGGCTCCGCATGTTTCGGCTTACTTGTTTCCTTTGTCCAGCCTGGGATTCTTGAGCGCCCTGAGCCAGGTGGGAATCGTAATCTTCATGTTTCTCGTCGGTCTCGGCATCGATCCCGGCGAACTGAAGGGCCATGGTCATGCCGCCGTGCTCACCAGCCACGTGAGTATCGTCGCGCCGTTTGTACTGGCTTCGTTTCTGGCGCTTTATCTCTATCCTCGGCTGTCCGACGATAGCGTGGCGTTCACCAACTTTGCCCTGTTTATGGGCGCCGCCATGAGCATCACCGCCTTCCCCGTCCTGGCGCGCATCCTTGCGGAACGGAATGCCTTAGGAAGCCGGCTTGGTACCCTGGCCATCGCCTGCGCCGCCGTGGACGACGTTACCGGCTGGTGCATTTTGGCGTACATCGTGACTCTGATCCGCGCGGCAAAAAGCTCAACCCCCATCCTGATAACGTTGTGCGGAATCATCGTATTCGTAGTGATCATGATTTACGGGGTGCGTCGTGGCCTGGGCCGCTTTGAAAGTTCCTACCGCGAACGTGGCGCCTTGAGCGAAGGCCAGATGGCTCTCATGCTCCTGCTGGTGCTGGCTTCGGCACTCTGCACGGAAAAGTTGGGAATTCACCTGCTGTTCGGTGCTTTCCTGATGGGCGCAATCATGCCTAAGGAACATCGTTTCGTGCGCTACATCATGGATCGCTTCGAGACCATCACGGTGACCATGCTCCTGCCACTGTTCTTCGCTTTTACCGGGCTCCGCACCAATATCGGCTTGCTCAAGGGCCGGGAGATGTGGTTTTACTGCGGCTTAATTATTTTGGTTGCGACCGTCGGCAAACTGGGCGGCTCAATGCTGGCTTCCAGGCTAGCGGGAATGAAGCTGAGAGAAGCCGCCGGGCTGGGCGTTCTGATGAACACGCGCGGCCTCATGGAACTGGTGATTCTGAACATTGGCCTCGATGTGAAGGTAATCTCCCCGGCTCTGTTTTCTATGATGGTGCTCATGGCATTGGTCACAACCTTTATGACCGCTCCCCTGCTGGAAATACTCTGTCCTATCCGCGACACGGCCAAAGAGCCGGCGGGCGCAGAGGCGGCTCTGGCGCAATTGCGTGTGAGGTCCGGCTCTGCCGCGTAAGCTGGCGGGCCCGGCGTCTACTCTCCCAGGATTTACCCTACGCTCACAGTGTTCTGACGCTCGGCTTGACCGAGCCCAAGTTTGTTCACCGCAGTTTCCGTAATCGCCGCCCCAATTGCCAACGAAGCCGTAGCTGCCGGCGAAGGCACGTTCAGGACGTGCAGCATCCTGCCTGATGGCACAAACCGGAAATCATCCACCAGGGCTCCATTGCGTCCGAGGGCCTGGGCGCGAACTCCCGAACCGCCGGGAACCAAATCTTGTTCGCGCACCTCCGGAACCAGCCGCTGCAAGGCGCGGACGAACGCCGCCTTCGAAAAAGAGCGGTGAAATTCGTCGAGTCCGCTCCGCCAATGCTTCGCTGCCATCCGCCAGAATCCGGGAAACGCGAGGGATGAAGCCAAGTCATGCAGGTTGAAGTCTGTCCGCCGGTAGCCTTCGCGGCGAAAGGCGAGAACGGCGTTCGGACCGGCGTCTACGCTGCCCGTGATCCGGCGCGTGAAGTGAACGCCAAGAAACGGAAACTGCGGATCGGGCACCGGATAAATGAGGCCACGCACCAGCGCCGATCGCTCGGGAATGAGGTCGTAGTACTCGCCGCGAAAGGGAACTATGATTACGTCTGGTTCTTCGCCTGCCATACGGCTGATGCGGTCGCTGAAGAGTCCCGCGCAGTTGATGAGGAAGCTCGCCGAGAACGATCCGCGATCGGTTTCAACCACGCTTTCATCCCCGCCCCGCTTCAGGCCCCGCTTCAATCCGATGACGGCCGTCGACGTGAGAATCGTGCCGCCCTGCTCACCAATCAGCTCGGCGTATTTCTCGCATACTGCCGCATAGTTGGTAATTCCAGTGGAAGGCACAACCAGCGCACGCAACCCGCTGGCGTGCGGTTCGATCTCGCGCAACTCACTGCGGCCGATGGCGCGAACTCCGCTCAGTCCATTGGCCTCGCCCCGCCGCCGCAATTCTTCGAGACGCGGAAATTCTTCTTCCTGCGTGGCCACGATAACCTTTCCGCAGACCTCGTAGGGGATGCCATGCGCGCGGCAAAACTCGACCATCGCCCGCGCGCCCTCCACGCACAACTTGGCCTTCAACGATCCCGGTTTGTAGTAAATTCCAGAATGAATAACGCCGCTGTTGTGGCCGCTCTGGTGCCGGCCCACGCGATCTTCTTTCTCCAGCAACAGCAACCGAAGATATGGAAACCGCTTGGTGATTACCAGCGCGACGGCGAGGCCGACAATACCTCCGCCCACAATAATGACGTCGTGATGTGAATCGGTCATGCCCGCTTATCATACCGCGAGGTTCTGATATTTCAGAGCGTTAGCGCTGATTCCCGGACACTACGGGCTTACCACCAGGGTTACGGGCGAAGCCGCCTGACTCAGTGCCCCCGAAGTGCCCGTGACCGTAATGGTATAGGTACCGGGTTGTGTGCCTTGCTGCTGGCCTCCGCCGCCACCACCGTTGCCCGCCCCGCCGCCACAAGACAAGAGCGCGAATGCCAGCAGGAACAATCCCAGCAGGCAAGCCGGCCCACCCAACTTCGAGCGCTTTCTGCTTCGTGCCCCCATCAGGGCGATCGCCGGCAAGGCCAACCAGAGCGCGTAGAAGACTGCCCCCGCTCGCGGAGCCAAGCTCGCCGCACTGGACGTGGTGGTGATCGTCAAAACCACCGCCGCCGAACTGCTGCCGGGAGTCACCGGGTTTGGTGTGAAGCTGCACAACGAAATCACGGGAGCGCCGGAGCAGGACAAAGTCACCGCATCGGTAAACGCCGCCCCGACTGGCAAGACGCTGAAATTGTAGCTTGCCGATTGTCCGGGCGTGATGGTTTGAGTAGTAGGAGTGAGCGCGCCGACGGTGAAGTCCTGAATCACCGTAAGGGCCATCGTCAGCGAGGCGCTGGGAGCGCCAGTCGCATCCTGCGTGTTGATGTTGATGTTGTACATGCCCGGGCTGGCGTTATCGGGAACATTGATGGAAGCGGCCAGCGCAACCACGGCTCCGCTGTCAATCACGATAGGGTTCGCCGGAGTGAGCGTGCATTGCGCCCCGGAGAGTGCAGAGGCATCGCAGGTGGCATTCACCTGGCCACTGTAGAAGTTGGTCGAAGTAAGGCTGAGAGTCGCCGCCGCTTGCCCACCCGGCGCCGAAGAAAGCGTTGATGGCCCGCTGATCAAATACGTCCCTACGTTGAACGGCACCGAGAGAGAACTCATAATCGGTCCAGATGTTCCCTGCGACGTTCCCTGCACTGCAATCTGGTAGCTGCCCGCGGTGAAACTGCTTCCGTTGATGATCAGATTCACCGTGGCCGGGTACGAACTGGCCGACGCGGGGCTGAAGCTGCAACTATTGGCCCCGAAGGTCGCCGTGTCGCAGCTCACGCTGACCATGCCCGTAAAGCCGTCTTCCGCAGAAATCGCAATCGGCCCGCTCGTGCCCATGCTTCCCAGCTTTACGTTCGGGAACGGGCTGGGTTCGCTGAGAACGAAATTAGGATTGAGAGCGACGGCCAATGTGAACGAGGTGGTCAAGGGCAGCGCCCCAGCGGTTGTCGCTTGCAGCGTGACGTTATAGTTGCCGACGGTCGTTGCCGCGGGAACTGTCACCGTCGCCGTCATGTTCACGGGTGATGCCGAGGTTGGATTAACCGTTGCGCTGGGAGTAAACGCGCACGCCGCCCCCGAAATGCTGGGAGTGAAGCTGCAGCTGAGGGTCACGCTTTGGTTGAACGAGCCTTGAGCCGTCAGTTGAAAACTTACCGGCGGCGACGTCGTGCCGCGAGGATCGGTTACGCTGCTGGGGGAAGCAGCGCTCAGGGTGAGGTTCACCACTTGCAAAGTGAGCGCGGCGGTATGCGTTGTATTGCTCGGGTCGGAACCCGCACCCTGAACGTTGAAGTTGTAGTTGCCGGTCGTGCCGCTGCTCGCGTTCACTGCGAATGCCGCTCCAGTAGAACTTGGTGTGAGACTCACCGGGTTCGCGGCGCACGAACTCGGAGGATTGGTTGAGCCCGCCGTGCAGCTCATCTCAACTGAGTTGTTATAGCCATTCACAGCTGTTACCGTGCCATTGAATGTGGCCGTCGATCCCGGGAAGACCGTCAATAGTGAGTTCGAAACCGCGATTTGAAAATCGGGCGTGGCCAGCAAATTGAACTGCCATACTCCGCGTCCGTAAGTGGACGCGCGCAAAAGTTTCTGTCCGCCCGAGTTGAACAGCGCCAGCGCAGTCACCGCAACATTCGGCAGAAATCCAGCTGAGCTGCCCGTGGGGCTGGGGATCGGACCCACTTCAGTCCACGCCGCGCTTGAGGTCGAACTCTGGAACACGCCAACATCCGTCCCCACATAAACCATGTGCGCGCTCGGATACACCACTATTGCGTTTGCAGGTGAGTCGGGAAGCGGCCCCGTTCCCCCGAAGCCGGTCCAATCCGTCCAGGTGTTCCCCGCATTTGTGGTCAGCCACACATGCCCCGGGCCGCCGGTAAACCCCATCACCGTGACGTAAGCCGTATTCCCGGTCGCATCCGACGCATCGATCGCTACGCCGGAGATCGGAAACTGACTGGGATTAATGCTTGCGCCTCCGGGTCCATTCAGAGTTACATTCGCGAATGTGGAACTCGCTCCCGAGACCGCCGCAGCATTCGTCGTGACCCAAACATTTCCTCCTATCGGCGTAGAAAGATCGTTCGGGCCTGGGCCGTCGGTGGTGGCATAAATAACTTGCGACCCATTCGCGTTGCTGGGACCGCCCGCCGCCAATGCCCGAACTAGATTCACCTCATTCCCTGCGCAAGTCCCGGTACCGAGCGTATCGAAATTGAGGCTTAGCAGCGTAAATGCGCCGCCCAACCGCGGCCCGCTCCACACCCGGCAAGTTCCCAACAGCAGCGAGGTCGTCGACTGCGGGTCGAGAACGTAAGGGAAATAAAAAGCTCCGTCATCGCCTCCGACGCTGCTGCTGCTTACGACCACATTGTCGCCGAAGAGGGAAGTAGTGCAGTTCACCCCCGACGAACACTCCTGAATATTCAGCGTGCCCCCTCCCGTGTCCGGGTTCGAAGCAAACCAGTTGTTCGTGTTGGGATCGATGGCGTTATAGCCGCCATCCCCGCTCAAAACATTTCCCCAGCTCGTACTGCTCGTCGCATTCGCCGTTGCCGGAGAGCCGTTGTCCTGGGTCCCTCCCAGCAGCGTGTAGGGATCGGTTGCGTGTTGCGAGATGCTGACGAACTGGGTCATGGAACCCAGATTCTGATTGAGGTCGTCGAATAGATTCGAGCCGGTGCACGAACCTGTCGTGAGCCCTGTGAATCCGTTCAGCGCGCGGTAAATGCCGCCGTCGTTGGCGAAGTACATTAAGTCCGCTCCCGACGATGGAATCGTGAAAGCCATTGCGTGCTCGTCGGGATGCACGTGCGCCGGCGCCCCCAGCGGATCGCATCCATAAACATGCGTGAGATTCATAAACGGAGTGTTCGCGCACGTCGGATTGATGGAACTGATCGAACACTTGTAGAGGTTGATCGCGCCGGCGTAAAGATCGGTCGCCGCACTCCCATTCGGAACGGCCAACAGATCAAGATTGTAGAACCCCTGCTCCACGCCGCAACCGTTGCTGTCGTCGCAGTTGATGATGCCGCTGTCGTTGATCTGGGTCCACGAAGCGCCAGAGTTCGTGCTCTGCCAAATTCCTTGATCGACTGGGCTGTCACTCGAGTCCAAGGAAACGAACCATACATACATCTCGTTGCGCCCCGGCACCACGGTGATTTCACCACGATAGATCGGGCAGGTCGTCGCATAGTTCTGCGGACATGCCGCCACACTCAACAACCCCGCAGCGCCCGGCTGATTGGCCAGTCGAGTCCAGGTCAAACCATCAGGAGAAGAATAGAAGCCGTGGTAACGCAACGCCGCGAAGAACAATCCCGCGGCTCCGTTGTACACCACTGAGGTTGCCGAAGTTGCCTCGCTCGCCCCAGAGAAGAGCGCGTCATAAGTCCACGTCTGCCCCGCGTCGATGGAAGTGTAAAGTCCGCGAAAGGTATTGCTGGTCAGCGCTCCATCGATCACTCCCTCCGAAGTCGCGGCCATCGCCGCAACAACCGTGCTGGTGTTCACCGTGCTGAAAGCCATCCGCGTCGCCCCCAGTCCACTGAAGGAGAGCGATCCGCTGTTCGCGGTCGGGATCAGCGCCCAGGTGTTGCCGCCATCGGCGGAGCGCAACATGCCAAGCCCGAAATACGAATCGGCGGAATTGTCCGCCTCACCCGTGCCCACCAGAATCACACTCTGCGCAGAATTGGAATTTCCCGGCTGAATCGCGATCGAGCCAATCGAAAGCGTCGCCTGATCGTCGGTGACCGCTGTCCAAGTCACGCTGTTGGCTGTGCCGGCGGCCGCGTTGGTTGATTTCCACACGCCACCTTGAGCTCCGCCGATGTAAACCGTGTTTCCGCTGGGATCCGCGGGATCGATCGCCACCGCAGTTGCCCGCCCCGAAACCTGGTTGTAGCTTTGAAATCCGTCGCCCGTGGCGTCAGAGGCCAGCGGCACCGGGCCCAAAGGCGTCCAACCGTCAGTCGATTGCGCTGACTGTGCGTTTGAGCGAACTGTGCCGGCACGAGCCAGTCTTGCCGCGCGTGCCTGCATCTTGGCCTGGTAGGCGTGGCGCCGCAATTCGGCGGAGGATTTTCCCGGAACTACGCGCCCGCGCAGGAACCACTCCGCGCGTTGCTCCACGTGATCGGCATCCGCATCGGCCACAGGTTCTCCAGGTGTAGTTTTCTTCGCGCCCTGCGCTTGCGCGATTCCGATCGACGAAATTAGCAAGAGAGCAGGCAGGGAAGCGCGAACTTCGCGGCAGAACCTGAGAAGGGTCATAGACGCCAACTCCGAGTATGGAAGTGCCAAGGGCCATGGTCAAAAGAAAAACCGTCGAAATCCGGTGCGCAGACCGTTTCGGGAACATGGAGGACCGCGTCATCCGTCAGAAATATGAGCGCTCTTGGTTAATGACAAAAATGAAAGATCACAAAACCAACAGTCAATTTCAGCCCAGCTCCTCGCAACAACGCACAACAAGGCGTCGTGCCTGTACAATTTCTCAGCAGATTCCTATACCGATTTCTATAGTTATTGCTTCGAGGTGCACTGCGATGTTAAAGCGACATTTCGTATCCCTTGGTTTGGCTGCTCTGCTCTTTTCCAGCGCGTCGATCCCGCGGGCTCAAGCTGCCGGCCGCGAGATTAACGTCGCCGCCGCGGCCGACTTGAGTTCGGCACTGCAAGAGATCGCCAACAATTACGAGAAGCGCACCGGCGTCACTGTGAAGCTTTCCTTCGGCGCCTCCGGTGCGTTGACCCAGCAGATTCAGAATGGCGCACCCTTCGACGTTTTCTTCTCCGCCGATATGGACTACCCGCGCCAACTGATCGCCGCCGGCCAGGCCGAAGGTCCAACGCTCTATCGCTATGCCGTGGGACGGTTGGTGCTGTGGGTGCCGAAGGATTCGCCGCTCGACGTGGAACACAAAGGCATGGACGTTCTGCTCGATCCCTTTGTGCAGAAGATTGCCATCGGAAATCCGCAGCACGCTCCTTACGGCCGCGCGGCCGCCGCAACCCTGAAGCATTATGGACTTTACGAAAAAGTCAGCGACCGGCTCGTTCTGGGAGAAAATATCGCTCAGGCGGCGCAGTTCGTGGAGTCCGGCAATGCGCAGGTCGGCTTCGTTGCCCTGGCTCACGCGATAGCTTCCGCGATGCAGGGCAAAGGAAAATACTGGGTCGTGCCTTCCGACGCATATCCGCCGCTTGACCAAGGCGTGGTGCTGATTTCGCATTCACCCCGCCAGCAGGATGCGGCCGCCTTCCTCGAATATATAAAGTCCCCGGAAGCCGCCGCCGTACTGAAACGCTACGGTTTCGTCTTGCCCGGACAAAAGCCCGAACAAAAGTAAGATACCGGCAAGAAACAAGAAATCTCGCCGAAACATTCAGGAGAAGCGTTCAGGAGATGTGCTCAGGAGAAGTACTCAAGAAAAGAGGCGTACGGAAAGATGTCCATCGACTGGCAGGCATTCCGGCTCACCATAGAACTCGCAATCGTAGTGTCCGCCATTCTTTTTCTGGTCGGCCTACCACTGGCCTATTGGATCGCCTTCTCGCGCTGGCGCTGGAAGTTCTTGGTGGAAGCGCTGGTCGCCCTGCCGATCGTGCTGCCCCCCACGGTCCTCGGATTCTATGTGCTCGTCGCCCTTGGCTCGCGCAGCCCGCTCGGCCGATGGTGGCAGACTTTGACCGGCCACACTTTGGCGTTCACCTTTACCGGCCTTGTGATCGGCTCCATCCTTTATAGCCTGCCGTTCGCGGTACAGCCCTTCGCGGCTTCTTTTTCGTCGGTCGATCGCAAACTGCTGGCCGCCTCCGCCACGCTTGGAGCCTCGCCACTCCGCACCTTCCTACGCATCGTGCTTCCGCTTTCCGTACCGGGACTGGTCACAGGCGTTTCCCTGGCGTTTGCTCACACCATGGGCGAGTTTGGAGTCGTGCTGATGGTTGGCGGCAATATCCCGGGAGTGACCCGCACCGTCTCTATCGGCATTTATGATCAGGTGCAGGCCTCCGACTATGCTTCGGCCAACGCCATGGCCTTGCTGCTGCTGGTCTTCTGCTTCGCCGTGCTCACGCTCGTCTATGCGCTGAACCGGCGTCCGCATCAGGGAGCATGGACGGTGGGCCCGATCAAATAAGCGAGACTGATGCCGAAGCCCACTGAAACCACGCCGGCAAATCCAACTCTCACCGCCCGCATTCGCAAAAGCTTCCCCGCAGCGGAGCGTACATTCTCGCTCGATGTCGAGTTCAACGTCGTCCCTGGATTCACCATATTATTCGGCCCCTCGGGAGCGGGAAAAACCACACTGCTCGACTGCGTAGCCGGACTCACCACTCCCCATGCCGGACGAATCTCCGTCGGCGAGCGCGTCTTTTTCGATACCGGCTCCGGCATTGACATTCCCGTGGCCAGCCGCGGCGTCGGCTACGTCGTTCAGGATCTCGCACTCTTCCCCCACCTCACGGTCGAACAGAATACCGAATATGGCATCTTTCATCTGCCGCGCCCCGCGCGCCGCGAGCGAGTTGCAAACATGTTGCGCGAGTTCCGCATCGACCACCTGCTCCGCCAGCGGCCTGCGCAGATTTCAGGGGGAGAGCGTCAGCGCGTAGCCCTGGCGCGAACTCTGGTTACCGACCCCTGCGTGCTCCTGCTCGATGAACCCCTCGCCTCTCTCGACGCCGCAACCAAATCGAAAATCCTCGACGACCTCCGGCGCTGGAATCGATCCCACCGCATCCCCATTCTTTACGTCACGCACAGCCGCGAAGAGGTGCTGGCCCTGGGCGAACGCGTGCTTGTGATGGAGCAAGGCCGCATCATCGCCCAAGGCACGCCGCATGAGGTGCTGCGCGCTCCGCTTCAGGAAACTGTGGCGCAATTGGCGGGCTTTGAAAATATCTTCGACGCCACCGTCGAGTCGATTCACGAGGATCGCGGCACCATGCTGTGCCGCGTGATGTCTTCGGGCTTAGCGCGAACCGATGCCGGAAGCGGCGTCCTTCTTGAGACGCCTCTGATCCGTGCCGAAGCCGGCTCACCCCTGCGCGTCGGAATTCGTGCCGGTGACATTCTGCTCGCCATTAACCCGCCCACCGGCCTGAGCGCACGCAATGTGATTCCGGGTACCTTGATTTCTCTCGAACAACGCGACGTCATTGTTTCTGCGTGGGTGAACTGTGGGGTCGAGATGGAAGTGCACTTAACCCCGGCCGCCAGAGATACTCTGCACCTCGCACCTGGTAACGAAGTTTGGCTGGTGATAAAAACCCACTCCTGCCACCTGATGCAGAAGTGAGAAGTCAAGGATGGGGAAGTTGGTTCTCACTTCTGCATTCTGACTTCTGCATTCTGAATTTCGATCCGTTCCATCTCGATCACCGCAATCCATTGTCCTTGTCGATGCTCTGAAAACACAATACGGCCGCCGAGAATCTGTGCGGCGGCCGCCGGCGGCAGATCACGGTGAAAGCCAAAAAAGCGAGTCTTCCATTCTGTCCAGATTCGCCAATAATCCCAGCGCGCGGGCCGAGGCTCGTATTTTGTAGAAAAAATCAACACAACTTCATAGTTTCGAAAGTCTGCTGCGGATAAAACTTCATCCAGCGAAAAGTCTTCGATGCGCACCACCTGCATCGGCCGCGTGATGTACCCAAGCCACGGGCGCGTAATTTCATCCGATGCCGGCCACGCCGTCAATACTCTCGCCATGGGATAGCGTGCTTCCAAAAATCGCTCGCCATCTTCATGCAGCACGATGTAATCGCGGTAAGCAAGATTATCCTCCGGCGAGAATCCATACGGAGGATTCCAGAACCACGCCGCAACGAAGGCCAGCGCAACACAGGCAATCGCCGCGCCCCAGTAATTAAACCTGCGCCACAGGGTCGAAACCGAAACAATAATGATCAGAGGAACCGCCGGCAGCATATAGCGAGCCAGAACCGCGCCCCCAATCAAGGCCATTGCCACCACATAAACCAGCACGACCACGTAGAAAATCATTTGCTCAGGAATCCCGATCCGCGGACGCTCGCAATGGGAATCGCGCCGTGGCGCCAGCATCCACATCGCAGCCACCGTCGCCAGCGTCAGAACCCAAAGATGCAGATAGCCCACAACCTGCCAAAGCCTCAGGATAAAAGCCAGCAGAAACCGAACAGGATTCAGAGTCGCCGCCACGTTGTAGCGAAAAAACTCTGGATTGCCGAAAATGTATCCCGTGCGCGCGTAGTGATACCCGTACCAAAGCGCGAGTGGCAACACCGGGAGTAGCAGCAACGCGATGCGCCGCCGATTTCGAGAAAAATCGGAAAGAGCACGTCGAGAAAGACCGCGAGAAGGATCGCGAGAAAGACCGGGAAGGGCACGACTTCCAGTCGTGCCATCAAGCTCGATCAAGGATGAGGGCTTTAGCCCCTGAGGTCTTTTCTCGCCATCCAGCCACAGCTTTCTGACCGAACTCTTGCGTGCCAGCCAGCCGATACCCTCCCATGCCGCCAGCGCCAGCGGAGTGAGAATCGCCGTCTCTTTGGTTAAAGCAGCGACAGAAAACCAAAGCGCAGTTGAAAGAGCTTGCCCTTCCACGTACGCCGAAAGCCCCCAGAAGGTAAACCCCGCCGCCGCCAGGTCCACCTGCGCCAGAGAGCTTTGCGCGAAGAACACGGGATACACCGCAGTGCAAAGCGTGGATGCAATCGCAACTTTCGTATTCGCGACGGCCTCAGCGAGCTGGAACACGCCGAGCAGCGAGAAAGCGGCTACCACCAGCATGGCGGTCCGGGTTACCAACGGAGCGTACCCTACCACCTTCCACCACAACGCGAGCCACGCCATCACCAGCGGTGGGTGCGCATTCGAAACTGTGGTGTGCGGAATGATACTTCCCGTGAGGAGTATGTCGCGCGCAGCCGGAACATAATAGCCGGCCTCGTCCCAAAAGTAAGGCAACCGCAACAGCGGTAGGTGCAGCAGAAAGATAAAGACAAAAATAACCGCGAACGGCAGGGCCGGATAATCGCGCGACCACCGCGGTCCGTCAGACCGGTAATCTCTCAGAAATTTCCTCCCGGTCGTTCTAGTCCAGCAGCTAGTGCACCGGCCCGGCCGGAGTCATGCGCGGGTCCAGCTTGATCTCGCCAAAGGCACTCTCGTAACCGGAAACATTCTGTTGCAGAAGTCCCAACAGCGCCTTGGCCTGCTGCGGGCTCAGGTAGATGCCCTGAAAGTTGCGAATTTCGACTTGATTTTCGGTCTGCTGCTGCAGGGTTCCGAAAACCATAAAGAAGTCCCAGACGTTCACCCGCATCTGCACACTGTTGGCATAGGCTTCGCGATAGTCGGGAGCATTAATCAGCTTGACGTTCGGTTGCGATGGGATGCTCATAGAAAGGCAGTGTAATGACTTTAGGGGTAAGAAGGGAAGTCATGCCAGTGGAAATCCTCCGCGATGACGGCGAGACCTCACTCGTCCGACAAAAAGTGTCAATGCAATGACAGGTTTGGGGCTTGCAGCCGCTACAGAGCGCTCCGCGAAAGGTCATGTCCATAAGCTACTTTGCTCAAACTAAAGGGGTTGTAGGATGCCATTAGACGCATTGTCTGGCGTTCAAAGTGCGAGACTTCATGTGGTTCCAAATTGAACTTTGCGAGTGCTCTTATGATCCATAAGTCCGAAGAAGCGGCGACTGAAGAATTCATTCTCCCCGAGAACCTGCTGCCCCTGGGATCTGTGCTGAGCGAAGGCGTCACTCCGCTCGATGTCAGCATGGTGCTGGCAAAGGTTTTTCACGTCCAGTACGCCGAGGTCGCGCTGCTGCGCCTCGAAGGCGGTCTGCTCAAATTCATTTTTCCCGAACACTTGTGCACCACCGGCGCCATTCCGATTTCCAGCAAAGCCGTGGCCGCCCACACCGCTCTCAGCAAAAAAGCTGAGATCTTCAACAATTTTGCGCGCGTTAAGCACGCCAGCATCTTCGAAACCATCAAGCCGGTCGGAGCCGAAGTTGAGCAGCCCACGCCGCCCGCGCCCATCCAGAAGCTGATGTCCGTGCCGATTCTCGATCACCACTCGACGGTGCTGGGGGTCATTCAGATCTCGCGCAAAGGCCTCGATCCGCGCTTCACCCAGGATTTCAGCCGCGAAGACCTGCACGACCTGGAACTCGCCGCCGCCGTCCTCGCCGCTTCGCCCCTGATGCTAGCAAACTGAATTGAAAATAAGCTCGTCATCCTGACCTTGGAAGGATCGCCGCGCTCCGGTTCGCTCATCAGCAGGTGGATGTGCTCGGGCATGACGACATAGCCCACGACCACAAAGCGATAGCGCCGGCGCACCCGCTCCAGGACTTCGAGCAGCAGGTCGCGATGCTGCGGTTTCGCCAGCAGCGGCAGTCGACGGAAGCAACTGGTAGTGACGAAGTGGAGACATCCGGCGCCGTAGTAGCGCTGGAGTTTGTTGGCCACGAAGAAGGTGTAGCGCGGGACGCATGGTTCTGTATGTGACGAGTGAACCCGAAGGTGGGGTGCGTGGTGCCCAGCTTTGCAAAACCAGCAAAGCTGGGGCAGCCTCAGCTACGGCGCTGGCAAAGTTGGGCCAGCCCCCTGATGCTGTTGCCGCCGACCCCCGGAAAAACCGCCGACAGGGTGTCATATCCATTTTCGATTTGTAGAACGAATGTTTGGCCAGCGCTGGCCGACGTAGGAGTGATGGATGCAAAAACCGCAGGTGCAAAAACATTGGCCGTCGCGTCACCAAATATTGCAGGCGTTTGTACACTCGTGGCCGTAATCGTCATGTTATTCGGATTCGACACGGTCGTTGGAGCTGTGTACAGCCCACTGCTGCTGATCGTGCCGGCCGTGCTGTTCCCTCCCACAGCACCATTTACGGACCAAGTGACGGCAGAATTGTAGGCCCCGGTTCCCGCGACTTGCGCTGTAAACAATTGGGTTTGCCCAGTAAAAACCTGAGCGGAGAGAGGACTTACGACAACCGAACTGACTTCGGGAGGTGGCGGAGGCGGTTGAGAACTGGAATTGCCTCCGCAGCCTGCAAGGGTAAGGAAAGAAGCGACGACGCAGAGATACGAAATCTTCGGCAAGCGGTCGAAAGTGTTAACTCTTCTCATCATTCGAGTTGAAAACCAGGGAAGCTGTCAGGCAGCATCGTGCCCACCCTCGCAAAAGACGCGACGATGGGGCAGCCACTCAGTGGTGCCGCAAAGGTGGGCCATCTGTGATCTTTCAACACGTTGTTCCCGAGAAGTGAATAGTCCATTCAAGCAACACCGGAGAAGCTGATGGTGCTGACCAATCTGCTTCGAAGGAGTCGAATGAATGGACCTTC
>JBEKHS010000002.1:0-171214 GCA_050012155.1 Candidatus Sulfotelmatobacter sp. | reverse complement strand
ACCTTGCTCCAGCGAAGACTGCGGCGCGAACACCACGTTTTCGATGCGATGTCCCTTGTCGTCGTAAAGTACGTCGAACACTTCGTGGTACTCGCCGGTCACGGTCTCGCCGTCGCGAGTCTGAACTTTTATATCTTGCCGGTAGGTGTAATGTTCGCGCGCATCCTTGAACAGCTTTTCGCGAGCGGCGAAGTGGGTAATGATTTCTTCCGGCGTGACGCCTTTCGGCGGCGTGGTTTCAAGGGGACCTTCCTGTGCGACCGCGGGCAAAGCGGCCATCGCAATCGCCAGAAAGAAGATGACAAAAGGAACCCTGCGGAGAACCAGCCTCATACTCTGTAGTTTACCGAATCTGGGAAATCGTTGCTGAAGAAGCATACCGCGGCAACCCTCCCCCGACCCCTCTCCGCTCAGTGAGGCCGGGGGTAGGGTGCTGCAGTTCTGCCGCTACTTGGATGCCGGATTGATCAAGGGGTTGCCGTCGGCTGGAAGTTGCGGAAATAGTCCAGGCACGCTGCGGACATGCTGAACTCCTACTGCGCGTTTTTCGTCCTCTCGGCCACCATTTGAGCGCACCTATTCAGGTGTTTACCGTAAGCAGGCCACACTATACCGCAGACCATTACGCAATCCGCCCTGCCGTCACTGCTTGCTGGAGCCCTCGCGATCCGCCAATCCTGTTACACTTTTTGGTTTGCTAAGGAGCCCTTTCATGCGCCGTTTCTCACTCGCCTTTCTCGCGTTCGCCGTGCTTACTATTCCCGCCTTCGCGCAAGCCAAGCATCCCTTTACCTTCGAAGACATGATGAAGCTCAAGCGCGTGGGCGAGCCTGAGGTTTCGCCCGACGGCAAATGGGTGATCTTCAGCGTGGTCGATGTGAATCTCGAAGCCAACACCAAGACGCCGCATGTCTGGATCGTGCCCACGGCGGGAGGTCAGGAACGCGGGATTATTTCCGATCAGGATGCCGACCGGCCGCGCTGGGCGCCGGATGGGAAGCGGTTTGCGTTTATTTCATCCAAGGGCGGCAAGTCGCAGGTCTGGGTTGCGGATTTTGACGGCGCGGTCGGAACTGTCGGCCGTGTGCACAAACTGACTTCACTTGCGACGGAGTCGAGTGGAGAACTTTGGTCGCCTGATGGAAAAAACATTCTGTTTACATCCGATGTTTATCCTGAATGCGACGGCTCACAGGCCGCCGAGATAATGTGCAATGCGAAGAAGGTTAAGGAAGCCGAGCAGTCCAAGGTGAAAGCCCAACTTTTTTCCCATCTTCTCTACCGCCACTGGAATGCTTATAGGGAAGGCAAACGTAGTCACATTCTGCTGATCCGAGTGCCTGATTCGTTTCCAGATTCGAGTTCGTACAACGGGCCGCTGATGCCTCTGGCCAGTGACCTAACGCCCGGCGACTACGACGCGCCCGTGTTCTCGCTCGGCGGACAGGACGACTATGCCTTCTCGCCCGACGGGCAGGAGATTTGCTACACCTCGAATCACGACAAGAATCCCGCGGCTTCCACCAACAACGATCTCTGGGTCGTCCCGGTCAGCGGAGGGCCAGCCAAGAACATCACTGCCGACAATCCCGCCAGCGACTCGACGCCGCTCTATTCGCCCGATGGCCGCTATATCGCCTACCGCGCCCAGCAGAGGCCGGGATACGAGAGCGACCGCTTCCGGCTGATGCTGTATGACCGCAAGACGGGGGAGAAGAAGAATCTTGCCGAGAAGCTGAGCACCTGGGTTGGGACGTTCGCTTGGCTCCCTGATTCCTCCAGCATTTACTTTAGCTCGGAGGCGTTGGGCTCCTCCCTAATATCCGTCGCTAACGTCGATGGGTCTGGAGGCGGGATTCTCCTCACGCACGAGGATGGGTCTGGGTACAGCGACGATCTAGCTCTTGCAAAAGATGGCAAAACTCTATTTTTTACGAGAATGACCATTCAGCGGCCGACCGAGATCGAGAAGGTCGTCATCCCTCCTGGGACGTCTGAACGCTTGACACATATCAACGACGAAGTCCTTTCGGGGATTTCGATGTCCCCGCTCACAGCATTCTGGTTCATTGGTGCGAACGGCGACCGAGTCGAAGGCTTCCTGGTCAAACCGCCCAACTTCGATGCCGGCAAGAAGTATCCCGTGAAGTTCCTCATCCACGGCGGGCCGCAGGGCGCCTGGGGAGACGATTGGAGCTACCGCTGGAATCCCGAACTCTTCGCGTCACCAACTTCTTCGACAAGCAGCGGGTATGTGGTCATCATGATCAACTTCCACGGATCGACCGGCTACGGGCAGAAGTTTATCGACGCCATCAACGGCGACTGGGGCGGCGCTCCGTTTGAAGACCTGATGAAGGGCCTCGACTACGCCGAGAAGACTTACCCGTTCATCGATAAAGACCGGGAATGCGCGCTGGGCGCCAGCTACGGCGGATACATGGCCAACTGGGTGCTCGGCCACACCGACCGCTTCAAGTGCATCGTGTCGCACGACGGCATGTTTAACGCGGAATCCGCCTGGGGCACCACCGAAGAACTCTGGTTCAACGACTGGGAGTTCAAAGGCACTCCCTACGACAACCGCGCGAGTTATGAAAAGTGGTCGCCGCACCAATACGCCAAGAATTTCAAAACGCCGACTCTTGTAATTCACGGCCAGCGCGACTACCGCCTCGATGTGAGCGAAGGCTTGCAGCTTTTCACCACACTGCAGATGGAAGGCGTGCCGTCGAAGATGTTGTATTTCCCCGACGAAGGCCACTGGGTGCTGAAGCCGCAAAATTCGCAACTGTGGTACAAGACGGTGAATGACTGGGTCGATCAGTGGACGAAGAAGTGAAGAGTGTGAAGCATTCGATCGTCGGCTCGCAATCGAAGTTCCGGGAGGGAGCATTGATAATAGCTCACCAGTTCACTGGCGGGGCATAGTCGTCATTCGTGAACCTCGTGCCGTAGGCACGATTGAATTCCGGCATAGTTCGTTTCAGGCGTCGCTCCGGGGCGCATCTCGCGCTCTCTGGTTTCCCGGCGAGAGCGAGTTGCGCTATTGGGCGCTGCTCCACGGCGGTCCACGCTGAGCCGGAACTCGCGGCAATGAGCTATTCGGGGGCGGGGAGGCGTTCCCGAGGGTGCCGGATGGAAAGCTCTCCAATTCGTCCTGCAGCGTCGCTATGGTTCCAGTCGAGACCTGGATATCAATTTCCAAGGACCCGGTGAACGAACTCGCCGAGGGCATCATACTGGCCAGGCCGTTGATGTCACTCTGCGCGCTGCTCTCGTTCACACTCAGAATAATCGGCGTTCCGGTGGGGTTAAAGCTTGGATCGCCCGGTGCCAGCGTTAAGTTGCCTCCCGCGGGGCGCAGCACCGTGGATTGAAAAAGTACACTCGCCCCGAGGACTGGATTTGGCGGAGTCGAAGAGTCGGTGACGCGCAAGACCAGCGGCTGAAAGACTGTCCCTGTCACAACCTGGCCTCCGCCGCTCACTGCTTGCAAATTGAACATGGTGGTCGCCACTGCATTTCCATAGATGATTTGGCAGGGAGCATTCCCGGGAGCGACGCAAGCTTTGAGTTGCACATTGGCCGTGAAGTTGGTCAGCGTGAGCGTCACCGACGCATAGCCGCTGCCGTTCGTTACTGCGCTAGCCGCGCTGAGCGAGCCGGAGCCCTGCGTGATCACAAAGTTTACTGTGAGGCCACTCTGTGGCACTCCAAGGCTCATCACCCACGCGCCCAGCGGCACGCTGAGTGAAGCTCCCTGGGCGATCCAGAGGTAGGGTGTGGCCACTCCAATATCCAGGGACGAAGACGTGGCCGACATCGTCGTGGTCACGGATTGCGCCGGATTGTAAACGCCGGGCGCGAGAGTTGCAGTGATGGACGCATTCCCCGTGGCCGCGGGCGTGATCCAGGTTGAAGCGATTCCGCTCTCATCGCTGATTGCCGGACAGGCTGAAGCGCCGCCGCAAATCGACAGTTCAGCGCCGTTGGTTGCGATCCATCCCACGGTTGCGCCGCTGACCGGTGTGATGCCGTCGGACGCAACCACCCTCACGGTCACAGGATTTGTCGCCTGGGTTCCGACGGGCGTCGGTGGATTTCCGCCCTGCAACAAAATAATGTGGTCTGTGGAAGCGGCCCCGAAAGTGAGCGCATCGCTCATGATGGAGAATGCGCCGCTCACCGGATCGGTGATGGTGATGGACTGCAGTCCGTCGCTTTGCGCCGGAACGGCCATCAACATCTGGCTGGCATTCGTTGTCAGCAGCGACGCGCTCGCGCCCCCCACCGTGACGTTGAGCCCCGGTGCAAAACCGGTGCCCTGCAAAGTAATCGCGCCGCCGGTGACCGGCACCCGCGCCGGGCT
Source organism: Candidatus Sulfotelmatobacter sp. (assembly GCA_050012155.1). Taxonomy (GTDB): domain Bacteria; phylum Acidobacteriota; class Terriglobia; order Terriglobales; family Acidobacteriaceae; genus Sulfotelmatobacter. The sequence goes on along the minus strand of JBEKHS010000002.1, from coordinate 166,842 downwards.
CACGGAATCTCCATAGAGAACGTGGGCATGGTAGTGATAATCGGGACGGCCATCGCCGCGCAGGTCGCCGATGCCGATAATGAAGCTGCTCGAATTGAGGATCTGCGCGTCGAGGCGGCTCATGCCGAAGGCTTCCACGTTGAAAGGAGCGGCCGTAAAAGCCGGCGGAGACGTGCCCTGCGGATCGCCCAGGGTCCATATGCCCACCACGGGTTCGGCCTTCGACTCGCTCGCTGCGCCAGTTTCATCCAGCGCAGTAACGGCTATGGACAAGGTGCGATTGGCTTGCGCCGTAATCGAGAAGTAGCCAACATCGCCGTAGCCGTTCAACGAACCGACCCAATCGCCCGGCGCCGGAACCGGTGCAGGAGCGTTCCAGGTTTCCGTCGCCGCCCACGCTGGCACGGGCTGCGCGCTGCCTGACATCAGAATGTCTTGTTCAAAATCACCGCCGGCGGCCACCATTATCGTCATGGGCTGGAAGGTGCCCGAAGGTGCGACCTGGGAAGGATCGTACGGGCACACTCCCAGCGACCATAACGGGTCCAGAGCTTCGACGGAGAGCTGGTATTGCGCCGCGCTCGCACCATTCGGGACCGGCAGTCCGCCAAGATCGAAAAATCCTTCTAAAGCTTGATTGGTTGATCCGAACTCGCTATAGGGGTTGCCCAACGGATCGATCAAACCTGTGATGGGATTACCAGCGTTGCCAGTGAAGAGAAATCCGGAAACGGATGCGGCCGCATACTCGTACGAGGGCATATTGGTGGAAGGATCGATCCAGCGCGCGACTACGTTTACGCCCTGCATAGGTTGGGCTGGGCCGCCCTGCCCATCCACGAAGTAAACCGAGCCGTAAATACGTGCGGTAGAGCTTGAATTGCCCGACCCACTGACAGGATAGAGGCGGGAGAGCGCGGCCATATCGTCTGGTGCAAGTTGATAGGGGTTGGCGTAGCAGCCGGTGATCGGCACGCAACTGAACAAGTCCCTATAGTGCATGACGGGAAAGCCGGCGTAGTCTGCCGCCGTTGGTGGCGGGTCGCCCGTGATCACGTTGAGATTCATTTGCGACCAGTCGAGTCCAATTACGCTGCCGAGCACCCTCACCAAACGGTATTCCACGTCGGTAAGTTGCGAAGACTGCAAGGCGCACTGGCCGTTGATGACCACCAGTGCGTGGAGGAAGTTTGCGGTTGCTCCAAAGTTGTCTGCGCTGCCGAAAGCCGCATTCCAGAAACATTGCGAGGGATCGCCCGCGCCCTGGCCCAGTAAGGCATCGGTCACCGAACCGTCATAGTCATAAACAATGCCTACGGGAGTCTGCGTGGCGGACGGCGTGATGTCTGCTGGTGCGGTGACGGTTCCATCGGAATCCACGGCGATATTGGTTCCGTTAACATCCTCGGCGAGTTGACCGGCGTTAGTAGTTGTGAGCGCTGCAGTAGAAACAGCAGTCCATTGGCTGAAGGCGCTGGCAACAAAGGCATTCGCCGAAGCGTTGGGAAGTATGGGGCTGAGGTCGCCCTGGTCGGTGTAATAGTTCACCTGGCCGAGAGACCATACGATGGGTTGGCCCATCGTGGGGGCATTGAAGTAGCTGGCCCCTGCGGCGTACTTGGGTCCGCCGGCGCGAGCCAGCGCGGCAACAAAGACCATCGCCACCGCCGCAGCCAGCCGGAATAAGAATGAGCGAGCGCCAAATCCTGTGTTCTTCTGAGCAATCACGTCGCCCTCATTCCTCCCCGCTGGCGTGCCACACGGCCCGCGCGAAGTCGGCGTAAGGAACAATCGTCTTTCCTCCCAGGATAGGATCGGCCTCGAAGGTTGCGACATGTTGTGGGTCCATCATTACCTTCCCCTGGGAGTCGGTCGCAAATCTGCCCATCGCCCCAGCCACCGGACTGGTTAGCCCCAGCTTGCTGGGAGCATACAAAAACAGCAGCACGTGCTCGCCGACGCGGTAGCGCTCGCCGTTGGCCCAAAGGCCGCCCCACTCTCTGATTGTCAGCATCTGGCCCGCCGAAGTGCCACGAATCGCCTGTTCAACCTGGAACGTGACGGTCGTCGAGGAAGGAACCGGGCCCTGTGGCAAGGCAGTGTGCCCTACGAAGGTGACATGACCAGAGAAGATGATGCCAGCCGCCTCGACAAGCATTGGGAAGAAAACTGGCTGGGGAAGAATTGGCGCCGGTTTTAGAGGGTAACGACCAATCGGGTTGCCCGACGGCAAAACTGGAGACAGGGGAAGCACAACCGGCGCACTGGGCGGCACGTTGCCCCACGGAGGCATGACCGGCGCCACGGGAGCGGCGATCACCCCGTGACGCGCAGCAACATCCTGCCCGAACAAAAGCCCTGGCGCGGGTAGGATGAGCGCAACCAAGACCAATGAGATAGTGGCGAACAGACGGCGACAACTCCCGGTCATACCTTCACCTGGGAACGAGTGTCTGCTCGGAGGAATCTGGGAAACCCACCTGATCCTAGTCAGCGCCCCGGAAGGAAGCAGTGATACCTGTCACAATAAGCCTGTGGATTACAGGGCAAATCCGGCGCGTTGAATCAGTCAGCCGTGCTTTCATCGATCGGGTAACCAGGCGTAACCACTACGGACTTCAGGCGTTCGCACACTAATCCCCTGACGGAACGTGCCGATATTGCAGATAAGGACGGCACCCGCCATGAAGATTCTGTTAGTCGATGACAGCAAGGCCATTCTGCACGAAAACGAGCGTGTGCTGCACAAGGCTGGCTATGAGGTGGTTTGCGCTGAGAATGGCGAGTCAGCCCTGACGATGGTTCGGGAGAACAGGCCCGATCTGATTCTGCTCGACATGATCTTGCCCAAGATTAGCGGACCCGAGGTTCTGCGGCGTCTGAAAGCTGATCCTCAAACGGCCGATATCCCTGTAGTTGTGCTCAGCAGCCTCACGGTGAAGAACCGGCAAAAACTGATTGAGGCCGGAGCAGAAGAGTACGTCGAGAAAAATACCTTGGCCCCGTCGCCGAAGGTAAACCTGTTGCCTAAGATACTGGAGAATGTCATCTGCCAGATCAACCGCAAGCGAGGAACCGCTCTCAGCAATATCCCGATAAAATAGACGTGGCTTCCGCCAGTCGCCCAGACAACGCGCGGATCCCGCTGGCTAACGATACGGAATTCCGGCCTATAAGGTGTCCCGCAGATGCTCCTCTGCGCTCAGGTTCGCCCCCGCCAGCAGCAGCAGCCCGGTCAGGAAAGCCCAGAACATCAGGCTCACCGACAGCGAGAAGGGTCCATACACTTCAGCAAAATTCAGCCAGGGCAGCGCCAGGATGTAGCCATACTTCAGCGCCTCCGACAACAGTCCCATGATGATGGCGGTGGGCAGCACGGCCCGCGCTGGAACCTTCCCATTCGGCAGCACCCAATAAATAAGAAAGAAAATAGCGATGCTCGCGGCGATGGCGAATACTTTCATCGACAAGAACAGGATCAGACGCACAAATGCAGCGGCGTGGCCGCGCAGCAGGAATTCGAATGGCCGTATGATCCCCGCCGTCATGGCAACCGAGAGCAGCGCCAGAATGCCGCATGCAAACGCCAGCCCCAGCGAGACCAATTGATTGCCCAGATAAGAACGGTTGCTGGGAAAGCGCCAGATGCGGTTGAGCGCAACCTCCAGCGGCACAAATACTCCCGTCGAGGTCACCAGCAAAATAATCAGCGAGACCAACTGCACGCGCTGCCGTGCGTCCACCATGGCGTTCAGGTTGCGAATAACGAAGTCCTGCCCGGCGGGGAGATAATCGCGCAACAGTTCGACCACCACGTCATACATCACCTTCGAGTGAAAAACCCGCCGGATCAGCGTCATCAGCAGCACCACGAAAGGGAAGAACGAGAGAATCGAATTGGCGGCCACCGAGAAAGCGAAGGTGTGTACGTCCGTGCGCAGAAGGTATTTCAGAGTGGAGATCGCCATCCCCGAGGTACGCGCAGGGCGTTGCCTCGGCGTGAGGATCGAAGCATTCTCGGGGCGCGGAGCCGTCGTTGCGGGCTGATCGGGCATGCGGTTGGCTAATCCTATCAAAGGCCAGAGCTTGGGTTTTCACTCTTGCCGGAACGAAAGTGGGATGCTCGGCCAGCACGATTTCTTATACCCCGTTAAAAGATCAAATATGACCCAAGGTTATACTTCGGCCCTTTGCTACTAATTTTTCTTGCGTAACGATTTAATAGTCCTTATTATCTGGGGCTCATGAACCGATGAACGTCGGGACATGAGTTCGTAACGCAGGTTGATGTCTTGAGCAGAGCGGTAGAAATCAGCGCCGATGGTCCAGGGCTCCGGAAGTTCGTGCCGCATCTTCGTGATGCAGTTTCGAACCGAGGAGTCTTTTGCTTTGGGGCAATTTCTCCGGCACAGAGAGACGCAACCGGGTTCCACCAGCTTTCCTGAGGGGGCGCTCCGTTCGCGCGGAGCAACTACGGGAAATCCGGGGAACTAACTCTTAATGATCAGGGAAAGGAGTTTTTCTGTGAGAGAGAAGGGAACAGTCAAGTGGTTCAACGGGGCGAAGGGATACGGTTTTATCCAGCGCTCCACGGGAGAGGACGTTTTCGTGCATTTCTCAGCCATTCAAGAAAACGGTTACCGCTCGCTCAACGAGGGTGAGACCGTGGAGTTCGATCTGCTCAAAGGCCCCAAAGGCTTTCAGGCGGGCAACGTTGTCCGCGCATGACCGCGATCACGGTCGATCGCCAACCCTCCCGCGAAAGCGGGAGGGTTTTTCGTTGTTGTGCTGCCGGAAGTCATTCCCGATTTCGATTGACTGAGGTGCAGCGAGGTTTGCCCGCTTGACACTGAGTCAGGCCGGTGACAGACCGAGGCTCTTTCTGGAGACATTGTGATGGATGTGAGCCAGTCGGCATTTGACTGGAGATACCTGCTGGGAGTTGCAATTCCTTTGGTATTGCTGCTCGTGGGCGCGCTGAGCAAGAGTCTGATTGCTAGCGAAATCCTTTTCGAACATTTCTTCTTTGGGCTTGATTTCTCCCTAGCGGCGCTGGCTTCGCTTCTGGCGAATGTAGTGGATCTACTCAAGGATCTCAAAGATCCGCAATTCCCAGAGCGAATGGGATACACGATCGCCTTCTTTGTGATCTGTTTCTGCGTTTACTTCGTCATACTCGTTATCCATCAACGGGCTGAGAAGAAGTATAAGCAAGCCAGCGACACTTACGCGGCAGCCGAGAAATCGGCCTCCGCTGTCGACGCTGCCAAGCAGCACTTCAAGTCAGCTAAGGTAAGTCGGGGTGTATGGCTCGGCTTGGTATCCAACGTAATTGGTTTCTCGCTGGTTTTCGGGTTTATAATGATGAAGACGAGGGGTACGTTGTGAGCAGCTGGATTGCTGAAAATAAGGCGGACAGCCTGAGCGCTCTGGGGGCGTTTGTTGGCATCGGCCTGACCATCGCATCTAGTGAGTTAGCAATCCCTGTTATGGCAATCGTCGGCGTGGGGACCGTTGCCGTCACCACGCTGGCTCGACTGGTCGAATTCAAGCGTGAGAGCAGGATTGAAAAAGTGGAGTCTAAGCTCGACCAGGCCCCGAAAAAGCAACAACCGACGCCTTAATTTAGGATTTCGTCGCCTGCTCTTGTGAACCTTATCGCACCTCCACCGACACCAGATCGCCGTCCGATAATCCGCCGGGCTTGTAGTTCACCGAGACCGAGCGATCGTTCCAGGCGCAGGAAAACGTATCGGCTCCAATCAGCAGCAGCGATTTGTAATCGGCCGTTCGCAGCTTCAGAACTATTTTGCCGGAAGTGACGGTCAGAACTGCCGCCGGGGATTGCGAGCAGTCCACATCCACCAGCCGGCCCTCAAGAAACTTTGCCGGCCGTTGGTCCGCTGTACTGGATTGGGACGCCTGCGCCGCGGCGGCGCGTTTGGCCGCATCCTGCTCCAGCACGTCGAATGGAGAACTCTGCGGCGAGAGTTTCTGCGTTGAAGACGACGAAGCCGACGAAATGCCATACTTCTGCTCGTTCCCGAGCTTGGTCAGCCGCTCGCGCGCCTCGGCGGCGACTTGCGGGTCGCTGCTGGTCTTCAGCCGGTCCAGCAAAGTTCGCGCCGCATCCCACTTTTTATCTTCCACGTAGATTTCCGCCAGATGGTAAACGTACTGCTGGTTGCGCGGACTGAGTTGTATGGCAGCACGCTCCGCCTGCATTGCTGCCACCGGACCTCCGCCTTCCATCCGCGCAATCGCCATCAAGTCATCAGCTTCGGCAAATTCAGGGTACCAGTCGAGCACGGCGCGCAAGTCTTGCATCATGTTAGGCAGCCCAGATATATCGGAGTGCTTGACCAGCGAGACGCGGTAGCGCAACACCGAAAGGTAATAGCGAATCCAAGGGTCGCCCTGGTTAAGCGCGGCAGCGTCGCCCAGTTCTTCCGAGGCGGCATCGAACTCGCCGCGCTCAATGTGGTCCCAAGCCAGGGCGCGGTGGGCGATCTCGTTGCCAGCGGCCGTTATCAGAAGAGGATTCGTCTTGTCATCTCTACTGTTGTTGGTTCGCTTGGCCGCGGCCGGATCGGGCGCAGTAGCGAGCGCCTGCAATTCCTTCAGGCCGGCTTCACGGCGCTCGGGAATTCGGATCTTCATCTCATCTACCAGCGCCAGCGCGTCGCTCTCGCGCATGGGTTTGGAGGTGATCGCGCTGTCGCTCGGCCCCACGATCTCGGGGAACTGGTAGACCTGAGGTGCGTTTTTCAGAGAGTCTGGTTGCTTCGAGGCATCGAGCGCCACGAACAGCGCCGTGAGCGAGTGGAAATAGTCTTTCACGGCCTGGTCGAACTGAGCCGGCGTGACGCCATAAGCTTTTTGGATTGCTTCATCGACAGGCACATGCTGGTTCTCGACCAGGTTAAAGTAGGCGCCCGTCTCCGGCAGCTTCTGCTGGTGCAGCAGATAATGCATCGTCATCCATGACTGCGCATAAAAGAGCGTGTGGTGCGTTCCTTCGTTGTAAGTCGACGTGTCGTGCTTCATGGTGAGCAGGTCGGGCAAAGCCAGCCAGACCTGGCCACTGAGAAGCTCGGTGAACGACTTCGGCGGATTGCGGGCTTCATGCTGGTTCTCCAGCAGGTCCTGGGTAAAGAGGGGCGTCAACTCCGGATCGCTGCCGATCTCGTACGTTTTGTCGTTGAGCCGGATGGAGCTGAAGTATTCCGCGAGGCCCTCGTCGAACCAACCCGGGACTGGGGGATAGTTGTAATTCAGCAACAGATGGGCGAAGTCGTGGGCAACGGCGCGCCAGGACTCCGTTTCAAACAAATTCAGCACGATAAAGTTCTGGTCTTCCCCAGGGAGAAAGAAGCCCGGAACATCAATGGGTTGCCCTTGTTTCAGTGGCGCGCTTTGGTAATAGTTCTTATCGTTTTTGAAGGCGAGAATGGTCAGCGGAACCGGTTCGTTGAGCCGCTCTTTCATCAGCAGGGTGGCAAAGACGGCTCGCATCTGCTCGAAGCGGAGCGCCACTTCGCTGCCTTTCTTTTCGCCAGCGTCGGTAATGACCGTGTAATGGGCCGAATGGATTTCGAGCCAGAGGGACGGCTCAGCCGCAGGTGCGGCTGGGGACGCGGATAGAAAGACGCCCAAAAGAATGGCGAGCTGCAATGAAATCGGGATGAGGTGACAACGGGCCATACGCGTTCCGCGGAAGCACAATTAACAAAATGCTACCACGGCTTTACTGCCCAATGGGCGCGGAACGGATAATCGGCCTCATCAAGGAGAAGAAGTACAATTACTGCGATTGACTGCCTGAATTGATGATCCGAACTAATCGCCCTTGAATTGATTATCCGAAATACGGCCACCCCTAGAGGAGCGTGATCCGGCAGTGATTTTCTTGCGAACAGCCCGCGATCCCTTGATCCCCTCCGAACCGTGGTGGCTTGGTGTTTGTCGGACTGTTCCTCAAAATGCTTTTCTGATCGCCGGTTTTTTGGCTGCCTGCATCTGCGTGGGACAAGCCTCTGCGCAGATCGGTCCGTTTGACGATCAGTCGCTCCAACCATCTGACGAACAGCAGCACAATATCATTCACGGTAGCGTAGTGAACGCCCTTACTCACGAGCCCATTGGCCGAGCTCTTGTCCATTCGACGGACGATAAATTCGCGACGCTAACCGATGGCGAAGGCCATTTTGAATTCACGCTGCCCAAGGCTGAAGCCGAAACCGGAGATGGCTTCGTTTCCCAAGGTCAAGCCAGACCGGTGCAGGTCCATAGCAACACCCTTTGGCTGGTCGCTCACAAGCCGGGGTTTCTCGACGATCCGAACGGGACAAATCAGATTGCGGCAACGCCGGGCAGCGAGGTCACAATTTCCCTAATTCCTGAGGCCTTGATCCAGGGGCGAGTCACGCTTTCTACAAACGATGCTGCGACCGGCATCACGGTGCAGCTCTTCATCAAGCGGGTGCAGGAAGGGATGCCGCGCTGGATGCCGGCGGCCACCGCGCGTGCAAACTCAAGTGGTGAGTTCCGCTTCGCCGAGCTCCAGCCCGGAGCCTACAAGCTGGTCACGCATGAGTTGCTCGACAACGATCCGGTCACCACGGTTCCCGGCGGTCAGCTCTACGGCTTTCCGCCCGCCTATTACCCAAACGTAACGGATTTTGCCGCAGCTGGCACCATTCAGCTTACTGCCGGTCAGACCTTCCAGGCCGACCTTTCACTTGCTCGCCAACCCTACTATCCAGTATCGATTCCGGTTACGAATGCGGAATCGAACTCCGGAATGAGGATCACCGTTTCTCCCCGCGGACGCCGCGGTCCGGGCTATTCGCTGAGTTACAACGGGGCAAAGCAGAGAATCGAAGGAGCTTTGCCGAATGGAAGTTATCTTGTCGAGGCAGCGACCTTTGGGCAGAACTCATCGACGGGACAGGCAAGCATTGCGGTCTCCAGTGCACCGGTCGAAGGCGCAGCCATGGTTCTTACTCGAAACAGCTCGATCATTGTGAATGCCAAGGAAGAATTCACCTCAACAGAATCGAACCCTACAGGTTCGTGGAGCGACGGAAAGCGTACTCTCTCCCTGCATGGGCCGCGATTGTATTTATACATCCGAGCGGAGCCGGCGGATGACTTCGCGGAGCAGAGGGGAGGCGGATCGCTACGTCCCCCCGTCGGCCCCGACGATGAGTCGATAGTCCTCGAAAACCTGGCTCCGGGTCGATATTGGTTGCGCATACGTACCGGGTATGGATATGTGGCGTCGGCAACCATGGGCGGCGTCGACTTAATGCATCAGCCTGTGGTGATCGGGCTAGGTTCGAGTGTGCCGATCGACATCACCATTCGCGACGACAGCGCAGAAATTGAGGGCACGATCGCGGGTGTAACATCGGTGGCACCGGCGGCCGAGGGCGAAATCCCGCCTCCAGCTCCGCCGGCCCACATATATTGCGTTCCTCTGGCGGATAGCCCAGGGCAGTTTTTCGAAATCCCGGCATCTTCCGATGGAAAGTTCGACCATCAAAACGCAGCGCCGGGGGCTTACCGCCTGCTGGCCTTCAAGAATCGGCAGCCGAATCTTCCTTATCGCGATCCTGAGTCCATGCAGGTTTATGAAGCGAAAGGTCAGACTGTGCATTTGTCTTCCGGGCAGAAAGCGACCGTGCAGTTGCAAATCATTTCGAGCGAGTAATGCATAGCGCATAAAACATGGTGGTCTTTCAAAACTCGATCCGCTTACTGGCGCTGATAGCAGCTCTGTTCTTTCTCGCAGCGTCGACGCAGGCCGCACCTCAAGTTGGCGATGTTCCCCAAACAATTTCCGGGGGCACATACAGAATTGCCGGAACGGTCGTCAGCAAGGTGGACGCTCATCCGCTGGCTCGCGCCCGCATAACGGTGAGAGATGCAAAAGATCCGCAGAAACTTGATTCCATGGTTACGGCGGAGGACGGAAAGTTCGAGTTCACCCGGTTGCCGGCCGGAAAATATTCGCTGACTGGGGCGAAGCGCGGATTCATTTCCGCCTCCTACGACCAGCACGAACAATTTTCAACCGCGATTGTGACCGGAGCCGGCCTTGACACCGAAACCCTGGTGCTGCGCCTCCCCCCCGATGCAGTAATCGCAGGCAAAGTGCTCGATGAAGTTGGAGATCCGGTTCGCCATGCCAGCGTGCAACTCTATTACGACGACCACAGCAGAGGAGTGGACGAGATCCGTCAATCACGCGGCGCCAAGACCGACGATCAGGGAGCATATGAAATAACGTCGCTGCGGCCCGGCACATATGTTCTATCCGCGAGCGCTACGCCGTGGTGCGCGGTTCATCCGCGCTTAGAACAGGTTCATTCGAAGCCGGCTTCATCGGAGGCGGCTAACTCCGAACCAGAGGCGCAGCCGGCGTCAACTGTCGATCGCTCGCTCGATGTGGCATATCACGTAACTTATTACCCTGACGTAACCGATACCGACAGCGCAACTCCGATTCCAATTCGGGGCGGCGAGCGCGTGCAGATTGACATTCACTTGAGTCCGGTTCCGGCGATCCATCTTTTCTTTCACGTACAGGGAAACGGGAGGAATGGGTACACGTTCCCACAGCTCGAACAGCCCGCGTTCGATGGCTCCGCATTTGTCCGAAACAGCGGCGGAAGCATGATCTCTCCGGGGGTGGTTGAAATTACCGGCATCCCCGCCGGCCATTACAACGTGCGCTTTCCGGGATCGGGCGAGAACGCACAAATAAATGGCATCGACCTCACCAAAGATGGGGAAGAAATCGAAGCTTCGGCGGGCGAGTCCCTGAGCACTGTCAAAGTTTCGGTAAAAGTGCAGGATGAGGCTATGCTTCCATCGGGTCTCATGGTGGGCTTGCGTTCCGGACGCAGAGTCTCCGGGGGGTGGCAGTCCGTCGACCCCAAGGGAGAAGCGGAGTTCGAGCAGGTCGCGGCGGGGCGTTACGACGTCGTGGTGCAGGGTTCCGGCAAGCGTTACTCGATCGCACATCTGTCGGCGAACGGAGCCGACGCCGCGGATCACACATTAACGATTACAGCGGGTTCTTCGCCTTCGATTGCACTCACCTTGGTTAGCGGCAGCGTAGAGCTGCAAGGGACTGTGAAGCGTGACGGTAAGCCTTTCGCGGGGGCGATGATAGTTCTGGTTCCGAAAAATCCAGAGATGAACCGCGATCTCTTTCGGCGCGACCAAAGCGATCTGGATGGCACGTTCGCACTGCACGGCGTAGTTCCCGGCGCCTATACAGTCGTGGCAATCGACAACGGATGGGATTTGGACTGGGCTCAGCCTAGTGTGATTGAAGCCTACCTCAAGCGCGGGCGCGCGGTTCAAGTCGGCGCTCAGGCCGGTCGCCCCGTAGATATCGGAGAGCCAGTCGAGCTTCAATCCAGGTAGGCTCTCCTCCTGATAACCGCGCGAAACCCCGAAACCTGTGCGGGGCGCGATGTTCGTATGCAAACGATATGTTTTTTCGATTGGACTTCGCGCGCGGATTTTGTCAGATTGATCAGTGGAATAGTTGTCGCGCGGCCCTGACGCCCGCGTCTCGCCCCGTTTACTCCGAGTCGCTATTCCTGACCAATAGACATGAAGCAGCGATGATGCCATCTCGTTGCGGTGCTGTCTAACAGCAGTCTGAAGCAAACCGTGAATTAAGCACAAAGGAACGAGGCGAAAATAATGATGAAGCATACCGGAAATCTTACGAAGAGCCCGAAAGCCGTCACGCTGAAGGCCGTTGCTGAATACGTAGGACTGGCCACGGGAACTGTTTCTCTGGTTCTCAACCACCAGCCCGACTCGATCCCGCAGCAAACCAGGGATCGCGTGTTCGCCGCGGCGCGGAAGCTCAACTATCAGCCCAATCCGTTCGCACGTGCACTTCGGACCAGACAGATCCCGGGCGTGAGCGGCGAACCCACGCTCGCGACAGGCTCGCGGGCGCTCGTATTTGAGGGCAACGACCAGTTTGTTCTCGCCGTTAACGCCCTCCGGCAGGCTGGCCTGCGCGTGCCCGGTGACGTCTCGGTGGTGGGTGGGGATGATCTTTAACCCGCGATTTTTTCACGCCGGAGCCGCGCGCTCCTCCGCTCGGAACGACGTTTGGAGTAGTGGGCTATTTTTTCATTTTGAAGTAGCCCACTAACCAATCTTTATTTCAGACCCAGCCCGCCGTTAAAGTGCTGGATGACTCCATAGCACTCGCATGCCGCCATTTCGAGGCTCTTGCGATTTAGTATCTTCACCGTGCCGCGCAAGTTTTCAATCAGTCCAGCGTTTTCCAGGGCCCCCGCCGCCAGACTTACGCTAGGACGCCCGGTACCGAGCATCTGGGAGAGGAATTCGTGAGTCAACGGGAGCAACTGGGAATCTACACGATCCTGACACATGAGCAGCCAGCGCGAGAGACGCTGCTCGATTTCATGCAGCCGGTTGCACGCGGCAAGCTGGGCAGCCTGCATCCCGTGCATGAGGGCGAAGCGGCTGAGCTCGGAGCGAAGGGTGGGGGCGCAGGGCAACACATCTCTAAAAACTTCCGACCGGATGCGCAGCCCACGCCCTGACATTTGCATGATGGCGCGAAAGGTTTCGCGTAACATGCCGACCGTCAAAGGCATGCCCACCATCCCTTCCTTGCCAACGATGCCAACTTCCACGCTTCTCCCATCGCGGCTAAGAGCCACCAGAGAAGCCATGCCCTCATTCAGAAAATATGTGAAATCGATCTTTTCTCCGGGTTCGAGCAGAATCTCGTATTGCGGCAGCTCCGCCGGCTCCAGATGAGGCCGCAGCAGGTTGTATTCCTTGTCTGGAAGTGACAACAGAATCACGTTGTCCACCGCCTTCCCTGCCCCGTCCGAGCGGGCGCCGGGATGCAGCGGAGTTTTCCTCATCGGCTTTGGAATTTTCCTGGCGATTATGTTTTCTCTCGGCCAAATATCGATATCGATATCCATGCTGATTGGATGCGAGCCGTCACCTCGCTTCTTTTCCCGAAATCTGTAGTTTCGCCCATAATTACCTTCATATTTCCTAGGATAATGGGAGCGAAGATATGGAGAAACTCCTCAGAACTCTGCAAGGAAACGTGGCACCGCACTAATTAGTTTCTTCTAATGTGCACTGTCGAGTAAAAGGTCCAAAGAAACAACTAACCGCTCTTGTGGTCGCCAGTTTTTTTCTTTTGGAGTCGCTCGTCGTTGGCGCCCAGGACGTTGTTGAGCTCTTCCACCAAGGCCTGGAACTTTTGCCGATCCTGTTCCACCGCGATCAGCGAACACAACTCATGAATGCGGTCGCTCTCGATCTTGTTCATAGCGTGAGCGGAAGTATTACAGCAGGTGCCATCTCGGGTATGTTCGATGTCGAACAATGGCCGAGATTAGCGCCGGCGCCGCTCTGGAGGGGTCGGACGCTTGGTGGCTTGTTTTCTGAGGCGTCTGATGTGCTCGTGTATGGCGGCCCGGAGTTGCTGAAGGATTGGTTCCACTTCCGCGAGGTTAGTGGTGGCCACAGCCTGCGCGCAGAGTTGCCGTATGCGATCTTCCAGGCTACGAAGCATAAAACGGTGGTAGAGAGCTAAAACAGGGCTGCACCGCACCTATCGCGCGGCGAATTGGCTACTCGGCTCCGACGGAGAGTTATCCAAGTGTTCTGAGGTGAACGGGGTTAGGCAATCAGGGAGAAACCGTAGAGACGGGCGAAAGGACCTCGATTAGGGAGTGATCCTTAATCCCCGCTTGCGTGGTTCTGCGTGGGCACAAGAACCAGCCGCGGCCGTGCCTCGGCGGGACGCGGTTGCGTCGCGCGTCCAAACGCGTGGAGAATGCCGATTACCACTGCGTAAGCAGCGACTACGCCGATCCCGACGGAGACGACTACCGTGAGGCAGAGAATCAGAGGCATGAAAAGCGAAATCACGTCCCACCCGATCTGGAGCAAAGTAAATTGAAGTGCAGTAATCAGATGCCGCAAACTCAACTTTCGGCTATGCAGTTTCTTCAATCTAACCGCGTTGCCGTCTGCCGCTAGTGACGACCCGGATTCGCCGTAGTAAAATACGAAGTAGAGCTGTGCACTCCTACTGTCAGACAACTCTGCAGACCTGTCGACATTACGGAAGGGCAATCCACTCCAAACTAGATGGCTATTACCAAGATTTCGGTGCGCGGGGCGCGCCAGCATAATCTCAAGAACATCGACGTTGAGATTCCGCGCAACACCCTCACCGTGGTGACTGGATTGAGCGGCTCGGGCAAGTCGTCGCTGGCTTTTGACACGATTTATGCCGAGGGGCAGCGCCGCTACGTGGAGACTTTATCGACCTATGCGCGGCAGTTTCTGGACCAGATGGAACGCCCGGATGTCGATGCAATTGATGGACTTAGCCCGTCCATCTCGATCGAGCAGAAGACCACCAGCCGCAGCCCGCGTTCGACCGTGGGCACCATCACCGAGATTTACGATTATCTTCGCCTGTTGTTCTCCTCAATCGGAGTCCCGCACTGCCCCAAATGCGGGCACCCCATCAGCCGCCAATCGGCGGAGCAGATCGTGCAGCGGGTGATGGCGCTCACGCCAGAGGATCGAGTAATGGTCCTGGCGCCCATCGTGCGCGGGCGCAAAGGGGAATTCAAGAAGGAGATGGAGACGCTGCTCAAGCATGGCTACACCCGCGCCCGCGTCGATGGCGACCTGGTGAATCTTGATGACGATCTGAACCTCGACAAGCGCAAGAACCACACCATCGAAGTGCTCGTCGATCGTCTGCTGGTGAAGCCGGGCATCGAGCATCGTTTGGAAATGTCTGTCGGTCTTGCGATGAAGTTGGCTGGCGGGCTGGTGCAGGTAGCCGTAGTCGGCGGCAAAGAGCAACTCTACTCTGAGAAGCTGGCCTGCCCTGATTGCGGCATCAGCGTGCCGCAACTCGAACCGCGGTCTTTTTCTTTCAACAGCATGTATGGAGCCTGCCCCGAGTGCCACGGCTTGGGCAGTCGCTACGATTTCGATCCCGCGAAGGTCATCACGGACTGGTCGAAGCCGCTGCTCGATGGCGGTCTGGGGCCGGGTTCGGCCTCGCAAGGGCTCATCCACGCGCTGCAAGTAGTCGCGGCGGCTCACGGCATCGATCTCAACATGCCTTTCGAGAAGTTTCCCGAGAAGGTTCAGGATCTGCTGCTGAATGGCGAGTCTGGCCGCGGCAAGACCGGCTTCCGGGGCATCTTCGGATACCTGAAGCAGAATCTTGAAGAGTCCACTTCCGAAGGCTATCGCGACTGGCTGATGGATCACATGTCGGCGACGG
The DNA here is from genome assembly GCA_050012155.1 of Candidatus Sulfotelmatobacter sp. Lineage (GTDB taxonomy): Bacteria > Acidobacteriota > Terriglobia > Terriglobales > Acidobacteriaceae > Sulfotelmatobacter. The sequence goes on along the minus strand of JBEKHS010000002.1, from coordinate 151,493 downwards.
AGTGCCCAGCGTGTGGCGGCGAGCGTCTGCGGCCAGAGAGCCTCGCAGTGAAGGTAAATGGTATGTCCATTGCCGACTTCACCGCGCTGCCGATTTCCCGTGCGCTCGAAGTGGCACAAGGCATCAAGCTCGCCGGCCGCGAAGAGAAGATTGCAGGGCGCGTTATGCACGAAGTGGTCGAGCGTCTGCAATTTCTGAATGCCGTTGGACTGAATTACATTTCTCTAGATCGCTCAGCGGCCACGCTTTCAGGTGGCGAGGGGCAGCGTATTCGACTGGCAACGCAGATTGGATCGAAGCTGCGGGGCGTGCTCTATGTGCTGGACGAGCCTTCGATCGGCTTGCATCATCGCGATAACGGTCGTCTGCTGACCGCGCTCGAAAATCTGCGCGACCTGGGCAACACAGTGCTGGTGGTCGAGCACGACGAAGAAACCATTCGCCGCGCGGATTACGTGATCGATCTCGGTCCCGGCGCGGGGCGTCATGGCGGAGGTTTGGTGGCGCACGGAACCCCCGAGGAAATCATGCGCGAGCCCAACTCGCTCACCGGCGCTTATATCTCCGGTCGCGTGCAGATCGAAATGCGTCCCGAGCGGCGGCAGAAGAATGGCGCGGCGCTGACTATTCTGGGCGCGAAGGAAAACAATCTCAAGAATCTCGATGTGACTTTTCCGCTCGGCGTGATGACCGTCGTGACGGGAGTCTCCGGTTCGGGAAAGTCGACGCTGGTTAACGACATTCTTTATCGCGCGCTGGCGCGGCAGCTTTACCGCTCGCGGGAAAAATCTGGTGACCACAAGGCGATCGTGGGCGCGGAGAACATCGACAAGGTCATCCGCATCGATCAGTCGCCGATCGGGCGCACGCCCCGCTCGAATCCCGCAACCTATACCGGCGTATTCACTGCGATTCGCGATATTTACGCCATGCTGCCCGAAGCCCGCGAGCGCGGCTACAAGCCGGGACGTTTCTCCTTCAACGTTTCCGGCGGACGTTGCGAAGCCTGCCAGGGCGAGGGGCAGAGGCGCATCGAGATGAATTTTCTGCCCGACGTTTACGTGCTCTGCGAGGTCTGCGGCGGCCGCCGCTACAACCACGAAACCTTGGCCGTGAAGTACAACGGATACTCCATCGCCGACCTGCTGGAGATGCCGGTCTCCGATGCGCTGCCCATTCTCGAAAACATTCCGCAAGTGAAGCAAAAGCTGCAAACGCTTGTGGACGTCGGCCTCGGCTACATTCATCTCGGACAGTCGGCGGTTACCCTTTCAGGCGGCGAAGCCCAGCGCATCAAGCTGGCCCGCGAGTTGAGCAAGCGGCAAACCGGCAAGACTCTTTACCTGCTCGATGAGCCGACCACTGGGCTGCACTTCGACGATGTAAAGAAGCTGCTCGACGTACTGCACCGGTTGACCGACCTGGGAAATTCCATCGTCATCATCGAACACAATCTGGACGTGATCCGCAACGCCGACTGGATCATCGACCTCGGCCCTGAAGGCGGCGAAGAAGGCGGCCGCATCGTCGCCCAAGGCACGCCGGAGCAGGTGGCGCGGGTGAAGAAGTCGTACACGGGGCAGGCGCTGTCGGGCTATTTTGCGGGGAACGGCAAGCGAAGCGCCTAATTTCCTTCCGATCGACTACTTCACAGCAGCAGCGCGGGGTGTTAAATATACCCCTGAGCCGTACGCTAGTTCCTCAGGTCTCACAATCCCTTGGTGTCCGGCCTACGGCGCGATCTCGTCCCATGTGAAACGTTCCCAACTCAGTATAAGGAGAGCTCTATGAAAAAGTATGTGGTTTGTTTAACCCTCGCACTGGCGTCTCTCTCAACAGCCCTTGCGCAGCAGGGCAGCCGCTCGGATCAACAGGCGTCCGCCAATTCCGATTGGCAGCACCAATTCCAGCTAAGCAGTACTACATTTACAAATGGCGGCCAGTTGCCGCTCAGCATGGTTCTGGGTTCGAACAACTGCACCTACGTTAGCGGCGGTGGAGATCAATCGCCCGAGCTATCGTGGACGCACGCTCCGTTCGGCACCAAGAGTTTCGTCGTAACCGTGTTCGATGTGACGGCGTCGTTTACGCACTGGGGCATGTACAACATCTCGCCCAAGACGACAGAACTTCCCGAAAACGCCGGCGTTTCCGGAAGCACCTACGGCAAGCAGGTGTTCAACGATTTCTTCCTGGGCGCCGAATACGACGGTCCGTGTCCGCCGAACAACTATACCCCGCTCGTCCACGACTATGTTTTCACGGTGTACGCTCTCGATACCAACCTCAGCTTGCAATCGTCGCCGCCGAATTTCCCGGCAGATGCCGAAACGCTGTACCGTGCAATGTTCGACCATGTGCTGCAAAGCGCCAGCATTCAGGGCTATTTTTCTAGCGCCAACTAGCTGTGGTGTAAACCGCCGCCTCCTCCAAGGCACCGCGCCGCCTTGGAGGTCGCGGCCTTTGCCACGTCACGGTTGCTTGGCTGAAAGAGACTGTCCGGCGTGCCATATCGTAGAATTCTCATTGCACCTGACAACTTCGTGCTGGCATCTGAGAAGAGGCCAGTCTCCAGTTCTCAGTTGAGAGAAAGGACATGTTTGTCTTCGCCCGAAAATCCGCAGTTTGAACCGCAGCCGCTCAACAGCGAACCGCAAACACCCGCGCAGCTCGCTACCGACTCGTTTCCAGCGCCTGGGCTTACATCCCAACCTCCCACCGCCAAGGCCGGCGAGAACCCCGTGTGGAGCGGGTGGGACGTACTCATTATTGCCGCGCTCACGCTCGGCGCGATTTTTATTGTGCAAGTTGTCATCGTGGTAGCTGCGCACCGGTTTGTGTATCCGCACGAGAGTTGGCTGGATGTGGCGCAGAGGCCGGCGCTGGCGCTACTTTCCGAGTTGCTGACTTATGTGGTTGTCGTGCTGTACATGGTCGTCCTGGTCCAGGGGAAATACCGCACCCGCTTCTGGCAAGCGGTTCGCTGGAATTGGCCGGGGATCGCCGGGGTGAGCATGGCTGGCATTGGAGTGCTCATGCTGACCTTCGACCTGCTGGGAAAATTCCTGCCCATGCCGAAAGAAACACCGTTCGATCAATTCTTTGCCACGCCGTTCGACGCCTATCTGACGGTGGCGTTTGCGGTGAGTCTGGGGCCGCTGATGGAGGAGCTTTTTTTTCGCGGATTCCTTTATCCGGTGATCGCACGGCGCATGGGGGCGGTCTGGGGAATTCTTCTGACCGCACTGCCCTTCGGGCTCATGCACTTTGTGCAGTACGGATATTCTTGGGGAGCGGTGCTGATCATCTTCCTCGTAGGCGTGGTGCTTACCACGGTGCGGGCCGTAACGAAGTCAGTGGCCTCAAGCTTTCTGGCCCACGTGGGCTACAACGGAACGCTGATGGTACTGGCGGCTGTGCAGACGGATGGGTTCCGGCACATGGAGAAAGCGGGCGTATGGCTGTTTTGAGTATGTGGCGCGGAAGCCCTCGGCACACCTTACTTCACGGTGATTGTCAGCAATTGCGCGCCAGAAACCACGTAATCCAGCGGGGCGGTTGCGGTTTCATCCACGCTTGATTCGGCGGAAACTACCATTTCCTGATTGCCGCGCATGCCATCCATCACATTCATGATCGAAATGGGCAGGGTGGGCATGACCTTGTCAGCGACGCGGGCTTCGGGATCGGCCTCGAGCAGCGAGACATACACGCGGTTGTTGGAGTGTTCGTTGTTGAGTACCGCAATGGTGGACGCGAGATCGAGCGAGCGGCCGAAAGCGGCGTTGCCGTGGCCGATGCGGTCGAGGGTATCGCCGTCGCTCACCAGAATACGCAGCGTGCCCTTGCTCGCGGAAGTCGGGATCTTCACGGGAATCTGCTGCACGATGCGCTCGCCGCGGTAGGGAGCGAGGACGGTCTCGATCATCACTTCATCGCCGGGGCGGGCTTCGGTAACATCGGTGCGGGCACTTTCCAGCCGCGCCCAGCGGCGCTCGCGCACCAGGTCGAAATCGAGCTTCACGCCCGCGATAGCCGGAGCGTTATAGGGGTTGTCGTAGATGCGTTCGAAGCGCTCGCCCAGCGAAAGCGCCGCTTGCATAGCCGCGGGCTGCGCATTTTCGGCAGGAGCGAACATGTTGCGCATGGTTACGTCGGGAAATCCCTTCACGCCGATGCTCCCAGCGAGGCGGTAGGTGGTCTCTTCGCCAAACTCGTTGACGCCGTGCAGAGCATTGAATACCGTCACCATGAGCGCGACCGGAGTCAGCCGGGCGTTGTTCAGCACTTCGTAATGGAACTGTTTCACGCCGGTGCTGCTGTGGATGCTGAGCGTGACCGGAATCATCTCGGGCTGGCGGTTGAAGACGCCGAGGATACCGGTGTGCCGATCCTGAACGAAAGTTCCTACGGGCTCGGTGGTGTTCACAATTTTGAACGCATTGAGAGGCGAAGGAAGCGTCGCTAAGACCTCGGCCTTGTTCATTGGCAAATCGACCGAGCCGAATTGCAGCAACGGATGCCCACAGGCCAGCAGGCGCTGGGGATCGATGTAGGTGACGGTGCAGGTGGCTTCGATATCCATATCACCGCGCACCAGGATGGCACTGACGGCGGAGCCGGCTTCCAGCGGCTCCGGCTGCTTGTCACTGCTGACAGAGCCTGCGCCCATCACGGGGATGATTCCGGCAGAAGCAAATTGCCCGGCGAAGAGCTGAACGGCTTGCTCGGAGAATCCGTTGAATACCAGCGGAGTCTCGATTGGCTTCAGGTAATTCGCGAAATCCTGAGGCGAGCCTGGAAGTGCAGACGTCTCGCCGGGTGCAGCAGTCTTGCCAACGACCTCATTCACCGCGGGCTTAACCGCGGAAGTTTCCTCTGCCGGTGAATGATCGAGCGCGCTGATCTCCAGCATATCGGCGATGGGTGTGACGCCTGCAATCGGTTCTTTCGAAAATTCTCCGATGCGGAAGGCGAGTGCCCCGGCGAGTTTGCCATCGAGGTAAACCGGGCTGCCGCTCATGCCCGCGACCACACCGGTATATTCGACCTTCTGTCCGTGCAAGCGCACCAGAATAATGTCGCCCTTCGGTCCGTTCACGTTGTGCAGCACGCCGAGCACTTCCACGTCCATGGATTCGGGCTTCACACCTTGGAATACGGTGTAGGCAACACCGCGCATGCCCGGGCGGATCTGGCTCACAGCAATGGTTTTAGCGCTTTCGTCGACCGGCGCAGGGGCGATCTGGGCGAACGCAGAAAAGTCAAGCGAAAGGCAAGCGACGAACAGCGCGGAAGCAAATTTTTTCATGAACAACGCCCAAGAGGGCTCACGAAGCCTTCTTATAACTCTGTTAGATTTCGCCAGATTGTAAGTCGTTGCCAGGAGGGGAAAAACCGGGAGCCGGGCAAAACATCCCAATCGCGAATCCCTGCGTCTATACTAGCACAAGGGATTTTTGCTCCCAATAGACTGCCGGCTCTTTATTTTCATCTTCTCAGAGGCTTCTCATGGTTACCGAAATATTCGCCAAATGGCTACTCCCAAACCGACGGCTGGGTTTTCACAATCTCACACGGTTGATGCTGGCGATCTCGTTGACCCTGCTGTGCGCAATCAGTCCCGCCTCGGCCCAGGATCAGCCGCAAGCGCCAGCGCAAGGCAATACGCAGGATAGCGGGAAGCCCAAACAGGAAGCCCCTCAGGACACGGGCGGGCCCAGCGGCGATATGGGGCCCTATGCCATCCCGAAGAAAGCTCCCGAAGAGGCTCCGCCGCCTCCGCCTCCGCCGGCCACGCCCGCCAAGGTGGAAGGCATGCCCGACTATTCCATCAAGGTGAACGTACCCCTGGTGAACGTGGACGTGCTGGTGACCAGTAAGACCGGTCAGTTTGTCCCCGGCCTGAAGAAAGAGAACTTCCGCATTTACGAAGATGGCGCGCCGCAGACGATCAGCAACTTCAATATAACCAAAGCGCCGATTACGGCGGTGCTGCTGGTGGAATTTGCGTCGACAAACTATGTGTTCATGTCGGAGGCCTTAAGAGCTTCCTACGCCTTTGCCCACACACTTCAGAAAGAGGACTGGGTCGCGGTAGCTTACTACGACATGCAGCCGCACATTCTGGTCGATTTCACGCAGGACAAGAGCGCGGTCTACGGAGCGCTGAACCAGCTGCGCGTTCCCGGATTCTCGGAGACCAACGAGTTCGATGCGCTCTACGATACGCTGGATCGAATGGACCGCATTGAGGGCAAGAAGTATGTCATTCTGGTTTCGAGCGGAATCGACACTTTCAGCAAGCTCACGCTCGATAAGATTACCAAGAAAATCAAAGACACCAAGGACGTAACCATTTTTCCCATCAGCATCGGATGGTACCTCCGGGAGATGTGCGAGGTTCAACATTGCACTGGCTATTCCCACGGAATTGCCAGCCCTCAGCTCAAGTCCATCGATTATCTTCAGGCCGATAATGAAATGAGGACGTTCGCCTCCATGACCGGGGGCCGCGCTTACTTTCCGCGGTTTCAAGCGGAGTTTGGCGAGGACTTCCAGGAGATCGGTGACGACATCCGCAACGAATATTCGCTCGCCTATCATCCCACCAATACCAAGCTGGACGGCACCTACCGCAAGCTGAAGGTGCAACTGGTGACAGCCGACGGCGGCCCGCTGAAGATCAAAGATCAGAAGGGTAAGGATGTGAAGGTTGAAGTGGTTGCGCGCGAGGGATACACAGCCAAGCACAGCGTGGATTGAAGAGATGGGAAGGGCATGACTTCAGTCGTGCCGTAAATCCAGGGATACACCTCAGGCTTTAGCCGCTGAGGTGTATCCCGTTTCTCTTTTTTTCTCTGAAACTCCGAACTGCCGTCAATGCCCGTGGAACAGCGCAGCCAGAAGAAGCACCACTCCCGCTCCGACGAAGACCAGGAGAGCCATCTTGGCCCCCGGCTCTTTGTTCACCTCAGGGACCAGGTCGGAGGCTGCCACGTAGATCGTGACCCCCGCCGCCAGCGGCAGTCCCGCGTTCACGTGTTGACGGAAGACCGCCATCGTCAAAACCCCGGCCAGCGTGGCTCCGCCGAGGATTACGGACGCTCCCCAAGCCGTGCTCCGGCTGCGGCCACTGGCCAGCATGACCGAACTCACGGTGAAGCCTTCGGGAATCTTGTGCAGGAAGATAGCGAGAAAGATAATCCAGCCCAGAGCGTTCGAGACTAGAAAGCCCGCCGCAATGGCGATGCCATCAAAAAATGTGTGGATAATCAATCCCAGCAGTACCGAGTATCCCTTATGGGAGTGCATGAACTCATCTTTGTGAGTTTCTTCGCCAAAGTGGAAGTGGGGCGTGACCGTGTGCTCGAAAAAATGGATGATCAGGTAGCCGAGCAGAATCAAGTACGCTGCGCTCCGGCCCCGCAGCTCCAGGCTTTCCGGCACCATTTCGACCAAGGCCGTGGCCAGCATAAATCCCGCGCCCAACGCGACGAAATAACGCAGGTAACGCCGCTCCCAGCTGCGCTGCACAATGATCGCCCCGCCAAAGACGTTAGCGGCGGCAGCGGTAAGGCCAAGCAGGATGCTGATGAAGATCGGGCTCATGTGAAGTAGGCGAGGATGATAGCAGAGAGAATTCACCACAGAGCCACAGAGACACAGAGAAAAAATAAGAAATTGGTTTTCTCTGTGTCTCTGTGGCTCTGTGGTGAATTTATCCTGAATGCCTTATGTGCATTACATCCCCATCCTGAACGATGTAATCTTTGCCCTCGAGCCTGAGGGTCCCTTTCGCCCGTGCATTGGCTTCTGACCCCGCTTCCAGCAACTGGTCCCAGCGGATGGTTTCGGCGCGGATGAAATGCTTTTCCAGATCGGAGTGGATCGCGCCCGCAGCTTCCTGCGCGCGGGAGTGCGCGGGAACCTGCCAGGCGCGGCATTCGTCTTCACCGGCTGTGAAGAATGAAATCAGGCCGAGCAGTTTGTAAGTGGTGCGGATCAGCCGCACCAGGCCACTCTCTTTCAGCCCATAGCTCGATAAGAATTCTGCGGCGTCCGCGTCACTCATCTCTGCGAGTTCGGCTTCCACCTTGCCGCAGATCGCTGTAGCCGCGGCGTTCGGCCGCGAAGCGATTTCGGTGAGTTTGTATTTGCTCACCGCTTCGTCAAGTTCTTTGCCCAGTTCAGTCGATTCGCCGATGTTCAGCACGTAGAAAATCGGCTTCTCGCTCAGGAACATGAAACCCTTGATGCGTTTCTTATCTTCGACAGTCATTTCCATTTCGCGCAGCGGTTTGTCGGATTCCACTTGCGCCTTGGCGCGCTTCAACAACTCGAATTCTTTTTCGAGTTCGGACGTTTTCATCTTCTTGAGATCTTTTTCGAGGCGCTCCAGCCGTTTTTCGATTTGGCCGAGATCGCTGACCAACAGATCGAATTCCACATTCTTGATGTCGCGAAGGGGATCGATCTCGCCGGTGTGCGGAACCGATGGGTCATCGAACACGCGAACCACGTGCGCCAGCGCGTCCACGTTACGCAGATGCGCGGCGTAGGCGCTGTCTTTAAGAGCCTCCTGGCCGATCGCGCCCACGTCCACGTATTCGACTGATGTGTGCGTGAGTTTTTTCGGGTTGTAAAGCGCGGCCAGGCGATCGAGCCGGTCGTCGGGAACTTTGGCGACGCCGATGTGCGCCTCGCGCGGGTTGACGCGTGCCTGGTCTGAAAGGTGCGCCTTGGTGAGAATTCGAAACAACGATGTCTTGCCCACCTGCGGCAGGCCAATGATGCCGGTTTTCATAAAGAAAGCTTCTAGCTTTTAGCTCCTAGCTTCTAGCTGATGCCCGATCGAAAGCGAGTTTTAGAGCAGATGACCCACGCGCTTCGGCGAGTGCAAGACAACCTTTCAGGATAAATGATCAGGAGGGCGAACGCCCAATGCGATGCAACCAGGCTACGCTAGCAGCCGGGAGCTAGAAGCTTCGCGCAGTCAAATACACAACCACCAACCCCAGTAGCAGCACGGCGCCTTCTACGCGCGTCGACCAAACATGCAGCGCGTCGAACTGGATGCGCTCGGGATTGTCGATCGCAGCGGAGCCGACGTCACCGAGCGATGCCCGCAAAACATCCATGCGGGGAATGATTCCGAACTGGGAGATCAGCGTCAGTGCCAGCATTAGGCAGAGAAGAATGTGGCGCCCCGCGAGGAGGTGAACCGTGCCGTTGGTCATGCGACTGAAGAGCAGGGAACTGATGAGGAAGACGATTCCCGAGGCGATGGCGATCCAGTGCAGCTTGCCCAAAGCGCGCCCGACAACATTGCCCGCGAGATGACTCGAAGGCAAAACGGTGAACGCCGTCGGCGCGAGCACGAACGCGAAAAAGATTAGCCCGCCGATCCAAACGACGAGTGACACGACCATCAGAAAACGCAGGAAAGACATAGCAAGGAATTATATCCGCAGTCCGAGCGGAAGATTGCGAAGGAGAGACTTGAGCGGTCCAACTTGATTTATCAGGAGCTCGGCGAAGGCTTGGGCTGCATCACTGATCTTCTGGCTCTTCGTCGGACGGCAGATCAACCGGAACGAAGAACATCTTTGCGATCTGTTCGGGGTCCAGACCCGCTGCTAACAAGGTTTGCGCCATCACCCGCTGTTGGGCTTTGTAACGTTCACTAGGCACGAACTGTTCAGCGATAACGTCGCTTTCCGCCCAGAAACCGCGGCGGTCGGGATAGCCCCTTGATTTCGTTCGTTTCGCCATAGTGCCCGCTCGCCAATTGTACGACAGGGGAGATAAGCATTGGTTCAGCACTACCAAAAAAGTGCGAGCCCAACCGCCTACACCGGCACGATCACGTTTTCAACGATCTCGCGCAGCACCTGATCGGCCTGCTCGGACTTTTTCAACGTCGAGGCATAGCTACCGTTGACTACCACGCGGTGAGCGAAGACTGGAACGGCCAGCGGCTTGAAATCTTCCGGAGTACTGAAACTGCGGCCAGAGAGGAATGCCATCGCTTGGGCCGCACGGTAGAGCGCCTGCGCGCCGCGCGGGGAAACTCCCAGCGATAGATATTCCGATTCGCGCGTGCGGCGCACGATTTCCAGCGCGTAGGTGACCAGCGATTCGTCCACGCGAATGTGCTTCACCGCCTCCTGCATTTCGAGCACGTCCGCGCCAGTAAGCACGGGCCGCAGATCATGTAAGTGCGCCGCGCCGGCCTCCGAACGCAGAATCTCGCGCTCGGCCGCGGCCTCGGGATAGCCCATGCGCACGCGCATTAGAAAACGGTCCATCTGCGACTCTGGCAGCGGATAAGTCCCATGATGCTCCACCGGATTCTGCGTTGCGATCACTAGAAACGGTTGCGGCAGTTCGTAAGAGTGCGCGTCCACCGTGACTTGGCCCTCGTTCATGGCCTCAAGCAGCGCCGATTGCGTCTTCGGCGTGGTGCGATTGATTTCGTCGGCCAGCAGCACGTTGGTGAAGACCGGACCGCGCTTGAACTCAAATTCCTGCTCGAGCGCCGAATACACTGAGATTCCCAATACATCGGAGGGCAGCATGTCGCTGGTGAACTGCACGCGCTGAAAGGTGCAATCGATCGCGCGGGCGAGGGCCTGGCCGAGGGTCGTCTTGCCCACTCCGGGGACACCTTCGATCAACAGATGTCCGCGGGCAAAAATCGTGACCAGAGCCAGACGGACCACATCGTCTTTGCCCCGAATTATGCGGCGAAGTGCTTTTTCCAGTTCGGCAGCTTTATGGGATACGGCGATCGCAGTTTCAGGGGACATTGAATGGATTCTACTATCGGGCGCGGGCTCGGCGGAGTTACGGATGTCACTGGACTGGCTGTCAGCTAAAGCTCAGACCCAAAACGTGTCATCCCGAGCAAAAGCGAGGGACCTTGGTCCTCCTGCCACGAATTCAGAACGCGTGCATGAACGAATCTTGCGGAGCGCTCGCGCTGACTTCTGAAAGACGGCTGAAAGCTGATAGCTGAAGGCCTTACTGCCAAAACTCCGCTGGCCTGCCGGTCAGCCGCTCGATTCTCTTGGCGATCGGCGGATGAGTGGAGAACAAATTTCCAAAGTTCATCCCCAGCAGCGGCTGAATGATGAACAGATGCGCCGTCGACGGAGTAGCCTGCATCGGCATGCGGCGCGAGTAAGTGTCCAGCTTCTGCAAGGCGCTGGCCAGAGCATAAGGATTGCCCGTGTAATGCGCTCCGGTTGCATCCGCCTGATATTCGCGGGAGCGCGAAACGGCCAGCTGAATCAGACTCGCGGCGATTGGCGCTACGATTAGCATGAACAGCGCCGAAAGGCCTCCACCACGGCGGTCGCGGCCGCCGCCGCCCATGCCGCCAAAGATCATGGCAAAGCGACCCATGCTGGCCAGCATGGTGATCGCGCCGGCAATCGTCGCTGCCACCGAGCTGATCAGAATGTCGCGATTGCCTACGTGCCCCAGTTCGTGCGCCAGCACGCCTTCCAACTCCTCATCGTTGAGCAGGCCGAGAATTCCATGGGTGACGGCCACCGACGCGTGCTTGGGATTGCGTCCCGTGGCAAATGCGTTCGGCGACTCGGTTGGGATCACATAAATCTTGGGCATTGGCAGGCCTATCTTCTGGGTCAGCCGCTCGACAATATCGTAAGTGCGCGGCAACTCCTCACGTGTAACCGGCTGCGCGTGATAGATGGCCAGCGCGATCTTATCGGAATAGAAATAGGAGACGAAGTTCATCACGGCGGCAAAAGCCAGAGCCAGCAGCATTCCATTTTGCCCGCCAAAGTAGCGGCCAAAGAACATCAGCAGCAGCGTAAGCGCAGTCAGCAAAAACGCGGTCTTAAATGTGTTTCCCATAGATTCGATCTCGCCTTATTAGATGTTAAGCCAACTGGGGGAGATGCAATGACGAGCACCGTGCGTGAGTACCGATATCCAGGACCCAAATGATCGCAAATCAGTCCTCAACTGTCGATCTGTTGCGAAATGAATCATGTCCCGAGTCGAAGATTTTCTCCGGCGAGATGGTAGCTGCAGTTCGTCGGCGGTATTGCGATCGAGAGCCATTACTTGCTCGTCCCTTCGGTCAGTTCGTGCAAATAGACTCTGGTGCCTACCCGAAGCTGACATCTCCTTTCTCATCTCGCATTGCGTATGACAACCGTGCTATGTGTCGGTAATCGCAAGGTATACGGATTCTGTAACGCGAGCATATAGCAGTGGGCTACATCCAGTGTTTCCAACCTATTGAAGCCAGACGCTTCATTCGTTATTTGTAACAAGATGGCCACCGATGACGACAACAACATCCGCTAAATCTATACTGCCTTTCTCTCATGTGGTCTTCCATGACTTCTAACGGGAAGTGGCTGACCGCCTTTTAGGTGTGTAGTAGAGCCCTGGAAACTCACCCAAGTCAGAGGACTTCTGACTTTGCTGGAAAATGCCAACAGCAGTTCGCTTCTGGCGGTTTCCCGCTGCAACCGCAACCCTCAATTTCTTATAAACATGAGCCCTTTAGTGATGTTCGTTGAGACCGCCCATACCTTTTTGGACGAGGGATTCAGGCAGACCGCCGATTGTGCCAGCGCGGACTGGCCAACCCCTCAGTATAAATTAGGAGGTGTCAATGGCGCGCACATTAGCAATGGTTTGCTCTTTCCTGAGAGATACAGCTGATCTGCCAAGCGTGTTTGGGCGTGATGTCGCTGTGAACGGGATTGTTCAAGCCCTGCTTCAGTACAGCAGCTATGACCGAGTCATTTTTTTTCATCCGCCGGGACAGCCCACTCCGGTCGAATTGCATTCACACTTGCGGACCGGCATGGAACTGCGGTTTGAGCCAACGACAAAGATCCCGGCCGCGATCAGGAGCGGTGGCATCACTTCATGGTTCCAGCCAGATACCATGACAGAACCGGTAAACTATCGCACCGAATTTGCCGCATCACCCTTCCCATTCTCAACGTTGATTCACATCGCCTCACAGCCTGGTCTTATCAGGAATCAATTCCTGTGGCTGCTGTTAGATGCATTTGCCCCGTGCGACTCCTTTATTTGCACTTCGAGCGCTGTGCGGGATGTAGTCCGCAAGACCCTGGACTTCATAGCCGAAGAAATGAAGCGAACCAGAGGGGCGGAATTGCAATACCAAGGGCGCCTGGATGTGTTGCCGCTGGGCATCGATACGCATCGGTTTGCTCCACTTCCCAAGGTTGAGGTGAGAAGAGAACTTGGCTGGCCGGAAGATGCGTTTATTATCTTGTGGCTGGGTCGGCTCAGTGTAATAGACAAGGCTGATCTCTTGCCGGCCCTGCGTGTATTTCGCCGACTCATGGAGGCGAACCCAGGCAAGCAACTGAGATTTGTGCTGGCCGGCAATGATCGCCAGGACGTCCCGTTTGTTCCGTCCCTGCACGAATTCGTGGCAGCCATGGGACTTTCCGCGAATGTGCGCATCCTCGAAAATGCGCCCATGGAAACTCGGCACAAACTTTTCGCCGCCGCCGATGTTTTTAGCTCTCCCATTGACAATCTTCAGGAGACATTCGGAATTACGCCGCTTGAGGCGATGGCCACGGGAACGCCGCAAATCGTTTCTGACTGGGATGGATACAAAGACACGGTCGTGCACGGAGTCACGGGCTATCGCATTCCCACTTATTGGAGCCGTTGTGACGGAGATGATCAGACAGACTACGGAATCGGCGGCTTTGGCTATCAGGGGTTCCTGTTTTCGCAGACCGTCGCAATTGATTTGCAGCAATATCAGCAAGCATTACAGCGGTTAATTGATGATCCAGGCCTGCTCAGGGCCATGAGCGTGGCCTCGCGCGAAAGAGCGGTTGAGGTATTCGGCTGGCAGCCTGTAATCAGGTCGTATGAAGAATTGTGGGCTGACTTGGCTGATGTTGCCCGGCGGTTGCGGATCAGAGATATTCCCGCTGCACCGTTTGCGCGATCAGAGGTATGCCACAGGTTTTCTTCGTTTCCAACCGCTGTTCTGGACGGAAGCGAGCGAATCAGTATCTCTGAGGATGGCCGTCGGTTGCTCAGTGGACAGGATCCGTTCCCATGGCATTCACCCTTGGAAAAGACTGTGGTAAGCGCTGATACGATGCTGGAGTTTTTACGCTTCATTTCTCAAGCCCCGGGCACAATCCAAAATGCGGTTGAGCGTCTTACAGCCAACAGAGATGAGTACCGATCTGCAACACTTCGTATGGTCATGTGGGGTTTCAAACACGGACTTCTGGAATGTGCAGTATCTGCAGAACCGAGCCCTGCGCCGGGATTCGCACCCCTGGTTCTACGACGCGAACACACGGTTCCTGAATAAACTGCCAAACAAACCACAGTCTTCGTTCCAAACAGCGGGGCGGAGATGAGCGCAGATGAGCAGGGAACCTGGAAATCCTCCAGTTGGGCCTACCAACCCCCGTCGAACTGTTAGGTTGTCAACCTCCGAACTGGTGAAGGACCGTCTGCTTTATCCCGACCGGGCGTTGCCCGCACTCGTCAGTCCGATGTTGGCGGGAGTGGATTTGGCAGTTGGGCTCCAACAGGGAAATGATTGATGCTCTCCTGAAGAGGACCTACTGCGGTACAAGCCCTAAATGCTTTATCTTGTGTCGCTTGGGATCAATTTCGCCGTGTTTTCGTTTGTTGGCTGAGCTGCGTAGGCGAGGTTCGCGTCCAAACATCCCGGACGTGGGACAATTATTCGTTACGTCGCAACCGTCAGAACTGGAGACCGCACTCTAGACATGCTCCGCAGATTGCAAGGCTCATCTTCCCGAAAGCCCCGCTGCCGTATTGGAATCCTCCCTACCGTGGTTTTAGTCGCCGGTTTGATCACGGCGCTGCATGCTCAAACCCGGCCTAAGGCTCCTGGCGCCACAGTATTTCCATTGACATCAGCGCCCGGCCCTTTTACGGAACCGTCGATTGCGATCAATCCCAACAACTCGCAGCAGGTCGTCGCGGTTTTTCAGAGCGGCGTTCATGCTTCCTATTCTGAAGATGCTGGCGACACCTGGCATGTAGCGGAAGGGGTGGCGCCGCAGAATTATCGCGTCTCCGGCGACGTATCCGCCGCCTACGACAATCTGGGACATGCGTTCGTTTGTTACATCGCTTTCGATCGATTGGGCACCTTCAACTACTGGGCGCACAACGCAACGCGCAACGGTATATTTGTGCGGCGCTCGCTCGACGGCGGCAAAACTTGGGAGGCGAAACAGATCGCAGTCAGCGAGTATGCAAGCGATCCGGGAATTCCGTTTGAAGACAAGCCTTATATCGTTTCGGACTCAAGAGCTAGCAAGAGCCGCTACGCCGGAAATCTCTACGTCGGCTGGACCCGATGGACGCTGACTGGTTCGGAAATACTTCTGTCGCGCTCGACCGATGACGGACTAACCTGGTCTCGGCCGATCGAAATCGACCGCCATCCCGGCCTACCGCGCGACGACAATGGCGCTGCTGAAGGATTTGCGGGTGCGGTGGGACCGGATGGCCGTTTGTACGCTGTTTGGAGCCAGGACAACGAGATTCTGCTGGCCATTTCGCGGGATGGTGGACAAACATTCTCGCGCGCTCATTCGATTATCCACACCGCTCCCATCATGTTCGCCGTGGATACGCTGGAGCGGGCAAATGGATTTCCGCAGATTGCCATTGATCCGCGAAGCATCGAACGACGAAGCAACGATCCGCGAAGCCCGCTTTACGTAACCTGGACCGACTACCGGAACGGCGACCTCGATGTCTTTTGTTCGACCTCCGACAACGCAGGGAAGAAGTGGAGCGCCCCGGTACGAGTGAACAACGATCCTCTTCACAATGGCGCGGACCAGTTTTTTCAGTGGCTCGCGGTCGATCCCATCGACGGCGCAGCCAACGTTATTTTTTACGACCGGCGGGGAGATCCCAAGAATCGAATGCAAACTGTTACATTGGCACGCTCGACCGACAGCGGACATACCTTTCAGAATTACGCCTGGACCACCGAGCCCTTCGAAGCTAGCGGAGTTTTCTTTGGCGACTACTCGGGGATTGCAGCTTCCGGCGGCCGAGTTTACGGAGTTTGGACCGAGAAGCCGGCAGTTGCTCCGCAGGCTGCAAACAAGCCAGAGAATAAGCCGGACACCGAGGAACCCAAGCCGCGTGGCACGATCGTTAAGGTTGGGGTCGCCGACTTCGCAACGGCCCCGAGCGGAAACTCGCATTGAGAGCTACCTGGCACCGGTTTCCTGACTGAACAAACAGACCCACTTGTCCCCGCGTTGCGCCCATATTGACGAAATGTAAGCCTGGACCGCAAAATCCCTGCTGTGGGAAACGCCTTTTTCAGTGATCTTATATACGATCAGGCCCGACGTCGCCGACAGCGGCACGAATCGCACGTCGTCCATCGAGTAGTCCGTGAGCCTGAATCCAGCGATGTTCTTGAGCACCTGCGCTTTGGGTGCGGGACCGTGGGCATCGACGAGCACGGCATCATCGGCGGTGAGACTTCCAAAGTGATCGACGTCGCCGACCTTGAGCGCATCCAATCCCTCGCGCTCGTGGGAGACGATTTGCTGCTCGAGCGAGTTGGCGGTCGCAGTGCCCGATTCAACCGATTGGGCCGCGACGGAAGTGCGCGGCCGCGACAATAAGAGGACGCCAAACACAATGGCCGTGATGGCAATCAGAGTCGAGGTTGTTTTCACAGGAACTCCTCTATTGGGCTGAGTGTTAAAGGTCCGCCGTCTGCAAACTCGTCGAGTATGATTTCCCAGTTATGACTTCGGAACAGGACTTGTACAACGAGCTTTCATACTACACGCTGGCCCACCCTGATCCTGCGTTTCTACACCAAAATATCGTCGATGCCTATGCGGCTCAGCATGCGGATGAAACCGCGAAGCCAATCGTCATCGTTTTTGGGCTCATCGGTTTATACCTGCACATCGAGAGGAATTTTACTGGGAGACAGGTACAGCGGGTGCATATGCAACTGGCGAAGCGTCGTAAGAAGTGGCCGCGATTGACGCCGCCGAAGAATCGCGGAGCGATTCGGGTTGCCGCAGTCCTGGCCGCGTCGCCGGGTAAAGAAAGAGACGAAATGATTCGTAACTGGTGCGTTTCCGTGTGGGAGGCATGGAAAGCAAGTCACGATCAGATCAGGGATATTTTGAAAAAAGAGTCAGACATTACTTGATCAAAATTGGTTGGTCCTCACGTTGGCTTAGGCGCCGACGGCGGAAAATCCGACCGGTCACGCCTTCTGTGCTTCCCGTTTCAGCGCGCGCTCGAGCGTTTGATCCAAAGCTGATTTGGCCTTCTCGTATTCGGCTTGTGAGATCTGGCCCTGGCGGCGTTCGACTTCGAGTTGAAAGAGTTCTTCTTTCAGCCCCTCGAGCAGCATCGAAGTGGGACGCGATGCGGGGATGGCATGTGTGGTAAGAGCTTCGGCCGGTTCGTAGTCTTCCTCCTGCATAACTGCTACGGATCCGCCAGCCTTCTGCAGCGCCAAGGTGCGTGCCGCAGACTGTTGCCGCGCCGCCACGTAAACGCCGCCGATCAGCAAAATCGCAGCGAAGCCTCCCAAAATCCACCAGCGATATTTCTGGAGGGGGTCGGGAGCGTCAATGGGCGGGCCGAGTCCGCCGCCGGGACGATCGGTGGCTTGCGCGCCTTCGCTCGGAGTTTGTGCGCCCGCTTGTCCTTGGCCGCCGCCCTGCTGAGGAGTTTCGAGCGTGCCTTCGCCGGAAATCTTGAAAGCCAGATTCTCGCCGGAGGTAGTGTTGGAAGCGACCTGCACGCTAGCCAAGGGTTCGTTCGGGTAGTTGATCAATTTATAGCCTGACGCCGCTGAGGCGGCAGCGAACTGCATCGTCTTCGGAGCCATGACCACGAAGTGTTCCAGGGGATACACCGACTTGGGATCGAGATTGGCGCTGCCGCTATAGGGAAGCTGGTAGGCGACCTCGAAGCGCGTAAGTCCCGGACGCAAGGGAAAGATGAACGAATAACGGTTCTTCTCGCCTTCCGGCACGGGCGCGGATTTCAGCGGGTTGCCATTTTCCGTGGTGGCCGTCGCCGAATCTTCAATGATCTGGGCGCCGTTGGGAATGTAGAACTCGAGGTTGTGCTCGCTCATCTGCGTGCGCGGCGGGTTGGAAGTATTCTGCACACCGAACTCGCGCACGATTACGAGTTGTCCCTGCTCCACCTGCAGGCGCATGATGTCGGCGACCACCTGAATGCCCTCGATCTTCTTGGCGACGTCGTAAACTTCCAGCTCTACCGACGTGGTTCCCGGAGGAGCCATGCGGTGGTAAGTGACATCCTGATGGATGGCGCGCACCAGGTGCGGAGATTGGGTGTCGTCGAGCTTGAAACTGAATTGGCCCCTGGCGTCGGTCTTGGTGCGCCCGGCTTCTTCCATCCCTTGACCAAGCTTGAGCAGGACGACGTCATCTCCGGCGGCGGGCTTGCCCGTGGTCGCGTTCTTTACCGTGCCGGTGAGGGTTTGGGCAGCGGCTAGGGAGGCGAGGAGCAGCGCAGAGATGACGGCATACAAGATGCGGCGTCGGGTGCCAGCGTGATGATTCAAGATCGGGGTCCTTTTGATGGCGCGGGATTTTCAAGGCGGGAGATTTCGGCCAGTATGGTCGCGGCCTCGTCTTGCAGGGATGACTTCAGTGACGCGAAGTCGGCGTCGGGAACCTTGCCCGCTTTGTACTCGAAGTTGAGATCGCGCAGGTTTTCGTAGACGGCGTCTTTGCGTTCTCGCAGATAACCGGCGCGAGTTTTCTCCGGACCGAGAAAAAGTTTTCCGGGCAGGTAGAAAACATAGAAAAGTGACGCCACCGCGAGCATGATGCAAATGAGAAGCCAGGTCATAAATCAGTATCCTTACGGGCCTGGTCGCGAAACTGTTCGAGTTCCGCGCCGCGAGCCGGGCGCAGGCCATCGGCGATGGCGGGTGCTGGACGGTTTTTCCAGGCGCGAATCACAAGCACAACCAAGCTAAAGCCGAAGAACAGAGCTGCGAAGGGAATGATATAGGCGGCGCGGTCGAAACCCTGGGCGGTGGGCGCGGCCAGCACAGTTGGTCCGTACTTCTGCACGAAGCTTTGCTCGACCAGGCTGTCGCTGTCTCCGCGCGACACCGCAGCCATAAGTTCATTGCGCATGCCGTCGGAATCGGGACAGCCGACGTGATTGCATTCCAGAAGAATCTGATTGCAGCCGCAGATGCACATCATCTGGTGGCCGATTTCGTTGAAGCGTGAAGCGGGATCTCCAGCGCCGAGCAGAGCGAAGACGGCAGCACAGAGCAGCACACTCTGGATCGCCTTGTAGCCATGCTTGATTCGCTTCGCGTGTGGATTCGAGTTCGTCATCGACTCTCGGCTTGGATCATCTTTCATTGACATTGCAATCAAGACAGCCGTGCTGCCCGGCAGACGGACCGCAGGCGCCGTCCCCACATTCTAAAATCAATCTCCTGTCACCACTGGAGCTGCGTGCGCTTGCTCCAGCCGTGCGGGCGCCGGAACACGGACCTGCGCGGGCGCGTTCGGAACCAGCGCGAGAACCGTTCCGATCAGCATGATCCATACGCCCATCCAAATCCACATCACCAGCGCATTCAGATGTGCCTTCAGAATCGGACGGCCGTTATCCTGATTCACTCCTTCAAAGACGAGATAGAGGTCATCGTTGAGAGTGGAGCGGATGTAGGGCATGGTCGAGGTTTGCTGGCTGGCATGGTAGAAGCGGCGCTCGGGGCTCATCGTGCCAACCGGCTTGCCGTCCTTGTACACATCGAGCAGCGCCCACTGGCTGAAATAGTTGGGATTGTCGTCTTCCGTGGAGGAGCGGCAGACCAGAGTGTAGGCGCCGATGGTCATCTTGTCGCCGTTTTTCATCTCCATCTCTTTGTCTTGATTGAAGGCGGCTCCGGCGAAGCCGATGATGACCACCACCACTCCGAAGTGCACGATGTATCCCCCGTAGCGGCGGGTGTTGCGGTGGGTGAGCTGCACCATCGATGCGAACATGCCCTGGCCAGTGTGTTTGGAGATAACGCGGCCGCCTCGGTAGAACTCGCTGGCCACGGTGAGGGCTACCAGCACCGAGAGTGAAATGGCCATCAGCGAATAGAAGTAGGAAACATCCTGCCAGGGCCTGAGGCCGAAGGCCGAGCCCCAGCTCTGTGGCGTGATCATAAGGAAGACCGCGACCGCGATGGCGCCGACGGTCGGCCACATGAAGTTGCGCTTCAGGCTTTCGAGCGAAGTCTTGCGCCAGGCCAGAAGCGGACCCACAGCGGTGAGGATCAGCAGCAGCAGAGCTATGGGGATGGCCTCGCGGTTATAGAAGGGCGCCGACACTGTGACTTTCTTTTCTTCGACCAGTTCGGTGAGTTTCGGGAACCAGGTTCCTAGGAGCACGACAATGCAGAGGATGACAAATAGCAGATTGTTGAACAGGAAGCTGGACTCGCGCGACAAGAGCGATTCGAGCTTATGTTCGCTGCGCAAGTGAGACTTGTTCTTGAAGAAGAAAAAGCAGAATACGGCGAGAGTGATGAGGAGGAACCAGCCGAACCATTCGCCGATGGATGATTGGGCGAAAGCGTGAACGGAGCTGATGATGCCGCTGCGAGTCAGGAAAGTCCCGAGGATCGCCAGCCAGAAGGTGGCGAAGACCAGCCACATGTTCCACATCTTCAACATGCCGCGCTTCTCTTGCATCATCACCGAATGCAAAAAGGCGGTGCCGGTGAGCCAGGGCATGAGCGAGGCGTTCTCGACAGGGTCCCATCCCCAATATCCGCCCCATCCGAGCACAGAATAGGCCCAGTGCGCGCCAAGAAAAACTCCGCAGGTGAGGAAGGCCCAGGTGACCATGGTCCAACGACGGGTGATTTGAATCCACTTCTCACCGGGATACTTCATGATCAGCGCGCCCAGCGCGAAAGCGAACGGCACGGTGAATCCGACATAACCGAGATAGAGCATGGGTGGGTGAATCACCATCTCGGGATACTGCAGGAGAGGATTCAAGCCGCTGCCGTCGGCGCGGAGCGGGCCTTCGATCAAGCCAAATGGTCGGGCGGCGAAGTCTAACAGAAGCAGAAAGAAAATCTGTACGCCCGCCAAAACTACCGAAGCGTAGGCAAAGAGGCGGGGATCGGTCTCGTAGCGCAGCCGCAACACGAATCCGTAAGCCGCGAGCAATAATGACCAGAACAGCAGCGAACCTTCCTGCCCGGACCACAGCACGGCGAACTTGTACGGACCGGGCAGATCACGGTTGCTGTGGTGAAAGATATAAGCGATGGAAAAGTTGTCCTGGAAGGCGCAGATCACGAGCACCAGTGCAGCGAGAAAAACCGCCCCGAAGGTGGCGATGCCGGCTCGGCGAGCCGTTTCGCCGATGCGCTCCGAGCCGCGGCGGAGGATTGCGACGAACGAAGCGTCGGCCGCGGAAGGAGTGGCCCCGCCGCGGTAGGCCAGAGGAGTTCCTGACGCCAATGCGAGCGAGGAATTTTGATTCTGAAAAATCAGCGCGATGATGCCGGCAACGAAAGAATAACCGCTCAAAGCCAAAGCGAGAAGAAGTGCGAAGCTGCCAATTTCCGCCATGTGGGGGAACCCAGGCTATTTTTTCAGAAACGTTGCTGTGAGGCAACCGCGAAGCAGGAAGGCGGCAGCCGGAGTCTGGCCGCCGCCATGGTTAAGATCTGAGCGCCTTAAGCACTCTGCTGATGATAGCGCTGCATAACTTCGCGTTCCGCAGCCAGCCAGTCTTCAGCTTCGCTGCCCGACCCGCTGCCGCGCTGCTCATAGAGTTCGTAAGCGCGCCGGCGAATCTCATCCTCCAGGTTGATCGGGACAATATTCTTGCGGCTCTCGCCCTTTACGACTGCCAACTTACGAACTTCCGGAGCCATTCGGGAAGGCGCCGTTTCGGCCGAGACAGTTTTCGTTTCGGGGACACTGGCTGGGTTGCTGACGCCGGTTTGCTCTTTACTGACGGTCTTTCCGCCGGAGATGGATTTCGACCTTGCCATATTCGGATACTCCTTGCATATACCTAGATTTAGGAATGAATTGAGTGGTTTGTTGAACCACATACACTTCGCCTACAACCTTACGAGAATATTGAAACTCTTATTGGCGGAGTTAGCACTAGTATAAACCTTTAGAGCCTGTGGAAAGCCGATTTCGCGAAGAAATCAGTGATCCCCGCTTTGCTATAATCGAGCTCTCCGGATGGCGCTATCGTCTAGGGGTTAGGACGGAAGATTCTCAATCTTTCCGCGTGCCCAGCGCAGTCAACGACTTAGGCCCTCTTCGCGGAATGGCATGTACCGCCAGATGTACCGCCCGCGCCCCGATCACCGACACTCGCTGGGCCTCTTCCCGCACTTGCGCCGGAGTCGCTGATCGGCCTACGCTTTGGCAGCGGAGGGAAACATGGGAGCACGCAACGTTCAGGAGTCCAGCACGATCGAAGCCGCGGTCGGGCAGGCGCTCGTCGAAGCCGGCGTTAAAGACGACTCGCCGATCCGTCAGGTTCTCGTCCACGACAGCGAGGTTTACGATCTCGTCGAGGTTTGCGTGCCCAGCAGCATCGACGGGCGTAGCGTCTCGTTGGCGCAACGGCTCGCCGAAATGCGGGCCGAGCCCAGGTGGAGTTCCCAGTTTCCCGAGAAGAGGCCGGCGGCAGCGGCAGCAGGCCGACCGCCAACCCCGGTCCCGCCGGGGGCGACGCTAATGCCGACTCGGGACCAGTTCGCTGACATCGTTTCGGGGAAAGCTGTGGTGTGGTAAAACGGGCCGATGTTCGCGGCATCCAGCCGATCATGAGCGCGAAAAAACTTCCGCGTTCTGTCCATCTCCAATGCCCGCCTAATCATCGCCTTACGGATGCGCTATGGCCGTAAGTGATAGGCATTGCTGGACTTGCCTGGACAGGTCGCTAGTAAGGGCGTAAGATCGTTTCAGCATCAAGGGTGGTTCGGCCACGCGCTGAACCCGACAACCTACGGAAGATCGCAAGGTGTAAGGCCCGCAACGGGCTGATGCGGCCGCAAGAGCGGCAAGGCAAGGCAAGTCGTGCACGGAGCCAACCGAAACCACTTTATGACGCCGCGCTGCGCGGTCTGCGGCAAGTTTGTGGCGCTGCGAGTCGACCCCGAGGACGCGGAGCGCCGGGCTGCTGGCGCGTTCGTGCAGGACGCCTACGCGGACGCGGACGGCAACCCGTATCTCACGCCTGAGGAACGAGAAATCCTCATCAGCTCGACGTGTGGTGCCTGCTACGCATTGCTCTGCCCGGACCCGATCACCCAACCGACGGCATACAACTGAGCGCCGTCCAATCGGCGCAGAAAAGAGAGGAACGCAATGCACACCTTCATCAACCGCAACCAGGCTCCACTCACAATCGACGAGATCGCGCAGCGTGCGCCGTCCGCCTTGGCGACCAGGCCCTACGACGCGATGTCGGCGAAGTACACGTACGTTCCGACGCTGGGCGTCATCGAGGCCATGATCGCGGCCGGCTTCCAACCGTTCAGCGCCACGCAATCGCGCACGCGGATCGTGGGCAAGGGCGAGTTCACAAAGCACATGCTCCGCTTCCGGCATCCCGACATCGGGCCGCTGGCCGTGGGCGACGTGATCCCGGAAGTGGTGCTCGTCAACTCGCACGACGGTACCAGCGCCTACAAGTTGATCGCGGGGCTGTATCGGCTGGTGTGCTCGAACGGAATGCTGGTTTCGGACGCGGAGATTGATTCGATCAACGTCCGGCATACCGGGAACGTCGTGCAGGACGTGCTTGACGGCAGCCATCGCCTGATCGCCGACACCCAGAAGTCGCTCGGCACGGTGCAGGGCTGGACGCAACTGCAACTGACGGACGGCGAACAGCACGCATTCGCCGAGTCCGCCCACATGCTCCGGTTCGGGGACGCCGAGGGCAAGACGACCACGCCGATCACTGCGGCTCAGTTGCTCACTTCCCGCCGACGCGAGGACGTTGGCAGCGACCTGTGGCACACGCTGAACAGGGTGCAGGAAAACGTCATCGCCGGCGGACTCTCGGCCGTGCAGCGTGACGCCAACGGCAGGCGTCTGCGCCGCATCTCGACGCGCCGGATCAACGGGATAGATCAGGACGTGCGCCTCAACCGTGCGCTCTGGGAATTGGCGGCGAAGATGGCGGAACTCAAGGCCCCGAACAAACCGCCAACGCACGAAGTTCCGTTCGCGGAGGCCGAGGTCGTGGCCGCGTAGTTGCGCGAGGAAAAGCGGCGGGGAGAAACTGCCCAGCCGCTTTTAAGCGGCAGTCCCGGTTCCAAGTCCGGGGACAGAAAGAAGGAAACACCATGAAAACTGACAGGGTTCGCTGGACTGTTGTCAGTCCTGACGGCGTTCCAATCGCTCCCGAAACCTATCCCTCGGAGGATGCCGCGCGCGAGGCTCTGGCAGCTTGGTGCGGGCGTTACGAGGCGCAGGGTTACTACGCCTCCGTCAGCGGTCGCATCGCCCTCGCCGACCTTCCGGGCAGATGCCGGATCGAGTCCGACGAGACGCCCGACGCGAAGTTCGCGCGCATCGCGCAGGAGATCAAGAGCAACGCGGACTGGCGGGCCTTGCTCGCCGGCATCTACGACGACGAACTGACGGCTCTCGATGAGATCGCGAAGCACTACGGCGGCGAGAACACGCACACGGGCGGGAACATCTACGTCGTGCTGGTCGCGCTGGGGCCACACGACGTGATGGCCGTCAGCGCCGAGGCCCTCTGCCGCTATCACAGCGAGACGCTCACCGACCCTTATGAAATCTTTTCGGAGCCGGAAAACTACATCAGCAACAGCGCCGTCTCGCTGTGCAACTGAAGTCCGCGCGCGGGATCCGAAGGAGGCCAGCAATGGCAACGACAACGAAAGCAACGAGAGCACCAGATGTGCTCATCGCCGACGAAGGAACCGTTTTTACTTTCTGCCCGCTCACTCCCGCGGCGAAAAGTTGGTTCGAGGAAAAGGTTCAGGCCGACGCCTATCAGTGGTTCGGCAACGTGCTCTGCGTCGAAACGAGGTTTGCATGGGGATTGGCCGTGGGACTGAAAGACGCAGGGTTCGTGCTGGAGTAACGACCAAGCGGGGGCAGGCCCGCAGAGAGGGAACAATCATGAGCGCGTACATCGTCGGAGATCAAACCATCAACCGCATCGTCAGTCACCTGAAACTCAACCGAGATCTCGAATGGCTGCGGACGGAGTTCTGCGAGGCCTGCGCGGCCACGTCGGACGCGGAGATCGGCGCCGCTCTGTTCAAGCTGAACTGCCAGGCTGTCGAGGCTCGGTATGGAGTCGGCGAGGCCGCGAAGTTCCGTGAACTGGACTACGAGTTCCGGATGGAGCCCGCGTCGGCGCGCCAAGTCTACGACGAGATCAAGACCCTCGAATATCAGTGCTCGGAGGGCGACGTGCCGGAGACCGCGCTGTTCAAACTTCTGGTTCAACTCAGGGCGGTGGTAGCCGACGACGTCATCGAGCAAACGGCCGGAGCCACACACTGAAGTCCGCGAAGCTGACACGGAAGGAGAAAACCAACATGACACCGAAAACGAGCAAGACGCGGGCAGTCGCTCACGTGGACGACCTGCTTCGCGGCAAGCTGACCGACATCCGCGACACGGCGATGGACTTGAGCGCCATCCTGGAGTTCGGGAAGCCGGACGGCATCGCCGCCGACCCGCTGTGGAGGTTCGCGCAGATAGTGATCGAAGGCGCCGAGGCGCTGCTGCCGATCGCGCACAAAAGCGGCATCCCTGAGCGCGACGAACTGCTCGACGAGTTGCGGAACTCGCTGGAGGCCCGCTGCGAAAGCTGCTGCCGCCAGATCGAGCACGACGACGAACACTGCGGCGCCCCGACTGCGAGGCGGTTGCTGCTCGCCGCCGGCAGAACCATCAAGGGGAGCCTTATGACAAACCACGACCATGAAGCATGACGAGTTTGACCCGATCACGATGACCAAGGACGGAAGCGTGGTCTGGAAGCGGTACAACGGCGGAAGCCCGATCGTGACAGGTACGGGACAGGCCCCGGAGCAAGCGCCGGGCGGCGACGCGGAGTCGGACGGCCGGGATGAACAAGCGACCGGAACCGAGGGCGAAAGAGTGGCTTCGAAGTAATCTTTTCGCGCCTCGGGTGAGCGGCGTCAACCGCAGTTGCCATTCAGATACAGGGTAAAGGGAGGGAAACGACCATGAAGCACTTAGAGAGTTCGCAGGTCCAAGCGCTGCTGGGGGCGGCGGAAAGCGATAGGAACAGGTTGTTCCTCAGCGTCATCTATCAGCATGGTTTGCGCGTGTCGGAAGCGCTCGCCCTCACTCGCGGCTCCGTCAAGCGGGGCTACCTCCAGATCAAGGCCAAGAAGAACGGCAAGCGCGCCGACGAAAGGATGAACCCGTCCACGCTCGCGCTCTGGGACAAGGTGACGGAGCACCTGTGCCCGGGGACGCTGCTGTTCCCGTTCTCGCGGCAGTGGGGCTCGGAAATCTTCCATGCAGCCGCGGCGAAGGCCGGGATCGTGCTGCAACTGAGGCAGGGCGTGCATTCTTTGCGTCACAGTCTGGCGCACCACATGCTCGACAGCGGCGCGAGCCTGCCCGTCGTCCAGAAAGCGTTGCGCCACAGGTCCATCGGCTCAACCGGAGTCTACCTGGAGGCTGACGGACGCGATGTTGATTCGTGGCGGGCGAAGGCGATCGGCGGCCCTGCACCGGAGTCGATGTCTCTCGCTGCAATCCGGGCCGAGATCCAACGGCTCTCCGAACTCGCGCTCGCCATGCAGAGCACGTCGAAACCAGCGCCAGTTACGGCTCGCGTCACAGATGTGGCGTCGCTCACTGGCGCTTAGGACCCTGCTGGACACGCTGTAAACGAGACCTGTTCCATAGCCGAACAGAATCAATCTGGTATGTGCCTCGGCGGCACAAATGCGTTATCCTCTCAGTTCCCCCACTGGAGCAACTGGAAACCTAGGCATGGCTCTCAAGAAATCCGATCTCTACTCGTCGCTCTGGGCCTCGTGCGATGAACTGCGCGGGGGCATGGATGCCAGCCAATACAAGGACTACGTCCTGTTCATGCTGTTCATCAAGTACATCTCCGACAAATACGGAGACTCCGAGGATTTTGCCCCGCCGGTCACGATTCCGAAGGGGGCCAGCTTCAAGGACATGGTCGCCCTCAAGGGCGATAGCGACATTGGCGACAAGATCAATACGCAGGTGATACAGCCGCTCATCGACGCCAACTCCCGCCTCGCCCGCAGCGACTTTCCCGACTTCAACGACCCGAACAAACTAGGCGAGGGGTCGGCCAAGGTGGAGCGCCTTTCCAACCTCATCGCCATCTTCCAGAAGCCGGAGCTGGATTTCTCGAAGAACCGTGCCGAGCACGACGACATCCTCGGCGACGCCTACGAATACCTCATGCGAAACTTCGCCAGCGAGAGTGGCAAGAGCAAGGGGCAGTTCTACACGCCGTCCGAGGTCAGCCGAATCATGGCCAAGGTTATCGGCATTTCGCCGACGAACAGTATCGCCTCTACAACCGCCTATGATCCCACCTGCGGTTCCGGTTCGCTGCTGCTGAAGGTCGCAGCGCAGGCAGGGAAACACATCACGCTGGAGGGCCAGGAGAAGGACGTGACCACCGCCGGCCTCGCCCGCATGAACATGATCCTGCACGACTTCCCGACGGCCAACATCCTCTCTGGAAACACCTTGTTCGATCCCAAGTTCAAGGACGGCGTGCAGCTTCGCACCTACGACTACGTCGTCGCCAATCCGCCCTTTTCGGACAAGACCTGGTCCACCGGCCTCACGCCTGCTAAGGACAACTTCCAACGCTTCACCTGGGGCGTGCCGCCCAAGAAGCAGGGCGACTACGCCTACCTCCTACACATCATTCGCGCCATGAAGAGCGCAGGCAAAGCCGCGTGCATTCTCCCGCACGGTGTTCTCTTCCGGGGAAATGTCGAGGCCGTGATTCGCCGGCAACTCGTCCGTTCCGGCTACTTGAAGGCCGTCATTGGACTGCCCGCGAATCTCTTTTACGGCACAGGCATCCCGGCGTGCATCCTCGTGCTCGACAAGGCGAACGCGACCGTCCGCAAAGGCGTTTTCATGATCGACGCCTCGAAGGGTTTTATGAAGGATGGCCCGAAAAACCGCCTCCGCGAGCAGGACATCCACCGCATCGTGGATGCCTTTACCCGGCAGGATGAAAGTGATCCACGCTACGCCCGCATGGTGCCGGTTGAGGAAATCGCCGACCCGAAGAACGACTACAACCTCAACCTCCCGCGCTACATCGACAGCACTGACCCGGAGGACTTACAGGACATCGACGGCCATCTCCGCGGCGGCATCCCGGTGCGCGACATTGAGGACCCGGTAAGGTTGAACCCATATTGGAAAATCCTTCCCAGCGTTCGCGCCGCCCTGTTCAAAAAGGGCGACCGAACCGGCTATTGCGAGTTGCGGCTGCCTATCGTCGAGGTCAGGCCAACTATCTTCGGCCACGCTGAGTTCACCGCATTCCATTGTTCCGCGACGAAGCTCTTTGCCCGATGGAAAAAAGCCAGCACTCCTCTGCTCAAGGGCTTTGCCAAAGACCGCCATCCCAAGCCTCTTATCGAAACGATCGCCGAGGATTTGCTCGCCACATTCAAGAAGGCACCGCTGCTCGATGCCTACGACGTATATCAGCACCTCATGGACTACTGGGCCGCCACCATGCAGGACGATTGCTATCTCATCGCAGCCGAAGGGTGGAAGGCGGGCGCGCAGCCACGCGAGATCCGACAGGTGAAGAATAAGGAGAACAAACTCGTCTGGCCCGAACCGCACGACTTCAAAAGGGGGAAGCGCCGTTTCAAATCTGACCTCATCCCGGCGGCCATTCTCATCGACCGCTACTTCGTCACCGAGCGGGATGCCATTGCCGCCATTGAGGCCGAACTCGGCTCCATCGAACAGCAGCTCAACGAAAGGCGCGAGGAGCAAAGCGGGGAGGAAGGGCTGCTCGCGGAAGTGATCGAAGGCGAGGGCGAGAAACAGAAGATCACCGCTAAAGCGGTGAAGGCACGTCTCAAAGAAATCGGATTAGACACCGACTTTGCCGATGAGCGCCATGCCCTTGAAGACTATTCTGCCCTACTCGACAAGCAGGCGGACGCCAAAGCCCGGCTCAAGGCCGCGCAGGAAGACCTCGACGCGAAGCTCGATGCCAAATACCCCGCGCTTACAGAGGACGAAATCAAGACTCTGGTTGTTGATGACAAATGGCTGGCCACTCTCGCCGCCGCCGTGCAGGGCGAACTCGATCGGGTCTCACAGACACTGACAGGGCGAATCCGCCAACTCGCCGAACGCTACGCCCGCACACTGCCGCAGCTCACCGATGACGTAGCCGCGCTTACTAACCGCGTGGAGGAACACCTCAAGAAGATGGGGGCGGTATGGAAGTGAGGCCGGGCTACAAGCAGACGGAGGTCGGTGTGATCCCTGAGGACTGGGATGTCTCTACCGTTGGCCACGAGTTTGATATTAGGCTCGGAAAGATGCTTGATGCTGAAAGGAACGTCGGCGTCCCTAAGCCCTACATTGGCAACAAAGCTGTCCAGTGGGATCGAATCGACGTGAGCAACCTTCCAACTGTTCCGATGTCACGCTCGGACATAGAAAGGTTTCGTCTGCGTAAAGGCGACCTGCTTGTTTGCGAAGGTGGGGAGGTAGGTCGTGCTGCACTGTGGAATGCACCGATAGAGGAATGCTACTACCAGAAGGCGCTTCACCGACTGCGCCCAACTCGCGGTTTCGATTCGAAGCTCATGGTTGCACTACTCCACCAGTGGTCTAATCGAGGACTGTTGGCAAACTACATTACTCAAACAAGTATCGCTCACTTGCCGCGTGAAAAATTCCTTGAAGTGCCGATGCCGGTGCCCCCATCCCCGGAACAGCGTGCGATTGCTACAGTTTTGAGCGATGTAGATGGGCTGCTGGACTTGCTGGACCAGCTCATCGCCAAAAAGCGCGACCTCGAACAGGCCGCCATGCAGCAACTCCTTACCGGCCGAACCCGCCTCCCGGGCTTCCACGGCGAATGGCAGGTGAGGCGACTGGGGTCGGAAATAGCCGACTTGGAAGCAGGTGTCAGTGTGAACTCCGTGGAGGACGATCTCCAGAGCGGTTCAGGTCGTCTTGCGGTTCTCAAAACCTCCGCCGTCGCGAACGGCAAGTTCATTCCATCGGAGTGCAAGACGATAGCTCAACGAGATCTCAGCCGCGTGAAGCTGAGCCCCAGAGCGGAGACCGTTATCATTAGCCGGATGAACACAATCGACCTAGTTGGCGAGTGCGGGTATGTGCCTACAAAGTTTCCAGACTTATTCATTCCCGATCGACTGTGGATGACCCGACTCAAGGCAAGCAGCCGAGTATGTGCGAGGTGGCTCGCGTTCGTCCTCAGCACGCCTGGAGCGCGCCGGTTGCTCAGAAACATTGCCACGGGCACCAGTGGCAGCATGAAGAACATAGCAAAGGGCAAATTCTTAGCACTCGAGTTTGCCTTTCCTGATCCTGACGAACAAGCTGCCATCGCCGCCGTGCTGACGGACATGGACGCGGAGCTGGTGGCACTGGAGCAGCGGCTCGCCAAGACCCGCGACATCAAGCGAGCCATGATGCAGGAGCTACTGACTGGCAAGACTCGTCTCGTTTCGTCCGAGGCTTCCCATGCCTGAACAACCCCGCTCCGAGCGGCGCACACAGAACCGCGTCATCGCCCTGTTCACGGACAAGAAACGTCCCGATTGCCTCGGCTACCGGTATCTCGACGATTGGAGCACACGAGAGAACAACCGTCCGATCGAACAGGCGCTGCTTCGGGACAACCTGAAGCAGCGAGGCTATTCGGACACGCACATTTCCGCTGCGTTGCAGAAGCTGATGACCGCGGCAGACGCCACCGGCATCACCCTCTACCAGGCCAACCTTCGCACTTACCAACTGCTGCGATATGGCGTGGATGTTCAAATCGATGCCGGGCAGCCGCACAACACGGTGCATCTCGTGGATTGGGAGCACCCCGAGAAAAACGACTTCGGAGTGGCGGAGGAGGTGACCTTGCGCGGCGGTCACGAGCGCAGGCCCGATCTGGTCATCTACCTGAACGGCATCGCTATCGTGGTGATCGAACTGAAACGCAGCTCTGTGGAAGTGGGCGATGGCGTGCGCCAACTCATCACTAACCAGGAGGAGATTTTCAACAAGGACTTCTTCCCGACGGTGCAGTTAGTCTTCGCGGGCAGCGATTCCCAAGGGCTACGCTTCGGCACGGTCACCACCAAAGAAGAGTTCTTCGTGGAATGGAAGGCGGCGAGCAGCGGCCCGCTGGTCGCTGGCGCGTTGCTTGACCTGCCGCTCGCGCAGATGTGCGAGAAGTCCCGCTTGCTTGATCTGATTCGCAACTTCATCATCTTCGAGAGCGGTATCAAGAAAGTGCCCCGCCCCCATCAGTTCGCGGGCGTGAAGGCGGCCCAGGAACGCATTCGGCAGCGGGAGGGCGGCGTCATCTGGCACACGCAGGGCAGCGGCAAGAGCATCCTCATGGTCATGCTCGCGAAGTGGCTGTTAGAGCACGACCCCGAGGCCCGTATCCTTATCGTCACCGACCGCGACGAACTGGATAAGCAGATCGAGGGCGTGATGAAGAACGCCGGGGTCATCGGCGAAAACTCCCCTTCGCCCCGCATCACCTCACGGTCAGATTTCGTCGTGAAACTCGCGTCGCCACTCCCGCGACTAGTGTGCGCTTTGATCCACAAGTTCGATCCCGCTGACCTCAATGGCCCACCGCCGCCCATCCATGGCCGGTTCTATGTGTTCGTGGATGAATGCCACCGCACCCAGGGTGGAGATATGAACAAGCAGATGAAGCGCTGGCTGGAGAACGCGATCTTTGTGGGCTTCACCGGAACGCCACTCCTGCGAAAAAACAAGGAGACGACGCGGCAAGTGTTTGGCACCTACATACACACTTACAAGTTCCACGAGGCGGTGACGGACAAGGTAATCCTCGATTTGAAATATGAGGCCCGCGATGTGCCGCAGCGCCTCACCTCACCACAGGCCGTCGATGCGTGGTTCGAGCAAAAGACGAAAGCACTGAATAATTTCCAGCGCGCCGTCCTCCGCAAGCGCTGGGCGACGATGGAGGACCTGATGAGCGCGGGCGAACGCAAGCAGCGCATCATCGCCAGCATCATTGAGAACTTCAGCCTCAAGCCTCGCCTGAACAACGACCGGGGCACAGCTATCCTCGTTGCGGCCAGCATTTACGATGCCTGCCACTACTACCGTCTCTTCCAAAACACGCCCTTCGGCAAGTATTGCGGGATCATCACCTCTTACGAGCCGAACCACAACGCGATCTCTCGCGAACCAGCCAATAGCGACGAGCGGTACAAGTTCGATACCTACACGCAGCACGTTCTCGAAAGCGACCAGACCACGAAAGCCTACGAAGATGAGGCCAAGCGGCGTTTCATCGAGGAGCCGGCGAATCTCAAGTTGCTGATCGTGGTGAGCAAGCTCCTGACCGGCTTCGACGCGCCGAGCTGCACCTACATCTACCTCGATAACGAGCTGCGCGATCACAATCTATTCCAGGCCATCTGCCGCACGAACCG
This sequence comes from Candidatus Sulfotelmatobacter sp., assembly GCA_050012155.1. Lineage (GTDB taxonomy): Bacteria > Acidobacteriota > Terriglobia > Terriglobales > Acidobacteriaceae > Sulfotelmatobacter. The sequence goes on along the minus strand of JBEKHS010000002.1, from coordinate 118,675 downwards.
ACTCGACGGCGACGACAAAGACTATGGCTACATCGTTGACTTCAAAGAACTGTTCGGGAAGGTACAGGAAGCCATCGCGGTGTATAACTCCGACGAGTTGGACATTGACGAGGGCGGAAGCGGGGAGAACAACATCGAGCTGAAAGACTGGCTGGTAGAGGGGAAGAAACAGCTCGATCTCGCCCGCGAAGCCCTCCGCTACCTCTGCGATCCGGTGCCGCCGCCGCGAGAGATGGAACAATATCTCCATTACTTCTGCGGGGACGCCAGCAATCCCAACGCTCTCGCCGAAACAGAACCCTTGCGGGTTTCGTTCTACAAAGCTGTTGCGGCGTTCGTTCGCGCCTTTGCCGACATCGCCCAGAATCTCTCCGAGGCGGGTTACTCGGTTGCCGAGGTCGTAGCTTTACAGAAAGACGTAGCGTTCTACAGCGACACCCGGGCCGCTATCAAGAAACACTCCGGTGAGGAGTTGGACATCAAGCCCTACGAGGCGGACATGCGCCACCTCCTCAACACCTACATCCAGGCAGACCCAGCCGCCGATTTAGGCAACCTCAATTCCCTCTCGCTCACCGAGCTGATCGTCGAAACCGGCATCCACGATGCCATTGCGAGAAAGTTGAACGAGAAAGGGAAGCTTTCACGGAACGCCATAGCCGAAGGGATCATCAATAACGTTCGCAAGACCATCATCCGCAACCAGCTCACCGACCCGAGGTTCTATGCGGAGATGTCAAAGCTGCTAGATGACCTCATCAAACAGAGCCGTGCCGATACCGCGGCCTACGAGGCGTTTCTGACGAAGGCGGAGGACTTGGCAAAGCGCATAGTGCAGAAGGACGCAGGCAGCCACCCTGCGATGCTCAACGGCTATCCGGGGGCGATCGTACTTTTTAACAATCTGGCCAGCATCCCCGCTACGACCTTCCAGTGCCCTGCGGACGAAGATGGGAAGGCGGTCCTCGCCCTCCAACTCGATCGCGCCATGCGCGAGAATGCTCCCGCAGGATGGAAAGGCGACGACACCCGTGAGAAGCACGTGCTCAACGCGCTTTTTCCCATCATGTCTCGGGACCGGCAGTCGACGCAGGCTGTTTTCGAGATCATTAAGAATCAACCGGGTTACTGATGACCCAGACCATCCAGCTTGGAGAGATTTCGATTGTGGTGACGAGGAAGGCCATCAAGCATGTCCACCTCTCCGTTTATCCACCGAGCGGCCGGGTTACTCTCGTTGCTCCAGTCGCAACCCGCCTCCGTGTTGCCCGCGCGTACGCGATCTCAAAGCTGGGATGGATTCGCGAGCAGCAATCGAAACTTCAGAACCAGGCACGTGAAGCGCCTCGCAAGTTCGTCGAGCGCGAAAGTCATTACCTGTGGGGGAGACGACATCTCCTTACCATCGCCCATCGGGAGGCCAAGCCGTTCGTTTCGCTCGACCATCGACGCATCACCCTCACAGTACGTCCAGGTAGTGATTCTCGAAAACGCGCCGACGTGATGCACGAGTGGCATAAGTCGCTCTTGCACGACGTTGTGCCGCCACTCATCAAGAAATGGGAACCGAGGCTGAAAGTGACAGTGGCCCGGTATTTCCTGCAACGGATGAAAACCAAGTGGGGGAGCTGTAATCATAAGGCGGGGCACATCCGCCTCAACACGCAACTCGTAACGAAGCCGAAGGATCTCCTCGAATACGTGATCGTTCACGAGATGGTTCATCTCATTGAGCCGACGCACAATGATCGCTTCCTCACGATCCTTGGGGAGCACTACCCGACCTGGCGCGAGGCTCGCGCGGAACTCAACGAGCTGCCGTTGGCTGCTGAATCATGGAAGGAGTGATTTCCTCGCGAACAGTGGAGGATGCTGGAAGGTGGCCCCACGAGCCTTTTTTCCGGGGGGTGCTGCCAGAATCAACTTCGCCCAATCACGGGGCAGGTGAAAAGTAATCAACGTCGAGGTTTCGCGGAGAGCCCGTCGCGCCAACCCTGCCGGTTGAACCGGGGGCGTACCATTGTTGCGAAGTCGGCGGGGAAATAAAACCGGGCCGCGTCCGGCTCAGATCGCCGGAGACAGATCGCAGGGAGATCATGGACGACGAAAGCTTCGCCTCGCCAGAGGCCATCATCGAGATGCGGAAGCGCCACCTGCGGCTCGCGCTCGAAATGCAACAACTCGCGGCGCAGGGCCTAGCCGAACTGCGGGAGCGCGGCGACCTGAACGCCGAGGAGTGCGCCGAGTTGCTGGCTGCGGGCATGGCGCTGGAGCGTGGCGCGAAGCCGCATTGATCGCGCCGCCGCTGTGGGGAAAAATCAATGCGGCCCGTCCAACCCGGGTCGCGCAGTTCGGGAGCGAAAGCATGGAGTCGAAGAACGATGACCTCGACCCCTCGCAAGGCGCTGTGGCAGTTGAGCCTCGTGAGCCGTGGGAGAAACTGCCACGGGAAAGCCAGAAGGCCTTCGGCGCGTTCGTTTTGTATCGCGACGACCCGCAGCGCCGCTTCAAAAACGTTGCGGAAAAACTGAACTGCAGCGCCCAGAACGTCTTTCAGTGGTCGTCGAAATACAACTGGAAGCTGAGATGCGATTCCTTCGACGTCGAGCAGGACCGCGCCCAGCGCGCCGAGTTCGCGCGCGGCCGCGTGCGGATGCGGGAGAGACACATGCAGGTGGCGCGGGCGATGCTGAGCGTCGCCGGCCACGCCTTGCGCGAGTGGGCGGACCGGATCGAGCAGCGGTTGCCCCTAAATCTGGCGCCCGAGCAGATAGCGCTGCTCACGAAGTGCGCGACCGAGCTTGAGCATCGCACCATCGGCGAGGAGAGAGACCACAAGTACACGCAAATCATCGTCAGCATCGGTGAGTACGGGGACGAGCAGCAGTACGAGGATGCGATCTCTGGCCGCAAGGAAGGTGGCCCACTGCCGCTCGACGGCGACACGGGCAAGCCGACCTGACTGGGGAAGCGAGGCGGCAGAGGGTGCCGCAAGCAGCCGCTCCCTCCGACTTAGCGAGAGTTCACCGCGAGAAGGAGAAGTACAATGGCCCTCGTTTTCGGAGCCAGAAAGGAAAATCCCAGAAATCTAGGAGGCCCGCAATGGAAGGTGCCGAGATAAAGGACTTCACAACAACGTCATTCGGCTTGGTTCTGGCCTATCTTCTACCCGGCGTCGCCGGCCTCATCTCGATTGCACTTTGGCTCCGCAGCCCGTTAGATCTGTGGCGTCTCGCTCAAGCCGGCGTCAAGGAAGAGGGAGGTGCAGCAGCACTTATGTTTCTGGGCCTTCTGCTCGCTTTCCTCCTCGGAGCCATCATCAACGGGATTTGCATGTGCACTGTCGACCGTCTTGCCATGAAGCGCTGGGAAATAAAGCCGAGTTACTTTTCGAGACTGAACGCTGAAAGCCTCGCGTGTGTTACAGCCGCCATTGACGAGTTCTACAGGTTTTATCGGTTCTTCGGCAGCCTGAGCATTGTCGCTATCGCTTCGTTGCTGGCAGTATGGCCGGGTAGGTTATTCGCCTGGACTGAATATTACTACCCGCTGGCCGTGTACGGCCCCCTCCTGGTCTCCGCCGTCGTGGCTGGATGTCTTAGCCGGAAGTACTATGTGGAGTTCGCCAGGGAAATTCTCGACATACCGCCGGAAGACCCGGCCCCGAGCATTAAGGCGATTAAACCAAAGCGGGCGACTGCTGGCGGCGACCTTAGCCTTAGTATCACCGGACGAAACTTCAGCAGAGACTCGAAGATCGAATGGAATAGCAAGGCCATAAGGACGGAGTTTGTAGACTCTAAGAAACTGCGCGGAACCGTCCCCGCTGCGGAAGTTACGGCGGGGCAGATGTCGGTAGAAGTCACCATACCCGCCCAAACGACGACGTCATCTCAGAAAGTCGCGGTGACGACTTAGAAGAACCCGCTCTATTAAGCAGTTCGAGCAAAGCGCGCATCCCCCTGGGTGTTACTTGCAGAGGCGTTACCACTTGATAAAATTCGGCCCTCAAGCCGGAAAAAGTGGGACGGGCATTCCACTTTTCTGATCGGCAAAAAGCTCGCTTCGCACGAAACCAACACGAGACGACAAAATCGTAGATCGGAAAGGGCCTTAATCGCCTTCGCCACAGGTTGAAGGCTGCCCGTCCGCTTCCTTAATTATTGGAGAAAGCTAGTAACGGATGGAAAATGGAACGTCCCCGCCCTGTTGGAGTCTGCGCCCTGTCTACGTCCTTGACAGAATGAAATCTGCCAATGTATGATTATCCTACATTTCGGTAGGAGAAACACATAATGCCGCACCTATCGCGCGAACAGGTTATAGCGATCGTTTCCAAGGCGATCACAGATAGCCTCCTCCTGAGCGGTCGTCCAGTTCCAAATGAGATTGCTGCCACAACAAAGGTTATCGGCGAAATCGAGGGTTTCGACAGCCCAGCTGGAGTAGATGTCACCGTTGATTTGGAATTGCAGCTGGGGATTGGCCTGCCACACAACGTCTTTGTCAAGACCGTCAACGGCCGTCCTCGCGCCCGCACCTTGAACGAAGTTGTAGATGTTTTGTGCCGAATGCTTGGAGCAAAGGAGTCATGATGGTTGGACCGAGAACGAACGACCTGCCTGGATTGGGAAATCGTCTGCGTCAGGCGCGAGAGGCCGCTGGTCTCAGTCAGGAACAAGTCGGACGGTTGCTAAGGCTATCCCGTCCAGCGATCACTGAGATGGAGAGCGAGACACGAAAGGTTTCAGCTGGAGAGTTAAAGGAGTTGGCCGAGATCTACAAAGTTTCGCTCGAGTGGCTGGCCGGTGATCTCTTGAATCAGAGCCGAAAAGTGAAGATTGCGGCACGAAAGCTGGACGCACTGAAGGAACGAGATCTGGACGCAGTCATCAGAATCATCGAGTCTCTGCAGAAAACCTCCTCTAAATGAATAACTATTTGGCGACTCTTCAGGATGCGGCGAAAGCTGCGTTGCGATGCCGAGCCCTACGCGGGTTTGCACTTGATCGACCCTGCGACGTTTACGAATTGATCGGTGACAGCGATACAGACCTGCAATTTGTCGATATTCCTTCTCTGGAGGGTATGTATCTTCACGAAGACGCGATACGTCGAATTTGCGTCTGCGGACGCCGCCCCGGAGGCAGGCAACGGTTTACTGCTGCCCACGAACTGGGCCACAGTGTTCTGGGACATGGAACCATGATCGACACGGAAGCAGAACTAGGCGATGCGCCGCCGAGTAGTCCCGAAGAACATGCCGCTGATGTTTTCGCGAGGTATCTTCTGATGCCTCCGCGCGCGGTCCACGGCGGTTTTCGGGGCCGTGGTTGGAACCCGGCGTCACCATCGCCGTTGCAGGTGTACATTGTCAGTTCGTGGCTTAGCGTGGGTTATTCCGCGCTAGTCAATCACATGGGATTGACACTGAAATTATATGGCCAGCGTACCCGCGAAGCTTTGTTGAAAATGCCCGTAAAACAGCTCAAACAGCTGGCAGCATCGGTTGCCACGACATGCGACGTTTGGATTCTTGACGCTATGTGGGCTGGTTGCACTGTTCATACTCAGATGGGGGATGTCATTCGTGGCTTATCAGTGCAGCCGAGGGCGAGCAATGTCCTCGTCGAATGCGGCCCTAACACTTGGGTTTGTAACGGCCTGGGTGAAGAATTGTTTGCTTTGAGTGGTGGAGGCCCCGTTCGCATCTGCGTGTCACGACGCGATTACATTGGCTTCTACAAATATCGCTATTTACCGGAGTAATGACGTGCCTGAGATTTTCGCAAACAGCGTAGACGGAGCCTGGATGCAAGCTGTGGCAATGGCTTTAGGTGCGCCGGGCCATGAGATTTCGCCGTTAACGGTGACTATCCATCATCAATCAGACGACGAGAAGTGGGACGATGCCGAAGCACGACTCAAAGTAAACCAATTGCTTGAGAGCGCAGACCGCCAGCCCGTCGAGCACGTTGCAAGCACCATATTTGTGACTTCCTGGTGGAACAAGACTCGTCCAAGGGAGGAGTATTACAAACGGTACAAGAAGAATCTGACTAAGCTCCGCAGCTTCAAACAGAACGCCAACGGAATTTATCTCGAGAGGCTGATTAACTATCCTGGCGAATTGGGAAAGGAGGGACTGAATCAGCTTGAACGCATAATCCAAATGTTCAATGCTGGAACCCGTCGTCGCAGCGCTTTCCAGGCCACGCCCTATTACCCGTTGACTGATTTGAAGGCGACGCCGTATTTGCACTTTCCATGTTTGCAGCAGGTCGCTTTTATTCCGACGCGCGGGGAAGAGCTAACCGTTTTGGGGTTTTACCCCCTCCACTACCTGTTCCAGCGCGCCTATGGGAACTATTTGGGGCTGGTGCACCTCGGGGAATTTATGGCCCACGGCATGTCGCTTCGCCTGTCAAGAGTAATGTGCATCGCAGGTGTGGCAACTCTGGAGGACAAGACGTCAGACCTCGTTCGTCCTCTTTTTTCCACAGGTGCGGTGTCGACGAGCAAAAAGCGAATTGACTAGCGGCCCGGACGGCGTTAGCCTGTCGTATAAAATGCTTTGGGAACCCTATATGTGGTAGCCAAGAACTGTTCGACTCTATAGAGTGTGTCTAAAAGGCAAGAGGGATTCTGATGGAACTGCGGGAAATCAAAATCGAGTTGACCCAAGGCTGCCCGCTGGCTTGCGTCCACTGTAGTACCAATTCGAGTAGAAAACAGACCAGTGAATTGCCAAAGCGGGTAGTTCTGCGTCTGCTCAGGGAAGCTGCAGAACTCGGCGTCAGGAAAGTTGTATTCACCGGCGGCGAGCCGCTTATTGCCGAGAGCCTGTTCGATGCGGTCAGACTGGCCTCATCTCTGGGTATGTCCCCAACCGTGTATACATCGGGAATCCTGGACAATCGCTTGAACCCGATGTCGTCAACCCTTGCAAGCGACTTGGTCGAAGCGGGGACTACACGGTTCATCTTCAGTGTCTATTCACACCGCCCAGAGGTTCATGATTCGGTCACGTGTTATGGAACCCATCGGTCAACTTTGGAGGCACTAAAGAACGCTGTAGAGACGCGTGTTCCTATCGAGATCCATTTTGTTGCCATGCGAAGGAATTTCCGCGATCTCCCCGGTGTTGTGATACTTGCCGACTCCGCTGACGTTCAGAAGGTAAGCGTTTTGCGTTTTGTACCGCAAGGACGCGGCATCAATCTCGTAGACCGAGACGACCTGGCAACGGACGAATTACAGGAGCTTGCCGCGACGATCTCATCCCTTCGCGCGCACTATTCACGTGTAACGATCCGCGCAGGGTCCCCGTTCAATATTCTCGGTATCGGCCTTACGCCTTGCAATGCGGCCCAGGATGTCCTCATCATCAACCATCGCGGTGAGATTTTTCCCTGTGATGCTTTCAAGAATGTTCGCTATAACAATGACAAATTTGGGTCTGTATTGACAACAAGCCTGCGCGACGTTTGGGTCCAATCGGCATTTTTGAATGAGGTGCGCACTATCCTGGCGTCTGAAATGGGGGAGACCTGCGGGGCTTGCGAATTGACTAAGACATGCCAGTCTGGTTGTTTGGCGCAGAAAGTAATTAGAGAGGGCTGGACCGCTGTTCGTAATCCGGACCCCGACTGCCTGATCCAAAAGCGACAAATCGTCAACGTCCCGGAACTCGTTCAGATTGCAGGCTTGTAGACGGGGCCTATCGCAAGTGTCTCTTGGTAGGACGCGCCGTGCGTTACAGGCAGGAGGAAGCACGATGCCGCCTCCGCGATCTGCTGTGCATCGCTCAATTGGAGTCGCCAACTACGATGAACCGCTGTGCGGGGGCCTGGGTGGTAGAGAATACCCAATCTTCTGTTCGCCCAGGGGATGACCTTTCCAGCGCATCTTCGTAGCTCAGCCTCATGATCTGAAACAGCCCTGAGCGCATCTAGGGCCACGCGACCCAATGCCACGACGAGCAGTGGGTCGATGACATCGATTGTCTGGCGCAGCAGTCGCGAACAGTTAGCAATTTCCTTGCGCGTTGGCGTGTCGTTATTGCCATGTTCATCTCTTGGATTGCAGAGAACGGCGTTTGTAATAAACACGTCACTGCGATTCCAGCCCATCGCGCTCAACAATTCTTCAAAGCGGTCCCCCGTTCGATCTCCAAAGAGCGGCACACCTGTAACCTCGGCACCCAGGCGACCGGGCGCCTCGGCGACAAATACGACTTGTGCATCCCAGGGACCATTCAGGTCAGTCAACACTCGCTTTGAATTGCCCATTCGGGTGCACATTGAACAACCGTGGGCAGCGCTAAGAAGACAGTTGCGGGCTGAAAGTATTGGAAGAGGGTTCAATCGTGGTCTCGCGGGTTATTGGTCGCCAGCGGGCTTATATTACCGCAAACATTTCCGGCGAGATAGCTACTTACGAGGTACGCTGTCACTTTTGTTGCATCGACAGTACAACACGTTTACCCGTGCCCATTGCCTACGAGTTTTATAAGCGTCGCCAGGAGTGCGATCACTAGGGCAACCGCGATAGGAGCATAAATAAGCAAAATAGTTCTCAGAGAATCAACATCCTTCTTTAACTTCGCAAGCGTAACGCTACTAGCGCCGAGCTGCTGGACATCGGGCAGCATTATCCCCGACCGAACGGGCTCTTCGCGGGAAGACTTTTCATTTTTGTCTACGTCAGCAAAAAAGATTGTGAAGGTTGGGTCTTTGAATTTCAAACGTATGTCGTTCGGTCCAATGTTCTGTACGGCAAAAACCAACCGTCCTTTGAAGGTCGGGTCAACGCTAAAACCTGACACGTTGACGAGACCTTGCATCTTGAATCGATTTCGTAAGCTTATGAACGCCATTATTTCCTTCGGCAGGTGCAGGATCTCATAACAGGTGAGCACTGCAAACTGTCCTGGAGGGAGGCTAACGTATGGCTGCTTCTCGGACAGCCGCTCCGGCGCACGCCTGCCCACAATGTAGAACTCCTCCCCAAGCCGAAGATCATAGGAGGCTTGCTTGACTGACTTGCCATCAAATAGGTCTGGAAGAGATATATCGAGCGACTTCCCAGTGGTATCGAAGAGGGCGTCCTTCTCCGCAATGATCCTGTCGTGTCCGAGAAAAGCCATTTTTACTTTCTAACTTGTAGGAGAATGTGCTGGATCAGTCCTCCGAGCAAAACTAACGCAAGCACACTGACACCAATGATCGCGAACCAGTAAGCCGCACGAACAGCATAGAACTCCGCCTTAGAGGCGAGCAGCACAATGATCCCGACAGCCCCAACACCCGCGCTAATACCGATGAGCCAACAATAACTGAGGTCCATGTTGCCGCTCCATCAAGCGAAGGCAGACTACTACATTGCCATTCTTCCCCGCAATATGTGTTCGCTGAAAGTTCAGTGGTTACCCAAATTATCTGCTCTCATACCATTTATAAAGCAGGCTGCCTCTTGCTCCCACACCGCCCCGATCCGCGTTGGCGACCGACACTTTCAATATCGACTGCCATCGTCCGATTTTTCCTTTGCAAAAATGTGCGCCGGTGGCGTATATCCAGAAATGGTAATGGGTCCGCTTTCGACGGACCCATTGCTGGTCTCAGAGCTTGAGGCCGGAAGCCGATCAAGGCGGCTCGAACAAAAGGGTAACAAACTTTAGCCCGCCCGCAGCGACTTCCCGCAAAACTTTTTCCTGCATTACCGCCGGCACACGTCGCGCATACGATAGCCGGTCGCCAACTCCCGGCCAGCCGCGTCACCAGGCGCGTCGAAGCAAAAAATCCCAAAAGTGAGTGACTAAGTTGTGTGAAAAAGGCCCCCGCGCAAGGGAGCCCTTTTCAAACCATAAACCCGACGCAGCCACGCGACAGGCAGCATTAAGTTACTAGCCTTCGCGGGCCGCAGTCAATAGCCGCGGCCATGAAATCTCTCGAAAATCTCGACCTGATTCCTTCAACCGCTGCGCCACAGGCGAGTGCATCTCGCGGGCGCGACGATCACGCACAGGATCGCCGCGACTCACGCCGGTTGAGACCTACAACCGTTCGAGCTGGGCATGGGCAGGGCCAGCGAATGTCAAAGTGCGCGGTCGGCGTCGAACATCTTCAGCAGCAGACGCACGGTCGCTTCCTGGATGAACAGGCGGGCTTAAACGCGGCCCGGAACAACCCCGACGTGCGCCACGCTTCCCCTTGCAGGGACGATGTGCCCACCCGGCGTGGTAACGCTCTAAGTCTGCCGACTGGAGCGAGCAGCGAGTCGTTCGAAACAGCCAACCGCCATAAGACGCGGAGTGCGCCGCCACCAACCGTGACGCCGGCGCAGCTTGGGCCAAGAGATTCCGTAGCCCTGCGGCCGGTGCGTGGTTCCGCCTTCGCGGATCGCCACGCGCTCTCGGACAGCCTGATGAGCTTGACTCGTTTGATGGGGGCAACTGTTCGAACACGTTCTTAGGTCGGTAAGAGCAAGAGCAACAGCAACAGCCAAGGCAGCGCACGGCCACGGCCACGCTGCTGATAAGGGTGGGCGTGTGCCCGGGAGATGGGAAACGGGCAGGGCCGGGAAAAGTCGGCGGGGAACGAGCTCGGTCTTAGACGGCGAGCCGAACGCCGGGCGCGGCGGGTGGGACTGCATCGGCCACGGCAAAACATTGTTCGTGCCGGACTGGATGGCGTCCGACGCCGCCTCGGCGCTTTTGCTGTGCAGAGAGCAAGGCTTGATCACGGCAAGGATGAGCAGGATGGACCCGGAGATGGCGTGGGTCATCTACCGGTTGACGTTGCATCGGCCGGGGTCGGCGAACTGAAGTCCGCGCAGCGGACTCCGGTCGAGTGGTCAGAGCAAGCGGCCTTAGGTTTTCGACGTACGTCTTGAGGAATATCCGCACGCTGGTACGCGATCACGCGGCCGGACCTATCAACCGCGGGTGGCGTAGCGCGGCGCTTGAGGGTTGCACGCCGAAGGGTGATGTCAATGCAACCGGCCCAGCACACTCGCCATCTGTATGCCGCTCAGCCGCGAGACGAATGGCGCGACCTCGGTTTCAATCTTTGAGATGTAGGTCCAGCTTTTGCCGTTGTCCCTGCCACTCCTGCAACTAGAGCGCCTGCAACGCGAGTTGACATCCGACCCGCCCCGCGGCGCCCGTTTCCGGCGCAATGCCCCCGCGGTCTTCGTTTATCGCCACTTCTACAAAGTGTAATCAGTTCCCGCCGCTCGACCGTCCCGGAGGCCGGGTCTGTCACCGTAAAACTCTCCATACGAAACGAGCCGCGAGAGGGTCTTGATCACGTCAGAAAACAAGTACCTATGGCACACGAAAGCAGTGCTCAACAGTAAGCTAACTCTCGACAGGCACCCTGAATCCTGTTGCGAAGAACCATCCGGGCGTTCCAGGATAAAGCCATGAATGAAGTTCCTCCGGTTTCTGCACTCCCGTCGCGGCCATTTGCGCCATCGTTCCGCGATCTGGTGGTGTGCTCTGGTTGTCCAGTGGACACGTCCAGTTCAAGAACCCGCCATGGTCCTGAAGTCGCCAGTAAGGAATCCACGGAGCCAGTTCGCGGTTGCCTGATGCTACGGACTGTAGGAGGCCGGTGATTGACTCGCGGGCTGGTGCGTGCTCTGGCCCGCGCGACCCCGCTGCGATAGAGGCGTCTACGTGTACGATGCACCAGTTACGCCCACTGACAACAGCGGCCAAGCTCTCTGTTAGTTCACGGCAGGCCCCCTGTATTTCCTGCTCGAGACCTGCGATGCTGGCCCATCGTTCATGATTGAGATCACCGCTCGCAAGTACCTTCATTACTTGGCTGCGAAGCGGGCTAGTCCAACGATCAGCATCGTCCAGCACGGTTGCTAAGTCGCTCATGCTGATGTTGTCAATAAACGGAAGCTTCACGCGGCTCAAGTCCAGCACACGTTGCGTCGCATTGGTGTCAGTACCAGTGTTCCTGGCAACATCGACTATGCCACCTAGAAGTCCTTCAAGCAGTAAATTATCTGTCCACCCCACTGCGGATTGTGAGCACCCAACCAGTGGCGCGGGAAGGACCAGCAATCGTCCTGCGCTGAACAGGGCCAGCGCTTCCCCAGCCAGGAATGACGTTACTTCCCTTGGGATCGGGTTAGCCCAGGACATGGATACCGCATATTCGTTCTTGCTGGTGTGGTCGGCGGTGACTTTGTACCCATGGCCGCCGGCCCCTTCGTAGTCCTCGTGCTGCGGCACGAGGACGAGGCCAGTACCGAGTTCGCCCTTCCACTTTACGATCACGGTGTCAAACAGCGGGCAAAGCACCTTGGCCCAATTACGTATCTGGCCTACTGATGTTGCGTCCACCGCTATTGCGGCGTGTGGCTTCATTCGGACCGCTGCTGCAACACTCGAAAACCCACCGCGTCCCCAGAAGTCCAGTAACTCCGATTCCGCGCCGCTCTCAGGTTTATGCCAGTCTCGCCACCACGCAACCAGCGGAGCCACTTGATTGGCAACGGCGCTACGCAGGCCATGTGTGGCGCAATCACGGCTTATAGACTGCGCCGCGTCTGAGCTGAACCAATCCAGAAGGGGCTGTATGCGCTCTTGCAAGTACCGTCCAAATTCATGCGCTCGCTTCTTGGATTTGTCGAGAAACCGGGCATCCGCGATGAATGCTGCGGTAACACCTCTGGCTTCTGCCACGCAGCCCGACAGGGCCAAAGACTCAGCTTCAAGCAGCCAAGCGCGGGAGACCACTTCGTCGCGAAAATGCCGGTTGGCCATGGCCGCATCGGAGCGCACGGCCTTCAGACACTCGGATGCTTCGGCGAGACTCCCCAGGTTCACTGCCGTGCGCCCTAGCCACCACGAAACATCGGCAAGATACAAGTCAATTTGGCCACGGATTTCCAGACGGTGCTCGCGCCCGAAGGTGCGCGCCGACTTCAGAGCGTCAAAAGCTTCCCGATACAATGCTTCGTCCGCTGGTTCGGCTTGATCAGCAATCCGTGTCAACGTGCGCCCCCTCGTGAACAACAGATTCGCACGGGCCGTGGCCGCTGATTCCGCATCGTTGTGTCCTTCGTTGGCCCAAGACTCAGCGCGTCCCAAATACAATCTTGCGGTCTTGGCATCATTCAATTGGGCAGACAATTCGGCAATCTGAAGGGCGATGCTCGTAAGCATCCGGCCGTTGCTATGGACTTCCGCGATCCGGTACCCTGCTTCGCAAAGGGTGCGTGACTCTTTGATATGGCCAGCGTTGTTGAACTCACCAGCCACCTGACCTATCACCATTGCAGTTCGCTGATAACTTCTGTGCTCCGGGTTAGCGATCGCGTCCAAAAGCGCCATAAATCCCCGAAGATCTGCTTCCTGATGTCGGCCAGCCTTGCACAAAGTGCGGAGCCAGGTAGCATCTACGATTAGTCGCAAGTCTTCAGGAAGCATCTGGCTCAATTCGTGCACGGTAGGTGCAAGGCCACAAGCCGCATCGGGGTCTTTCATTCGCCATAGCGTCTCAAGTTGAATGACCAGCGCTTCAGCGCGGATGTTCGGGTCTTGATCAAGTCGCGCTTTGTCTAGGCATTCAAGAACATCACTTTCGGAGCGATCAAAGCGGCCCAACTGCGCCAGTTCCAAGGCGACAATTCCCGGTCGCTCACCTAACGCTTGCAGTCTCTGTACCAACTTTCGCGCACGCTGGCTGATCGCGGCCACATCGCCTTCGGGCAGGCGCTGACAACCCATGTGTTCGCCCCACGCACGGACTGCTTGCAGCAGGGCGCGGCGTTCCAATTCCTTGTCTCCCCCAGCCATTGCAAGGTCAGCCCCAGCTTCCGCGAAGTTGGCAGCAGTGTCGAAATCGTTTGTATCCAGGGCTGAGTGCGCGGCGTCCATCTTGGTCCTGGCGTCGTCTAGTTGCTGACGAGTCAGGGGATCTGTGACGACCGTGAAGGAATCTATTAACGCTCGTGCATACGCTGCGGCGACAACGGCTGCGTACCCCTGCCATACATCGTTCTTGTGTTCATCGCAGTAATCGCTGATGCCGCGAATGATGATGTATCCGAGTCCTGCTGTCCAAGTGCCATCCGCGATGCCGGAGGCTTCCATTTCGACCGCGCGAACGCCGTATTTGTCTCTGAGTGTGTCTCGAACCGCGGCGTCCTTCAATAGCACGTTTGATGAGCCGATCGTACCGTAGTGTATTCGCGGCTGGCCGGAACGCCGGAAGGTATCGCTGGGGTGCGACGTTTCTACCCCTCCGACAAACAGCTTGTCCGTCGAAGCATCGGGCCGTGCTGCACCTTCAACCACTGCCTGCAAGATGTGCTGCTCCCATGGATACTTGCCTGCTATTCGGGCCGCTTCGAGAACTCGCACCTTCCCAATCAGGGCAGCCGCCGGCGGCGCAGCGGCGCTACGCATCAGGATTTGGTGCGATTCCAGTTTCAGATGGTCGTACTGAACAACGCCGTTCTGGTCACTGACAACAACATCGCCAAGACGCACGTGCTTATCAGGGTCAGTCGCGTGCGGGATGCCACCGGCAATACCGACCATCAACACGTGTTCAAGATGCGGGAAGCTGTGAGACAGATGAGACGCTACTGCAGAAGCGCTGTTGTTCGCGGGCTTCTTCTGGAGTGCCACTACAACATGATGGTTGCCAGTACCGTCCACCGCTGGCACTCTGCCGAACGCGTAATCGTTGGGATCCCCGGATACAGTGATTGGCCGCGCATCGTCGAGCATCGCCAACATCGCCGCAAATTCTTTCGGCAACGCGGTGACTACCGCGAACTGACATTTCTCCCAATCGCCTGGTTGGTGCGGCATTCTTGTTTACCCGCTGCGGGACGCCCTTCGCGCCGACGTATTCAGTAGAGAGGAAGCCGAAAGTCGGCACGTGGAGGATTATAAACGCTAGTAAGCCCCAAGCGTTCCGTCGAAACGGTCCCTGCCTAGTATGTTGGGAAAGTGCGAGATGGCAAAAAGGGCCCCGAGCAGGCGAAGAAAGAAGACTTCGATGCAACGCCGACCCTAAGGGCCGGGAGCAGAAATATCAGATCACTCACTTGCTGCATTGGTCGCTGAAACTATGATTTTGTTGTGGCTCATGACAAGATGATTATCTACCGCACCCTGCCGTCCTGGATGGACTTTTCGATCTCAGCTAGCATCTTGTGCATCGCCTTGTGATGACCCTTCATGCTAGGCGGTGGATCATTGATGGCCTTTCGTAAAATTGCTGCGTTTTCCTCCAGCGTTTTCTCGTCAGCAAGTACCCACGCGTCAACCCAAGCCTTCTCCTTGGGGCGATAGGCGTAAGTGGGTGTCCGCCGTAGCCTCATATACTTCTCATCTGTCAACAAACTCATCCCTTCAGCAGACTTTCCTTTTGCGATCATGTCCCGCGCGCGCGCCTCGTATCGTGATCGCGTGTGGAGCCTTTTGATGGCAGTCTTAACAACCTTCCCGACAAGTACTGATGCGTCGCGAACCTGAGTGTCCGTTAGGTCAACCGGGAAAACGAGCACCAGCGCGGTCGGCTCAGACAAGCTTGGGTGGTTTAATTCAAAACTGATCCGCAAAGGAGGAACAAGGATTGTTTGATCTCCACGATGAAAGGAGATTCTGGCCTTCTTCGCTCGTTTGTAGACTGCTGCTATATGGTCCCAAAACTTGTCCAAAAGTTTTTCGATCACGGCATCACCAAATTTCTCATATATCTTTTTGGCGGTTGCCGATGTTAGCGACCCGGAAACGGCTCCGAGAAAGGCCGCGATATACGGGTGAGCGGCTCCAACATTCATTACTAGATCGACGGTTGCTTGAAGAAACCAGTCGACGTTCATCTGCGGTCCCGGGTGTACTTCACGGACCGTGACAGTGGTAGATGTTTCGCTGAGGAATGTTCTCAGATCCTCAACGTCTACTGAGCGTTCTTGTCGCGAGATCTGGATACGCGCGGGATCGGCCATGGAGAAAATAATACTAGGATCGCGACTGCAATAGAATTGGCGGGCCACCAAGTGTCGTGGCGGCAGCCCCGTACATTCTCCCGCCACAAGGCTTGCTGTAGAAATCTTGGACACAAAAAGGAGTAGTAGAAATGCCGATAGGGATTGAAGGGCAGACTTTCAGCGGTTTCTTTGGTGCTGATTTTGATGCGAATAAGCTGGGCGCGCTCTCCTACGCAGGTCGTGTCGAATGGCTGCGGTTCCGTTTTGCTTTGGTATTCTTGACGCCCTTCACGAAGCTGGTGGCTCTGGAAAGCGGCGACTGCTATGTCTGGCTGTGCGTTACGAATTTGCTATGCGGGGCTGTCGACGCGCTGGCAGCATTCGAGTTCGCAGGCGTACCGATGCTTTGCTTCTCCAAATTCGTAGAGAAGTATTTCAGTCCAGACTGGAAGACGCCGCTTCGACTCGACGACCTGACTCCGGGAAGGAGTCCTGCAACCACTCCGGCACAGCACTTGTACAAGTATTTCAGGTGCGGCTTGGAACACAGCTTCGCTATCGAATGGGGCGGATTGCGGCACCGCGAGGATGGTGCTCCGAGCTACTTGTACGAGCGAACGGCAGTAGGGTCTCAGAAGTCGCTCGGGGTTGTGCCGCGAGAGCTAGTCGCCGACTTCCTTGCCGCAGTAGAGAGATTCTTTCGGGAGTCGGCTTCTTGGAAGCCCGGAGCAACAGAAGCCGAGCGGTTTAACCTCCGGTTTCAAGAAGTGTTCCTGACCTGTGAAACTCCTAGCCCATAGTGGGCGAGGCCCTCGCCGACCCAGCCCGGCTCCGACGCGGCTGATTCGTCTTAGATTTCGTCACCTCACAGAAGACGAAATCGTCAACTGGCCGCTGATACGAACCGCTTCCGACTGGCCGTCAAGAACATTCGCCGGGTCGCCTGGGCTCACTGGAGTTTTCTGCTGCCCCTCGACTTTCGCGGCCCGAAAACCCACAATGCGCCGGACTCGAGCGCACCTGCGGCGCTCAGTTGGTTATGGGAGATTCAACAATCCCGCGCAAACCTTCGCCGAAGACTCCACGCCCCCGTTCTTGCAGATGACCAGCCTGACACCATTGCTCCTTGTTCATTGACCATTATTAGAGCCCTACGTCCATTAGCTAATCTCTCCTTGACTTGTTGTAACAGTCCTTCAGGCATAACGCCTCTTGCTACTTCGTCTTCCAAAATATCTAAACTTGGAAAGGCGATAGTTATAGGCACAGTTGTAAGGACCGCTACTATAATCGTGGCTTCTGTTGGAGAACCGTCTCTGTCCAAAATCTCTTCGATAGCTCTGTAAGCCCGCTCTCTGTCCTTCTTTTGATTGAAATCTTCCATGTCATTTCTCCTTGTTTTTGGACCTGTTCTAATTTAGAAAGCGGTCGGGCAGGTCGACATTCTCCCTGTTCGTAAACCTGCGCTGAGGCCGCAGTGCGTTCGGCGCAAACCACAAGCCCTAGGGGTCGCCCGCGCCTGTCGCTCGTTCGATCACCCCGTAGAAGAACGCTGGCTTCTGGCTGTGCGCCCCGCGCTGGGCCTCAAAGCAGTACGCTAGGAAGCCGTCCGGATCCATCTCGCCCAGCAGCGCCGTCGGCGAACCCTTCTGCGCGTAGGTCACGAACTCGTGGTTGAGTTGCGGCATGTTCCACGGTTGGAAGCCGCCAGGCTTGCACCAGACGCATCCGCCCTTGTATTTCAACCCCCACGACTCGACTATCTTGAGGGACGCTGGGAGGTACTTATTCGTCGTCCACAGGAACACGTGCGCGTCGTCAGCCAAGGACGCGACCGCGCGCGCCCCGACGTCGGTGATCTCGCGGATGGTCATGGTCGGGTAGTCGAAGCCGGTCTGGTTGGGCCGAACCTTGCGCTCGATCTTCACCATCGGCCATGGCGGGTCGATCACTAGCACGTTGAATCTGTCCACGCCTCCTCCATTGACTTGATGAGTTCGTATATCTCAGCCGGCTTGCTGCTGTGGCCGCGCCTCCCGCGATTCGCCGCAAAGCAGACGCTCGCCGCTGAAACGTTGGCCTGCTCGCCGCGCACGGCAAATAGGATGTGCTCCGTCGAGCCGCGGAAATAGTTCCCGAGCCCGAGCGACGGCTTGAGCCAGGTCAGGCACCTGACGTAGCGGAACCCCCATGCCTCGATTAGATCGAATCCCTTCGGCAGCGAGCGATTGGTGATCCACAGGTAGAGATGACAGCGCGCAGCGGCGCTATTCTTGACGGGCAGCTTCAGTATCTCGGCGAACGGCATCGTGGCATAGCGCGGGTTGGCACGACCGAACTGGTTCACGTCGCCCTCGTCCGCAACGTCCCACGGGGGTCGATTACGATCACGCTGAAGCCTGTCACGCGGCCTCCAGTTCGCGGACCGGGACGCACCTGTTCAGGTCGATGGCCACGCGGGCCTCCTCGTTGGCCGGCGTCGGCCTGCACTCGAACCAGTGGCCGTCCGGTAGCATCTTGAAGCTGTGTTGCGTCTTGCAGTCCGGACAGTGAACCCAGAACCAGTTGCCGCACGCGAAGTAGGTCAACCTCTCCCGCTTGGACGCGCACGTGCATTTCAGGACCAGGTGGTGGACGGGAGCGCCCAACGGTAGCGACCGCGGCACCAGCGTCAGGTAGGGCGGGGGCGCCTTCTCGAGTTGCGCGATGCGGTGCCTGGCGATGGCGTCGCAGTCGCGCTGCGTCAGGATTCCTTTCGCCGCGTGCAGGGTGATCTCGCCGTCCTTCAGCTTGGTCGCCAGTTCGGGATCGAACGCCGCGAGTTTCTCTTCCGCGCTGCCCTTCGTCCCGCACCACCGCGCTTGCCAGGGAAACTCGGCCGAGAACAGGAACTCGTTCCCGATCGCGGCCCAACCCGGCTCGCAACAACCGTCCATCACGCGCGCGAACCACTCCACGTAGTCGGCGTAGATCGTCGCCCCGTTGTCGATTTTTATGTGAGGCACTCGCTTCACCCCCCCTGGCAACCTTCTCTCAACTCGTAAACCGGCGAGCCATCCGCGCCACATCCGGTCGGCCCGTCGCGGCCGGTCCCGGACCAGGCGCGGAACGCCAATGTTCACGCGGCGGGTTTACTCTCCGGTTTTTTCGTCGCCTCGACTGGCGGGGGCGGCGCATCGTCGCTCCGTGCCCGTTTCGTCGCTTTCCTCGTTCGCAGGACCGTAGGGTGAGTCGCACGGCGAGCCGCATTCTGGCCAATCCCACATCTCGTGGTGCTCGAAGCTGTGCGCGATGAAGGCGAGAGCCGCCTCCTGTCCCTGCGGCGTGGCGAGGAAGCACTGGAACGCAGCTAGCTGCATCGTCGCCATCGCGCCGCACTGACCAGGCACCGCCGCGGCCGTCACCGACATCGGGCCGCCCGACTTGTTGCGCGTTGTGAGCACCAGCGCCGAGTACCCGCGCAAGTCGTCCCCAATGTCCGCCATGTCCACAAGCTCAACGGTGAGCGGCAGCGTCACAGGAACACCCAGTAACTTCTTCAAGTCGCGCGCCATTCGCATCGCGGTGTTCAGTTCTGCATTAGCTTGCTCGTCTGACATTTCACATGCCTCCTTGCGACCGAATGCAAACGACCTTGCCGAGCTGCTCGATCCGCTCGACCTTGTCGCGCTCGATCCTCACATCCTGCGGCGACCACGGCGTGCCCGCCGCCTCCATCTCGACCATGTGCCTCTCTCCGCTGCGTATCGCTCTCACGTCCGACTTCGACAGCTTCACGCGCCGGGCGCAGCAGTTCCGCGCGCATCTCCTGCGCCACGGCCTGCGACGATCTAATAAGAGTCCTGCTCAGCGTTTTCCGGCTTGTCTGCCATCACGCCCTCCTTCGTCGTCCTCGGAGACAGGCCATCCCGCTAACTGCGCGGTGCGAGCGGCGTAGAGTTCCGAAGTCGGGATGCGCTCTAGGCCAGCGCCGACTGGCGGCTTGAACCAAGCTGGCGGGTGGTTCAACTTCTCGTCGACGCCGCCCGTCAAGATGATCACCGCGTCCTCCGCGTAGGCCGCCGCCCACCGAAACAGCCCCTGCTCGTCATCGCGGCTCCCGGGGCACTCTGACTTCTCAAGGCACTGGATCGCCCACTGAAGCCGCTCGAGCGCCAGCTTCGCCTGCATTACGATCCGCTCTTTGTTTCTTCTGTACCTCTCGCCGTTCGCCGCTTCTGCCGGCCCGCAAGCGAGACAGATGCCAGCGGCGTCTCGCCGGTGATGGAGACACTTCCCGGTTGTCGGGTCGCAGTCGCACACATCCTTCGAGGTGTACGGTTCGAGGTGCTTCGCGCACACGGATCGATGGCCGGGGTTGCTGTGGACATGGGCAACCGCCGGCGCTCCGCACTCCCCGCAAGTTTCGCCGCGCAGCGCCGTCGCCCCGGGCAGCAGCTTCAGCTTCTCCAGTTCGTCAATCGTCACGGTGTTCTCCTTCTAAAGTTCCTTCTTTGCCGCTGAATCTCGGCGACGCTGCACTCGAACGCCGCGGCGCGCCCTGTCGCCGCCGACCTTTCCGAATCCGGCTCCCTGAACAAGCCCCGTTCGTCGTCGTGCTCCTCGATGCACTCCTCGTGCGCCAGCCCGCCGCCGACCTCAAGCGCGTCCGGGTCGTCCGCGGCAATCAGCTCGCCGCATATCACGCATCTTTCTCGCGTCATCGCACGATCCTCCGCTTACCGCTCGACGAGATGAGGGCGAAGCCGAGCCGCCAAGCGCACCGTCGAGCCGTCGATTGGCTCGCGGCCCCACACTTGCCCGACTCTGAGGCTTGACGGCACGCCTTCGGCAGGGCGGAAAACCACCCAACCCGTGAAGGGGAGCGGCGCGCCGAAGTAGCGGTTGATCCGCTTGAGCTTGAATCTCCGCCGCTGCCGGTAGATTTCCCCGGACAGCTCGTCCACCGTGATCGCCGGATCCAGGCGGCGGGCCACGCACGACAGGCAGACCCACTCCGTCGTCAGGCCGAGGCCGCGCCACCTTGTCGGGCACCAGGAACAACGTGACGGACCCGCCGCAGTCGCAACACGCGGCGTCCGAGACCGCGATCATCTCCGCCTGCATCTTTGCCGTGATCGTCATGCTGTTCTCCTTTTCAGCAGCGAAGCGCGCCCTCGCCGGTTTCGTCTGCGTTGTCCGCGCAGCATTGCCTGATATGCCGCTTCCGCTTCTGCGGTTCGTTTTCGCCGCGCGACCTCGGCGTAATCGACCTGGATCAGCACGGACGGCGGGTAAGTTTTCATCCGACGCGGGCGCGGTTCGAGATCGCGGCGAGCAATCTCCATCAAGAGCAATCGCTCCAGCGGGTCGGGAGCCACGGAGATAATCGCGTCCTCAAGTCGCATCACTGCACCGCCCTGTCGCCCTTGCCTTTCACCAGCTTCGGCTTCGCGACGATCGCGTCGGGCTTTTTCGGCGCCGTCTGCGCGATGATGGCCGTGAGCCACGGCACGAGCGCCTTCGCGATACGGAAGACGTCACCCTGCTGGTCGGCGTCCAGCAGCGGCCAGAAAAAGTGAGGCGCGAAGTCCAACAAGGCTTTCCCGTCGTGATCGCCCTGCCATCCACCTTCGAGATAGGTCAGCGCCGCCCACACGTCCGCGGCCGCGTCCATCGCCTCCCTTTGTTCCTTGGTCGGCTTGGCCTGTGCAGGCGCGCTGGGTTTGGCCTTGCCGCTGGACGGCGGAAGCTCTACCACCTTCGCGCTCGGCGGCAGCGCCCGCACCACGTCGGCGGGCTTCGCGCCGCTGGCGATCGAGGCGGCCGCCTGCCGCTGGATCTCGGCCGGATGTTCCACGATCTTCGTTGCGGCGGACACCGGGAGCTTGTTCTGCTCGACCGCCTTGATGATCTCCGGTTCCGCCTTCGTCTTGACCTTGACCGCATCCCTGACCGACCGCTCGGAGACGCCGCCGCCTACTTGCTTGGCGGCCTCGGCCTGGGAAACAAGCGGCAACGTTGCCGCTTGATCGCTTTTGCGGTCGCCGCCGTGTGTCATGTTCGCGATATTCGCTGCGACCATGGCGAGCTGCGAAGCGCTCATCTGGCGGCGGTGCAGGTTCTTCGAGAGCACGAAGGCCAGCAGGTCGCTCTCCTTGCCCTCGTAGACGCGCTTTGGGCACGTAATGCCGAGCACATCGCAGGCGAGTTGGCGGTTCCGACCGTCAATAATCTGATTTTTGTGGACCGTGACCGGCTCGCGGACGCCGTTGACCTTGATGTCGGCCACGAACTCTGCGAAGGCGTGCTTCTCCATCTCCGGGAAGATTTCGACCAGGGGATGAAAACGACCCGGATTCAAACTTGCTTGAGTGGTGGTGGTGGTTGGTGCTACTGTCGTGTTCACTGTCGCCTCCTTGATAGGTGACTCGTTTTAGGCCCGCCGCGGTCCTACCCGTTGCGGGTTTCTTTGTCTCAGGCCGCCGTTAGCTCAGGCGCGATTCGATGTACTTGTCCAGATCAACTCTGCGGTAGCGAATGAGCCTGTCGCCGGCGCGGAAGTACTTCGGCCCCTCGCCGTTCGCGCGCCAGAAGCGCAGCGTGGCCTCCGACACTCCCAGGTAGCGCGCCGCCTGCGGCGTGGTGAATATCTCCGGCCTCGTTGCTTCGCCAGACTCGACGCTACGGGCCGCCCGGCTCCTCTTCGCCTTCGCACTAACAGCAGCCATTGCGCCTCCCTAGCTTCCGTGATACCGTATTAGCTGTCACACTATCAGGCGCTGCAAACGCTAGTCGAGCTGCAATCTCCAACATTTCATGTCCCGAAGCCGTGACAAGCGAATCGAGACTCCCAGCGGCGAACAGGTTATTCCTGCGGCCCAGCGGGCGATTGACAACCTCAGCGTGCGGCTCGCTAACCTGGTTCCGGGCAACGCCGAACTGCCGGACTTCCCGATCCGCGGCGAGGACGAGACGCCCGAGGAGAGCCGCAGGTTCAAGTCCTTCGTCGAGCAGAATCTTCCTCGCACGGAGTTCGCCGACCTTCGCACCGAACTGGACCGGTGCGCCCGGTCGAAGGCCACCACGCCCGTGCGGTTCTACCGCTCCCTAGTCGAGGGACGAGAGATGCTGCGCTCTGCGGTCAAGATCATGAACTGGCTCGCGGGGATGGAGGACCGATGTCCGGTGCTTCGGATATGCGAGGGTTGCGGCCTGATCTTCGCTCCGTCCCGCAAGGACAAGATGACGTGCTCGACGACCTGCCGCGACCGCATCCGCCAGGCCAAGTTTCGGTACAACAGGGACCAGTACAAGAAGGCCCGTTACAACAACGACGAATACAAGGAGAATCGGGACCGAAGAAAAAAGCAGAGACAACGAAAGAGGTGAACCATGGTAAGGAAACTGGGCGGCAGCGAGAACTACAGCTACAACTTTCGATGGACGATCAGGCACAAGGACGGGACGCAGGAGCACTTCCGTGTCCGGCAATGCGCCCGCGTGTCGAACAAGAAGGACGCCCTGCTTGTCGAGGGGGCGCACAGGGCGGCGCTCGCACGCGGCGACGTTCACCCGAACGACCCGTGGCCGCCGCCGAAGGACGCGGCGCCGCCGACCCTGCGGGCTTTCGCCGCGGACTTCCTCGCCCACGTGAAGACCAACAAGACGAAGGGCACGCACAGGTTCTACAGCGGAGGACTCGGCCGGCTGCTGGCGTTCTCGGCGCTCGCGGACGCGCCGCTCAATGCGATCACGGTCGAGACGGTTGACCGCTATTCCCGATACCGCATCGAGGTCGCGAAGAACAGTTCCGTCACCGTGAACGGCGACCTGCGGACCTTGCGTCGCGCCCGGAAGCTGGCGGTGAAGTGGGGCAAGCTGAAGGCGGGCGATGCGGTCGCCATCAACGAGATCCCGGAAGCGCCGGGTACACGCCGCGCCTTCACCCCGAAGGAGGAGCAACTCTACCTGCGCCACGCTTCCGCCAACCTGCGCGCCGCCGCGATTGTCGCCTGCGACTCTGGACTGCGGCCGGAGGAACTGCTCCCGCTATTGTGGGCGAACGTCGATCTGCTGTCGCGTCCGGAAACTCCGAACGGGGTGATCCATGTGCGCGGCGAGGGCAAGAGCGACGCCGCGATTCGATCTGTACCGTTGACCCCGCGAGCGCAGGATGTCCTGCAGCGACGGTCGAAGGCGGCAGAAGTGGAGGCCAGGAAGTCGCCGTTCGTTTTCCCGGGCAGCGGCAAGACCGGGCACATCAGCAGCGTTCAGCACCCGCACGAACAGGCGATCAAGAAGGCGAAGATCGAGGTCTTGGAGTTTTATTGCTGGCGGCATACCTTCGGGACGCGCTGCGCGATGGCGGGCGTGGACAAGTTCGCCCTGTGCAGGTTGATGGGGCACTCGTCCCCGTCCATGACCGAACGCTATTACATTCACATCACCGACGCGCACGTCGGCGGCAACTTCGAGAAGTTCGTGGCGTACTCGGAACGCGGGACCGCCGAGGGGATCGCCGCAGCCTTCCCGCAGGCGAGCGACGCGGTGCAGTAGACATGTACCATCCCGTGTACCACGGCAAGCGTTTTTGAGCGCCAATGAGCGCTAGTAAGCAAAAACGGCGAGGTCGGCGGGACCGCAGTCAACCCGCTGATCTCGCTGGTTTTAGTGATAAAATCTGGAGGCGTGGCGCTATCGTCTAGGGGTTAGGACGGAAGATTCTCAATCTTCAAACCCGGGTTCGATTCCCGGTAGCGCTACCAAAGCTCTCCTGCTATCACCTGATTTTTCCTGCTCTTCCCGCGTCTCGCCACATACGGTCGAATGAGGTCGTGCCAAGGTGGTGGGGCACAATAGCGGCAGATGGGGGGCACAATTTGGGGCACAGCCCCGACAGGATTCTCGGGACGCTCGGACGTGCCACATCTAGATCGCTCCCCCCAACGCCAGGTTCCCTTTTTTTGCAGCGCGAGAGACTCCGACTCGCGCGCGGGTCCCTCGGCGAATTAACGCGGGTCTCTCGGCGAATTTGGCGAATTCGGGTCCATGCCAAATACGCAAACCTATCCCTAGGCATTTGAAATGCAGAGCCGTGTCCAGAATGCAGGGGCCGCAGCGACGCAGAGTAATTCTCAGCGGAAACTAGTCTTGGTTGCTTTTCGGTTTCGCGATCCCACTGATGAGGATGAATGGAGCCGTCACGTTCACGTCGGAGTTACCCGTTTGGACGTATTGCCCATACTCAACGGCCAACTGAGTATATTTTCGGCGTTCTCCCCAGGCGATCACGTCGCGGGTTTCGATGACAATTCCATCCTTCTGAAAGAAAATCGTTTCTATTGCGTCGACCCCTTCCGCGATGCGTTGGGCTAACTTGTGGGCTGGAACTGCGCGGCGAACGATCCGGGCGAATGCGGCTTTGACGGAGGAGTTCTCTACTCGACTGGGGGCCGTGTTCTCAGAATATTGGGCAGCCCGGAGCGCTTCCCGCTTTGACATTCCTTGGGCCAAGCCCTCAAGGTATTTGCGCTGACGAGGCTGCAATTTTGTGAAATCGCCTGAAGCCATAACTCTTTATGCGCTCCGTTCCGCCTCCGGTGGATCTGCCCCTATTCGTATAGGATTAGCTTTTCTTCGCATCGTGGAGCTGCTGTTGAAGCTGCTCAATGCGCTGGGTGAGTTCGGCACCACTGAGACCTTCAAGAGCGCGGCGACGCCCCTCTTGGAGTCGCTCGACGATTGACTGGCTAAAATCAACCTCAACCCGTTCCTTTACTCTCCCATATGCCCGGTCTGCCAACACCTTAAAGAGCCTCGCGTCACCCTTTGCGAGCCTTCGTGCCATTCCGCGATAAATCGCCTCTGGATTATTCTCAAAGATCGCTCGCGCTATTTCCGAGGAAATGTCATTCTTAGGCCGTCCGGCTGGGTTCCCGCTGACCCCCTTCGGCCAAGGTTTGAGATTCTGAGTGCGTCCGGCCACTGTTTCTCCACTGTTCTGAGTGGGATTGTAGCGCACGCCTCCCTTCGTCGGTAAAAACCTTGTCCGGTGTTTTGGAAGCTACCGCTGACCTTCGGACCCTTTTGCGGTTGACGGCAAAGGATTCCAGTCTAGGCTTGTAAGTCGTTATAATGCAGTGCCTCGCCTTTTAGTCCCTAGTACCCATGAGAGCGTCAGAGAGTAACTCGGAGTGGCTGACCCGAAAGCGGCTAGTCGATCCCAAGCTGAAAGCCGCTGGATGGCA
The DNA here is from genome assembly GCA_050012155.1 of Candidatus Sulfotelmatobacter sp. Taxonomy (GTDB): domain Bacteria; phylum Acidobacteriota; class Terriglobia; order Terriglobales; family Acidobacteriaceae; genus Sulfotelmatobacter. The sequence continues at coordinate 92,474 of JBEKHS010000002.1, read as the reverse complement.
CGTTGTTCCATTCAAGCGGAGCATTCCGCTTAATTCCTATGATCGTTGTGCAATCGAAGAGTTCGAGACTGCGAACGGCCCAGCCGACTATGCGCTTTGTGCAGATGGCAAGATTCTTGGCGTCGTGGAAGCAAAGAAATTGACCCTCGGTCCGCAGAGCGTTCTCAAACAAGCCGAGAGGTATTCCAAGGGCAGCACGGAGAGTCCGTTCAACTATCGAGGGTTTCGTGTCCCCTTTCTGTTTTCGACAAACGGCGAAGCCATCTGGCATCACGACATCCGGCACCCACTGTCTCGGTCTCACATCATCACTCAGTTTCACACTCCTGAAGCCCTGATTGAGCGACTACAGAAAGACGCCGACACTTGCTGCGCCACGCTTCTGCAAACACCGAACGATCACCCGAGGCTCCGCCCTTATCAAATAGATGCAAACACAGCCATCGAGAAGGCCATTGCCGATCAGAAGCGGCAGATGCTCGTGGCCATGGCGACAGGAACGGGCAAGACCTTCACGATGGTCAATGAAGTCTATCGGCTGATGAAGACGGGAGTCGCGAAGCGCATTCTGTTCCTGGTGGATCGTCGAGCTCTCGCGGCACAGGCTGTGCTCGCCTTTTCTTCTTTCGAGCCAGAGCCGGGGCTTAAGTTCGACAAAATCTATGAGGTCTACAGCCAACGCTTCCAGCGGGGAGACTTCGACGAGGATCAGAAGTTCGACCCGAAGTTGCTGCCGGAGGCTTATCTAACACACCCGAACGCAACCCATGCCTTTGTTTACGTGAGCACGATTCAGAGGATGACCATAAACCTCTTCGGTCGCGATGCGATCTTTGCAGCCGGGGACGAGGAACTTGATGACGACGCTACCAAGTTGGACATCCCGATCCACGCTTTCGATCTGGTGATCGCTGACGAGTGTCATCGGGGCTATACGTCGTCGGAAGCGGCCATCTGGCGCAAGACACTCGATCATTTCGATGCCGTGAAAGTCGGCCTCACCGCAACACCCGCTGCCCATACGACAGCTTACTTCAAGGACATTGTCTATCGGTACGAATACGAGCGTGCGGTGCGCGAGGGTTTCCTCGTTGATTACGACGTGGTTGCTGTTAACTCGAATGTCCGAATGAACGGAATCTTCCTGCAAGAGGGAGAGCAAGTCGAGATCGTCAATCCAGAATCAGGAGCAAAGCAACTCGATCTGTTGGAGGATGAGCGCCAGTTCGATAGCAGCAAGGTCGAGCACGACATCACGTCACCAGACTCTAACCGCAAAATTCTTCAGGAAGTCAAGAAGTGGGCAGTAGAACATGAGCAGCATTATGGACGGTTCCCGAAAATCCTGATCTTTGCCGTCAATGATCTGGCACACACGTCTCACGCTGATCAACTGGTCGAGATCGGACGAGATGTTTTCGGTCGCGGTGATTCCTTTGTGCAGAAAATTACCGGGAAAGTTGACAGGCCCCTCCAACACATCCGCGAGTTTCGCAACCGTCCACAGCCTAGCATTGTTGTAAGTGTTGATCTGCTCACAACAGGCGTGGACATCCCCGACCTTGAAGGTATTGTTTTCCTGCGGCCAGTAAAATCCAGAATCCTCTTCGAGCAGATGCTTGGACGCGGCACTCGCAAAGGTGAGCACTTCCCCGACAAGTCTCATTTTGTGGTGTTCGACTGCTTTGATGGCACGCTGCTGGAATACTTCAAGAAGGCCACTGCGATCACGGCAGAACCACCGGAGCATGAAGTCCACTCGATCACCGAGATTATTGAGGACATCTGGAATAACCGGGATCGTGATTACAACATTCGCCGCCTCGTGAAACGTCTCCAGCGAATTGAGAAGGAAATGTCCGGTGAAGCGCGGGAGATGTTTGCAGCGTTCATCCCGCAAGGGGACTTGGCCAGGTATGCCAGTGATCTTCCCTCTCGGTTGCGAGCCGCTTTCGTGGAAACGATGAAGTTGCTACGGGAGAAGACGTTTCAAGACCTGCTGGTCAACTATCCCCGGCGGCAGAGGATTTTCTGGGTTGCGACCGACACCGTGGACACGGTTAGCTCCTCGTGGCTGGTGCGCGGAACCGATGGCAAGGAATACAAACCCGACGATTATCTATCCGTGTTCGCCAGATTTATCCGAGAAAACCCCGCCCAGGTCGAAGCCATCCGCATACTTCTGAACCGCCCGAGGGATTGGAATACCTCCGCACTCACCGAACTTCGACAGAAGCTGGCGGCAGCGCCACAGCGGTTTACGTTTGAAAATCTCCGCAAGGCTCACGAAATTCATTACCACAAGGCACTGGTGGACATCATTTCCATGGTTAAGCACGCCGCAAACGAGCAGGAGCCGCTGTACACCGCTGGCGACCGAGTGAAGCTGGCCATGGCTAAAATGACCACAGGCAAGCCATTCACGCCAGAACAGATTCAATGGCTGGATCGGATCGAGGCTCACCTAGTAGAAAACCTCACCATCGAGCAAGAAGACTTCGAGGCCGTGCCCGTCTTCAATCTCGCTGGAGGTTGGGGTCGAGCCAACCGAGTATTCGACAGTAAACTGCCACAGATGATCAAACAACTCAACGAGGCTATCGCATCATGAGTGATGTCGTTCAGACCCTTTGGGGTTTTTGTCATACCCTGCGTCACGATGGTATCGACTACGGCGATTACATCGAGCAGTTGACCTATCTGCTGTTCCTGAAGATGGCCGACGAGCGCAGCATCGCGTTACCGAAAGGTTGCGATTGGCCAACGCTTATAAGCAAGTCAGGCACGGAACTCCGCGATGACTACATCGACATTCTTCGCAAGTTGGGAAAGCAGCAAGGCTTGCTGGGCGACATCTTTGCGGGGGCGCAGTCGCGATTCAACAATCCGGTCAACCTGAAGAAGCTGCTTGGTGTCATTGACGAAACGGAGTGGACAGCGCTCGGGATCGACATCAAGGCGGCGGCTTTCGAGGGGCTTCTGGAGAAAGCGGCCAGCGAGGGGAAGAAGGGCGCGGGGCAATACTTCACACCGCGCCTTCTAATTAAGGCCATCGTGCGTTGCATGAAGCCCGACCCGCGCGCTCACAAAGAGTTCACTATCTGCGATCCAGCCTGCGGGACAGGTGGATTTCTGGTTTCCGCTTATGAGTGGCTGATCGAGCAGACCAAGGGCGCTCTGGAGCGAGATTTGGCGAAGCGGGTCAAGTCCAAGACCTACTTCGGGCAGGAACTGGTAGAGCGGCCTCGTCGCCTGACTTTGATGAATCTTTACTTGCATGGTCTGGAGCCGCACATCGGTCTTGGCGATTCCATCTACACCATTCCTTCCGGCGAACGCTTCGACGTGGTGATGACTAATCCCCCTTTCGGCACTAAAGGTGCGAATCAGGCACCCACGCGAGACGACTTCACCATCAGCACTAGCAACAAACAACTCAACTTCATCCAGCACGTCATGACGATCCTGAAGCCAGGAGGTCGTGCTGCTGTTGTGGCGCCGGACAATTGCCTGTTTGCGGATCAGGCGGGCGAAGTCTTCAAGATTCTGACTGAGGATTGCAATCTTCACACAGTGCTCCGCCTTCCGAATGGCACGTTCACACCGTACAGCCCCGGCACCAAGACGAATGTGATCTTCTTCACCAAGGGCTACAAAACGGAAACGATGTGGATGTATGACGGGCGAAGCAATGTACCCCACCTCACCAAGAAGGATCGCCCACTCACGGGGGAACAATTTGCTGAATTCGAAAGGTGCTTCGGAACTGATCCAAACGGTAAGGCGAAGCGCAAGTCGAGCGATTCGAGGGAGGACCGCTGGCGCGGCTTCTCCATTGCCGAGGTCAAGAATCGCGACTTCAAAATTGACGGCCTCAAGTGGCTCAAGGATGACTCGTTAGATGATGGCGAAGCCGTGCTCGAACCGGAGGAACTCGCGACGGATGCCGTTGCAGAGCTACAGCTTGCGGTCGAGGAACTCAAAAAGGTACTCGTCTTCCTTGAGAATGGCACCGCTGCCTCCAGTCAGGTCGAATCGAAACAGGTCAAGTGATTCCAGCTACCACCATGAGGCACACAACTGCAGACGATAGCCCGCAGGACTTGCCAGAAGGCTGGACGCTGGCAACGCTGGAGGATGTCTGCGAAATAAATCCAGCAAAGGCGGACAAGGACTCTCTACCTGCTGATGCCGCAGTGACTTTCGTGCCGATGCCAGCCGTTGATGCCAACGAGGGCGCGATCACGGCACCTCAAACGAAAAGATTCTCGGAGGTTCGCAAAGGGTTCACGTCGTTTCGTGAGAACGATGTGATTATGGCGAAGATCACTCCTTGCATGGAGAACGGCAAGGCGGCAATCGCAAGGAACCTGATAAACGGACTGGGATTCGGGTCAACTGAATTCCACGTCCTCCGGCCCACCGCAGTGGTTCTGCCCGAATTTGCATATCACTTCATTCGACAGGGGTCCTATCGCAGGTCGGCAGAATCCGAAATGACTGGCAGCGTAGGCCAGAAACGCGTACCGCAATCTTTCATCGAAGCGACTGAAATACCATTGCCTCCGCCAGCCGAACAGGATCGGATTGTTAGAAGCCTCGCCGAACTCTTGAATGCGGTCAAAGCGTCACAAGCTAAACTGAGCCGAGTCTCCGCGATCCTCAAACGATTTCGCCAAGCGGCGCTGTCAGCAGCGTGTTCGGGCAAGTTGACCGAAGATTGGCGTGAAGCACAAGGGGAGGTCGAAGCGGCTTCATCTCGGTGGAATCTGAGTGAGTTGGCGCCGCTGCAATTGGATTCCCTGTCTGAATTGCCGGAAAGCTGGGTGTACCGACGATTGGACGAAATCTCTGAGCGCGTTTCAGTGGGTCATGTTGGGCTAACGTCGCAACACTACTGCTCGAAGGAGGTAGGTGTGGCATTCGTAAGATCGCAGAACGTCCGTCCCGGCAGGTTTGAAATGGACGACTCGATGTACATAACGCCTGCTTTTCATCGCGTCCTAAAGAAGTCCCAATTGAAAGCTGGTGATCTGCTGATTGTTCGGGTGGGAGCGAACAGGGGTGACTCGTGTATTGTTCCGCGTGACATTGGGCCATTGAACTGCGCCAACATCGTCTTTGCACGCCCTTTCAGTGGTGTCTCCGAATATTTGGAGGCTTACTGCCAAAGCACACTTGGGCAAAATCTACTGTGGGGAATGACCACTGGATCAGCACAGGGCGTGCTCAATACAACCGCTGTTGCTGAGCTTCCTATCCCTGTCCCCCCGCTTGCCGAGCAGGATGAAATCCTGCGTCGAGTCGCTGGAATCTTCGGAGTTGCTGAGGCAATCGAGAGACATGTCTCTGCCGCCTCGATTCGCACTGACAAACTCACCCAATCCATCCTCTCCAAAGCCTTCCGTGGCGAACTCGTTCCCACTGAAGCTGAACTGGCCCGACGTGAAGGCCGGGAGTATGAGCCTGCGTCGGTGTTGTTGGAACGCATTCGAGCAGAGAGAACCAGCCAGGTGAAGACCTCACTCCGCAGAAAACGAACCCCCAGAAATGCCGGTGCCCACGTTTGATGTTGTACCCCTCGGGCCAACACTTAATGCTGATGGTCAGAGCATAGTCTGCGGAACAAGAGTCGGAGTTTTCCAAATCCGCGCTCTGGATCGGCTGCTAGAATTTCAAAGTGAGTCTACCCGTAGTGATATTTGACACCAGCGCGCTAAGTGCCTTGATTAAGGAGGAGCAGTTCGAGCCACATGTCAAGGCGCTGACCTGTGGCTTCGACGTTTGGCTCACTGCTATGAGCGTGGATGAGATCATCGCAACACCAGTGTCGCAAACTCGGGAAACCCTCATAGCCGGTCTACAACGTCTTCTCGCTTCGGGCCGATGTGTATGGCCGCCGCACGAGGTCCTGACATTGATGTGTGCTGCACACGCTGGTAACCCCAAGTCGTTCGATTGGCGTACCGTCAACATAAGAACCACACGTTACGAGCGCGCGATTATTGATCGCGAATTCACGGATGACCTCTCTGAAACCCAGTTGCGGGAGCAACGTAGCGTAGAGGAGGGCTACATGGAGTTCTGGCAGGGCTTGCGCGCTAAGCTCGACCCGCTTCTCGCTCCGGCGAATCGACCCCGCAGTTACCGTCATGCTGCTGAGATCGCCAGAACTGGCAAGGTTCTCAGCGGTCTCGGAGGGCCGCTCTACAAAAGGGGATCGGGGACGAGCCTGGACGATGACCAGATCAAAGCGTTCATGGACGCTTGCCCACCCTTTCGGGCGATCTGTTATGGACTGGTGGGTACGTGGTATGACGTATCGCTTGCAACGCAGGTCTTTAAGAAGCTTGCCGGACGCAACGATCAGATGATGGCTGTTTACCTCCCGTATTGCACTCGCTTTGTGACGGCAGATGGAAAGCAAGAGACTCGCCTTCGTGAGATTGCGGGGGAGGCTGAAATCAACTGCGAGGTTTTGTCCTATAGAAACTTCCTCGCCAGCTTTGAGGTGTCGAAATAGACTCGCCCGCCGTGAGCTAGGCGGGTGGGTCTGCCGCTTGCACGGATTGAAACTTCCGGCATTCGACTTTCAGGTTTTTTAGCGCGTGGCGGGATAGATACCAGTTCTTGCCCGTGGCGTCGAAAATGAAGAGTCGCTTCACATCGTTACTGGCCGCCTGCAAATCGTCAGTGAATTCGGAGCTGGATTCACCTTCCACCAACATTGTTGGGATGTGTGTAGGCTGAATCCAAAAACCGTCCTTCCCGTTTCGTGGTGTGGTCCAATTTCCGCCCCATCCCGTCCATTTGACCGGACGGCGGCCTACGTTGGTCACGTTAACCACTAGAAAGAGATTCTTGCTGGCCCCTTCGACGCGCAAATCCGGGTTAAGTTGATACCACTTCCCGTCTGGACTGTAGGCGATGCGACGAATACGCATCTCGATTCTGAGCCGTGCTTTGTCTCGCAGATCGCGATAGAGATTCCAACCGACGACAAAGCTGGAAAGCACGGCCCCGTAGAACGCCAACAAGCTAGTAACGCTCAGTGATTCGGCCATCGCCCCTCGCAAGAATCGAACTATACCTCAAGCCATCCGGTGTCACCACAGAAAGCGTTACAATCGGCTGCTTAGGGAGGAAACTGATGGGCTACCCAACCGCACGAAGTAACTTTGAAGGCGCAAGAGGAAAGACCGACGATCCCGCTATTCAGGACATCGCTGATGGATTGGTCCAACTATCACGGGCAATAGAGTCGGACTTCAACAAACTAGAACGTGAGCTGAGTGCTATCAAGAGCAAACTCCGTTAAAAGGGGACGCGGTTAAATGGGTGTCGCCGAGAATCTGAATGAAGGGGCGCTTCTGAAGATCACCCGACTTCGACTGTGATGATGCCCTCAGGATCTGCCGTGGTTAGAGGATTGTGTTTCGATTCGCTGGGAGTTGGTAGCGGCTCAGGCGCGACACGAGCGTCCGTTGTTCGCCGCTGTGGGTATAGTTCGAAAACTTCCTGCTGGCGCTCAGCCGAACCCAGCCGCTCAAATAGGCTCATGTACATTCCGGGAGATGCTTCTCTGTTTGTACTTTCTGGTGCGTCGACTCTTTGGTTGAGAGCCTTCAGATGAATCCCGCTTAGAAACCCAAGAGTATTTGCGCTACGCAGATCGAGCGAGCCTAGGCGAACTCGATTGATCGTTTCTTCTAAGAGCTCGCAGACCTCTCCAACGCTTCTCAGAGGTCTCTGGAGAAGGTAGAGCGGGTCTGGCCCGAATAGAGATGTCGACTTGTGACCATGCTTCGAGCCCATTTCGGCCGCTCTTTCAGGATCAGAATGCAGGGCACACTGAGTTTTCCCTCTGACGGCCCACGCGCCACAGCGTTTGCCATTCCGGTTCCTCGCCGAGCACCGTTTCGACATCGTTCAAACCCTCGCCATTTGCCGTTTCTCACCGTTCAACGGTGGGGGGACTCCCCTATTGTAAATCGTCCCGTTGTGTAAAAATCGGGAAGATGCTCGAAGGTGACGAATGTCCGCTGGCGACGCGGTCGGATTGAAACAGCCTCCGGAGTTTCAGTCCGCTCTCGAAAAATTGCACCGGCTGTTTGCGGGGGCGTTGCATGATGCAAAATTCAATTCCTGCTGGTCCGGGTGGAATGACATCCAACGAACCAAGAGCACGAAAAAGAAAATCGAAATTCTGAAAGAGAGATTCGAGGAATGGAGAGAGGGCAGCGCTAAGGGCATTCGCGAATGGCTGCCTAAATTTGTGAGCTTGGCGACTGCCTATTCCGAAGTTATCGACGATGATCCTATTCACTGGGCTAAAGGCAGGGTTTGGGAAACTGTCGAAGGAATGTGTGGTATCCGAAGACCCCGAGACGACGAACCACTGGGAATCGATGATGTCCTTAACCGCGTCACGGTGTGGTGGTTCGCCGTGGCATCCGAAGGCAACCCAAAAGTTAACGTACCGCCGTTGCGGCGTTGGAGTGCGCCTCGTTGGCTCGCCAGCGACCGTCAAGGGACAAACGAACTGCTCGAAAAACACACGAGCTACCTGTGGCTTCGCGTTAACTGCGTGATTAACGAAGCGATAGACTTGGCGGAAATCCAGAGGGTCATCACGCCCAATGCGGACGGACGGGATCGGGTCGCCGTGGAACGACAGCGTCCAAACCATCGCGTACCTGGAACTGAGGAGTCAGGGTCACGAGGCGAAGACGTTTGGCGGGAGTTGCGGGCCGAGTTTGAGGCGCTGAGGAAAGAAGAGTCATCCGACGATTTTCCGCTTGGTAAAGACCGCTGGGTTATGGCCCATTCCCAGCACAGCATGACGGAGTGGCTCGTTAGCGGCGCGTCAGAGAGTCTCCGTACGCGGGCAGAGTTATTGGCAGCGCGTGCGGGAGGGAGGCTCGGGCCAGTGCAGGGATCGACAAAACTGGACCAGTGGTTGCATCGCCTCTACCTGGAACTTAGGGCCACACACAGCAAACTGCTTTTTGAGCCAAGCGGAGGCTCCCCGGTCGCAACCATAATTCGCGTGTGCGAAGCCTCAGCGACGTATTGCGCGCGACTAGAAAGGGAAGCCATCGAAACAGCGGCGTCTAAGTCCAACTGGCGGCCGGCAAAGCCAGCGGAGGCAACCCCACAGGAGAAACTGGACAATCCTGCGAAGTTCCCGACGATGACGGTGCCCGAAGTAATGGCCCTCGTGCAGATCAGCCGAGCCAGCGTCTATCGCTTTCTCAACGAGGGAAGACTAAATCGGCCAGGGCTGAACAAGAAGCCCGGGAAGAGATCAAGAACGCTGGTGCTCACAGCCTCCGTGCAGAAGATGCTGAAACCAGCGGAAGACTAGCGAAAACCCCCACCACCATCGACACCCCCGAACGACGCGGGTTAGTTTTTTTCACCCTGTTCGCTTCGGGATGCTGGCGATTCGGCATTGCGGTGCTGAGATTGACATTATGGAGATTGTCCTCAAAAGCGAAGGGCCTTCGTCCTGTCCGTGAGCATCAGAAGGAACTCGGATTTCGCTAGAACACCTAACGCTGTTCCGACTCCACGCTGTCTTGACGGTTCACGAACAGAACGTGCAAGGTTCGCTTCTCTGGGTACCCTGAGGGTTTTTCTGAACTTCTGCCAACACCGTACTCGGGGTCTTCGCGAGGAACGATTTCGGACTTGCAATTGCCGCAAGTTGGAGCTAAAGTTTCTGCCTTCCCCTTGCATTTAGGTGTTCGAGTCCTAGTTATCCTCGGGTTCCGCATTTGGCATATATAGAGACTAGTGTGCTGCCTCCAGCTCGGCAGCCCAACTCGGCAAGAGATTTATTTAAAATGGTCCAAATCAGAGAACTGATTGCCAAACTAAAACAGGACGTGTGGCGACTGAAGTTTGGTTTTTCCGAAGATGTCCATGCGTGCAGCACAGAATTACTGAGGAACAACCTCTCTCAAGAAGCAAAGATCGACGCCTTGAGGACTTGGCTTGCGGGAGAGCAGCCATGTGTTTTTGGACGAATCGCGGCTGGTCCTCCTGACCTCATCAGCTTTTGCTTGTTGGACGAAAATGACTTGAGCAACAGCGACAGCGACATACAAGACAAGATTCAGGCGAGTCGAGATGATTGGAAAATGCAGGCCAGTTCGGGCGAGAAGAGTGCATTCATCATTCTTGCTCTTTCCAAGCCGATTCTCGAAGCTGCGCCCGACGAAAACCTGCAAGATCTCGCACTCCGTCTGCTAAGTCTGTATCTCGTAGAGGAGCAATCGATTGTGCCCGACCAGATTTACCAAGACGAAGTCTTTTTGTACGACTATCCAGACCGCAGAAGTGGGAAGACCTTTAAGGTTGGCGCGAACTTCTTCGGAAGCCAGGGTGACAAACGTTGGTGGCATGACCACAGAATTCCAGGCGGCATCGGTTTTTCGATGAACTCCCCTGGGCACATGGCTAGGGCTGGCGAACAGCGCGTGCGCCTGCTGGCGGCGGCGCACGTAGCATCACGGGAAGCCGGGGAACCGTCGAAGAAGGTCGCAGTTCGTGCGATGAAGGCGGAAATGGAAAAGCTCCGTAAGAACAATGTTACCTCCCTCCAGAATGTGCTCAAGTTTGCAATGTTAACGATCCGCGATGCATCGGAACAGTTGGATTCAAACGCAGGCCCATGTTGGGATAAGGCCACGCGGCTTTTGCGCAAACCGAACGACATGAGCTGCCCGATGGAAGGAATCACCTCGGACCCAAAGCTGCGAGCCTTTGATTTCTCGACCTATCTTGGTTGGTATCATACAGACCACACTATTCCGACGGACTATTTTGTCGCACCACAGGAAGGCGCGAGACCAACAATGCTGTCTCCGTTTGCACTGGACTTCAGTTACATTTACGATAGTTCCGAGAGGGATTACCGTGAGATGAGCAGTGGGGTTGAAGCGAAAATACAGGTTAGAGCGAAGGGCGGGAGGTCGCCACGAAGAGCGAAGAAATAACGAATATAGTACAGCTGAACAACGCCATCAAAGAATGGAAGCAGCATGCTGGCGCGCGCAAGATCAACTATGCTGCTTTGATTGCTTCCGACCCTGGACTCGCTAGGCAGCTTGCTGCCATAAATCTGTCAGGAGCGGATAAGAAGAGCTACCCGACTGTCGCACGTGCAGCAACGATAGCAAGACGAACCGAGGAACTGGCCTCGTCAGGAGATTCTGAGGAGATCTTTGGGGCGAGATTTGACGTTGACCCTAATGCGGTTGAGGGAGACAGTCTCCCGAGCCAAGGAGCAGTGCTCAGGATACACAAACTTCTGCAGTCGCAGGGCCGGCCAACTTCTAGGAAGGTGGCGCAGAAGATGATGCCAGAAATTACGAACGCATATCGGATCGTTGTCCGGAACTTGAAGACCACCAAGCAGAGGACGCCTAAGAGCACGGCAACGATTCGCGCCGAGACTAAGGTCTCTGCTCCACAACTGAAGTCGATTCTAAGAAGTCTCCGCGAAAAGCGACTAATCAAGTACGGGCCGCAGGGGGGGAAGGTCTATTTCGCGCCTCATCGCTAGCGAAGCCAACTGTTGACAAACTGGGTTCACATAGAAAAGAATTGCTGCCACTCAGGTTACGCTGTTCGCAACAACAGTGATTACCAATGACTCGGAATCGTTGCAGGTTGATTCTTCCGTTGCAAACCCCGTCGCGAGAACACGATGACATCTGACAAGTCAAAGGCGCTTTTGAAGCATGAAGAGGAACTCTTTGGTCCAGCGAATCCGGACCATGCAGCCGAGACGCTCAGGCGGGAGTTGGCCGAGATGGAGGAGCGATTCGCCGCATTGGAGGAAGAGGAGTCAATCACGCCGGAAGCACTGAAGTTGGAATTCCGGATCTAAGAGATGGCCGTTTCGCAGGATGCTTCCTATTCCGTCGAGCCTTTAGCCTGGGAGTCGTTTTGTAGAGCGTTAAGCACTGTCTCTGTCACGACCCCGCAGGAAGTGGCACGCAAGACCTCCACAAAATATCTATTTCGGGTTCTAACCGACCAGCTGCATGCAAAGACGATGTTGGTGGAGCTAGACTACACGGATCGCGTCTACCTCGATGATTTTGCCGCCTACTACGTCAGGTGCTTCCGGAGTTACGCGAGACGTTGCAAGCGTCTTCATTTTTTCGGATCGGTACTCGATTTCCTCGAATTTGAGCGGTTCATAACTACACCAGATTCAGATTCGGAGATCAAGCAGTTGGCCCAGAACTACAAAGGGTTTATCGTTGTTCGGCCGATACCGCACACTGTGATCGGCAGAACAGTGCTTGCCGCCCCGTCGTCGTACGGCACGCACGTCACACAGTTTCCGGCGACAAGAACTTACACCGCTAATTTGTTTGGCAGGAACCTTAAAATCGAGAACTCTCTCGTATTTCAAGAACAAGACACTGTAATTTCAGCGTGCGCCACAACAGCGCTCTGGATGTCCCTCGACAAAGCGAGCCAGCTGTTTGAAAGCGGAACACTTCTCCCCGCAGCAATCACCGATGCGGCAAATACGGTTCTTAACAGGGAAAGATCAATCCCGTCGAGAGGGTTACTGCTGGAACAGCTTTGCAACGCAATCAAGCGCATCGGTCTGGAACCGGAAGTTGTACGTGTCACGAGGCAAACGCCGGTCATCTCGCTACTCTGCGCATACGTCAGGTTCGGTATTCCTGTGATACTCGGAGTAGAAGTTCAGAGAAAGGGAAGATCGCCAGTCCAGCATGCTGTTACGGTTGTGGGCTTCTGTGACGCTGGCAAGCGACTTCGGAAAATCGAAGCTCAGTCATCGAACAGACTGGATCTTCCAACTATGATGGGGCAGAGGATCAAATACTTGGTGGTGCACGACGATCAGATCGGTCCTTTCAATCCCTTGGACATCAAGACCGGTGATGGCGAATCCCCAGTTTTTCTCCAAAGCAATTGGAACTATGACGGGTCACGGAATCCGGTGAAGCTCCGACCCACAGTTGTGATTGTTCCCGTATACAATAAGGTGCGTGTTAAGTTTCTGGAGTTCCAAAAATGGGTGAGCGCTTTCACTCGTTTCGTAAAGACAACCGGCTTTCGACCATCGACGGAGTGGGACCTCCATTTGGTCAGCAACAACGAGTACAAGACTTATTTGAAGCGGATTCTCACAGAACAGCCAGATGCATTGAAGCGCCTCTTGACGAGACAGCACCCAAGGTATATTTGGCGAGCCTTATTAACGGCGAATTCAAAGTCTAGACTCGAACTTCTTGGTGACGCCACAGAGATTGGAAATTCATTCCCACTTTATGACGCGGTCTGGCATGATTTGGGTTTCAAGAAGTCTTTTCGTAAGAAACTTGACGAGGTGCAGCAAGTCTCTCCAGACCTTCATCCCCGCCTTCTTTCGTACCTGTCGCATATCGCATCGTAATCACTGGCCGCCACTCGTCGCCTACGGCTTCCGTGACCTAAGCGTCGTCACGCCGTCACCACGTCCGTTCAAAACATCCTGCGACCGTCTCATCAAGTCTCAAACATCGTCTCATCTGTGTTAGACGGCTCTTTGTTGCCATCGTAAGGTGAGCATGTGGGACGGAGCAGCACAACGCCCGATGGAGGAATACTAGACGTGTCCAAGAACAGCTCAGAACAAGCGAGTAGTCAAGACTGGTGCGACATCAAGAAAGCAGCGGCTTATTTAGGGATGTCCGTTGCTTTCCTTCGAAAAGCAGTTCGCTTGAGAAAAGTGCCCTTCGCGCGAGCCGGATCGAAGTCGCTTCGCTTTCGCCGTTCGGACCTCGACCATTGGCTAGAGGCGAACGGCTGGCTTCGTCCCGCGAAAATGGCAAACTGGGCGGACGGCCCCGTAAAAAATCGCAACCGAAGGAGATGCCATGACCTACAAACGCGGTGGTGTTTACTGGTACAAGTTCCGATGGACCCTCAAAGTGCAAGACGGTCCGAACGAGCACCATCTTGTTCGGAAGTCGGCGAGAACCAGCAACGTGAAGCGGGCACGTGAGATGGAAGAAGAACATCGGCGAGCATTGCGCCTTGGCCTAGTCCATCCCGCCGAGCCATGGCCCAAGCCAAAGCCGCAAACGCCGCAGGTTCCGACGCTTCGGGAGTTCACCAAGCAGTTCCTCGCCTACGTCACTGTGCAGAAGAAATCGGGCACGTCTCGATTCTATAAAGTCTGCGGGAATCGGGTACTGCTCTTTTCGCCTCTTGCCGATGCGTTGATCTCGGAGATCACTGGCGAAGTCGTGAGCAAGTACGCGCAGTGGCGTAGGAGCACCAGTCCCAACGATTCCGTGCTAACAGTGAACGGCGAATTGCGGACCCTGCGACGCATGATGAATTTGGCGCAAGAGTGGGGGCTGGTCTCCCAGACCCCCACCATTCACGAGTTGCCGGGGGGCAAAGGACGTGACCGGGTCGTCAGCTTCGCGGAGGAAGCGCAGTACCTAACAGCCGCGTCTAGGACAGTGCGCGACGCCGCTATTATGGCTTCTGACACTGGCCTTCGGCCTAATTCTGAACTCTTCCCCTTGGAGTGGTCGAACGTGCAGCTACAGAGCACCCCAGATGCGCCACAGGGCTTTATACACGTGACTCAAGGCAAAACCGATGCCGCAACGCGGAATATGCCTCTGACGCCGCGCACGCGGGAAATGCTGCTTGCTAGGCGGCAATTGGTGAAGGGGTCTAAGTACGTTTTCCCCGGTCCGGGTAAATTTGGTCATCTGACCACGATTCAACACGCGCACGAGAAGGCGATCCGAGATGCGGGATTGCAGCCCTTCGAGTTCTATTGCTGGCGTCACACCTTCGGCACACGCTGTGCGGAGAGCGGCATGGACAAGTTTACGCTCGCACGCCTCATGGGGCACAGTTCGCCTCGCGTGGCGGAACGTTACTACATCCACGTGACAGAGCCTCACGTGATGACGGGCTTCGAGCGGTTCCTGAACTACCACGCCGGAAAGTTAGTCGACGCCGTTCCGAAGCAAACGGAAAGAGTTCAGTAGCGCTCGCCATCCGGGTCAACGAATATAATCCCCTGAGCGGGGCGGCCCTAGCCAGTCCCAAGCTTCCGGGACGGCCCAACTTCGGACCTAAGAGCGACGCGTAGCCGAGCGGCACGGTTGACATAAGATGCAACCTAGTGCAGCTTGTGGTGGTATCGTAAGGCTCGATGGCCGACGCCGAACAACTCGCCCTCATCCGGCAAGGCGTATGGGCTTGGAATGCACAGAGAGCCGAGAAATCCGTGCCAGTGGACCTCTGCGGGGCGGACCTCAATGGGCTGGACCTCCGCAGGGCGGACTTCCGGGGTGGGAGACTCAAGGGCGCGAACATGAGTGGTATGAACCTTTGCGAAGCCGACTTCATGGGTGCGGATCTTCGCGACGCCAAGCTCACGAATGCAGACCTCCGCATGGCCGACCTATTTGGTGCGGACCTCAGCGGAGCGGACCTAGGTGGTGCGGACCTGAGTGGGTTGGACCTCAGCGAGGCGAACTTCTGCCGTGCGAATCTTGCCCGCACAAATCTCAATGGGGCCAGACTCAGTGGAGCCAACCTCAGCCTAGCGGAGGTTTTCTGGACCCTCTTTGGCGGCACCAATTTAAAAAAGGCGCAAGGTCTCGACTCGTGTATACATCATGGGCCAAGTGTCATCGACCTTCGGACCCTCGCCCAATCTGGCCCGCTTCCGTTAGCATTCCTTCGCGGCTGCGGCGTGTCGGAGACACTTATTGAGTATCTGCCCTCTCTCCTTAACGAGCCGATTCAGTTCTACTCGTGCTTTATCAGCTACAGCCATGCGGACAAATCCTTTGCAAGGCGATTGCATGATACGCTGCAGGGGCGCGGAATCCGGTGCTGGCTGGATGAAAAACAGCTCCTGCCCGGCCATAACATCTACGACGAAGTGGACCGGGCGATACGGCTCTGGGACAAAGTGTTGCTCTGCTGCTCGGAGAGTTCACTTACGAGTTGGTGGGTCGACGACGAAATTGGGAAGGCATTCGCGAAGGAGCAGGAGTTGATGAAGGAGCGCAAACAAAAAGTTCTTGCGCTAATCCCACTAGATCTTGATGGCTATCTCTTTGGAGGAAAATGGGAGAGTGGGAAGGCTTCGGAGGTTCGCGAAAGGATGGCGGCCGACTTCAAGAGCTGGGAGCGGGACAATGCCAAGTTCGAGCAACAAATGGAGAGAGTAATTCGCTCTCTTCGTGCTGATGATGGCGGGCGTGAAAGGGCTCCAAGGTCGAAACTTTGAACGGGGACCAGTTTTATGACTTGCTCTTAGGCTGGTCACGTAACATCGCATTACACTCATTGACTCCGAGGCTTGAGAGGGGCCCGGCGCCAAAAGAGGGGCACAATTTGGGGCACAGTTTTCCGATAGGAGCATGTAACTTACTGAAATCACAAGGCACGTTGGAAGATTCTCAATCTTCAAACACGGGTTCGATTCCCGTTAGCGCTACCAACAACTTACAGAGGATCAGGGCGATCCATTTGCAATTAAATTGAGAATATCGCACCGGACCGCCTCACTTCCCGGCTCTCAGCGCGTGTAGTAGGTCAGATTCACATTAGCCTGCACAGCCCTAGGCACGAGCCACGAAGATTTGTTGCTGAACACCAGGTAGTACATGCCCGCGTCCGTGGGCAGTGTTACGTTCAGCGTTTCTTGCGTCACCTTTCCGCTGTTGTACAGTGTGTTGACTGTATGCCTATTCTGCCAGTTGACGTAATCGTCTTCTGTCATCACGAAAACTTCAATGTCGTTGCCAACGCCCCCTGTTGCTGAAAAGTGTCCTTTCAAGCTGGCATTGTAAGCGCCGGCAGAGACAGGAAACTTGAAGTAGGTGGCAGCACCCGCATTTAGGGTGAATGCTTTGTCGCCTGTTGTGGTCGTGTGCAACTGAGGTTGGGGTAATTGCGTCGGCGTTTGGCAATCTCCAAACGTGGTAATCGAAAGGCTTACGCTTCTCGAAGACCATCCCGAGACCACGCAGAAGCTCCTAATGGCTGCCAAGAAACGAGCTGAGGAATGGTCCACGGCCTCGCCGACTGTTGTACGGGACTTCATCAGAAAGGTAGTTCGACGCGTTGTAGTTTACCCCGAAAAGATGGATCTCAACGCGAGCAGGAGCGAACTCCGCGCTGCATTGATGAATGACCAAAGCCGCGCATCCAGCCGAGCGGAATGGGCGCAGGAATCGAACTCGGACGACTTGATTCGTCTCAGCGCCGAAGTGAGACTCAAGCGTTGCGCCGGGGAAATGCGGCTTGTGCTCAGTCCCTACTCGGCAACACCAGAGATGGTGACGCCAATTGTGAAGACGATTGTACGAGCTCACAAGTGGCGCGAAGAAATCTTAAACGGCAAAAGTCCCAACCAGATTCAGGTCACAAAACGACTTGATCTCAAAGGGGAGTATCTTCGCCGAGTTTTGGGTTGTGCCTTTCTCGCGCCCGATATTGTTGAAGCCATTCTCGATGGGCATCAGCCTGACGGTCTGACCGTCAAGAAACTATCCCGACGCCGCTTACCGCTGGATTGGGCGGAGCAAAGAATACAGCTCGGTTTTCCTCCAGCGACTTTGAGTTAACTTTAGTTTTCCGTCCCAGTTTCAAGCCGTACTCGTATATCTACTAATTTCCCTGTTCGAGCCCCCTTAATAGGGAACTGCTTTCCCTGATATGCCCCTGTTATTTCCCTGTTCCAATTTGCGAATGAATACGCATTTTCTCCCGTCGTATGTGCAGCATAGAGCGATCCCGGGTCCGATTTCGGGTCGGAATTCGCGAAATTCCCTGTATTTTTCCCTGTTAGCAGGGAATTCACGGAGAGAGGTTAGAGCCGGACTGTTCTCTCTACCAGCCAGTCTCCGCGGCAGAGAAGTATCGCGCCGTAGCCGACGAATCAAGCGAAATTGCCCGGATGTTGCGACAGCTCCCGCTTAAAGCGGGACCGGAGAAAACTCCGCCTCATGGCAGATGCAGAGCAACGTCAAAGACAAGATTATTTTTGCAAGCCCGAAGACCGAAGAAGAAAGAGCATTCGTCGCCGGAGCTTGTGTCCGAAAACTTGGGATCGAACTTCCGGCTGTGCTCGACGAGTTGGGAAACTCAGCAGAACAGGCCTACGCTGGCTGGCAGACCGCACTTACCTAATCGACTCGAAAGGCCGCGTTGCATACAAAAGTAAACCCAGACCGTTTGGATTTAAGCCTGATCAATTAAGCGTGGCTCTTTCAGACACTGGGAGCGCAAGCGGGTAAGTAAGGCAGCGGCCGCGGGCGCGATTGACGCCTCGCGACTGGCTATGATGAAATCGGCCGTGCACGATTGAGTCGATTCAATATCCTCGTCATCTCATTCGATTCCTGCGGGAGGCCACTTACACCATGTCAGAAAACAGAGTCATCGCAAATCAGAAAACAATTATCCAGAACCAGAAGGCCATAATCGCCAATCAGATTGCTCTCCGGGCGAGTCAGACAACCATTAAGAAGAATCAAGTGAGCATTCTGAAGAATCAGAGTGGCATTCTGAAAAACCAGGCTGCCCTCAACACGATCGTTGAAAATCAAAAGAAGATTCTGGCGCGACTGAACAAGTGATTCGCGCACGGAGCTGGTTTGTCACTTTTGCGATGCGGGCGTCAAAGACTGGGGCCCGGTCTTCACAAAAACAACGGGCTGTGCTGAAATGATTCCTTTGCCTTCTTGCACCGTGATGAACTGATTTGGCTTGACGTCCGGGATGCTATCTTTCTGGCCGCTCGGCCACGCAATCTCGAGACTCGCTGTCTTGCCAGCCTCCGGTTTGCCCAGGCCGAAGGTTAAAGGCAACTCGCTTTGTGACAAGTAGCTCGAACCTGTTTTAACCATGCCGAAAAGCCGTGTGCCTTTGCTGGTTATGACCGTAATCTTGGCGCCTATGCCGTCGCGGTTCGATCGTGTGCCCACGGTCTTCACCCGCAGCATGTCGTTCTGGTTCCCGTTATCGTTGCGCAGCAACCGTGCTGGCCCGTTGTTGGATGTAATCAGTAAATCCAAATCGCCGTCATTGTCGAAATCTCCGTAGGCTGCGCCACGTCCCACGACTGGCTTTTGCAGCGCCGGGCCAAGTTTAGTGGTCACCTCTTCAAATTTGTTCTTGCCCAGGTTGCGGAAAAGATGAGGCGGTTGGGCATACTTGACGTTGGGCTGCACCACACTGATGTCATCGGACACATGGCCGTTGACCGCGAGAATATCGGGCAGGCCATCGAGATCGTAGTCGAAAAAGAAAGTGCTGAATGTAAGCGACCTGGTCGAGACTCTTGCGATGCCCGTGGCCGGGGCTAAGTCTGTAAATAAACCTGAGCCGTCGTTGTGGTAGAGCGCCATCCCCTCGTTGGTGAAGTTACCAATCACCAGGCTTTGCCATCCGGTATGGTCGTAATCGGCCGCGTCGGTGCCCATGCCAGCGCGCACCGTGCCTGCTTCGCTATAAGCCACGCCGGCCGCGACTGCGACATCGGTAAAAGTGCCGTCGCGGTTGTTGTGGTAAAGCTTGTTTGGTTCGGTGTCGTTGGAAACAAAGAGATCGAGCCAGCCATCGTTGTCATAGTCCAACAACGCAATTCCAAGTGACTTACTCGTGGGATCGTAGAGGCCAGCGCGCCGCGTGACGTTCTCAAAAGTCCCATCGCCCTTATTGTGGAAAAGCGCCGAGCTTTGACCTCTGTATCTCTGCGGAGTGCAGTAAGACTTGTTCTTATTGTCGAGCGAGCAGTATTGATCGGTATCGATGGACCAGTCGATGTAGTGGGCGACAAACAGATCCAGCTTGCCATCGTTGTCATAATCAAACCACACAGCGCCGGTGGAAAACCCCGGATCAGCGACGCCCGCCCTGGCTGTCACATCCGCAAACTTGCCATTGCCGAGATTGTGAAATAGATGGTTCGATCCAACCGTGGTGATGTAAATGTCGACGTAGCCGTCATTGTCATAGTCGCCGACGGCACAG
Source organism: Candidatus Sulfotelmatobacter sp. (assembly GCA_050012155.1). Lineage (GTDB taxonomy): Bacteria > Acidobacteriota > Terriglobia > Terriglobales > Acidobacteriaceae > Sulfotelmatobacter. The sequence goes on along the minus strand of JBEKHS010000002.1, from coordinate 72,416 downwards.
CCCATTCCGTACATTTCAACCGCGAGGCCAGCCTGCCGCGTCACATCGGTAAAGGTGCCATCCTTATTGTTGTGGTACAGCGCGGGGAAGGATTTGCCGGACTTATGTTCCGTCCAGTCCATTGAATTGACCAGCAAAATATCCTGCCATCCGTCATTGTCGTAATCAAGAAAGCAAACGCCGCTGCCCATGGTTTCCGGAAGATACTTTTTCCCGAACGCGCCACTATTGTGTTTGAAGTGAATACCTGCCTCGGCAGTTACGTCCGTGAATTGGATTGGGCCGGAAGGACGGGAACGCCTCGCGGCGGAGTCCAGCGAAGGCGGCGGCGTTTGAGAGTCCGATGGTGCGGAAATAGTGGCTTGCATCGGCCGAGCAGTTTCGGGTGCGCTAGATTGCTTTTGTTTACAACTCGCTAGCCCAAAGAGCGTACCCAGCAGCAGATACAAAACGACTTGGCGTGAGGGCGTCAGAGATTGAAGGTTCCTTTCGCGAACGATCACTGTGCCACCGCTAGCCTCGCAACTCTGGCGCGGCGCGAATCCAGCCAAATATCAATCAGCATGGCGATGGGACCCACAATGAAGAGCGCATAAAAAGGAGCGTAGACAATCTGGTCTAAGCGCAGAACCATTTCCACCACAGCCACCAGAAACACGACCAGACATTGGCCGCGCTTCGACCGAACGGTGGTCTTCGGATCGGTAATCATGAAGAAAATGAACAGTTGGTACATCGGGCCGGTAATCGGCGCAATCTCCGATTGCCAGGGGCTTCCGCTGATCCAGCTGCGCAAGAATGCGAAGGCGACAAACGACGCGACATAAATGCCAGTGATGTGAAAGCGCCGCAGGCGCCAAATGATAACTGAGCCCAGCACCCAGATGACCAGCATGGGCAAAAGATAATTACCCCACTGGATGCTTAGAGTGGCCACTGTCTCGGCAGCCAGAAACAGCATTACGGAGATGCCGAAGTTGGACGGGTTCCAGATATGCCGGCCCTTGACCCGCAACACATACTTGGACGTGATAGAAATCGCACTGCAAAGCGCGTAGGGCCAGAATGCCGGCGAGCGAATCAGAATGCCAACGCTGATGCCCGTAATGTAAGCGCTGGCGGGGTGCACCCATTTGTGAAAGAAAATCCGCCCCAGCACCAGTTCGAGACCAATACTTGTAACAATGGCCAGCAGCGTCTTCTGATAGCTCTCAAGAATGCCGAACGACAAGTGACCCGCCAGCAGAATGCAGGTAATGAATGCGGGCGCAATGTAGCGGTTGTCGAGGGTGAACAACGGCGCCTTGTGGTCTGGTGCCGGAGGGGGTTGGGCTGGGAATTGCGGAGGAAAGACGGGTGTGCTCGTTTGGGTCATGCGGGCTCCTTCATCTTGTGCAATTGGCCGGCGGCAGGTTTATCGATGGTCTGAACTCCGCCTGATGGCCAACGAATGATCGCCTTCTCAATGTGCGGATTCCTGCCCAGGCCGAAATGCAGCCGCCGATCGTTCTGGGCCGCGAAACCACTGCCGCCAGAAACTTCCTGCACCTGCTGCTGGCCATTCCAAAACAGTGTGACCTGGGCGCCGATCGCGCTGCGGTTACTGCCGCCGCGATCTGAGCCGGTTCCTTCCAACTCAAATTCGATCCACTCGTTCTCTGGAGCGACGGTATTTTTGTAAAGCAGCAACGGTCCGTTCTGGTTGGCGACAACCACGTCGAGCACGCCGCGATTCCATAAGTCAACGAGCGCTACGGCACGTCCGTCGTAAGTATCGGTAGCGCCAACGGCCTGGGCAACATCGACAAACTTACCGGCGCCATCGTTGAGCCAGACTCGCTTGGTTTGGTAGCCGGACAAACTGCGCCCATCAAACGCCGGCCAGTTCTTGGCATCTCCGATGATGGTACTGTTTCCCCCAGCCACTTTGGAGAAGTCGTACCAGTAGCTTCGGTTTCGGTCGAGCGAAATATAACCGTTCGTAAGATACAGGTCGAGCGTTCCATCGTTATTCAAATCGCCAAACTGGGCGCCAAAGCTCCATCCGCCCAGTTCGACACCAAAATCGCGCGCCAGATTCTGATATTTAGTGGCATCGCCGGCAGTGCCTTCCTTCGGCACCCACAAATTATTTCCCTGGATGAGAATGCCGTCTTCGGAAATATTAGAAACGTAAACGGCGTATCTGCCTTGATTGAGGATGTCGCCAAACGCGGCGTTCATGCCGCTCTTGGGGACGAAGCCGACGCCAGTCTTTTCGCCGACCTCATGAAACCGTTTGCCGTCGTTGAAGTAGAGCTCCGACACTCCATAATCATTCGCGACAAACAGATCAGGATGACCCGTCCCGCGCAGATCTGCCGCGGCGGCCGCCAGGGCCCAACGCCGGCTGTCGATGCCAACTTTCGCGCTGACCTCTTCAAACTTGCCGTTACCGAGATTGTGAAACAAATATTTTCGTCCGCCGTTCTTGGCGTATTCGAAGCTCTCGGGCATGATGCGCGTCGTCGTGAGATGCCAAAGATCGATGTCTTCGGAATAGTAGCCGCCAACAAAAAGGTCCAGAAGTCCGTCGCCGTCGTAATCGAGCCAGATGGCGGTGTTGGCGTTGATCCAGGGCGGCAATCCAGCTTGCTCGGTCACTCGGGTGAAGCCCTGGCCCTGATCGTTGTGAAACAGTTCTGGTCGTCCCCACTTGATCAGGAACAGATCTTCATAGCCATCATTATCGTAGTCGCCCCAAACCGCGCCCGTTGAAACTCCCGTGCCGGGCTGGTTCAGGTCGGCAATGCCCATTTCTTCGGCCACGTCCTTGAAAGTGCCGTCATGCATGTTGCGGTAGAGAGCATTCTTGCTTCCGATCGCGCTGTTCGTAACGTAGATATCGGGCCAGCCATCGCGATCGAAATCGACGATTGACACCGACGCTCCCATCGATGCAACCTCCGGCATAATGGGATCTAACTTGGGATCGAGCCTGGGTGACTGATGAACAAAATTGATGCCCGCCGCATGGGAGACTTCTTCAAGATAAAAGCCATGGCGGGCCAATGCTGTCTTCGAATCTGACTTTGATTTGTCGGCATCGCGTCCGGAAGAAATCCGCTTAATCACGAAGGGAGTAGCCAATAGCCCGATAAAGAAGAGAACGAGAAAACCCTTTGCTACCCGATTGCCCATCATTTCCCGTTCTCACTTCTCAATGCGTTCTTGAAAACATCGGGAGTGACATAACGCGTGTGATAGCTCTGCCAATCTTCGGGATGCTGCTGGTAGACCCACTCATCTTCAAGGCGCCCTGGTCTGGTCGTGTACTCATTCTTCGCGTGATAAGGCAAAGGCAGCACGGTCTTCGAGAAAGTTGAATTGTAGTCGCCGTCTTTGATCCAGCCGTCGCCGACTATCACGTAGTCGCGCACCCAGCCTGCGGGCGGAGGTGGTTGCTCGGCGAAGCGCAACGACAATTCATCGCCGGAATTGACTATCACGTACCGGTCGTCGATGCGGTTGACAAGTTCGCGCACGTCGCCGTAGCGGGTGTAGTAGCCGATCAGATCGCGCCAGCGCTGCTTGGTCCCCTCAATCTGGTTGTAATCGGGCACCTCGGGCGCTCTCGCGGCCCCCGGCATATGCATGACCGAATATCCGCGATAATGCAGATCGGCCACGCTGGGGTTTAGAGTCACAGTCTTCAGCTGCGTGTCTGGGGCGCCCTGCGCCCAATGAATCGCGTCCCAGTAAATTTCCAGGTTGGTTCGAATCCGTACGCGGCGCGGGGTGCCGGGCCGAAAGATATTGGTCAGATTAAAGAGGATTGTCTTTTTTCGTCCTGCAGGAAATCCCAGATTGTCCTGAGCCATAACCCAGCCACCGTGACCATCCGGAACTTCCAGGCTCAACCCGTGAGCGCGCCAGCGGCTGCCTTGGGTGATGGCGACATTCACCGACGACTCGGTGTCGTGAATCGATCCCTGTGCGATCAGGTAGAGAGGGCCGCTCTTCGGAGCATCGTCGCCGAGGTCCACTTCAAGATAATGATCCCGCGTTATACCCTGATACTGGCCGCGTCCAAAGCTGGCGAGCGCGTTTCCGTCTAGCGTACGAACGATATCGGTAACGTCCTGGCCGGTGTCATCGATGGCCCGGGCAATTTCGTGAGGCGTCGCAACGGTCGTGAGGCCCAGCTTCAGCGGAGGAATTACGAAACGCTCATCGACAAAAATCTCCGTGCCCACCGGATGGTCGACGGTCATGAGCGCCAGATAATCGTAGTAATAAACCTCCCACAACTCTGCCGTGATCCGCAGGTCGTAGTAGCCGTCGTGGGGCACAAGCTGGTCGCGGCCAATCTTGTACCATTCTCCGGTGGCCGCGATTTGCGCCGAACCAAGAGTGTTGATGCGCAGCCCGATCGCCGAGCCCCAGGGAACCGCGTCCTTCACAAACTCCATCTGCTTTCCGTTATAAGCGAAGAGGAATGGACACGAGGCCTTCAGGCGCTGCTCGGTCACGATGTCCATGTCTGTTTTCACGCCGAACTCGGCGCGGACAGTTCCGTTTGGCCAGACTACTTGCACGATGTCTGCTTCGGTCTGTTCTCCCAATCCGAAATGAAGTTGCGGACCGGTGATCGGCTGTTTCTGCACCAGCAAGCCGGAGCGAATTTCAATTTCGCCGCCGATCCCGAATGGATTAATCCGCTGGTCGCCGACTGCTTGCACCGCGTGCGGCCGGACAACTTGCCAGTGATAGTTCTTCGATCCCTGATTGACGCCCTCGACGGGGCCTGCATCGGTGGAAAGGCCCACTAGATCGAGTTTGCCATTGCCCTTCAAGTCCGCGGCGTCAAATACCAAAGCCGGCCCTGCAGGATGGTCCAGCGGTACGAAATTGCCTTTGTCATCACCAAGCCAGATGAGCGCGCCTTTCGCACCAGACGCAGGCTTTGTCGAAGCCAGAAAAAGATCGAGCGCTCCGTTGTTGTCGAGGTCGGCGACGTGCAGTCGCACCTCGCCAACGAGATTCCTGTCAGCATCCGGGACTCTGGCAATCTCGGCCGTCTCCCAGCTTTCTCCTTCGTTCTTGTCAGAAATCCGAATGATAGCCCCGTCTGTTTGCACTGCCAAGAGATCGAGAACTCCATCGTTGTTAACGTCGGCGACTGCGATTGCTTTGACGAGCGGCAATCCCGCCGGGAGCGGACGCTCACGGAACTGGCCTTGCCGCTCATTTATAAAAACGTGCAGCCGGCCGGCGCCGTCGATGATGGCGGCGTCGGGGTTGCCGTCGCCGTCAAGATCAGCCCAGGCAAATCCGACCGCCCCCGTGATTCCGGCAAAAGGATGGATGGCTAAGAATGTGCCATCTCCGTTGTTTCTCAATACAGTCGGAATCGAATCCTTTGAGCCCAGAACGATATCTAGATCACCGTCTGCTTCAATGTCAATTGCCCACGCACCCGTATAGTTGGCGTTGGTCACGGACTTCGGCAACTTCGCTTGCCCCGTTACATCGGTGAATGCGCTCGGACTGTCCTGGCGAAACAGGCGTACACCTCCCGCGCCCGCGAGCACAAGATCGGTTTTGAAATCGTAGTTGAAGTCGACTTGCAAGACTCCCTCCGGCGACGGCGGAACGGAAGATGGCCCGCCGGGGAAGGGAAGCGTCGCACCGCTGGACAAATGCACTTCGCGGCCATTGGCCTCGGCAATGATGGGCACGCCGGAGCTGCTCAGTTGGATGGCTCCAATCCAATTCCAGCGACCGTTGCCGGCATTTGCAACAGGCTGAACTGCGAATTGGATTGCCATATCTGCAGGCGCGGGCTTGAAGACGGGAGATTCCAATCGCACAAAATGCGTGAGGGGCTGAGCTTCTTCGCCAGCGGGTGCCTTGATGACGGAGAGACTCTGACGGTACTCGGGAACACGCATGAGGACGTTGCGCAGAAAGGTGGTTCGCGTAGCGGCTGCACGCAAATCCGGGCCAGCCGCCGCAGCCTGGACGGTTGCAAGTTGCTGCTGCACTTCGGGCGGCCATGCGGAGGAGCGGGCGCTGATCTCGGCTACTGCTGATTTGAGTGTGGCAGCATCGCCGCGCTTTGCGGCTACGCGGCTCAACTCGAGCAAGGCGGCGAGGTTGTCGGGCTGCGCCGCAAGAATCTTCTGGATCACCTGCTGAGATTCGGCTTCGCTGTTGGCATCCCCCTGGCGTTCGATTTCTTCCGCAAGCGCATAGGCGGCTCGCAAGTTCTTCGGATTGAGGTCAACGGCTTTCTGCAGAGCTGCAATCGATTCCGCAGAATGGCCGCGATCGGCTTCAAGGATCCCCAGCAGATCGTAGATTTGATCGTTTTGCGGAGCGAGCTCGCGGGCTCGTTCGAGTCTTTGCGCGGCCAGATCGTAGTTTCGCTGGCGCAACGCGAGCACCCCCCAGTTTGCCCATCCAGCAGGTTCCGAGGGCACGAGTTGGGTCAGTTCCGAAAGCTTGCTCTCGGCGTGAACGTCATCGCCAACCTGGAGCGCTGCCAATCCGACATAGAACGCCGAAACAACATCGGCGTAGGCCTTAGATCCTTTTTCGGGCAGCTTTGGGGCGGAGTGACACCCGGACAGGGACGCTATAAGGCTTCCAAAAAGCAGGAACGACATCACGCGTTGAAACGCCGCGCTATTTGTGACTGTTTTCATCACCCACAGTCTGCATGGCATTCGCTGGTCCAGCCTCCTTCCGTAACTGTCCCTTGCGCCGCCGCTTCGCACGCGTAATACCGAGAAACCATAAAAATGCAACGAGCAAGAACGGTAAAAGATACAGCAGAAGGTCCCATCGGCCAAACCCGGGCGGAGTCACTTCCACCTGGGCTGTCGCCTCGCCGCTGCCTTGCGAACTCTGAATCACAAGACGCACACACCACAATTCCTGCCTGTCAAAGTCGGCCTGCGCGTTGTATTCCACTTGTCCGCGCGATTTCACGCGCTCGGCCACATAAAACTTCTCGGGAAGCCGGCCGGTTACGGGTTGCACGCCTATCTTAATCTTCAGATCGTCCGGAACCGTACCGCCGGGCGACGCTTCCACGAACACATAAAAAGCTCCGGTGCCAACGTCAGGATGAGTCCAGAGAGCAACTATACAAGGCCCAATCTTTTTGTTCTCAATAATGGGAAACGGCGGACCGTTGTGTGCGCTGGCTGGCGTAGGCAAAACCAGCAAAAGCGCAACCACAAGCCCAACCGAAACTCCCGCACCTATAGGGCGATTCAGCATCGTCAGTAAACAAGCGGCTATCCGCTCATCAGCATGACACGCATTTCCATCGGCTGAAACATCAACCACAGCGACGCAGACCAAAGAACCAGGCATACCGCCGCCCACGGAAGGAATGCGCGCAGCGGTTTGTCCGGGGAGTCGTCTTCCGCCAGCCCATAAGTCACCACCAGTGAACCGGCAAATCCGAGCACCAAGAATCCGATCTCGACGACTTGCACGACGTTTGCCGGCAATCCCGTCAGGGTCCAACGGGGCTCTCCCAGAAAGGGCCGGCCCAGACTCGCTATCGCGTTTTGAGTGACAGGGATCAGCGTGTAGAGTCCGGTCAAGAAATGAAAGCAATAGTGAGCCAACCACATACCGAAGCCCAGAGGAACGAGGCCATAGCTGTATCTCACCGCCAGCGGCAAAAGAGCGCGTGGAATGCGGGCCCATAGACGCGTCCACCATGCAGCTACTCCGAGCAGCAGTACCGGCTCCACAATCAAGAAAAATGTGAAGATCAATCCGAGTATAGGGGCTTCGTGACTTACATGCAGCATTCTTCCCAGCCACGCCTCCACGGCATATACCGGACTGACCATGCCAAACGCATTCAGCAGCGCGCCAAACGTGAACACGATTACCAGCGCTGCCAGATCCTTGCGGCGTGAAAAGTATCCAATCCCCGACCGCAGCGGATCCACCATCAGTTCACTCGCCGGCAGCCGGCTCAGGATGCCGATGTTGTCGTGCGGGCAGGCATGAACGCAGTCCAAACAGAATGTGCAATCCATGTTTCCAACTTTGCTGGGTTGAAACAGAGCCAGCTCGCAGCCGCGGATCGTCACCAGATCCGAAATCGGCTCCCGCCTGCCGCGGATGCAGTCCTTGGTATGGCAGCGCGTGCAAACATCCTGCTCGCGCACCTTCACCTCGAACGGCGAAAGTGCGGAAGCCACAAAGTTGAACTGTCCGATGGGGCAAACAAATTTGCAAAACGAAGCGTGTTTGAAGAACCCATCCACCACGAGCACGGAAAGAAAGTAACCAACAATCAGCCAGGCCGTCCACCACGGCGAAGACCATAGATCGAACAGTTCGTAAGTAAAAAGGATCAGAACGAAGAGACCAACCGAGAGCCACTTGTTGCGCAACGGCCGAGGCCAGGTAAACCGCGGCGCAAACAAGCGTCGCGCCCATTGCCGCACCAGCATGAAGGGACAGGCAAGACAGAAAAAATTTCCCGCGCAGAGCAGGACCAACACCAGCACGCCGCGGAAGTGAAGCCAGCTCAGGGTTGTCGCCAGATTCTTAGGCGCCAGGGTTGGCCCGAACAATCCGTGCACGATCATTACCAGGCTCAGCCCGAGCAGTGGAGCCTGAAGCAGGGGGCGCGCATAACGCCAGCGGAATAAATGGCCTAAGCCTGGCACGCGCATCAAATCAAAGGGAAGCGAATCAGGAGTGTCCAGGACCGGGATGGAGGATGGATTCAACAGCTTGCCTAGTTAGGTCGGACGCCCCTCACGTCGATCTGTCGTTCCAGCTTCTCCCCGCCGGGCAACGTGACGTGGAGAAGGATTACCCAATCACCTGCCATCTGAAACTCCAATGGAGCTTTGTAGCGGCCACCTTCTGCCTCTTTCGCCTCTGCAAATCCCGGATTCATACCCGCGTGCGACATGTCAGTCTCAATCGCAATGTGCGCTCCGGTGACGGGTTTACCTGTTGCGTCGGACAACTTGAGAACGATTGTAGCCGACCCGACCCGGGTTGGTTCAGGAGAGATTTCATGCTCAATCGTGACCAAAGTTGGGGATGCAACCGGTCGGGAACAACTGGCCTGTAGCAAGGTTGCTGCGCAGATGACAGTGGCGAGCCATCCAGTCAGTCCCCGCTTCAAGAACGGATCCGAAACTTTCTGATCAGGCAGCCTTTGCCGAATCGTGGCGGCCCCACTCACATGTGCAGGCCGGGTTCCCGCGCTCGCCTTCGGGTGGAAACACGTGGTAATACATGGCGATGACCATCGGGATGAACACGATCGAATTGTAGAAAAGATGCAATTCGACCCGCGGGAAGACCAACTGCAGGACGCTGCACGGAACCGGCTTTCCCCAGAAATTGTGATGAAACGTGGCCTGCCAGATTAGCAGAAAGTGCTCGATGTGATGCCAAAATTGGATCCAGAACGCCACCATCCACCACGTGTGGGAAACTCCCGTGAAGCCCTTGCGGAAAATCCACAGGCAGATCAGCATGACCAGGGCGTAGCCATAATGCAAAGTCTCTGTTCGGATCAACCATGGATACCACAAACCAACCAAGCCCAGGGCCTTCGGGCGAGGCCATCCCATAACATAAATCTGGTAAGCCTGGACAAGGTGCTCGGCCCAATGTGCGAGCACAATAAACATAAAAATCTGCAGCGCACGCTCGTGCCAACGGGTATTGAGCTTTTCGTAAAAGCTCGCATTACTCCCCTGCGCACTATGAATGTTGGGAACCGCAGGATTGGCGACCGCCATAACTGTTCTCTCCCAAACCCCCAGACTGCTTTCAAAAGTATCACAATCACATCTCAGCCAAGGCGGGTCAATAATGCATTTATATTAGCGGGCCGACGCGGGCCGGCGTCTCCGCCGCTCTTGACCAGATCGCACACGGCAATCTGATTCTTGGTTCTAGTTGTTTTTAATTATTGAGGCGCCGCGACCGCGATGATATTTTCCCGCGAACAATCGAAACTGCCCGGAACAAGGATCGTACAGAGATATCACGGACACCTTAATTGTGGGGATTAAGTCGGCATGAACAAAATGACCTGAACCATGGACAAGCTGCCGCCCAGCACTGAACCTGCGCCTGGCCAGAAGCCAGACGTTCATTGTGATGTAACCGTCATCGGCGGCGGCTTGGCCGGAAAGGCGGCCTCTCTGCAGCTTGCAAGAGCAGGCCTCAGAGTCGTCTGCATTGAGCCCGAGGAATCTGTCCGCGAGCCGGTCGGGGAGTCGTTGGATTGGTCGGCGCCCGAACTGCTGAACGAGTTGGGACTTCCCATGGACGAATTGATCAGCGCGCAGATGGCGACTTGGAAACGCCACGTCACCGTGAAATTGCGCGACGGCACTTCCGCGCACTATGTTCCGTCTGCCTGGCTTGCAGGCGCTCCCTTCCATATTGAGTTGCGGACTCTACATGTCGATCGGCTGCACTTGGACCGTGAACTTCTGAAGATGACGATTGGCAGCGGCGTCATGCTGGTGAGAGACAAAGTGGTTGGGGTCGAAAAGAACGGACGGAACATTTCTTCGGTTCGGACCGCTGGCGGTGCTCGATTCTCTTCGCCCTGGTTTATCGACGCCTCAGGGTTCGCAACCTGCCTGCTGGCTCGGGAGTTCAATCTTCCCGCGGTCTACAGTGGGCCCACGAAGGTGGCGATGTGGAACTACTTCCCGGTCTCTGAGTCCGTCGAAGGAACAACTCTCTACTTGGACCCCATGCCCGCGGAATATCTCGATTGGGTTTGGGAGATACCCATCAGTGCAAACATGGTCAGCGTCGGATATATCGCCACCGGCGCAGCCATGAAGGCAAAGCGCGAACGCGGATCTTCCGTGGAAGACATTTTCCGCCAGCAATTGATGAAGTTCCCGCGGTTTGAACCGCTGCTGCGGGAGGCAGTTCTCAATTCGACGAACGTGACTTCTTTCCGATCGCGAGTCCAAATCGGAGTCGCCGGGCCGAACTGGCTGATTGCCGGCGAGGCCGCAGCCATGGTGGATCCCATCACGGCGAACGGAGTTACTGCGGCGCTGCGCCACGCGGCGGAAGCGTCCAGCCTGATTCTGAAGTACCGCAAGCAAGGCAAACTGCCGCTCCGCGCGAGAGTCTGCTATAGCAGCCGCATTCTGCAAATGGCGAAGTTTTTTAACGGAGGCATCGAGAAGATCGTATACGAGCCTCCAGTCAGGAATCGCATCGGAGTACTGCGCTCCGGGACGGTTTATACCAGCCCAGCGTGGAGCATGAACGTGGTCTATGCGCGCATGAAACCGCGCGGAGTCGTCTCTACGTTCCTTCTCGGGCTATTTCTTGGAGGGTTCCGGTCAAGCGCGTGGATGTTTTATCAACTCTGCAAACGGCTAACACCTGCAGCCCAAATGCCAGTTGAGACGCGAGGTTGATTTGTTTGCGCTGTGAAGAGGGGGAGTGCATGTATCTGCTTTCTCGCGGTTCCGGTTATCCGGTCCTGTTCATACACGGCATACCGACCAGCAGTCAGCTTTGGAGCGGAGTCATCGACCGGTTGCTTGGCCGATTCACTTGCATGGCTGTCGATCTGCCTGGCCTCGGGAGAACTCCCAAAAGATGTTACGAAGATGGTTGCAGTCTCAACCAGTTGGAAGCGTTTGCCGAGCAGATCGAGAGGATCAGGGTGGAACATGGCATCGAAAAGTGGCACGTCGTTGGCCACGATGCCGGGTCCGCGATCGCGGTGCATTACGCCCACCGGTTCCAGGATCGCGTTGACCATCTGGCGTTGCTCTCGCCGGCAGTGTTTCCTGAGCTGAAACCCTTTCACCTCTTCCGTATTATCAGGACACCGGTGATTGGCGAGTTGCTCGCGCCCGTGGTCAACTCAATTTTCTGGAACATTGCGATGCGCTACACGATAGAGGAAAGGCGGAAGGAACTCCGCGACGTGGTTGAGGACTTTCACGCTCCATTTGCCGGGCCGCGGGGCGCATGGAGATTAATGTCGGTGCTCCGCTTTGGAGATCCAGCGGACGTTCTGGCGTCCATCCCCGCTATGCTGCCACAGCTTCTGATTCCGACACTCATTCTTCAGGCTTCGCGCGACAAAGCCATTCCGGAAGGATTCGCGCAACGCGCCTCGACCTTAATTCCTTGCTCCAAAGTCGTCACGGTGGATTCTGGACATTTCATTCCGCTGAACAATCCAGAGGTCGTCGCCGCGGAGCTTCTCAGCTTCTTTGCCGGATCGGCCCAAGGTGCAGACGTGACGGCCGCCTAGCCTCGTTTCTAGATCACTGTTCCCTAATGAACAACGCCGTCGAACCTCAGCAATAGCGAAAAAAGAGTAGAGACTCCAAACGTCTGCGGAATTAACATTTCTTGCCGAGCTTGCAGCGATTCAGCAAGCAGCTTGCGGGCTGGCCCGGGCAATGTTGAGCCGGATGTTGAAATAATGGCGAATCATTTCTGCCGCTAAAGGAAGCAAAGATGCGCAGGCCGCTTTCCTGCGAGCCCTCACACTCGATCCTTCACAGGCGATGCACACTATCAGTTAGGCCGTTTGTACCAGACACTCGGGAATACAGCGGCTGCGGATCGGGAGTTTGCGCGCGTTCAGCAGCTCTATCAGCAGACAGATGCCAAAGTGGCGAAGAGCATGGCGCTCCGGGTGCATTGAGTCCCCTGGGTAAAATATTCACAGGTGCCGGTCGACCAGGATTTCTTGGAGGCGGTCGACCACCCCAGTCAGAAAAACTCCCCATCGATCCCTAATATCAATCCGCTAGTGAGTTTCGCGTATTGCCCTTTCGCTCATTGGTTTATAGAACTATGAGTTTGCTTATGCATAAGACTGTAATTCTGCTTCTCTGTCTGTGTGGTATCGCCCATTCGCAAGGGCAAGGATCTGAGGTCTCGTCGCCATTTGGCACGGACCCTAGCGCCCGGCCTCAGCAGGGTGGCTCAGCTACTCGGGGGGAGTTTGCACCGGTTCTCGATTCCGAGAAACGCCCGATCACGGCAGGGGGCTTTGTAAAAAACGGCCCCATCATATTTAAAGACATCGCCGAGAAAGCCGGCTTGACCACGTGGCGCCACACCATGGGTACTCCGCGGAAGAATTACATTCTGGAGACCACAGGCTCCGGCGTTGCCCTGCTGGATTACGACAATGATGGTTGGCTCGATATTTACATGGTCAATGGTTCCACCTTTGACGCGCTGACCGGCAAGACCGAACCGCCGCACGCCGCGCTTTTTCACAACAATCACGATGGAACATTCACCAATGTCGCCGAAAAAGCTGGAGTAACGAATGATCGTTGGGGGTTTGGAGTCGCAATCGGCGATTACGACAATGACGGCTGGCCCGATATCTACGTCTCCAATTACGGAAAGAACCGTCTCTACCACAACAATCACGACGGAACGTTTACCGATGTAGCCGAAGCGGCGGGCGTTGCGCTGGGGAACTGGTCCACGGGAGCCACCTTCGGCGATTACGACGGAGACGGCAGGCTGGACCTCTTTGTTCCTGGATACATTCACTGGGACATGGACCATCTTCCGCCCACGCCAAGTTCCGCTCCCAACGCGATTTCGTTTTGCCAGTTCCGCGGCGCCAGCGTGATGTGCGGTCCGCGGGGCCTCAAGGGCGAACCCGATCACCTGTTTCACAACAACGGTGACGGAACATTCACCGATGTGAGTAAACAAGCCGGCGTTGCCGATGAAGGGCACAGCCGCTATGGGTTCACGTCCGTGTTCGTGGATGTTGACAACGACGGAAAAGTGGATCTGCTGGTCGCCAACGATTCGACTCCAAATTATCTCTACATTAATAAGGGAGACGGGACCTTCAAAGACTTCAGCATCCCTTCTGGTTTTGCGCTGAATCAGGACGGCCAGGAAGTCGCCAACATGGGCATGGCCATTGGAGATTATCGTAACAACGGTTTGCTCGATCTTTATACGGGGACATTCTCGGACGATTACAAACCATTATTCCGCAATGAAGGCAAAGCTCAGTTCACGGAAATTGCGACGGAGATGGGCATGGCCGATGTCACCTACCCCTTCCTGACCTGGAGCACGGAGTTCATCGATTACGACAACGATGGCTGGAAGGACATCCTTTCCGTCAACGGACATGTGTTCCCGCAGGTCGATCATCACAACTGGGGCACGTCGTGGTCCCAACGGCCTTTGTTATTCCACAACCTGAAGAACGGTGAGAAGTTCGAACTGATGCCCGCGGTTGAAGGCACAGGCCTTGCAGTGGTCATTCCGGGCCGGGGCGCGGCTTTCGGCGATTTATTCAATAACGGCAAGATCGATGTCGTCATCAACTGTATCGATCACGTTCCGGTGCTGTTGCAAAACGTAAATCCCGATAAGCATCACTGGGTCGGTCTCAAACTGGTGGGCGGACCCAAGAGTCCGCGCGATGCAATCGGAACCGTCGTCTACCTTTCCGCCGGCGGAATGCGTCATCGCGAAGACGTGCTCAGCGGCGGCAGCTACGAATCTTCCAACGATCAGCGTCTGCATTTCGGTCTGGGGGACTCGACTGCCGTGGATAAGGTTGAGATTCACTGGCCCAGCGGGTCCGTGGAGTCGGTGTCGCTGCCAGCAGTGGACCGCTACTACGCTGTGGAAGAAGGCAAGGGCCTGGTTCCCAGCGTTTATGACAGCGTTGCGTCGGGCTCTGACAAGTAGAAACTACTCCTATTTAAGCTCGACTTGGGCTCTTCGTTTGCGGTTGGGAAACAATTTAGGTTTCTGTGGGGCGGCGATGAACTTTCGACTCGCGCATATAATTTCGCTCGCGGCTATCCTCGCGAGCAGCTGTCTTTCCGTCGTGCCGTGCACAGCCCAGTTGCAAACGGATAGCTATCCCGCCACCACGGGCGCGAGCTCTCAGTCGCCATCCTCTGAAAACAACAACCAAGGGAACTACACTCCCCAGTCCCAGGCGGACGTGGAAAGTGCTCGCAAAGATTACGCGAACCACGTTCGCGGGAGTTACAACTTCCATTTTGGCGAGGGAAATATCTCGACCCCCGGCAACGCTAAGGTCGTAGGCGATGACTTTGTGCAGCCGGGAGCTTTTCCCACCGCGAAGTACTGCTCCAAATGCCATCAGGAAGCCTATAGCCAGTGGCGCCAGGCGCTGCACTCGAACTCATTTCGCACACCGTTTTACCGCACCAGCGTGAACATTCTGGCGCGAACCAAAGGCATTGAATTCACCCGCCACTGCGATAGCTGTCACAATCCCATTGGAGTTTTGTCGGGCGCGCTGACTCAGAACTCGCAGGTGGATCGCGCCTTCGACGAAGAGGGCCTCACCTGCACCACCTGCCACTCCGTTCAACAACTGCAGCCAACGGTCGGAAACGGCGGCTTCGTGCTGGGCATTCCCGCTCTCATGGTCGACGAAAACGGCAACCGCATACCGGGTGAAGTTCCCTACGCGGAAATCATGAAGCATCCTGAGCGCCACTCAAAAGCTGTCATCAAAGACCTGAATCGGACGCCGGAATTCTGCTCGGCCTGCCATAAGGCCAACTTGCCGACCACCTTGAACGACTACAAGTTTATTCGCGCGTTCACGGTGTTCGACGAATGGCAGAACTCTAAATTTTCACAACGAAACCCGCTGAGTTTCTACACTGCGGATTTAACGACGTGCCAGGGATGCCACATGAAGCGCGCCCCCATAACCCACGTTGAATTTGGCGCAAAGAACGGTCAGTTCGCGTCGCATCGATGGC
Organism: Candidatus Sulfotelmatobacter sp.; assembly: GCA_050012155.1. Classification (GTDB taxonomy): domain Bacteria; phylum Acidobacteriota; class Terriglobia; order Terriglobales; family Acidobacteriaceae; genus Sulfotelmatobacter. Next base: position 56,628 of record JBEKHS010000002.1, on the reverse strand, counting down.
TGGCGGGAAACACTGCCGTGCCGTTCTACTACGGCTTCGACGAGCAGTTGCAAAAGACGATCGAATTTCTTAAATCGGGGAATTACCTGAACGTCGATCTGTTCGCCATCAAAAAAGTGGACCCATGGACCAACGAAAGTAGCGCTTATACGGACGGACTCATTGCGCCGCTCGGTTCCGTTCCCTTCCAACTGAAGCCCAACGATACGGTTGAGGCCATGGTCGTCGTCCAGAACAAGAATATCGGCCACTCGCTAATTCCTGAAGTGCGCGATTTGTACGAGGCATGGGTGGAGTTCGAGGTGGAGGACAACGACGGAGCCGAGATCTATCACAGCGGCTTCCTGCAGGCGGATGGCTCTCTCGACCCGCGGGCGCACAGCTTCACCAACCGGCCTGTAAATACAGATGGTGGGTTCGTGGATAACCACAAAGTCTGGACCATCCATTCGGTCGCCTACGACAGCACCGTTCCCGCGGGGCGTTCCGTCCTGGTCCGCTATCAGTTCCGAATTCCACCCAATGCCAAAGGCCCATTGAACGTGACGGCGCGCGTCAACTACCGGCATTTGCGGCAGAGTTATTTGAACAACGTTTTCGGTAAGGACCATCCTGCCTATCCCATCGTAGAAATTACCGAGCGCACTCGTACCTTGAATCTGGGCGAGAATCCGTCCGCTGCGCCCGACCCGCAGGACAATCCCGAATGGATGCGATGGAACAACTTTGGCATCGCATGCCTGGACCAGTTGCAATATGCCGACGCAGTCAACGCTTTCGCGCAGGTGGTAAGGTTGCGGCCCGACTACGCCGACGGCTACACGAATGTCGCGCTCACCAATATTCAATGGGAAAAGTACGGCTCGGCTCGCGGCAGCCTGGAGAAGGCGCTGGCGCTCAGCTCTGACAATGTGCGCGCGCTCTACTACATGGGGCTGGTGGAACGCCGCACGGGAAACTCTCAGGCGGAGGTGGCGGACCTGGAGAAGGTGGTCGCACGCTATCCGCGGTCCTCGGACGCTCGCAGAGAGTTAGGAAAATCCTACTACCGTCAAAACAGGTTGCAGGACGCCAGAGTTCAGTTCGAAACATTGCAGACCATCGAGCCGGATGACGTTGCCGCGCACTACAATTTGTCACTCATCTACGGTCGATTAGGAATGGACGATAAAGCCTCCGAGCAAGCCGTACTTTTTGCCGACAAGAAGGCCGATCCCAATGCGCCAACTTATTCGCTGGACTTTCTCCGTGAGCATCCTGAGGTTTCGACAGAGAGTGTGCCTTGGCACACGCACAAGGACCTTTCTCTTGATCTCGCTGGCGGTTCGCCACAACCGGCCCCGATCATGGCTGAGAAGCCATGATTGAACTAGAGCAGTGGAAGTGCCGGCGAAATTGCGTGCGGCTGCTGCGCCAGGCCGCTAACTTTCATGGAGGTGTGACGTGCGGCAGATGAATCGTTTGTTAGCCGGGATATTGTTTCTTGCTCTGTCTTTTTGTACGCAGGCAGTGTGCCAAACGCGTGAAAACTGCCCTTGGCTCAACGCTGCGACCGCAGCCGGTGCCCTGAACGGAGCAGTCACGTTTACGGTTACTCACTCCGGCGAAGACAAAACGGATGCCACTTGCGAATTCGTGCATCAGCAGGGCGCGGAGCTCACCAGCTTGCGAATCGAAGTGGAGACCATGAAGGACCCAAGTCACGAGTTTGCATCGTATCGCGCGAAATGTGACCGAGACGCTACTCCGCTCGGCGCCATCGGTAACGAAGCCGTGGTTTGCAGCCCGCGCAGCAAGGGCCAGTTTTCGGAACAGGTCGTAAGCAGGGTGCGGGAACGCGCCTTCTTAGTAAGAATCAGTTCAAACGTCGCGATCGCAGAGGGAAGCGAGCTTCGTGACAAGACCGAGAAGATTGCCGAGCAGGTAGCAGGTTTCTTGTTCTGAAAAAACCTTTCTATTGTTTTGGCGTAATCGACGAAGCGCTTTCACACTGATCCAACATCGCGCGCAGTTCAGGATCGGACGGATGCACGACAAGAGCTCTGCGGAGCGGACCAATAGCCTGTTCGCACTCATGAGCCGCAAATGCCGCCCTGCCCCAGTTGCTGTCCACTCCTGCCAGCGCCGGATTCCATTTGGCTGCAGCCTGGAAATATCCTGCGGCTTTGGCAAACTCCTCCCGCATGGCCGCGTGAACTCCCAGGTTGTTGTAGCTGCCCGCGATCAGAGGCCCAATCTGTTTGGCAAAGCTGTTCAATTCCGCTGCCTCGGCGGGGGTCGCCACGCGCGTCCTCGCCAAGGCACTCTGCTCGACTGTCTCGCCGCTGAGCTTCGATCCAGACTGGATATCGCTCTTGGCTAATAATTCCTGGGATAGCTGGAGTTCGCGCTGCCCCTCAGATGTATTTCCGCTTGCCAAAAGCAGGCGTCCCAGCCGATAGTGCGTGCGTTCAATCCCGTAATTGTTACGTGCAGGATCGACTGTGAGTGCGATGGCCTTGCGAAATGCAGCTTCCGCATCGGACGGTCGCTTTGTTTCCATGTAAAGCTTGCCCAATTCGGCAAAGTTGTCCGCGTCGAGAGGGTTTAGCGTTATGGCGCGTTTGTAGTCGACCTCAGCTTCGTGGTAATTCTGCCGCCTTAGTGCGATCTGCCCTAGTAGCGGGTAACTGAACGTGTCGTTGGGATGAAGCGCGAGTTCCCTGTGACATTCGGCTTCCGCTTCAGGTAAATCCTTCGCCGAATTGCTCATATATGCGGCGCCGAGCGAGTAGTGCGCACCTGGCATCTTGTCGTCCTTCGCCACGGCCTTCTTGAACTCCTCGATTGCCAGACTCGGGAGTCCTTCCAACGCATAGATACGGCCGATCCTCATTCGCACTGCTGCCGTGTCTCCAAACTGCGCCACGACCTGCGCAAATACCGCCGCTGCGGCCTCATGATTGGTCTCCAACACAGAATCGCCGAGGGCACACAGGTTCTCGATAGTTGGATCGATCGCAATGGCTGCCTGGAATTCCTTTACCGCCGCTTTTGTATCACCCAGTGCCTGGAACGTACGTCCCAGCATCCGGTGCACATCGGCCTTTTGGGAGCCGGTCGTGCCCTTCGCGTCCAGATCGCCGACTGTTTCTAAAAGAGATTTTGCTTTTGCCGGGTCGCGCGCATCCAGCGCCGCTCCCGCGTAATCCATCAGCAGTCCGAAATCAGATGGGGACAAGATAAGCGCTTCGTCATAGAGAGGCGCCGCGTGGGCGTAATCACCCGTGTTGGCGTAAAAATTGGCGATGTGATCCAGAGCACCGAGCAGAAAGCGCGTATGTTCCAGATCTGCCCGCACAAAGTCCCCGGAAGATTGAAAACGATAAGCCGCATCGTAGTGTTGATGCAGAGAAGACTTATCGGAAGCCGCGGCTGGAGGGTTTTGGGCGCTGACCGTACCTCCGACGGAAAGTACGAGCGCCAAGGCCATAAATTGGATCAGGGTCAGCCATCCGCAAGGCAACCATCGGCGAGGAAGTCTGCCGGTCTTCACGTCTGGGAATAGCCTCCTGATCGAATGGGACGGCGCTCTCCCGTCATCGTGGGATGGGAACCGCCGGAACCGCTTCGCTCGACTCGCTCCGGAATCGATTCGTCGAGTTCGGTGAAGGTCCTTGCCGCTGGCTGTCAATGTTGGCTTTGCGCGCGCTTCAGTGCCTGGCGAAGCTGTAGCGCCCCATCATTTTTTCGATCGAGCCTGATGGCATTGGCGACTGCGTCGAGGGCCTCAGGGAACCTGGACTCCATGCCGAGTGTTGCCGCCAAACTCACCCACGCTTCGGCATAACCGGGCGCGGCGCGCACGGCCAGACGAAAGTGCTCTTCCGCGGTGGCCAAGTCTCCATCGCGTGAGGCTAGATAGCCGATCTGATTATGAGCGAGGGCGAAAGCGGGATCAATTTTGATTACCTGCTGCAAGGCCTCCTGTTCACGTGCGGTATCGCCTGCCCGATCGAGAGCCATAGCCAATTTGAAATTGAGTAGGGCATCGTTGGGTGTAGCTGCAAGGGCTTCACGATATAACGCGACCGCCTTCTTAGGATCTCCAGCCTTGAGCGCGGCTTCACCTTCCTCGGCTTTGACCACCGCCAGGGCTTTATCAGCCTCAGATTGCATTTGTTCTGTCGTGAGCCTGGACTGTTCTTCTGCCTGTTCATCTTCTCCCAGCGCTCGCAGAACGCTTGCCAGCCTATAGCGCACTTGCGGTTCGCTTTTCCCAGTCCCAAGGGCGAGTGCCTTTTCCAGTTGCTCTTTGGCTCCTGCAGGATCTTTGAGCTCGGCCAGCACAATTCCCAAGTTATACCGGGCATCAAAGTGAGTGGGATTCAGCGTAACCGCCTCTTGTAGGTGTTGCCGGGCAGCACTGTACTGGCCGACTTCGCGTTCCAGGACACCGTTCAAGTACAAGACTTCGAAATCATTTGAATGCGCGGCAAGCAACTTCTTCGCTAACGGCCGTGCAATATCCATGTCACGATTGAGCACGAGAACGCGCAGGTATAAGCTCTGTGCTTCCACGCTGTCTGGACGTAGCCGGACAGACTCTTCCGCTACCTGCACAGCTTCTCGATAGCGTGCCTGATTGACATATATGGTAGTCAGTGCATTCGCGAGGCGTAAGGAGGATGGGTTCGCTTGCAAAGCTTGCGCCAGAATCTGCGCTGCCTGACTAAACATACGGGTGTCGCCATACGCTTGCGCCAGATTCATGGCGAGGATTTCGTCGAGAGGTGCGGAGCGAAGGAGGCTGATGACCGCCGTGTAGTCATTATCAGCGAGAAACAGCCTACTTAGACCAGTTAGCGCACTAGTGGAATGGGGATCAACCCCGAGCGCGGCTTCATATTCCGCTTTAGCCTTGTCTCTGAGCTGCAATTCCTCAAATGCTGCAGCCAGCAGCAGGTGAGGCTCTGTGTGCTTCGGCATACCTTGAATAGACTGCTGTAACGGTGCAATGGCAGCCTTCGGATCGCCAGCCGTATAGAGGGTAAGGCCGAGGAGATAGGCTAGATTTGTAGAAGCCGGTTCGAGCTGGAGACCGGCGCGGAAAGCTTCGACGGCGCAAGGATATTGCTTGTGAGCTCCAAACCACTTGCCCAGTTCGGTATAGGTCGCAGCGTCCGGGCGGGATTGAATGCGAAACTCCAGAAGGTGCGGGCCAGTGCATGGTGTTCCTGTGGCAAACGGAGCTATGCCAAGACAAGCGGTGAGAACCAACACCGTTTTAAGTAACTTAGCGGAGCATCGTGAGGGTGGCGAGTGCACGAATCTATCTGAGCAGACGGTCCGGCGTCTTGGTCGTCGGATCACAGAAGTGCCGCGATTCTATGGCTGGTTGTGGCTGAGGGCCATATTGCAAAAGTGCTAACAAGAATATGTTAGCGGAAAAACCTTAGAAGCTGACGAATTGGTAGTTTGATTGGTTATTGCGATGGAGAAATTCAGGTTCGCGGTAGCGCTTTCATATTATGGCGTTGAAAGAAGCTCGCTTCTAAAATCGGAGCGCGCCGCAAACCGGGTACATGGCTGAACCGATTACAGTGCTGCTTGTCGATGACCACGCGCTGGTTCGCCGAGGTTTTCGTCGAATTCTTGAGGATGAACCCCATATAAAAGTTGTTGGAGAGGCAGGCGACGGTCGCGAAGCGATTCGACTGGTTCGAGAGTTAAAACCAAAAGTCGTGCTGATGGATCTCACGATGCCGGGCATGAACGGCTTGGATGCCACAAAAAAGATTCTCACAACGTGCCCCGAATCTTCAATTCTGGTGCTAAGCATGCATTCCGAAGTTATCTGGGCGCGCCGAGCGGCCGAGGCGGGTGCTCGCGGATACATCCTCAAGAGTGCCAATGACTTGGATCTCGGTTCGGCCATCAAACGCGTAGCGGCTGGTGAATTCGTGTTTGACGGTCAATTGGCGGAGTCCGGCCCGAAGAGTGAACGAAGCTGCAAATTAACTCCACGGGAGCTCGATGTTTTGAAATTGATCGTAGATGGAAAGTCCAGCAAAGAAATTGCGGTCGAACTAAGACTGAGCAAAAATACAGTGGGAGTGCACCGTGCCAATATCATGCGGGAGCTAGGTGTTCGCAAAACCGCCGAGCTCGTGAGGTACGCGATCCGCAATAGTTTGGTGAATATTTCTTAGGCCGCAGCGGCTCTAATGCTTCCAATTAGTTGCGCACCAGGAGTTCCCTGTCACGGCAGCACTGCGATTTTCAGACCGGACTGAATCTTGATCCACGCATGCTACGCAGGTTATATTCCCGCCGGGCGACCTAGTTTTCATGGCTGTAAGGGCGAGGTAGCACAGAAGATCATGGAGAAGATTGTGCGCCAGCCCCAAGTCGGATACGTACCAGACTGGAAGGCATCCTATGTAGGATCCGACCCAGGCCACCGCGCTGGGTTACATCGAGGTGGGAGACTCCAAGCAAGCGACCGGGAAAATCTTGAGCATCAAGAGTCGATTTCCGCTAAAGAGGATTTTCATTAGCAACGCTGTAGTTGGCCAAGGACTGACTTCAGATGCTTAAGGCGGCGAAGGTCAAGGAAGCACTGGACATCGAGCCAAATGCGGAAAGCGGTCGAGCTTCCTGGAGATGACAGACTCGCCGGGGAATTTCGAGCGAATCATTCCATGCAGCATCGCAGAGCAATGTGTCGCGGAGGATTCGGGGATTCCTGTGGTGTACCAAGATGGCCAGTTCGTGCTAAATCTCCCCAAATAAGGTTCGATCAAAGTGTTCCCTTACTGCACCCAATAAATCGAACTCGCGATACCAATCCTGACCTTCGCAGAAGGCCTGCAGCGCACGCTCGGGGAAGACGCTGTAATTGTTCGGGAATCTGGCGTGATAAACTGGGCCACCGTGGACGTGCCTGCACCACCTCCGATTCCTCCTTCCTGCTCCGAATGCGCTACGACGACGCAGGCCCCCGGCGGAGGGCCGCCAGTACAATCCCCTTCGCGCATGTGGCGGTCGAGCGCCGGGAAGATGCGCATCGACACGCCCAACGCAAGCATAATTACCGACTCAGCCGGTTTACGCGCAATCATGCTCGATCACGTGAAGAAAGTGGCCATGGTGATTCCAATGCCAGCGGTGACGCCTCCTGCGCCGCCGGGGAGCCCGCCGATGCCCGGAGCGCCACAGCCTCCGGCGATGCAGGTGCATGATCTGGGCAAGACCCTTATCGAGGGCCATGAAGTGGAAGGCAAGCGGTATACCCTTCCGCCCCTCCCGGCGCCCCCTAAGCCTCAGATGCCGCAAATGCCGAAGATGCCCCAGATGCCAAAGCTCCCTCAGGCGCCGGGTCTGCCCAAGCCGCCGCAGGTACCGAAGGCACCACAGCTGCCCAAGCCGCCGACGCCCACCGTGACTGAGATCTGGACAAGCGTGAAGCTCAAGATGCCGGTGTTGACCAAAGTTACGAGCTCCGCGGGAGAGCAGACTACTTATTGCAAGCCCACGTCCACGGAAGAACCCCATCCCTCGTTGTTCGAGATACCCCCCGGGTACAAGGTAAAGAGTTCGTGAGTCCCGACTCGATTTCGAAGAGCTTGGTGCAAAATACCACGCTATAGCTTTGCGAGTGCGCTGTATAATCTCAACGCATCGTAGACCGAATTGGGTCTTGGACGGGTGACCAATGCGCCGGTTCCGGAGTGCCAGTCGGCCTCGGTTTGGTTTTTTGGAATGAAATTCGGCGACAAATACGAGCTCCTTCAGTCTGTTGCGGATGGTCCGGTCGAAACCTTCGTCGCGAAGGATCTCCGCCGGGGCGAGGATGTGCTGGTGCACATCCTGGATTGTGGCGAGCAGAAGCCCAACCAGCCAACGGTTCAGTGGGTCATGGAAGCATTCCGCAGGGTTGCCCCGGAACCTGCGGCCTTAGTATTGGAAGCCGGTAGGTATAGCGGCACGCTATATGCCTACCTGGTGACTCGGATGCCTGAGGAAGGCGCGTTGAAGAACTGGGTGAAGGTCTACAAGGCTCAGATGCTGGAAACGCAGGAGGTTGAAAGCCCAGTCTCGAAAGCACCAGTCTCGATAGGAAAGGACGCAAGCAATTCTCCGACCGCAGACCTGCCTCCTGTAGCCCCCGCGCCGCCCGCAGGTGCGTTTACCCAGGCATTCAAGGGTTTCGGGATGCAAGCGGGCTCATTGCCGCAGGCAGATGCCTCTCCCGACCTAGAGACTCCTCCGCCGGTAAGCTCCAGGTCTGGAGAACAGCCCTTATCCCGAGTTGAGCCGTACCGCTATAACAACGAACCGCAACCAGCCGAAGAGCTTTCCACTCCTACGGATCTTTTTAAGAGCGACTTCAAAGCAGCGAAACTTCCTGCCCAGGAATTCGGTCCTGTGGTAAAGGAACTCAGCCCGAAGCCGGGGGAGTTCACCAACTTTTGGCAAGGACCCTTCGTAGGGGGACAGGCGAGTGAAATTCCGGCTCTTTCCGAGCAGCCATCGGCGCCGCCACGAAAGGTGATCGGAGAATTCACGGCTACCTTTGGGCCAATGATGAAATCTCCCGAGGAGCTGGCCTCAAGCCCGGCGGGAAGCGGCGGTTTCTCCGACGAACCCGGCGGCTTTACGAAGGCCTTCGACCTGGACCGGCCGGATCGGGATCGCTCGAGCTTTAATCCACCAAACTTGGATCGGGCAAATTTGGATCGACCCGCCAAGGCAACGGAGAGTCTTGATCCCAAACCGATGGGCTCCTTTGGAACACTGGGAGTGATGTCTGGAACGGTTGGAGAACCTGCCAGAGAGTCTTTCCTTGCGCCAAGTCTGCCGTCGTCCCCACTGCCGCTCGCTCCGCCAATACCAATCCCAGCTATTCCGGAAGCAGCAGGCCGGCCGCCCGCAGTTCCCGCTGTAACGGGATCCTCGGACGGACTGACTCATGGCGCCACGCAGGTATTTCGAATGCCAAGCGCTAAACCCGAGGTTAGTGAGCCAGCATTCGCAAGTGGTCCGGGAGAATACACCCGAATCATTTCGGCGGTGCGAAGTCAACCTACCGAGGCGGAGACATCGACGAGCGAAGAAAGCGCGTCGGGTGCGAAGGCTGGAATGGCGATCCCATCGGCTTCTTTGCCGAAGCTTCCGGCGATGGCTCCGCCACCGCTTCCCGCGGCTCCTGCACCGCCTGCCATGAAGAAGCCAGCAGCTCCGGCTGTACCGAAGCCGAAGCTGGACGCAGTCAAGCCCCCCAAGCCGCCGATGTCTTATTGGCCGCTGATCATAGCCCTGGCGGTGCTTTTTGTTGCCGCGGCTCTGCTAGTGGTTTACTTCGTAATCAAGCACTGACGCTCTCAAACTTAGCTCAGCTTTAATCCGGATTCGAATCTCGATTCAAAGTCACGCCACGTTGGGAAGAACAATCAGCAATTCCAAGGTAGGGTTGGGGAGATCTCCCGGGACATAGGCGGCGAAATTACGCGCGCGATTTACTGCCTCCCATGCCGGTCCGGTCTGATTGAGGCTGAAATACTGGTACTTCAACTTCACCGGAATCACGCTGGGGGGATTGGTCAGGTGCCGGAGCTGGATTCCCGGCAGCGCCTGCTTCACCAGATGATCGATGTGGGTTGCCGAGCACGCCTTCACCAGCTGTGGCACTTTCTGAATTACGGTCTCCTCGCTCGTTTCGGCGCTGACCGCCAGATACATGCGCGTGTTCGCAAGATATTTATCGTTGTCGATGGCGGTCGCGTAGATCGAGTTCTGCACCAGCTTCAGCGGTAGGGACACCAGGTTTGTAGGCACGACCGTTTCGAGCAAGGTGCGAAGCTTCTCGTCGAGTTCGGAAAAGACAGGCCCGAGAGAATCGTGCGCGTAGAGGGGAAGATCGCGCGGCCGGATTTTCTGAGAGAACGTAGTGAGCGAGCCTGCGAGAGATACCATCGCCGCATAAAGCTCTTCAGGATGGCCTTTCCTGCTTTCAAACAAGTGGCTGAAGACGGGGAAGTTTGAATTCACGGTATAAAGCAGCCAGAAATTCGCAATGTCGGCGGAGGTGAAATCCGCCAGGCTCTGATTTTTTTGCCGCCGGCTCCCGGAAAGCTGACTGCTGCGCGCGGAGAGCAATTCAACCAGGCCGCGCAGCAAGCCAGCCAAATACTCGCTGGCTCCGATCTCGATAAGAGGAGGAACAAAACGCGGATTCAGCTGAAAAGTGCCGGCCGGACTGCGTTCGACGTTCGCGATCCGCAGGACAGACGATCCTTCGCGGTTCTCAGTTTCGGCCAGCAGGCGCATGTTCTTCCGCGCAACTTGGATTGGCTTCTCACCCGTTCCCGTATTCTCGTCGCGAAACGCCGTAACCTCCGCCAGGTAACGTGTGCCGCGCTCCTGGCTGGTAGCTACGTTGAGGCCGCGCTGGCGGTAATCGGGAATCGTCAGATAAACATCCAGACTTTTTACGCCGGGCTCGAAGAAGTCGGCCAAGCCCTTGGAAGGCGGCGCCGCATCGGCATCCGGAACGGCAAATAGCAACCCATCGGGAAAGATGCCGGCGGCGCGCGAAACTACGAACTGGCCCTCGGTGAGCATCTCTTGGTTAATGGCGAGTTCGCTGAAACCCCAGGCGCAAAACTTCAGAGTTTGCAGGCGGAAGTTGAGCGCATCTTCGATAAAACGGTCCTGCACCTGCAAGTGCTGCGGCGTCAGGAAGGTTCCCTTGGTCCAGAGAACGGGTTTCAGTTGCTTCATAGCATCGCCCGAGCGGTCGCTGGGTGGAGGGCCTGGATGCGCATCTCAGGTAATTTCCCGGCGGCTGCCCACAATAACAATTCTTGAGCCAGGAAGCAAAGGGCAAATCGAGCGTGGACCGAGGTCGTTGCTGATTACGGGATTATGTTTCGCTGGGACCCAGGCGAGGACTGAACCCCGCCAGGAAGGCTTACTGCTCAGTTTCGAAGGGCGGCTTCAGCAATCGGTCCATGAATTTCAGCCAGTCCTGGTTCCCGATCGCGCGTTGGCTGGGGAAACGATTGGAGAAGACCGCGAGGCCGAAATCCCCACGGGCTCGACGCAGGACGAGTTGAATTTCCTCTCGCAATTCGTCGCTAATAGATTCGCTGTTCTCGAGCTTCTCCAGAAGCTTGAACATGTCCGGAGCGGTCGCGATCAGACTGGGATCAACCTCTGCATCGACCGACGCGACAGTTCGTCCGAATTTATCGATCACTCGCGTCCGCTTCTTCGGATCGATTCGCCACATTCCGGAAGTGACTCTAGTTTTGGGCATGGCCGATTTGTTCTCGATGTAACAGCTTCTCCTATCTTCTTCGGCGATTCTCCCTTAATACTGTAAGATGCCGTTTGATCCTTCAAGGTTACCGAAGTTCTCGTGTTGGCCGGAAGTGCTGCATCGGTTTCCTCTCCTCCAAGTCCTTCCCGATCTGGGAGTTGCGGAGTTTCTGGGGCTCAGGTCCTCGAAGAGAGACGAGCTTACAGCTAGGGCAGGTAGGCGGGGTTGCTCAGTAGGAGGGGGCGTTTCTGCGACGATGTTTGCGAGGCAAGGATCGAGGCAAGGATCAGAGAGAGCGTCTGGAGGCGGAAATAACCGTCAGCAAGTTGTCGTCGGCTCCCTCTGTGCTCAGTCGTTGCCGGAGATCAGCGGTCAACGTAAAGTCCACTTTGAACTTATCGATCAGAGTCGCCAGTCGCTTGCACGTCATTCCACCTGAAAGTCCCTTTTCCACTTCGGCGAGAGAGAACGCCTTTGACGACGCAGCCTTGGCTTCGACTACCTGATCTGGAGCGCGCCAATTCGCCTCTTGCTTGGAGATCAGGCCGTCGGCCAGCATCTGGGCGAGACGGGTTTGAGCTGGTGCGTTTTGTTGCCTGGCTGCCTTGCGAAACCAGAGCGCGGCTTCGTGAGGATTCTTGGGAATGCCTGTAGTCGGATATCCGTCTTGATACATCACTCCTAAAGCCTTTTCCGCCCAGTCATATCCTTGGCTCGCGGACTTTTTCAACCACAACAGTCCCTGCCGCGGATCCCTCGCGACACCGGTGCCGTTGTAATAATCTCCCGCCAGTTCGTATTGCGCTTTGGCGTTTCCTGCCTGAGCTTTGCGCAGGGTGTTGGCAAAATCCTGCGCCTCGGCTCGCACGGGGGCGATGTGTCCGCACGCGGCGATAACACAGGCCAGAGTTACTCGAAGGAGAGAACGGCTGGTGTTCATAGAGCAAGGCCCCGCTGAAGGCCGATCTTAAGTCTGCCCCGGAATCGAAGTCAATTGCGATTCCGATGAAGGTTCGCGCACTGACAACCGAGGGTCGACGGACGATAGAGGCCTTGTACGGCAAGGTACCTCCGGCATTGATTCCGTGCTACTCTACGCCTTTCGGGGCGTCGTCGCGCAAGTGCCGCGTTGTTTGCGGCTAACCAATGAAATACTGCACCGCATGTCAGAAGACCTATCCCACTGACCATGAAGTGTGCCCCACCGATCACACGAAGTTGCTGGTCGCCCACGAACTTCAGCCCGGTATGATCATTCGCAATAAGTACCAGATCATCAGCCGCATCGGGATCGGTGGCATGGGCTTGGTTTATCGCGGCCGTCACCTCACCTTCAACGAACTGTGCGCGATCAAGATCGTGAACGACGACATTGCCGGCGATCCGAGCTTCCTGCAACGCTTCCAGACAGAAGCTGTCGTCACGCGCAAGCTGCGGCACCCAAACGCCGTAAGAGTGGACGACTTCGACTACACCGAAGACGGACGCCCCTTCATTGTGATGGAACTGGTGGAGGGGAAAAACATAAGCGAGATCATCCAGGCGGAAGGCGCGTTGGCGGTACCTCGAGCGATTCGTGTCGCAAAGCAAGTGGCGCAGGCGATTGCCGTGGCCCACAAACTCGGCATCGTGCACCGCGATCTCAAGCCCGGCAACATCATCCTGACTATCGACGAGCACGGGCAGGAAATCGCCAAGGTGCTCGACTTCGGAATCGCGAAGCTGCGCGAGGCCGCGGGCGAATCTCGACCTGAAATGACCATGACCGGCATGGTGGTTGGCACACCGCTGTACATGGCTCCCGAGCAGTTCATGGGGAAAAAAGCCGGGGGCGAAGTTGACGGCCGGACCGACATTTATTCCCTTGGCGTTGTGCTCTACCAAATGGTGACGGCGCAACTGCCGTTTGAAGCGGATACACCATACGCCTTGATGCTGCAACATCTGCAAGCCACAGTGCGCCCTCCGCACGAATTGAAACCAGAGTTGCACATTCCTGAAGCGCTTTCGCAAGTGATCCTGAAGGCGATGGAGAAGGCGCGGGAAAACCGATTCCAGACTGCTGAGGAATTCGTGGCGGCGCTGGATGGAGTGGATGCTACTGTTGCCGGTGCCGTTGTTGGCAAGGCAACAACAGAATCTTCTGCGGCAGCTTTGCCGGTTTCGGCCATTACTACTCAGCCATCGTCGACCGCGAGGACCGCGGCAAACGCCGAAGCGCCTTCGGCGGTCTTGGCTCAGACGAGCCCGGTTCAGTCTGGCTCGGTTCAGTCCAGTTCGGCTCAGTCTAGAGTCGTCCAGCCCAACTCTGCTGTCGATGCGACCGTCATCAATAGCGCTGCGCAGCATGTTTTTCTTCCTCCACGAAGCTTGCCGAAGCTAATTCTTCGGGTGGTCGCGGTGATTTTGGCCGGGGCGCTGGTACTAGGAGCCGGATACTTGAAATACAGGTCGGTCCGGCGAACCAGAATTGAGAGCGCGATCAACGAGCAGTTGAAGAACGCACCATCGGAGCCGCTGCGCAATGCGGGAGTAAGGGTATCTGTGTCCGATGCGCGTGAAGTCACGCTCGATGGCAAGGTGTCCAGCCAGGAAGATTCCGCGCTGGCTGAGTGGCTGGCTACATCGGTGCCGGGAGTGCTCCACGTGAACAACCGGCTGATTGTTCCGCCGGCGCCCGTCGAGTCATCGGAGTCACTGATTAATAGAGGGATGACATTTCTGGATAGCGGAGATTATCCCTCCGCCATCGATTGCTTCCGGAAAGCCCTGGCGGACCCTAACAACAAAGGTGCTCAAGAACTGCTCGACCGGGCACAGCGAGCCCAGCAGACGGAAGAAGACTTACTCAAGAATCGGCAGTGAACCTCGTCTTGACAACAAAGAGCCTTACGCCTAGCATCGCTGGCCAGACGTGGAACTTTGCCGCGACGGTCTTGGTGTGTCGAGGCAAGGCAAACCTCCCGGAGCACCAGCTTAACTGGAACCAGGTGAAGCGGAATGAAGTTGTTGTCTCGAGTAGTGTGGGCAGAAGGCATGTATCTGGCGCCACAGCATTTTCAGGCGCAGAACCGGTATTTTGAAGAGGCCGTTCACTTCGCCATGTCCGGCCTATGGGCCGACGCCTACGGGTTTGCCGCCTGCCAGCTCGATGCCGACGCGTTACGTAACGGCACCGTGAGCCTGCTGCATGCGCGCGGCATTTTTCAAGACGGATTGCCCTTCGACATTCCCGAGTGCGATGCCGCGCCCGCGGCTTACAACATTGCCGAACAATTTCATCCTGCTACTGAAAATCTGACCGTGGCTCTGGCCGTGCCTCGGTGGTTTCCCGACCGGCAGAATTGCGATCTCGCCGCCATGCCGAAAGGCGATGCGCGCTACACCGGCGTGGTCGAGATGATGCCGGACGAGAACACGGGGCGCGACGAGAAGCCGGTGCAGTTGGGGCGCAAAAATATAAGTCTGGTGGTGCTGCCTTCAGCCGATGAGAATATGTTGACCCTGCCGCTGGCCCGCGTCATGCGCGACCAGTCCGGTCATTTCATTTACGACCCGGCTCACATTCCGCCTTGCGTGCGTTTGAGTTCAAGCGAACGGCTTAGCCGGATGCTGCAGCGGCTGGTCGACATCCTGGAAGAAAAAAGCGCGGTCATATCGCAGGAGCAGCAGCAATCAGGCGGCAAGTTTCAGACCGGAATGTCGGCGCGGCAGGTCTCGCAGTTCTGGTTTCTGCACGCGATGAACACGACCCTGACGCCGCTGCGGCACATTCTGCTGGCCAAGCACGGCCATCCGGGAGAATTGTTTCGCGAGATGTCACGCCTAGCCGGGGCGCTGTGCACTTTTGGCTTGGATACGCATCCCCGCTCGCTGCCCGCCTACAACCACTACGACCCCGAGCCGGGATTCGCTCAACTCGAAGACCACATCCTGCGCCACCTTGAAATTGTGGTTCCGTCGCAGGCTGTGGTGGTGAAGCTGAAACCAGCCGCCCGTTATTTCTACGAAGGTGAAATCAAAGACCAGCGCTGTCTCGGACGCTCCCGCTGGATTCTCGGCATTCGCTCTCCGGTCGGCGAGGGCGAGCTGATTTCGAGAACGCTGCAACTGGTCAAGTTCTGCTCAGCCCAGTTTGTTCCCGAGCTGGTGAAGCGGGCGCTTCCCGGGCTGGCGTTTACTCACATGCAGGTTCCGCCGGCGGCGATTGCTGCAAAGGTCGACAGCCAGTACTTCATCGTGAACCGCAGCGGGCCTTGCTGGGAGCACATCATCCAGACGCGCAACGTGGGCGTGTACGTGCCGGGCGAGCTGCCTTCGCCTGAAATGGAATTGATTATGATACTCGAGAGTTGAGCCATGTCGTCGACACAGGTAACGCCGTTGGGAAGTTATCGCGGATCGAGCCCCGCACTCGACCGCCGGGTGTGGAATCTCGCGCTGGCGTTTGAAGAAGTGTTCACGGCCATTGTGCGGCTGCGTTATAACCGCCAGGCCGTACCGGACGCGGAGTCTTTTCGCGCACGCATGCGGCAGGCGCTCCGCGTAGCCGAACAAGAGGCCCGTAGCCGCGGGTGCAGCGCGGAAGACGTCAAGCAGGCGATTTTTGCCATGGTCGCCTTTCTGGACGAATCCGCACTAAGTTCGGGAAACCCGGTGTTTGCCAATTGGCCCCGCCTGCCTTTGCAGGCGGAGTTGTTCGGCCATCAGTTGGCTGGCGAAATATTCTTTCAGGAATTGCAAAAGACCATGAGCCGCAGCGACTCCCATGAAGCCGCCGACCTGCTCGAGGTCTACTACCTGTGCCTGCTCCTCGGGTTCAAAGGCCGTTACGCGGCTGGCGGCGATTTGCGCTCGATCATGGCGGGAATCCAGGAGAAGATTCGGCGCGTGCGCGGTCCGGCGGCCGCGCTCTCTCCGCGTGGTGCGATTCCTGCAGAAGCCGTGCGTTTGGTGCAGTCCGATCGTTGGACGCGGACTCTCGGACGGATTGCGCTCGGGACCGCTATCGCCGTGGTGGTTCTGTTCATCGTGTTCAAGTTCGTCCTGATATCGGGCGCTTCTGCACTGTCGACTTTGTCCGCAGGACTCGTGAAATAAGGGGGATGGTTCGGCATGTACTGGGTGGTAACCGGTATCGTCTTGCTGATTTACCTGGTGCTGGTTTGGCTGCTCGGCATGTGGCTGCCTCTGCGCGGCGGCGACGTGTGGATTTTGCGCATTGCACTGGCGGTTCTCGGGCTGATTGCGGCCGCCGTTACCGTTTGGTTCCTGCACAAGAAGAAGCGCAGCGAAGAAGAAGCGGAGGGAACTGGCGCTCAGGCATCAGGAAGCGATGACCTCGATCTGCTGGTTCGCGAGGCCGTTCGTCGTTTGAAAAAATCAACCCTGGGCCGGGGAGCGAAACTGGGCAGCCTTCCGCTGGTATTTCTGCTGGGCGATTCCGCTTCCACCAAGACGACGACCATCATTCATTCTTCTCTGGACCCTGAACTGCTCGCCGGGCAAGTCTATCGGGACACCGAAGTTCTACCGACCAACGCCGCGAATATTTGGTATACACGGCAAGCTATTTTCATCGATCCGGCGGGCTCTGTGATGGGCGAGGCGGATCGCTGGAAACGGCTGGTTCGGCTGGTGCAACCCGGTCGCTTCTCGAGCGCCGGCAAGCGTTCGCAGGCTCCGCGCGCGGCCTTGGTCTGTTACGACTGCGAGAATTTTCTGCAGCACGGCGCCTCCGAAACGGTTGTTTCCGCAGCCAGAAGACTGGCGGTGCGGCTGCATGAAGTATCGCAGTTGTTGGGTATCAGCTTTCCGGTCTACGTTCTATTCACCAAGCTGGACAGGATTTCGTTCTTCACCGAGTTTGCGCGTGGGATGGGCAAGGATGAAGCGGCCGAAGTGCTGGGCGCCACTTTGCCGATGCGCTCCCTGGGAACCGGAGTCTACGCAGAAGAAGAAACGCGCCGCCTGACCAAGGCCCTGGACGAGATTTTTTATTCCCTGGCCGAGAGGCGGCTGCTGCTGCTTCCCCGGGAACACGAAAAAGACAAGCTGCCCAGCATTTATGAGTTCCCGCGTGAGTTGAAGAAATTTCGTACGCTGCTGGTGCAGTTTCTTGTGGACGTGGCGCGCCCCAGCCATCTCAGCTCGAATCCATTTCTGCGCGGCTTTTACTTCACCGGCGTGCGCCCGGTTGTCGTGGAGGACGTGGTCGCCTCGGCTCCCGCGCCCGTGGAAGAAGCCGAGCCCGCGTTTGATGCCGGCGCCACGAGAATATTCAGTGGCGTGAGGTCGCAACCCCAGGCGCCCGCCGCCGCCCGCGCCCCCAGCTCGCGCCGGGTGCCGCAATGGGCTTTCCTGTCTGGGCTGTTCAACGATGTCTTGATGAAGGACCGGGTGGCGCTGGCGACCAGCGGGGCCAGTTCGCAGGTCAACTTCCTAAGGCGCATCGCCCTGGCGGCGGCTGTTTTCGTGGGTGTGGTCTGTCTGCTCGGATTTGGCATTTCATTCTTGCGCAACCATGCACTCGAGAGAGACGTCCAAGATGCCGTTACCGACCTTCGCACAACCCAGACCGGCCCAACTCAGACCGGCCCGAATCAGGTGGCGAACCTGAGTGATCTGCAGAAGCTGGATCGCCTGCGGCAGCAACTCGTCACGCTCTCGCGCTATCAATCTGACGGTGTCCCCCTCGGCATGCGTTGGGGCCTGTATGTGGGAGATCAAATCTATCCCGATGCAAGGCGCGTGTACTTCGATCGCTTCGGCCAGCTGTTGTTCGCCGACACCCAAGGAAAGTTGCTGGACGCTCTTCGTGCCTTGCCCGATAAGCCTGGACCGAACGACAAGTATGACGTTACCTATAACGACCTGAAGGCTTACCTGATCACCACGTCGAACCACGAAAAAAGCACCAGGGAATTCTTGACCCCTGTGTTAATGAGTCACTGGAAAGCGGGACGGGACATCGACGCGGATCGAGCCGCACTTGCCACGTCGCAGTTCGATTTCTACAGCACGGAACTCGCTGCGGAAAATCCGTTTCCGGCAAACAATACGCCTACAACCGTTGAACAGGCTCGAGCTTACCTTAGAAATTTTGCAGGAATTGATCGCTACTATGCGCAACTTCTGGCGAAAGCTTCCCAGAACAATCGGGATATCAGTTTCAACGAACAGTTTGCGGACACTGCCGGCGTGGTTGTGAGCAGCCACAAGGTGAAGGGCGCTTTCACGCGGGGAGGTTTCCAGGCCGCGAAGGACGCGCTCAAGCAACCGTCATCGTACCTGACTGGCGAAGAATGGGTCGTGGGAAAAACCGCGGCCTCGGAGTTGGATCCATCCAAACTGCAGCAGGAGCTCACCGCGCGCTACTATCAGGATTTCGTCAACGAGTGGCATACCGTGTTGCAGACTTCAGCAGTGGTCGGATACAAGGATTTCAAAGATGCCGACAAGAAACTTGAAAAGCTGACCAGCCCTACTTCTCCGCTGCTCGAGTTGTTCTACTTCATCTCGCATAACACGGCAGTCGATGCGCCGGATGTATCGGATCCTTTCGTGCCCGTGCAGGCCGTCGAGCCTCCGGGCCCGCCTGACAAGCTGCCCGATCAATTCAAACTTCCCTCCAATAAGGATTACGTAACGGCTTTGGCCAAGCTGCAGTCCGATGTGGATGCCTTGGCAAACAGCGCGGGGCCGGTTGATCCCGCGCTGGCCACTCAAACTACGGCCGCGGCGGGAGAAGCCAAAGTCGCCGCGACCGCGACTGTAGGCGATCGTGTCGACCGGAAGTTTGGCAATGAGAATACGGTGCGTCAACTCCTGGAAGAGCCCATCCTCAACGCAGAAGCGCTGCTCACACGTGTTCCCGGAGATGCGGCGAACGGAGGCGGGAAGAGTTTCTGCGGCCAGTTTGCGGCAATCTCAAACAAGTATCCTTTAAGGCCAGACTCGCCGGTAGATTTGTCAGTCGACGAACTGAATACGATCTTCGCTCCGCCGAAGGGCGCACTCTGGACCTTTTACGACAGCAACCTCAAGCAATATCTCATCAAGGACGGCTCGCGCTACGTTGCAGTCGATTCCGGAACCCTGAAGCTTTCGCACTCCTTCGTCGATTTTTTCAATCGCGCCGCCCAGCTGAGCGACGCATTATATCCTTCCGGTTCTCCTCCGCCACATTTCTCCTACACTCTCAGACAGATGCCCAGCAATTTGGAGGGAGTGGTGCTTAAGATCGGCAGCGACACCCTGGAAGGGTCGGGACAGCAAAAGACGTTTATCTGGACCGGGGCGGCTGAGGACATTCAAGTCACCAGCAGGAGCGGCGATACTCTG
This sequence comes from Candidatus Sulfotelmatobacter sp., assembly GCA_050012155.1. GTDB lineage: Bacteria > Acidobacteriota > Terriglobia > Terriglobales > Acidobacteriaceae > Sulfotelmatobacter. The sequence goes on along the minus strand of JBEKHS010000002.1, from coordinate 36,980 downwards.
GATTCGTTCAATGGTCCGTGGGCCGTCTTCAAATTTGTGGCGCGAGCTCACCAACTCGGCTCCAACAACCTGGAATGGATTCAGGAGTCGAACGGCAGGCCTATAACGCTTCCCAACGGGTTGCAGAAATCCTACGACTACCAATTGCGCGTCTCGGGCGCCAATCCCTTTGTCGATTTGCAGGGCATGAGGTGCGTCTCACAAGTCACGGGTAAATGATGCGCTGGACAGTAGCAAGTTCTCTAAGTAGAACTCTGCTGCGTGGATTGTCCGGACAAGCGGCCGAACCACCGATCGCGCCACGAAGGATGAGTCGCGCGCACCAGCACGCATGTAATGTTGTCGTCGCTAGCTCCGGCCTTGGCCGCCTCCACCAGATCTGCGCAGGCTTGTTCGAGACTGGAATCCTGAGTGGCGACTTCGATCATCTTCTCGTTCTTAACGAAGCGCGACAGCCCATCGCAGCACAGCAGCAGAATATCGCCGGCGGCGAGTTGATGATCCGCCAGGTCGGGCTCCACGCTATCGTCGATTCCCAGCGCCCTCACAATCACATTCTGTACGTTCGAATGCTCCGCTTCCTCCATGGTCATGAGGCCGCGGCGCACCTGCTCCATCACCAGCGAGTGATCGTTGGTCAACTGGACAATGTTTTTTTCGCGGATGAGATAAATGCGGCTGTCGCCAACGTGCGCAATCGAAAAGAAATCGCCTTGTACCGAGACAGCCACTATTGTGCAACCCATGCCGGCATGGCGAAGATCTCTGGACGCCTCTTCGTGAATAGCCTGGTTGGCGAGTTGAATCGCGTTGGCCAGGCCGGCCGCCCGTTCCGATACTCCTTCAAAAGTAGTCCCTCCCACCGGTGTAGCATCGCCCGCATCCCGGCGGAAATAATCGAGAACCGTATCTACGGCGATCTTGCTTGCCAGTTCCCCGGCCTGCTGTCCGCCCATGCCGTCGCAGACGACAAATATCCCGTGGCGCAAATCGTAGCCAAAATTGTCTTCGTTGTTCTTGCGCACAAGACCGATGTCAGTATTCCCGGCGGCTTGGATCACGAGGCTCATGGTGCGTGAAGGACGGGGATAAATCTACATCAGTTCAAGCCGCTGGGTAAAATGCTTCCGGCTGACGACGTCGCAGTGCACTCCTCAAATCTAGATGTTCAGCAGAGTTGATTCGGACAAACGTATGCACTTCTGATTGGGCGCGTTGTGCTCTTCTCCAAAAGTCACTCCCGCAGTCGCACTTTCGGCTTGAGCAAGCCTGTAGCGACCGTTCTTGCTGTAGGGGGTTGCGGGAATGCCTGTTGCAAATCCTATGTGGCCGGGATACACAAGAATATCCGCGCGCAACACCGTATCACCTTCGGCAACTAAACTTCCTATGGGCTTTCCGTGACTGTTCATCATTTTAGATGGGTCTGGGACCCCACTGATTCCGCTAATGGAAACGCCACAGACTTGTTTCACGATCCATCTGACGAATCCGCCACAGTCAAAATGAAGGGTGTCATCGCACCCTTCTCCCCACACCAACGTATCGGTCAGGTCCAGGTTGTGTGCGTAATCCATGATCTTATCGCCGCGAATGACGCGCGGCGTGAGTTCAAATCCCCAGCCGAATTGAGCGTCACTCTTGCTCTGATATTGGTCAATGAAACGCAGCACGTTCGCGTCGCTTTTGGGCGAATTCACGACTTGCGGCGCGGGGCTGAGCTTCTTTACATCGGAGTGCAGACACCGCCCCGCACAAACGTAAACCACATTTTCGACTGTTAAGGTTGCAGCGCAAAAGCAGGTTTGCTCAACTTTATCTTTGCTCAGCACCACGGGCGCGTATAGATTGCGAGCTCCTCTTGACGGTAAAAGCCCTTCAGCGCCCCATAAATAGTGCGCCCCACCGTCGGCGATACGTCCCGCCAACGATATGATCTCAGCTCGCGTGTGGTCGCAAAGCGCTTCGTTAGCCATTCGGAGTCTCTAAACAAACCCATCGGCCGACGTCGGCCATGCCAGATTCGTGGAAGGGTTCGATCGACGACCGGCACGGGATTGTAGCACAAGGCAGGAACCGGAAAATGCTTGAGGTGGAATCGAGGACCGGCGGCTAACGCGATGTCCGGCGCATCCCCAGACGGCCCAGAATTTTGTTTTTTCCTGCCTGCTTCGCCAAGGCATCCCACTCCGATTGCGAATCGGTGCTGGCGTGCGTGCAGTAGATCGCCGCTTCCTGAAGCAATTCGGAAGCTCGTTTGCGATCGCCGGCATCCAGTGCGGCTCGAACCTGTTGAGCGGCGGCGGACAATTGTCTGTCGGCGATCGATTTACGCCGGGACACGAAGATCGGCCCGATGCGAGCCAGCAATGTGGCCTCTGCGTTGGGTTCATCGAGACGCCGGAAAGCCTCGCTGTTTTCCAGTTGAAGGCCGTCCAATGCTGCATAGGCCTTCCCTACAGCCTGCAAAGCTTGGGATTCATTGTTGCAGGCTTCGCGAAGGCGCTTCAGCGCAGTCTGAACCGCCTCCGAGTGCAACGTCGTCGCCGGTTGCGACTCGATGAACGTGACGGCTTCCGCAAATTGCTCTTCTCGCGTCAGGCCCTCGACAGTTTGCAACGACGCATCAATGCCGCTCTGGAAAGCATCGCGCTGACTTCGTGCTTGCTCCAGGAGAGATTGCAGGGAACCGGCCCCGGCCTCCTGGCTGAAAGGTAAAAGCAGTTCGATCACGGCATCGTAGGCGCCGTTCGCCATCAATTCCTGGGCCTGATTGAACAAGCCCTGCAGGCGCCCTTTCTTTTGCTGCGCGGCAGCCTCCTGCTGGGCAAATTCCATCAACTCGGCAATCTCTGGCGAGAAAACTCCCTCCTTCTGGCAGGCCTCAAGCAGGGCAAGGGCGCCCGCGTAGTCTCCACTGCTCAACGCATCGTGCGCTCGGCTCAGGTACTGAGCCCGGGACTTTTCCTGAGTCTGTTCGAGCACCCGCAGATCGATCGTGGATCGAAGCGCGAGCAGACGCTCGTTTCCCGGAAACACCTGCAATTCGTCACGCACCAGCTTTAACGCCGCTTGCGGAGACGTCTCCACCAATTCGCGGCAGCGCTTGGCGGTCTCATCGACGCGCCGGCGGACTTCCGCCTCCCGGATCTGGCGGCTTAGTTCGCCCTTGAACCTGAGCACAGTCGGTTCGCCGGGCATTCGTTCGAGGGCCTTGTCGACAAGGCCCAGGGCGTGCGTGTACTCCTCGGGAGTGGTCGCGAGAGAGATTTCGTTTTGCAGTTGCTCGAGAATACGGCGTTTCTGCTCTTGCTCACGGCCGGACCGGGCCGAGGCCAACAAGGGGATCAATTCCGGATTGGAAGCGTCGACGCGCTCCACTTCGGCCAGCAGTTCCATGGCGGCGGTGAAGTGGCGTGCCACGATCTCGTTGCGGGCCGCGTCCAGCAACTGTCTGGCCTTTTTTTGCCGGGCGACTTCCTCGATCAGCCGGGCCAGAGCCACATGCGCCGCCCGCACGCGGGAATCGTCGCGATCAACTTCGAGAGCTCTGGCGATGACGGCTTGTGCGGCTTCCAGGTCGCCTCGGCTGCGGGCGCTGTCCGCCTCGCGCAGATAACTTTCAACCTGCTCCCGCTGGCGCTTTTTTTGCCGGAAGCTTTGCAGCAACTGCGCCAGCTCCTCATTGGCGGAATCGAGTTTGCAAGCTTCCTGAAGATGAGAAATCGCCTCTTCGTAACGCTTGTCGCTCGCCGCCTCTTCAGCCTGGGAGCGCAGTTGCCGAATCTGTTCGGCCCGCTGCCGCGACGAGAGGTTCTGCTGCACCACCACCATCAACTGGCGGGCGCTGGTGTTCTGGCTGTCGACCTTCAGCAACTGCAGGAGAATCTCCCTTGCCGATGTGTACTCCTCTTCCTTCACCAACCGTCCTGCCTGCTGAATCCATTCCGCCACCTGTTCCTTCTTTAACTCGTCGGCGACGGATGAAACTTCCGAAGCCATTTCGTCCGCGGTGGCGTAGCGGTCTTCCGGGTTCTTGGCCAAAGCTCGATCCAGAATAGTGTCGAGTTCTCGCGGATAGTTGTGGAGAAAGTCGCTGAGGGGCGGGTGTTTCTCGCTCAATATTTTCTGGACAATACTGTAATCGCCGGTGAAGGGAAGGTGGCCGGTAAGGAGTTGATACAGCATGACGCCGACGGAGAAAATATCGGAGCGTCCATCGAAGGGTTCATTCTTGAGGCGCTCGGGCGCCATATATTGAATGGTGCCGATGACGTGGCCGGTGCGGGTGAGGTGTCCGTCCTGTTTTTCCTGGCGCGCGATTCCGAAATCCAGCAGTTTGGCGACGCCATCCGGTTGCACGATGACGTTGCCCGGTTTTACATCACGGTGAATCACGTCGTTGCGGTGGGCGTATCCCAGCGCATAGCAAACCTGCTCAATGATTTTCAGTTTGAAGGCCAGCGCCAGCGGACGGCCCGATTGAATGAGGCGGTCAAGAGGTTCCCCGGACAGATACTCCATGACGATATAAGGGAACCCGTCCTGCTCCCCTAGGTCGTGCACGATGACGATGTTCGGGTGTTTCAGGGCGCCGGTCTTGGCCGCTTCATGATAAAAACGCTGCAGCATTTCCGGATCGCCGGTCAGGCCTTCGGTCACGGTCTTGATCGCCACTTCGCGATTCAACTGCCGGTCCGCGGCTCGATACACCATACCCATCCCACCGCGACCAAGAAGCTCGATCACTTCGTACTTGCCGATGCGTTTGATGTTTGGAGCGGCCAAGGTTATTCCCGTTTCACGTTATGAATGCTCAACCTGCCTGGGCGAGAGGGGGATTCGCACCCGAGCAGATCATTCCGAATTTGGATTCCAACAAGTTCTGTCGTTCAAGTTCTATCGTTCGAAAGATACTCCGCGCCTTCCGCGGAGGTCTCTTCGAGACGCTGTCACCGATACCTCACGAAGAGGAATTGTCGGACCAACCCATATTAAGCTGCACCTTCAAGAATTTCTTCGCTTCCTCGCGCTCCGCCGTCGGACTGCTGGGCGTGGAATTCAAATAGAGAATATAACTCTCCGCCGCGCCGTCGTTATCGCCGTCTGCAACATGCCGCCGCGCCTGTACCAGAATCTTATCCGGCAAGCCCTCGACCTTTTCTTTCACGTCCTTGATAAGCGCGTCGCGGGTCTGTACCTCGACATCGTACAAGAACTGATTCTCATCCGGCGGAGAGCCCGTTTGCTTAACCCCCTTTGTGTCCTCGGGGCTCACATTTTCCAGGATCACGAATTGTTTGTGCGCGTCGCGCTTGATGGACGGCGTGGCACCGACGGTATTTCCGCTGGCATCCACGATCCGGAACCCAAGTTCCACGACCGCCATCACGTCAAAGGTTTTCTTGGTATAGGTGTACGGTTTAATCACGTCAGAAAGATTTGTCTTGGGGATCGCGTCCAGCTTTCGATGGGCTTCCTCCACTTTTTTCTGTGCGGCGTCGACGGTTGCAGTGGCGGCGGCAATGTCTTTTTTCTTTCCCTTCGCCTGCACTCCTTCCAAAACCTTCTGGGCATTCTGCAGATCAAGATTAGCCGCTTCATAATCCCGGTTCGCCTTGTTCCAATCGTCGTTCGGGATTTCCCTCCCTCCGGCTCGATACTCAGACTCCACCGAGTCCACAGTTGGATTACTCACCACGTGGTGCTCCAGAACGTCGCCGACGAGCTGGAAGTTGGGATCCACGGGCGTGGCATCGGCCGCGCGTTTTACTTTTACGGGAAGGCGCGTGGTTTCAAGTCCCGTGGCAATCGAGTCAGAAAGCTGATCGGCAAAACCGCTGCTGTCGCGTCGCGAAGTCTGGTCCCGGAATACCACCTTGATCGAGAGTGTCGAACGCAGATTGTGCACGGAGGAGCTTTTCGTCCGCTCGTCGCGCACATCGTCCCGGTTCGATTGATACTGTTGAGCTTCATCCAGATATAACCAGCCCACACCAACTCCGGAGCCTAGCGGCTTGTCGAGGTACCGCTTCGCCTGCTGGACGTAATAGTCGCTGAGGTTTGTGGCGGCCAGGTCAAGCCGAAGCTTCAGATTCGCATCGTCCGGTTGCAGGCTGCTGGCGCGGCGCAGGTAGTCGTACGCCTTTTGAACGCCTACTTCGTCAGTCAATCCGTGGATCGGTATGTGAGCCTCGTGCAGTTTCTTGGCTTCATCGGACGCACTCTTCACGTACTCGGCTTCGAGTGTCTGCATCCGCTCCTGCACCAGCTTGCGCTGCGCTTCGGGCAGGTCAGCCAGTATTTCGTAGGCTTCGATGTAGTCCTTGTTCTGCTCAAACTCAAGACTCTGCTGCGTTGCGGCATCGGCGGCGGCGTGATTCTTTGCCTCCTCGTATTCTGTTTGTGCTTGCTTCAGAGCTGCCGCGACCTCTTGAGTTTGCTTCAGAGAGGAGGCCTTTTGATATTCCAGCACCGCGTCGTGAAATTTCTGCTCGCTCTCCAGACCTTTTCCGCGCTCGAAGTGATACTTGTACGCGGCGGCGATGGTTGCCGCGATTCTCGGCTCTTCGTCGGCGAAAGAGCGAAACTCCGCCACTGCGTTTACCGCATCGTCGAAGTGTTGCGCCGCGATCATAGACTCCGCCCCGCGGAGGGCAGTTTCGACGCGATTGCTCTCCGTGACGATGGTGGCCTGCAGCGCAACGCCCTGGTCGAAGTGGGGATCGACTTCGAGAATTCGATCGCTCAATTGCCGTGCATTCGCCAGATGCGCATATCCAGCAGTCTGGCCCGTCAAAGCTTGCTGGTAGGCCTGAAACTCCGCCTGGCTCTTGGCCGCGACTATGACCAATTCAGCGCGAACACTGTCTCGAAGCTTCGAAGCCGGTTCGTAAGACGGGATCAGTTCATGGCACTGCTCGGCCCGCAATCGAGCGGTCTTGAGGTCCGCGTAGGAAGGGGCGGTTGATGATGCGGACTTGCGATAGGCCGCGAGGCCGTCCTCGCCTTCTTTCTCCAGTAGCGCGGCCAAAGCCTGCTTGGCGGCGTCGGTGTGAGCTGTCTTTGGATAGCGCCCCAGATAATCCTGCCACTGGGCGATCGAATGGGCACGGTCGGCGCGAAGATATTCAGCCAACTCCGTGTCCGGAGCCGAGACGAAAACGAACTTCACGCCGGGCTTGAACGGCGGCACCGCGCTCAAACCTTTCGGCGATGACGAGAGTACTTGTCCCGCAAGTGCGGCGCGGTCGGCAAGCTGCGCCGGAGTAAGAGATTCGTCTTTCTCGTATTTCAGGTTCGACGGCACCACGCACTCCGCGGCGGCGCCGCGCGAGATGGTCATCACTCCATGAGCGTCTCTCTGGATGGAAGTCGCCGAGGTGAGAGGTATCTTCGTCAACTTGCCGTAGGTCGATTTATTAATCTGCTCCGCGTCACCGCAGGCCCGCACCTCAGCTTTGCCATTGATCAGGAGCCCGGTCAACTGAACATACGAGGAGCCTTCTGGTCCGTCGAACAGTTCGATAGCGGTAAGTTGTACGTCCTTGGATTGGAGCGAGACACCGGCAAATGCGACCAGCACCGCGACTGACAAAATCTTCTTCACAGCCGAAAATGGGCGCAGATCAACACTGGACGACCGACGTTGTGGCATATACTCCCCAGGATCGTTACAGACGAGCAAACCCCGCGTCTGGCAGTTGCCCCGTATCATACTCACTGCTTGAGTGAAGTCAAGCCTCACGACGTGCCGTGGTCGTGGCACAAACGTGCCACGAATCCGCCGCAGCGGGGCGTTGCGCGGTGCTTTATTTTGGCGTAACCTACATCTCCTGAATAGGTCAGAGCTAGTCCCAGAGACTGCAGATGACGCCGTACCCGCCAAAGACTGATAGCCAAGAATTCGAGGTCGCGAACCCAGACCCGAGTCCCGGCCGGTGGAATGAGAATGTCCGCGACGATGCTGGTGCGGACATAACCGTCCGCGTTTGGGGTACAGATCGCCTGGATCGATCTGGTCCGCCCACCTGGAAGACCGACAGCGTGTTCGTTTGCATGATTGCCGATCTCGTTGCCGCAAGTCACGGCAGCCTCGCAGAGGAATTGCCCGGCGTTATGGCGGCCCACTTCGGCAACTCGGCGCAGGCCCTGGTCGCGGCCAAGCGGATTCAGGCGTCCATTCTGGAGTTTCTCGCCTGCCGTCCGGGTCTGGGCTTTGCCGCCGCGGTTTTGATTCATCTTCCGGCGAATAGTTACACTTCTGATCGGGAATTCGTGCAACGGGCGCTCGGACAAGCGAGCCCCGGCCAAATCCTGCTGGCTGAGGACGTCTACAGCGGACTGCGAAATTTGCCGGGTGCAAAATTTCGGGCAGTTCCACCGTTGGCCTCCGCGCCCAGAGATCCTCGAACAAATCTGACGGAATTGGTTTGGACATCTCCCGAGCACAACCCACGCGTCTATGCTGTTTCCGAACCAGCCGCAGAGGTGTCCGGCGCGGGGCTGTCCGGGGAAGACAGCCAGCCACCCATCGGCGCTACTCGGATTGTCGATTCTCCTTTTCGAAAGCTCGATAGCTTCCCGGTCCGTACAGGCGAGGCCCTGATCGCTCGCTCCAGCGAGTTTGCGACAGGCGAGAAGCGAGCGAGCGAAGTTCCACTGTCGGCAGAAGTGCGATCCGGCACCACTGAGTTTGAGCATTCGAGTACGTCGAACCTTCTTTTGGACGAACTGAATGCGGCAAAGCCTCCGATCGTGACGCGTGCCCGGGTAATCATGGGTGTTGCCGCGATCGTTGTGGTCGGGGCGCTGGTGGCCGTGTTTTATCGTGGTCCAGGTTCTGCCAATCCTCCCGCTGCCTCTCAACAGCCACCCGCTCCGGCGGCAACAAGCGCAGTCGAGACCACAAAGCCAGCCACTCCTCCTGGGACGGCACCGCCAGCACAGACTCCTCCGGCAACTCAGGCCAAGGCTCCATCGCCGAAGAAGCCGTCGAACGTCGAGAAGGGCAAGAACGAACCTGCGGTGAAGAGTCCGCCGAACGTGCCGGCAGAAGCGGTGCAGGTGGATGGCTTCTTTGCCAAAGACATTCCGGTACTTTTGCAAATGGCCCAAAGCGCTCTGGGGTCGGGAAAATATGACGATGCCGAACGCGAGTACAAAGTCATCTTGCAGTTGCAGCCCGGCAACCCAGATGCGACGCAGGGGTTACATAAGCTGAGCTTGATTCGAAACGAAAACAATCGTTGACCCGGCAACCGACCGATCCCTATTTACAGAGGCCACTCGTGAAGCCTTTCAACTTTGGCGAGGTCAATTTAACGGCCGGTGGAGACGGTAACGGAGCCGGCCCAGCCGAAGAAACCCCCTTTTGCGTTGCGATTATGGGTGACTTTAGTGGTCGCACTCGCCGCGATTCGCTCGGCGAACGTCCTGCGTTGCTGATCGATCGCGACAACTTCGACGAAGTCCTTGCCAAAATAGCTCCGGAGATTCAGTTGCCGCTGAACGGCGATAAGAGTCCTGTGCGGCTTGCGTTTTCAGAGCTGGACGACTTCCATCCTGACCGAATTTTTGAACGCAGCGAGATGTTTCAGCGCTTGCGAAATCTTCGTTCCCGCTTGAGCGACCCTTCGACTTTTCCCTCAGCCGCAGCCGAACTGGGGTTAGCCGCAGGCAGGCAATCCGCTGCAAAGGAGCCTCCCAGAGAGACGCAGCCAGCGCCTTCGATTGCGCGCGTCGCCACGGGTTCTCTGCTGGATGAATCAATCGAGCAAACGCAAGGCCGCGCGGTCGACGAAACTGCACGCCGCGCCCCAGACGAACTCCAGGAATTCGTACGCCGCATCACCGAGCCTCATCTTGTCGCCGCCAACAGCGACCTGCAGTCGGAGGTTGTTGCGGTGCTTGATCGCGCGGCCAGCGCGCAAATGCGATCGCTTCTGCATAGCCCCAACTTTCAGGCTCTGGAAGCTGCTTGGCGGGCAGTTTTCCTGCTGGTCAGGCGGATTGAAACAAATGCGCGGCTTAAGCTGTACCTCATCGACATCTCAATGCAGGATTTGAAAGCCGACCTCGCGCCGTCCCCCGGGCCATCCGGAGACTTGCATTCGACCGGCCTCTACCGGAGGTTAGTAGAGAAAAGCGTCGGCACTCCGGGCGCAGAGCCTTGGGCCGTCATCCTGGGAAATTATTCATTCGGGCCCAGCTTTGAAGATGCAGAGTTGCTGGGACAGATTGCCAGAATTGCACGGGCCGCGGGCGCGCCATTTATCGCAGGTGCAAGCCCGCAATTGCTGGGTTCTCCGTCCTTCGCATCCGCCCCACACCCGCGAGACTGGAAACCCCACCAGAATACCGACGGTGCCAGGGCTTGGGCCGAGCTGCGCCGTCTGCCCGAAGCAAGCGCCGTGGGCCTTGCTCTTCCCAGGTTCTTGTTGCGGCTGCCTTACGGAGAAAAGACCGTCCCGGTAGAGTTCTTTACGTTCGAGGAGATGCTAGGTTCACCAACCCACGAGGATTACCTGTGGGGCAATGCTGCAATAGCTTGCACATTGCTGCTCGCGGACTCTTTCAATACTTATGGCTGGGCGATGCGCCCAGGCGCGATTTCAGACATCGACGGCCTGCCGCTGCATGCCTGCGAGCGGGACGGCGAGTCCGAATTGAAGCCCTGCGCTGAAGCGCTACTCACGGACGATGCGGTCGAACGCATTCTGGAAAACGGCCTGATGCCTCTCGTCTCGCTGAAGGGCCGGGACTTAGTCCGGCTGGCTCGATTTCAATCGATCACGGAGCCGCCGCGTCCATTGACCGGACCTTGGAACAAATAGCCTCATTCTTGATGTTGTTCTGACCGTCCCGCGCATGTAACGTTTCGTCCCCGGTCGGCACTATCTTGTTGTCGGGGACATGCAGCGCACCAACAAAGAATGGCGCGGGGAAGAACGCACGATGAAAAGGCGATTGGTGCTTGACTCTGGTTGTCGCTTGTGATAAATCGTTGCACCACGACCCGTACGGTCAGACCGCAGAGGCCGAACCGCTTCCCCTCGTTTGAGTGGTCCCTTGGCTGACACGTTCTCCGCACGAACGAAGCTGGATTTTAGACGCTCGGCAATTAATTCCTCGAAAGCTCGAGAATAGATAAAAGGGAGAACCCATGGCTAAACCAAGTACTCAGCACAAGTTGGACCGGGTGCGCCCTCCCCGGGTTCAGATTACTTACGACGTGGAGACTGGCGGCGCGATCGAAGTCAAAGAGTTGCCGTTTGTGGTTGGCGTCCTCGGCGATTTCACCGGAAACCCGGAACAACCCCTGCCCAAACTCAAGGAGCGGCGTTTTGTCGAAGTCACACCCGACAACTTCGATTCTGTTCTGGAGAGCATGAAGCCGCATCTCGCCTTCGCCGTGGAGAACAAGCTGAGCGAAGATTCCGGGGCCAGCCAACTGAGGGTAGACCTGCACTTCAAGAGTCTCGAGGATTTTGAACCCGAGCAGGTGGCCCGCCAGGTGAAGCCTCTGCGCGAGTTGCTGGACCTCAGGACCCGCCTGAACGACCTGAAGGGTACGTTGCAGACCAACGAAAAGCTGGACGACGCTCTGCTTGAAGCGGTGAGCAAGAGTGAGAAATTGGACAAGTTGAAGACTGAGGTCGGTGTGAAGGAGGAACCCAATGGCTAAGTCGACGGTTGAGGAAAAGGCTGCTGCACCAGTAGCGGTGGAACAGGCCGCGGAAGCGAGTCTGCTCGACCAGATTGTGGAGCAGGGGAGATTCGGCGACACCAGCGCTAAGGAGCGGGGAAAAGGCCTTATCAAGGAATTCGTGGCCCAGGTTCTCGATGGGTCGATGACCATAGCCCGCGACGCCGACCAGATGATTACGGCCCGGGTCGCCCAGATCGACCACCTGATTTCCCTGCAGTTGAATGAGATCCTGCACAATCCTCAATTCCAAAAGCTCGAGGGCACTTGGCGGGGCCTCAAGTACCTGCTGGATCAATCTGAAACCGGCACGCAACTGAAAATTCGCATCCTGAACGCGTCGAAGAAGGAATTGCTGCGCGACCTGCAGCGGGCTGCCGAATTCGATCAGAGCGCGATGTTCAAGAAAGTGTATGAAGATGAATACGGCATCTTCGGCGGCGAGCCGATCGGCGCTCTGGTCGGCGACTATGAGTTCAGCAAACACCCTGAGGATATGGAGCTGTTGGAAAAAGTTTCACAAGTGGCGGCCGCAGCGCATGCGCCGTTCCTTTCCGCAGCTTCCTCGGAGTTGTTGAACCTGCCGACCTACACGGCCCTCGACCAGCCTCGCGATATCGGCAAGATCTTCGACAGCACTGAATATGCCAAATGGAAGGGATTCCGCGAGAGCGAGGACTCGAAGTATGTTTGCCTCACCTGCCCCCGCATCCTGATGCGCCTGCCCTATGGCCGGGACACTAAACCGGTGGAGGGATTCAACTTTGAAGAGGGCGTGGATGGCACCGACCACTCCAAGTACCTGTGGGGTAATGCGGCCTACGCGCTCGCTTCCCGCATGACACAGGCTTTCGCGACCTACTCCTGGTGCGTAGCTATTCGCGGGGTCGAAGGTGGCGGGTTGGTGGACGGTCTGCCTTCCCACACCTTCCGCACAGACGAAGGCGATGTTGCGCTCAAGTGCCCAACCGAGATCGCCATCACCGACCGGCGCGAAAAAGAACTGGCGGATCAGGGCCTCGTGCCCCTGGTTCACTGCAAGGGCACAGACAAAGCGGCGTTCTTCAGCATTCAGTCGTGCAACAAGCCCAAACTGTATGACAGTGATGCCGCCACGGCCAACGCCCGCATCTCGGCACAATTGCCTTACATGATGGCCACCTGCCGCTTCGCTCATTACCTCAAGGCCATGATGCGCGACAAAATCGGGAGCTTCATGTCCCGTGACGATTGCTGGCGCTTCTTGAACCGCTGGATCAGCCAGTATGTGACGCAAGACGAGAAGGCCAATCAGATGACCAAGGCCAAGTATCCCTTGCGTGAAGCGCGGGTGGATGTGGAAGAGGTCAAGGGGAAGCCGGGAGTCTACCGGGCGATCGCTTATCTCCGGCCGCACTTCCAGCTTGATGAGTTGAGCGTTTCACTGCGTCTGGTTGCGGAATTGCCAGCCGCTGCAAAACAATAGGCCCGCTTTCTCGCGCGGGGAGCTGCAAACAAGGTCCCAAAGGGCCCTTGAATTTTCGAAAGGTGAATGAGGAGGAATCGCAATGGCCAGTGATCTTTTTCTGTTAATCAAGGGCGTGAAGGGAGAGTCGGTAGCCCAAGGCTTACCGTCGCCAGGCTCGGATGGCTACATCGAGCTTGACAGCTTCTCGTTTGGCGCCTCGAATCCCGCAGACGTCGGAGGCGGGGGTCTATCTGCCGGCAAGTGCTCTTTGTCGGACTTCAGTTTTTCCTGCGCGCTGGACTCGTCCAGCTATCAAATCTTGAAGAGCCTGTACACGGGCGCACACATTGCGACTGTCACATTCCTCAGCCGCAAATCGACCGGCGCCGCGACGCCGTTCGTGTACATCAATTCCGTAATGACCAATTGCTACATCACGAGCCACAGCACGGGCGGGTCTTCGGGAGTCCCAACCCAAAGCTGCAGCATTGCGTACGAACAGATCTACTTCCAGTACTATACGCAAGACACGACGACTGGCGCCGTGACTCAGGCTGGTGCGGCGACCTACAACATCGGAGCTGCGCAACAGACCTAAGCAGGCTACTTGCGAACCTCTGGTTCTGAAAATTCTGGCATCTTCACGGTGGTTGACGCCGCCGTGAAGATGCCTCGAATTTCATAGTTAACGGCAAGGGTGCTGGTCGGGCCGCCGATTTGGCGGAAGGTGAATTCCTTAATATCTGCAATTCTATTCGAGTCGTTTGCCTATCATGAATGCGCAGGAGTTATACCGGGCGGGTCGGCTGACAGAAGCGCTTTCAGCTTTAAGCGCCGAAGTGCGCGACAGTCCCACCGACGCCCGCCGCCGGACATTTCTTTTCGAACTGCTGTGCTTCGCCGGAGAGTACGCGCGCGCTGACAAGCAGTTGGAAGTGTTGGCACAAGGCGGGCCGACCAGTGAAATTGGCGTGATTCTTTATCGCAGCGCGCTTTTCGCGGAGCGCCAGCGCCAGGATTTGTTCGCGCACGGCGAGTACCCGAAGCAACAGGACGCTGCCGAATCTCCTCGTGCTGGCGTAATCAACGGCAAGCCCTTTAAGTCTTTTTCCGACGCCGACCCGAGAATCGGGCCCCGCCTTGAGTTGTTCGCCGCGGGTAATTACTTGTTGCTCCCCCTCGAGCACGTCGCGTCGATTCAGATCATGCCTCCCAAGCGCTTGCGAGACCTGCTGTGGACGCCGGCCGCGGTTCGCACCACTCCTTCGTTCAAGGGCACGGAACTCGGCGAGGTGCTGCTACCGGTGCTTTCTCCATTCGCGTGGCAAAACCCCGACGATGCGGTCCGCCTGGGGCGAACGACGGTTTGGGAGCAGCCCGAAGGCTACGACGATCAAGTCCCCGTGGGCCAGAAGATGTGGCTGGCGGATGACGAGGAGATCCCGTTTCTCGAACTGCGCTCTCTCGAGTTCAACCTAGCTCCCGTGGCCGTCTGACATGCCTCTTCCCGACGATCTCCTGAATCCCATCGAAGGACCGAATCCCAGCGGCGCCAACCTGCGCTACGACCCTCTCTACGACAAGATCAAAGAGGCTCGCCGCGAAGAAAGCCAACCTCCGCCGGGAATGACGGAACGCGACCGCAAGGTCGCCGACAACCCGCTGGTAATCAAACTGGCGACGGACGCCCTCACCAAGAAAACCAAAGATCTGCAGCTCGCCGCGTGGCTGACGGAAGCATTGCTCAAGCAAAATGGTTATGGCGGGCTGAAAGACGGTCTCGGCGTATGCAACGGCCTCGTAGAAAAGTTCTGGGATACACTCTACCCCGAACTCGAAGATGGCGATGCTCAATCCCGCGGAGCTCCGCTTGGTTTTGTCGGAACTAAACTCGAGATCCCGCTGAAGCTGGTTCCGGTTGTCGAGAAAACCCGCTACAGCTTTCTCGATCACAAGCAGTCTCGTGAAGTCGGTTATGAGGATCAGGCCAAGACCGACGAGGCCAAGAAGAAGCGTGCTCTTGCCATCCAGGAGGGCAAGCTTACTGCCGAGGTTTTCGACGCTGCCTTCGAAGAGACGCCGAAAAAGTTCTATGCGCAGGCCGAGAAGGATCTCGACGCCTGCCTGCAGTTGGTCGATAAGCTAAAAGAATCCTGCGATCCGAAATTTGTCGACGAAGGGCCATCGTTTGGTCCGCTAAAGACGTCTTTGGAGGCGACCCGTCACCTCATTCATGGGTTTCTTCAGAAAAAGCGCGAGAAGGAGCCGGATCCGGTCGAGGTCGTTGCTGCCGAGGCGGGCGCTGAAGGTGGCGCAGGAGGAGACGCCGCCGGAACGGGGCCGGTGCGAGTCGGAGTTCTGATTTCAGTTGAAACTTCGTCCGAGCCTCCCGATCGCGTTGAGGCGATCGCTAAGATAGCCGAAGCAGCGGCATTTCTACGACGGCGTGAGCCGAAGAGTCCAGCTTCCTACCTGATGCTGCGTGGATTGCGTTGGGGTGAACTGCGCGCCGCAGTGGACCTGGCCGACCCTACCCTGCTCGAAGCCCCGCCCACCGACCTACGCAAGCACTTGAAACGCCTCACGCTCGATAAGAAGTGGGCAGAGTTGCTCGATGCCGCGGAAAGTGCAATGGCGCTGCCGTGCAGCCGGGCCTGGCTGGATTTGCAGCGGATCGTGGTCGAAGCTTGCGAAGCTTTGGGCAGCGATTATGAAGCCATCGTCCGGGCAATTCGTTCGGAGTTGAAGGCGCTGATCACTGATTTTCCCCAACTCCTCGACGCCACACTCATGGACGATACGCCGGCGGCCAATGCCGAAACCCGGGCCTGGCTGAAGGCCCTAAGTCAGTCCGCCCCTCCGCAAGCTCCGCCCGCTGATCCTTCTGCGAACGGTTCGTCGGTCGATGGATTCTCCTCGCGATGGCCGGGACAGCCTACGGACGAATACGCGGCCGCCTTGCAGGCGCTGCGCGATGGCCAGGAGCGGAAGGCTTTCGAAATCCTCCAGCAAGATATCGGCCGGCGGCGCTCCGGCAGGGAACGATTCCGCCGCAAGATGCAACTCGTGGAGATGTGTGCGTCGCTGAATAAGCAGAACATCGCGCAGCCGATTCTGGACGACTTGGCGGCTGCAATCGAGACCCACAAGCTCGATGATTGGGAGGATCCGGGATTGGTGGCCGGGGCTCTCGCCACCATCATGAAGATGAGCCTGCGGATGCAGGCTGATAAGGCACAACAGCAGAAGCTCTTCGAGCGCATCTGCCGCCTCGATGCGGCCCAGGCGCTCGGGGATGGCAAATAAGACGGGCAAGACGGGAAACAAGCGATGGCTAGGCGCGATGCGGCAGGACCAGTTACGCTCTCGGTGCTTGACCGGCTGATCGATCACGATCCCAAGCGCAGCGCCGAAGTTCCTCTGACGCGTCCGCAGTCGCTCCGCGAACTCAAGGCCGCGCTCAAGCGCGATCTGGAATGGCTGCTCAATACCCGCCGCACGATCGATCCCTCCCCGGACTCCGCCCGGGAGACGGCGCGTTCCGTCTACCACTACGGCTTCGCGGATATTTCATCGAAGTCCGTCCTCTCCAGCAAAGACCATAACGATTTAGTGCGCGAAATGGAGATTGCCATTGCTGTCTTCGAACCGCGCCTGAAGCGCGCCAAGGTCAAGATGGAGGCAATCGAAGGCAGCTACCGCATGTTGCGCTTCGTGATTGAAGGATTGCTGTGTATGGATCCGGCGCCGGAGCCGGTCCGCTTCGACACGGTGCTCGAACTGGGCAAGGGCGAGTACGCGATCAAGGGAGAAGACAGTGCGCAATGAGCTGAGAAATTATTACGAGAGCGAGCTCACGTTCCTGCGCCAGATCGGAGCGGAGTTCGCCGACAAGTACCCCAAGATCGCCTCCCGCCTGCTGCTGGAGCCGGATCGCTGCGAAGATCCGCACGTCGAGCGGTTACTCGAATCTTTTGCTTTGCTCGCGGCCCGCGTGCATTTGCGCATCGACGATGATTTTCCGCAGATCACTGAGGCGCTGCTCAATATTCTTTACCCGCACTATCTGAGTCCGATTCCCTCCATGTCGATCGCAGAGTTTCACACCGACCCGGAGCGCGGCAAGCTGACCAGCAGCCTGAAGGTTCCGAAGGGAACGGTGCTTTACTCGCGCCCCGTCGAAGGTGTCCCCTGCAAATTCCGCACCTGCTACAACACAACGCTATGGCCCTTGAAAGTATCCCAGGCTCAATGGATCACGCCGGATCGCCTCAGCCCCACGCTGCGCGCCTCGGAGGCCGCAGCGCTGCGCGTGGAGATCGAATGCTTTCCTGATATCTCGTTTGAAAAACTCGAGCTGGATTCTCTTTCCTTTTACCTGAGCGGCGAGAGCGCGGTCATCCATTCACTGTACGAACTGCTGTGCAGAAACTGCAGTCGCATTGTCATACGCGACCCCGCCAACCCACGCACGCCGCCGCGTGAGCTGCCGGTGCGGAATCTGCGCCCTGCGGGTTTCGGAGAAGATGAAGACGTGCTGCAGTATCCCCGGCGTTCCTTCGTCGGCTATCGCCTGCTGCAGGAATATTTCGCGTTTCCCGAGAAGTTTTTCTTTCTGACTCTTGACGGGTTGTCCGCATTCCAACGAGCCGGCATGAAGTCGAAGGCCGAGATCCTATTCTTAATCTCATCCTTTGAGCAGGACGGCCGTCATCAGCGCCTGGAAGTCGCGGTGAATGCGAAGACGCTGCGTCTGGGGTGCAGCCCCATCATCAATCTGTTCGGCCAAACCGCCGAGCCCATCCTGGTCGATCAGACGCGATATCAATATCCGGTCGTGCCCGATGCCCGTCGCCGGCAGACCATGGAAGTTTATTCCGTCGATGAAGTCGTCAGCACGAACGCCGAAACCCACGAGACGGTGACTTATCAGCCGCTGTATTCACAAAAAGACGCCGTGCAGGATTCAAGTCCGGCTTATTGGTACGCGAGCAGGGTAGCCTCTAACCGCAAGGGCGATGAAGGAACCGATGTTTTTCTATCGCTGGTCGACCTTTCGGCGCGGCCGATGGATCTCGAATACGATACCGTAACGGTGCGCTGCACCTGCACCAATCGCGATCTGGTGACTCGCCTGCCCTTCGGCAGCGAGAGCGGCGACTTCGAAATGGCAGGCGCGGCTGCAATCAAGAAGATTGTGGCCCTGCGCAAGCCCAGCCGCACCCTGCGGCCTCCCATGGACGGCAAGACTCTATGGTCCCTGATCTCGCACCTGTCGCTCAATTATCTTTCGCTGGTTGATGAAGGCAAGGCGGCGTTACAGAAGATTCTTGAGCTTTATGATTTCTCCGACTCGCCCGACGTGAAGAAGCAGATCGGCGGTATCACGACCGTGGATTCCCGCCGCCACTTCGCGCGAGTCATCTCGGAGCATGGCGTCACTTTCGCCCGCGGCACCCGCGTCGAAATGGAATTCGACGAAGAACAATTCAGCGGCGGCGGCGCGTACTTGTTTGCCAGTGTGCTCGAAAAATTCTTTGGTCTTTATGTGTCGATGAACAGTTTTAGTCAGCTGGTGGCGCGAAGCCGCCAGCGAAAGGAGCCGTTGGGAGAGTGGCCTCCGAGAGCGGGACAGTCAATCCTGATTTAACCGCGTGCGCGGTCGAGGAGAAGCTTCGCAGCGAGCCCTTCCGCTTCGACTTCTTTCAAGCGGTGCGCCTGCTTGAAAGGATCTTCCCCGAACGCACGCCCGTCGGCAAGTTCGCGCATCCCGCCGGTGAGGTGGCTCGTTTCGGCGTTCATAATTCGCTGGGATTTCCTGCCAGCCAGATTCAGGACATGGACTGGCCAGACGCCGGACCCCGCCACATGACCGTGAACTTCATGGGCTTGACCGGTCCCGAAGGAATATTGCCGAATCCGTATACGACACTGCTCATCGAGAGGTCGCGAGCGTCCGACGGATCGCCTCGCGATTTCTTTGACATCTTCAACCATCGCATCATCTCCCTTTTTTACCGGGCCTGGAGAAAGTACCGCTTCGACGTAGCCTGCGAGCACGGCGAGCGCGACCGTTTCTCCCGCCATCTGCTCAGCTTAATCGGAATCGGTACCGACGGGTTGCAGGAGCGCCAGGCCGTTCCCGACGACAGTTTGATCTATTACTGCGGCTTGCTGGCGCAGCGCCCGCGCTCGGCTCAGGCCTTGCGCCAGATTCTCGGCGACTACTTCGATGTGCCAGTCGAGATCGAGCAATTCTCGGGCGGCTGGTACAAGCTTGACCCCGAAACGCAGTGTTCTTTCTCCGATGGCATGAGCCACAGCGACGGCCTGGGGGTTGGAGCCGTGGTGGGCGATGAGGTGTGGAACCAGCAGTCGAAGGTCTGTATCATCTTGGGGCCGCTGAGTCTGGAAAGGTATAAGGACTTTCTGCCCAACGGTTCGTGCTGGGAGCCGCTGCGATCCTGGGTGAGATTCTTTTCCAATGAAGAATGGGATTTCGAAGTCAAGCTGATTCTCGAACGGGAACAGGTGCCGGCCTGCGAATTAGGAACGGACGACGCCGCCGGCGGCCCGCAACTAGGCTGGGTGTCATGGGTGAAGTCGGCGCCGTTCGGGCGCGATCCGGGCGATACCGTGCTCCCGTTAGAGATGGTGGAGGAGGGACGAACGTGAACCTGAAAAGTTTGATCGGCAAAATGAACGATTCGACTCGCGGCGCGATGGAGGCTTCGGCGGGACTCTGCCTTGCGCGCACGCACTACGATATCGAAATCGAACACTACCTGACGAAGCTGCTTGATTCGTCAGATAACGACGCTGCGGCTATCTTCAAGCATTTCGAGATCGATCTGTCGAGATTCACCGGCGAACTGGCGCGCGCTCTCGACCGCTTAAAAACCGGCAATGCACGCACCCCGGCGCTGAGTCCGACCTTGATTAAGATGCTGAGCGAAGCTTGGACCCTGGGCTCGATCGACTACAGCGCAGGACAGATCCGCACCGGCTTCACCATTCTTGCTTTGGCCACGAATGGCGAACTGGTCCGGCTCATGCGCGAAGTGAGCCGCGAGTTCCAGAAAATTCAGCCGGAATCGCTGGCGAAAGATTTCCTCTCGATTGTCGCGAATTCAGGCGAAGAGGTGCAGGCTGCTGCCGCCGCGGAGGCCGGCGCAGGCGCTCGACCGGCCGGACCGCGACCCGGAGGTAAAACTCCCAACCTCGATCAGTTCACCATCAATCTCACTGAGAAAGCCAAGACTGGAAAAATCGATCCAGTGTTGGGTCGCGACTTCGAGATTCGCCAGGTGGTCGACATTCTGATGCGCCGCCGGCAGAATAATCCGATTCTCACGGGCGAGGCTGGAGTAGGTAAGACGGCGGTAGTAGAAGGCTTCGCGTTGCGCGTTTCCCAGGGTGATGTGCCCCCACCTCTGCGCAACGTTACCGTGCGCACTCTGGATTTGGCTCTACTGCAGGCTGGTGCTGGAATCAAGGGCGAATTTGAGAATCGCCTCAAGGGTTTGATCGAAGAAGTGAAAGCCTCGCCCACTCCCATTATTTTGTTCATCGACGAAGCTCACACCATGATCGGCGCCGGCGGACCGGCTGGCCAGGGTGACGCGGCAAATCTGTTAAAGCCTGCATTGGCACGCGGAGAATTGCGAACCATCGCCGCTACCACGTGGTCCGAATACAAGAAATATTTCGAGAAAGATCCTGCGCTGGCGCGACGCTTCCAGGTGGTGAAAGTGGAAGAGCCCATCGAGACCCAGTGCATGACCATGATGCGCGGCATTGTCCCATCCCTTGAGCAACACCATAAGGTTCGCATCCTCGATGAAGGATTGACGGCGGCTGTACATCTCTCGCACCGCTATCTCGCCGGACGCCAGCTTCCCGACAAGGCAGTCAGCGTGCTCGACACGGCCTGCGCCAGACTCGCTCTCGGACAAAGCGCAACGCCTCCCGCCATTGAAGACTCGGTCCGGCAAATCGATGATCTCGCCGTGCAGCAGCGTATTCTGGAGCGCGAAGCCGCAGTCGGCACGGACCATCGCGAAAGGCTCGAGGAAATTGCGCAGAAGAAAAGTGAGGTCGAGGCCAGTTTGGCTGCCTTGCGTACTCGCTTCGATCAGGAGCGAGAACTGGTCACACGCATTCGCGACTTGCGCGCGCAACTCGAAGGCATCGTGAAGCCGCAGGGCTTGTCTGTTGCGGGAAACGGAAATGGGTCAACAGCACCATCGGCCGTGCCCGGCGCTGCGGCTGGCATTGCAGATGCTTCGGCTGTGGCCGCTCCCGTTGCAACTGCGACTGCCGTCGAGGAGCCCCCGAAGCCTGTCGACCTCGCTGCCTTGCGCTCCGATCTCGCCAAAGCTGAAGAGGAACTCGCTGCACTACAGGGCGAGACTCCGATGATCCGTGTCGCCGTCGATGCCCAGATCGTGGGCGAAGTCATCTCCGCCTGGACCGGAATTCCCGTAGGGAAAATGATGAAGGACGAGATTTCAACCGTTCTTTCTCTGCCTGCATACCTCGGCCAACGGGTGATCGGCCAAATCCATGCTCTTGAGATCATCAGCCAGAGAATTTCCACTTCGCGCGCGCGCCTCGACGATCCCAACAAGCCCATCGGCGTCTTCATGCTGGTGGGCCCAAGCGGCGTCGGCAAGACCGAAACCGCGCTGGCGCTTTCCGATCTTCTTTACGGCGGCGAGCGCAACCTGATCACCATCAACATGTCGGAATTTCAGGAAGCGCACACGGTGTCCACCTTGAAGGGCTCGCCTCCAGGCTATGTCGGCTACGGAGAAGGCGGCGTGCTAACGGAAGCGGTGCGCCGTCGGCCCTATTCGGTCGTCCTGCTCGATGAAGTCGAAAAGGCGCATCCTGATGTGCTCGAAATTTTTTATCAGGTCTTCGACAAGGGAGTGATGGAAGATGGTGAGGGCCGCGAGATCGACTTCAAAAACACCATCATCATCCTGACGACGAATGCCGGTACCGACACGATGGCGAAGCTCTGCGCCGATCCTGAGACTATGCCCAGCCCCGACGGTCTGGTGAAGGCGCTCAAGCCCGAGTTGAACAAAATTTTCAAGCCCGCTTTTCTGGGCAGGATGGTCTTGATTCCATATCTGCCGATTCGCGACGAGAACTTGAAACAGATCATCAAGCTGAAGCTGGGCAAAATTCAGCGGCGCATTTTCGAAAACCACAAAATCGACCTCACTTATGACCATGCCCTGGTCGATGAAGTGGCACGGCGCTGCACCGAGGTGGAGAGCGGTGCGCGCAACGTCGATAACATTTTGACCAATACGCTGCTGCCCGAAATTTCACGGCAGTTGCTGGGACGTATGGCTGAGGGCGAACCTATGGAGCGCATTCACGTCGGCATTGGAACCGATGGAGCATTCGTCTATCAATTGGAAAAGACCGAGCGTGAGGCCGCGTAAGGCCATACTTGAGCGCCCCATCCGGCCTTCTGCGCCGGTCGCGTAACTCTGAGGAAGGACAGCTTCGTGGCAACCGCAACCTACAGTCAGCAGAACCGGCTGCTTCAGCTTGACACCCCGCTAGGCAAGGATGTGCTCCTTCTGCAAGGGCTCTCGGGGCGTGAAGGAATTTCTCGTCTTTTCAGCTATGAACTCGACGTGCTGGCCTACGATAACTCTTCCATTTCATTCAAGAGCATCGTCGGACAGAATGTCACCATCACCATCCAGTTGACCGATGGCACGCCTCGCTACATCAACGGTTACGTGAGCCGATTTACGCAGGGCGATACCGACGAGCGCCTCTTCACGCATTATCGCGTTCAGGTAGTTCCCTGGCTTTGGTTCCTCACCCGGCAAGCCGATTGCCGCATCTTCCAGAACATGACGCCGGTTGACATTATCAGCCAGGTGTTCAATCTCTTCAGCTTCAAAGATTTCCGCACCAGCGTGACCGCCACCTATCCGACGCTCGAATATTGCGTGCAATATCGTGAAACCAGTTTCAATTTCGTCTCCCGGCTGATGGAAGAGTACGGCATCTTCTATTATTTCGATCATTCGACCGAAGGCAAGCACACTCTGGTGCTCTCCGATCAATCCAGCGCGCTGCCCGCTTGTCCCGGTTCTCCCATCAGCTATGACACGGCGCTCGGTGGCATCTACGATCCCGAGGCCGTCAGCGACTGGCATGTCGAGCAGGAACTCCGCACCGGCAAATACACCGTGACGGATTACAACTTCACCACCCCCTCGACCAGCCTGCTGGCCAACGACCCCACGGTAGTGGATCTTCCGGCTAGCCAGGGCCTCGAGCTTTTTGATTACCCAGGCCTGTACACCACGAAAGACCAGGGCGACACCGTGGCCAAGCTCCGCATGCAGGAGGAAGAAGCCACCTACATGCTGGTGACCGGATCGAGCAACTGCCGCAGTTTCGGGTCCGGATATTCGTTCGAACTTAAGAATCATTACCGGGCTGATCAGAACACAACTTACATACTCACCGAAGTGCAGCACATAGCCTCCGCGGGTCAGACTTACACGACGACAGGACCCGGGGCGGAGAACTACTCAAATAGCTTCACCTGCATTCCGTCCTCGGTCGCCTACCATCCTCCTCGTGTAACTCCGAAGCCCTTTGTGCAGGGTCCGCAGACCGCGCTCGTGGTTGGCAAATCGGGTGAGGAGATCTGGGTAGACAATTACGGTCGCGTCGTTGTGCAGTTCTACTGGGACCGCCTGGGTCAGAAGAATGAGAACAGCTCCTGTTGGATTCGCGTTTCTCAGCCGTGGGCGGGAGGAAACTGGGGTGCCATGTGGATTCCGCGCATCGGCCAGGAAGTGATTGTCAGCTTCGAGGAAGGCGATCCCGACCGACCGCTCATTACCGGCCGCGTCTACAACGCCGAACAAATGCCTCCCTACACCCTGCCCGATTACCAGACACGGAGCACGTTTATGTCCCGGAGTTCGAAGGGTGGCGGCGCGTCGAACTACAACGAACTTCGCTTCGAAGACAAAATGGGCGACGAGCAGATCTTCATGAACGCGGAAAAGGACATGGATCTGCGCGTAGAAAACGACTCGCGGGAGTTCATCGGCGCCAACCGCTCCCTCATCGTGACCACCAATCAACTGGAGCAAATCCAAACCGACAAGCACTTGCACGTGGAAGGGAACCATTTCGAACAGATCGACGGCAACATGTCGTTGAATGTCGGCGGGAATCAGATGGAGAGCGTCACCGGCAACAAATCCCTCTCCGTGACCGGCAACCAGAGCGAGAGTGTGACCGGCAACCTCTCATTGGCGGTCACAGGGCAACAGCAAGATACGTCCATGTCCTATGCCATGAAAACCGACACGACCATTCATCTGAACGCAGGCGTGAGCGCGGTGATTGAAGCTGGCGTGGACCTCACGCTCAAAGTAGGTGGGAACTTCATCGACATAAATCCCGCGGGCGTGTTCATTACCGGGACCATGGTGTTCATCAACAGCGGCGGCGCCGCCGGAAGCGCGCCGGACGCGAGCCCGCAATCGCCCGACTCCCCCACGGCCCCGAAGGATCCGGATACGGCGGATGATGGCAGCAAGGGAACGAAGCTGAATTAGCACATTGTTGATGGCAGAGTAAACTTGAGGGGACCGCTTCAAATTCAACGATCTCCGGCCAGAATCAGCGGCTCAGTTCTTCTGGTAATTCTTCCAGCTTGGCGCCCTGCGTTTGGCGTCGGCGATTTGCTCAGCCGTGTATTGCGAGAGTGGAGCGACGAGTAGAATTTCACCCGGCTCGATAAGGTTGGGATTGGAGCCAATCTTTCCCCGGTTCGCGTCGTAGATCAGCGGCCATAGTTCCCAACTCCCGTATTGCTCCTTGGCGATATCGGAAAGAGTCGAGCCTCTTACCACCACGAAGCCGATCGCGTCTCCGGGCAGGCTGGTCAAGTCCGGTGCTGTCAAGGGAAAGTCTGGGCTACCAACGGCATCCTCCAGGAAGGCCGAGTTGTCCCTCACCCAGATGGCCATGTCGTTCCCTGGTTCGAAGGGTGCTCCCTTACCAAGGGTCGCCATCTTCTTGGTAAGTTTCTCCCTCCAACTCTTGAGCGTCTCCCCCTGATACACATTGGTAAGGATCGTAGGATTGTTACGAATGTCCTCGTCAAACCCCATACTCTCGGGAATGTCAGCGATAGCCGCCATGATCCCGCCGATATACGTGATTGCGCCTTCAGGCGTACTTAGTATCCTCCTCCGGTCGTCAAACGACTGTTTGGGAAGGTAACCAGCATCCTCCGTTTCTTTCGCGATGGTATCGAAGTCGTGGAGGGCGACCACACCGAGTGGCACTCCCAGCGGGCCCCCACCCAGCCATGCCTTCAATGCTCTCGTTTTGTTGAGATTAAACAAATGCACTTTTCCCCAACCAACCGACCGGGGTATGCCCAGTGGGTCCACTTTCGCACCCAACTTGCGTTTCATGTCCGGGGGATTCTCCACATCTCCCAGGCGATCGCGCCGGCGATCGCACGGCGATCGACGCCGAAAGTTTGTTCCGCTGCAAGGATATTCGCGCGCTGCGAACGCAACGCCGCAAGCACCTGCATTTGGGCGGGGTCCAGGCATAGGCTGGTTGGAACGGGAAAGTACGAGGACCCAATTTCGGGGGACACGTCCTCTGCTCCGCGAGTCGGGCCCCGCGTCGGTGTAGGGCAAAGGGCAGTCCCGCCGTCCTGGACATTGACGGGCTTCGTTTCTTGACAAATATGTCCGGGGACCCGGTCACCCATAAGCCCTCCGACCCCTCCCAACTGGTTTGGTGAGGCCCGTTCGCACTTACGCACCACGCCAAACCGGGTCCTACGGCACCATTACGGTAAACTCTCCCGGATCGACGAATGTAATCACACCGCCCCACATGCACATCAACTGCGACGTGTCATCCAGCGTAGGCATTTCGCCCAGCAACACCGTCGGCGCTCCAGGAACCCACGGCGCTACCGTCATAGGGATGCAAGGCATTGGGGTAAGCACGCCCATGGCTGCAGCCGTCGCTGCGGCGACCATGGGATTCGCCGGCGACATGCACATGCCAAACGGCATGATATTCACCAGCGGGATGTTATCCATAATGTTCGCATCCGGCATCTCGCTCGTGAAGACCATGTTCGTAGGCAGGACTACCAGCGAACTGGGCGCCATTCCCATGCAGCACATCATCGTTGCGCCCATGCACACTTGCATTGGCATTTGAGCACCTCCCGCGGTTGGCTGCTCGGCATTCTAGCAAAGCTGGCTGCGAAAGCAACCACGATAGAGTCGGGATTTCTCCCTTGACTGCCAGTCCGGGAAGCGGTATATGTCCATCTCGCGTAACGTTTTGTAGTGTAAAGTCACGATACAATCATGAGTCCGAAGTTGGTGAGGAGGCTGCGATGAATCTCAGGAAGAGAAATGAAAATTGGCTAATGGCGGCTCTATTGCTGCTCTTGATCGCAGGCTCATCCCTTGCCTTGGCCCAGAAGAAACCCAGCCCACCGAAACCCGCTCCGAAACCTGCCGCTAAGCCAGCCGCGCCCGCTCACCCAGCCACGGCGGGCCACGCAACCGCGGGCCATTCGACCACGCCCGGCCATACAACCACAACCGGCACCCGGAACGGAACGATGAGTAGGACTGGGACGACGGGCAAGCCGGGGACTATGAGCAAGCCCGGCACTATGGGCAAACCCGGAACAACTGCTAAGACCGGCGGCGGAGCAATGGGCAAACCGGGAGCGGGTGGCAAGCCCGGCACCACCACGAGAGCCGCGAACCGAACGCCTCCCGGACGAACCGTAGCTCTGAAGGGCGGTGGCAAGGCCAGCATCCGTCCCAACGGCCAAATTCGTTCCATCGACCGGAACGGCATGCACATTGAGCACGGCATGCACGGCGGACGAACCGTCGTGAGCGAACATAATGGAGCGCGCATCGTGACCACCGGCAGGCACGGCGGTTATGTGCAGCGCCCGTACGCGGTTCGCAACGGCCACACCTACGTCCAGCGGACTTACGTCGTCAACGGACGGCCCTATGCCCGGGTTTACCGCTCCTATTACTACGGCGGCAGGCCGTACTACGGTTATTACCCCGGCTTCTATTACCACCCGGCGTTTTACGGATGGGCCTACAATCCATGGCCCGCTCCCATCGCCTGGGGATGGGGTTGGGGCGGCGCCCCATGGTACGGCTATTACGGCGGATTTTTTGCGCCGTATCCCGTATATCCCACGGCGGCCTTCTGGCTGACGGATTACTTGCTCTCTGCCAGTCTGCAAGCCGCCTACGCAGCGCAGGCCGAAGCTAACGCCGCAGCTGCGGGCCAGGCCAATGCTTCCGCGGCCCCGGCGGACGGCGGAGACCAATCCCAAGCTCAGCCGGCAGACAACTCCAATGCAGTGACCTTGACGCCCGAAGTGAAGCAGGCCATTGCGGATGAAGTGAAGGCCCAACTCGCGGCCGAACAGTCTGCGGCCGCGGCTCCAGCCGCGTCATCTGGCGCGCCAGCCGCAGCATCGTCGGGCGCGTCCCAGACAGCGGCGAACAGCGGAGATGTACCGGCCGCCCTCGATCCCGCTCACACCACGTTTGTCGTGGCCAGCGATCTCGCCGTCGTTGCCGACGGCCAGGAATGCGGCCTTACGCAAGGCGATGTGATTACGCGGCTCGACACCACTCCGGACGCCGATCAGAAAGTGACCGTTCTCGTCACCGCCAGCAAGAAAACGGATTGTGCCTCCGGCAAGCAGGTGGCAGTTTCCGTCGACGACCTCCAGGAAATGCACAACCACTTCCAGGAACAGATTGATGACGGTCTGAAGACGCTCGCCGAGAAACAGGGAACAGGTGGACTGCCGAAAGCTCCTGACACCGCGACTTCCGCCGGAGAAATGCCGCCGCCACCACCGGATACATCAGCGGCAGCAGCGCTCCAGAATCAGCAGGCCGCCGCCGACCAGACCGAGGCCGCCGTCTCGAAGGAGGCCTTCAGTCAAGGTTCGTGAAACCGCTCTACTTTACGTACTTAGGCCCGGCTAGCGTGTGCCAAGGGTCATAGTGAAGTGCGAAACGGATTCGGTCCGCAATGGTCGGATGGCTGTAGGACCAGAAGACGAACAGCGGATTCGGCGTGGGGTAGTCGTAGCTCTTCTCCCCAAGTTTCTGGAACGAAGAAGCCGCAACTTCTCCGTTGTTCGGGAACAGGCCGTGGCTAACCTCGAGTCCGTAGATGTCGGCCTGGTGCTCGATGTGACGGCTGAAGGCGTTGCCCATCGGTTCGCCGACCAGAGTTAGCAGCGAAAGTGCCAGCATCAGCACAGGCAACGCCGCCAGATCATTGATGCCGCGGATGCGCCACGCCTCACCCCATCGCGCCAACATAGCGAGGACAATCTTGCGCCCCAGCCAGAAAGCCACAAACATCATGGCTGCGAAGAATGCCAGACCTTTGTAGATGTGGTCCAAAACGTAATGGCCCATCTCGTGGCCAAAGACGAACAGAGTCTCAGGAATTGTCAGGTCTCGCGCTGTGTTGTCCCAGACCACCACCCGCTTGGTAGCCCCGATTCCCGTGACATAGGCGTTGTAGGTTGTGACCTTTTCGCTGGCCTTCATTTCGAACATGCGATCGCGCGGAATGCTGAGGCCGCCGCGTTGCGTGACTTTCTCGATTTCGCTGACAAGCTGCGGCTGTCTCTTCTCCAGAGGCTCGAATTTGTTGAACATGGGGTCGAGGATCACAGGCGCGACAAAGATCAGCAAGACCAGGAAGGGAAGCGTTAACAGCCAGAAGTAGAACCACCAGCGCTGCGGGCTTTTGCGGATGATCCAAAAGAGCACAAAAACCGCCAGCACCGCGATGACGAGCGAAACTCCCTCGGCCTTGCACCAATCTCCCGTCCACGAAGCCCAGCCTTGCACCGAGAGTCCGTAGGCGCGCGAGATATGGTGCTGGTAAATGTCGATGGGCAGGCCGATTACCGCGATCAGCAGAATCAGCAGCGGCACGAAAACCAGCGCCTGTAGAAAGCTGTTCTTGCTTGCGCGCTCGGCGAGGTCACGAAATGCGGGAGCAATGTGCAACCTGAGCAGCACCCACAGCACCACAATTCCGAATACCAGGTCGACGAGATAAAGCACCGTCTGCGTCTCGTAGAGCGCCTTGGCCTTCGCGAGTTTCTCCGGCGGCAGGCTATATTCTGTGACCTTCAGTTCATGCGGGGCGGTGGCTTGGCTTTGAGTTACGCCTTGCGCTTCCGCGCTGAGATCGGACTGCGCCGTGGCAAGCGTGAGTGATAAAGAAACAACAGCGCTTAGAGCCAGACCGCAGAGCCCCAACCGGCACGCGGTCGCTTTCAAATGACAAGTCCTAACCTGCTCTTTCTCCATAATTCCTGCCATGAATTCATATCATAACGATAAAGACTATAATTGCGCGACGGATGGCGCTCATTTCTGGCACGAAACTAGGTCCCTACGAAATCCAGTCTGCGCTCGGCGCTGGCGGCATGGGCGAAGTTTACCGTGGCCTTGACACGCGCCTCGATCGCACTGTCGCCATCAAAGTTCTAGCTTCTCACCTGGCTTCTTCTCCCGAGTTGAAACAGCGCATGGAGCGCGAAGGCAGAGCAATTTCTTCGTTGAACCATCCCCACATCTGCCAGCTTTATGACATCGGATCCCAGAACGGCACCGACTACCTGGTAATGGAGTTTCTGGAGGGAGAAACTCTGGCGGAACGGCTGCGTAAAGGTACGATGCCGTTAAATGAGGTCCTCAAGGTCGGAATCGCCGTTGCCGAGGCTCTGGCAGTCGCTCACCGCAACGGCATTGTGCATCGTGATTTGAAGCCGGGGAACATCATGCTCACCCAGGCCGGCGCGAAGCTGATGGATTTTGGTCTGGCGAAACCACTGGGTCTGCAGACCACGGCTTCGGGCTCGGGATCGGCGCCATCGTTCACGGCGGCGGCCACCATGAGTGGTCCGAGTCCGCTGAGTCCGCTGACTACGGCGGGCAGCATCATCGGCACCATTCAATACATGTCGCCGGAGCAGATCGAAGGCAAAGAAGCCGACGCCCGTTCCGATATTTTTGCCTTCGGAGCCGTGCTGTATGAGATGGCGGTGGGCAAGCGGCCATTCGCGGGCAAGAGTCAAATTTCGCTGGCATCTTCGATTCTGGAGGCTGAACCGGAACCAGTCAGCGCCCTCAAGCCGAACACGCCTCCCGCGTTTGAACATGTGGTGAGAACCTGCCTGCAGAAAAATCCGGAAGAGCGTTACCAGGCGGCGCACGACATTAAGCTGGAGCTGCAATACATCGCGTCAGACCGCTCATCACCTTCGGCGGTGCCGCTGCCGCAAGCGCCGCCGCCCTCGCATTCCCGCGAGCGTATCGCTTGGGCATTGGGAGTTCTTATCGCGATTGCCATCGGTCTGGCTGCGGGGACGTTTATCAACCGTCCGGTTCAATCGGCTCAGGCCATTCGCACCGTCATCGATCCTCCCGCGAACGTTACGCTCAGTCTTACCGGCGACTTCGGCGGACCTCCGGTGCTTTCGCCGGATGGCGCTTCCGTCGCATTTGCAGCCACGGGTTCAGATGGCAAGATCGCGCTCTGGGTCCGCCCCATGAACTCTCTGGAAGCGCACAAGCTCGCCGGCACCGATGGCGCAATTTTTCCCTTCTGGTCGCACGACGGCCGCTCGCTGGCCTTCTTCGCCGATAGCAAGCTCAAGATGATCGACCTCAGCGGCGGGTACGCGGCCGTGGTATGCGATGCGCCATTCGGCCGCGGCGGCGCGTGGGGCCCGGATGGGACCATCGTCTTCTCCCCGGATACGCAAACTTCCCTGATGCGAGTCAGCGCGACCGGCGGAACTCCCGTTCCCGTTACCACCATCGACCATACCCAGTACACCTCACATCGCTGGCCGTTCTTTCTACCCGATGGCAAGCACTTTATTTACCTGGCCATTAACCACGACCCCTCCCGGGCGGCGAACGACACGGTCTATTACGCCTCGCTGGATGGCAAGGAGAATCGATTGCTCGTGCACCTGCAATCCAACGCGGTTTACAGCAGCGGTTTTCTTTTGTTCGCGCGCGGCGACCAGTTGATGGCGCAACCCTTCAATCCCGCCAATGGAACGCTGAGCGGAGATGCTCAGAGCCTGGCCAGCGGAGTGGTGAACGACGCCAGCACCTGGCACATGGACGCCTCCACTTCCGATAACGGCTTGCTGGTTTTTGGCAGCGGCGGCACCGCCGATTGGCAACTCGTCTGGATGGATCGCAACGGAAAGCAGATTGGTGCTGCGGCCGACAAGCTGACCAACCTGCAGACCGCACGCATGTCCCCGCAAGGCGACCGCATCGCTCTCGGCATCGACCTCGGCATGAACGACATCTGGGTGCTCGACGTGGCGCGCGGGGTGAAGACGCGGCTCACCTTCGGCCCCGTGCAAAACAACACTCCGGTCTGGTCGCCCGATGGCAAGTGGATCGCCTACAATTCAGATCGCAACGGTCACTCCACCCTATTCCGCAAGCCTTCCGATGGCAGTGGCGCGGAGGAACTCCTGCTCACCGACGATCAGGTGACCATCCCCAGCGACTGGTCGCGCGACGGCAAAACCCTTTTCTACGACCGCGGCCCGATTGGCAACTCGGAGGTCTGGGCGTTGCCACTCGATGGCGATCGCAAGCCGCGCCAGGTTGTACCCCGCACCGCGAACTCGTTCAGCGGCCAGGGCAGTCTTTCGCCCGACGGCCATTGGCTGGCCTACACCTCGAGCGAATCCGGCACATTCGAAATCTACGTGGTAGCGTTCGGCGGCGGACAGGGCAAATGGCAGGTTTCGACCAACGAAGGATCGAACCCGCGCTGGAGCAGGGACGGTAAAGAGCTTTACTACTTTGCCGTAGCCAACCGAGCCGTGACTGCCGTGCCCGTAAAGGAAGTCAGCGGTGCGTTGCAATTCGGCGCCGCTCAAGTGCTTGCCATCAGTCCGGCGAGTCAGCAGGGCTTCTACGATGTTTCGCCCGACGGAAAGAAAATCCTCCTCGACCTGGTTTCGCAGCAGGTCAACCAATCCGTCACGGTGATCTCAAACTTCACAGCGGGATTGAAGAAGTAGGCGACAGTTCCAGAACGGTGATCGGTGGTTGGATGTGACTGTCAAGGTTGGTTTGGTTGAATCGATTCCCGAGCCCTGCTCAGGCGTTTCCACGGTACTGCGGGCCTGTGCTACTTCCAGGCAAATTTCCCCTCGAGTCTCTGACCACTGACCACTGACCACTGTTTTTCAGTCGATGCCGTGAATGCGCATGTTGACCAGTTGATCGATGCTCAGGTTCTGCATCCCTTGCGAGCGCAGTTCGCTGATGTATTCCGGCGTGACGTTGTGGATCCGCATGGCTACCAGTTCGTCCGGGTCGGGATGAGAGTAGCCCAAACCCTGCAGCTTCTCGATAAATTCCGGGGAAACACCATGGATTCTAAACGCGATGAGCTTTTCGAGATCCACGTGATCGTAGCCTCGTTTCTTGAGCTCCTCAATCCATTCCGGCGTGGCGCCATGAATTCTCATCGCGACCAGCGTGTCCTCATCGGGCGAATAGCCGGCCTCATGCAGAGAGCGAACCATCTGCGGGCTTACGCCATGGATGCGGAACGCCACCAGTTTGTCGCTCTCTGAAATCTTAAGACCCGCTGCGCGCAGTTCCTCAATGAAGGCTGAATCGACGCGGAAGATTCGGAAGGCAATCAGCTTGTCGGCGTCCAGATCGGAGAGATGTTCGTTCCTCATCTGCCGCGCGAATTCCAAACTGACATCTTGCACCGCCATGCTGTACTGCTTGTCTTCGTCGACGGAGAAGTCGAGCTTGCGCATCTCGCCCGCATAGTTAGGGTCAGGCTGAAAGTGGAATATGCCCGCCCCTTCGCCGTCATTGAGAAAGCCCTCACATTCGATCTTGCCGGCATCGCGCGCGACCGTGAAGTGAACGTCCTGGCGTCCGGACTTGGAGAAATCGACGCCCGGGAAAGAACTCACGAGCCAATCCGATTCGTTGTTGGAGTTTCCGCCGCGGTGGTGTTCGATCAGCGAGAACTCCACTTTCCCCGGATCGTCGGCCTTGCGAACGGTCCAGTCTCCGCTGCGAACGTCTGCCGCACGGTTCTTCACGACGGCGAAAACCAGGCAGAAGCCGAATACGACAAAGGCAAAAGTTCGAGTAAGTCTCATAGCGTTTTCTCCTCTTTTTCTCCTCTTAAAGATCAGCGGGCGATTCCAGGATTCCCACGTGCTTGAGCTGGATCAGCTTGTCGAGGGTCAGGTTTTGGAACCCGTGCTTGGCAGCTCTCTCGATGAACTCCGGTGTGATGTCCTGTATCTTGGCGCGGATAATGTCTTCCACATCGACCTTCAATCCCGCAGCCTGCAAGCCTTTTATGTACTCGGGCGTCACGCCCTGAATCCGCATCGAGATGAACTGACTGGCCGTCGGCGTGAGTCCGAGAGCGCGAATGTCACGAACGTATTCGGGAGTCACACCCTGGATACGCATGCCTATGAGTTGGTTAGCCTCAGGCTGTAACCCTTGCTCGTGGAGCCCGCGCACATATGCCGGCGTCACCCCCTGAATCTTCAAAACGATAAGCTGCCTGATGTCGAATTGAACGCCAGCTTCTTGGAGTCCGCGGACGTAGGCGGCATCGATTCCTTGGATCTTCATACCGACAATCTGTTCGCCGTCTGGGTTCAGACCCAAGCCGTGCAAGTCGTGCACATATTCGGGCGTTACACCCTGTATGCGCATGCCGAGGAGATGGTCGCGATCGGGATGCAGTCCCTGTTCCTGTAGTCCACGGATGTATTCCGGCGTGATGCCCTGAATCTTCATGGCGATCAGTTGGTCGACCGTGAGGTTGTCGAATCCGACAGCCTTCATGCCGTCAATATAGGAACCGCCAGCCGCCGGCTGGGGCGCGGCGGCCGGGCGTGCAGGAGAAGGTTTAGCTGCAGGAGTCGGAGCGCTAGCCGGCGCAGGGGAAGATTGCGGAACGGGAACAGCCGCCCAAATAAGCTTTTCGCTGGCATGCACGGTGGGCTTCGGGTAAGCGATTCCGAACAGAGCATTACCCGCGAACAGCGCGGCGGTCAGGCATAGCAGACCACCAGTGAGTCCCATCCCACGGCTCCCCGATTTCACCCCAAGCACGCGGAATATCCGCTCCGCGAGCGGACCGTGGTTCGCTGCCATCGCCAGGGCAGGCGCGCTTCTCCATTCCTCCATTAGAGTGAGCGCCCGCGCGTACTGAACAGGATTGCCACAAAGCGCAACCGCCACATCGTCGCAGCAATGCTCGCGTTCGGCGCGAATGCGCTTATTCAGCCACCATACCGCCGGGTGATAGAAAAGCAGCGTCTCCACTGAAATCTGGAAAACATTCACGAAAGCGTCGAGCCGCTGGATGTGCGCCAGTTCGTGCGCAATCACCGATTCCAGTTGCTCCTCGGAAAGTCCGGTCAGAGCCGCAACAGGCAACAGCACGATCGGACGGAACCAGCCGATTACCGCCGGCGCCTGCAGCCATTTGCACTCGCAGTAACGAACGGCTCGTTCCAGGCCAAGCCTCTGCTGCAGCATTTGGCACATCGTAAGTACCCGAGCGCTCGGGTTTGTGGATTGTTTGCGGCGCTCGCGTTCCAGAAGCAGGAATCCGCCGGCAGAACGAAGACTGAAGAATGCCACGCCGAGCAACCACGCTTCCACCAGCCAGGGCAGAGCGTCCGGCAAGGGCGAGAAGTACGAGATTCCGGCTGAAGCGCTCGGCGACGGATTTATTGTTGCCCTTATTCCCGTCTGTGGGGCTGAAGAAAACCGTGCCGGTGCCGCTGCGCTCGACGGTGAAAGAAAAAGGGGTGAAAGAAAAAGGAATGTCCCGACAGGAGTGGCAAGCATCAGAAGCAACGCAACTACACCTACCACGTAGCGCGTGGAAGCGCGCCTGCACGCCGTCATTAGAACCGCGGCCAGCGCCGCCACGGCTGTGCCTTGCCACAGAAAGTGCAGCAGCGTCCATCCCAGAGAATGCATTGCGCTCGGGGAAAGCCAATTCGTGAGACTCATCGCCGGTTCCTCTCGTATTCGTCCGATTCGTATTGGTTCAGCAAGCGGCGTATTTCGTCAATTTCTTCGCGCGAAGCTTTGCGCCCAGCCAGGGCATGCATCATGAGCTGGCTGGCGGAGCCCTCGAAGACGCGATGCAGCATGTCCCCGGCAAGTTGACGCTTGGTTTGCTCGGCCGGCAGGCATGCTTCATAGACGTGCGCCCTCTGGGTTTCGTTTCGGCGAACCGTGCCTTTTGCGGTCATGATTTGCAGAAACTTCAGCACGCTGGTGTAGCCCATAGGCTTCTTCTCATTGAGGGCGTCGTGTACTTCCCGAACCGTGGACGGGCCGCGGGTCCAGAGAACACGGAGGACTTCGAGCTCCGATGCGGTGGGTTTCTGTGGGGCACGCTTCATGGGTAAAACCATACTACGAAGATATTCGTAGTGTCAACGAAAACTTTCGTAGTCCGAAGATCTTATTTCGCTGGAGCCTTTTCGTTCCCCGGATATGCTGGAAGAAGCGCTCGTACTTACGACCGCAGCAGATTGCGTGCAATGAACAGAACATTCGCCGGGCGCTCACCCAGCCGCCGCATGAAGTAGGGATACCACTCGCTGCCGAAGGGAATGTATACGCGAAGGCGCCAGCCTTCGCGGGCGAGCCTGCGCTGCAAATCGCGGCGAATACCGTAGAGCATCTGGAATTCGAAAGAGTCTCGGGAAAGTTTTTCACTCGTCGCGAAAGCCTGAGCTTGCCGGATAATGCTTTCATCGTGCGTCGCTAAGCCATGATAGACGCCACTCTTCATCAGAATCTTCATCAGCTTGACGTAGTTGGCATCCACGTCCGCCTTGTCAGCGAATGCGATATCGGCGGATTCCTTATACGCTCCTTTGCAGAGCCGGATGCGAATGCGCTCGGCCATCAGTTTCTCGACATCGCTCTCCGAACGCTTCAAATACGACTGGATCACGGTGCCGACAGAGTTGGCGTTTCCCGGCATGCGGTGCAGTTCGTGCACGAAATCGAGCGTGCGCTTCGTGTAGGGCGAGCCTTCCATGTCGACACGCACAAAGCCGGGAGGATCCATGGACGCAGCTTTAGCGACCAATCCGCTGACGATGTCGCGAGCCAGTTTCTCATCCACATCCAGCCCCATATGCGTTAGCTTGAGGCTGATGTTGGCGTTGAGCTGGTTGGCAACAATCGCGTCGAGAATCTGATGATAGAGCTCTGCGCTGTGCCGGGCTTCGTCTGGATTCGTTACATTTTCACCGAGGTTGTCGATGGAGACGCTCATGCCCGCGCGGTTGATAGCTTGAGTGGCACGTACGGCGTCGGCGATCTCAGTCCCAGCTACAAAACGCCCGGAGACGCGGCGCCCGAGCGACGAACGCTCGGCGAAGCTGCGCAAGGATGGGTTTTCGGAAAGACGGACGAAGAACGTTCTTAACATGCCGCTCCTAGGCATTCACGACCTGCGGATGTGGACCGGTGTGTGAAGGGCACAGAACGTTTTATCACAACCGGCGGTGGTGCCTCAGTTTGAAATTGTCATCCTGAGCAAGCGTCCTTTGCGCAGCGAAGGATCTGGGCGGGCCGCGCGAAGCGCCGCGCCCTTTGCGGCGCAATAGTCGCGCGTTTGGCCCGCTTCCTT
>JBEKHS010000001.1:0-251043 GCA_050012155.1 Candidatus Sulfotelmatobacter sp. | reverse complement strand
CCATTATGGCCAGAAGCAGCAAGTGCTTCAACCGTAGGCCGAATACATTGGCGCAGACCAATTCTTGTCATCGCTTTAATCCTGCTTGCAATCCGGCGGCGGACCATACATCGCTCAGGGCAAGCTTTCGCTCCGCAAAGAACGCTCGCTCAGAATGACAATCGCCTTCGCGGGGACGAGCGCTCACTTTTTTGCGTAGGTTTGCTGGAAGCCGTTCCGCGAGTTGGTCACGGTGAAGGTTCCGTCGGAGGACACTTCGGCCTTAATATACTGGCCGTCGGGTTGCTCCGCTGGGTTCGCAATCCGGTCGGCGGCGACGTTGTGGTCTTTATCTGAATCCATCGCGTAGTGAAGCTGCCAAATGTCTTCGATGCCGGGGGAATCATGCACGATTTGCCAGGCTGCGGGACTGGCGCCTTTGTGCGCCCCGTTATCGAAAATCGCCACTCGCGGGTGAACGGCCCACACCAATGACTTTGAGTTCGAAAGGTAGAGGCCGTGGTGATTTACGAGGAATAGGTCGGCGGAGCCGATCAGATTGTTGGGGCAGACGAGTTCGAGTTCTTTTTTCTTGGTAAGGTCGCCGAGATCGAGGAAACGAAAGTGGCCGTACTGGATCAGCAGGCCCAGCGAACGGGCGTTCTCGGTGGGATCTTCGTCGGGCGTGGGCTCGGTGGAGCAATAAGGATTTGCGGTTCCGGCTCCGGGAAGTGGGGATTGGATGAGGTTTCCTGCTGCGCTCAAAATATGCAGTTCCAACCCTTTAAGCGGCAGCCCCATGCCGGGAGCGGCGACGATGTGAGGGTATCCCTTGATGGCTTTTTGATAAGCGTCATAGTTTCGGCGGGTCGCATCGGAATCCTCCTGATTGGGGCCGTGGTCGACGAAAGTGCCGACCTTGATGCGTTCGAGTAGCTGAGGAACTCCTCCGACGTGGTCGTCGTGGTAATGCGTGATCAGAACGTAATCGATGCGTTTGAGGCCAGCAGCGCGGGCTGTGGCGACGATCCGATCCGCATCGCGAGCGCCGGCGCCGGGCCAGCCGGTGTCGATTAACAAGGACTGGCCGGATGGAGTAACGACGAGTGTGGACTGCCCGCCCTCGACGTCGATGAAATAAATTTGCAGTCGCTTGCTGGCGCGGGAGGCGAATACGGCCGGAAGCAGAGCGAGGCAAACGAGCAGGGTGGGAAATATCTTGAACATGCCGCGAATTGATGGAGGAGTCATTCTTCGACTCGATCTTTTTCCAATCGCCTTTTCCCTAGTCGTTTTTTCTCCAACCGAGATTCGATTCGTCGTCATCGTTGTCTCGAGTCTGATTGCGTTTACGATAACAGACGAAGATCACGCCGATGGTCATGAAAGTTGGAGGAGCGATGAGGATCAGGATGCCGCTGCGCAGGGCCTGAATCATCCGCGAGCCCGAGGAGGCGGCCTGGGTATAACAAAGTGCGCAGCTTTGCGCGAAGGCAGGCAGCGGAGATAACAGGACGTATAGCCCGACGAGCGCAATTGCGAAAAGCCAGATTGGTTTCGAAAGCTTCATGGTTGCATCGCGGCCGAATAAGGAAGCGAGCCAAACGCGCCCTTCGGTCGCTTCCGCTCTCTCAGGGCAGGCTCCGTGGAGTCGCGCGGCTCGCCTAGATCCTTCGCTGCGCAAAAAACGCTTGCTCAGGATGACAATCTAAGGCTACCCTACTTCGCCCATGGTACACCGTCGATCAGACGAAAGCTGTCGGTCCATCCGTATTGCATGCCCAGGAGGACGGCGACGGTGAAGATCAGGACAAACCAGCGTAGTCCGCGATTCTCCGACAGATGCATGAAAAACAGAAGCGCGAGGCCGGCTTCGATCATGGCGACGGCCAGCATGCGCACAAACATCTGCGCCGCGCTGATGTTCTGATAGGCGATGACGAACTGGATTCCAGCCAAAGCCAGCAGGCAAACGTAGACAATCAGATCTTTTCCCAGACTGCTTTTGTGCGCTGCGCCGGTAGTCATAGTGATTTGCTCCTGCGTCGTTGGTGCTTAATGAGCCAGATTCAAGAGATAGATTAACGGGACTACGAACATCCAAACCAAGTCCACGAAGTGCCAATAGAGACCGGTAACTTCGAGGTCGTCGGCCTGGTAGCGTCCGCCCTGGTATTTGAACGCTACGGCAATGAGAGCGATCACGCCTCCGGTTACGTGGAGCAGGTGGAGGCCGGTGATGCTGAAAAACAAAGAGCTGAATAAGGGCGTACCCCATGGATTATGGAACAGGGTGGCGCCTTCGCCGATCATTCCCATCCATTCACGAATGTGAAGGGCGGCAAAGAGAATTCCGAAAAGAGCGGTAATCATGGTCCAGCGGAACGCTTTGGCCTTCTCGCCGGCCTGGGCGGACTGGACGCCTAAGAGCATGGTCAAGCTGCTGGTGAGCAGAATGAAGGTCATCAGCGCTACGTTGGTGATGCTGTGAAAAGGCCGTGGCCAATCGGGAGTGGCGTTGCGTATGAAGCCGTAGGCGACCAGACAGCCGGCAAAGGTGGCGCTGTCGGCGATGATGAACAGCCACATCGCCATCTTTTTCGCGGGAACGGAAAACGCGGGCGCAGTCATTAACTCCGTCGCCTCCGATCGCGACACCTGCGCGTGAATCGAAAAATCGGCTTGGCTCACGTTGCCTCCTACCTTTGAATGGTCAGAGCTTTATCCAAAGCAACAAAAGCAGATATACCCACAGCGCACCCATGAAATGCCAATACCGCGAAGTGGCGTCGAGGGTGCTGCGTTTCAGGACGGATTGGTTCAATTTTGCGATCACGCGGACCAAGCCCCCGAGGCCGCCGAATACGTGCAGCGCGTGCGCTACGGTCAGCACATAGAAGAAGGAGTAGTTAATGCTGGTGGAAAGTTTGATTCCCTGAGAAGTGAGCTGGAGCCAGGCAAGAGTCTGACCGGCAACAAAGAGCAATCCCAGGAACAGGGTTATGTACAGCCAGCGCGCCGGACTGGCTTTCTGACTCGCGTCTTGCAGACCGCCCATGAAGGCCGCGATGCGGCGGCGGGATATTTCCAGAGTGACGCTGCTGGCGACGATTACCAGCGTGTTCAGGTAAAGCACAGGCGGCAGGGTAATGTGCTGCCAATCGGGAGCGCCGCCCTGACGAACGATCAAGGCACTGGTGAAGGCGGCGAAGGTCATGGTGATGGCCGCCAGACCTACCCAGATGCCCGTGCTGGCGGGCGGAGGAGAAGCGTTCCGGACCTGGCGCAAATCTCCGTCGGCAGGAACCAGATTCCGCCAGCCTCCGTCGCCGGAGCCGTGGCTCGGCAATGGGCCGGGCTCGATTTTCGGCGGTTCGTGAACCGTGGTCGCCATGCTGACTTCTCCTCGGGGGCTAAAGCCCTGTATCTATGCGGCTCTTAGCGGCCCGGCTGAACAGTTTGCTGAAAACTCGGATGCACGTGCGCAGCGCCTGAAGGCGCTACTGAAAACGCAGCATTGCGGTATGCCTGAAGGCATACCCTGATACGAATCGCGAGTTTTTCAGCAAACTGTGAAGCCGGGCCCTTTCAAATCCTCTTACGCGACACCCTCTAATTGCTCCTTGACTTGTTTTTGCTTCTTACTTCTCTTCGTGCGGGTTCTTGAGTTGCTCGGGCGAAGTTTGCATTATGAAGTCGCTGCTTGCCCCTTCGACGCTGTATTCGTAAGGATCGTGGTAAACCACCGGCATCTTGTCGCCAAAGTTGTTGTGGGGCGGCGGAGTGGCGGTACTCCATTCGAGCGAAGTGCCTTCCCAGGGATTGTCCGAAGCCGGTGCGCCCCAGAAGCGGCTGTGAATCAGGTTGTAAAGGAAAATGAGCTGAACCAGACCCGTGGCCACGGCGGCGACGGTGATGAACTTGTGCACAGGAATGAGGGGAATCAGGTAGTCGTCGGTGAAGGCCTGATAGCGGCGCACATTGCCAGCGATGCCCAGGTAGTGGAAGGGCATGAAGATGCAGTATGCGCCCACGAAGGTAAACCAGAAATGGATCTTGCCCAGAGCCTCGTTCATCATGCGGCCGGTCATCTTGGGGAACCAGAAGTAGGTTCCGGCGAAGATGCCGAACATGGCCGCGACTGCCATCACCAGGTGGAAGTGGCCGACGACGAAATAGGTGGCATGCAGCATGATGTCGATGGAAGGCTGCGCCAGGAAGAATCCGCTGACGCCGCCGCTGATGAACATGGAGATGAATCCGACTGCGAACAGCGACGCCGAGTTGATGCGCAACTTGGAGCCGTACAAACTGCCCAGCCAGATTAAGACAACTACGGTGGCGGGGATGGTGATGACCAGCGTGGGGAAGGAGAAGGCCAGCGAGGAGAAAGGATTCATGCCGCTGACGAACATGTGATGGCCGTACACCATGTAGCTGAGGACGGCCAGGGCTCCCATGGCGTAAATGATCACTCGGTGGCTGAGCAGCGGCCGGCGCATGTTGGTGATCAGAACGTGGGAGACGATGCCCATTCCGGGGATGATTGCGATGTAGACCTCGGGATGTCCGAAGAACCAGAACAGGTGCTGCCAGAGCAGAGTCGATCCGCCGGAGTGAGGTAATAGCTGGCCGTTGATTACCTCGTTGGAGGATACGAAGAAACTGGTCCCGGCGACGTGATCGAGAATAAGGAGAATGCAGGCGGGCATCAGTACTGCAAATGCCGTAAGGCCCATGACCGAGGTGATGAACCAGGCCCAGGCGCTGAGCGGGAGACGCATCAGGGACATGCCTTTACAGCGCATGTCGAGAGTGGTGGTGATGAAGTTCAAAGAACCCAGCAACTGGCCGATGCAGAAAATGCCGATCGAAGCGGCCCAAAGAACCACGCCGAGACCCTGTCCGGGGCCGGCAACCGCGCCCACAGCGCTCAGCGGGGCATACTGAGTCCAGCCGCCAAGGGTTGGGCCGTCGGGCACGAAAAACGACGCGACCAGAACCACGAAGGCTACGAACGTAACCCAGAAAGACATCATGTTGAAGTGCGGGAAGGGCATGTCCTCCGCGCCGACCTGGATGGGCAGGAAGAAATTTCCGAAGGCGGCGAACGGGGCGGTGGTGAGCACGAAGAAGACCATGATGGTTCCGTGCATGGTCATGAGTTGCAGATAGTACTCGGGAGTCATCACATCGCCAGGAGCACCGACCTTGGAAAGCCAGTGCAGGCCGGGAATGGCGTAGCTGCCCCATCCCAGATGGATGCGCATGATCCAGGAGAGCACCATGCCGACGAAGACGGCGACCAATGCCAGCGCGTAATACTGCTTCCCGATGACCTTGTGGTCGAGGCTGAAAACATGTTTGCGGATGAAGCTGGTGGGGGCTCCGTGGTGCGCCGCAGGTGCCGACATATCGTGCATTGTGCTCACCTCGAACGAGATGGATTATCCAGATGCTCAGGGGCTAAAGCCCGCATGAATGGTGATGCTTTACGCGGCGCTAAAGCGCCGCTCTTCCACGTCTCTTCCTGCTGCAGTGCGGCTCTTCCACTCTTCTTCCTACTGCAGCGCGGCTCTTCCGCCTACTGCAGCGCTGCTTGCTGTTTGATCCAGGCGTCGTAATCTTCCTGGGACTTCACTTCGAGATACGCCTTCATGTTGTAGTGCCCGAGGCCGCAAAGCTGGGTGCAGACGATTTCGTACTTGCCGATCTTGGTTGCGGTGAAGTGAACCGAGAGATCCAATCCAGGGACAAAATCCTGGTGGACGCGCAACTCCGGAACATAGAAAGAGTGCCCCAGATCTTTTGAGTGCATCAGCAGGTGAATCTCGCGGTTCACGGGAATGGCCATTTCGGCGGTTACGATATCGTCTTTTGAAGCCTGATCGTTGGTGGTATCGATACCGAAGAAATTGCCGGTTGACTCATTGATCTGGTCCGGGTGAAGCGGACCGAACGTTCCGTCGGGACCGGGGTAACGGAAGTAAAACGCGAACTGTCCGGCCTGCACCTGAATCGGCATTGCGTCGGCTGCGGGTGGGGTGAAATACTCGCTGCCCCAAGCTTTAACGCCAAAAACTCCCAAAGCCAAGACTTCAGTGCCGACCAAAAGGAATGCGGCCGTGACCAAACCCGCAGCGCCGCCGGGGAAGCGCTTGATCTTGTCGCCGGGCTTGGGACTGGAGAACTTCCAGATGAAGAATGCCAGGAGGAACTGCGAGGAGAGGAACGCAATCCCAGTTTCCAACATCGTGTCAGCAAATTGCTCGTCGATAAGATGGCCGTGGACAGAGATGT
This sequence comes from Candidatus Sulfotelmatobacter sp., assembly GCA_050012155.1. Classification (GTDB taxonomy): domain Bacteria; phylum Acidobacteriota; class Terriglobia; order Terriglobales; family Acidobacteriaceae; genus Sulfotelmatobacter. Next base: position 244,764 of record JBEKHS010000001.1, on the reverse strand, counting down.
CTTCCGGCATGGGCCACATGTGCATCACGATGGGAACCGCCGAGCCGATTGCGATTAATACGATGGTCACCGCGAGTATCTTCGCCATGTCATCCACCTTCGGCCGATTCTGGTCCGGCCTTTTGTTGGAACGCCGCAGGCTTAATGCTGCGGCGCTCCTAACCGTTCAATGGTGTAACCAACGGCACGAATGCTGGGCCTACTTCGCCTTAAAGGTGAAATCAGCGGTTGCGGCTGCGCCGGCGGCCACGGTCACTTTCGCCGTCTGGGTGCCGGCGGCTTCCTGCCAGGCGGTAACGGTGTAGCTTCCGGGCGGGACATTCTCGATGGTGTAAGCGCCATTGCTATCGGTGGTGGCGTAGGGACCTTTGACCACAATGAACCAACCATGCATCCAGGGATGGATGTTGCACTGAACGGGAATCATCTCGGGGTTTTTCCAACTCTTCTCGATCGCCGGCGCTCCCGGCGGTTGCGACTGATTCCACCCGACATTGACCATCGGGTTGGGCAGCGGATGAATGTTATGGGCTGTCTGATCGCTGGTAGTCACCTTGAATGTCTGACCGGCATCGAGCGCTAACACGTGCGGGGAATAGACGCAGTTCTTTTGATCGAATACCGGGACGGCGGTTGATACCAGGGCGTTGCCGTTCCAGTCGGAGATATAGAGAACCACATTCTGCAGTCCACCGTTAGCCCCGGCCACGTAAGTTTCGAGGTGGGCGGGATCGGTGGCGTGGGCCTTGACACAGTACGGGTCTTTCGACATGTCAATGCCCTTCATGTGCGGAGCAGGGCCGTCGAGTTTCACCGTGCCAGTAATTTTGCCCTCACCAGCCGCGCTGACTTTTTGACCTAAGATCAAAGCGGCACAACAAACTAATACTACTGCCGATAGTAAGGCAACATAATTGTATCGACTCTTCATGCGAATCCTCCTTAAGTAAGAACTGCTATGCGCTTTGCAAGGACAGAGAACTCCGCTTGCAAATTTGGCGCTTATTGTTGTCCCGCCGGGGCATTTGGATCAACCGGCTTCAGGCCCAGCGTCTTCGCCATTTCTTTTTCCTTGCTCTTCTGGCGCATGAAGGTTCGGAGATAGAAGACCAAATCCCAAGCCTCATCGGGTTTGATATTGTCGGCGAAGGAAGGCATGGGCGTGCCGTCCAGACCGGTCATGAAGATCCGGTAGATATCGGTATCGGTATCGCCGCACTTAGGCCGGGATCCGTCGGTAAAGTTGAAGGCAGCGATGGGGCGGCCCAGATCGTCGGTGAGAGTCGAAGCCGACGGGCCGTTGGCCATGCCCTGGACGCCGTGGCACTTCCAGCACTGGACCCGGGCAAAGACGTCGCGGCCAGCCTTGATGCGCTCGGGCGTGACCTCCGGCTCGGGAGGAATGGTGATGGGGGTTCCGGGTTTTTCGCTGAGCCAGCGCGGCGAGAAGTGCTTCACCCAGGCCACGAGGTCGGCGCGCTCCTGCTTGGTCAAAGTATTCCATTGCGGCATGTTGGAGCGGTCGAAGCCGCGAGTGATGGCGTCGAAAAGATCCTGGTCGGTAGGCAGTGTTCCGGTGGGAGTCGAGCGGCACTTGAACACGCCTAATTGGAAGTCGCGAGGCTGTTGGAACGTGGGGGGCTGCATGTAAGGGGCGTTTTCGCCATTTCCATCTCCCAACGGACCATGGCAGCCAACACAGTACCGGCGGTAGGGGAGCGCGGCATCTTTGGCGTGACCGGTGACATTGCCGACGTGGCTTTCCGTGCCAATACGGGTCTCTATGTCGAACGTCGAGAGCTGCGCCGAGGAAGCCGACGGAAGCGCCAAAAGCGCAGCTGAGCTAAGCAAAAGCATCCAATTCTGCAATTTTGTTCGCATGTCTATCCTCGCTAGAAATCGAAGTCAAGTCCCATCAGCAATTCGCTGGTGTTGATGTTGGTGAGTGCTCCGGAGAAGAGATTGGTCGGCCCGGTACCGTCCTGGTGCAGCCAGTTGTACTCGTTGTGCCAGGCCAGGCCGGCGCGGCTCGTCATGAACGGGTTATAGCGGAAGCCGACGGTGTAGGTGGAGATATTGCCAAGGTTGGCAGGACAAGCAACACCACCGCAGACGTCTCCGTTGGCTTGTTGCGACATCTTTTCCACTTCGTAGCGGCCGATGAAGATCAGTTGCGGACTGTAGACGTAGTGACCCTCGAAGGTGGCGCCGTTCCAGCTAGGCGCCTGCGATCCCATCGCAAGAGTGGTTCCCGGCACATTATTCAAGAACGGGCAACCGGGGGCGGGACTCGAGCAGGTGGCAGTGGTGCCGCCATTACCGTCTGTGCCGATGGCGTTGCCGTAACCTTGTCCGAACCACACGTTATCCGAGCCATGCTGGGTCACGACCGTAAGATCGAGGTGCGGGCCGAAGTAGAATTGACCGACGAAGCCCTCGCGGCTGAAGCCCTTGTTGGCAATTCCCGAACCTGGGATCGGAATGGATACCCCACTTGTGGAACTGGTCAGATAGTAGGTTGCGGCTTGCCCGACCATGGCGTAGAAGCCGACGCGTTGCACTCCCATCCTGCCCAGATCAAAAGCCTGGCTCCCAGTAAAGAAACCAGTGTAGGAGTTGGCTCCCAGAGTCAGGTTGACATTCCCATCATTCGAACTGACAAGGGAGGCGCCGATGCGGGTGCGATCATCGGCCGAGTGCCCCAAGTACTCGATGCCGAGCTGGTTATCGCCTATCTGCCCGAAGATGTTTCCGTCGCCCACGGGGATAAAGTGATACGTCTGATAAATACCGCCGTTGCCGGTAAGGGTCAGAATGCGCTTTTCAGAGAGGAGGTTGTCGAGTTCGAACCTGCCCAACTTGATATTGAGCCAGGAGCTGTGCGCGATGTTATCCAAGCGCACGAAAACCTGCTCAAAGTGAAAAGCGCCTGTGGGATCGGAGGACGGAAGCAGATAGAAGGAGATGTTCTTCTCCAGAGTTCCGGCGGTATGGAAGTCGAGGCCGCTCAAGTCAAAGCCGGAACTCGAGATGCGCTGGATTGCCTGCCCACCGTCGAGCATCCCGGCCGTGTAGGTGTCAATCTGGACTTTGCCGACGCTGACCCGGTGCCAGATGGGCGTGATGCGGAAGGTGACCGGCCAGTAGCCGGGATTCTGCCAGATCGGGGCATCGCGGTCGTTCATGAGCTGGTAGCCGTTGTCTTTGAACTTCTGGCCGAAATAATTCAGCATTGGCCAGGACTCGTGACAGGCCGAGCAGCGCAAGCCGTACTTTCTGGCGAAGGCGGGGAGGGCGTTCGCTGGCTGGCTGCAGCTGAGAATCACGGATGTGACAACCAGAGCGACCGCCGCAAAGGAGGTCGCAAGCTGAAAGAAGTTGCGAAGATGAAAACGACTCGAAGCGTGCATGGCCGGACTCCTCGGCAAGATCGAATCAAGATCTGGTTTGTGGGACAGGACCGCTCTAGTGGAGAGCGAACGTTGGCGTGGCGAACTGAAAGGGTCGAACGTGGAGCCTTTCTTCATTGCCTTTTTTGCGAAGCAGAACCGTTGTATGAGGTCCTACCACCGTACCGGGGATGAATCCTACTACTACCGAAATACGTAGGTCAAGAAGTTTTCGACGTGGCGCTCAGTGCAAGCTAGATTCTCGTCGGAGACGATCCGACGAGACGTGGGGCTTGTCACGGACGGAACGGTAGTTTTTGACAGATTTTTTACAAGGTCATCTCGCGAAATGAACACCCCGACACTGCCCGCACAGCGTACGATTGCGGCGTGGGCAGACAGTTGACAGGATTGTGGCAGCGGTACGAGACTCTGTGAAGTCTGGATCGGAGATTATGGTGGGCTTGTGGAGGGGCTCTGGCTTGCGCGCGCGACGCGATTACGCTATCGGCCGGATTAGTGCGCGGGCTGCCGGGCAACTTGTCCTGCTGCTTCTGTTATTTTTCGCGGCGGCGTTTCCGCTCGCGGCCCGGGAGAAAGATAAGTTGCACTACGGGGAAGGTTTGATCGTCAACCTTCCTGTGCCGGAGAGTGAAGTCGAGCAGGTCGTTGAAGACATCACACAGAACGGCGTGATCAGGGGCACGAAGGAATACAACAAAGACGAATTCGTGGCCGGAGCGAAAGCCGCCACTTCGTCGCGGGTGTTTCCGCCATGGGACGGAGGCGGGAAAGTCTTTTATAAGATTCGCGAGCAAACCCTCGACCCGCGCAACTTCAAGGACAGCAGCGATGTGGGGACGCTGGCGGTGCGCTACGTAGTACAGCCTCAAGGCGACAAGCATGCGGTTCTGCGCATCGACGCGCTTTTCAAGGAAGACTTTCGCCAGATCGTTCATCAATCGGACGGCTCCGTGGAAAGCGCCGAGTACAAGGACATCCATGAGCACATTGAAGCCATCGAGGTAATGAAACAACAGAACCTGGAGGCTGAGAAGGAGCGGCAAGAGCAGTTGGAGAAGAAGCGGAATCCCACGCTGCAAGCTGACTCAACCTCGGCCGAATCAGCCCCGGTGGAATCCTCTCCAGTGCAGTCCTCGCCAGTTCAATCCCCGGTTCCCGTTCAGTCGGCGCCAATTCAATCACCGGTTCCGTCCTCAGTTCAGCCCGCGCCAGTTCAAGCGGAGCCCCAAGTTGCTCCTCAGGCGATGCAGAACGAATCGGTCCCAGCCGCGGAGGTGGTCGCGACAGCGCCGCCGGCCCAGACCCTGGAAGAGCATGTCAAACAGCTTCGCAAGCAGGTCGAGAGGCGGGTGAAGTCCCCGGGCGCGCCGCTAAAATCCGCGCCGTTCCATACCGCGAGCAACCTCCAGTTGTTGGACACCGGCACAGAAGTTCTGATTGTGATTTCGACGCCCTACTGGTATGGCGTGGAGACGCACGACGGGCAGCATGGATGGATCATGCGCGATGAGTTGGAGCAGCCATGAGGCGTCATGAGGCGGGATTCGGTCGAGCTTTTTCACGCGCGCTGGCCGCGGGCGTAGCCGTCTGCCTTTTTTTGTGCGTGAAGAATGGTTCCGCGCAGGGCAATGGATTCGAGCGAAGTTTTCCGCAATCGAAGGCCACCGTGGAAGAGGCGCTCAAAGAGATGCAGGGCGCCACGGCTGGGCGGCTTCCGGTGCTGGACGGATTTGCGACTGCGGCGGACCATCCGCTGGACCGCTATCGCCGGGGCTATTATCAGGCGAAATTCGAGGTCAGCGCGGGGCCCACGGGTGGATCGATTGTGCGGGTCAGTGTGGATGTTACCGCCTGGTATGTCGATCCGGCCGCCACTCGATCGGGATATGAGTTGTTGAGGTCGAATGGCCGCCTGGAAGCGGACCTTCTGGATCAACTGGCAGACCAGCTTGCCGCCAAAGGAACGCAGGCGGTTATGAAGCCCAAGGCAGTTCCTGCGCCGGCTCCTGCGCCGGTGCTAACGTCGTCATCTGCGCCGCCTCCTTCTTCATCTGGCCCCCCTCCTGCTTCATCTGCGTCGGGGCACAGGGCTTCGGCTCCATCGAATTCGGGGCAGCCCGTCCAGACCGCAGATTCGGCGCAGCCCACGATTTCTGCGCCGGTACCTAGAATTCCAGAAACCGGCAGCGGTCTCTCGCCATCCATGGCTCAGGGTCTGGCCGAGGAAGAAAAGAATGGCGTGGCGAAGGGGGCGAACGGCCTTGCCGAAAAAAATGAAAATGGGCTGCGAGCCGAGGCGGACAGCCTGGAGGAGGTTCTGAAGAATCAGGCTCATCCCAAGAATCTGGTCGCGGTCAAAAAGTCCGGGACTCCGGTGGTGGCGACAGCGAGTTTGACGGCCAAGACACTGTTCCTGGCCAGCGCGCACGATGAGTTTGAGATGCTCGATTTCAACCGGGATTGGGTTCACGTGCGGATCTCCGGACTGTCGCGAGGATGGATCTGGCGGGACAGCCTGGAGATGCCCGATAGCGTTCCGGACAGCGACTTGCCCGCCGGCGCGGCGGGTCCGGTTCCCGTAGCGACCGACTTGTTTCATGTGACGCGGGAGGAAACCGCGACTTTCCCCGGAGATTGGGAGCCGCTGCGGGGAAAAAGCGTGAGAATTGTGTCGGTGGAAAAGATTAGCGAATCGGAGAAGGACGCCGGGGCGCGGGTGAGACTGGAGTTTGCGAAGTCCGTGCTCGACCAGGACTATGCGCAACTGGCGCAGAAGCCGCAAGAACTGGCGGGGATTGTGCTGATCTTCGATTCGGTGGATGGAGGGATGATTGCCGCGACCTTGGCTACGCTGCAGCAGTGGAAGGCGGGTAAATTATCGGACGCCGCTCTGTGGCATCAGTGCTATTTTGATCCGCCTGAGACATTCACTGCATCGGGGTCGGCGGCGAGCCAGTGAGAACGATGGTGGGAAATGCATCGCGGCCCTGAGATGGCCGAATAAGCTATTGGATTGCGCTGCCTACGTTCGAGAAAACATTGCCGGCATTTGAGCCGATCAGACGAACGGTGCCCACAACAATAACGAGAACGACTGCGAGCATGATGGAGTACTCAGCAACGTCCTGTCCCTGCTCGCTTGACCACACGTTATTTGCCCACAACTTTAGAAAATCCATGATTTCTCCGGGACTAGGCGGCTCCAGACACCGCTGAGGTCCTCGTTACCGGGGGTGCGCTGCAATTCGCCAGGCTGATCCCCCAGGGCTCTTTCTCCTGCGAAAGGGCGCGAAGGCCGACCTGGTATTCGGTGCTCCGATCCAGGAGTTTCGTCCAGACCACCGTGAATTCCATCCTGCGCTGGTGATAGAAGATGGTTAACCTGTCGAGCATCTTCAGTTCGTGGCGAATCGCACCGAGGCGCGTGCCGTTGGGCGTGAGGTCGAGAGTATGCGCCAGCGCTTCAAACGAGACGCCGGAAGCGTCCGTTCCCCGAACCCGCACGGGCAGCACAGCTTGAACACGATCCTGGCGACGCCGGTTTATGCTTATGGAGGGTTGCATTTAGTACCTGGAAAGAGTGTGCGACAGATTTAAGTGAAGAGGAATAGCTCCGATGAGTGAGGCACAAAGGTAACCAGAGCGAAATGTTGGCGAACTCTTCTCAGGCGGAGGTTCAGAGCGGGAATGAAGATCGGAAGCTAGCCTTAAGGATGGATGGAGGTGTGGGCGATCTCGGGTAGACTGGATGTAGCGATTCAGCATCCAAGGTCAGGCTATGGGTCGTAAACGAATAAGAAAGCGTGTGCTGAGCGGTTTTGCGCTATTGAGTTGGAGTCTGGTGTGCCTCGGCCAGCCGATTCGCCAAGTGCCAGATGCGGGAAGCACATCGTCTTCCTCTCAGAATGATCTCCTGCCGGCGGCGCAGGTAGCGCAGAAACTTCAGGAAAGAAATGCGCAGCGAGCAGCGGCGCTGGAGGAATTCAGCGGAACCCGCATCTATCGCATGCAGTACCGCGGGTTCCCCAGCGAGCACGATGCTGAGATGGTGGTCAACGTAACTTACCGCGCTCCCGATTCCAAAGAGTTCAGCATCGTATCCCAGACCGGCTCCAAGTTCATCATCGAACACGTCTTCAACAGACTATTGGAGGGCGAAAAAGAAGCGGCGAATGAAGAAAATCGCCGGCGTACCGCGCTAAGCACAGATAACTACGATTTCGCCTCCGCAGGGTACGAGACCACTCCGGGCGGCGCGCAATATGTTCTCAACTTGCTGCCCAAGACCAGGAACAAGTTTCTTTATCGCGGCAAAATCTGGGTTGATGCGAAAGACTTCGCCGTTGTGCGGATTGAAGCCGAACCGGCCAAGAACCCGTCTTTCTGGATCAAGAAGACGGAAGTTCAGCACAGGTACGTCAAAGTGGATGGCTTCTGGCTCCCGGCTGAGAATCATACAGAAAGCGTAATACGCCTGGGCGGCGAAGCAATTCTTTCCATTGAATACAAAGACTACAAAGTTACTAAAGCGGCGCCGCCATATGGCGTTGAAAAAGCCGACGAAGCCTCGAAGTGATTTGAGTAGCCGCCCTACCTTCAGGCAGCACAGAAATGTATAGTGTGTTGGGGTCTGAAGCTCTGCAGGCCGGGCCTTGCAGGGACGTTGCAGTGTGGTTAACGCGAATTGATCGGGACGATCTTATATATCGTTTTGGGTGTGGCGCTGGCGGGAACGGCATCTTCGGCCGTGTTTCTTGGTCTTGCGCTGCTGGGAGTAATCAAGTTCCGTTCTGATGCGCGGCAGCAATCGAATTCTGTTCCCGACGATGCGCGACTGCCTCCGGTTTCTGTTTTAAAGCCGGTACACGGGCTGGAGGCGCGACTCAAAGAGAACATTGAGAGCTTCTTCCGGCAGGATTATCCCGACTACGAAATTCTCTTTGCCGCCGATGAGGCGGATGATCCTGCACTGGTTGTGGTGCGGGAGGTTTGCGCGCGCTACCCACAGGTCCGCACGCGGATTCTGGTAACCGGTACACCCTGGCCGAATCCGGTGGTCTACTCGTTTCACTGCCTGGCAGAGGCAGCCGCGAACGAAATTCTGGTTACAACCGATAGCGACGTAGAAGTTGGTCCACGGTACCTGCGAGAAATTGTGCCGCCGTTGCTTGATCCGAAGGTCGGCATGGTGACGTGCTTGTATCGCGGCAAGAACGCGGCAGGATTCTTCTCCGGACTCACGGCGATCGGGATGTCGGTGGAAATGACTGCGGGAGTGCTGGTGGCGAATCTGCTGGAAGGTATGAAGTTTGGCCTGGGGCCGACGACCGTGGTGCGCAAGGATTCTCTGGCGAGCATCGGCGGCTATACCGCGCTGCGGGATTACATTGCCTATGATTTCGCGATCGGCAACCTGATGGCAAAGGCGGGATACCGCATTGTGCTTTCAGGTCACGTGATCGACCACGTGGTGAACCAGGGATCGTTTCGCCGCATGTGGCAAAACCAGTTGCGCTGGGCGCAAACCACGCGCTACTCGCGTCCGAAAGGCCATTTCGGAAGTGGGCTGATTTTTGCTGTGCCTTACGGGATTCTCGGGTTCCTCGCGGCGCTGGGCTTGGGACACTGGGGAATTGGAGTCGTTCTCCTCGCCGTAGCTGTTCTGAACCGGCTGGTCGAAGCCTGGCTGGTGGGCTGGAGGGTAGTTCGTGATCCAGAGGTACGGCGTGCGCCGTGGCTTTATCCGTTGCGCGATTTGCTCGGTTTTGCAGTTTGGTTCGCCAGCTATCTGCGTTTGCGTTACGTTTGGCGCGACAGCCGCTTTGAATTGAAGGGAACACGAATCGCGCTGCGGCAGACGTCTTCAGATAACAGGTAGCTTCTTGCGTCTGTCTAGGGCGCTATCCAGCTTTAGTTTTTCGATTCCAACGGAGGTTCTATTGCGCGTTTTAGTCACGGGAGCGGCGGGCTTTATCGGCAGTCATGTGGTCGACCGCCTGCTCGCGGCGGGGCATAGTGTTGTTGGCTTCGATAACATGTCGACCGGGCAACGGCGGTTTCTTGAAGGCGCGTTGGTTCATCCTCAGTTCAGTTTCCAGCAAGCTGATCTGCTCGACCGCAAGAGACTGGCGCAGGCGATGGAGGGCGCGGAATTGGTGGTTCATTTCGCCGCTAATGCCGACGTGCGCTTCGGCACCGAACATCCGCGCAAGGATCTGGAGCAAAATACGATCGCAACGTGGAATGTTTTGGAGGCGATGCGGGAGCAGGGTTGCAAACGGATCGTTTTTTCATCGACGGGCTCGGTGTATGGAGAGCCGGAGATTTTTCCCACGCCTGAGACGTGTCCTTTTCCCGTGCAAACTTCGCTTTATGGCGCGTCGAAGCTGGCGGCGGAAGGGTTGATTCAAGCCTATTGCGAAGGTTTTGGAGTGCAGGGCTACATTTTTCGATTCGTATCGATTCTGGGAGAGCGCTATTCGCACGGACACGTGTTCGATTTTTGGCGGCAGCTTTCCGAGCATCCCGAACATCTGCATGTGTTGGGGAATGGCCGCCAACGAAAGTCATATTTGTATGTACAGGATTGCATTGACGCAATTCTTGCGGCCATCGATCGCGCCGACGGGAAAGTGAACATCTTCAATCTTGGGACCGACGAGTATTGCGAGGTCAACGACTCCATCGGCTGGATCTGTGAGTATCTGGGATTGCATCCGAAGCTGACGTACTCGGGCGGCGAACGCGGTTGGGTGGGGGACAGCCCGTTTATCCTGCTGGATTGCTCGCGGGTGCGCGCCCTGGGCTGGCGGCCAAGATTGACCATCCGCGATGCGGTTGTGGCTACGATCAAATACGTGAGCGCAGATGCGGCCGGGACGCGAGCCAGTGGCGCCGAGAACAAGTGATCACTTTCAGATCAATCAATTCAAACTCCCACCGCACGCTCTCAGCGCCAATTGCGCAGTAAGCCTTCCAGAATGTTTAAGGCGGCTTCGAGTTGGGCCAACTCGCTCGCCGTGAGGGAATCAAGGCGAGCTGCGAGGGATTCGATACGGCGCTGGCGTGCTTGCTGAAGAAGGCGCACGCCTTTCGCGGTGGCGCGGATGTGCATGCGGCGCGCATCGTCGGGATCGCGGGTGATTTCAACCAGGCGGCTGCGCTTGAGTCCGGCGACGATGCGGCTCATGGTGGGCGGCCTGACCTGTTCGGCGGCGGCGAGCTGGCCGAGCGTCCTGGGGCTGCCGGTCGTTGGTGCTCCGCTCTTTGGTGCGTCGCTCTTGGATGGGTCGATCTTTGATGCGTCAGCCTTGGATGCGTCGACCTTGGGTCCGCCAAAGACCAGCACCGAAAGGGCGGACAGGCGGGCGGGGCCTTGGCCGCTGGCAGGATCCTGTTGGCGCACGCGGCGCAACAGATGAATGGCGGCGGAATGAAGGCGGTCGGCGGCCGCAATGGTTTTGTGCCGGTGTGCTTTGTTTCCGGTATTCGCGTTTTTGGCGTTGACTTTTTCCCGCTTGACTTTCGCCATTGAATATAGTTAGCTATGCTAACTAATTCGGTAGAGGAGGTCAAGAACATGAGTACAACGGCAACGGGAATTGGAATCACGCGACTGGGTCAGATCGCGATCAATGCCAAGGATGTAGAGCGCGCCGCGGCTTTCTACGAAGATGTGCTCGGCCTGAAGCTGCTTTTCAAAGCGCCGCCGGGGCTCGCATTCTTCGATTGCGGTGGGGTGCGGCTCATGCTGGACCGCGCGGAGAAGCCGGAGTTCGATCATCCCAGCTCGGTTCTGTATTTTGCCGTGCCCGACATTCAATCGGCCTACGTGAAATTGAAAGACAGTGGAGTGCGCTTCGAGGACGAGCCGCACTTGATCGCAAAAATGCCGGCGCACGATCTATGGATGACATTCTTTCGCGATTCCGAGGAGAACCTGCTGGCGCTGATGAGCGAAGTGTCGCGATAGGCGGAGGGCTCGATCCCGTGTGTTACATTAACTTCATTTTTTCACGGGAAAAGCTGGAAGAAGGCGATGGCATCTGAAATTGAATCTCGGCTGCAGGCACTCGGAATTGTTCTGCCGAGTCTGCCGGCTCCCGGCGGCAACTACGTTCCAGCGAAGACGGTCGGGAGCTTGGTGTATCTTGCCGGCGTAATCTCCACCAACTCCGAAGGGGTAATCACGGGGGCAGTCGGCCTAGATCGTACCGTGGAGGAAGGCTACGCTGCCGCTCGGGCTTGCGCGCTGACGCAATTGGCGGTGCTGAAGCGGCACCTCGGCTCACTCGATCTTCTGAAAAGCATTGTTGCCGTTAACGGCTACGTCAATGCGGTGGCTGGGTTTGCGGATTCGCCAAAAGTGATCAATGGCGCATCTGACCTTTTCGTTGAAGTTCTGGGCGATGCCGGCCGTCACGTGCGCGCGGCCATCGGTGTCTCGGCATTGCCCCGCAATGCGCTCGTCGAAGTGCAGATAACGGCGGAGGTCTAATACTTCGCCATGGCCGAGTTCACCCTCTCCGCCAATCCCACGCACTCGCGCTGGAACCGCGCTCTGCCACCTCGCCTCCGAATTGCATCTGGCGATACGGTGCAAATGGAATGCCTTGACTCGAGTGGAGCACAGGTGCATCCGGGGATGACGGTCGCCGATTTCCTCAAGATCGACCGGGGACGAATTCACGCGCTCACAGGCCCAATTTTTGTGGATGGAGCTGAACCCGGCGATGTGCTGCAGATCGACGTGCTCGAAGTCGCGCACAAGGGTTGGGGATGGTCGAGCGTAATCGCGGGGCTTGGCTTTCTGAAAGAGCGTTTTTCGGAGCCGTATCTTTTTCACTGGCAGCTCGATGGTGTGGTCAGCCGATCGCTTGCGCCGGCTGTCGTGCCGCTGCGGCCATTCTGCGGCGTGATGGGCGTTGCACCGGCCGAGGATGGTGAATTTCGCACGCGCCCTCCCGGAGTATTCGGCGGCAACATGGACGTTCGCGAGCTGTCGCGCGGATCCACTCTTTATTTGCCGGTGCTGAACGCTGGAGCTCTTTTTTCGGCCGGCGATGCCCATGCTGCGCAGGGAGATGGCGAGGTTTGCATCAACGGCATCGAGTGCCCTGCGGACGTGAGAATTCGCTTCCGTCTGCACAAGCAACGGCCGCTGGCAGGACCGATCGTCGAGTCGTGCATCTCTCGGACGCAAAGCATCGAGTCGGAGGCGTGGATTGTCGTTGAGTCCGCTACTGATGCAATCGCGGCCGCACGCGCAGCGACGTCACGCATAATCGATCTGCTGGTGGAGCGCTGGGGTTTCAGTGAAGTCCACGCTTATTTACTTTGCAGTGTTGCCATGCACCTGCGATTGAGCCAGGTGGTGAACGAGCCGATGTTCACGGTCAGCGCGGCGATTCCCAAGCATGTTTTACCCGTGAGAAGAATCTTCTGAGCAGTGTGCGTGCGCTTCCCGAGAGCGTTCGAGAATGTTTTCGTCCAATCAGTTCGCACTCACTGTCACTGACAGCATTTCGATGGTTGCGTGGTTGAAGCGCTCGCGTAATTCTTCCGCAGATTTGAAGACGACGCCCTCCACTTTGCGCGCGGGGAAAAGAAAAGTCAGTGCAGGTTCAGAAAAAGGATAGGGATCGAGGAGAAAGTGGCGCGACGCTATCGTACGCACTTCCACGCGGCTGTGTCCGCCGCCACGCAGAGGCAAAGGATGCAGCAGGTGCGCGGGCTGGCGAAAATCCACGCAGGTGAGCAAAGAAAGGTTATCGGTCGCCTGCAACAATCGAAAGTGATCAAGGATGGTGGCTTCGCTCGTTTGTTCCCGTGTGAAACGGATGTCGGCGGCGATCTGTTCCATCAGCGACTGTTGAAGGACTTTCTGCTGCGCGAGGAATTGGTCGAGTAAAGGCAGTTGCGAAGGAGCAATGGTTGAGCGGTCGGCATGATCGTGCAGCAGACTGTAGGTATGCATGGAGATCAGCAAGGCTGCGTAGGCGTCTTCGGTAGCAATGAGGCGTACTGCGCGATCGCGCACGGCGAGGTAATCCGCAAGATCAATTTCCTCGAAGGCAGAGTACTTGCCAACGAGTTCGCTGGAGAAAGCGCTGGGTTTTCCCTGCCGAGTAATTTGCGGAGCCGCGTCGCGTGCGGTCCAGCCATCGTCATGGCACGAAATTCCTTTCAGGACGTGGGCGCGGGGTTCCGGTGAAAGGAAGCGATCGTTCCCCCAGCGCTCGGCGAAGGCGCCGGCGAGGCGCGCATGGTCGGGATGCGTTACCAGCCACCAGCCGGTTTCAGTTTCCAGTCGCAGCATGATCGAGCCCTCCCTCGATGAAGTTTCATCCACTCACTCAACTTCCGGAGTGCGCGCTGACTCGTGCCAACGGTGCAGAAAATACCATTCGAAAAACATGACTAGAAAAAAGAAGCCGAAGCCCAACACCGTGGCCGCGAACACAAGCGCGAAGAGATAGTCGGTTTGCAGTTGTGCGGACGCATAGAGGATGGAATAACCCAGACCGCCCTCGCCCACGCGGCTGGAGCCGGCGTAGAGTTCGCCCGTGATGGCGCCGATTACCGAAATGCCGCTGGCTATCCGAATACCCGTGAACAATGACGGCACGGCGTGAGGCAGGCGCAACTTGAAGAGCAGTTGTGCCGGCGAGGCGTTGTGCATCAGGAAGAGGTGCACCATATTCTCTTCGACGCTGACGAGTCCCTGCGTGGTATTGGCGATAATCGGGGCAAGAGAAATGATGAAGGCGATGAGTGTCACGGAGGCCGTGCCTGCGCCCACCCACATCAGAATCAGCGGCGCAATGGCGACGATGGGAACAGTCTGCAGCAGCAGAGTGTAGGGATAAAGCATCCGCCGTACCCAGCGCGACTGCGCAAAGACCAGAGCTATGGCGACGCCGATGACAATGCTGGCGAGCAGGCCACCCAAGGCTTCCACTGCGGTGGTGGCGAATGCGGTCTCCAGCGAAGGCAAGCGTGCGGCAACCACCCGCGCAACGGCCCACGGCGAGGGCAGCATATAAGGTGGCACGCGGAAAACTAAGAGGATCAGTTGCCACAGCAATAACGCCGCCGCAAGAACGGCCAGAGAGCTCGCCAGCGTGATCATCTTTTGTTTCACTTTTTGCTTCACTGCGAGCGGGCCTCCCGCAAAGTGTGCGATATCTTCCCAACCAGCGCGTCGAACTCCGGTGAAGTGCGCTGCTCGGCGGCGCGTGGTTGAGGGAGATTAACCGCGAGCGTGGCATAGATGCGTCCGGGATTCGACGCCAGCACTATGATCCGCGTGGAGAGAAAAACCGCTTCCGTAACCGAGTGCGTGACGAAGACCGCCGTCCATTTCTGCTCGGCGTGCAGGCGCAGGAGTTCTTCGTTCATGTGGTCGCGCGACATCTCGTCCAATGCGGCGAAAGGTTCGTCCATCAGCAAGAGTCTCGGGCTCGTCGCCAGCGCGCGCGCGATTGAAACGCGCATTTTCATTCCGCCGGAGAGCTCACGAGGATAGGAGTCCGCGACTGCGCGTAAGCCGACCAGATCGAGCAGAGAACAGGTCTTCGCTTCACGCTGGCCGCTGCCTGCGCCCTCGAGTTCCAGAGCGAGGGCAACGTTGCGGCGAACCGTGCGCCAAGGCAAAAGGGTTGCGTCCTGGAAAATATAAGAAACGGTTTCTCTTGCGTTCTTCGGGGTCATCCCGTCCACGCGAATCGTTCCGGCGCTCGGCATCGCAAGCCCGGAGATCAGCTTCAACACGGTGGATTTGCCGCAGCCGGATGGGCCGATGATGCTGACGAATTCACCTTTTTCAATCGTGAGGTTTATGGCTTCCAGAACGGTGTGTCCGTTGCCATAGTGTTTGGCGACTCCCACGAACTCGACCTCGGGGGCGGTGAAATCGCGCGTCATGCCCCCACCTCGGTCGCGACCTCAACGACCGCCTCGGCGACGGGCAAGTATAGAGCTGAGGAATGAGCGAGGCTGTGGTAGACGATCTGGGTCGAGCGTTGCCAATCCCACGATGTGGCGCGGCAGGAAGGCACGGCACTTCCGGGGTTGCGGTCGTAGAGCGGGAAAGCGCTGCCGGCAATCTCCAGCCTAATGCAATCACCTGCGGCGAAGCTGCAGGAAGTGGCTTCAAGATCGAACTGCCAGCGGTGTACTCTCTCGGCGGCATAGCACCCTTCCGTGAAAAGCCAGCTTGATCGCGCGATGCCAAGGCAAATGAATTCCACAACGCCGCTCGGCGGCACGCGAACTAACTTCGCGGTTAGGTCTGTATGAGCAGAAGAGGTCGCGCAGAAAATCGCGACGCAGGGCGTGCCGAAAATCCGCAACGGCTGTGCCAGCGGTGCGGTCGTGTAAACCAGAAGATTGTTGCCCAGCTCCAGCGTCGATTGATCGTACTGCCCGCTCAGCGCTGCTGGACCACCCGGAGCGATGACGGGTACTTCCGGGTCGTAGACAAAAACATCGCACGGCTCGTTGCCAGTCGGAGGAGTGGTCGCAAGCGTTCCGTCGCCTTTGCGCGAATTTGCTTTGCCGGTGCTGTGCAGATAGAGCGGGTATTCCGCGCCGGTTGGAAAATCATCGGCTGTCCGCCATCGATTTTCCCCCAGCACGAAGTGGCGGATGTGCGGCTCCTGCTCGAATTCTCCTGAATCTTTCAGCCAGTGGTTGAACCAACGCAGCAGAATCGCATCGGTATCGAGCAGCGCATCGGCGCCAAAGCTTGCGGCTCCGGCACGATCTCCCCACGGAATATGTACCCACGGTCCCGCGACGAGGTACTGGTGTGCTCTCGCACGAGAGCTGCCCGCCATCCGGCACAGAGCGCGAAAGTCGTCGATGCTGCCTTTGAGATAAGTGTCGTACCAACCGGAGAGATGAAGAGCGGGCACCAGAATGCGGTTTAGCGATTGGCTTACGTCCATGGATGCCCAATACGCGCCGGGCTCTGAGTGATCGAACCAATCGAGCACATATTGCGGTACGCCCTCGCCGTGCAGGGCAGGATGGGAACGAAAGGGCAACACGCTGGTTTGTGCCGGCAAATTTGCCCAGGCTTGTTCCAGTTTGTCGCTGGCTTCGCGCAGTTGCTTGCGGCGCGCATCGGCCTTTAACAGCTGCAATCCCCAGCCGAGGCTGGCGGCCAGACGCAGGGCGCCATTGTGATAGAACCAGCCGTGGTAAAGATCGCACGCCGTCATACCCGGAGCGATGCACTCGAGGCCTTCCGGTTGTTCGGCCGCGGCGAGGAGCTGGGTCATCCCCTGATAAGAAAAACCGTACATGCCGACTCGACCGTTCGCTTCAGGCCGGGTGCGCAACCAGGCGATGGTCTCGGCGCCGTCGCGCGCTTCGTTGCGGAAGGGATAAAACTCGCCTTCGGAGTCGCCGCGGCCGCGCACATCCTGAATCACGACGTTGTAACCCTTCCGCGCAAACCAGACGGGATGGGCGTAGGCCACAGTGGAGGCGATGTCACGTCCGTAAGGCTGGCGCATTAATAAGGTGGGATGGGCGCCAGCTTCCGGCGGATAGTAATGATCCGAGACCAACTCGACTCCGTCGGACATGCGGCAACGCACGCCGCGTTCCAAGCGCACGCCGTTGCCGCAATCCACCCAGGGCGATTCACTCATGTGCCTGCTTGGGGTAGCGGGCCATCGCTTGCAGAGCCGCAGCCAGCCGGGTGGATACCTGGTCGAGCCAGCGCGCGCCATTTTCCGCTGTGGCGGGGCGCGGGTCGCCCAATACGCCGCTGGGAGCGATGTCGCGCGTGAGCCACGCAAAAGTTGCGGGAGCGTTTTCCGGCAAAAGCAATTCAGGATTGGCGATGTCGGCGATGTAGTTGACGGTGTAGGCGGAACGATCGACGAGTTCGGGAACTGACGCCAGGAGCAGCGCAGTTTCGACCTCGCCGGCGTGGAATCCGTAAGCTTTTTCCTGCGGGCTCAGACCTTCAAACGAAATGCCGCCTGAACCATGCAGGGCAAAAGTCCGCAGGCCGAACTCGGCGCGCAGGTCGCGGGCCATCACATCGATCAACGCGGTGTTGCCGCCGTGCGTGTTGTAGAGCGCCAGCTTCTGAAATCCGGCTTTCGACAAGCTGCCCCCAAGGTCGCGCAGCACGGCCATAAACGTGTTTGCGCTCAGGGAGAGCGTTCCCGGAAAACCCAAGTGCTCGTTGCTCTTGCCGTAATGCACGGGAGGCAACGCATAGACCGGCAGATCCGCCGGAAGTTTTTCGAGCGCGTGACCGAGCAGGAGATTGTTGATGAGCGTGTCGGTCGCCAGAGGGAGGTGGTGCCCATGCTGTTCGATTGCGGCCGTCGGCAGCACGAGCAACGTCGACTCGCGGGAAAGCGCATCCACCTGCTTCCAGTTCAGATAAGCGAAATTGCGGCGGTCGGGAATCCAGGTCTTCATCGCGTGGTGACCGCCTCTGTCGTCGCGGTGTCGATCTTCGCCGTTTCGATCTTTGCTGTTTCAATCGGGGCATCCTCGGGCTTGAAGGTGATCATCTTGCCGGGATTCAGCAAGCCCTTGGAATCGTAGCGTTGTTTGGCGAGCAATTGAACATTGTCGGCGCGATAGCGCCCTCCGCCCTCGACATTGTTCACGTGCGGGTTGGCAACGAAGACGCCGATCTCGCGGCAAAAACTGATCATCTGGTTCAGCCTTTCTTCGCTGGTGTAATAAACGAGAGGAATCGCGCCCGGAATCACTTGCCCAGCGCCGTTTTTCATGAACTCGATGTGAAAGAGAATTTCGTGGCCGAAGCGTTCTCGCAACTGCCGGAATTGATCGCGCACGGTGGCGGGATCGAAGCCGCATTGCAGATAGGTCCAGGCGGAATCGGTCTTCAGCGCCCAAAGGGTTGTATGGTTCCAGGTGTAATCGGAGAGCAGAGGCGTACTGCGCAGCCCGCGATATGCGCCGGAGTAAGTGATTGTTCCGCGGCTCTCTAGCGCTGCGGTTTGCAGGGCCGCGAGCTGCGTAGAAGAGATCAGAAAAAAAATCAGCGACTTGCCTTCGGGCGTGTACCTCCGCACCGGGAGGAAGAACGATGGAATGGGCCACTCGAAGGTTGTGACTAATCGCTTGGTCCACGATGAACCGGTCGCGATGCGCTCACTGAAGCCGAAGGCGGAATCGAACGAATCGAAAGCAACTACGCATTGCGACCACTCGATGGCGGGGGTCAGGGCCAGCCAAATCCTGGTGATAATGCCGTTCGTGCCCCAGGCATGCAGAATGTCGTGAACCGCTTCGCCCTCGTGCCGCACGACTCGCGGCTCGGCTTGCATGGTGACGACATCGATGGCGCGGACGGTGCCGAAGTCGCGCAGTCCACCATGCGCCACCGAGCCAACCCCGCCCGAGCCTCCGCCCAGAAAGCCGCCTAATGATGCTTTGACGATCGTCGAGGGATAGCAGCGCAGCTCCCAGCCGGCCTTGCGCGCTTCGTTTTCGAGCACTCCGAGGCGCACGCCGGGTTCACACACGGCAACGCCGTCGGCCCGAATTTCTTCGATCCGATCCATCTGCGCGAGATCCAGAACAACGCCACCCTGCAGCGGGACGGATTGTCCATAGTTGCCGGTGCCTGCGCCGCGCGCGGTCACGGGTAAGTCGTGCGCATGACAATAACGGAGAACGCCTTGAATCTCAATTACGCTCAGCGGTTGCACGACAACCTCGCCGGCTTTGCCGTCCAGTTGTTTCCGCAGCACGGGCGAGTACCAATAGAAGTCGCGCGAAAGGCGCTCCACGGCCTGAGGTTGGGTGAGAACGCGCGCCTCGTCGCCGAGGATTGCAACGAGTGCGGTGATGTGGCTGGGATCCATATTTTAAGTTTCGCCGGTGCTGCGACTGATCGCGCTTTTATGCCGAGATCTTCTTAGGCGCGCTCCTCTTGCCAGCGCTCCAACTGCGAAACGCCTTCTGCATGTTGGGATGCGTGAAAAGCGTGTCGCAAAGTTCGCGCAAGACTGGCCCTTCCACCACGCATTGCATATCCGCTCGCTGCGCGACTTCCTTCGCCGGGATGTGAATCTGCAGGCAATGGAGGTTGGCGTCCGCAATGGTTGCGCCGAAAACTACGCGGTCGAGCCTGGCCCATAGCGCGTTCGCCATGCACATGGGGCAGGGCTCACAAGTCGAATACATGGTGAATCCAGCCAGAGTTGTACGCTTCAGCTTCTTGCACGCCAGGCGAACCGTTCTTACCTCGGCGTGAGAACTGGGATCGTTCTCGCGGCGAACGGCGTTGGTGGCTCGGATCAGAGGCTTGCCACTCCGCGTGCTTACAATCAGCGCGCCGAACGGCACTGGGTTCTTGGTCTCGAGCGTACGAGCGGTGAATCGGCACAGCTCGCGCATGTGCTTCTCGTCTTCGTCCTTGTCTTTGTTTTTGTTCGCGCTTGTCGTCAAAGGCCGCACCTGCTGGCGGGAGCGCCACAGCCATGGGCAATCTAGCACGGTATTCACGCGCCATCACAATCGGAAAATCAGCTTGCCTGCATAACTATTTCTTATGACAGGAAAGCGCAGCCGGCCGTGCTACGCTGCTGTTCACCTTGATATTCGAGCTTGCCATTCATGCGCGAACATTTCTCTTACAGCATTTGCTTCCTGTTGATCGCTCTCACGGCAGGTCTTGCGAGTTGCAATAAGTCGTCCACGCCTGCGGCAGGTGCGACTAGCCTAACCAAGGTGATCTTGCAGGCCGACTGGTATCCGCAGCCGGAGCATGGAGGTTTCTACACTGCGCTCGCGAAAGGCTATTACAAGGAAGAAGGTCTTGACGTAGAGATTCAGCCCGGCGGACCCTATTCCATTGCGACAAAACAGGTCTCTTCCGGAGCGGCGCAGTTTGGGATGGGTTCCTCCGACAATATTCTGGAGGCCATTGCCGAAGGCCAGCCGCTGATCGCCGTGGCTGCGACCATGCAGCACGACCCGCAGGGCATCATGGTAAGGAAGGATTCACCCGTCCATTCTTTCGCTGATCTCGATGGCCACACCATCGCGGTCAGGCCGGGATCGACCTGGTTCGAATATCTGGTGAAGCGCTACCAGCTCAACCGGGTGCGCGAGATTCCCGCGACGTACAGCGTGGCCAACTTTGTGGCTGATCCGCAATATATTCAGCAAGCGTTTCCGACGTCGGAGCCCTTTTTCGCGCATCAGGCTGGAATTGAAACCCGCATGCTGCTGGTCGGCGACTCGGGCTACAGCCCTTACCGGGTCATGTTCACAACCCAGGATTTTCTGAGGGAACACCCGGATGCTGTGGCCGGCTTTGTGCGCGCATCGCTGCACGGATGGCGCGATTACTTGAACGATCCGACGGCGGCTCATGCCGTGATTGCCAAACTGAATCCTGCGCTGAACCCGGAGTGGATGCAATTCAGCTGGCAGGCTCTACGCGACGGCAAATTCGTCAAGGGCGACGATCCGACTGGGGCGGAATTGGGTGAGATGACAGCGGAACGCTGGACCACGATGTATCGGCAGCTCTCCGATTTGAAGATGATTACAAAACCTTTCGATCCAGCGGTGGCTTATACGTTGCAGTTCGTACAGCCGCACTAACTGCCCACTGGTTTCCGACTCCTCACGGCCACAAAGTTCTTGTTGCCAGATTGCGGGAATTTGTTGACCATGGTGCGCACTCGAAACGGTGCGCACTCGAAACCATGACGGGCTAAGTTCCCTCCGGAGCGCTCTTGCGGCAAACGGTTTCCAGCAATTCGAGCGTGCCTCGCCGGCGTTGGCGAATCGCCTTCCTGCTTGCTTTCGGGGTTCTGGTGAATTTTTTCGACCGGATCAACCTGTCGGTCTCGCGCGACGCGCTTCACGATTCATTCGGCCTGTCGTTGGTCGCGTTTGGATATCTCTCCAGCGCCTTCAGTTGGACCTATGCGCTCATGCAGATGCCGTGCGGAGTTTTGCTGGACTGGCTGGGAGTTCGCCGGGTGGGGCGAATCAGCGCCTTCCTGTGGAGCCTAGCCTCATTCGCTGCGGCCGCTGCTCCCGGGCTCGGCTGGTTCTTCGGGGCGCGCCTCTTACTCGGAGTGAGCGAGTCGCCCACTTTTCCGGCGAATGCCAAGGCGTTGGGCTATTGGTTCACGCGCGAGGAAAGAAGCCTGGCGACGGCGTTCACAGACGCTGCCGCAAAGTTTTCCAATGCAATCGGAGTCCCGCTGATCGGCCTGCTTCTTTTCTACTTCGGATGGCGCTGGAGTTTCGCAGCAACGGGTTTTATCAGCTTTATATATTTTGTGTTGTTCTACTTTATCTATCGGAATCCCAGCGAAGACGAAAAGCTGTCGGCGGTTGAACTGCAATTCATTCTGCGGGGTGGGGCGCAGGAAGAAGATCGGGTTAAATCGCGAAGCGGCAGTTCGCTGGGCTATCTTCTGAGGCAGCGCAAGGTCTACGGGCTGGCTCTGGGATGGGGCGCATACAACTACACATTTTTTCTCTTGTTGACGTGGTTGCCCAGTTATCTTTCCGTGTCGCTTCAGGTGGATTTGTTGCACTCTTTTTTCTACACCAGCGTTCCCTGGCTTTTCGCCACTTTCACGGATCTACTGGTTGGGGGATGGCTGGTGGATGCTCTGATTCAGCGCGGCTGGGATGCCAACCGCGTTCGGCAAACTGTGCTGGTGGCGGGAATGGCTTTCGGCCTTGCTATATTCGGAGCTGCGAGCGCGCATAGTCCTGCGGGCGCACTGGTCTGGATCAGCGTCGCTTTGGGAGGACTGGCTGCGGCCGCGCCGGTAGCATGGACGGTTCCATCTCTCATTTCGCCGCGCGAGAGCGTTGGTACATTGGCAGGTGCAGTGAATTTTTGCGGCCAGATTGGGGCAATTTCCGCGCCGATCGTTACGGGCTACATAGTTTTTCGAACTCGTTCGTTCGCTGCCGCTTTTGTGACCGCGACCGTAATTCTGCTGCTGGGAATCGTGGGCTATATTTTTCTGCTGGGACGAATTGAGGCGATCCCGGAACCTTCGGGAGAGTGGTCTCGGCGTTAGAATTTCGAGTTTAGAAATTCCTTCCCAGAAATTCCTTCAATTGGTCGAGCCGGAACGTGGCATCGCCGATCTCGATCTGCAACAGCAATTGAGCTGTAGTCAACTGGTTGCGGAAGTCCAGGGCGGCCGAAGTCTCGGCGGCGGTGACCAGTTGCAGGTTGCTCTCGATTTGCTTCTGCTCTTCCTCGAGAGTTTTGAGGCGGCCGTCCTGGACGGAAATGCCATCCACCACCTGCTGCTTGAGAATATCAGCGTTGCGGATGACGTCGCCTTCCTGAACTTTTTTCCAATCATCGTAGGCGTCGGCGGTTCGGTCGAGGTGTCTGTTGATGGCGCGGCTGGCGAGATTGTAGCTGATGCTTACTTCGCCGTAGGCTCCCCGGCTGTCGATCCAGGGATCGATCTGCTGGTGTTCGCCGACGGACAGCGCGACATCCCAGTTGTTCTGGCGATTCAGTTTGTCGATGGCCTTTTGGTCGGTCGTTTCCTTGCTCTGCTTCTCGGCGACGAGTTCCTTCAGGGGCCTGTCACTCAGCGGCGGTGCGTAGAGGGAGGCTACTCTCGTCTGCGTATCGGCGCGGTCCGCGTCCAGTTTGATTTTCGTGGTTTGCAAAACGAAGGCCATGGGCCGGGTCATGTTCTGAGCATCCAGCATCTTCCTGGTGGTGGCGGAGAGCGCGTCCAGGTTTTCAGAAGCTTGTTCGATCAACTCCAGTCGATGCTGCAGCGCCTGCTTCTCCAGGTTGGGCAGGGCATATTGGATATCCTGCTGCGTGGAAGTGGCTGCGCCGTAGAGTTCGCAGTTCTTGCGCGCCACGTTCATCGTGAGCACGCCCTTCCTCACGTTGGCCAAGCTGCCGGAGACTCCCCACACCGCTTGCATGGGCAGGCCGGTGTTGGGTTGAGTAATCCCGGCAATCGCATTGGGAAACATCAGCAGATCACGCTGCGCCGTGGCCTGCTCAGTCAGGTAGGTGCAATAAGCCTGCTGGTCTTTATTGTTGCTCACATTATTCATATTCTTATCAGTCGAATCTGCTGCGAAGGCTGCAGGGATCAACAGCAGCGCAATCGCGAATCCTGCGCCGAGTTTTCGTTTGGACACTCTTGTCCTTTGAGTCGAGTTCATCCAGCGTCTCCTTGTAAAGAAGATCAGTAAAGAAGATCAGAACAAAAGCGGCTTGCGATTCAGGAAAACAGTTTTGGATTTCGCAGATTCCGGATGATCCAACTGCATCTGGATCAGGAAGCCGCGGATGTCGGTTCTAAAGATGGGATGAATGGCGTGTTCTTCGCCGGCAAAAATCTGTTTCACGGTGCCCACTTTCCGGCACAGCACCATGTTCAGGTAACAGTCGTAGACGGCAGAGCCGATAGCGGCGCTGCTATGATTGTCATAGGGCACAAAGGCGAAATTCACGGCATTATTTCCGGAAACGCTCAGGTAATAGGGAGTCTGTTTCGCTGTGTTGAGCGCCTCTTTGAGGCGAGCGATCTGCTTGTTTTCTTCGGAAATCTGCTTTTGTGCCACGCCGATCGCAATATCGAGCTGCGCGATTTCGGAGATCAGTTCGGCCTGCTTGTCGAGCACGTCCAGGGTCTTGGTGTCGGTCGTGGTCTTCTCGAGAATGTTGTCGGTCAGCAGGACGGCGCCGATCTTGCTGTCTGTGTAGGAACTTTGCACCTGATTGAGCGCCGCTCTTTGCGTGGCAGCGTCAGCTTTTGTGATGAGGCCGGCCGCTAGATCTTTGTCGATCGCGGCTTCCACTTCTTTGACTTGCGCTATGACCGCTTGCGTCTTCAGATTGTCGGCTTGCTTCTGCTTGTCGAGTTCGAGGAGCTCGGGGCCGGTAACCTTGTTATGTTGTTGTTCGCGGGCGATGGCGGTCTGGAGTTCGGGCTGGAGCGCTTCCAGCGCAGCCCGGTGCTTGTTCATTTCAGTGACGCCATCCTGCAGCTTCTTCTCGTCGACGTTCAAATCCTCAAGCGTCTGGCGGCTGGTCACAAGCTTCTCGGTGAAATCGAGACTCTTGTCATCGGCGGGAGAAAGAATCACGGGCGCGGCCCACGATGTGTTCAGGGCGTAAAAGCCCATGACGAAGCCGTAAGCCAATACGCCAGCCAGCACGATGTAAAGGGTGAGTATGGCAAAGATGCGGTAGACCGTGACCACGGACTTGTACAACATCGGCTGGAGCACGGGGGCTTTTGCCTCAGCAGGTACTTTCTTGAGGGCTGGCGTTACTGGAGTCGCCATCGATGACCTCCTTCTCCTGCTCCTTCGTGCGCGTGCCCCAATCGCGGGAGTCCAGGGTGCACAAGGCAAGAGTGGTAAGGAACAAGCTGCTGACGACCGTCCACGCCAAATATGCGCCGAAGGAAAGTGGATTATTCACCGCTTCTCTCGCGCTGTATTTTCTGATCACCAAACTGAGAATTGCGGCAATCGCCAGGTAGCCGACCAACGGACCTGGACCCGCGAGTTCCATTGGATTACCGGACATCATGGTAACAACGACCAACAATCCGAGAAGAGCCCCGAGCGGAGTCAGCACCAGCGTGAGCACGGTGTTCGGGTGCAGGGTCCAGACATGCTGGGGCAGTGTCCGCAGCGTATAGAAAAGATCGCGGATGATGCTGCGCTTCCAGCGCAGTTGCTGCTTGAATAGTTCAGGCAATGTGGCGGGGACGGTGGTCCAGCACAAGGCGTCATTGTTGATATAAGTTCCGTAGCCGCGCAGCAGAGTTTGATGAGTAAGGAAGCGGTCTTCTCCCTGGTTCACGGGAATGCCGAACCAGTGACGGCTGCGAATCTTGGGCTCGATTTCAAGCAGCAGTTCGCGGCGGATGGCGAAGAGGCATCCACTGATGCAGCCCACGCTGCGGGTCCAGTTTTCGGGAACCTTGTAGAGCTGGAAGGCGGCGTAGTAAATAAATGTCTGTATGGCGGTGATCGCATTTTCGTTGGGATTTCTTACTCCCACCCTGCCGCCCACGGATCCGATCTTAGGCTCCGAGAAGCACGCGGCCAGCTCACGAATCGCGTCGGAATGAAAGATGCAATCGGAGTCGATCGAAATGATCAACTCTGCCGTAGAAAGTTGCAGTGCGTTACATACGGTGCGGGCCTTGCCGCTGTTCACGGTATTGCGGCCGACCCGCACCTTGATGTTGCTGAAGTCGCGCTGTGCCTTGAGCATCCACTCGTGGCTGTCGTCCACTGAGCAGTCGTCTTGCGCAATTACTTCAAACTTGTCGTTGGGATAATCGCTGTTGCTGATGCTCTCGATGGTTTCGTAAACCGTTTTGCCCTCGTTGAAACAAGGCATGAGAACACTGACGGTGGGCTGGTGGGTGTAGTCCTTCTTAACTGTCGCCCCGGGAACCGACCACTTGAGGATAAGCGCCAGCGTGTATTTGACCAGCGAGATGAGCAGGCAGAGAAAAATTATGAGCCAGGCTAGAACGGGAGCCATACGCGCCTCGGTGCTGACGCCCTGAAGCCGCGGCGAGGGTTTGCATTCTGCGCTGCCTCTACATCCTCGGGTGCGCGATTGGGTAAGACGCGGCTTCTCTCGTCTGCGAACATACCTCTACTGACATACCTCTACAAACCGGTCGAGATACCTGATTTCTTCTGCCGGTGCAAACTTTATCTAAAATAGGTAAACCGCAAAGCGCGGCAGAAGTTTCGCAACCCATCCTTTACGCTTGAGAAACGTCTACGCGGATTCCGCGAGAATAGCACAATCGGCAGCGGGGACTGCTTACGACCAGGGTGCGGTTGGGCAGCGTCTTTGCGGGCGTGATACTGGGACCTATTCGACGAGCCATACATGACAGGTTGACGATGCTATACTTCATCCCGCTTTTGCCTCGGCCGCTTTTGCCTCGGACCGTCCATCCGAGCAATCATATTTAGGTGGAGCTTCCTCCCTATGAACCCACGCCTCGCTCGAAGGTTGATGTTGTACGTTGTCACTATTCTGTTTGGAGCCGTACTCACCTCAGCCGCGCAAACCACCGAGCCTTCGACGGTTCTGCCGTATCTGAACCCCTCGTTGCCGGTGGACCAGCGGGTTGACGACCTGGTGTCTCGGATGACCCTGGAGGAAAAGGCATCCCAGCTCGTGAACCAGGCGCGAGCCATCCCACGGTTGCAGGTTCCTGCCTACGACTGGTGGAGTGAGGCTTTGCACGGGGTCGCCAACGCTGGAACCGCCACCGTGTTTCCGGAGCCGATTGGACTGGCTGCAACTTTTGATGCGCCTCTGATCCACGATATGGCCGTGGTGATCAGCACGGAAGCCCGGGCAAAACATGACCAGGCGGTGCGCGCGGGGCGGCGCGACATTATGGAGGGTCTGGATTTTTGGTCGCCGAATATTAATATTTTCCGCGATCCGCGCTGGGGACGGGGACAGGAAACCTACGGCGAAGACCCGTTTCTTACTGGGCGGATGGGAGTCGCTTTCGTTACTGGAATGCAAGGCGACGATCCCAAGTATTTTCGCGTGATCTCGACCCCGAAACATTTTGCCGTACACAGCGGGCCGGAGCCGTCGCGGCACATGATCAACGTGGAAGTGTCGAAGCACGACATGGAGGACACTTACCTGCCCGCCTTCCGCGCAGCTGTAACGGAAGGAAAGGCAGAGTCGGTGATGTGCGCATATAACCGGGTAAATGGTGAGCCCGCTTGTGCCAACACCTTCCTGCTCAAAGATGAGTTAAGAGGCGCGTGGAAATTTAATGGATATGTCGTCTCCGACTGCGACGCCATTGTGGACATCTTTAATGGGCACCATTACACCAAGAGCCTGGCCGAAGCCGGCGCGGCAGCATTGAAGACCGGGATGGACAACGAATGCGCCGACTTCTTTACCAAGGCCACCGACAATTCCGACTACGTGAAATTTTTGGACGCGGCGAAGAATGGTTTGCTGAGTGAAAAGGATATCGATGTTGCACTGAAGCGGCTTTTCACAGCCCGCTTCCGGCTGGGAATGTTCGATCCCCCCGAGATGGTGCCGTATGCCAATACGCCGGAGTCGGAGATCGACAGCGAAGCGCACCGGGCACTCGCGTTGAAAGCGGCGCGCGAGTCGATGGTGCTGCTGAAGAATAACGGCGTGCTTCCGTTAGGCGCGAACGTCAGCAAGATTGTGGTTGTTGGTCCGCTGGCGGAATCGGTCCACGTGCTGCACGGCAACTATAGCGGTACTGCTTCTCATGCCGTTACGGCGTTGGAAGGTATTCGCCGGCAATTTTCTTCGGCGCAAGTGAGCTACACGCCGGGCATGAACTTCCTGAGGAATGAAGATCTCATTCCGGCGGCTGTGCTCTCGACCGAGGATGGGCAATCCGGGCTAAAGGGGGAGTACTTCTCCAACAACGACTTTGCCGGCACGCCGCAGGTCGTCCGCGTGGACAAAGCCATCGACCTGCAGCGCTTCCATCCTGAGCGATCTTCCATTGCCCCGCCTCCCGGGATGGGCGACTTCTCGGTGCGATGGACTGGGTTTCTCACGCCGGACGAATCGGGCGAGTATCGAATCGGCGATGTGGGCTCGATGAACCGCCTTTGGCTGGACGGCAAACTGATTGTGGATGATTTCCTGCTGCACGACCCCAAGCCGACGAACATAACCCTGCGGCTGGAGAAGGGACATCGCTACGCCATCAAGCTGGAATATGGGCAAGGAGGCACGGGCATCAGGCTGGTATGGCTTCACCTTGTCACTGATCCGATTCCGACCGCGGTTGCTCTTGCAAAAGACGCCGATGTTGTTGTGGCCGTGGTGGGTATCACCTCGCAGCTCGAAGGCGAGGAGATGAAGGTGGATGTGCCAGGCTTCAAAGGAGGGGACCGCACCAGCCTCGATCTTCCGAAAGAAGAAGAGGATCTGCTCGAAGCGTTGAAGGGTGCGGGCAAGCCCGTGGTTGTGGTGCTGATGAACGGCAGCGCGCTGGCGGTGAATTGGGCGAGCGAACATGCCGATGCCATTCTCGATGCCTGGTACTCCGGTGAAGAAGGAGGAACGGCGATTGCCCAGACGCTGGCAGGCGTGAACAACCCTGCGGGCAGGCTTCCCGTGACGTTTTACAAAGGCGTCGAGCAGTTACCGGCGTTCGAAGACTATTCGATGAAGAACCGGACCTACCGTTACTTTACCGGGCAACCACTTTATCCCTTCGGCTATGGACTCAGCTACTCAAAATTCGAGTACAGCAATCTGAAGCTCTCGGCGACGATGCTGAAGGCGGGCGAACCGCTAAGCGTAGAAGCCGACGTAAAGAACGCGAGCCAGCGGGAGGGCGACGAAGTCGTGGAACTGTATTTGAGTTTTCCGAAATCCCCCGAGGCTCCTATCCATGCCCTGCGCGGCTTTGCACGGCTGAGTTTGGGTGCCGGCGAGAGCAAGCACATTCATTTCACGCTGGATGGCCGCGATCTGAGCGAAGTGGATAAAAAGGGAGATCGAATCGTTGCCAAAGGAAGTTACAGGATCACTGTGGGAGGCGGTCAGCCAGGGGCGACGGGCCCGCAGACGGAAGCGGAGTTCAGGATCAAGGGCAACCTACGATTGCCTAAATAACGATTGCCTAAATAACGGCTCGATCTAATGGCTCGACTTGGTACGCCAAGGCGTCGATTCTCTGGGCGGTTGAGGACCCTGCTTACCGCGGCGTTCCGGTGCGGTCACGTTGGGGATCATCGTCTGGGAGCAAAACGGGCAAAGAGGCGTCGCTGGAAGCACGTGACACCATAAAATCGGTCCTTTCTCACCCCCCGTCCCAGCCCGGTCGCGCTACGCAAAATCGTATTTTTGCTCCCGTAAATCGGATGAGATGGGGGTTCTCGGAAAGTCAATGAGACTCTGGCGAGGAGAAGGGAGCTTGATTCGCGGCCAATTCCCTTAGGGGCTTCGTATACAAGTGGTTCCTCTAAGCTGCTGTAAATAAACGTATTACTTGAGAAACTTGCTTAGGGCAACCCCGCCTGTCGAATATGCTTTTCCGCAGAGTGGCAGAAAAAACATAACATGGACTGGTTCCTGATGTTTGGTGTATTACTTGCAACCTGCGAGTCTGTCTTGTGGTTCATCTGTTTGGGGTCTCGTCGCTGAAAGTTGACGAAGTTTCTGAAAGTCTTCGAGTAATGTCGGACTGAAGTGCGGCAGGTTTATGGGGTTGGCTCTTCCTAAGTGTTCCTGATGCCCTTATTTTGTAGCTCTACCGGGTCAGCCGATGTGGTCGGCTGTGGGAAGAGAATGTTTGAGCGTGGTTAGAACATGATGAATTCCAGTAGCGGAGGAAAAACAATGGATTCGCGCAGCGTGAAGTTGGCTCTGTTTCTCGTATTGGTGGTTTGTGTGGGCAGCGCCCTGCCTCTGTGGGCACAGTCATCGTCAAGCGGAACCGTTGCCGGTTCGGTCACCGATCAGTCCGCTGCGGTGGTGCCGGGCGCTACGGTTACACTCACCGATACCGCTACCAAATCAGAGCGAACCACGATGACCAACAAAGATGGACGATACATCTATGTTGACGTCACCCCTGGCATCTACGACATCTCGGCGACCAAGAAGGGGTTTGCCACTACCAAGACTGAGAAGCAGGAAGTATTGGTGGGAGCCGCGCTCACGGTGAATCTGGCGCTGCAGGTGGGCGGAGCAAGCGTCGTAGTTGAGGTGCAGGGCGCGGGCAACGAGTTGCAGACCATGAATGCGACCGTCGGCAACGACCTCACGAGTATCGCGATCGATAACCTGCCGAGCCTTGGCCGCGACGTTAGTACCTTCGTCGAGTTGCAGCCGGGCGTGGGCACGGATGGCAGCGTTGGTGGCGCATTTAACGACCAAAACTATTTCACGCTGGATGGCGGCAACAACACCAACGACATGGACGGCAACATGAGCATCTACACCAACAGTTATGCTGGTGACCCCACCGGGGGTGTTGCAGGCCAATTTTTCGCAGTCAGCGCTCCGACGGGCGTAATACCCACTCCCCAGGACAGCGTCGAGGAATTTAAGGTGAATACCACCGGCCAGACCGCCGATTTCAACAGTTCGGCGGGCGCCGAGATAAAGGTGATCACCAAGCGCGGAACCAGCGCTTACCATGGCACGGCGTACGAGTATTACAAGGACAACAACTGGTCCTCCAATAGCTGGCAGAATAACTACAATGGCATTGCGATTCCGAGCTTCCATTACAGCCGTTTTGGCGGGGCGATTGGCGGGCCCCTCTTCCCGACAAAGATCAAAGATACCAAGACCTTTTTCTTCGTCAATTACGAGGGTTTCCACTTCCCGAACTCCGAGACCATCTCACGCAACGTCGCATCGCCAGCCTTGCGGCTCGGACTTGTGACAGACCCAATAACCGGCACAATTTTCAACCTGAACCCGGCCGGGACCACCACGACCTATAACGGCAACATGTACCCGGGCAACTCGGCCTGTCCGACGACGGGACCCTGCACCGTATCGGCGACTCCCTACGACCCGCTTTTGTTGGGACCTAATCCCATCATTCAGCAGATATGGAACACGTATGAGCCGCAGTCAAATGCCACCTGTACGCAGAGCCTTTGCGACGGAGTGAACGTTCTAGGGTTTTCGGGCAACCTGTCGATTCCGGAGACCAGCAAGTTCGGAGTGGTGCGCATCGACCACGATTTTAACGCCAAGTGGCATTTCAACACCGTCTACCATTATTTCAACCTGGTGCAGACAGTGGATGACCAGGTTGATATCGGTGGCTTCTTCGCTGGCGACAAGCTGGGCGTCCCGGCCTCCGTGTCCAGCAGTCCGCAACAGGCGTGGTCCTGGGTAGCGGGGTTGACCACCAACGTCACATCCAACGTAACCAATGACTTCCATTACAGCTGGCTGCGCAACTGGTGGCAATGGGCTCGGCATGCGGATACGCCGCAGGTGGCCGGACTGGGAGGCGCGATCGAAATCGAAAGCGGGCAGAGCGAGACCCAGGATCTTGGCCCTTACAACTCGAACAACCAGCAAACCCGCACCCGCTTCTGGGATGGCCACGATCAGATGTTCCGCGACGATCTTACCTGGCTGAGGGGCAACCACCTGTTTCAGTTTGGCGGTATCGTCCAGCATAACTGGGATTGGCATCAACGCAACGACAGCGGCGGCGCGATCAACGAACAGCCCGTGTATGGGGTGGGTGACGGCACTAATGGATCGCTGCTCTCCCAGGATGTATCGTTCTGCGCAACACAAACCGTGGCCGGAACCAACGACATCCCCAACTGCGGCTCTGTCACCGCCGCGGCACTGGGAATCGTTTCTGTCTCGTCGCAGGCATACACCCGTACTGGTGCGGCTCTGAATTTGCTGCCTCCTCTGACCCCGGCATTCGACCAGGTCACCGTTCCTTACTACAACCTCTATTTCAGCGACACCTGGCACCTGAAGCCCACCTTCACTCTGACCTACGGCTTGGGCTGGACGGTGGAGATGCCGCCGACCGAAGCGAATCAAAAGCAGATTTTAGCGGTAGATGCCGCCGACCAGCCGCTTAG
The DNA here is from genome assembly GCA_050012155.1 of Candidatus Sulfotelmatobacter sp. Lineage (GTDB taxonomy): Bacteria > Acidobacteriota > Terriglobia > Terriglobales > Acidobacteriaceae > Sulfotelmatobacter. The sequence continues at coordinate 212,725 of JBEKHS010000001.1, read as the reverse complement.
CACCCCGGACTACCTGGCGGCACGCAAGCGCGCGGCGCTGGCAGGCCAGGTGTACAATCCCGAAATCGGTTTTGCGCTGCTTGGCAATACCGCGAATAGCCCAAAGTATCCCTACAACCCGTTCTATGGCGAATTCAGCCCGCGCATCGCCGCCGCCTGGAACCCGCGCTTCGACAGCAATTCCATCGCGGGTAAACTCTTCGGCCATGAGGATACGGTCATACGGGGCGGCTATGGCCGCGTCTATGGCCGCTTGAACGGTGTGACCCAGGTGCTCTTACCTCTGCTGGGCCTCGGTTTCATCCAGCCCGTATCGTGCAATCAAAACCTCAGCGTACCTGGCGCGGCTGGAGCCTACAACGGCAATGGCAGTTGCGGCGGAACGGGCACCGCCAACCTGAGCAACGCATTTCGCCTTGGGCTAACGCCGTCGACTACTGGGGGCCCGGTCGCCCCAGTTCCGCTGCCCACCGCAACGCTGCCCCAACCCGACTATCCTGGGTACAACAACACTGGGGCTGCGGATCCCGCTGCCTTGGATCCGAATTTCCGGCCCAGCGTGATTGACTCGTTTAATCTGACCATCCAGCGGCAGTTGACCCGCAAGGTCACCCTTGAGCTGGGCTATATCGGGCGCAGAATCACCCACGACTTCGAGCCCATCAACCTTAACGCAGTGCCGTATATGATGACCCTGGGCGGGCAGACGTTCGCCAATGCCTATGCGAATACGGTGCTGCAGTATTGCGGCGGCATTCCCGGGCTCGCCGGCGGCGGCTGCGGCGGCGCGGCCGGACCAAACCCGGGCGCGGTTCAGCCCCAACCGTTCTTCGAGACCGCGCTGGCCGGCACGGGCTACTGCACGGGTTTCACAAACTGCACCCAAGCTGTGGTAGCAAATGAAGGCGCTAACGGAACCTACAACCTCGTCGATGCTGGAGTGTTCGGCCTGTGGAGTGATTTGGACAATGGCGGGTTCAACTTCCCCCGCAGCATGTCGAACACTCCCATCGCCAGCACCTGCGTGGCAGGAGTTGGATTCGGCTGCAGCGGTCAGTATTCATCCGGCGTGAGTGTTGACTCCAGTATCGGCTACGGGAATTACAACGCTGGCTTCGCCTCCCTTAAGATGGCTGACTGGAAGGGGTTGACTGCGCAGTCGAACTTCACCTGGTCCAAGGCTCTGGGGACGGCTTCGATCTACCAAGCTGTCAGCTCGTTCACCGTGGACGATCCCTACAATCTAGGTGAGGGCTACGGCAGACAGGGCTTTGACCGCAGAATCACCTACAACGCCTTCCTGGTATACCAACCGCCCTTCTTCAAGGGGCAGTCGGGACCCATGGGACGGTTGCTGGGTGGCTGGACGTTCGCTAGCGTGTTTACGGCAGGGTCGGGCACGCCGATTGAAGTCGGGTCGACCTTCTTCCTCGAGCAGGAGTTCGGTTCGGCTGACGGCATCGGCTTCGGCAACGATGATACCGCGGTACCGATTGGGCCGGTAAAGCACCAGAGTGCCCACTATTGCTCTGTGATGTGCGCTGGTCAACAGGCTGGCGACGGTCTTCCGGTCAATGCGTACGCAAGCGGTTCGAACGAGGTTAATAACTGGCGGAACCCGATTCTGGGGTTGGATAACAGGGACTGCGGGGCTGGCTGCATCAGCGGACTCCGCTACTGGAATACTGACTTCAGCATCAAGAAGAACGTCAAGGTGGCAGAGAGCATTAGCCTGGAATTCCAAGGTGTTTTCACGAATGTCTTCAACCATAATCAGTGGCTGGATGCCAACTTCAACTATCTTGGCAACGGTCCCGGTTTTGGCGCCTTGGGAGGCTCAGCTCAGTCGCCAGCGGGCGGCAACCGACAGATCGAGGTGGGCGGACGCGTCCGCTTCTAACCTGAACCAAGGCATTAGCCATCTGGCCGCACCCTCTCGGGTGCGGCCGCTTTTTTTCACGACTCTTCCCTCTGATCAGTTGGCTTGCGCTGCAAAACATCCCGCTTCAAAGAACTCCTCCTCTTCCGTTAGACTGAATATCCGAACCGGGGATCGCTACTTGCACAGACTCAGATCATGTTTCTGTCGTACAGCATCATTCCTTCTTTTATTTGTGGTCTCAGGAGTTGCGCAATCGGTTCCTCCGGAGCTGTTGGGTGGGCTGCACTGGCGGCTTATTGGCCCATTCCGTGGAGGGCGAGCGGTGGCCGTCGCGGGCGCACCGGGAGACTCAACCACCTTTTATTTCGGCGCGGTCGATGGCGGCATCTGGAAAACAACGGACGCGGGGACCGTCTGGAAGCCGATTTTTGACAACCAGCCTGTCGCTTCGATCGGCGCCATCGCTGTGGCGCCCTCCGACCCTAAGATCATCTACGCTGGAACGGGCGAGTCCGATATTCGCTCCGACCTTTCTTCCGGCAACGGCGTCTACAGATCCATCGACGCCGGCATGACGTGGACGCATGTAGGCTTGGACGACACACGCCAGATCAGCCGAATCGTGGTTGATCCTCAGAATGCAGATACGGTTTACGTCGGGGCGCTTGGTCACGCCTATGGCCCCAATGAGGCGCGTGGCGTCTACAAATCCGTCGATGGAGGAATCCATTGGACGAAGGTGCTAGATCTGGGATCCGAGACTGGCGTTTCCGATCTGGCGATCTGCTCGGGGAATCCGCAGCTTTTGTTTGCCGGCGCGTGGCATACGCATCGCCCTCCCTGGAGCACCTACGCTCCCATCGATGGACCCGGCGGCGACCTTTACCGCTCTCAGGACGCCGGGAAGACGTGGTCCCGCCTCAGCGGCAAGGGATTGCCCGAGGGCGATTGGGGACGCATTGGCGTCGATGTGGCCCGAGATGGCAGGCGCGTGTATGCACTTATTCAGGCGAAGAAGGCCGGACTCTACCGTTCTGACGACGGCGGCGATACATGGGTTCTCGGGAACGCTGACGCGCGCCTTACCAGCCGTGCCTGGTATTTCAATAGCATTACGATCGACCCGCATGATCCTGATCTGATCTACGTCCCGAATGTTGCTCTTTACCGCTCTCAAGACGGCGGGAAGACGATCTCTGTTCTACGCGGAGCGCCGGGTGGAGACGACTATCACCAGCTTTGGGTCGATCCCAGGAACCCCGCCAGCATGGTCCTGGGGACGGACCAAGGAACCACGATCAGCCTTGACGGCGGCCAGACCTGGAGCACGTGGTACAACCAGCCCACGGCGCAGCTCTACCACGTGATCACCGATAACCAGTTTCCTTACATCGTATACGGAGCGCAGCAGGATAGCGGCAGCGCGGCTGTGCCAAGCCGAACCGATCATGGCCAAATCACACCACGAGACTGGTTCCCAGCCGGCGACAGTGAGAGCGGATACATGGTGCCCGATCCGAAGGATCCAAACATTGTTTATCTCAGCGGAACCTATGGCACCGTGGCTCGCTACAACCGGCGGATTGGCCTGAGCCAGGATGTGAGTCCGTGGCCGGTGCCCACATTCGGTTCCTCGATTGAGCAACGCAAATATCGTGCGCCCTGGACTCCGGTGCTGGTACTTTCGCCAGCGGACTCAACAACTCTGTATCTAGGAACGCAATATGTGATGAAAACCGTCGACGGGGGTCTGCATTGGGAGACGATCAGCCCCGATCTGACGGGAGCGAAGCAGGATGCGAGAGACAAGAAAGCGCCGACTGTCGAAAATGCGAAAGATCTGGGATATGGAGTTGTGTTCACCATCGCGCCATCGCCGCTGAACCGCGACTTGATCTGGGCAGGAAGCGATACCGGGTTAATCCACCTGACGCGCGACGGCGGAAAGACCTGGAAAGAAGTCTCGCCGAAAGGTCTCACGAGTTGGAGCAAGATCTCGCTGATCGAAGCTTCACATTTTGATCCCGCGGTAGCTTACACAGCGGTGGATCGCGGCCGCCTTGACGATCAGAAACCTTACATCTATCGGACGCGGGATTATGGCGCCACCTGGCAATTCATTACGAACGGAATCTCTGCTTCTGCCTTTTTGCGCGCGGTGCGCGAAGATCCGCAAAGCAAGGGGCTGCTCTTCGCAGGAACTGAGCTCGGAGTTTACGCATCTTTCGACGACGGCGACCATTGGCAGTCCTTGCAATTGAACCTTCCCGTCGCTTCGGTTCGCGACCTCGCGATTCACGGTGACGACCTGGTGGCTGCTACCCACGGACGTTCCTTCTGGATTCTCGACAACATCACACCACTGCGCGAGGTATCCGCAGCTCAAAAAGCGGATGCGGCGTACCTTTATCATCCCGCCGCTGCTTTTCGCATCGACAATGACTCTTTCTCCGGCACCCCACTTCCGCCCGAGGAGCCAACAGCAGAGAATCCTCCGGATGGCGCAATTATCGATTATTTTCTAAAGTCTCCAGCCAGCAGCGTGAAGCTCGAGATTTTCGATGCGCAAAAGAAGCTCGTTCGGAGGTTATCTTCAGAGGATCCAGCCTCGGGCAAGCACGCACCGTTGCCCGTCGCAGAACGTTGGTTTCCCAAGCCCGAAGTCCTCGACAAATCTGCGGGGATGCACCGCTTTGTCTGGAACCTTACCTGGAGCAACTCCGGCGGGCCGATTGCCGATGAAGAAGCCGCACTCCACAATCCCAGCGGCCCCAAGGCAGTCCCGGGAATTTACGAGGTTCGCCTCACTGTAGATGGCAAGACGCAAGACCAGCCGCTAGAGATCATTATGGATCCGCGCTCACCTGCAACTCACGAAACGCTCGAACAGCAGTTGCAATTGGGCCAGCAGATCTTCGCCGAGACTTTGGAGGCGCGGCGTGCACTGGCTGAGATCGCCTCTGTTCAGAAGCAGCTTGCCGACATCCAGCAGAAAACTGGCGAAGCAAGCACGCAGCTCAAGTCGGTTCTGGCAAAGGCGCAGTCAGAAGTCGAAAAGATTCTCACAAACAAGGGAGCCGAGGCAAATGCGGCCCCCGGGCTGCAGGAGGCTTATGGAAATCTGGCGTCCGCACTGCAGGTTGTCGAAGGCGGAGACCGTGCCGTGCCTTCGCAAGCGATCGCCGTTTACAAAGAATCGAGTCAGCAGATCAAAACGCGAATTGCAGAGTGGGTCCAGTTCAAAGAAAAAAATCTGATCCTGCTCAACCAGAAACTGCGCGAAAAGAACATCGCTCCGGTTGCGATTTCGGAGATCGAAGAAGAAGTAGAATTTCTGATGTCTCGCTAAACGGCAAGGACCGCCAACCCTTCGTACTCGAACAGGCGGGTACGAATAGCCGAGCATATCGCTTATGAACATTCTTGATCTCGTTGTCGGCAAACCGATCAAAACCAGCGATGAGCGCGCCGAGCAGATCGGTCCCGTGCAGGGCATACCGATCTTTGGTCTGGATGGACTCAGCTCGGCTGCGTACGGCCCGGAAGCGGCCCTCACCCTTCTCATTCCTCTCGGCCTTCTTGGCGTTCGCTACATCGTTCCCATCAGTGCCGCCATTATCACGCTGCTGGTGATCGTCTATTTTTCTTATCGCCAGACCATCGCCGCATATCCCTCGGGCGGCGGCTCCTATACCGTGGCGCGGTTCAACCTTGGAGCATCCGCGAGCTTGCTGGCGGCGGCCGCTCTGCTCGCCGATTACATTCTCACGGCCGCGGTCGGCATTTCCGCGGGAGTCGGCGCCCTGGTCTCGGCCGTTCCATCCTTGCTGCCGCACCTGGTTTCGCTGTGCGTGGGCATTCTGATCATCATTACCATCATCAACCTTCGCGGCGTTCGCGAAGCGGGCACAGCTTTCGCGATTCCTACTTATCTCTTTGTGGGCACACTGTTGATGACTATCCTGGCAGGAATTATCCGGGTTTTCCTTAGCGGAGGCCATCCCACACCAGTTGTTTCGCTTCCTCCCCCGCCGCCTATGACAATCGCCGTCAGCTACTGGCTTCTGCTCAAGGTTTTCGCCAGCGGTTGTACGGCCTTGACCGGCGTGGAAGCTGTCAGCAACGGTGTGAAGGCTTTCAAGGAGCCCACCGTCAAGAATGCACAACGCAGCCTCACCGCGATTATTTTTCTCCTCGCAGTGATGCTCGCGGGAATCTCTTATCTCGTCAAGGTTTACGGAATCGCTGCCACCGATCCGGGACAGCCCGGTTACCAGAGCGTTCTCTCCATGCTCACGGCTGCGGTCTTCGGCAAGAGCTTCTTTTATTACTTGACCATCGGCTCGATACTTGTCGTTCTGTCTCTTTCCGCCAACACGGCATTTGCCGACTTTCCACGCCTCTGCCGTGCTATCGCGCAAAACAATTACCTCCCGCATGTCTTCGGCTATCGTGGCCGGCGACTCGTTTACACCTACGGTATCGTCGTGCTGGCGGTTCTGTGCGGCGGCGTTCTCGTCCTTTTCGGCGGCGTTACCGACCGGCTCATCCCACTCTATGCTGTGGGCGCTTTTCTGGCTTTTACGCTTTCGCAAGCGGGCATGGTCATGCACTGGCGGAAGAATCGGGGCCCCGGTTGGGTGAAGAGCGCGCTAGTGAACGGACTTGGCGCTTCCGTTACAGGTATCACCACTCTCGTGGTGCTGGTTGCGAAATTTGTGGAGGGGGCGTGGATCACGCTGCTTTTCATTCCGTTGACGATTGTTTGCTTTGCCCTCGTTCGCCGCCACTACCATTCCGTAAAAGTGCTCACCAGCTGCAAGGTTCCCGTCGACGCGGCAGGTCTCAAACAGCCTCCCATTGCGGTTATCGCCATTGACCGGTGGAGCAACATCACCCGCCAGGGAATCGAATTTGCGGCGCGGCTTTCGCCGGAAGTGATTGCTTTGCACGTCGAGCCCAACGAACACAGTGAATTGCTTGAAGATGACTGGGAGCAATACGTTGTGCGCCCCTTTCGCGCTCAAGGCAAAGAGCCACCTCAGCTTCACCTCTTGCCCTCGCCCTACCGCTTTGTCATCATTCCCGTCGTCCAGTTCGTTCTCGATCTATCGAAAAAGAATCCGGACCGCAGCATTGTTGTAGTCATCCCGGAGTTGGTCGAGGACAGATGGTACGAATATTTCCTGCACAATCAGCGCGGGCGGCTCATGGAGTGGGTGCTGCTTGCCCGCGGCAACGAACGTATCTTTACGGTGAGTGCGCCGTGGTACATCCGGCATCAAGCGTAAATCGATTCGATAACCTGCAGGGCGCGACTTTTCGATTGCTTCATTTCTCGATTGCTTCATTTCTCGATTGTTTCGAGGCGTCACGAATGATTCTTGTTTTGATGGGGGTTAGCGGCGTCGGCAAGACGACGATAGGCGCTCTGCTCGCTGCCCGAATTAAATGGAAGTTCGAAGATGCTGACGACTTCCATTCGCAAGAGAATCGGCGGAAAATGGCCGCAGGAATTCCGCTGACAGACGCCGACCGCGAGCCGTGGCTGGCCGCTCTCCATCAGCGTATGCTGGAGTACCATCATAAAGGCGAGAGCGCCATTTTTGCCTGCTCAGCGCTCAAGCAAGAGTACCGGGACGTTCTCGCCGCCGGCTTCCCGAGCAACGAAATTTGCTTTGTCTACCTGCACGCGCCCGCAGCTCTGCTCAAAGAACGCATGAACGCGCGACACCATCCATTCATGAACCCCGATCTACTCGATAGCCAGTTCGCGACGTTGGAGATACCCGCCGATGCCTGGTCCATCAGCGTTGCCGGAACTCCGGAAGATGCCGTCGAAGAAATCATTGCGCGGCTTCGCGCAGCGGGTCAGCTGGAAGCGGAGGAAGTGAAAGATAAGAAGAACCGGAACGACTGATTATTTCAAACCATTTTTACCGGAATTTGTATCCGGGTTTGAGTTCACAGCGGTAGGTCTTGGATTGGTCCTTGTCTACCCCGGAGTGACAATCTGCCCAGCGCAAGAACAGATCCGGTCCGAGAGGGAAAATAATGGGTTCGCCATCGACCTCCGCCTCGATGCTTGGGCCCTCGGCTGCTGCCGGAAGGTTGAAATTCAAAGTGCGCCCAAACATTACAGGATAAGTTTCGCGCACCATGTCGCTGGTCATGGGATGAATGACTTCGGCCTCGACCAGGAAAGTAGTCGTGTCCGACCAATCACGAACCGCAACGTTCAAGTGACGGTGGTCCTGGGACAATTCCTTCCGTTCGACCTTGGTGAAGGGGCAGGGCCCTGCAATGCAGGAAACTCGCGCATCGCGGAACTCGTTGCCTTCCCCGGCATCGAGCGAGATCGAGCCAATTGCCGCCTTCCATTTTCCGTCGGGCGAGCACGGAGGGCGTTTATCGCAAAAACTGTTCCCAAGGTTGACGGCCTGGAAGGCCCTTACTGCGCTCCCAATGTTTGCCTCGGTTGTGGCTTTTACGGAGTACCTAATGCGGATATTCGAGACCGCAGACTCGGATTTGGATTCAGCGCTGGTGTGCTGATGGATTGGAACCATTCGGGCAATGTAGAGTCTATCGCTGATAACGTCATCCCAATCGAGCGGCTGATAATCCTTGCGCCGGAAATGCAGGACCATGGGCTGACGACGGCGAAGCCCCTTGGGCAGAGTCAAGCTGAAAAAACCCGACGCATCAGACGTGGCGTTGGCGCTGCCCAGACTGTTCGTTGCAGTGATCTGGACATCCGCCAGGGGCAACTGGCGGTTGGGATCTGTGTCAAGTTGCAAAACGGCGCCTTTCAATATGACGGGTTTGCGCCAGTGCAGAAGGATAACGGTCAAGGTGGTGCCGAAAATTGCGACAGCAACGATCGACCATATCACCGTCTTCTTTCGGTTGATCATTCAGAGTCACCAGAGATTGCATTTCTTGGACGCACCTTGTATATAACAGGTTTCTGAGAATCGGTCGAAAGTCTTGCCCAGCAATGCTTGCATCGAGCCCCATTCACTTGCCGGCGCAGAGAGGTTCAAACGATCACGTCTAGAATGTAGCTAATGAGCAAGAAAGATAAGAGCACTTTTTTTCATGCCGTCTCGCGCCGCGATCTCCTCCGGCAAATGGGTGGGCTGGGACTTTGCGGCGTATTCGGCCAAGCTCACCTACTTCCGTCGTTGACAGCACAGGAACCGCACGCCGGCTCGCAGTCGTCGTCCGCCGAAACGCCGCTTCTGTCGCCCGCCGATGATGAGTTTCTCGAAGAACTGGAGAAACGAAACTTTCAGTTTTTTTGGGAGCAAGCGGGCCAGGAATCTGGACTGGTCAAGGATCGATCCAATGTGCTCACGAAGGACACATCTGTGGTTGGCAGTATCGCGGCTACCGGCTTTGGCCTGACTGCAATCTGTATCGGGCAACAGCGAGGGTACGTTTCTCTTGCCGAGTCCCGCGACCGGGTGCTGCTCACTTTGCGCTTTCTCTGGAAAAAGATGCCGACACATCGAGGCTTCTTCTACCATTTCGCCGATGTCAACACCGGCGAGCGTATGTGGGACTCTGAAGTCTCTTCCGTCGACACTGCCATCCTGCTTTGCGGAATTCTCACTTGCCGGCGGCACTTCAACGAACATTCCGAGATCAGCCTTCTGGCGTACGAGATCTTTAACCGCGTGGATTGGAGTTGGCTATCGGAAGATACCTCGCTATTGCCTCACGGCTGGACGCCTGAATTCGGCTTTCTTCCCTATCGCTGGGACTACTACAGCGAGATGATGATGATCTATCTCCTGGGATTGGGGTCGCTTCCTCATCCCCTGCCTGCGCAAGCCTGGAATGCCTGGAAGCGCACGATTTTCGAATACGACGGCATTCGTTACATCGGTTCGTTCGCTCCTTTGTTTGTGCACCAATACTCCCAGGCGTGGTTCGATTTCCGCGGTAAGCGCGATGCGTATGCCGATTATTTCCAGAACTCGGTATTCGCCACCGAGGCCCACCGCGATTTCTGTATGGAGCTGGCCAAACAGTTTCCGGATTACAGCGTTGATCTGTGGGGCATTTCCGCCTCCGACTCGCAGAGTGGCTACGTAATTTGGGGAGGGCCGCCCACGATGGGGCCGATTGACGGGACCGTCGTTCCCAGTGCGGCGGCGGGGTCGCTTCCATTTCTGCCGCAGCCCGTGATGCGCGTGCTCAACAACATCAAGGATCACTACGGACGTGCCTGGAGCAAATATGGATTTGTAAATGCCTTCAATCCGCTCACTAACTGGTACGACACCGACGTGGTTGGCATCGACACCGGAATCACCATGCTGATGGCGGAAAACGCACGCACGGGTTTTGTGTGGAATACGTTTATGAAAAACCCGGAGGCGCAAAGAGGCATGGACCGCGCTGGCTTCAGGAAATATCAACCGTAACGTCTCTGGTATCTCGCTATTTTATCTCGATCAAGGCCAGACCATGCGCAGGCAGGGTTATTGCGAGTTCACCGTGTTTTATCTCGCTGGGTTCGGAAGCCGGAAGTTCCGCAGCCTGGCGAAGCTCCTGAATCTGTGCCGGGGTGGGATAACGCGGCGAACCCATTTTCGCATAAGCGGAGTGGAAGTCGCCATGGTCGCCGTCGACGCGCGAGATTAAGGCGTGGGTTGCATTCGTTCCCTTCAGGCGCAGCGTTATTCTCCTGGGAACACCCACTTGCTCAGGTGGGGCATAGTTCCATACTGCCAGCGCTAAGGTTCCGTCTTTTTTTCTGGTCAGCAGAGCGGAATCCGAATCGAGTTGAATGCGCTCGTCGCCGAGACGGTGTAACAATTTGAAGGCGTTGAAGGCCGGCTTGGGAATGCCATCGACCGCGACCAGCCCGTAGCCACCGTAGAAAGGCGTCTTTACTACGCCTTGTTCTTCGAAGACATCCGAAAATGTCCAATAAGACATGGAATCGACCAGACCGTCGCATTGCCGGATCATGTCGGCCAGCCAGGGGCCCATGTAAATCGCGTCGGTAACGTCGGTTTCATTCTTGTAACTGGCATTGAACTCGCTCCAGATCAGCGGCAGCTTCGGCATGGTCGAGGCTGCGATCTGGTGGTGAACCTTATCGACCGCGCGACAAACCATCTGATCGCGGGAGATTGTCTCTTGCGAGCCGAAAACGTCCTGCGCGCCGTCGTTGCCATAGACGTGGGTGGAGACGAAATCCAGCGGGATATTTCCCTCGGCACAGTGGCGGATAAACGCGTCAACCCACGCGGCCTGTGCGGTCGCAGGTCCACCCACGCGGAGGCGCGGATTCACCGCTTTGATGGCTCGCGCGGTGTGATCGTAGAGTTCCCAGTAGGTAGACTGCCTTGGCTGTCCCGCCCAGAAATCCAGATTCGGCTCATTCCATACTTCGAAATACCATTGCGCAACTTCGTCCACTCCGTAACGATCGACGAGATGGCGCGCAAGGGCGGCCACCAAGTCGTCCCAGCGGCCCCAATCTTTGGGCGGAGAAACGTTCGGGCTGTACCAAAATCCCTGATGAATGTTATTTGCCGCCAGTTTATTGGGCATGAAACTGATCTCGACGAAGGGACGCACGCCGTTCGCGAGCAGGCCATCATAGATTTGGTCAATGTAGGAAAAGTTATAGACTGGCTGACCCTGACTGTCCTCATCGTAAACGCCAACGTCATCGTCAAGAATGGCGTGGAAGCGAACGTAGCCGAAGTCTGTGACTTGCTTCACCGCGCGCAGGTCCTGACGATAGCTGTCACGCAAAGAAAGTATGGCGCGCCCCGAGCCAAACATCTGCTCCCAAAAGTGAGGAAAGGGATGCGCAGCCGCGTTGGCGTCGATAACGATCAAATCCGGCTCTGAGCCGGGCTGCGCGCACAGCGTGGGGACACACCACAACAGCATGAACAGAACCGCGAGGCGCGGGGCATGCCAGCACTGCCTCATAAATTTTCCTTGTTGCTGAGCTGTGTTCCTACCAATCACGCCGCCTTGGCGCGTGGGGCGCGCAGGTGGCCGGTCGGCTTTTCCTGAAGCAGTAATTCTGTTGCCTGCACCCGCCGATGGCGGTGAAACCAGTTCTGGACCACGTCATCGTACAGGAAGTTTGCGATTGAGAGCAGGCTCATGCCCTGGTGATGAGTCATCCAGCAGCGCACCAGCTCGAAGCGGCGAAGCCGAGAGCGAGGCCGGGAAGCACTGAAGTCCAGAGCTTCGTAGAATCCATAAGTCCCGAGCGCGTGTTTCCCACGGATCGTTCGCAAGTTCCGCAGAGCGGCTGTGGGATCAACCTGTAGCGCGAGGAAAGTCGAATAAGGAGAGACGACCAGATCCTCCTGCTCTGGCTTGTGTATGGCTAATTGTGGAACACCAAAAGCAAAATACTGGTAGTTGCCGGACGGATCCGTTCTGCAACAGGCCGACTCGGAGATCCCCCAGGGAATGCCTTTGTCCGCTGCGTACGCCTGTTGGGTACGGACCGCGGCAACCGCTGAGCGCTCCAGGAGCGTGTTCGGGTAGATACGCGTCCATAGAGCGGGCATAAGGTATTCAAACATCGTCCCCGTCCATGACAGGAGGCCAGCCATGCCATGATCTAGGGTCTGGGCGCGTCCCAGCTTAAACCAACTTTCCTGCGGAATATCGTCTTTGGCGATGGCGGTGAAGAACGCGATGCGGGCTTCGCTGGCGAGCAGGTCATAACACGCCGAATGAAGTTGCTGCTTCTCGACATCAAAACCGATCGATAGCAGCTCCCGCTTCGGACTCAGCAGGAATCGAAAGTCCATTTCGTCGGCAAGGGCGCCTGCCCGTTCGGCAATCTTCCTGAGATCTTCGATAAGGCCGACGACCCGCGAACGCGCCTCTGGCAGCAGGGACAGCAATTTCATATAAAACGTTCGCGATTCCTCGCTGTCTGTCGAATCCGCAGCGGCATCCAGCAGGATGGCCAGACTGTCGATGAACGGGGGTATCCGCTTCAGTGCGAGGCCAATATCGGGCGGACATTGCAGAGGAATGGCGGGATCATCCTTGAGAGCGGCGAACTCGGGGAGAAGCCAGGGAGCATAGACCTGAATGACTCGCTCGATTTGACTGCGACGCGCTTCCGCCTGCTCCTGAAACCAACGGGCCTCAACGGCGTTTTTGGAGCCGGAGGCTTGCCGATCGATCTCTTCCAGAATCGCGCTGGAAGCGCCAAAGAGGTTATGTAACCAGTCCTTTCCCGTGAGCGCACTTCGAATTGAAGCAAACCGGCGGCGGGGCAATAGCCGGAGAGTTGCGAGGGCGTACAGAGGATCGATAAAGCCCTCCGCCAATTCGGGCTGCAAAAGAGGCCGGTCGAGAAGGTCAAGGCAGCCTTGCTGAAGCGTCCAGAGTGAAGCGACGAGGTTGCCGCTGTCGACGGTGGAGACAAATTCCGGGGCGAGCGGAGCCAGCGACTGCGTGTCATACCAGTTGAGCAGGTGACCCTTGTATCGGCGTAATTGGGAAACCGTGCCCAATGTGCGCAGAGTTTGCTGTGCGAACTCCGGCACCGTCAGGTAACCGAATGTACAAGCAACCTGGCGGGCATTTAGAAGAAAACCAAGATTTGTCGGAGAAATGCGCGGCGCCACTTTTGTCTGTTCTTCCTGGATATTGTCAGGAATCAGCCAGTGATGCTCTTCGGTACTGAACTCGGCGAAATACCGCCAGGTGCGGAGCGCAGCGGCACGCAGCAGCCATCGATCGTCCTCGGACGCTTGCTTGCGCGGGGTGCGAGGCGGGCGGTTGAGCCATAGCGAGATTGGCTTACTGCAAGCCCACAGAAGAAGTATAGGCAATGCCGCTGGAAGAGCACCGGGCCGGATGAGCCACACCAACAAGAAGACTCCGAAGGCAAGGGCAGGAGTCCAGTTCAGATAAATGTCGAGGGTCGTACGTTTGCAGCCGGCAAGCTCCGCCTCGGCGGCGGTTTCCCACTGCAAGAGCCTTTGCCGCGTGATCCAGCGCCGAACCAGGGTTCGCACCACGGCATCCATTGACAACAGAGCCTGATGCGCCAGGAAGGTGAGCGTCAGCCAATTAGCAATGGTGGCGTTCAGAAACGCGTCCAGAGCATCGTTGACGATGGCACTCTTCCCGAAGACCACGGCCTGCACCAGCTCAACTCCCAACTGAAAAAACGCGGGCAGGAAGAGAATCGCAATGGTTGCGAGAGTCCAAGGTCCGGATCCCCCCGGCAGGCAAATCCAGCCAAGCAAAAGCAAAAGGAACAGCGCTGGTTCCACGAGACTGCGCCGGAGATTGTCGAAAATCTTCCACCGCGAAACCACCGAAAGCGGGTTGGGCACCCTCCGTCCTGACTCGTCCGGAACGCGCGGAAGCAGCCATTCCGTAATCTGCCAGTCGCCTCTCAGCCAGCGATGCTTTCGTCGATTGTAAGCGCTGTAATGAGACGGATAATCTTCGATGATCTCGATGTCGCTCACCAGACCTGCACGGGCGTAGGCGCCTTCGACGAGATCGTGACTGAGAAGAGCATTGCGCGGAAAGCGGCGATCCAGGACGCGGTGCAGGGTCGCAACCTCATAAATACCTTTTCCGACGAAGATGCCCTCACCGTACAGGTCTTGATATACGTCGGAGGTGGCATGGGTGTAGATATCGACTCCCGTTTGTCCCGAATAAATGCTCGCCAATCTCGACCTCGCCGAACTTTGAACGCTCACCCCAACCCGAGGCTGCAAAATGCCGTAGCCGGCGACCACGGTGCCGGTCTCCGGGGAAATAATCGCTTGATTCAAAGGGTGAGCCAACGTCCCAACCATCCGCCGGGCAGTACCGCGCGGGAGTTCAGTATCGGAATCGAGTGTGATTACAAAACGAATCCGGGGCAGAAGAGAGAGATCCCCAGCCTTGCGCGGAAAACTATCAAATTGTCCGCGCAGCAGATTGTTCAGGTCCATCAACTTACCGCGCTTGCGTTCCCAGCCCATCCAGAGTCTTTCGCGCGGGTTGTACACCCGGTGCCGATGAAAGAGAAAGAAAGATCCCATCGCTTTCGCAGCATACTTTTCGTTCAACTCACGGATAAGATTCGAAGCCAAATCCACCAGTGAATTGTCCTTCTGTGGCTCTTCCAGCGAATCGGGAAGGTCTGTGAGTAACGCAAAATGCAGATTCGGATCCTGATTGCCGAGGAAGCGCACTTCCAAGTCGTCCGCCAGCTTGCGGACCTGCTTCTCATTCAACAGCATGGTTGGGATCGACACCAAGGTCACATAGTCGTCGGGAAGAGCATCAGAAAAATCCAGCTTGGGAAGGGTCTGCGCGGGCAGCAGGAGCGTAACCAGATAATTCACTATTTGGACAGCGCTCTGCGAGCTTGGCAACAATACCGCCAGCGTTGCAAGCAGAATAAGCCCCAGAGAAGTCGACGCTTCTGTGAGGAAAAGCACGACGACCGAGACAATCGCGAAGGTGAGCAACGCGATTCCAGGCAGATAAAACTCGTCCGGGCGGGTGCGCAGAAGAGTGCGCAGACGTTCGAAGAATGGAGTGTGGAAACCAACTCTCCGTTCAAGGAGAGGAGCACCTTCCGCAAGCAGGTAATTGCCAACGTGCGAGCGACGCTGGGTCAGGCGAGCGTCATTATCCGGATGGTTGTGCGCCTCACGAGCCAAAGCGAGCGCTTCGCGGGCGACTTCCAGTTCGGTGCGCTCAGAGCGCTCTGCAATATTCACCACCCGATTCCGGTACTGTTCGCGGCTCTCGTAGTCCATCCTGGAATACGTCCCCGACGGATCTTCCCGCAAAACGCGATCAAACCGGATCAGCGGCTCGATGACAACCTTCCATGCAGTTTGCTTAATACGTTGTAAACTGCGGACTGGGATAGCGAGGCCATAGGGCTGAATTGGATCCTGAAGCAAGCTTCGACCACGCTCCGCAATTTGCTCGAGCAACACGAGCTCAAGAGCGGGAATCAGAGCCCATAGCTCGGCCAGGTTGAGGACGGTGATTTCCTGAAAGGCTTCAACATAATCGACAAAACTCTCGACGCTAAATTGGTGCGAGACGGCATTGAGAAAATCCTCAGCAATTGCCGCGATTCTGGGGACTATCGTGCCATCTGGAATACGAACTTGAGGAAGGCGGCTGGGTTCGTTGAAAGCGACGCAAACGGCATCGAGTTCCGCTTTGAGCAATAGAATGTTCTCGTGCAAAAGCTGGGAGTCGTTGGGTGTATTTTTCGCGGGCGCAAAGTCGAGTGCTTTCAACAACGGTTTGAACTCCCGCGACAGATCCGTGCAGCGATCCTGCAAGACGCGCGACTCACGCTGCCCTGGCGCCCAGGAGAGCCGCCGGGCCAAATCAGAAGCGGTCGCTCCCAATGCGCTGGCATTTTCCGACATATCGTTTGCAGCGGGGCGCGGAGATTCCAGCTCCGCACTTATAAGGTCTAGAACGCTGCTGCGTATCATCATCAATATTGTTACCTGTGCTTACTAACGATAACTCGAGGCCTGCATCTCAAACATTTCCGCGTAACGGCCTCCCAGGCTCGCCAGTTGGCCGTGAGTGCCCTCCTCGACAATCCTGCCATTTTCGAGAACTAGGATGCGGTCCGCAGAACGAACGGTTGAGAACCGATGAGAAATAAAAAGAGCCATCTTCCCGGCGGTGAGCTCAGAGAAGCGATGAAACACTTCGAACTCGCTGCGCGCGTCGAGAGCCGCGGTCGGTTCATCCAGAATCAACAGTTGCGCATCGCGTAGATAAGCCCGCGCCAGGGCTATTTTCTGCCACTCGCCTCCCGAGAGATCCACGCCCTGGTCGAAGCGCCGGCCCAACATCTGTTCATAGCCCTGGGAGAGTCGCCCGATGGTATGGTCCGCCAGACTCTTCTGCGCCGCCGTTCGCAAAAGTTCCAGGTTATCAATTTCCTCGACTCGGCCAACCGCAATGTTTTCGCGGGCTGTCATTTCATAGCGCATGAAATCCTGAAATATGACGCCAATCTCACGGTGAAGATCTTCGAGATCGTACTCGCGAAGATCGATGCCATCGAGCAGAATTTGTCCCTCCGTGGGGTCATAGAGCCGCGTAATCAATTTTACGACGGTCGTCTTCCCCTGTCCGTTTTCGCCAATCAGCGCCAGCCGCTCTCCGGTATGCAACTGGAAATTAATACGGTCGAGGACACGGCGGGAGTTTCCGGGATAACTAAACGATACGTTTCGAAACTCAACTCCCCGCATAATCGGCCTGGGGGCGGGCAGCGCATTCGGCTTGGATCTTATCGTCGGCTTCATTTCAAAGAAAGCGAGTAAGTCGGTCAGAAATAGCGCCTGATCGCCAATCGCTGCGAGGGTCGAGAAAATCTGCTGAATGTTGCTGCTGGCCTGCTGAATGGCTCCCGTCAGGAAAAACAGTGTGCCGATGGTCATCGCCCCGGCCACGGTGCTCCAAATCACAAACACATATGCCGAATAGTAGCCCATGGTGCCGAGCATCGATAGCAACGCGCCAGCGACGAGCTTGCGTCGAGAGAGAGCGATGTTCTCCTCGTAAATCACGTCGGAGAGACGGGTAAAGCGGTCCGTCAGAAACTTTTTCAGCCCGAAGAGTTTCAGCTCTTTCGCGGCTTCCTTGCTTCCGCCCAGCACCCGCAGGTAGTCGAGTTGCCGCCGGATCGGCGTCTGCCGGAAGTTCTTGGCATAGCCGAGGAAGGCGAAATGACTTTCGCCGAGAAATGCAGGAACGACGCCAGCGATGAGCAGCAGCATCAACCACGGAGAGAAAAGCATGATCGAAACGGAGAGCGTGAGGGTCGTGATCGCCTGTTGGATCAGCCGGCCCACCGCCTGAATCATGACCAGCCGGTCCGTGGCCTGCACCCGGGCCCGCTCCAATCGGTCGTAAAAAACGGGATCTTCGTAGGCGATCAGATCGAGCCCGGCCGCATGGTTCATGACTCGAATGCTGACGTGCCGAGTGTATTTATCGCCCAGCAGGGAGTCCGAATAGTCGATTGCCCGAAGAAGAATGCTGTTCGAAACCGCGAGTGCGAACTCTCCCGCGACCAACCACCAGAACCCATGCGGTATCGGCTGATGAGTTGAAAGGGTGTACTGAATGCGGTCAATGATCAGCTTAGTTACGGCAAGAAGAGCAACCGGCAGGAGCGCTGCGAGCACGCGCGAAACCAGGCCGAAAGACACCACCCCCGGGCCGGATTCCCACACGATCTTGAGGACAGCCGGAACGTTGCGGAGCGCCGAGATGCGCTCCTGCCATCCTTCCCAGTGATTCGCCCCTTCCGCCATGCTTGGTACCTACGGTATCCCTAAACTTGCCATTTTGCCAAGCGGACGAGTGGTGTAGAGCCTTTGAACTCTGAGTCGTACGGTCAGCCTTTATTGGTTCCAGTATTTGGTTCCAGCGGCTTAACAAAGGATGCCGAAACCCTGCCTAACGGTTGGTTGTCGCGGCTTTCCAAAGCCGCGGCCGGAGGTAGCGACTCATTTCGGCGTGTTACCCTTCCCTGTGAAGCGGGAGATTCCGTAAGCCGCAAAAGGGATTGCAATGAAGATCATCAATGCCAAAGTGATCGTCTGCTGCCCCGGCAGGAACTTTGTCACTTTGAAGCTCACCACGGAAGATGGCGTTTATGGCCTGGGGGATGCGACCCTGAACGGGCGTGAACTGGCGGTCGCCAGCTACTTGAAAGATCACGTCGTCCCGTTGTTGATTGGGCGCGATGCGCGGCGTATCGAAGACACATGGCAGTATTTATACAAAGGAGCCTATTGGCGCCGCGGACCGGTCACGATGGCGGCGATCGCGGCTGTTGATACCGCATTGTGGGACATAAAAGGGAAAGTGATGAATGCGCCGCTTTACCAGTTGCTGGGCGGCGCATCCCGCGATGCGGTGCTGGTCTATGGACATGCAAGCGGCGCCGGAATCGACGAAACGGTCGAAGCCGTCGCACATTACATCAAAGACGGGTACAAGGCGATTCGCGCCCAGTCGGGCATTCCAGGATTGTCGAGCGCCTACGGCGTGGGCCGTGGGTTTATGTACTATGAGCCGGCCGAGAAGAATGCTCCGCCCGAGAATTGTTGGTCTTCCGAAGCATATATGAATTTTGTTCCGTCACTGTTTGCACGGCTGCGCAAAGAATTCGGCAACGAGCTACATCTCTTGCACGACGTTCATCATCGCCTCACTCCCATTGAGGCGGCGCGCGTGGGCAAAGAACTTGAGCCGCATCATTTGTTCTGGATGGAAGATCCCACACCCGCGGAGCTGCAGGAGAGCTTTCGCTTAATCCGTCGTCACACTACAACACCGCTCGCCGTGGGCGAGGTGTTCAACACGATCTATGATTGCCAGCAACTCATCCAGGAGCAGTTGATCGATTACATCCGTACGACAGTGGTTCACGCCGGGGGAATCACGCATCTGCGCCGGATTGCGAATCTTGCGGAGATATACCAGGTGCGCATGGGTTCGCACGGAGCCACCGATCTTAGTCCGATTTGCATGGGCGCGGCGCTGCACTTCGATCTTAGCGTGCACAACTTCGGGATACAGGAATATATGAAGCATACGGACGAGACAGACCGGGTGTTCCCGCACGCATACAAGTTTGAAAATGGCCTGATGCATCCGGGCGATGCTCCGGGATTGGGCGTGGACATCGACGAGGAACTGGCGGCGAAGTATCCCTATGCGGCGGCGTACTTACCAGTAAACCGCAAGCTGGATGGAACCATGCACAACTGGTAGCGAGTTAGGTTGGCGACTTAAGATCCAGCCCGAGGTCGTCTTTCGCGACAAAACTTTGCTCGATGCCGTTAGGACTGCGCTGCACCAAACTCTACCGGTTTCAGCCTCGGAGCCAAGCCCTGGATGATTGCCAACGCGACCAGATAAGCCGAGCCAGCAATAAAAAACGGGACCGCATAGCTGTGCGTCCGTTGTAGAAAGTAAGAAACAATTTTCGCGATGAGCATGCCTCCGACGGCACCCGCCATGCCGCCAATCCCAACCACCGACGCGACCACTCCCCCCGGAAACATATCAGAAGATAAGGTAAACAGGTTGCAGGAGAAGCCCTGGTGTGCCGCGGCGGCAACTCCGATTACCAGAACCGCTCCCCACATCGATGCCACTTTGGGGACAAAGACGATGGGCAGTACGCAGACGGCGCATATCAACATCGCAAATTTCCGGCTTGCATTCACGCTCTTGCCGCTTCGTATAAAGAACGACGAGAGCCATCCCCCCGCAACACTGCCCGCATCTGCAATCAGGTAGATCACAAGGATTGGCATTCCAATATTCAGCAAGGCCAGGCCGTGCTCGCGCTGAAGAAAATCGGGAATCCAAAACAAATAGAACCACCAGACGGGGTCGGTGATGAACTTTGCCAGCACGAACGCCCAGGTCTGGCGATGAACCAGAAGTTTGAACCAGCCTACTCTGATCGGCGGCGCGACCGGATCGCTGCAAATGTACGCCAACTCTGCTGGCGAGCAGGACGCATGATCCTGCGGGCGGCGATAAACCCCCAACCACAACGCCAGCCAAGCAAATCCCACGCCGCCGAGCAAGTAGAAGGCGGAACGCCAGCCCCAGTGCACGGCAATCCACGGCACGATGAGCGGGGTTGCAATCGCTCCCAGATTCGTGCCAGCATTAAAAATTCCCGTCGCCAGCGCACGCTCTTTCCTGGGAAACCACTCTGCGATCGCCTTCAGGCTCGCGGGAAAAACACCGGATTCGCAAAAACCCAGGGCGAAACGCGCCGCAACAAATCCGGTGAAGGAAGTCGCAAGCCCGCTGGCGATCGAAGCCAGGCTCCACGATGCCATGGCCAGCGCGTAACCGAGTCGAGTGCCAACCCGATCGATGAACCGTCCAACCACGACCATGCCAAGCGCGTAGGCAGCCTGGAAAGCAAATACGAGATTGCCGTAATCGATTTCGCTCCAGCCCAGATCATGCTGCAGAGTAGTTTTTAGGACGCCGATGACCTGGCGATCCATATAGTTCTTCATCACGCCCAGCAGAAGAACTGTACAGATGATCCAGCGGAAGCGTCCGACATGATCGGCCAGCCGGGTTGCGGCGCCGCTCTTCAATTTCACAGTCACTGATTTCACAGTTACCGGTTCACGCCGCTGGCGAGGAAGCCGCCATCCACTGCGAGCAAATGGCCGGTGACAAAACTTGCCGCGTCGGAGGACAGGAACACGGCCGCACCGACCAGTTCTTCGAGTTGGCCGAAACGCGCCGCGGGCGTGCGCATCAGAAATTCTTGCCCACGGGGCGTTCCATCTAACAGAGAGGCATTCAGGTCGGTACGGAAAACTCCCGGCACCAACGCGTTCACGCATACGCCATGCCGCGCCCATTCGATCGCGAGAGATTTTGTGAGAGAAGCCACCGCGGCTTTGCTGGCGGAATAAGCTGCCACTTCGTAGAGTGCTACGAAAGACGCGAGAGATGCGACGTTGACAATTCTCCCGTACTGCCGCTCGATCATGTGATGGCCGAACACCTGACAGGCGCGCAGCGTGCCGTTCAAGTTCGTTTCGAGAATCGCATTCCAATCGCTGTCGGTCACGTCCAGCGTAGGCATGCGTTTGGTGATGCCCGCGCAATTCAGCAGGATATCGATCTTGCCGAACTCCGCACAGCCCGCTTGCAGCAGCGCTTGCAGACTCGCTCGATCTCCCACGTCACAGGTGATCGCGAGCGAGCCACGGCCGGCTTTTCTAATATCAGCGGCGATCGATTCGACCAGTTCCTGCCGCCGACCCGAAGGAATCACGTTCGCACCGGCGGCGGCCAGGCCCTTGGCGAGCGCCAGCCCGATACCGGACGTTCCACCAATTACGACCGCCGTCTTGGAAGTGAGGTCGAGCGCAGGATGTCCCATCAAGCCACTGTTTATAACATATGCGTTGATATCCATGGGCAGGCGTTTCGGCGGTTTTGTCCGACGAAAGCGAAGAGTAAGCTACAGGGCAAGAACTCCAGAAAGGGCATATGCGAATCGCGTATTTCAGTTGCTTCGTTCTGGCGATGCTGATCCTAACTCCGCCTCAACGGGAAACAAATCCTGCAATTCAGGCCGCTGCTGCTGGCCCGCCTCCACCGGTGCAACTGACCTCCGAACAAGATCATGAGCGGATATTGAATCTGCTGCATATCAGTTCCCTGCGACGCGGTCCAGATGGCGACCCCAAGTCGCCCCATGCCGCGAACCTTGACGAGTCGAAGGCCACGACCTATACAAGCCTCCCCGACCCATTGGTGTTGAAAAACGGAGAGCGGGTGACGAGCGCAGATATCTGGTGGAAGAAACGCCGTCCGGAAATTGTGGAGGATTTCGACCGGGAGATTTACGGCCGGGTGCCAGCGGAAGTCCCTAGAGTGAATTGGACGGTAACGAGCACCATCAATGAAACGAATGAAGATGTTCCAGTCATCACGAAAAAAATCATCGGACATGTTGACAACTCGTCCTATCCCCTGATCACTGTTGATATTCAACTTTCCCTGAGCACTCCTGCCCTTGCGACTGGGCCAGTGCCGGTAATCATGGAGTTCGGATTGAGCCCGGAGGTCCTGGCTTCCCTGGCAAAGCGCTTTCCCGACGCTTTCAAACCCGGCCCGGGACCCACGTGGCAGCAGCAGGTTTTGGCGAAAGGCTGGGGTTATGCGACCATTATTCCTACGAGCGTTCAGGCGGACAACGGGGAAGGACTGACGCAGGGCATCATCGGCCTCGTGAACAAAGGGCAGCCGCGCAAAGTCGATGACTGGGGCGCGTTGCGCGCATGGGCATGGGGTGCGAGCCGCGCTCTCGATTACTTTCAAACCGACAAGGCCGTCGATGCCAGGCAGGTGGGCATTGAAGGCCTGTCGCGATACGGAAAAGCGGCGCTGGTTACCATGGCATACGATGAGCGTTTCGCGATTGCTTTTGTCGGATCCTCCGGTGCGGGCGGAGCCAAGATCCTGCGGCGTACTTTCGGCGAGCAGGTGGAAAACATCGCTTCCAGCGGTGAGTATCACTGGATGGCCGACAACTTCCTCAAATACGCCGGCCCGCTCACTCCGAACGATCTACCCGTGGACGCGCACGAGTTGATTGCTCTCTGCGCTCCGCGGCCGGTATTCATCAGCAGCGGCTCGCAACAAGTCGAGGGCGGTTGGGTCGATGCGAAGGGCATGTTTCTCGGAGCGTTTGGCGCGGGCCCAGTGTATAAGCTCCTCGGAAAAAAGGATTTGGGAACTACCGAGTTCCCGCCCATGGAGACCGCGCTCATCGACGGCGACATCGCTTTTCGACAGCATAGCGGCGGTCACACGACCGGTCCGAATTGGCCGACGTTCCTGCTATTCGCGAGTCGTTATCTTAAAGCTCCGCCCGCCGCAGAGGTGCCTCACCATGAAAGAACTTCGGCAAACAATCTGATGTCTAGGCCACGGCCAGATAGACATAGCGCAGAATGAATAGAACGGTGAGGATCCAGACGAGTGTGTTGATATCGCGGATCTTTCCGGCGGCGACTTTCACCACGGTATAGGAGATCAAACCCAAGCTGAGTCCAGTCGCGATGCTGAAGGTAAGAGGTGTCGCCAGAATCGTGATGAAGGCCGGCACAGCTTCACTGAAATCACGCCAGTGGATTTGCGCAATGGATTCCGACATCAATACGCCGACTAAAATCAGAGCCGGGGCGGTGGCATAACCCGGAATCGCCTCCGCGAGAGGTGAGCAGAACGTCGCGAGCATAAAAAGAGCCGCGACTGCAATATTGCTGAGTCCGGTGCGCGCTCCCGCAGCCACTCCGGCGGCGCTCTCGATGTAACTTGTCACCGTTGAAGTTCCCGTCAAGGCGCCGAATACGGTTCCGACAGCATCGGCCAGCAGCACCCGCCCCACGCGAGGAATCTTGCCATCTTTAATGAAGCCGCCTTGCTCGCAAACTCCCACCAACGTGCCAACATTGTCGAAAAGATCGACGAACAGGAAGGCGAACGCAATTTCGAGCAGGCCGAGATGGCGTAAGCCATGAAAATCCAATTGCAGAAATGTCGAGGACGGGTGAGGCATGGCGAAAAACGCCGAAGGCGGCTTGGTGATGCCGCGAAGCATGCCGCAAGCAGCGGTGCCAAAAATTCCCAGCAAAATCGCTCCATGGAACTTGCGCGCCATGAAGATCAACGTCAGCACAAGACCGAAACAAGCCGTCTGCACTTCCTTGTCTGAGAAGCTGCCGAGACCGACGAACGTCGCGGAATTGGCGACCACCAGCTTTGCATTCCGCAGGCCCACGAACGCGATGAACATTCCGATACCCGCGGCGGTCGAATGCTTGAGACAATCGGGCATGCCGTTGACGATCTGTTCGCGAACGCGGGTAACGGTCAGCACCAGAAACAGGCAGCCGGAACAGAAAACTACGGCGAGGGCCGTCCGCCACGGAACGTGCATCTGCATGCAAACGTAATAGGTGAAGTAGGCGTTCAACGACATTCCCGGCGCGAGCGCGATGGGATAGTTCGCATAAATTCCCATGACAAGCGTTGCAATGGCGGCGGAAAAGCAGGTCGCAAAGACCACGCCCTCGTAAGGCATTCCCGCCTCGGCCAGGATTTTCGGGTTCACCACGATTACGTAGGCCATGGTGACGAACGTGGTGAGGCCGCCGAGCATCTCCTGCTTTACGGAAGTCTGGTTTTCGGCGAGCTTGAAATAGCGGTCGATCAAGTTCGTTCCTCAGTAGACGATTTTGTTGGGCTTTTCTTCCCAGGCACGAAACGCCGCGAGCGCTTCCTGGCGCATCATTTGAACCATGGGAATTGCGCGCTGCGAATGCGGCTGCGCCATCTCGCGGTAGATCAGCGAGTCGTCAAAGCCAACCCGGGCGGCGTCGGCGGCAACGCTGGCAAAATAGATGTGAGAGAGGCGCGCCCAATAGATCGCCCCCAGGCACATGGGGCAAGGTTCGCAGGAGGTATAGATCTCGTAGCCTTGCAATTCGAAAACGCCAAGCTTGGCGCAGGCCGCGCGGATCGCATTTACTTCAGCGTGCGCAGTGGGATCTTTTGTCGAGGTGACCTGATTCACGCCTTCGGCGATCATCTCGCCACTTCTGGCGATCACAGCGCCGAAGGGTCCGCCGCGCCCGGAGTGCACATTCTCAATCGCGAGTTGAATGGCGCGGGCCATGAAAGCAGCGTCCATGTGGTTGGCTCTAACGCGTGATCGGCAATCGTATGCCCACGCCGCAAATACGCGAACCCGCGAGCATTTTGGTCGACATGGACTCTTTCGCAGCCGCTTCGCTGAGAAGGGAGTATAAGCTGGGGATTGGGAATTCGTAAAATGTTCTTTTGATCCTCTTATGCGGATAACCGGAATAGCGGGGAGGCTGATGTGAGCAGCCCCGGAAGCAGCTTTCGAATTGTGGAGGGAGTGAATCGGTGAAGTTGCAGGCCTTCTTATCCAGCCGGGTGGTGACGCCCGAAGGAACCCGGCCAGCGGCCGTCTTAGTGGAAGGAGAGAAAATTCAGGCAGTGGTTCCTTTGAATCAGGTGCCCGCGAACGCCGCCCTCCATGATTTTGGAGACGCGGCGATTCTTCCGGGGTTGGTCGATTCCCACGTGCACATCAACGACCCTGGGCGCGCGGAATGGGAGGGGTTCCAAACCGCGACGCGAGCCGCTGCCGCTGGTGGCTACACATTTGTCGTCGACATGCCTCTGAACTGTTTGCCAGCGACGACCACAGTCGCGTCGCTCGAAGCGAAGCGTGTGGCCGCCCATGGCCGATGCCGGGTGGACTGGGCCGCATGGGGCGGGGTAGTCGCGGACAATCAGAACGAGATCGAGGCACTTGCGGCAGCGGGTGTGCTGGGTTTCAAATGCTTTCTGATTCATCCTGGCATCGATGGCTTCACCATGGTGACGGAGCAGCAACTGCGAGCCGCATTGCCTGCCGTGGCGCGAACCGGCCTTCCGCTGCTGGTTCACGCGGAGCTGCCGGGACCGATCGACGCAGCCACCGAGACTCTGGCCGACGCCGATTGGCGATCCTATTCGACTTATCTGCAATCGCGGCCTGAAGAAGCAGAACTGGCGGCGATTCGGCTGCTCTTATCGTTGTGCCGCGAGTACGATTTTCGGTTGCACATCGTGCATCTCTCGGCCAGTTCAGCGCTGCCCGAATTATCCGCCGCGCGTTCCGAGGGACTTGCGGTGAGCGTGGAAACGTGCCCTCACTATCTGCATCTGACTTCCGGCGCAATTGCAAATGGCGCGACCACACACAAATGCGCACCGCCCATTCGTAGCTGTGAAAATTGCGAAAAACTGTGGCAGGGACTGAGGGACGGCGTGATTGATTTTGTAGTCACGGACCATTCTCCCTGCCCGCCGGCAATGAAGCGGCTCGACGAAGGCAATTTCAGAACTGCATGGGGAGGCATTTCGAGCCTTTCAGTAGCGCTGCCGGTGATGTGGACCGAAGCCAGTCGCCGAGGATTTAGTCTGTCGGATATCGCCCGCTGGATGGCAGAGGGACCCGCGCGACTCGCAGGCGCGCAGATGCACAAAGGCCAAATTGCGCCGGGGTTCGATGCCGACTTCGTAATTTTCGACCCCGAAGATGAGTTCGTGGTGACGGAAGAGCGGCTGCACTATCGCCATCCGCTTTCACCATACCTGGGGGAGCGGCTTCGTGGCATAGTGAAAGCAACTTATTTAAGGGGAGAACCTGTTTTTATAGGAGGCAGGTTTCCCGAAGAGGCAGTGGGCCGTGAGTTTCGCCTGCGCCCGTGAAGGTGGCAGTAGTTTTTTCGATCCGGCTTAGCAACGCTTTCGACGCCGGCAATTCCGGGCGAATGTTGCTTGGATTGTCGGATACACTATCCCATCCGCGGCGTGTCCGGTGTTCCTGAGCAGACTCACAGCTTCTGCCACGAAAGGTTGCGCGAGCGGAATAAATAGTCTGGCATGAACATGGTCTGGCATGAACAGTGAGCGCATCGTCGGCACCGCGGTCCCGCGCAAAGAGGGCCTCGATAAAGTAACCGGAAAGGCCCGTTACATCGATGACATGACTTTGCCGGGCATGCTTTTTGGCGCCACGGTTCGCAGCCAGATTCCGCGCGGCAAAATCAAGAAGATCACGTTCAAGCCTACAATCGCGTGGAACGAGTTTGTGATTGTCTCGGCGAAGGACATCCCCGGGAAAAACTGCATCGCCCTCATCGGAGAAGATCAACCCTGCCTCGCGAGTGAGTCTGTGAATCATCCCGAGGAACCGATCCTATTGTTAGCCCACGCCGACCGCCACGCTCTTCGAAAAGCGGTTGAAGCCATATTGATCGAATACGATCCCCTCCCCGCCGTATTCACGATCGAAGATAGCGAGCGCGGTTCCGAAATCATCTGGGGCACAGACAATACGTTCAAAACCTATCGAATTGAAAAGGGCGATGTCGATGGAGTCTGGTCCAAGGCTGACTACATCGTCGAAGGCGAATACTCAACCGGCGCACAGGAGCAACTTTACATCGAGAATAACGGAATGATCGCTGCATTCGATGCGCAGACCGGGATCACGGTGTGGGGTTCGCTGCAGTGTCCTTACTACGTGCACAAGGCGTTGATGGCGCTCTGCAACTTGCCCGCGGAAAAAGTTCGCGTCGTGCAGATGGAGACCGGAGGGGCTTTCGGCGGCAAGGAAGATTATCCGTCGATCATCGCAGGGCACGCTGCGCTGCTGGCGATGAAGTCGGGCAGGCCGGTGAAGATCGTTTATGACCGCGCAGAGGATATGGTGGCGACCACGAAGCGGCATCCTTCGCGGACGCGTCACCGCACCGCAGTGAGCAAGGACGGCAAGATTCTCGGCGGCGAGATCGAATTCACCATCGACGGGGGGGCTTACGCAACATTGTCTTCCGTTGTCCTTTCTCGTGGCGTGATTCACGCGGCTGGTCCCTATTACTGGCCGAGTGTTCGGATCCGGGGCAAAGCGGTCGCGACAAACATGCCGCCACACGGAGCCTTTCGCGGTTTTGGCGCGCCCCAGAGTTTGTTCGCGATGGAGCGGCACATGGATCGCATCGCGCAGGCAGTGGGACTTTCGCCGATCGAGATCCGGCGCAGAAATTTTTTAAAACCCGGGGACACGACAGCTACAGAGCAGACCGTGCGCGAACCGATCGATCTCGGCAAACTACTCGACCGGGGCCTCGCGCTTTCGGAGTATCAATCCAAGAAAGAGCGATTCTCCAGGGAGAATCAAACCGGGACCACGAGGAAGGGAATCGGCATCGCCGCCTTTCTGCACGGTGCGGGATTTACCGGATCGGGCGAGCGCTACCTGAGCTCCGTTGTTGGCGTGGAGGGGTGCGCCGATGGCCGCGTTCGCGTGCTGGTCTCGAGCACGGAGTTTGGCCAGGGAACGAAAACGGTTCTCTGTCAAATTGCAGCCGAGGCACTGAGGCTGCGTTATGAAGACGTGACGATTGCGCAGCCGGATACGATGCAGGTGCCGAACAGCGGCCCCACGGTTGCATCGCGCACGGTGATGGTGGTTGGAAAACTGGTGGAATCCGCGGCGCGCGGGATTCGGCAAACATTAACATTGGCTGGTACGCTCGGCGATTCTTACTCGGCGGAGGAATTCCGGTCGGCATGTGGAAACTACGTTGCGGAACATGGGCAACTCCGTTCCTGGGCTCAGTACGAAGCGCCTCCTGACATTTTCTGGGACGATCAAAATTATCGCGGGGAAGCCTACGCCGCATATTCCTGGGCAATCTACATCGCGGAAGTTGCGGTCGACCTGAACACATTCAACGTATCGATAAATGATTTTGTGGCGCTGCAAGAAGTTGGCAGGGTTCTCCATCCGGTCCTTGCGATTGGACAAATTGCGGGCGGCGTGGCTCAGGGCATTGGATTTGCATTGTATGAGAAAGTTATCTGGCAGGAGGGACGCATGCTGAACAACCAGATGACGAATTACATCATGCCTACTTCCAGCGACCTGCCGCCGATCCGCGTCTTTTTCGAGGAACTGGGCAACGTTCACGGCGCTTTTGGCGCGAAAGGGATCGGAGAGCTTCCGATGGATGGACCGGCTCCGGCGATCCTGAATGCAGTCGAAGACGCGCTGGGATTTAGCTTCAATTCAATTCCGCTGCTGCCGGAAGACATCTTCGAGGCGATTGCAGAACGGTCTTTTGAGAGGGAATCTGACATTGCGAACGGAGTGAGATGAACAATTCGCCGGAGGATCGCGGCAAGTGTGAAATCTCACTTACAGTCAATGGCGAGACTCAGGCTGTACGCGCCTTCCCGATGGAGCGGCTGCTGGATGTGCTGCGGCAAGAACTCGGACTAACCGGCGTGAAGGAAGGATGCGGCGAAGGCGAATGCGGCTCGTGCTCAGTGCTGATGAACGGCACCCTGGTAAATAGTTGCCTTATACCCGTGCTGCAAGCGGAAGGGGCAAGCATCGTCACCATCGAAGGCCTGGCGGCAGACTTGCGAATCCATAAACTGCAGGAAGCCTTTCTCGAATGCGGCGGTGCGCAATGCGGCATTTGCACGCCGGGAATGATTCTTGCCGCCTGTCATCTTCTGAGCAAGAAGCCCGCGCCGACGCTCGAACAGATACAGGAAGGACTTTCCGGCAATCTATGCCGCTGCACGGGTTATGTTCAGATCTTCGAGGCCGTGGCAAGAGCTGCGCAACGCGGAACGGCGGCGCCATCGTCATGAGGCTTGCATGAGGTCCGATCCCAGAGAATACGAACTGGTTGCGCCGGCGAGCTTGCAAGCGGCCGTGGCGCTTCTCGCGCGGAGTCCCGCGTGGCTTCCCATCGCCGGAGGAACGGACATTATGGTGCTCTACGCGGCGGGGAAACTGCCTTCTCGAAGACTGGTGAGCATTTGGAACCTCGCCGAGTTGCGCCGCATCGAGGTTCTGCCCGACGAAGTTCGCATTGGCGCAGCATGCACCTATACCGATATTCGCGAGCATGAACTCGTCGGGCGTGAATTCCCCATGCTGGCGCGGGCTGCCGCGTGGACCGGCGGAATTGCCAATCAGAATCGCGGAACCCTTGGGGGCAACATTGTAAACGCATCGCCCGCCGCGGATTCGCTACCGGCGCTTCTGGCCTACGATGCTGAACTCATCCTGGTATCGGTTCGCGGTGAACGCCGGCTACCCTACGCTGGTTTCCACATTGATTACAAGAAGACCAGGCTCGCGCCTGACGAGTTGATTCGGTCCATCTGTCTTCCGCGGAAGTTCTCCGGATACGTTTCGCACGCGCGAAAAGTTGGAAGCCGCAACGCGCAGGCGATCTCAAAAGTCTGCATCGCGGCACTGGGCCGAGTTAGCGGAAAGTTGGTCGATGAAGTGCACCTCGCAGTCGGAAGCGTTGCGCCAGTCCCTCTGCGCCTGAGCGAGACGGAACGAATCGTTACCGGCAAGAGCATTGACGAATCGCTTGTGAGGTTAGCTAAGAAAACGGCGGTCGCGGAGATCCGGCCGATTGATGACATTCGATCGACGGCAAGATACCGCGCGGCGGTTGCCGCCAATCTTGTCGCGGAATTCCTTAACATGCTGCGCGTGGACGAGCAAAACGCCATGAGTGACGTTCTCGCCCGTTGGAACGCCGCCACTGTTGAAGCCGCAGCCGCACAGATTCTGCCTTGTTGCGGTTCCCAGGCATGGGCTCGTAAGATGGCGGCGCGTCGACCGTTCAGAGACGAGTCTTCTTTGGTTGCGGCTTCTGACGAAACCTGGCGCGATCTGACCGAGTCCGACTGGATGGAAGCCTTTCGCAGCCATCCGCGAATTGGCGAGTCGACAAAGCCCGAGTCGGGCAAGCATGGTTCCTCGGCCGAAAAGTCCGTCGGCTGGTCGGTGCAGGAGCAAGAAAAAGCCGGGAACGCTGGCGATGAGGTTAAGATCGCTTTAGCGGAAGGCAATCGCGAGTACGAACAGAAGTTCGGTCGCATCTTTATCGTGTGTGCGACAGGAAAATCTGCGCCAGAGATTTTGAGTATTCTCCGCCGCCGTTTGCAAAATGACGGAGCGACCGAGTTGCAGGAAGCGGTGGAAGAGCAGCGGCAGATAACACAGATTCGGTTGAAAAAATGGCTTCAGGGATGAAACGAATCTCGACGCATATTCTCGATCTCGTTCTCGGTAAGCCTGCGGCCGATGTTGCCGTGCGCCTGGAAAAGCAAGAACCCTCCGGTTGGAACCTGCTCGCATCGCAGCGTACGGATAGAGATGGCCGCTGTGGCCAGCTCCTGCCGAGCGGCGCGGATTTGGCAGCGGGCCTCTATCGCCTGACCTTCGAAACTGGGAGCTACTATGAGGCGCAGAAAATTACAACGCTCTATCCCGTTGTCAAAATCACTTTTCAGGTGAGGGACGGCGAGACCGAATTCCATATTCCAGTGCTGCTTAGTCCGAACGGCTATACGACGTACCGAGGAAGCTGAGCGCAAGATCGATAGGCGTCACGTGATTTTGTTTTCGGTCTTCAATGACGGTTTGCCAGGGAGTTGGCAAAGTGAGTTCTTCAATCCGGGAATGGCTCAACCTCGGCGTGCGCTGGTTTCACGTTTTTGCCGCCATCATGTGGGTTGGCCAGACCTATTACTTCACGTGGCTGGACGGCCAATTCGGGCAGCTTGAGAAGGCTGCCGCGCACGGTGGAATGCCGCCGCAAGTCTGGATGGTGCATAGCGGAGGCTTCTACGCAGTCGCGAAGCAGAAATCCCTCGGAGTCCCGGCCGCACAAGTCCGCTGGTTCCGCTGGGAGGCGCTCATGACCTGGCTAAGTGGACTCGTGCTGCTCATCCTCGTCTACTACTCCAGCAGCGGACTCATCGACACCGACGTGGCGAACATCACGCAAGTAACCGGCATCGTCATCGGACTGGCTATCCTGGTTGGCGGCTGGCTCATCTATGATGTGGCAGTGCAGTCGCGCCTCGGCAAGTCCCAAACCGCATTTGCGGCTTTTGCACTCGTCGGGATTGCGGCCATTGCCTGGGGGCTAATGCACATCTTGAGCGCTCGTGCAGCTTACATCCACGTGGGTGCGATGCTGGGAACGATTATGACGGCGAACGTGTGGTTCCGCATTCTTCCCTCTCAGCGCAAAATGATCGCTGCGGCCGCTGCCGGCACACAGTTTGATTCCTCGCTCGGCGCGCAGGCCAAGTTGCGATCCAAGCACAACACTTTCATGGCCGTGCCGGTTGTCTTTATCATGATCAGCAATCACTTCCCGGTAGCGACGTACGGAAACACCTATGGCTGGGAGATTCTCGTTGCCCTTGTTCTCATCGGCTGGGTGGCGGCGAAAATCATTCGCGAGGCTTGAGCGCAAACGGTCAGCCTTCGGCGTCTGAAAGCTAATGCCTACGAATGCGATGCCAATGATGACCACAACAACGCCCAGCGAAATACGGAAGCGCGCCGAACAGGCGATGGTACGCTGCCGAAAGCTGGCCGCTTTGTCAGAAGAAGCAAGCGGCACGCGGCGGACATTTCTTTCCCCGCCGATGCACGATTGTCACCGCGAAATCACTCAGTGGCTGGAGCCACTTGCGATTCCCGTCCGGGTGGATGCTGCCGGCAATCTGCGGGCGTCGTATCCCGGCGATCGAGCGGGCGCCCCGATTCTGTTGGTGGGCTCGCACCTGGATACGGTTCCCAACGCGGGCGCTTACGATGGAGTTTTGGGAGTCGCGCTTGCGGTGAGCTTGCTGGAATCGCTGGACGGCCGGCGACTTCCCTTCGGAATCGAAGTGGTCGGATTTTCCGAAGAGGAGGGAGTCCGATTCGGTGTGCCATTCATCGGTAGCCGGGCGCTTGTAGGACGGCTCGACGAAGAACTTCTGCTTCTTCAAGACGCTCGCGGGGTTTCCGTGCGGAAGGCAATCGAGGGATATGGTTTGCATCCGACAGAAATTCCTCAAGCCGCTTTGAATGGCAATTACCTGGGATACGTTGAGTTTCACATCGAGCAGGGACCAGTGCTGGAAGAACTCAACTTGCCGCTCGGAGTCGTCGAATCCATCGCAGGGCAGAGCAGAGTGGAGTTTACATTCCTCGGGCGCAGTAATCACGCCGGCACAACCCCGATGCATCTTCGATACGACACGCTTGCAGCAGCGGCGGAGTGGATCACTGCGGTCGAGCATAAAGCTCAAAGCTCGACCGGCTTGCTCGCGACAGTTGGAAGAATCGAAGCAAAACCAGGAGCGACCAACGTCATTGCCGGAGAGACTCGGGTGACACTCGACGTTCGGCACAGCTCAGATAAGATCCGGCTCGACTCCGTGAACAATCTGATCGAACAGGCGCAAGAAATCGCCGAGAGGCGACGATTGACTGTACAGTGGCATGCGCTGATGGAACAACCCGCGGTGCCGATGAATCCTTTCCTGGTCGCCGAGATCGAACGAGCGATTGTGAAGACTGGGTGCAAGTCGCACCGGATGATGAGCGGCGCTGGTCACGACGCCATGATTCTTGCCGAGAAAGTTCCAGCGGCCATGATTTTTCTGCGAACTCCGGGCGGCGTCAGCCACGACCCTGCGGAATCAGTGGCAGTCGAGGACGTGGAAAAAGCGATCGAATGCGGATTGCACCTGCTGGAACAGCTCGCTTCGGCGCCCGCAGCTTCTTCGTCTAAAATTCTTCGTCCATAACGCGAGAGAGGATGTGACGTGCATAATCTTGGCCAGACTCGCAGCTCTCAGCAATCCAACCATCTGCTGCTGACCGCGGATACCTTTGTGCGCACCACCCTGCCCGGAATGAAGGCCTGCTCTGCGATCGTGCATATCAGTCCGGCAGCAGGAGCAAGATTCACACAATACACGGCTGAGTTCGAGCCCGGCGGCGAACTCGGCAACACGGCGGCGCAACGGTTCATTTTCGTAATTGATGGCGAAGTGAAAGTGGAAGTGGAGGGTACATCGAACAAATTGAGTGCAGGAGGGTACGCTTATCTGCCCCAGGGTGTAGCTCATCGGGTGATCGGCACGAACAAGAGCCGCGTGGCGGTCATCGAGAAGCCGTACCAGCCGCTCGATTCGATTGCGCCGCCGTCGTTTATCGTCTCCAGCGAAGATGCTGTTGCGTCGCATCCGCTCGATGACGATCCCGATTTGCAGGTGAAATGTCTACTGCCGGACGAGATGAGTTTCGACTTCGCCGTGAACACCATGGTCTACCAGCCGGGAGCGGCTCTGAGCATGGTCGAAATGCATGTGATGGAGCACGGACTCATCATGCTCGAAGGCGGCGGCATCTACCGCCTCGGCGACCACTGGTATCCCGTCACGGCGGGAGATTTCATCTGGATGGCACCATGGTGCCCGCAGTGGTTCGGAGCGATCGGCAAGGTGCCCGCAAAATATCTCGTTTACAAAGATTTTCATCGTCATCCCCTCGCGGGTTAGCGGCTATGAATCTTCAGATCGATCGGGATCGCCTGCTCTCCGAAATTGAAGCGCTGGCTTCAATCTCTGACGCTGAGGCACCTGCGGTTACGCGGATTGTTTTCACGCCGACTGATCTTAACGCTCGCGCATGGTTGAAAGCGCGCTGCGAGGAAGCGGGGCTCACTGTGCGGCATGACGCGATTGGAAATACTTTCGCGCGCTGGAATGGTTCGGACCCGACGGCGCCGGTGGTCGGCACCGGCTCGCACATCGACGCAATTCCGAACGCTGGCAAATATGACGGCGTGGTTGGCGTATTGGGAGGGTTGGAGGCGATCCGCGCGCTGCAACGGGGCGGGTTTCGTCCGAAGCACTCGATCGAATTGTTGGTCTTCACGGCCGAAGAACCCACACGCTTTGGGATCGGCTGTTTGGGCAGCCGTCTGCTTTCTGGAACGATTTTGGCGGATGCAGCAAGAAAACTGGCAGACAAAGACGGTGAATCCGTCGACGAAGTTCGCGCTCGTGCCGGATTCGCAGGCGAACTCGAAGAAGTGAAGCTCCCTGGCGATTACTACCAAGCCTTTGTGGAACTGCACATTGAGCAAGGCCCGTTGTTGGAACGCGAGGGCATCCCGCTTGGCATTGTCACAAAAATCGCCGCTCCCGCAAGCCTCAACGTTTTCATCGAAGGATCGGGAGGGCACGCCGGCGGAATGCTTATGCCCGAGCGCCGTGATGCTCTGTGCGCGGCCGCGGAGTTGATTTTGGCAATCGAGAACGCCGCGCGCTCCAGCGGCGCAATCGACACCGTGGCAACGGTTGGCATCTGCGATGTATTTCCCGGCGCCGTCAACAGCGTGCCCAGCCGGGTTCGCCTCAGTGTCGATATCCGCGACACCGACCTCAAACGGCGCGATGCTGTAATGCAGGCATTGGAGGCCGCCCGCCGCGCTGTATCGGCAAAGCGGCAAGTTTCGATCCGGACGGAGCTATTGAACGCGGACGCTCCCGGCGATTGTGCGCCAATCGTAATCGACGCGCTCTCGGAATCCTGCAAAAAGCACGGGTTTAGTTTTCTCCCGATGGTCAGCCGCGCCTATCACGATTCGTTGTTTATCGGCCGCATCGCTCCCGTTGCGATGTTGTTTATTCCTTGCCGCAACGGATACAGTCATCGTCCCGACGAATACGCATCTCCGGACGACATTGCTCGAGGGGCTCTGGTGCTGGCGGAAACGTTAGCAATGTTAGCGGGCTGATTGTGCGCACAAAAATCTACGGTGCGTGGGGGATGGTTGATTCGCGATCTCCCCAGTGATCGACGATGTCGCGGACAACTTTGTCGCCGACAATCTGCGCCGCTTCCAGAGCCGGCATGTAGGCGGAGTAATTGCCCGAAACCATTTCTTTCAGACTCTCAGCAACCGGCATTCCCGGAGGCTCGCGATCGTAATTGCTCACGCTTCGCAGAACCAGGACACGCTGTAAATCCACTCGCCCAGCCCGGCTCAGGAACGTGAGCGCCTGCAGCGTGCCGGAATCCTCCATTGCCGCGACCATGTAGTTGCCTTTGCCTCCGGTGTAGTAGCGAGTCCAGGCGTTGGCCCAGTCTTCCATCCTGGAGCCGTGCCAGAAGGTGCTCGCCGAAAGAGTATCGCCTCGCGCCACGAACGGCGGCTTCAGCGCATTTGCGAAGCCGGCGAAGCGTGCACGTGACTTGCGCAAATCGTCGGAGTCAGAGAGTGGCACGTCGTGCGTGAGGTGGAATGCCCAGCCGACGAGCTGCGGATTAAGCGTATAAACTTCGCCGTAAACATCGCTGGCCGGCGGCTCGTAGGGCGTGCCCTTTCGCAGCGGAACGTAGCCGGTCGACCAACTCGCAGGAATCTGCCGAGCGTCGATCTCAAATGCCAGATCGCCATCGACTATGTGATCCGCCCAGACCGCGGAACCGACCGAAACGTCCGCGGGGTCTCCTCCACCAATGCCGGCAACAATCCAATACGCCTTCGAGAGATCAAAGCGAGGGTCCAGTCCAAGAGCCATCACCGATGCTGCTGCCTTCGCGGTTCCGACTCCGGTGACTATGCCAAGGACTCCGTCTTTGTTCAAGCGCACGTGATGGTAACCCGCCGCCAGCGGAAGAATTTGGTTTAGGTGTTCGCGCTCCACCCAGAGTTGAAACTCTCCCGGCGTGTCGCCCGTGTCTTCTCCGCGTTCAAACATCGTGACAACGACGACCTTGACGAGGATTGGATTGGCCGGCGAAGCGGTTTGCGCAGAAAGGGTTCGTGAACACAGCGTCGACAGCGCGAGAATGAGGGTTAATCCCAAAGTACGGCTGGCCATGAAAAGCTCCGCAGGCTTGGAGATTCAAGTGGACTTCTTCGCTCCGGTCGATTCGCGAATACTGGCGTAACCGGGCTTGATAATCGAATAGATAAAATCACATCGCTGGCGGTAGGGCAAGAACGCGCTCTTCATGGCGTTGATCGTGATCTTCTCGAAATCATCCAACGACAAACCAAATGTGTCCGCCGCCGCTTCGAATTCCTGGGTCATCGTGGTGCTGCTCATCAACCGGTTGTCGGTATTGAGCGTCACGCGGAATTTTTCCCGATAGAGAATCTTGAAAGGATGTTCGGCCAGGCTTGGCGTCGCGCCGGTGTGAACGTTGCTCAGCAGGCAAATCTCCAGCGGGATGCGCTTATCGAGCACGTATTGAGCCAGGTCGCCCAACTTCACGGCTTTGCCTTCCACGACGGCGATGTCGTCGATGAGTCGCGTGCCGTGCCCGATGCGGTGGGCGCCGCAGTACTGAATCGCCTGCCAGATCGATTCTTTCCCGTAGCCTTCGCCGGCGTGAATCGTGATATTGAAATTTTCCCGCTGAATATAGTGAAAAGCGTCGACATGTTTTTTTGCCGGGTAGCCGCCTTCTTCTCCGGCAAGATCGAATCCGACAACTCCCCGCGCGCGGAAGTCGACTGCAAGCTCCGCCATCTCCAGCGACTCATGCCGATTGCGCATCGCGCAGATAATCAGACCGGAAGAAATTCCAAAATCTTTGCGGCCGCGTTCCAGGCCTTTCAACACGGAAGAGACGATCTGCTGGTGGGTTAGCCCCCTGTGAGTGTGAAAGACCGGCGCAAAGCGGGTTTCAAAGTAGACCACGTTATCGCGGCTGAGATCGGCGGCCTGTTCATATGCGACGCGTTCCAAAGCCTGCTCAGTTTGCATTACGGCGATGGTGTGCGAGAAACCCTCCAAATACTTGGCGAGACTTCCCTGATTCGCGCCGCGATGAAACCATTCAGCTAGCGCCTGAGGGTCTGCCGTCGGAAGCTCAGCGTATCCCGCATCCTTCGCTAATTCGATGACAGTTTGCGGCCGCAGCACACCGTCCAAGTGCTCGTGCAAAAGTACCTTAGGAAGGCTCTGCAATAGTTTCTTATCCGGTTTCACAAATGCTGCTTCCTCCCGGCGTCTTCAAAAAACGGAAAGCGTTGCCCGATGATACACCGCATCATCTCTAATTCAATTCTCCCACTCAATTCTCCCGCGTCATCCGATTCGACTTGGTGTTGTACAATCCCACCTCAACTTGAGGAGGGATGGCCGCGCATGACGCAAACCGCCGCTGAGCAACATCCCACAACGGACTACGGGTTGCGGCGCGAGATTCTCTCTCCCATGGAAACGCTGGCGCAGTCGGTTTCCACCATGGCTCCTACCACAACGCCGGCAGCCACGATCCCGCTGGTTTGCGCTCTCGCGGGCAATGGCACATGGCTCGCATATGTACTTGCGACCGTCGCGGTTTTGCTCGTGGCACTCTGCATCGCGCGCTACGCCCGCATCTCAGCCTCACCGGGTTCGTTGTACAACTACGCTTCGATGACCCTGCCTCCGTGGCTGGGTGCGACCGTCGCATGGAGCTTGTTGCTTGCCTATGTGGCGACGGGATCGAGCGTAATCGGCGGCTTCTACCACTATGCGAACCTGCTTCTGCATGATGCCACGGGGCGCGGCTACTCCGCGGTCGCGCTAGCTCTGCTCGTCACTGGCATCTCGATATGGATCGCCTGCCGCGACGTAAAGATTTCGGCGCGCCTGATGTTATGGATCGAAGCTCTTTC
This sequence comes from Candidatus Sulfotelmatobacter sp., assembly GCA_050012155.1. GTDB lineage: Bacteria > Acidobacteriota > Terriglobia > Terriglobales > Acidobacteriaceae > Sulfotelmatobacter. The sequence continues at coordinate 174,163 of JBEKHS010000001.1, read as the reverse complement.
GGTAACAGTGATTCTTGTGGTTGTGATTCTGTTGCTGGTGCGCCACGGCTGGCACTGGGATTGGGATGAACTTCATCTGCGCGGCATGACGGGCAGCGGGCTGCGGCTTGGGCTGGTGCTGGCACTGTTCAGTTTCGTTGGGTTCGAAAGCGCGACCACGCTGGGTTCCGAGGCGCGCAATCCGTTGCAGTCGATTCCACGCGCGGTGATTCAGAGCGCAATTCTCGCCGGTGCTTTCTTTACTATCTGTGCTTACGCGGAAGTTTTGGGTTTCCACACTGCGGGGCAGGATCTGGGTACGAGCCAGGCTCCTATGCACGTACTCGCCGAAGTGGCGGGCAGACCGCTCCTGGGATTGCTGATCGATATCGGAGCGCTGGTCAGCCTGTTCGCGGGGACGTTGGCATGCATCACTGCTGCGGCGCGCGTCTTACTGCTGATGGCACACAACGGACTTGCCCACCGTTCTCTGGGGGCTACCCATGCTCTGAATCAAACGCCAACTCGAGCCATTGTGATCACCGGCGTGGCGGCGGTGCTGCCTGTGGCTGTGCTCGCAGCTCGCGGGGCAAGTGGTCTGGATGTTTACGGCTGGCTTGGATCGCTCGCGACATACGGTTTTATCGTCGCCTATGCGCTTGTTTGCGTCGCGCTGCCGAAATATTTACGCGACCAGGAAGTGTACCGGCCGGGAGCTCAGATCATTCCCTGGTTGGCAGGAATTGCGATGCTGCTCGCGCTAGTTGGCAACCTCTATCCCGTGCCCGAAGGACCTTACGGGAAGTTGCCGTACATCTACCTCGCATATCTGATTGCGGGGTTGCTGTGGTTCGCAATTCGCGGACGCAGCAAAGCCGCCGCCATCGCGGAGAGCTAAGGTTGCGCCTCAGTCTCCGGTTGCGCCACGAATAGCAACACAACACCGATGACGGTGAACATCCGGAACGCTGCATCCTGGCCGTTCCACGTTTTCGACTGCCACATCAAGAACCATTCGCCGCCTATGCTGAGGAAAGCGACCAGCCACATCAGCAGGCCGAGCGTGAGCCCGGCGATGGCGATGCGCTTGGACTGATTGAACGCCTGCGCAGTTCCAGGCAGAGCACGCGCCAGCTTCACTGCACCCCACCAGCACAGAATCATCGTCACGATTTCCCACGCGATGATCGACAGATAAAAAGCCGTGTGCCATCCGGGAGAATTCAGGGCGCGCCACATGCCGCGGTTTCCGGAAAAAGTCGAGTCCATCATCAGGACGTGGCGCACGAACTGGTAGTTCGAATCGTAATCAGTCGTGTTGTTGAGAACCACGAACGAATAGAAAAGCGCGACCGCAAAAATCAGCAGCATTTTGGCGACGCGTAGGGTCATGGTTTCTCCGTGCCGGAGAAAGTCTTGAAATATGCAATCAGCGCGGCAACAGTGGCATCATCGTAGGTGGGGTTTCCCGGCATCTGCGCCTGTGGATTCCTCGACTGCGGATTGCGCACGTACGCCGCGAAATATTCCGGCGAAGCGGCGGCCCACGCCGAAAGCACCAGCCACGGGCGCCCGGCCTTTGTTCCTCCTTCGATTCCGTTGTTATGGCAACGAAAACAATTCTGTTGCGCAATGCGGTAACCGGCCTGCACTGATTCATCGCTGGCACGAGGGCCACGGGGCGCAATGGCGCCGAAGACAGACTTCTCATCGCGAAATTCAATTTGCACGACGCCCCAGGGAATCTGCGGCTCTTCAGCCTGCGAAAGGATCTTGAAGCCGGGCGTGAACCTGGGATGCGAAATCATGAACGGGCCCAAGGCATTACGGTGAGTCTCCGAATCCTTCGGCCAACTTTCGGGCGGCTGACCATTGATCTTCAACACGAGCAGCGCATGATGGTCTGCCATGTAGGCGTGCGGATAGTTGGCTCGATACTTGTCCTTACAAACAGCAACCACCATGTCAGAGCCTGGATCGGCCGCAAACTCTCGGGTCATCTCATCCAGCGGTACGCCGCTGATCTCAGTCGGACCTGTGAAGTTGGCGTCGTCCGTTACGTTGTACCTTACTTGCGGTAACGCCAGCAGATCGTCGCGCGTAACGTAACGCGTGGCGCCAGACGGAACACCCCTAAGTTCCCCGCTCAATGCAAGGTCAGACGTTGACGAACGCTCTGTGCGCACGATCACACGCGAAGAGGCCGCAGCCCGAGACTGTGCACTGACCCTTTCGGACGAATGAAAAAACGTTCCTGCTGCCATCAGGAGCGCTGCAGGAGCCAGCCAGCCAACCCAACGTGGTCGCATGGCACATGGTAGCGTAGCGGGTCAACATGAGCCATATGATCGCGATTCAGGTCTGCGAATCCTGCTACTTTCGCCTGGCTGCCAGCCGGAGGTCGGTGACGAACCCCATATCATAAAAATATCTGATCGATGCCAAAAGAAAAATAACTGAATATAACGCTTTCGTTCCGTACCCAACTAGCGTAAATTCGGTCGATCGTTTCTGCGGGCGGGCGCGCGGAGCAAACCATCTCCGCGAAGATCGTGTGAATAACACATTCAGTGGTTCGACTGCCAGCAAGCGGTTCAGCACGGGTGTTATTACATCCCAGCATGAGGTCATTGATGCTCAAGAGAGTCGGACTGGCTGTTCTTCTTGCCGCGGTATCTCTTTGGATGTCGTCTTCCTTCCTGCCTTGCGCCGATGCTCAGCAAACCTTGGGTGGCATTACCGGCACCGTCACAGACAAAACCGGTAGCGTTCTGCCGGACGCTTCCGTGACCATTGTGGGTGACCAGACACAACTGACGCGCATTCTCAAGACCAACGCGAATGGCAGTTACGACTTCGTGAACCTGCCCATCGGCACCTACACGCTTACTTTTACTCACGACGGGTTTGACAGCCAGAAGATTCCTTCCATCACGGTGCAGGCCGACCGCACCGCCACCGTAAACGTGGCGCTGAAAGTCGGCCAGATTGGTACCATCATCACGGTCGAGGCCACGCCCTTGATGAACGCGGTCGACACCACCAACGGTTACATCCTGGAGGAGCAGCAGATTCAGTCGGTACCGCTGCCCACGGGAAGTTTCACGGGCCTGGCAATTCTCTCGCCGGGAGTAAATTCAGAGTTGCCAAACGGTACTGGCGTAAACGCAGGTTTGGGGAATCAGCCCATCTGGGCTAACGGCCAGCGTGACACCAGCAACACCTTCCTTCTCAACGGAGTCGATGCCAGCAATCTGTTCAACGGCAAGAGCACCAGCCAGGTAGCTTCGGCGCGCATTGTGAACAACACTGGAATTGCTGGCGCCGGCAGCACGACTGCGGAAGTGATTCAGAGTACGGCGTCGCCGTATCTGGCCATCGGCCAGTCTTTGCCCACGCCGGCCCCGGAGACCATTCAGGAGTTCCGCGTAAACACTTCGATGTACGACGCGCAACAAGGCTCCACCAGCGGCGCACATATCGACATGAGCACAGCCTCCGGGACCAATGCGGTTCACGGCACGGTCTACCTTCATCGTGGGACCGACTGGCTGAATGCGGCGCCGTATTTCTACAATCAGGATGCGAACATTCCGGCCAACGAAAAGGTTCCGCAGTTGCACCGTTATGTGCTCGGAGGAGCCATCGGCGGTCCTCTCATCAAGGACAAGCTCTTCGGTTTTGCCAGCTATCAGCACACCCATGCTTCCGATCTGGATATCGGAACTTCGCGCACCGCCGTGCCGTTCGGACTTACAGACGATCGAAGCGCAGCGACATTGGCGAACATCGCTAACGAGAATTTTCTTCCCGGTTGCGGCACAGCCGGCCAGCCAGCTTGTTTGACTGCTGGCAACGTGGATCCGGTCGCGCTTGCGATGTTGAACTATGTGCTGCCCAATGGCCAGTATCTGTTCCCGTCGGCGAATCCCAATTTCACGCCGACCCTGAACTTCCCCGAAAATGTTTTCATCACGCAGCCCGCGTATTTCATCACCGATCAAGCCGTGACCGATCTCGATTACCTGGCCACTTCGAAAGACACGCTGGCATTGAAGTATTACTACCAGCACGATCCCACCCTTGCGCCCTTCGGATATTCCGCGGTGGAAGGGTTTCCCCAACACCTGGACGCTGGAAGCCAGGTTGCGAGTATTACGAACACGCAGTCGATTACACCGGCCTTGAGTCTTGTCGAGGTATTCGGGTTCATTCGCGAGAAGGTCTACAGCACGATTGGCCAGCCCTTCACTCCTCAGCAAATAGGCCCGGGCATCAATGCGTTCGGTTCCTCAGTTTTCCCGGGAATTACGATCGTGGATGATCTGGGGAACGATTCACCGAATAATAGCAACTTCGTTTTCAATGCCGGGACGACGATTGGTTCCACCGCAGCTTCGCAGGGCGCCTTCACCGGAATCTTTCAAAACCGCTGGATGCCTTCCGCCAATGCCATTTGGACGCGTGGCAAACATACCCTTACATTCGGAGGAAGCTTCTCGTATACCCAGCTCGACGCGCGCGATGAGAGAACCAATACCGGGATGATCGGATTCTTGAATTTTGCCGACTTCCTCACCGGCACGCCCATTGGCTACACCGCGGACGGTTTCATCACCACAGCCTTCCTGCAAGGTGACGCCAACCGTTACTACCGTTCGCACGAATCGGGCGCTTACCTTCAGGACAAGTTTCAAGTCCGTCCGAACCTTAGCATTAGTGCTGGTCTGCGCTTCGACTATCACGGTGGCCTGACGGAAAAGAACGGCCGCATTTTCAACTTCGATCCCGCAGCCTACAGCTACGACGCGACCTCCGACACGATCACCTCGAACGGCTTCATCGTCGCGGGCAACAATCCTCTTTTTCCAACCAAGGGTGTCAGCGACTCGACTCTTACGGAACGTCAATGGGGTCTGGCGCCGCGCATCGGCTTGGCCTGGAGCCCGAGGATTTTCAACGACAAGGTCGTCGTTCGCGCGGGCTGGGGCATGTACTACGATCGCGGCGAACTTTTCACTTATCTTTCACCCGGATTCGCTTCTGGAGTGATCGCGGGCGGTCCCTTCGGCGTGAATCAGACTCCGCCGTGGGTGAATTCGCAGGTCTGCGCTGTTGCCTACGCCAACTGCCCCGGTGGATTCGAAAACCCCTGGGGCACGACGCTTGGTCCGCCGCCGAGTGGAAATCCCGCAGACCTCGTCCTGCCCAATGCGACGGCAATCTCAGAGGGTGCGCAGCTGTTCTCGTTCGCCGACTACAATCGAGCCAACAAGCTTCCCTACACCCTCAATCAAACGCTCGACATCCAGTGGCAGCCGCGTCGCGACCTGGCGGTTGAAATCGGCTATGTCGGCAACCTCGGCCGCCACGAGATTGTTCCCCTGCCCTTCAACCAGGCGCAGATCGCCTCGCCCAGCAATCCCGTTCGACCGGGCACGCCATTCGAGCAAGATTACACCTACGGCTATTCCATCATTACCGACCCCAACACCTTTGCGCCGGCATACATCAACAACAACCCCGCGCTCCCGTATCTGCAAACCTTTGAAGGAGGGAACGTCGACCTGCGTGTTCCGTACATCGGTTATTCCTCCGAGTCGGAGTCCTACACCGCTGCCGGAATCTCGGCGTACAACGCACTTCAAACTCACATTGAGAAGCGGATGAGTCACGGCCTGCAAGTCGGCGCCTCGTACACCTTCTCTCACGCCACGGATGAGCAGAGCGCGATGGGTCTCTTCTACAACGGTAACAATCCTCTGAATCTGCGCTCCGGTTACGGTCTCTCCGATTTCGACCGCAAACACGTCTTCAACTTCACCTATCGATACGAACTTCCCACGTTCTTCTCGGCATCTTCAGTCAAAGGGAGGATTGCCGATGGATGGGCGATTACAGGCCTCACGGTCATTCAGAGCGGTCAACCTTACAGCGTGGTCGATTATTCGGGTGCAGTCGGCAGCATCTTTTACGGCGTGAATGATGGCATTACCAACCCCATCGTTCCGCTCGTTAGCTGTACACCCAAACAGGCGCTGACCGGGGCTTCCGGCGCAGGATCCGTCCTGGCGCTCAACTCCAGTTGTTTCGGCATCCCGTTGCTGAGCGCTGGGGCTTTAAACGGCGCGATTCCTTCGAATGACCCCTACGAGACAAACTTCATCGCACATGGCCAGCGCAATATCTTTCGCCAATCTTGGCAGCGGAGTGCGGACATTTCGTTGGTGAAGGTAACCCAGATCACCGAGCGTTCTTCCCTGAAGTTCACCTTAGATGTCTTCAACCTCACGAACACCGCGAGTTTCGACATCCCTATTGATGACATCAGCCAGAACATCGGCTTCGACGGCTTCCCCGTTGCCGGCCTCCAGTCCACGCAGACTCCTTGCAACGACAGCTTCAGTCAGAGCCCGACGTCCACGCCTCCAGGATCGCTGTACGTCTGCCAAAGCCTCAGCGGGTTGGGCATCACGAATAAGACCATCGGCAGCCCGAGGCAGATTCAGATGTCGTTGAGCATCACCTTCTAGCGCGCGATCGCGAAAGCGCGATGTGCGGACTCTGTTTCGAGAAGGCGGGGCTTTTTAGGCGCCGATGCGAATCGGTCTACTCCTGCCCAATGTCTTCGTTCCACACCGCGGGATTCGCGCGGATGTAACCCGCCATCATTGCTACGCACTCGTCGGAGTCAAGATCGATCACGCGCACTCCCAGCGAACGCAGCCACTCCAGCCCGCCCTGAAAATTTCGGCTTTCTCCAACAATCAGGGTGCCAAAGCCAAACTGCCGCACCAGACCGCTGCAGTACCAGCACGGCGCCAGCGTGGTGACCATGATTAGCTTGCGATAGCTGCATTGCCGTCCGGCATTGCGAAAGGCATCGGTCTCCCCGTGCATGGAGGGATCGCCGTTTTGCACCCGGCGGTTGTGGCCAGAGCCGACGAGTCTGCCCTCGGCGTCAAAGATCGCAGCTCCGATCGGGAGACCGCCCTCGGCCAGCCCTTTACGGGCTTCGGCTAGAGCCACCGCCAGCATCGCGGAATGATTAAGTTCTGGCATGAGGTTCGATTATATGGGCAACGTAATCTGGTCGATGTTGAGAAAGAATCGAATTTGCCGCCGATTCCCTCACCCTCACGCCGAAATCTTGTTCGAATACAAGGCCATCCCGACGACGGCGTCCATTCCAAGAGCATCGAGGCTGTCGATTTCTTGCTGCGTCGCGATACCCCCGGCAACCACCAGCCGCCGCGAAGTTGCTCGCCGGATCGCAGTCACCGTCTCCATCGGGATGCCTTCCATCAGGCCTTCTGTATCGATATGGGTGTACAGAAAAGTATCGCAAAATGGTTCGAGCGCCCGAATCATATCGAATGCGGAAATGGCAGTTTCTCTACGCCAGCCTTCGATCGCAACTCGACCTCGCCGCGAGTCGAGCGCGAATACCAGCGCCGCAGTGCCGAATGTGCTCGCCAACTTGGCAGCGTATGGCGTGTTGATTTTGCCACCGTCCAATAGCGCAGACCCAAGAATGATCCGGCGCGCACCCGCCGCTAAAATCTCCCGTGCCGCTTCAATACTCCGAATCCCGCCCCCAACCTGGCAATTGAGTCGTTGGACAATCCGATTCACAATCGCCCGGTTATTCCCCGTGCCCCGCGCCGCGTCGAGATCGATCACCTGCACCAGAGGATACCTGGAGAAACGCTCGATCCAATAGTCGAAGTTGTCGAATTCAAGCGCTTTCTTCTCGCCCTGCACCAGTTGCACAATCTTGCCGCCCATCAGGTCGATCGACGGAATCAGCATGGCCACCTCACGGGTATGCCGGCCTCATGCAGTTCGCCCTTCAGTTCCGCGATATTCTCGATGCCAAAATGAAAAATGGACGCAGCGAGAGCCGCGTCGGCGCAGCCATCGCGAAATACCTCGACAAAATCGCGCGCCGACCCTGCGCCTCCCGATGCAATCACAGGAATCGAAACTGCCTCCGCCACCGCCCGCACCAAATGGCAATCGAAGCCGGATTGAGTTCCGTCCCGGTCCATCGAAGTCAACAGAATCTCTCCCGCCCCAGAAGCCGCCGCCTCCCGCGCCCATTGAATCGCATCCAGTCCGGTGGGCTTGCGCCCGCCAGAAACAAACACTTCAAACCTTCCATCAACAGCTCTCGCGTCGATTGCTACCACTACTGCCTGCGAACCAAAACGCCCGGCGATCCTGCCGATCAGTGCGGGGTCGTGCACCGCAGCCGAGTTGATGGCAATTTTGTCCGCGCCGGCATCAAAAACCGCAGTTGCATCTTCGAGCTGCCGGATTCCTCCACCCACGGTAAAGGGAACAAACAGGGACCGCGCTGTGACGCGAACCGCGTCCAGCAAAGTGCGCCGGTTCCCGCTGGTCGCAGTAATGTCGAGCAGCACAATCTCGTCCGCGCCATTGCGGGCGTGCGCCGCGGCACACTCCGCCGGATCGCCGGCATCGCGCAGATTCTTGAACCGCACGCCCTTTACGACGCGGCCGCCATCCATATCGAGGCACGCGATGATGCGCTTGGTCAACACTCAAACCTCACAGAAATTCTTCAGGATCGCAAGCCCCACGTCGCCCGATTTTTCCGGATGAAACTGCACTCCGAAAATGTTGTCTCGCTCGACCGCGCCGGCAAATTGCACTCCGTATTCGCTGGCCGCCGCGGTTCCGGCAACCACGGGCGCATGGAAGGAGTGCGTGTAATAGACAAATGAATCTTGTGCAACCCCCCGTAACAATTGCGAGCCTTGCTGGATCGCCAAAGAATTCCATCCCACGTGCGGCGACTTCACAGAGCACGGAAAACGCCGGCACTTGCCGGGGAAAATTCCTGCTCCCGCGACCTCATCACATTCCTCACTGCCATCAAAGAGCCACTGCATTCCCAGGCAGATTCCGAGAAACGGTTTGCCACTGGAGACGGCTTGTTGCAAGGCATCACGCAAGCCTGTACTCCCCAGGCTGCGCAGCGAAGAGAAGTGTCCTACTCCGGGCAATACGATTTTGTCCGCCGCCGCCACGGTCTCGGCGTTGTCCGTCACCAAAATTTCGACGCCAAGGTAGTCGAACGCTTTCTTCACGGAATTCAAATTCCCCGCACCGTAATCCACGATGGCGATCATAGGAGTCCCTTTGTGCTCGGCAGCATCCGGCGCAGGCGGCGATCGCGGGAACACGCCACGCGCAAAGCCCGCGCAAAAGCTTTGAAGAGCGCCTCGATCTTGTGATGGCTGGAGCGTCCATAAAGCACGCGCGCGTGAACATTGGCGCGGGCGCCGCGCGCAAAGCCCTCGAAGAAATCGCACACCAACTCCACTTGCAAATCTCCCACCCGCGCGGCGCGAACCTTGGTATCGACCACGGCCGCTGCGCGTCCGCCGAAATCGACAGCGGCCAAACCGAGAGTTTCGTCCATCGGCATCACAAAGTAACCGGCGCGCAGAATGCCCCGCCGGTCGCCCAAAGCTCGATCAAAGACCTCGCCCAGAGCAATTCCAACGTCTTCCACGGTGTGGTGCTGGTCCACATCCAGGTCACCGACCGCCGCGAGTTTGAGATCGAATGCGCCGTGGCGTGCAAACAACTCCAGCATGTGATCCAGAAAACGGATTCCAGTCGAGACCTCGTACCGCCCTCGGCCTTCTATCGTGAGCGCAATCCGAATCTCGGTCTCTGCGGTTTTGCGATGCAGCACGGCTTTCCTCATGCTCTCACCTCGCCAGGCTCCTTGAGTTGCGCGACAACGTCGCGCAATGCGCCGATCAAGGTGCGAGTATGCTCGAGAGACCCGACCGTGAGCCGCACGCAGCCTTCGCATCCCGGATCGGAATTCCTGTCGCGCACGAGGATTCCCCGGGCGCGCAATGCTTGAATGAATCCTGCGTAGGCACGACCTATCCGTACCAAAACGAAGTTGGCGTGGCTCGGCCAGTAATGAAGCTCGAGGGCTGAGAGTTCCTGCTGCAATAAATCGCGCCCTCGTTTCACCTCAGAGACATAGCGATCCACGTATGCTTGATCTCGAAGCGCCTCAGGCAACACCGCGAGCGCAACCGTGTTCACGTTGTAAGGCGAAGTGACGCGGCGCACCATCGATATCTGCGTCGCATCTCCGGCGAGAATGCCGATGCGAAGACCCGCCAGCCCATAGGCCTTCGAGAATGTTCGCGCCACGAAAAGATTTGGCGGCCAGTTTCTTTGGCTGAGAATCGTCTCCCCGTGAAACTCAAAATAAGCTTCGTCCACCAGAACTGCCGCTTGGGGCGCTGCCCGTGCAACTTGCAGCAGAATCTCGCAGGTGACCACCGATCCCGTGGGATTATTCGGATTCGCGAGTGCAATCAGACGCGTACGTTGATTGATCCGCGACAGCAGGTCTTCTAAAGGAAACGCGAAGTTCTTGCCGGAAAGGACTGCAACCATGCGGGCGCCTTCCACCTGAGCGAAGATTGCATACATGGCAAATGTGGGAACGACGACGATCGCCTCGTCCCCGGGCTCGAGATAAGTCGAGCAAAGCAGATGAATGGCCTCATCCACGCCGTTCGTGAGCAGAACCTGCGACGAATCGAGCCCGAGAAAATCAGCTACCTTGATTTCCACTGGCTCGCGCTCGGGATAGCGGGCCAGCGTTTCGGCGTCGAGCGAGCGCAGCCGTGCGAGCACCTGCGGCGAGCAACCTATGGTGCTCTCGTTGAAATCCAGGCGCAATCCCTCACGCCCAGCCAGCGGCGGACGGTAGGCATGCGAACTTTTCACCGCGGCGCGGGCCTCAAGCATACGAGCGCCTCGCTCGCAAGGATTCGGCGTGCCCTCGCAGGCCCTCGGCTTCGGCGAGCGCAATGGCGGGCGGTGCAATTCGGCGAATCCCTTCGCGAGAGATTTCCTGACAAGAAATTATCCGGACGAAATCCAACACGCTCAGCCCGCCCCGCACCCGAGCCATCGCCCCAGTCGGCAACACATGATTCGGACCCGAGATGTAATCGCCCGCGGACTGCGGAGTGAACTCGTTCAGAAAGACGGACCCGGCACTCTGAACGTCCCGCGCCAAAGATGCCGGCAGTGTGAGGTGTTCGGGCGCGATGCGGTTCGAAATCTCGACCGCGCTCTCGAGCGAATCAACCAAGAGAATCGCTCCGCGACGAGAGAGCGATTCGGCAGCAACTGGATTCATCCGCACGCGCCGCTGCACTTCCGTTTGTACAGCCTTCGCTAATTCCGGCGAATTCGTAATCAAGACGCAGAGCGCATCGGGATCATGCTCAGCCTGCGCTACCAGATCACACGCGATAAGAGCTGGATCACCTTCTTCACTGATGAACAGCGCCTCGGTGGGACCAGCCAGGAATTCAATTGCGCAATCGAAGGCGACAATTTTCTTGGCTGCGGTTACGTACCGGTTGCCGGGACCAACAATCTTACTCACACGCGGTACGCTCTCCGTCCCATAAGCAAGCGCAGCGATTGCCTGCGCCCCGCCCACGCGGTAAAACTCACGCATACCGAGAAATGCGGCCGCGGCCAAAGTCGCCGGGGCGGGATGCGGCGAGACCACGCGAATCTGCAGCACACCTGCAACCTGCGCCGGAATCACCGTCATCAGCAGCGTAGAAGGCAAAGGATAACGTCCGCCGGGAACATAGCAGCCGACCGATTCCAGAGGCCGTACCAGTTGCCCCACGCAAACTCCGGGATGAATTTCTCGCCGCCACTCTTGCGGTGTTTGCCACTCGCAGTAGCGGCGAATGTTGCCCGCGGCCTGCGCAATCGCGTCCTGCAATTCCGCAGATGTTTTCTGCCAAGCCTCATGCAACTCGGTCTCGGGAACGCGTATTGGTTCGCCCTTGCCCAGCCCATCCCACCGTGTTGCGTATCGGCGTAAGGCCCGCTCGCCATGGCGGCGGACATCGTTCACGACCCGCCGTACCACCGGCTCAACCTCGGCCAGATCGTTCGCGCCGCGCTGCTCCAGCGCCCGCACGAACCGCTCTCGTTTGGTCCCGTCAAGAATCCGCATCCGCATCACATCACCACCTTGTTCAGCGGATACTCGACAATTCCCTGCGCATTGGCCTGCTTGAGCTTCGGAATCAGCGACCACGCCGTGTGCTCTTCAATCACGGTGTTGACCGCTACCCATTCACCATCAGCCAGCGGCGCCACCGTGGGATTCTTCAACGCCGGCAACAACCCAAGCACTCCGGCCAAATCAGGCTTGCGAACGTTGAGCATCAGCCCTACCCGGCCCAGCGCAGCCATGGCCCCGCACAACATCACTGCGAGGTTGTCGATCTTGTGCCGCCGCTCCGGATCGGCCCAGGCCGCTTTGTTGGTGATGAGTTGCGTGTTCGATTCCAGCACGGTTTCGATAATTCTGAGATGATTCGCGCGCAGCGAACTTCCCGTCTCAGTGACTTCGACAATGGCATCCGCGAGCAACGGCGGCTTCACCTCGGTCGCACCCCAGGAAAACTCGACCTTCACCTCCACTTTCCGGTCGGCGAAATAATTCCGCGTAAAGCTCACCAGTTCCGTGGCAACGATCCTGCCCTCAAGGTCTTCCGGCTTCTGAAAGTCCGAATCTTCCGGGACGGCCAGCACCCACTTGACCTTTCCCATACTCTGCTTCGCGTAGATTAGGTCGGTCACGCTGATCACATCGAGTCCGCTTTCCAACACCCAGTCGAGGCCGGTCAAGCCCGCATCCAGCGCACCGTGCTCGACATAGCGCGCCATCTCTTGGGCGCGAATAAGCAGGCATTCGATCTCAGGGTCGTCGGTCGCAGCGAAATACGATCGTGGGTTGGTGTAAACGCGCAATCCCGCCCGCGCAAACAGGCTGAGTGTCGCCTCTTGCAAGCTTCCTTTCGGGATTCCGAGTCGAAGTTTCATCGCCGCGCCTCCGATTCGGCAAATGCCGCAGCGGCGCGCAGCGGCAGCTCCTGCGTAAAACACGATCTCGACCCCGTATGGCAAACTATGCCCGCTCCCAGCACTCGCACTCGAAGCAGCACCGTGTCACGGTCGCAGTCCGTCCATGCCGCCACAACCTCTAGACGGTTGCCGGATGTTTCCCCTTTTGTCCACAACTTCTGTCGCGTGCGGCTGTAAAAGGTGACGAAGCCTGTCCGCAATGTCGTCTCGAATGCTTCCCGGTTCATGAAGCCCACCATCAGCAGATCTCCGGTGTCTGCATCCTGAATGACCGCGGGCGCCAGCCCTTGCATCTTGTCGAAATCGATCTCCATCGCAACCTCCTCTTCTTCCTCTTCGTCCATCGCCAGCCGAATCGAACGCCGCAGAAACAAAAAGCCCGCTGCGCGTTTGGCGTCAGCGGGCTTGGATTTCCTATGAGTGCTTTACTTTAGGATCTTATCCGTACACCTCCGCCGACACGCTCATCGCATGGTGATTATGATGGCGATGATGGTGTTTCAGCGAAGTCATACTGAGACCATCCTAGGCCGACGAACGTCCCTCCGTCAATCGTTTTTTGAACGAACAAATACTATCGTCCACTATCGTCCCTCAGCTAGTACGGAGACGTAACCACGGCGTCCTCCGGATAGCCCGGCATCCCAAACTCGGGAACGTCCAGCCCTTCTTCTTCGGATTCCGGCGATACTCGCATGCTTTTCACTTTGTTCACGCACCAGAAGACAGCATAGGTTGCGCCGAACGCCCAGGCCGCGTACAAAGTCGCTCCCATGAGCTGGCACAAGAACTGGCGCGTATCGCCGTGCAGCAAGCCGGTTACGCCCTGACCCGCGTGTCCGAGATATGCGGTCGCACCAACGCCGTTCCATCCGCTGCCGTAAGTGCCATCGGCAAAAATTCCAACGCTCACGGCGCCCAGCCAGCCACAGTAACCGTGAACCGAAATCGCGCCGCAGGGGTCATCGATTTTGAGAACGCGGTCGTTCAACAGAACTCCCAAACAAACCACGCATCCCGCCAATATGCCGATGATCGTCGCCGAAGTCGGAGACACAAAGGCGCAGGGAGCCGTGATCGCCACCAAACCCGCCAGCATTCCATTGCAAGCCATGGTTACGTCCGGTTTTCCGAATAGGAAATACCAGAGCAGCATGGCAGCCGCCGAGCCCGCAACAGCCGCGAGATTCGTGTTCACGGCGACCACGGAGATGCGCAGATCCGTGGCTCCGAGAGTCGAGCCCGGATTAAATCCCATCCATCCAAAAAGCAAAATGAACGTGCCGGTAACGACATACACGATGTTGTGCGCGGGAAAGACGCGTATCTTTCCGCCGGGTCCATACTTTCCCAGGCGCGGACCCAAAATGATTGCAAGCGCCATGGCACAGAAACCACCCACAGCATGAACCACAGTAGACCCGGCAAAATCGACATAACCGTGTCCCAGATTCAAGGTGGAACCGACTTGCGACAACCATCCTCCACCCCAAGTCCAACAACCGGAGATCGGGTAAAGTATGGCTCCGATGAAAAGTTCGCACAGCAGGAAAGCCCAGAAAGTAATCCGCTCGCACACCGCGCCGACAATGATGTAACCGGCGGTCTCCATGAACACGACTTCGAACAGCGTTAAACAATTACTGCCGGCGTCGTAGGCCGGACCGACAAGAAAAAATCCCTTTCCCCCGACGAAGCCCCACTGCCCGCTTCCGATCAAGAAATGGTTGAGCGTAGGAATGCCGCCCAGGTTTGTGGGCGCGGCGTTGATGGCGACCGCTCCAAACTGAAACGCATATCCCACCGCGTAGTACGCCAGGAAGGCAAACACGTAGGCCGCGAAATTCAGCATCATCAGGTGGGCGGCGTTTTTCTTCCGCACCAGCCCGCAGGTAAGCAGCGCGAAGCCGGCCTGCATAAACAAAACGAGGTAGCCTGTGTTCAAAGTCCAGGCAAAATTTGTGGCTACCCGAACGTGCCCCACGCTGTCGGCAAGCTTTACCGCGAGAGGTTCTTTGGCTACCTGCGCCTGATACTCGTCGAACGCCTTCTTGTTAGCCGCATAGTCGGGAGCCGTCTTGTCGGTGGGCTCGGCAACCACAAAGGAATTGCCCGCCGCATCCACAGCGGTAGTTTTGTCCCCGGTGGCCGTGCCTGCCGGATCTGGCTTCGGTCCGTCGTCGGCGAAGCAAGGTGCTGCCAGCGCGACCAGCAATCCGGCGGCTAGAACCATGGCCGCAGCAATCGATACTATCGACAGGCGCGCAGCGTGCCTGTCGGTTCGTTTTGTCATGTTCGGTTGCTCCTGTTTCCGAAAGGCTGGAAAACTCTCTGGCGGTCGTTCGGGCGCTGCAACCCCTCGAGCAGACGCCGACACAACCACGCCGGTGAATCCCTGCAGGCAAGGGCTTACCGGGGAAGGTGAGCCGACCCGATGAGCGCTGTTGCGGTCGATCGCAGTCCTCTCCCTAATCCGCAGACGATAAAGGTCTGCATCCACTGAGTCCAATTCATATTTCTTATAGCTCCCATCAGATGCGCCAATACGGCGGGGGTGGAAGCCGTCGCACACGCGGTCAGAGCCGCGTACCTACGTGCGCTCAGGTGGGCTGCGGATTGCTTTCAAATCTGAGAAGTAGAGGCTATGATTCGGCAGCATTCCGTCGCAACCAAACAGGATGAAACTGAGCGGCAAGAGCCACAGCAGTCTTCGGCCATCGAAGGCCTGCTGGTAAAGGCTCTCCGGCACCACTGGGCCGGCCGCTTGACCGAGGCCGAACGGGTCTACCGGCAGATTCTGGCAATCGATGCCCGCCACGCGGATAGTCTCCATTTGCGCCTGATATGCGATCATCCCGAGATAACCTGGGAAACGCCTTGCAGTCACAGGACAAACTGGACGAAGCCGTGGCAAGTTACCAGCGCGCACTGGAGCTTGATCCCGGGAAATACGAAGCGCTGCACAATTTGGGGAATGCCCTGCAAGCTCAAGGCAAGCTGGATGAAGCAATGTCGTGCTATGAGCGAGTTCTGGCTGTTCAGCCCGCGTATGCCAAGGCGCACTACAGCATCGGTTGCCTTCACCATGCCTTGGGCGACCTTGATGAGGCGTTAGTGTGCTACCGGGTAGCTCGGGCCCTCGAACCGGATCTTGTACAAGCCGGGTTCAGCGAATCTCTGGCTCAACTGCTGCAAGGGGATTTCGCTGCGGGCTGGCTGAACTTTGAATGGCGCTGGCAAACCAAGGAACACAACCCGCCGATGAGGGCCTATCCGCAGCCTCTCTGGACCGGCGAAAAGCTGGCGCGGGAACGCCTGCTGGTCTGGGGCGAACAGGGCGTCGGTGATGAAATTATGTTCGCGGGACTGATCCCCGATGTGATCCGTAGCGGTACGCGTTGCGTACTGGATTGCGACGCCCGGCTCAAGCCGCTTTTTGCCCGGTCTTTTCCGAGCGTCGAAGTAATTTCTAACAAAGATTTCGGAGGTCTGGCGGATAACCATGAACTCGACATCGCCGCGCACCTGCCCAGCGGAAGTCTGCCAGCTCTGTTCCGGGCAACCAGCGCTGCTTTTGCCGCGACCAGCTCACCCTACCTCATTGCCGATGCGCGAGCGCGCGACGGCCTTCGCGCCCGGTATGCGGATGCCGATCGAGCACGGCTAGTCGGGCTGGCCTGGTACACCAACAACCGGAAGACTGGCCGCGTTCGTTCCATCGACCTGGCGATGTTCGGCCCGCTGTTTGCCCGGCCCAACATCCGATTGGTGAGCCTGCAATACGGCGACCATGAGGCGCTGGAAAAACAGGCCGCTGCTGCTGGTGCGCCGCTCCTCATCGATCGCGGCGTCGATCAGTTCCAGAACATCGACCTCTTCGCGGCGCAGATCGCGGCCATGGACATAGTAATCACCATCGATAATTCCACGGCGCATCTGGCCGGTGCACTCGGCGTTCCAACCTGCCTTCTGCTGCCGTTCGTGCCCGACTGGCGTTGGTTGCTAGCGCGCGACGATAGCCCCTGGTACCCGACCATGACCCTGTTTCGTCAGCCGCGCCGCGACGACTGGCAATCCGTTGTGCAAAAGGTAGCAGCCCTCTGTGGGTAGCTTTAGCAAGCGGCAGATTTTGCCCGGTTACGGAAGCTCGGTGAATCTGTGATGTGGACCCTAAGGTGGGCTCGAGCCCGGTTACGCCCAATCCGAAATAGAATCGTTCGCGGCCTCTGAATTCGGCCGCACTTCTTGTTTTTTCCGGCCAGCCCGATTCTCTTGACTCTCTTGTCTCGCTCGTTCCTCGGATTCTTCACGAGAACCCAGTCTTACGACGCAGTCTTCTCCGGAATCCGCTTCGCCGGCAAGTTTCGAGGCCAACTCGGACAACTTCTTTCTGGTGCGTTCGGCCTCCCGCTTCGCTGCCGCTTTTTCCGCGGCGTAAAGAGCATCGAGTTGGGTGTTGGGATTGATTTGATTGGCGTGAATATGCATAGCCTTGCTCCCTCATCTGGATGGCCACCCGCACGTGGCGGATGCAGAGTAGCTACAATCGTGTAGCGCTTCAAAACATCCGAGTCAACCACAGCACTTAGCGTACCGAACAAATCCATTCGCCTTGCTCTCAGGTATGCGCTGTTCCCAATTCCGGTTTAGAATTTGGCTCGTGATCAGAATGGAGTTGAAGACGATCAGCGCCGGAGGGCGGATCGTGTTTGCCGCGCCAGCGTTTTCGTGAAGGAGCCCATTTCACCTTGCCTCTGACTCGCCGTGAATTTGCGCAGTCGGCCCTCGCCGCAGGCGTTGCGGCTGGGCTGCCGGCCAGCTTTTTCTCGGCGTGCAGCGTGTCGTCGAACGCGGCGCGCACCCCGGTCGCCGCAGCTCTGGCCAGTTCCCGCGCACAGTTTGATACTTCGTCCGAGATTGTTTTTCCGAAGAACTTCTTCTGGGGCGCCGCGACTGCCGCCTACCAGATCGAAGGTGCATGGAAAGAGGACGGCAAAGGCGAATCGATCTGGGACCGCTTCGCGCACACCCCCGGCAAAATCAAGAATGGCGACACCGGCGACGTAGCCTGCGACTCCTATCATCGCTGGCGCGAAGACATCGCTCTGGTACGCGCCATGAATTTGAACAGCTACCGCTTTTCGATTTCCTGGCCGCGCATTCATCCCACTGGATCGGGTCCCGCAAATTCCAAAGGAATCGATTACTACAGCAGACTGGTCGACGCCTTGCTGGAGGCGCGAGTCCGCCCTTTCGTTACGCTCTATCATTGGGACCTGCCGCAAGCCCTCGATGACGCTGGGGGTTGGCCCAATCGCGATACGGCTTCCCGCTTTGCCGATTATGTAGAGCTCGTGACGCGCGCTTTGGGCGACCGCGTTTCTGATTGGATGCTCTTCAACGAACCTTTGACCTTCACCTACGAGGGTTATCTCGACGGTACGCACGCTCCCGGACGTACGAGCCTCGTTGATTTCCTGCGTGCCACCCATACGGTGAACTTGGCGCAGGGCGCTGGTTTTCGAGCATTGAAGGCAACCCGTCCGTCGGCGCGGGTAGGAACGGCGTTCCTGATGTCGTTGTGTGAACCGGCGACGGACTCCGAAGATGACAAACTGGCCGCCGAGCGCGCCCACGCGATTACTAATCTTTGGTTTCTCGAGCCGGCGCTCAAGGGCCGCTATCCCGAGGCGCTTACGTTCCTGCCGGAGACTGCGATGGGCATCAAGTCGGCGGACATGGACAAGATGCGGGCGCCGCTCGATTTCATCGGCATTAATTATTACTACCGCACTATCGCTTCTGCGCCCGGAGCGCTGGAGCGCATTTCCCATGCGCAACAATGGTTGTTTCCCGTGAAGATGACGGGCGGCCAGCAAGGTCCGAAGACCGACATTGGATGGGAAGTCTGGCCGCAGGCCTTCTATGACATGGTCATGCGCATCACGCGCGATTTCAACCGCCCCCAGATTGAAATTACCGAGAGCGGATGCGCCTACAACGACGGTCCCGACGCCAGCGGTGTCATTCGCGACATTCGCCGCATCGAATATTACCGGCAGCATCTGCAGGCGCTGGCGCATGCCATCGCCGATGGTGCGGACGTGCGCGGCTATCATGCGTGGACTCTGCTGGACAACTTCGAGTGGGCGGAAGGCTTCAGCCAGCGCTTCGGCTTGACCTATGTCGATTTCAAGACGCAGCAACGCATTATCAAAGACTCGGGAAGATGGTATGCGAGAGTGGCGGAAGAAAATAGTCTTGCGCCGATGCCTGTGAACAAAACGAAATAATCGTTTCCTACTTCGCCGGCTCCGCAATCTTGAGACGATCCCGCTCATCCGCGAGCTTCTTCTGCAGCGCAGGATTCACCAGCGCTACGGGCACTTCTATATCTCCGACTTTGAACTCTGTCGGATCGAACGTCGCATACCCATCCTTCTGACCCATGTGCCCGGAAATTGTGATCCAGACGTCTTTGCCGCCAATTTCCGTCAGGAACTGGCCGTGGACTGTATCTCCGTCATACGTGACCTTCTGGTCCTTAATGTTTGGCATTCCGGCGCCAACGTCAGAATCTGGAGAGAGGCCAGCTGTTCCGGTCGCGGTCGAGCCTAGAATTTGGCCAATCGCAGCGCTAATCTCGCTGGAGTTAACGTTAGGTACAGGCTTCTGGCTCTGTGAGGCTTGCGCGTTATGGGCGGATTGAGGAGCTGCGGAATATCCGCCAGCCTGCGACGGCTGCGTTGGTTGAGGTTGTGCAGCCGCGGCCTCAGCCTTGCCCATTGTTTGTTTTGATGACTCGTTGGCGGAATTTCCGGCGGGAGCCTGCGGGAGTTGTGTCACCGGAGCCGGCTTTTTCAACAGCAGAAAAATTGCCACAAGCAAAGCTGCAAGCGTCGCAATGCTGATGATGCGGTCGAGGCTGAGTTTCATGAATAGTCTGGGCGGTCGGCCGGAGAGGCAGGGCCAGTATGATCCTAACGGAATGGGAGCAATGAATCAGATTGCAGAAGTCACGAGAGAGGATGATACCTGCGTAACCTCGCGATGTTGAACCAAAGGTGTGTCATCCCAGCTTCCTGGTTAGCAACTCATTCACTAGCTGAGGGTTCGCCTGACCTTTGGAAGCTTTCATCACCTGGCCGACAAAGAATCCGAGCATCGTCTTCTTGCCCGCGCGATATTGTTCGAGTTGTTTGGGATTTGCGGCGATGATTTCGTCAATGATCTTCTCCAGTGCCGAAGTGTCGGACGACTGCTGCGGTCGGCCTTCTTCTTCGTAGACCTCAGGGAAGTCTTTACTGCGCTCGAAGCAGAGATCGTAAAGATCTTTTAGCATCTTGCCGGAGATCGCGCCGCTCTCAACCAGGTCAGCGGAGGCTGCCACTCCCTTCATCGAAATCGGCGACGCTTCGATCTCCGCGCCCCTGGCTTTAACCCGGCCCATTAACTCGCTTTGAACTAAGTTTGCTACGCGCTTTGGATTCTTCGCCGCCTTCGCCGCGGACTCAAACTGATCGGCCAGGGACTTTGAAACCGTCAGCACCTGCGCGTCGTATTCGGTGATGCCATATCCCTTCACCAGGCGCGCGCGGCGCGCTTCCGGCAGCTCGGGTAAGGTCTTTGCGATTTCGGTCTGCCACTTTTCATCGACTACCAGCGGAAGAAGGTCAGGCTCGGGAAAGTAACGGTAGTCGTGCGCCTGCTCTTTCGAGCGCATGCTGTAGGTCTTGCCTTCATGCGAGTTGTAGAGTCGCGTTTCCTGCACGATCTTGCCGCCGCCTTCGATCACATCGATCTGGCGGGCGATCTCGTAGACCAGCGCCTCGCGAATGAAGCGGAACGAGTTCACGTTCTTGATCTCGGCTTTCGTGCCCAATTCCTTCTGCCCGCGCGGACGCACGCTGACGTTGGCGTCGCAACGCAGCGAACCTTCCTCCATGTTGCAGTCGCTCACGCCGGTGTAGAGGATGATCTGCTTCAGTCGCGTCAGGTATTCGTAGGCTTCGTCGGGCGTGGCGATGTCAGGCTCGCTGACAATCTCGATCAGCGGTACGCCGGTGCGGTTGAGGTCGATGGCGGTTTTTTCGTCCGAGTCGGGAAAGCCCTCGTGCAGGCTCTTGCCGGCGTCTTCTTCGAGGTGCACGCGGGCGATGCCTATTCTTTTAGTTCTCAACCCAGTTCTCAGTTCTCGGTTCTCAGTTCTCAGTTTCTGCCTGGCATCGTCCGTCGTCGGCGCTGGCACTTCTATGTATCCATGCTCGGCCAGCGGCTTGTCATATTGCGAAATCTGGTAACCCTTGGGCAGGTCGGGATAGAAATAATTCTTGCGCGCGAAGATCGATGTCTCATTGATGCGGCAATTCAGGGCCATCGCCGCCAGCGTGGCGAACTCGACTACTTTGCGGTTCAGCACCGGCAACGCTCCGGGCATGCCGAGGCACACGGGGCAAACGTTCGTATTCGGCGGAGCGCCGAAGCGCGTGGAGCAGGAGCAGAAGATTTTCGACGCCGTCAGGAGCTGCACGTGTACTTCGAGTCCGATGACTGGCTCGTAGGTTGTGTGAGCGGCGACGGACGTCTCTGCCGTGGTCGACATATCGAGATTATAAGGCAGCGATCAGGGGCCCGTGATCGGCGACCAGACCGCGATCTGGGCAGCAGAGGATCACAGATCGATTTGGGGTGACGCGCGCACCTAAGTCAAGATCAAAGTCAAAGGCGACGGACAAGAGTGTCCGTCCTACATGCGCTTTCTACTTTCCCATCACAATCTCGAAGTACATCAGCTCGGTGCCTTTGGCGTCGTCGACGCCGGTGACGTAGAGGTGCGCGCCGGCGAGGGGCGTGGGGATGTCTTCCACGTCGAAAAAGAGAAATCCCGACTGTGTGTTGTGGGGCTCGACGGCTTTGGCGGCGAATTGCGAGGATTCGATCTCGTCGCGTTCTTTCTGGGTGATCGTTCCTTTCACTTTCTTTTGCGGGATGGGAAAGGGCAACGGCGCGTTGGTGTTGGTCCGAGGATTGGTGATGCGGCGGTAGATATCTTCGGGCGAAGCCGGAGTTATCTTATCGTGGCTCGCGGTGGTCAGTGTGACCTGCATGTCGGCGATGGAGATGGGCTGGTCACCGTCGTTGGTGACAATAAAGAAGATGGGTAAGAATCCGTGCTCGTGGAAGTTTACGGAAAACAATTTCGTTTTGTCTGCCGTGTCGTAGGGGTCAGCCGCGATGGCAACTTTTTCGGCAGTGTGGTCGTCGTGCGCGGGGTAGGTCTTCGCGGGATGGGCGGCGGGTTTGACGAAGTCCTTGGCTGCCAGACACAGCGCAAACGCGGCGACCGCGCCTGCGACGAAAAAGAAACGAGAGAACCACACCTTCAGCGACTGCATGCTCTGGATTATAGAGCCTCACGCGCGATCCCCTTCGGCAGCTCGAGTTTGTTTAGAATGGCTCAACTTGATCTCATCTCTTTACAGCTTTCTCTACAGCGCGGCCCTGGGCGTGGGGATGTTGGCGGCACTGCCCTACTGGCTCTTCCAGATGGCGCGCCACGGCAAGTATCGCAAGGGTCTGACGGAGAGGCTGGGCCGGGTGCCTTCGCGGTTGCTGTTGCCGGAGAAGGAAGAGCCGGTGATTTGGATTCACGCTGTTTCTGTTGGGGAAGTGTTGGCGGTCGCGGGGTTGGTGGAGGAGATACGGCGGCGTTTTCCCCGGCATCGAATTTTCGTCTCCACAACTACCGATAGCGGTCAGGCGCTCGCGCGGAAGCGTTTTGGGGAAGCGAATGTATTTTATTTTCCGATGGATTTTGCGTTCGCGATTCGGCCCTACCTGAAGACGCTGCGCCCGGAGATGGTGGTGGTTGCGGAAACGGAGTTTTGGCCCAACTTTATGCGGCTGGCGCGTGCCAGCGGCGCGCGGATCGCGGTGGTGAATGCCCGCATCTCGGACCGGTCGTGGCCGAGCTACCGGCGGTTTCGCGGGCTGCTGCGAAGATTGCTTAATAATGTGGATCTATTTCTGGCGCAGACGCCGGAGGACGCGGCGCGGCTACAAGATATTGGCGCTCGGCCGGAACGCGTGCGGGTAACAGGAAATTTGAAGTTCGATCTTCCGGCGCCGGCTGCGCCTGCGATTGTGGAGAGCGTGCGGAAATCGATTGCCGCAGAGGGAGCGGGGCCGGTGCTGGTGTGCGGCAGTACAGTTGAGGGCGAAGAGCCGTTGCTGCTGAGGGCGTTTGAGAACTTGCTGGTGCAATATCCGCGGGCGGTGATGATTCTTGCGCCGCGGCATCCGGAACGCTTCGCTGCGGTGGCTGCGCTGCTCGATCAGATGTCGATTCGATTCTGCAGGCGATCTCTGTGGCAGGGCGAATCCTTGGCCGGCGGTGCTCTTCTGCTGGATACGATTGGAGAATTGGCGGCGCTATATGCGCTCGCCGACATCGCGTTCGTGGGCGGAAGCCTGGTGCCGCGCGGCGGGCACAACATTATTGAGCCGGCACAATATGGTGTGGCCACGGTGGTCGGGAATCATACGGAGAACTTCCGCGACATTGTGAGCTTGTTCGCGAGCCGGGATGCGGTGCGTATTGTGACTCCGGCGGAGTTGCCGCTGGTGTTGATCGAATTGCTGGCGAACGATGTAGAGCGAAGAGCACTGGGACAGCGCGCGGCAGAAACCATGCGATCGCAGCGCGGAGCCACTCTGCGAACCGCCGGCGAACTGCAGGAGTTGCTGGCGCGGCCATGAAATTGAATCCCCTATCTGCTATTTACGGAGGAGTGGTTGGCGCACGCAATGCGCTCTACGATCGCCGTTGGTTGCGCTCACGGTCGCTGAAGGGATTCGTGATCAGTGTGGGCAATCTTTCTACCGGCGGCTCGGGGAAAACTCCGTTCGTTATTCTGCTGGGTGAGATATTAAAGGCGCGCGGGATTCGTTTTGATGTGCTCTCTCGCGGCTACGGGCGCAAAACCCGCGGCGTATTGCTGGTTGATCCGGGCGGGCTGCCTCAGGATTTCGGCGATGAACCTTTGCTGATTTCCCGACGTTTGCAGGCGCCCGTGATCGTGGGGGAAGATCGCTATGAGGCTGGTCGCTTCGCCGAGGCGCGATTCGGTCCGCAGATTCATCTGCTTGACGATGGCTTTCAGCACCGGGGGTTAGCCCGCGATTTTGATATTGTGCTGGTGACCCCGGAGGATAAGCGCGACCGTTTGCTTCCTGGGGGAAGACTGCGAGAGCCGTTGCGTTCGCTGAAGCGGGCCGACGCCGTGGTTTTGACGAGCGGAGCTTCGGCTGACTCTTTCCGGCTCACAAACAAGACAGTATGGCGGGTGCGGCGGGGAATCGTTCCAACGCAGGTTCCGCCGCGGCCGGTGGCCTTCTGCGGGATTGCACGGCCGCAGAACTTTGTGCTGCAGTTGAGGGCTGCAGGCATTGATCCCGTGGCCGAAGCATTCTTCCGCGATCATCACGCTTACACTGAGAAGGACGTTCGCGATTTGCTGCAGCTCCAGCAGAGAAGCGAGGCTGGCGGTTTCGTGACCACGGAAAAAGATGCGGTAAATCTGGGCGGATATCTTAGTGCGCTGGCGCCGCTGTCGGTTGTGCGGGTCAAGATGGAACTGGCGGACTCGGCTAACGCTGTGGATACCATGCTGCGCGTGATGGAGGAGCGGCGCGCTCGCTCGTGAGAAAATGCCGGAGAGCAGTGGTCAGTGCAGTGACCAGTAAAATCCGAGGGAACTTGCTGACTGGCAACGGACCACTTTTCGCTGCGCAACAAACGCTTGCTGCGATGGCAACAATCTGATGACCAAGCATTTAAAAGACGCCGACCGGCTGCGGAAGATTATCGAAGCGTTCCCCAAAGTCACCATTACAGTGCTGGGAGATCTGGTGGCCGACGAATTTGTCTTCGGCGAAATTTCGCGCGTGTCGCGCGAAGCTCCGGTACTCATCCTGAAGCATCGCGAACGCACCGTGGTACCTGGCGGCGGCGCTAATGCAGTCAACAATCTGGCGGACCTGGGAGTGAATGTGTTGCCGGTAGGCGCCATTGGCGACGATGAGCCGGGACGGCTGCTGATGAAATTCTTTCGCCACAAGCGTATTCCCGTCAGCGGAGTTTTGAAGGACAAGAGTTATGCGACGGTGACAAAGACGCGCATTCTTGCAGGCACGACGCATAACGCGCGCCAGCAAGTCGTGCGGGTGGATCGCGAGCCAGAGAATCCTCCCAACCCGCACTTGACACGCGAACTATTTCTGGCGGCACGGGAATATCTGCGCGCTTCGGATGCGCTGCTGGTCTCGGACTACGGTTACGGGTCGGCGACTCCGGCGATCGTGAATGCTCTACGCCAGACTGGGCGGCGCAGAGTTGTGCTTATACCCCTGATCCTGGATTCGCGGTACCGGTTGCTGGAATATTCGGGCGCGACTGCGGCGACTCCGAACGAACCTGAGGTGGAAGCGGCTCTTGGGGTTCGCATCGGGCGGGATTGGGAAAAGCTGGCTCAAGCGGGACAACAAATAATCGAGAAGATGAAGCTCCAATCGCTGCTGATTACGCGTGGGCGCGATGGCATGGTTGCTTTCGATCAGGAGCGGACGCCGGTGGACATTCCGATCTTCGGCTCCGACGAAGTTGCCGATGTTACAGGCGCGGGCGATACCGTGATTGCGGCGTTCAGCGCGGCGTTAGCGGCGGGCGCCAGCACGGAAGATGCGGCGCAGTTGGCCAACTACGCGGGCGGAATTGTCGTGATGAAGCGCGGCACCGCCACGGTTTCACGCGAAGAATTGTTGCGGGCGATTGAACAGGCTCCGCCGGCGACCAGAACTCATTGATTCCAGACAGACCTCACAATGGCAAAAAACAAAATCCTGGGGCGCGCTTCACTTCGCGAGAAAGTGGATCAGTGGCGGCGCGCGGGTGAGCAAATTGTTCTGGCCAACGGGAATTTCGATTTGCTGCATGTGGGGCATGTGCGCTACCTGCGGGGCGCAAAGGCGCTGGGCGGAAAGTTGATCGTGGCGATTAATTCCGACGAATCGGTGCGTGCGCTCAAAGGGGAAGGCCGTCCGGTAATGCCGGCGGAGGAACGCGCCGAAATCGTTGCGGCGTTGACCGATGTGGACGCGGTTGTAGTTTTTTCTGAACTCGACGTGCGGGCCTTGATTCGCGAGATTCGTCCGGAAATACAAGCCAAGGGGACTGACTACACGGTTGACTCTGTTCCGGAGCGCGATGCCGTGGCAGAGTATGGCGGGCGCGTGGCGATCGTCGGCGATGCGAAGGAACATTCCACCAGCGAGATTATTCGTTCGCGGCTGCTGCCGAGGCAGACGTGAGTTTCGAGTCGCCGCATCTCGATATTGCTTCCGCTGGAGAGATCGAGCGCCTGCTAATCGTGCGGCTCGGCGCGATGGGAGACGTAATCCACACACTGCCCGCAGTGCATGCTCTCCGGCAGGCATTTCCAAACGCCTTCATCGGCTGGCTGATTGAGGAGCGCTGGGCTGAACTGCTGTGCGCGCCGGGAGCTCCACGCCGCGGTGTACGGTCGGCGTTGCGGCCGCTGCTGGATGAAGTGCACACCGTGAATTTAAAAGCCTGGCGGAAATCTCTGTTTTCACTTTCGACCTTGCAACGCGCTGCCACGGTTTGGAACGACGTGCGCGATGCGCACTACGACGCCGCGGTCGATCTGCAGGGCGCTTTGCGATCTGCTGTCCTGGCTCGGTTGTCGGGTGCGAGCGCGATATACGGGGCCGCGGAGCCGCGAGAGAGCCCGGCCAACCTCTGGTATAGCCGGAAGGTTTTTGCACGGGGACGACATGTTATCGAGCAAAATCTTTCGGTGGCTGAAGGACTCATCGAGCGCGAACAGTATGTAACGCAGCGCACGGAGTTGTCGCCTCCTGAAATTTCTTGCGATCTTCCCTGTGATCCTCACGTTGAGGCGCGCGTCGAGAAAAAGCTTTCGCAGCAGGGCATTCGCGACTTTGCCATTCTGAATCCGGGCGCCGGGTGGGGCGCGAAGCGATGGCCGGCGGAGCGGTACGGCGAAGTCGCGCGCGGGCTGGCGGATCATGGTCTGCGATCGATTCTGAATTACGGTCCGGGTGAAGACGAGTTAGTGCGCGCGGCAGAGATGGCAAGCGAAGGGACGGCGCACCCGATGAGTTGCACGATCGCAGAGTTAATTGCATGGACGCGGCGGGCGAGGTTGTTCATTGGCGGCGACACCGGGCCGTTGCATCTGGCGGCGGCTTTGCGGGTGCCAGTGGTCGCGATCTATGGGCCGACGGACCCCGCTCGCAACGGGCCTTATGGGACGCGGAGCGTTGTGCTGCGTAGTCGGGAGAGCGTTACATCGCATGTGCGGCGCCGGGAGGTGGATGAGGGAATGTTGGAGATTGGGAGTGAGGACGTATTACGTGCGGCGCGCGGGTTGTTAGACGGCGGCCTCGGGGGCTAATAGCAATGGGGGGCGGCTGGAAGCCGCGCCCCTTCAAGGCAAGTCACGGGTCGCTCTGGCGAAACGGTTGATGGAATCACGCATGGCTGAGTGGTCACAAATCGCGCGGCGGATTCGAGTGCCGCTGGGGTTTGTTTTTGCCGTGCTTTATTTTTGGCTGGCGCGGCCTACGTGGCGGTCGTTGCTAGTGGGCGGGATTGTGGTTGTGCCGGGTCTGGCGATTCGGGCGCTGGCTTCGGGGCATGTGCGCAAGAACGAATCGCTGGCGACTTCCGGTCCTTATGCTTATACGCGGAATCCTCTTTATTTGGGATCGCTGCTGATGGGGTTGGGATTCTGTGTGGCGGCGCGGAGTTGGTGGGTGGGCGCGGCGCTGGTGGTCATGTTCGTTGCTATTTATCTTCCCGTGATTCGCGATGAGGAGGCGTTCCTGCGGCAGAAGTTTCCTGAGTTCGGCGAGTATGCGCGACGGGTGCCGAGGATGTTGCCGCGGCTTGCGCCGCAAGCAACAGACGAGAAAGAAGATCGAGCGGGGTTCTCCTGGGATTTGTATTTGAAGCATCGCGAGTACAACGCGTTGCTGGGGGCGCTGGCGATGATGGCCGCATTGATCTTCAAGATGACGATCTTTTTCCGAGTTGGATAGGAAGACAGCAGACCGTATTCAGCGGATCCGCCTGGCAATTTCTCAACGCTTCATTGGATCTGCAGTGGTTGCTTCAAAGTGAAGGTGTAGGCGGACTGGGCAGCGAGAACGACTTCCCTTTCGTCCCCTTCGGCGCGTTTGGCGAGGCCGCCAAAGAATTTCTTGACCGCTCCCTTGGCTTTTATTTTGGGCCCGAAGCTGCGGGCCGCGGTGACAATCGATTGATCGGTGTTGTTGATATTGACCGACGTGAGGCGCAAGACCAAACTTGCCTCGCCCGCGAGGCGGCCGTAGGGCTTTGCGCTTACCACAGTGCCCACGACATTCGCGCCGGAGGGGATCGCGGTCTGTCCGTCAACGATTACGTCTTTATCGAGCGTGGCCGCGAAGGTCTGGCCAGTCTGGCTCGCCTTGGAGCCAAGCTCTTCGGTAATCCGGATGGTAAGGGGCGTTCCGGCGGCAACGATTATGGGTTGCGGCGGGGCTGCGGGTTCGGGCTGCGCGGGGGCGGGCGGTGGGGCTGCATTGTTGTCCGCGGGCGCGGGATTGTTCTGAGCGGGGGCGGGCGGAGTGGCTGGTGCACTGGCGCTGTTCTCGCTTGAGGGCTGCGATTCTTTGTGCTTGCAGGCAGGCAGGGCCAGGAGGACAAGCATCGCGAGAATGGCGAGTATGACCGTACAAGCCTTGCGGTCGCATGAGTTGAGGGCGCACTTCAACCTGGTATTCGTCTGGCGAGAAATGGTTGGAGAAATCATTTCGGAGAACGCCCCGGCAGAGCCGGGGGTTCCCTACATACTAGAAGCGGCGTGTCAAACTGGCAAGCCATACGTAGTCCGCAAATGCGGCATCTCCGTGTGTGCCGAGCAGTTTGTCGGGCACGCTTCGTATGCGATCGCGAAAGACCGCTCGTCCTACGCTGGCGCTCAGAATATTTCTTCCACGCATATATACCAGACCTGGCTCCAACGAGATTGACATTCCAGGCCGGCGGAAGCCAAAGCTCTGGCCAAACAAATCATGGGCCGGCACCCCTTCGTCACGTGGACCGAAAGTAAAGGTAAGTCCCTTCACGGGAGTGATGGGCATAGCGACGCCCATTTCGATTAGATACTGATCCGAGATCGAATTGTACTCAGTCAAGGGCTGGCTGGCAGCGGTAGCGCTCCGCAGCACGCCGTTGGTATCTTGCGGAGTCGCGATATAACTCGTATTGAAGTAGAACTGCGCCTGCTTGCCCAGGTTCTGAAATGCCTGCACCCCGACTAGTATGCCCCAACCTCCACTTCCTGGCTGGATGGAGTAATCAAGCGTAACATTCGCTGGTGTGGCTCCGGGCGCTGTAATGACGTCATTCTGAACGTCGTCTCTTCCCGTGGGCATCTGCATACCAACGCCAAGCTGGATGTTGTGTGGCGGATTCTTCTGTGGATTCCACATCCATCTGTCTATAGACAGGAGTATGTCACCAATACCCTGAGAGTAGGTCGTGTAATACGAGTTATGCGAGCGCCTGCTCGCCTCCAACACTGGGATGTTAATGTCAAAGCTCCATCGATCCGTAGCCTGATAGGTAAGCTGGAAGTTTTCCAGATTAATCCTGTTCTCGACAAAATTCTCCATCTGTTGTCGCTGAACCTGTTCCACGTCGCCAATGAAATGACGGAAAGAATATTGGTGGCGGTAGTCGATCGTCAGTTGCCAATGCTTGGCCGCGAGATAGCCTCCCTCGCTCTCGGGCCCGGTTCCGAGCGAGGTTGAGCGGGCCACGATGCAACCTTGCGCGTGGCTCAAGCCGGCAGTCAGGAACACTAATATAACCACGAGCGCCAGCCTTACTATGACATTTCTAGTTGCTTTGCTCCATTCATGTTTCTCGGCTCTCTCTACGTATTCCATCGCGTCTCTCCTCAATCGTCTTTAAATACCATCCGGCGTTTCCTGCAATGCGGACGGCAGCTCAAGAAATACGTCGAGGGTGCTTAAGGAACAATGCCGTAAACGTATTACTACGGGCAGGATCGCCGGTGGGAAGCTCCGCTAAGGGAATGAGGATAGGTTGTTAGGACGCGACTAATGATGGACTTATTGCTATTTATCTTATGACTTCAACGTACACGTGGTTGGCTACACTGCGAGCTCCACTTCCAGGCTGGGCGTCACTTAGAGGAGCAGATGAGATTGCGAGATGAGGCACTCAAATCAAGTTGGCAGTGGCCAACCCGCGCGGAGGGTCGACCTAGAGCCAATGTATTAGTGTGACTCTAAATGGACTACGCGAACGTCCGGCGACGGTCCAATCTGGCCTTGGGCAAGCCAGTCCAACCGCTCCTTGAGTTCTTCCGGCCGGATCTCTCCTGACACTCTGGCAACAATGCGTCCCCCGCGATCGATGAATGCCGTCGCAGGGACCGCCGGACCCATGTCCAGTCTTTCCAGATCCTCAGCCGTCGCGCCCACCCAGATGGGGAAGTCGATCTGGTGATCTTTAAGGAATCCCGCGATTGTCCCCTGGGTCTTCGCATCATCCAGCGACGCGCCCAGAAATATGATGCCTTGCGGCTTGTACAGCTTTTCTGCTTCCACCAGCCTCGGCATTTCGTCGCGGCAAGGATCACACCATGTTGCCCAAAAATTCAGGACAACAACCTTTCCACGGAAGTCGCGCAATTGCACACGTCGCCCGGCTAAATCCTTAAGGGACAACTCCACTATCGGCGGATCTTTCGCGTATAGGCTTAATGGGTACACAACAAAGGTCAGCAGCAGCCCGCAAAGCAGCAACGTCCTCACCAAAGTATTTGCTGGCTTGTAAATCATAAGCAGGACTTATCCTATGCGCGTCTCTTCGATAACTCTGTAACAAGTCGTCGAACAACGGCAATAGTGGCTTTACGCTAGTCGGGCGAATAAGTGGACAGTGGAGTAATGGCTCGCGTGCCTATTTCCGCGCTACCAGTTCCTTCACGCGATTCAGCTCCGGCCGGGTGGAGTTTGATCCCTCGCAGACTTTCAGCAGCAATGAGTAGTATTCCGCGGCGTCGGCCTGTTTGCCAGCCGCCTCGGCGGCGCGGGCCGCGCCGTAGAGGCCGTTGAAGCGGTTGGGGTTTAGCTTCAGGTCGGTTTGATATTCCGTCAGGGCTTGCTGCGGACGCTTCGCCTCCAGCAGCATCTCAGCCAGCATTTCGCGGGCCGGGATGTCCTCCGATTCGTCGCCCAGCTTGTCGTTCTTATCGGCCAGGCCGCGCAGGCTTGTGATCGCCTCGTCGTCTTTGCCTTCGGCGTGCGCAATCCACGCGGCGGCCTCCTGATAGTCTTCGCCCACAGCTTCGGCGCGGATAGTTTTCTTTTCGGCCACGAACTCCTTGCGGATCATGTCGATCTGCTCCAGGTCTTTGTGGGCCTGCGCGAGATTTCCGCCGCGGGCCGCGCCCATGGCCCGCGCCCAGTAAGTAATAGCCTGGTCTCCGGGCAGGGCGCCGGGGACAACCTGCAACTGCGCCGCGTCGGACCAATGGCGCAGCTCGAGATCGTAGATCGCGGGAAAGGCGGTGAGGGCGTTGGTTTGGGGATCGAAGTCCGAGCCATACATCGATGTCGTCATTTTCGGCATGGCCCTGATTTCGTCGATTACTTTGGCGGCCTCGGCTTCGCGTCCACTTTGCAGGTAGGCGTAGATCAGAAAATCCATGGCGTGGAACTGGTGACCCTCGCCGCTCATGTGCATGGCAGCCGTCTTGCGCGTGGCGGCGATGGAAGCGAGGTTCGAGTTGATGTCGTCTTGCCAGAGGCCGACGCGGGCGAAGATGTGCGAAGGCATGTGCAAGGCGTGCGGTGCGGCGGGCGCGATCTGTGCGTAACGGCGGGCAGCGGGCAGGCCAAGTTCGGCGAGTTGCGGCTTGTCGTAGCTGTGAATCAGGTAGTGGGCCACGCCGGGATGGTCGGGCTCGATGGCGAATAATTTTTCAAGAATGGCGGCGGCTTGTTTGCGGTTGGCGAAGGTTGTGTCGTCATGTGGTTCGGATGCGAGCAGGGAGAGCGCGTAGAAGGCCGCGGCTTCATGATCGTCGGGATAAGTCTCATAGATCTTCTTCATCCCGTCGGAGTAAGCCTTGGCGCGGGCCTCGTGATTCAGCTTCGTGGAGTTGGTGTAGAAAGCTGCGATCGCTGCGATGTAGGCCTGCTCGCGCGGAGTGGTGGGGCCATCAGTGGTTTTCGCCTCGAGAACTTCGTCAAGGCCACGCTGGATCACTTTGCCTTCAGGCCGGTCCCAGAGTTGGTGCCACAGGCTAATAGCTACGCCCCAATGCGCCATGGCGCAGTGGGGGTCGTCGGCGGAAATCTGCATGAATTCTTTTTCGGCTTCTTCGTACCAGAAGGAGTGCAGCAAGGCCACGCCGCGCTCGAAGGGCTTTTGCACAGCGGGGGCGCACGAAACCGGAAAGCTGACCAGGCCGAGTTGTGCGGCGTTTAGGTCTTCATGGTGAAGGTGGTCTTTTTCGTCGTCAGCAAGGGCAGGAATGAAGACAGCAAGTGCGAAAAGAGACGAAAAGAGCAGCGTACAGGCGATGCGTTTCATAGGAACCTCGTTCGGAAAGGAGTCTAGTTCAGCGGGAAGCGCAGGGTCAAACACGAACCGGAACGGTTATGAAGGCTGAGGAAACGCAGCTAACGCCCTGAGGAGCGCGGTTTCTGCCCTGGAGTTCTACTGTCCCTCGCTCAGCTCACGAATCCAAATGTTCCGGAAGCGCACCGGGTTACCGTGATCCTGCAGGCTCAGTGGCAGCTTGTCGGGAGTCGGCTTATAGGCAGGCCGTTCGTGGTGAGCAGTTGGGCCTGACAGCTCGACATTGTCCTGCACCAGCACGCCATTGTGCAGAACGGTCACGCGCGCCGGGCGCAGCAACTTGCCATCTTTATCGAAATGCGGACTGTGAAAAACGATGTCATATATTTGCCATTGTCCCGGCGGCCGTGAAGCGTTGACCTGCGGAGGAAATTGCCCATAGACCGCCCCAGCCTGGCCATCGGCGTAGGTTTTGCTCTGATAGGAATCCAGCACCTGGATTTCGTAGAGGCCCATCAAGAAAACGCCGCTGTTGCCGCGCCCCTGATCTTGGCCAACCGGAGGCACAGGCTCCGCGAACTCCACATGCAACTGGCAATCACCGAACGGCTGGCGGGTGTGGATGTAGCCGCTATGCGGAAGCACTTCGATGTAGCCATCTGCCACTTTCCACTTTGCGGGCTGACCGTCTTCGCCCGCCCACTGGGAAAGATCCTTGCCATTGAACAACACAATCGCGTCGGATGGAGGACGCCCGGGTGCGTCTTGCGAGCTCGATGTGCCGGGGTCAACGACCGGGGGCAACGGGCGATCGGGATCGTTCGGCTTCCAGCGCGGATCCACCTGCGCCAAGGAAAGCTGGGTGATGCAAACGACTAAGGCTAGGACGGAGAAGATTGTTTTCATGGTGAAGATCCCTCATCGGCTTGCAGCGCCTGAAGGCGCAACTCATTCAGCGGCGCTTACGGCATGCCTGAAGGCATGCCCTGATACGAATCCCATATTCTTCGGAAGCCTGTTAAGGCGTGCCCGGCGAATCCCATATTCTTCGGAAGCCCGTTAAGGCGTGCCCTGATACGAATCCCGCATTCCTCGGCAGCCCAGTTAAGCCATGCCTTGGCGAATCGCATATTTTTTGCGGGCCGTTACCGCGAAATCGACTCCTGGATCCTGACCACGTGCGATTTCTCCGCGACGCCCATCGCGACCAGCTCCATCTCGTCGGAGCGGTCTTCATCGACTGGAGTTAATGCCAGGTCGGTGTAGTTGGGCGCGTCGGGATCGCGCTTCAGACGGCGGCGGAAGCCGCCGTAGCGCCAAATCAGTGCCGCGAGCTTGAAGTGTTTGTAAAGCAAATCGAAGACGTAACGGGGATAGAACGACCACCGGCTTTCGACGGGAAGCGTCGGGCGGCGGTCTTTGCGATACTTGCGGCGCAGGTAGCCGCCTTCGAGGGGGTCGATTTTTTCGAGGGCTACCATGGCGTAGTACCACAGCAGCAGAAACGTCATGTTGCCGGCGTTGCTGGCGGTCGCGACCGAGCGGCGCATGACCGTCTCCAAATGCTCCGGAGAATAAAAAGCCGACCAGGCATCGTGATAGAGCTGCTGCCACTGCTCAGCCGACATGGTCGAGTGAGTCGTGGTTACATGTTCCAGGTCGTATTTGTTTAGATCGGGATCGAGGTACGCACCGGCCTTGAAAAGCTTCTGATGATCCTCGGAACCGGGAAGCGGTGTGAGGCAGTGCGGCTCCAGCAGATCGATGGGCAACTCCCGCTGAATGATTTCGATATCGCGCAGGACTTTTTCCGGCGTGTCGGAGGGGAATCCGATGATGTAGCCGGCAAAAATGGTGACGCCGGCTTTCTTCCAATCGAGCAGCATCTTGCGGTACTCAGCCACTTTGTTCTGCTTTTTTCGGGCGCCGAGCAAGGCATCGGGATTGATGCTCTCGAGGCCGATGAACACGCGCGCGACTCCGGCACGGCCCGCCTTCTCGATGAAATGGGGAAGACGGTGGCACATGGTGTCGACCTGGATGACAAACTTTATGTTTAGCTTCTCCTGCTCGCGCATGGCGATAAGGCGGTCGAAGACTTTTTCCCAGTCGGTGTTGCGGGCGAAATTGTCGTCGGTGATGAAGAAGCGGTTGATGCCCTGCGCGAGATTGCTGCGGATGATCTGCTCGATATCGTCTGCGGAGCGGCGTCGCGATTTGCGTCCCTGGACGTTGATGATGGTGCAGAAGGAGCACAGGAAAGGGCAGCCGCGGCCGGCATCGAAGGTGGTGATTTTGCCGCCGGTGCGCTTCACGCGGGTCGCGGGAAGAATCGGGATGGGTACGCCGACGAGTGAGGGCAGATCGTCCATGTAGTTGTAGAGGGGTTTCAGAGTGCCGTTCCACGCGTCGCGCAGGACAAGGTCGAGGCGGCCTTCGGCTTCGCCGGCGAAGAGGGAGATGCCGAGATCGATTGCCTCTTTGAGTTCGGGCGGCAACTCGGGCAACATCGACAGGCAACCGGAGACGTGGAAACCGCCGATGCAAACCGGGACTCCCGCGGCACGCAGGGGACGCGCGAGATCCATGGCGTGGGGGAACTGATTCGACTGGACTCCGACCAAAGCAACCATGCCGCGTCCGCCGCGAAGTTGACGCGCGATCCGCTCGGGACGAATGCGGGTATTGGTTTCGTCGAAGGCGCTGACCACGATCTCGACATCATCGCCGAGGATATGGCGATCCCGGCAATCGAGCGCCAGGCCGTTCAGAACGGCCAGCGAGTTCGAGGGAATGGCGGAACGGAACCACTGGATGACGTAGCCATCATCGTCGTAATGCGACGGCTTGATCAGCACCAGAGAGAATCGTTTCGACGCCTGCCCGACGGCAGCCATTTCCGCTCCTTTCCGCTGCGGTCCGCTTTTGATGGAGAATATCACGTTCCCGGCTGCTTACAATCTGTGCCAGCGACCGGGATAAGCCACGCCAATGTTGCGGATGGGCGGCACTCGTTATTGAGGAACTCTGTACACTTCTGGTACACTTCGCGGCATTGGGGCCTGGTTTGCGTCGCGTGCCGCTTGGCATTTCCTACCTTTTGCCAAGCGCCCCGGACGAATCCGCGCGGTCGGATACATTCAGGGAGTAGCCATGGAAGTACACCCTGGGCCAGAGAAACGTCGGGTTCCTGAAGCACAAGCCGCCGAGTTAGATCCGATCCGGCGGGCTCTCCACGACAACGAAGACTGGTATCAGGATCTGGTCGAGCACAGCCAGGATTTGCTGTGCATTCACGATCTGCAGGGCCGACTGCTGTTAGTCAATTCCGTCCCGGCACGAGTGCTCGGCTACAGTGTTGAAGAGATTCTACAGATTCCCATGCGGCATCTGATTGCGCCGGAGTTCCGCGACCAGTTCGATGCCTACATGAGCCGGATCGAGCGCCTGGGAGCGGCCAGCGGCTTGCTGGCCGTGGTGACCCGGTCAGGGGAGCGGCGCATCTGGGAATACCACAACACGCTGCGGACCGAGGGAGTAGCTTCTCCGATAGTGCGGGGCATCGCCCACGACGTGACTGAGCAAAAGCGCTCCGAGAAGCTATTGCGCGAGGCGGGAGAGGAGCTGCTCGCCAAAGTGCGCGAAGGCGAGCGCACCATCCGGGAGTTAAAGCTGTTCCGAACCTTGGTCGATCAGAGCAACGATGCCATTGAAGTGGTCGATCCCGAAACGCTTCGGTTTATCGATGTGAACGAGAAAGCCTGCCTGGAACTGGGCTATAGCCGCGAAGAATTTCTGTCCTTGAGAGTCTTCGACATCAATCCTGCGGCTACCGAGTCTTCGGTGGAGAAGATCAGGGAGGAGTTGCGGAAATCGGGATCGCACGTGA
Source organism: Candidatus Sulfotelmatobacter sp. (assembly GCA_050012155.1). Lineage (GTDB taxonomy): Bacteria > Acidobacteriota > Terriglobia > Terriglobales > Acidobacteriaceae > Sulfotelmatobacter. The sequence goes on along the minus strand of JBEKHS010000001.1, from coordinate 137,615 downwards.
TGGAGAGCGTCCACCGGCGAAAAGACGGATCGACTTTCCCCGTGGAAATCAGCTTGAGACGGGTCCAGTTGGAGCGAAACTACGTAGTTAACATCGTTCGCAACCTCACGGAACACAAACGTGTGGAAGAGGCTTTGAGAAAGTCAGAGGATAAGTTTTCCAAGGCGTTCCGGCAAAGCCCCATGGCGCTCACGATAACAAGCATCAAAGATCATCGCTATATCGAGGTGAATGAAACTTTTGAGAGTATGACCGGCTGGCGCCGTGACGAGATCCAGGGACGCACGCCGTTCGACATTGGGCTCTGGGTGAATCCGGGTGAAAGGCTGGAAATCGCAACCCGGCTTTTGGCCGAAGGCTCTCTCCGCGAACGGGAGGCGAGTTTTCGTATGAGGGACGGCAGTATCCGCAACTGCTTAATTACAGCCGAGGTGATCGAGCTGAATGGTGAGCCGTGCGCAATTGGCGTGGCCGCAGACGTGACCGAGCGCAAGCAAGCCGAGGCTCGGCTGCGGGAATACGAGAGAGTCGTCGAAGGGCTCGAGGAGAATGTCGCGGTGGTGGACCGAAACTTCGTTTACCTGCTCGCCAATCGCGCATTCCTCGAACATCGGAGATTGACGAAGGAACAGGTGGTTGGGCATTCCGTGAGCGAAGTGCTGAAAGATGAACAACTCTTTGAGAAGGTGATCAAACCGGGATTCGACGAATGTCTTTCGGGAAAAATCATCCACTTCGAACTGAGGAAACGGTATCCGCACGTGGGTGAGAGGGACGTGTTCGTATCGTATCTTCCTATAGAAGGTCCGACGGGGGTGGATCGAATCGCAATTGTGTTGCAGGACATCACCGAGCGCAAGCAAGCCGAGGAAAGGCTGCGGGAATATGAGAGAGTCGTCGAAAGTCTGGAGGAGATCATCGTAGTGGTGGATCGGGAATACCGCTACGTGATTGCCAATCGGGAATTCCTGAAGCGTCGAGGCCAGAAGAGAGAGCAACTGCTGGGACGCACCGTCATGGACCAGTTGGACTTGGAAGGAATGAGCAGGGAAGCTCTTGCGCTGGTCAAGGAGAAAATGGATGAGTGCTTCCAGGGTAAGGTTGTGGAGTACGAGTTAATCTACCAATATCCAACGCTCGGTCCGAGAAATTTATTCCTGTCGTACTTCCCCATCGAAGGGCCCACAGGCATCGATCGAATCGCGTGTGTCTTGCGGGATGTCACGGAGCGCAAGCGGGCGGAAGAAGCGCTGCGGCAGAATTTAGCGCAACTGCAAGAAGTTACGGAAGAACTCCGGCTGGCCAAGGAAAAGCTGTCTGAAGAAAAGCTTTACCTCGAAGAATCCATCGATACGGAACTGGGGTTCGGGGAGATTATTGGGCGCAGCAGCGCCTTGAAAGAAGTCATGGAGAAAGTGGCCAAGGTTGCCCCCAGCGATGCCACTGTGCTGCTCCTGGGCGAAACCGGAACTGGGAAGGAATTGGTAGCGCGGGCCCTCCACCGCCTGAGCAAACGGCAGGGTAAGAGTTTCATCAAGGTGAACTGTGCCGCGATCCCTTCGGGACTGCTGGAAAGCGAGTTGTTTGGCCACGAGAAAGGAGCTTTTACCGGCGCGGTTGCGCGTAAAGCAGGGCGGCTCGAATTGGCTGACGGGGGCACGCTCTTTCTGGACGAGATTGGGGAGATCCCATTGAGCCTGCAACCCAAACTGCTGCGTGTGCTGCAGGACATGGAGTTCGAGCGGCTGGGGGGGACGCAAACCCTGAAGGTGAATTTTCGTCTGCTGGCTGCGACCAACCGGAACCTGCTGCAGAGCGTAAGGGAGCATGAGTTTCGCAGCGATTTGTTCTACCGGCTGAACGTGTTTCCCATCCACATACCGCCGTTGCGGGAGCGTCGCGAGGACATACGGCCATTGGTTGAGCATTTCGTCCGCAAGTTCGCCACGCAAATGAAAAAATCCGTCGCCAGCATCCCTTCCAAGACGATGGAAATGCTGGTGCGCTGGGACTGGCCAGGCAATATCCGCGAACTGGAGAACTTCGTGGAGCGTTCGGTTATTCTCACTCCGGGTTCGGTCTTGCAGTCGCCGTTATCAGAATTGACCGCGCTGGAGGAGAGTGGAAGCAAGACCGCGAGTCTTCGCGACAAGGAACGCGAACGCATCCTGGGCGTTTTGCGGGAATGCCGAGGCAAACTCGGCGGACCGGACGGCGCAGCCGCGCGCCTGGGATTGAAGCGCACCACGCTGCAGTCCAAGCTCGATCAGCTTGGAATCAAACCCGGAATGTATCGCAAGTGATTCCCGTCGTTCTGCGCTGACGAAGGCCACACAAGAAAACCCCTCGCTTGCGCGAGGGGTTTTCTCTGGGGGGGACTCGGGCGAGGCGCCCTTGGGTCCGAAACGATTTGCGATTCTGACTACTTCGGTTGCTGTTGCTGGTCTGCGCTGGTCGTGGTCATGGGACCTGAAGAATTGCTGGAGAGTTGCTCCAGATCGTTCTTCAACAGGCTGATCTCGACACGGCCGCCGCTGAGGTGCTTGGTCTTGGCATCCTCATCGCCCGCCATCGGAGCGTTGCCCATTCCTACGAGATAAATCCGGTACACGGGAATTTCGTGGTTGAGAACCATGTAACGCACCACTGACTCGGCCATCTTCTGCGAGTTCTGGATTGCGATCTGGCCCTTGCCAGAAGAGAAACCCTGCACTTCGATGATGTAGCCGCGCTGTCCCTTTACCGTGTTCGCCATCTCATCGAGAGCGTCCTTGGCCTGCTTGCTCAACATGCTCTGGCCGGGACGGAAGCGGATCTCGGTCTGGTTCGAAGCCTTGTACTGGTCGATGTTGCTGACTACCGTCTCCACGGTTTGGATGCGAGTGGTAGCCTGCTGCGCGGTCTGTTGCGCCATGGTGGCTTTGTTGCCAGCGTCGACGGCATGCTGATCGGCCATGTCGGCCTTATCGGAAGCCATCTTGATGCCAGCCTGGGCTCGCTCGTCGGTGTCTTTAATCGCCTTACCGTTAGCGGCGGTCAGATCGTCGAGTTCATTAACGCGGTCACGGATGGGGTCGGTTTGCCGCTTTACGTAGCTCTTGCGTGCGAAAGGATTCACCCGGCCCCAGAAACCTTCACGGCTGGGCGGTTGCAGAGGCTGCTTGCCGGTCGCGGTGTCGGTCGACTGAGTGGGGGTGGCTTGCGGCGACGAAGTCTGGGCGATGGCCGGAATTGCCAATATGGCGGCCAGTGGCAAAGTAATGAGTAAACGGCTGTTCATAGAAAACTTCCTCCAAGTTTGGGGGAGCGTTTGGGGCTCCATCCAGCACGCCGAAACGGGCGTGTTGCGTGATTTAAATTGCGTCCCCGAAAACATTAGACCTAAATAAGAAGCAAGCGATTATCGCATTGCCGACCGGCGCTGACGCAACGCAGGTCTGAAAAACTGAAATTCCAGGCGCCGGAAACGATCAGCGCCTGCACTCTTCATTACATGTCAGATGCCAAACTCAGCCCTCGGGTTGAGTACGTAAACCATTGATATCTAAAGACATTGTACCCCCGATCGTACGGGAACGATAGCTCTGCCGGAGTCCAGCAGGGTAATTTTGGCAAACCTGATATAAAAACTGCGTGCAAAGACATGCTTCGGGAGGACGATTGCGATCACCTTTGGCAACAGACGGTCTGGGAAATCGATGGCTAGGAATGATGAAAACGGCGGGAATCTGTGGCGGCAGCGCTCCGCATCGAGTCGTTGTGCTGGCATTGGCCGCGGCGTTGTTGAGTCCAGTGGGCCGAGCTTCGGCGGGATCTGGTTCCGGCGAGTCTTCTTCCGGCGGAGCTTCTGCGCTTTTAGAAGAAGCGGCGGCGATGGCTTCCTCACAAATTTCCGCGGATCACTTGCAGATGTATTCCGATCTCGCCGTCGGGTGGATGCAGCAGTATCTGAGAATCGATACCACCAACCCTCCGGGACACGAGATGCTCGCCGTTGATTTCTACAAGAAGATTCTCGATCAGGAGGGCATTGAGAATCGCGTCTTCGAATACACGCCGGGACGCGGCGATCTTTGGGCGCGCCTGTCGCATACCACTGCGCAGGCAAAGCGGCCGATCGTCCTGCTCAATCACATGGACGTGGTCACCAGCGACGCGGCGCACTGGCGAGTTCCTCCCTTCAGCGGCGAGATTAAAGACGGCTGGATTTGGGGCCGCGGGGCGCAGGACATGAAAGACGAAGGCCTGGCGCAACTCGTAGTGATGGTGATGCTGAAGCGCGAGAAGATCGAACTTGACCGCGATGTGATCTTCCTGGCCGTGGCGGACGAAGAAGTTCTGGACACCGGCAGCGAATGGTTTATCGCTCATCAACCGGAGTTGCTCGAAAATGCGGAGTTCCTGATTAACGAAGGCGGGGAGAATCTGCTGGAAAATGGCAAAGTGAAATACGTGGGCGTGGATGTTGGCGAGAAGACGACCTTCTGGTTGCACGTTGTAGCTCACGGACGGCCGGGACATGCGTCGCGGCCCAATCCGGATTCGGCGCCAGATCGCCTGGTGCACGCGCTCGATCGCATCCTGGCTTACCAGACTCCGTTGAAGGTGCTGCCGGTTGTGGAGGAATTCCTGCGTGAGATGGCGCCCTATGAACCGCGCGAGCAGTCGAGGGAATATCGCAACATCCGCAAAGCCATCGACGACAAGAAGTTTCAGCAGGACGTGGTGAAAGACGAGTCGCTGAACTTTCTGCTGCGCGACACAATTTCGCTGACGATGTTGGGGGGATCAGAACAGACCAACGTGATCCCGCCCGAAGCGTGGGCGAACCTGGATGTGCGCATTCTGCCGGGAGGAGATCCCAAGGCTTTGCTGGCCGAGGTGAGGCGCGTGGTGAATGATCCGAACGTCACCGTCGAGCCGATGGATCCGGAGTTTCGTGTAGCCAACTACTCGCCCACGAATACGGCGCTGTACGATGTGATCCGCAAGGTTGCAGCCAATTATTTCCCGGGCACTCCGGTGGTGCCGCACATTACCAGCGGCTACACCGAGAATCAGCTCTACCGGCCGCTGGGTATCGATGCCTACGGTTTCTGCCCTTATACGGCCACCGAGGAAGAAGGCAATACGGAGCATGGGGATGACGAACGGATTCGCGTAGAAGAAGTGCGGCGGGGACCGAGGATTTTGTTTGATGTGGTTGCGGCGCTGGCAGGAGCTCGGTGAGGCAGTCGCGCGGGGATTTGAGGAGAGCGAAGGACCGGTCAATGAGTGAAATGGCGATGTTTCGCCAATTGACCAAGGCGGGATTGCAAATCCTACATCTTGACGACGCTGGCTGCAGGGTGTGCAATGCCCAATGAAAAAGGAGAACCGATGAGGCGATTCTTGAGTGTTTGCTTGCTGGCAGGCTGCGGGATAGTCTCGGTCCTGGCGGCGTCTCACTCTCCGCAGAGCACTTCGATGGCGGGAGACCGGGCTAATGCTTCGAAAGCAACAATCGAGGGCCTGGTTCGGGATGTTGCCTGTCCCATTCAGAACCTGGATGGAACTGCGACTAACCTAAGCCTGAAATGTGTGAGGGAATGCGTAAGGGGTGGTTCGCCGCTCGTAATTCTGACCAAGGATGGTTACTTGTATTTCCCCATCTCCGACAAAATGCCCGACACGGATCAGCGGCAAGTACTGATGCCATTCGTCGGCAAATACGTGCGGGCTAGCGGAACCGTATTTGAGCGGACGGGGACGCATGCGATTGTGATCACGGAAATTAAGGAAATGAAAGAGATCCACTTGACGATCGATGGGCAGTAACTCAGGCTCACCGAGAACAAACGACTGAATCCGCTGAGCGCGCTTCAGCGCATACTACAGTACTTTTCATACTGCTCGATGATGAAATGATCGGTCATGCCGGCGATGTAATCGCAGACCACGCGGGGCAGGGATTCCTGTTCCGCTTTCTCCTGGTAATAGTGTGGCAGGGCTGAAGGGTTTGCCGTCCAGAAGGCGAATAGCTCGGTGACGATGCGTTCCGCGTCGTCTTTTTCTCCTGCCAGCGAGACGCTGTAATAGAGATTCTCATAGAGGAAGTCCTTGATCTGCTTGCGTTCCGCTTCCACCTCGGGGCCGAATGCGGCAATGCGCTCTTTGTAGAGGCGAACATCGTCCAGCGTTTCCACCCCGGCCTGTTTCAGCCGCCTCTGTGTGTTCGTAATCAAGTCGCCGGCCATCCGATTGAGCACGCCCTTCAGGGCTTCGTTGAATTTCAGTTTGTCGGCTACGTTGGGATAGGTCTGCTCGACTTCGCGGAAGAAACGTTCGAAGACGGGCACGCCTGCGCGGATTCGATCAAGAGTGAGCAGGTGCGCTTCGTAGCCGTCGTCGAGGTCGGCGGTGTTGTAGCCGATTTCGTCGGTTAAGTCGATGAGTTGGGCTTCGAGCGGAGGACGCTGGTCAAGCAGATACTCTGCCAGTTCGAGATGTTTCGTCGCGTCGTAATCGCGCGAGTGCTTGATGATGCCTTCGCGCACTTCGAATGTCAGGTTAAGGCCGCGGAAGGCTGCGTAGCGCTGCTCGAAGTCCTCCACGATGCGCAGGGCGTGCAGGTTGTGATCGAAAGACATGCCGTGGGCGCGCATAGCGGCGTCAAGCGCCTTTTCGCCGGCGTGGCCGAACGGAGGATGGCCGAGGTCATGCACCAGCGCCAGCGCTTCAGCGAGGTCCACGTTGAGCTCCAGTGCTCCGGCGATGGTGCGCGTGATCTGCGCTACTTCAATCGTGTGCGTGAGGCGATTGCGAAAATGGTCGGAGTAGCGGCGGGTGAAAACCTGGGTCTTGTCTTCGAGGCGGCGAAAGGCGCGAGCGTGGATGACGCGATCGCGGTCGCGTTGAAAGTCGTTGCGGTAGGGATGCGGCGGTTCAGGGAAGCGGCGTCCGCGGGAGCGCTCCACCTGCACCGCGTAGCCGGCCAGCATCCAGAAAGTTTAGCAGGTCTAGAGCCGAGTACCCAGTACCGAGTGAAGGTTTCGTCCGACGAAGGCCGCAGGCTTCTTGCTGCAGCCTTATTTCTGGCTGGCGTTTGCAGTCGGCGCAGGTGGTAAGGTAAGCATCTTGAGACGGCCCACGACTGTATTCATGGCTTGATCGAAATTCTTGTCGCGGTTGCTGAGGAGTATCGCTCCGCGCACGTACTCGGTGAGATTCCACAGGGTGACGTGCGTCTTGGGATCGATGATCGACAATCGAAGCTGTCCGAGGACTGGGAGCCTCAACCCTGTATCGGTCAGCACCCAGCTGATTTCGAGAACCAAGTCGGCATCGGACGGCGAAGAAACAATCTGATATCGTCCCCACGTCTTTATCGCTGCGTAAAACTGGTTGTACGGACGATCCGGTCCACCATCGAATACAGTCTGATCAATGACAGTCTCGAAACTCTCTCCGCCGGCGTTTGAAATGAAAATTTTTTGGGCGGAGGTAATTTGTGCGGGTACCGGCGCAGGCAACGGCCCTTTCGCTGGTTGGGCGGATAACAGGGACGCTGCGGATAAGATTGCAGCCGCTACCAGCGAAGCCTGGAGTTGGTTAGTCCGGCAGATGATCTTTCTCCCCGCTACTGATTCTGCTTGCCCGATTCTTCCTTAGCCAGCCGCACCTTGGCAGCGTCGAGTTTCTTTTGCGTGGCTGCGAACAGGTCGGTGTCCACTTCCGGAGCGATTGTCTTGTTCCACTCTTCGACGGCGCGCTGCCAGTGGTCGGCGGCAAGCTTTAGACGGCCGGTTTTCTGGTAGAGATCGCCCAGATGATCCTGTACAGTTGGATCGGAACTCATGCGTGCGGAAGCTTTCGACAGGTTTTCTTCCGCCAGATCGTACTTGCCCAGTTTGAAGTAAGCCCAACCCAGGGAGTCAAGATAGGCGCCGTTGTTTGGCTCCATACTCACGGCCCGCTTGATGTAGTTGAGCGACTCTTCCAGCCGGACGTCGCGGTCGGCATTCATGTAACCGAGGTAGTTGAGGGTGGAGGCGACGGCTCCGTCATTTTGCGGGTGAGCCGCCAATATTTTCTTGAATTCGGCTTCCGCGTCGTCGTATTTCTTTTCGTGCTCGTAGGTGTCACCGAGCAGGAAGAACACCGCTTCCTTGTCCTCGCTCCTGGTGGAAAGCTGCTCGGCTTTGTTCAGAGCCTCTTCGGCATCGCTCCAACGCTTCAGTCGCGTGTACATGATGCCGAGGCGAACGTACACTTCGCGGTCTTCGGGAACGCCTTTGAGCAGCGAACGGATGTCGGCGAGAGGTTTTTCGGGGTCGCCGGTATCGGCTAGTTGAGCATCGAGAACCATGCGCAACTCGCGGTCGTCAGGCAGTTTCTGTACGGCCTCTTTAGCGGCCGCAGTCGCTTCGGGCCACTGCTTGGCGTCGCGGTCGGCATCGATGATGTCCTGGTACCCGGTGCGCGTGTTGTCGTCGCCGAGCGGGATCATCTTGCGGTACGTTTCAACCGCAGCGGGATAGTTCTGCTGGTCGCGGTAGACGCTTCCGAGGCGTTCGAGCAACATCGAGCGGTTGTTGCGGTCGGATTGAGAGTAGCTGCTGTCGTCTTTCTCGGTCTTCTTCAACACATCCTGCAACAGCTTCGCGGCATCGTCGTCGCGGCCGCCGGCCTGGTAAACCACAGCGAGCCGTTCCACGAAAATGGCGCGATTGTCGCGATCGGATTGCGAGTAGCTGTTGTCGGCTTTATCGGTTCTCTTTAGCAGATCCTGCAAGAGTTTCGCCGCATCGTCGTATTTCCCCTGCGCTTCGTAAACCACCGCGATGTTGTAGGGAACTTCGAGGGCATCGGGCACCATAGCCTCGGCTTTTTTCAGGCCGTCCAGGGCCTCGTCGTATTTCCCCTGGCGGCGGTAGATTTCGGAGATGCGGAGGTAAGTTTGCGCATCCTCGGGATTGGCGTCGGCGATGACTTTGTACTGATCGAGGGCGGCGTCGATCTGGCCGTCGTTCAGCAAATTATCGGCAAGGCCGCGAATGGCATCGAGGTTGTCGCGATCCAGTTGGATCGCATGCTTGTAGGCGTCGATGGCGCTCTTGTAATCCTTGCGCTGCTCGTAAGTGGCGCCGAGCGCCGCATAGAGCTTGGCAGAGCGTCCAGTGTCGGGCACGGAGCTGAGCACTTGCAGAGCGTGCGTGGTGTCGCCTTCGTCGCTATAAAGCAGTGAGAGAGTCGTGACGGCTTCTTCAGAGTCCGGATCGAGCTTCACCGCAGTTTTGAGTTCGACCTCCGCCTTCTGCGAATCATTGTTCAGGCGGTACAGCCGGCCCAGCAGAAGGTGGTCATCAACGCTATCGGGCTCGATCTTGACGATCTGTTCGTACTGTTCGATGGCCAGCTTGAGCACATTCTCCGAGCCATTGCCGCCGCCGGGCATGTCACCCAGCGAGCGCAGATAAATCCGGCCCAGCAGTTTATGGGCTTCCAGATTGTTGGGATCGCGCTTGAGGATGTCTTGCGCCTGGAGCACGGCGTCGCGGATGCGGCCGGTCTTCACGTAAAGCTCGGCGAGGCCGGAGGTGAGGAATTCTGACGATGGATCGGCCTCGATGGCGAGCCGGTATTCGTCCATGGCCTTGTTCGCCAGTTCGCTGCGGCCGTAGACCGTGACCTGCTCCTCGTACATGTGCGCCACACCGTAGTGGTAATAGGCGGCGGCGCGATCCACTTTGCGCGGAGGGGTTTGAGCCGGTTTCGACTGGGACGTATTCGAGTTTGTCGGATTGGAATCCGGCGAGGCCGGACTGGTTTGCGCGGCTGCAACCGCTGCGAGGAATGACAACAATAAAACAAAGCGAAAAATTCTAATCATGCTCAACCTGACATCGCTGGAATTAGTTCAATGGACCTGACTCTTTGAAGCCGCGCGCACTTCCCGAAGCCATAATCGATTGGATGCAAAGCGTCCGGGGATGGTGCCCTTAATTCTAACGCGAGACGGCGCTTATTGGAAAAAACACTGCATTCATCATGGCGCGGCCTTAGCCCGAAAGTACAGGGACCGAGGGGACTTGCAGAGGGCGATTGTCAAGTTCGGTAAAGGGATGGTTTTATCTACTGGCGGAAATGCCGCACGCCGGTGAACAGAATCGCCAGACCCAGCCGGTCGGCGGCGGCGATGACTTCGGGGTCGCGCTGCGAGCCGCCGAGTTGAATGATGGCGGCCGCCCAGCTTCTGCGATTTCTTCCGCGTTAGCTTTACTGTAACTCGAAGACCGTACCAAGTCCGCGGGCGCCACCGTATTCCGTGGTGCCGTAGAGGTGACCTTGGGGATCCATCACCAGGTTGGCATATGGGCTGAGGCCTTCATTGCCTCCGCTGAAAACAATCAACGCGTCCTCATTCCAGCCGCCGCTAGAGGTTGGCCTTAGCACAAAAACCAGGCCGCAGCCATAGACTGAATTGCAGGAATAATCGCCGCCCAGTGCGGTCGTGCCATAAAGATTGCCCAGTGAGTCGAGGATTACGCTGGCATATATAGCTCGCCCATCTGTGCCATCGAAGGCGTGCAGCACACTCTCGCTCCACACCCCCGCAGTCGGCGTAAGCCGAAAAACGACGCCATAGCCACTGGCCGCCGCAAGCGACGTTTTGCCGCCTCCGATCGTCGTGCCGTAGAGACTACCGTCTGCACCAAGAATCAGGCTTGCCCAGGGGTTGCTGCCATCGGAACAGGATGCGGCAGAGCAAAAAGTGTGCAGCACGCTTTCGCTCCAGGCGCCGGAAACGGAAGTCAATTCGAAGACGACCCCTGACGATTGAGCTCCGTGCATCCACGTCGTGCCATAGAGATGACCGAATGAATCGGAAACCAAACCCGCAATCGGCGAGCCGCCATCGTTTCCGCCGGTGAAGGTGTATAACACGGTCTCGCTCCACGGGCCGTTGTTGTCGCGCTTCAGCTCGAACACCACTCCACAGCCAGAGCCGTTGCACGAAATTTGGCCGCCCTCCAAAGTTGTTCCATAAAGTCTGCCCTGTTCGCCGAAGATTACGCCGGCGGTGGGATGCGCCCCGTCGGCGCAGGTCGTAGTGGCGCAGAAACTATATAGAACGCTTTCTATCCAACCTCCGCCAGAGGCCGGAGATAGTTCGAATACAGTCCCGGCGCCATACGTTCCCCCTGCATCGGTGGTGCCGTACAGATTTCCATCCGAATCAAGAGTCAGCGAGGATTGCGGGCCTGATCCCTGGGGACAAGTGGCCTCGCAAAAGCTGTAGAGGACCGTTGTCGTCCATCCGGCGGAAGTGGGCGAAAGTTCGAAAACGACGCCGTACCCGTATAGGCCACCGTTCGGAGTTGTTCCGTACAGATTCCCCCAGGAATCCAGAATTAACCCCGCGTTGGGAGATGCCCCGTTGGTCGTCTTAAAGACATCAATCGTTCTACCACGGACCTCAGCCGCCGCGCTTGTTGCCGACGCCGCGACTATCGCGGCGAACATGAGTGACGCAATCCTCACCTTTGGAATTTTGGTGTATCTCAATTAATGTTCCTCCCCGTCCGGAAACGGTTTCGGATATTGGTCCGGGGATCAGATGCCCCGGTGATCTCTTTGGTTTGCCGGGAAAGGGAATGAAGGGGGATTCTCTCCACATCGGGCAGCACAGGTTGAGATCAACCGGGCGTTGGGCTGCTAGTGCCTGAAGTGCCGAACCCCAGTAAACAGCATTGCCAGTCCCAGGCGATCGGCGGCTGCGATGACCTCGGGGTCGCGCTGCGAGCCTCCGGGTTGGATGATCGCCGTCGCACCAGCCTTTGCGATTTCTTCCACGCCGTCGGGGAAGGGAAAGAATGCGTCGGAGGCGGCGACGGTGCCTTTCAGCGGCAGTTGAGCTTTCATGGCGCCGATCTTCGCCGCATCGACGCGGCTCATCTGGCCGGCGCCTACGCCGACGGTCTGTCCGTCACGGGCATAGACGATGGCGTTCGACTTGACGTGCTTGCAAACCTTCCAAGCGAACAGCAGCGCGCGGGTTTCTTCGGGGGTGGGCGCGCGCTGGGTGACGACTTTGAGGTCGATGTTTTGCAAGGGGCGGGAGTCGTTATCTTGCAGCAGGATTCCGCCCGAAACGTTTTTCAGAATCCATTTCTGCGGCGCGGCTTTCACTTCGACGAGGCGGAGATTTTTCTTGGTGGCGAAGCGGGCCTTGGCGGCCTCATCGAACGCAGGTGCGGCGATCACTTCGAGAAAGAGCTTGTGCATCTCGTCGGCGGCTTCGCCGTCGATGGGGCGGTTCACGCCAATCACGCCGCCGAACGCGGAAACAGGGTCGCATTCCAATGCGCGCTTGTAGGCCTCAGCGAGCGTCTTGCCGGTCGCGATGCCAGCGGGGTTAGTGTGCTTGATGATGGCGCAGACGGCGGCATCATCCGGATCGAATTCCTGTGCGAGGTCCCAGGCGGCTTGCAGATCGACGATGTTGTTGTAGGAAAGTTCTTTGCCTTGAAGCTGGCGGGCATTGGCCACGCCTGCGCCGGAGCCGTCAGAATACATGGCGGCCTTCTGGTGCGGGTTTTCGCCGTAGCGCAGGTCGAGGGTTTTCTGGAAGGAGAGGCGGAGGGTTTGGGGGAATGCTTCCGCAGCGGGGAGTTGAAAGTTCTTGACGTCGGGAACGCGATCGAGCGTTGAGGCGATGGCGGAATCGTATGCGGCGGTGGTGGCGAAGGCTTTCTGCGCCAGCCGCCATTTGGTTTCGAGCGAGAGAGCTCCGTTGGAGCGAGTGAGTTCTTCGGCGATGGCTGGGTAGTCAGAAGGCGATGTAACGACGGCAACATCGTGAAAATTCTTGGCGGCGGAGCGGATCATGGAGGGTCCGCCGATGTCGATGTTCTCGATCAGCTCTTCGAAAGCCACGCCCGGCTTGGCAGCAGTTTTCTCGAAGGCGTAGAGATTCACCACCACCATGTCAATTGGCTGGATGCCGTGCTCGGCGACGGCACTGACGTGCGCCGGATTCTCGCGGCGATGCAGGATGCCTCCGTGAACCTTGGGATGCAGCGTCTTGACGCGGCCGTCGAGCATTTCAGGGAAGCCGGTGAGTTCGGAGATGTCTTTGACGGCGATGCCGGAATCGCGCAGGAGCTTGGCCGTACCTCCGGTGGAAATGAGTTCGATGCCGAGCCCGGAGAGCTGGCGCGCGAAGTCGACGAGGCCGGTTTTGTCGGTGACGCTGAGAATGGCGCGCTGGATGCGGGAAGTGCTGCGGGACATTTGAGGCCTCAGGTATGAAGGATGTATGCGGAGCGACCGAAGATTCTATCAGGTAGCGGGTGGTCGTCGTTTGCCGGCAACTGACCCGGCAACCAGTCTATTAATTGCTCTCGTTAAATATTGCTGGCAAGAATGCGTTCTACTACGCTCTTCAATTGTGAGAAGGATCGCCGGGATACTCGTCCGATTGATCTGGCTAGCGACGTATCTCACGGCTCTGGCGTTTGCGTACAATGGGTACCAGGGCCCATCAGACTGGAAACTGGAAGAGGGGCTGGCCTTCGAGATGATGGCTCTGTCGTTCCCAAGTTCCTTCCTCGTCGTCGTAGCAGTGATATTGGTGGGAATCGGTCTCGGACTTTTTGGCCTTGCACTGCCGGCATCCAGCAGACCTGAAATGACAGCTACGTGGCTTCTCTTTGCGGCGGCTGGTTATGTCCAGTGGTTTGTAGTCGTTCCCAGACTCCTGCGGCGGTGGCGGGAGAAATAACGAAAAGAAAAGTCCTAATGTTCTAGACGAAACCGGCGACTGTTTGTCGCTATGTCTTCGCCTTAGCCTTCAGCTTGACATGCCCGTCGTTGAGTTCGACGGAGAATTCGACGCCTTCGCAGCCGTACTGCTTGCGGATTTGTTCGGTCTTTTTCTGCACGAAGGTGGAGAAGGAATCGAGGTTGCCGGAGATATTCTCTCCTGCCTTCTTTTTGGCTGCGACCAGAGTATTGAACAGGCGCTCTACCTGTTCGCGCTCGGCCTGATCGACGCTGTGCAAGGTAAAGGGCTGCGAGGTGGCTGCGGGCGCGGTCCCTGCGGCAGCCCCGGCGTGGCTTAGGCCGTAGACGGGATTGTGCTGGGGCTTGTGCTCTTCGACATCCGGGCGGACTCCCTGCACGGCGAGCAGCGCATCCTGCGGGCGGCGGTAGCCTTCTTCGCGGATGCGCGATTTCTTGCGCCACAGGTCGCTGTAGACGGCGTAGCGCTGCGCCATTTCGTTGTAGCGGAAGCGCTGGGAGAAGCTCATGCGTCCGCCGTCGGAAAATTTGCGCAGCAGCGAGAGCACCTTCCACTCGACATCGGTGGGAGGCCGCTTGGTCGGGTTGCTGAAATAGACTTCGTACTCGATCTTCAGCCGCCGGAGCTGAGTCTCGAGCAGGTTCAGCTCTTCATCAGTGGTCACGCGGGGTCTCCAAGTCAACAGTGTAGTGATAAGGCGGGGTGGGAGCGAGGTAACCCGTGGTCACCGGAGGTTATGGTACGAAAGTAAGCAGCCGTCAGCCATCAGCCATCAGTAAAACCGAACAAAACCTCGAAAGCACCTCAGGCGCTACTCGACGTGATTAGAAAGCTTTGATTTTATTGACGGCTGACAGCTGGCGGCTAAAAGCTACTTGCTGGAATTAGCGGCCATCTTCTTGACCATGGCGAGGACCAGCTTGCGATCGCTGTCGTTGAGGTTGGTGGCGTAGCGGCGGACCTGGCTGAGGAAGCGGACTTCGTCATCGGAGAGTTGCGGCAGTCCCTTGGAGCCGTTGCTGTGGCCGGATTCGGAGAAGAATTGCGAGAGCGCGATCTCCATGGCCCCGGCAATTTTTGAGAGTGTGTCGAGCGACGGGATCGTGTGGCCGTTCTCTACGCGCGACAGGTAGCAGCGCAGCAGGCCGGTGCGCTTCTCGATATCTCCCTGGGACATGCCCTTCTGCAGCCGGTAGTTTCGGATGGTCTCGCCGATGTTGATCTGGGGGAGCATTGCAGGATGCGACATATTAACCAGATCGGCATTTTCTGGCAAGTGGAAATTAGTGCTATGACAAAACTGGTGCAACTGGGGCGTAGGTTCGGCGGAACGACGGAATCCTTAGACAGTGTACAGGGAATGATTTGTTGCCGGCTTTCGCCCTGCGCTGCCGATACTCCGCGGCTATTTCTTGAGGTTCTCAGCGAGAAACAGAACCGTGCGCTGCCATGCGTCGGCGGTATCATTGGCGCGGTAACCGTCTTTGTTATTTGGGTTTTCGAAAGCGTGGCCGGCGTCGTCGTAGATCTGGATGTCGATCTTCTTTCCCAGCTTATCCAGCGTTTCTCCAAACTTCTTCACGTCGTCGGGCGTGATGCCGTGATCCTGGCCGCCGAACAGTCCGAGGATGGGAGCGTTGATTTTCTTGATTGCATCGATGTCGGTGGCGAGATGGCCGTAGTTAATCACGTCGGCGGCGAGTGTCGGCTCCTGAAGAGCAACGTCGAGCGAGTAGCCGCCGCCCATGCACCAGCCGATTGCGCCGATGCGATCTTTCCTGACGTTAGGCTGCGATTGCAGAAATTCAAAAGCGGCGTGCAGGTCGCGCTTGGCGCGGTCCTCCGGGACTCCGCGCATGATTTCGTGGGCCATGTCAGGAGTGGTGGCAACCTTGCCGCGATAGAGATCGATTGCGAGCGCCACGTAACCCTGGTCTGCAAGCTTCGAGGCCTGATCTTTAACCCAGTCGTTCAAGCCCCACCATTCGTGGATGACGATGATCGCGGGAAACGGCCCTTTGCCGGGTGGAGTGTAGAGAAGCGCTTGCACGGTCTCGTCGCCGCTCTTGTAGGAGACGGACTTGCTGTCGGCGGCAAAGCAGGTGGAGACACAAACTGCGGCGATTGAAACGCTGAGCAGAAGGACGAATGCTTTTCTCATGTGTTTCTCCGGTCGAGCTTGAAATCAGGGCGCGGTCAGAGTTCCAACTCCATGTACAACGCTCCCGTGATCGGGTTCGAGCAATAGGGAGCGATCTCTTTGAACCCCAGCTTGCGGTACATGGCCACCGCATCTTTCATCACCGGTTCGACGGTGTCAAGGCGCATGCGCTGGTAGCCAATCTGGCGCGCCTCCACGATGATGCGTTCGGCCAAGACGCGGCCCAGGCCCTTGCCACGAAACGCGGGGCGCAGGTAAAGGCGCTTCATCTCGCAGACGCGCGACTCGAGCTTGTGGAGTGCGACGCAGGCTGCGAGTTGACCATCGTACTCCGCGAGCAACAGGCGGCCGCCGGGTGGAGCGTAGTCTCCCGGCAGCCCGGCGAGTTCCTGGTCGAAATTCTGAAAGCACAGGCTGAAGCCGAGGGATTGTGCGTACTCGAGAAATAGTTCGCGGGCTTGCGCGATCTGGGCGGGGGACTCAGCTTGAAAAATTGAAAGGCCTTTTACCGCCGAGGACGCGGAGATCGCCGAGGGGATCACGGCTCTTTGCGCTTGCTGGGAATCAACCTTCATTCTTCTCCGCGCCACGGCGCACTCGGCGGTGAAAACTTTTCTTACCCCATCAGCATACCGCCGTTCACGTTCAGTACGTGGCCAGTAATATAGGAGGCTTCCTCCGACGCGAGAAAAGCCACTGCGCCGGCCACATCGGCGGACGAGCCCACACGGCCGAGCGGAATCTGTTTCGCAGCGTTTTGCTTGAACTCGTCGCCGAGCGCCTCCGTCATGGCGGTTTCGATGAAGCCCGGAGCCACGGCGTTGCAGGTAATGTTACGCGACCCAAGCTCTCGCGCAATGGCCATGGTCAGTCCGATCAGCCCGGCTTTTGACGCGGAGTAATTTGCCTGGCCCGCCTGCCCCATCTGGCCGAAGACGCTGGTGATGTTGATGATGCGTCCCCAGCGCTGCTTGAGCATGGAGCTAGTGACCTGCTGGATGCAAAGATAGGCAGAAGTGAGATTGGTTTGCAGCACGGCGTCCCAGTCGGCGCGCTTCATGCGCAGGACGAGCTGGTCGCGGGTGATGCCGGCGTTGTTCACCAGAATGTCGATCTTGCCGAACTGAGCGATGGCCGATTTGATCGCCGACTTGACCTGCTCTTCGTCCGTGACGTCGAGGGCGAAGGCCGCGGCCTTGCCGCCGTTGGCAGTAATTTCATTTACCAACTCGGCCAGCTTCTCCTGATTGCGCGCGGCGACGGCAACCGCCGCGCCCGCCGCGGCGAGCTTCAGTGCGCAGGCTCGTCCAATGCCTTGAGATGCGCCGGTGACAAACGCTACTCGTCCTGAAAGGGACATTTAGATTCTCCAGATATTTTGTTCGTTTTAACTTCAGCGTCAATGTCGGAACGTGAGATTATACGCGGCTCCAAAGCGACGGGGGCGCGCACGGTGAGATGGGACTTCCGGCCTGCGACAAACAACCGCAGCGCTGCTGATAGCGTTATTCGAATTCGAGCATGACGATTTCAGGGTTCGAGCCCAGGCGCAACGGCGGTCCCCACGTTCCGGCTCCGCTCGAAGTGAAAACCTGCATCTTCCCGATACGGCTTAAGCCGTACACGAACTGCCGGTAGATACGCCGCGCCATCCAGCTCCACGGGATGAATTGCCCAAGGTGCGTGTGCCCGGATAGCTGCAGAGAAACACCGGCAGCTTCCGCGATCTCCGGATGGTCGGGTGCGTGCGTCAGCAGAATGCTGGCACGGTTGCGATCCCAGCGAATGCCATCCAGCGCCGAGGCAAAACGTCCGCCCGGCGTCGCATTGCGGAACGGCACACCGATAATCTGCAAACCGTCCGCTTCCACCTTTTCGTTGGTGAGGACGCGGACTCCAGCTGCGGCTATGGCACGCAAGTATTTGCTGTCGTCGCCAAATTGCTCGTGATTTCCGGCAACAAAATAAACTCCTTGCGGTGCTGTCAGTTTGTGCAGAGGCGCTGCTGCACGCCCTGCGTCGATCGCCGTGCCGTCATACAGATCGCCGGCAATAAAGATTGCGTCGGGCTCTTCCCGCAAAATTTTCGCGATCATGCGGCGCAGAAAGCTGCCGTTGCGCACGTGCCCGAGGTGCAGATCGCTGATCAGCGCCGCTTTGCGTCCGCGCCAGGCCTCCGGTAGATTCGCGAGCCGCACCGTCGTTCGAGTGATTCGCGTCCAGCTTGCGTTGAAGACTCCGTAAATTCCGGCAGCGGCGGCAGCGCCGAACAGCAATTCCACCATTCGATGAAAGTTCACGCTCAGCCCCGCCAGCCCGGCAACTCCGAAAATAATCCAGGAGGCAACGGCCGCGAGGAAGAGAAAAGATACCAGCCCCACCCAGACCGCAGCCGCCTTGTAAAACACTCGCACCGCGGCATTCGTATAGCGAAAGGCAAGTAGCGAAGCGGCAACAAAGCTCACGGACAAAACGCCAAGAGCCACCTGGGCCCAGAGCGCCGGCTTAGGAGCGAGGCTTTCGGCCGATGAAAACAACCATGTCTTGTACAGAAAGAAATGAGTCAGGAAGAGCACAGTCTGAATAATTGTGATGAAAACAATCAGGCGTCGTATCCGCATGGTGCATTAGATTCGGCAGTTGGCAATTCGATTGTTAATGCGCTTCCAACCGTCTACGAGGTTTGCGTCTCCGTAGGTAAGTGACGTTTTTATCATCCGGTTAGACCCATTGGACTGTGCTGTCTTAATTCGCAACAGCGCCTGTCCTCTGGTACCCTGCTTAGATTATGCGCACCTTACAGAGCCTATTTTTCGTGGTAGCAGTAGCCGCTTCTCTCTTTGCTCAGGACCTCAAGCCAGTCGCCGATCGACTTGCTGCCCAGAATGCTCTTTTCGAAGAGCAGTACGAGAGTGATCTTCGCAACTTTCCCGAGCGCGCCACCGCTTTCGGCGACTACCGCTACAACGACCGGCTTGCGGAGTATTCGCTCGAAGCCATCGCGCAGCGTCACACGACCGATGAGAGCTTCCTGGCCCGCCTTGAGGCCATCTCGAGCGTCGGATTCTCCGACCAGGACCAACTCTCACACGACCTGCTCGTTCGCGTTCTCCAGCAGCGCATCGCCGACTTCGATCTTAAAGAGTACGAGATGCCGATCAATCAGCAGAATGGCATCCATACCGGCCTCGCGGATCTGCCACTTTCCATGCCCTTCGACTCCGTCAAGCACTACGAAGATTACGTTTCTCGTCTTCAGCAGATTCCCCGCGTGCTGAACCAGACCACCGAAGTGCTTCGCGCTGGCATGAAAGACAAGCTCATGCCGGTCCGATTCCTGCTGGAAAAACTTCCTGTGCAGTGCCAAGGCATCATTGACGCCGATCCTTTTCTCATGCCGACGAAGAAATATCCGGCGAGCATCCCCGTCGAAGATCAGAAGCGCCTAACCCAGCAAATCACCGACGCGATCAACAACCAGGTATTTCCGGCCTACAAGACTTTCGCGACGTTCCTCCGCACGGAGTACGCACCTGAGGGCCGCACTGCGCTTTCGATTACTTCCTTGCCGGACGGTGAGAAGCGCTACGAAAACGACATTTACGCGCGCACCACCACGCACATGACAGCTGATGAGATCCATCAACTGGGCTTGCGCGAGATGGATCGTATCCAGGCCGAGATGACGGCGATCGCCAAGAAAGAGGGCTTTGCCGATCTTGCCTCTTTTCGCGCATCCCTAAAAACCAATCCGAAATATATTCCGACATCAGCCGAGCAAATCCTCGACGACTTCCGTCGCTACATCGCTCAGATGGAGCCGAAACTCCCAGAGCTGTTCACCCTGCTTCCTAAATCGCCCGTTACGGTCGAAGCCATACCAGCCTTCCAGTCCGCCGCTGCAACCCACTATGTTACCGGCACACCCGACGGTAAGCGCCCCGGCCGGGTTGTCGTCGCCACCTCCAACTTCGCGGAGCGTTCATTAATTGACGACGAAGCGATTGCCTACCACGAAGGCATTCCCGGCCATCACATGCAGCTTTCGGTGCAGCAGCAACTCACGGGATTGCCGAAGTTCCGCCTTCATGGCCTTGGCTTCAACGCCTACATCGAAGGCTGGGCCCTGTACGCCGAGCAACTCGGCAAAGAAGTTGGCTTCTACCAGGATCCCGTCTCGGACTACGGCCGACTTTCTTCCGAACTGTTTCGAGCTGTGCGTCTGGTTGTGGACACCGGAATTCACGCGCAAGGCTGGAGCCGCGATCAGGTTGTGGACTTCATGCGCAAGTCCGGCGCAGTCGATGAGCCTACCATTCAGTCGGAAACCGACCGCTATATCGCCTGGCCTGCGCAAGCTCTCAGCTACAAGCTGGGCCAGCTCAAGTTCCGCGAACTACGTGAGCGTGCTCAGAAAGAACTGGGACCAAAGTTTGATATCCGCACATTCCACGACGAGATGCTCGACGGCGGAACGCTCCCGCTTGATCTTCTGGATGCTCGAACCGACAAATGGATCGCGCAACAGAAATCGAAGTGACGCTGGGAATACTCTGGACGCACGAAGAGAGCGCCGCTCCCCCGGAGCGCGAATCGAAAAATTGAGAGAAAAATGAATCCTTCCAAATTGGCCTTAATTGCACTTTCTGCCCTGCTCTACGCCAAAGCGCCGTTACTTGCTCAAGAGTTAAACTCAAATTTCGCGCGCGATCCCGGCCAAGCCATCGATCAGCAATACACGGACCAGATTCACAAATACACCACCGACCCCTCGTTCACCTCTCCTCTCGTGGATTACCTTCCCGCATCGAAGACCGTACCCACGCCCGCCAAGGTGCTCGGCGACGTGTCTGGCGCACCTGACATGCTTCCCTACGCTGAGGATGTGTACAAATATTTCCGATTGCTCGAGGCAAGCAGTCCACGGGTGAAGGTCTTCACCATCGGCCACTCCGAAGAAGGGCGAGAGATGATCGCCGCCGCCATCGCCGATGCCAAACTGCTCGCCGGCGCGAAAGCGAATGATGCACGCCTGGCCCAGCTTGCGGACCCGCGCACGATTGCCTTCGATGACGCCAAGGCCCGCCAGATCATCGAGCAATCCTGGCCGGTTTACTACATCACTGGCACCATCCATTCTCCCGAGACCGGTGCTCCCACGGCCCTGATGGAGCTGGCCTATCGTCTGGCCGTCGACGATTCGCCTTACATCAAGTACATCCGCTCGCACATGATCGTGCTCATTACTCCGGTGGTCGAAGTCGACGGCCGCGACCGCATGGTCGATATCTATGAATGGCACAAGGCTCATCCTGGCCAGGATTGGCCGCACCTTCTTTACTGGGGCCACTACGTTGCCCATGACAACAACCGCGATGCCATGGCCATGACGCTCAATCTAACCCGCAACGTGCTTGACACCTACCTGGGCTGGCACGCGCAGGTTTTGCACGACCTGCACGAGTCAGTTCCCTTTCTTTACGACAACACGGTGGGCGACGGTCCATATAACGCGTGGGTGGATCCCATTCTCGGCGATGAGTGGGCGGAATTAGGCTGGAACAACGTCGCCCAAATGCAGAGCTTCGGCATGCCCGGAGTCTTCACCCATGGCGACTTCGACACCTGGAGTCCCGGCTACCTGATGTTCCTGGCCAGCATGCACAACGGCATCAGCCGGCTCTATGAAACCTTCGGCAACAGCGGCGCCGATACCGAGAAGCGCATCCTGCGACCGGAAGAATACTCACGCACCTGGTACCGTCAAAATCCGCCGCTGCCCGTGGTGAGCTGGTCACAGCGCGATAACAACAACTACGAAGAAACCGCGCTGCTGACTACCATCTCTTACTTCTCGCATAATACCGGGCATTTCCTTGAGAACTTCTATCGCAAGAGCAAGCGTGCTGTCGAGAAGCCGTCGCTCGAAGGTCCGGCCGCATATGTGATCCCGCCTGACCCTGCCGATACGAATCGCCAGGTCGAGCTACTGAAGGTATTGAAGCGCCAGCACGTCGAAATTGAACAGCTGTCCGAAGCTGCTACTAGCCCGCTCGCCGCAGAAAAGCGCGGCGACAAGCCGAAGCAGGAAACCTTCCCTGCAGGCAGCATCGTTATCCGCATGGATCAACCCTACTCGCGCGCAGCCGATGCGCTGCTCGACCGGCAGTTCTGGGCGGCGAGCGATCCGCAGAGAGAGCCTTACGACGACACGGGATGGTCTTTCAGTCATCTCTTCAATCTGAAAGTTGTCCGCGTTACTGACTCCTCGATTCTCAAATCCAAGATGATGCCGCTTGACGATCCAGCAGCGCTTGCCGGCAAGATTTCCGGCTCCGGCTCGGTGCTAGCAGTGGCCAACACCGGCCAGGTTTCGCTTCTGCCCCTGGCGTACAAACTTAAAGGTGCGACGATTCAAGTGGCTGAAAAATCATTCGATGCCGAAGGCAAACATTTCACGGCCGGGTCGCTGCTCATAAGCGGCGCTCCAGATAATGCCGCCGGAGTTCTGCGCGATCTCTCACTCGATGCGTCGCGGCTCGGCGTAGCGCCTTCGGTGTCGGTCCACGCGGTCACTGCTCCTCGAATCGCTTTCATGCACACGTGGCTGAGCACTCAGACGGAAGGCTGGTGGCGCTATGCCTTCGATGCTGTCGGCGTGCCTTACGATTACATCAGCACGCAGACCGCCGCGAGCGAACAGGATCTCCGCGCAAAATACGATGTGATCATCTTCGCCCCGGCCGGCTATGCGTCCACCGCTGACGTTCTCAACGGCATTCCGATGTGGAACAATCCGATGCCGTGGCAGAAGTCTGAGCTGACCCCAAACCTCGGCGCCATCGACAGCACGCCGGACATACGCCCCGGTCTCGGTTACGAAGGCCTGGCTCATCTGAAGAATTTCGTTGAGCAAGGCGGACTCCTAATCACCTGCGAAGACACTGCGCAGTTTGCCATCGATACAGGCCTTGCCCCCGGCGTCACTATCGCTCCCCATGATGACGCGCGCGTGGTTGGCACCGTGCTCAACACGGTATTCGTAACTCCGAACAGCCCTGTGGCCTTTGGCTACGGAACCAGTGTGCCCGTCATCAGCGCCGACGGCTTGGCTTTTAACGTCAGCAATATGCTCCGAGGCCGCGCATCGAAGGATGCCTTCAAGGACCCCTACGACCAGCGCCCGACAGGCCGTGGCAGTATCGATGACAGCGACCAGCCCCAGGGTAGAAAAATCGTTGAACCCGAGCCGCTCGTGAAACAGCAACCCTGGGAAGCGAAGAAGCTGGATGAGGAACAGACGCGCAACAATCCGCAGGTGATTCCGGTCCAGGATCGGCCCGATGTCATCTTGCGCCTCTCCGACTCAAAGACACTATTGCTCGACGGCCTGCTCGACAAGGCTTCGTCGATCGCCGAACACGCGATAGTGGTGGACGCGCACCTGGGCCAGGGAAACGTGCTGTTGTTTGCCAACAACCCCATCTATCGCGGCGAGACTGTCGGCACCTACGCGCTGGTCTTCAACGCAATCCTGAACTACCAGCACCTCGCGCAGGAGTCCGCGCCGGCGGAAAAACATTGAATCGAGTTGCGAACCGCACATCAATGCTCTTGCAGTCGCTCTTGCCTCACTGCCGCGTCAAACTCTGAATTACTTGTCGGTGCTGGGGATAGCGCTTCACCAACTCCTCTCGCTTCGCCAATTCAAAGTCCGCAAAATCGAAACCTGGCGCCACGGTGCAGGCCACCAACGCAAACGAGCGCGAATCCTTTAGCTGTGAGCCAAACCAGCGTCCCGCCTTCACTACCGCCTGCAATACTTCACCGGCGTCAGGATCGCTCCCAAGTTGAATCTCCGAATGCTGACCATTCTCTTCGATCACGTGTACGACCAGCGATCCTCCGACATAGAAGTGCCACAGTTCGTCCGACCGCAAACGATGGAATGCAGAAAAATCTTCGCCGTCGAGCAAGAAGTAAATCGCCGCTCGACGCCGCGCGTGGTCCTGCGAATTCCGCAGGCAAGGCCTCCCGCGCTAACAGGAGATCGGCCCGGTAGGTTTGCCGGTAATACCCACCCTCGGGATGCTGCGCCAGCCCTAACTTTACGATCCAATATGCCGCATTTTTTTCCATGACACTTTCGTCTTGCCTATTGGTGAGCGCCGATTCAACCGCGGCTTCAAAGCAAAACGCGACGCCTCGAATCGATTCATCACGGCTCAGGAAGCGCCCATGCGAACAGTACGCCGCCGCTGCTGGTCAGCACATATTGGCGGCCGTCGAGTTCATAGGTGATCGGAGAGCTCACGATGTGCGATCCTGAGCCCGCATGCCAGAGGGTTTTACCGTCGCTGGAATCCAGTGCCAGAAAGTTGCCCTGTGCGTCGCCGGTAAAGGTGAGCCCGGAGTCCGTCGTCAGCACTCCCGCGCCCGAACCTCCGGGGCCAACTTCGTGGCTCCAGCGGATCTTGCCGGTTTGGTAATCGATGGCCTCGATCACGCCCTTGCCCCAAACCCCGTAATCCGCGCCGGACCAGCCGTAGACGCCATCGGCGGGCTTGGCAAAGTAGATGCCGTAACTGGGATGGGCATCGACAATAAACAAACCATTCTTCGTGTCGAAGCTGGGAGATCGGTAGTTGGTCATGCCACCTTCGTCGGGGGCAATCAGGCGTCCATCGGGCGCAGGCTCCTTGGCGGCATTGGGAATCGGACGGCCCTGGGGATCGACTCCAAGCGACCAGTTCACGGGACCGAAGGGAGCAGTCAAAAGATTCTTTCCGTTGGTGCGATCGAGAACGAAGAAGTAGCCGTTGCGTGAGCTCTGCATGAGCATCTTCTTCGGCTCGCCGTGGAAATCCGCATCGACCAGAACCGGAGTCTCGACGGCATCCCAATCGTGCGTATCGTGCGGCGAGACCTGGAAGGACCACACCAGCTTGCCCGTATCCGGATTTAGCGCAACAATCGTGCAGGTGTAGAGACCATCGCCCGGCCGCGTCGCGCCCTTCAGTACGGGAGTGGGGTTACCGGTTCCCCAGTAGACGAGATTGAGATCGGGATCGTAAGTCCCGGTCATCCACGTCATTCCACCCGTTGTTTGATTGGGGGTGCCTGGCGGAGGAGTGGCATTCCACTGCCATTGCGTTGCTCCGGTCTCCGGATCAATCGCGCGGATGTAGCCGGTCAGGTTATCGAAATCCCCGGAAACACCAACGAGCACGCGGTTCCCGACGACAAGAGGAGACATGCTGGTCCAATAACCTTTCGTGATATCTGCGACAGTTACTTTCCAGCGCTCAGTTCCATTACTAGCGTTGAGAGATACGAGATGTGCGTCGGGAGATAAGAAGAAAAGATATCCCTTATACATAGCCACACCGCGATGCCCGATGTGTTCCCCCTGGCTCGGCGGATAAACGTAATGCCAGATCAAGTGGCCGGAGCGCGCATCGACCGCCCAAATGTTCTCCGGGACTGTAAAGTACAAAATGCCATCGACCAATAGCGGCGAGGACTTGATCAGCGCAACCTGGTCCGTTTGAAAAGCCCAGGCAAGTGCGAGATTTTTCACGTTTTGCGGCGTGACCTGGGTGAGTGAACTGTGGCGTCTGCCGGAGTAGTCGCCGTGATATCCCGGCCAACTGTCGGCTGGCGGATGCACCAGCATTTGCTGGTCGACTCCCTGCCCCAGCATCAGGCCAGGCACAGCTATTGCGATCATTACGCAAGCGGCAAGAAACACTGTATTCAGAAAATTCATATCGATTACGCAACCTCTAAACCAAAGGTTCAAAGAGAACTCGGCGCCTACCGCAAAGTCTGCAAATATGCCATCAGGTCGTGAATGTCGGCATCCGTGTACTTACTCAGTAGATCGGCGTGAGCATTTACGGGCGCGTCGACCTTATACTGCACATCACTGATTCGCCAGGATCGATACACACCCGTGGGATCGGTGAGTCCCACCGTAAACTCATCGAGGTATGCGAGTGCGCCCGTAATCGTTTCACCGGAAGCCAGGGTTACTGCGACTTTGGATTTTGCTTGCCGTGGATACAGCATCTGCTCCTCTAGCTCGAGGCCTCTGTAACGCGACGCTATTCCGGCAAGATCGCCGGTGGCGGAGTGGCAGGTTGCGCATCCCCCTGCGCCCTCGAAGTATTGTTTGCCGGCCTCGGCGCTCCCGGTTTGAAGATCGGCGACATCCACTCCCTTGCGTCCACCCTTTCTCGTGAGCGCGTTGTGCTGTTGCGTGTGGATGAACGCCGTCAGGCTGGCAATCTCCTGAACGGAAAGATCGAACCGAGGCATGCCCTTGTCCGGGCGTCCATTGCGCACAACCGCACCGATCTTTTCGCCATCCACATCTTGAGTCACGAGCTTGGAGCGTGTCAGGTCCGGGCCGCTCTCTCCACCGCCGGCATCGCGGCCATGACAAAAAGAGCAATGCTGCCGGAACACGAGGCCCCCGCTCTGAACCAGTGCGAGTGGGTATGATCTGGGTACTACTGGACCGGTTTGCTTAGCGGGTGCGGGCGCGTTGTGAGATGGTGCTTGTGCTGCGGAAACCGCGAGGCTTGCGAACAACGCAAGAACCAACAGTACGCTCCCAAGCAGGGGCCAACGAAAAAATTTCATCCCAGGAAGTGTCCCTCCGAACTCAGTGCTCATCGCCAGGTGTTTGCGGCCGCGGATGCGATGCCGTACTGCCTTCGGTCATGCCCAGCACCCACTTGATCGCTTCAAAATACATCTTGCGGATGTCGGGATCATTCCAGGCTTCTTCCGTGTGACCGAGGGTCGAATAGAAAACACGGCCTTTGCCGTACATCTTGTCCCATGCAACGGCGAAATCGTGATCCGTTCTGTGGACGCGCGGATTGTTTGCATAATTGAGTTTTGTGGGGTCGAGACTCAGCAAAACGTTGACCTTATCCCGCGACCACTCCTTCGGCTGATAAATCTCGTCGTACTTAACGAACGCCTTGGGAAAATGACGAACTGCAGGAAAGCTCGGGTCTTCATTGACGATCGGCGCGTTGAAAGTGGACCATGGGTGCTGATCGAACCAGCCACCGATCATCTCACCGTACTCGGGCCATTTGTAATTCGTATCTAGCGCTGAGTGAACGCCGACAAAACCCTTGCCATCGTTTTTGATGAACGCCATCATGTCTTTCTTCTGGCTGTCATCCAGATCGAGCTCGCCCGTGGTGCTCACGAAAACCAGGGCATCGAAGTAGTCGAGATTCTTCGCGTTTCTGCCCAAATCTTTCTTCGTGATGAGCTCAGTGTCGGTGCGCAGCGTGGCATCCCAAAGACCAGTGTCGTGACCCATGTTGTAGATTGCGGCCATGCCATCGGAAACCGAATCGTGCTCAAATCCCTTGGTTTCACCGATCACCAGAAGGTGCTTGAGATGGATTTGCTTAGCGTGCGGCGGGGGCGGAAGCGAAGAATCCACGGCCGGCTGATCCTGAGCTTCAGCGACGCCCGCTAGAATCAGCAAAGGCAAGACAAGGAATAAAACAGTGCGAGCTTGGCGCAAGCGATCTCCCAAAAAAATGTACGGTAAGATGGCCTCTCAGGCAGCGACTCTCGCACGATCCGGAGGACGGTGCCACCTTCATCCTCGCCGAGAGTGCTCCCGGCTACTAAAGGTAACATAAGACTGCCGGGGCTGGTGTTCGAAGGTCGGCGGCAGAGCGTGCCCTCCTTAATCGAGTTGTTGCCCCCCAGCAGATCCAGGCAGGAATCGCGCAACCGAATGCCGATTTCGGTATCTAACCATTTCAAGCCCGAGAAAAGGGAAGTGTGTAATCATCTCTTTGCTGTGGAACCGGACTCCGCATGCCCAAACCAATTCTGCTGAGCGTGGATGACGACACTGATGTTCTGCGGGCGATCGAGCGCGATCTTCGCTCGCAGTACGGCGCCGAGTACCGCGTTATCGGGAGCGATTCGCCCGAGGGAGCGCTCGACCTCCTGAAGCAGCTGAAGCTGCGCAACGATACTGTGGCTTTGCTCCTTGCGGATCAACGCATGCCACGCATGGATGGAGTGGAATTTCTGCAGCAGGCAATGGGAATTTACCCCGGCGCGAAGCGGGCACTACTCACAGCCTATGCGGATACCAACGCCGCGATCAGTGCCATCAATCAAGCCAGCATCAACTATTTCTTCCTGAAGCCGTGGGATCCTCCCTCGGAGCACCTGTATCCGCAACTGGACGACTTACTCGATGACTGGCAGGCATCTTTCCATCCGACATTTCAAGGAATCCGCGTACTCGGCACCCGCTGGTCGCCGCGGTGCTACGAGTTGCGGGATTTTTTGGCTCGCAACCGTGTTCCTTATGAGTGGACAGACGTGGAAGCTTCCGCCAACGATCCGGAAACCAAGCGGCTCCTGGAAGCTCTGGGTCCGGATGCGGCCGATCTCCCCGTGGTGCTTTTTCCCGATGGCACAAAGCTTCTCGAGGGTGTGCCTGCCGACGTGGCGCAAAAAGTCGGGCTGCGCACACGCGCGCAAACCAGCTTCTACGATCTGGCGATTGTGGGTGGTGGGCCCGCCGGTTTAGCCGCTGCGGTTTATGGCGCTTCCGAGGGTCTGCACACGGTGATGATTGAGCGGGAAGCTCCCGGCGGGCAGGCGGGCATGAGTTCGCGCATCGAGAATTATCTTGGATTTCCGGCCGGGCTCAGTGGCACGGATCTGGCCCGGCGCGCGGTGGCGCAGGCCCAGCGTTTCGGAGTCGAGATCCTGGCGCAGGAAGTTGTTAGCGCCCGAGCCGACGGACCTTACCGGTTCATCAAGATGGCGGATGGAAACGAGCTCTCTTGTCACGCCCTGATGATTGCGACCGGGGTGCAGTGGCGCCGGCTGGAGGCTCCGGGCATCGACAGGTTGCAGGGCGCGGGAATCTATTACGGAGGCGGCGCCACAGAAGCGTTGTCCTGCAAGGGTGAGGTCGTCTATGTAATCGGCGGCGCGAACTCAGCCGGGCAGGCGGCGATGAACTTTGCCAAATACGCAGAACGCGTCATTATTCTTGTGCGTGGCGAATCGCTTGCCAGTACCATGTCGCAATATCTAATCGATCAGATCAAGGAGACGGCCAACATTCAGCTCTGGACACGGGCCAGTGTGGTTGAGGCTCATGGCGAAATCCATCTAGAAGAGATTTCCGTGCTTTGTTCTGACACCAATAAGATTGAGCGCGTGCCGGCGAGCGCGATGTTCATCTTCATCGGAGCCTTGCCACGCACGGATTGGCTGGCGGATGTCGTCGAGCGAGACGCGCGCGGCTTCCTGTTGACTGGCCCAGACCTTATACGGGACGGACAACGTCCCAAGGGCTGGACGCCCGACCGGGATCCGTTTCTGCTGGAGACCAATGTTCCCGGCATCTTTGCCGTCGGCGATGTGCGCCACGGTTCGATCAAGCGCGTCGCCTCCGGAGTCGGTGAAGGATCGGTGGCGGTGCAGTTCATCCATCAATATTTGAGCAAGGTATAAATGGTCGAGAACTCCGAACTACGTCGCGTCCCGGTATTCGCCGATTTGCCGGAGGACCAGATCGCCTGGTTCATCAGCCAGGCGAAGGAGATGAATCTCAAGGCGGGCGAAGTCTACTCCCGCCAAGGCGATCCAGCGGACGCCATGTTTGTCGTCCTTGAGGGGCAGCTGCAAGGGCGGGGCGAGCTTGCCGGCGAACCCTTTGTCTTCGATCTCGAACCGGGCGACGTTACGGGAGTGCTGCCGTTTTCGCGGATGAAACAATTTACCGTGAGCGGACGAGCGCTTACGGAAAGCCGTGCCCTGCGATTTTCTGCTTCTCTTTTTCCCGATCTCGTCCAAAAAATGCCGGAGCTCACCCGGCGTCTCGTGGGCATGATGTCTGACCGCATTCGAGAAACCACGCGCCTCGAACAGCAGCAAGACCGGTTGGCATCGCTGGGAAAGCTTTCGGCGGGACTGGCGCATGAACTCAACAATCCCGCTTCGGCTGCGAAGCGCGCTGCCGGCCAGTTGCGCCACATGCTCACAAAAATCAGAAACGCGAGTCTTGAGCTGGGGAAGCGTGTTCTCTCGCCCGCGCAGAAGGCAGAGATCGAAAAACTGGAAGCTTCGTTTACCCAGGAGGTGATTCCCCCGGATGCGCTGACCATCAACGATCTGGAAGACCAGATCGATTCCTTATTCCGCAGCCACGGGCAGAACGATTTGTGGATGCTGGCGGCAGGGCTTGCGCGAAGGAATATCAAGCCGGAGGTGGTCGAATCGCTGTTCTCAAACCTCGAGGCGGACACCGCTCGGGCCGCGTTAGTCCGGATCGCCGCTTCGGTGGAAATCGCGAGTCTGCTGCTCGAAATCGAGAGCAGCACCTCGCGCATATCGGACCTGGTCGGCGCAATCAAGGAATACACCTACATGGATCAGTCTCCGGTCCAAAATGTAGACGTCGTCAAGAGCCTGGAAACCACGCTCACGATCTTGAATCACAAGCTGAAGCGCGGAGTCCTGGTGCAGCGTGATTACCAACCCATCCCGCTTCTCGTGAATTCGTTTGGCAGCGAACTCAACCAGGTCTGGACCAACATTATCGACAATGCGATCGACGCGATGCACGGAAAAGGCGATCTTCGCATTCGAACCTACCGCGACGATGGTTGTGTTGTAGTCGAGATTGGCGATAACGGTCCCGGAATTCCAGCCGAGGTGCAGCCCCACATCTTTGAGCCTTTCTTCACCACCAAAGGAGTCGGCGAAGGCACCGGCCTCGGCCTGGACACCGTGCAGCGAATTGTGAAGAAACACCGTGGCAGTATTCAGGTGAACTCCAAACCCGGCGACACACGCTTTCAAATCTGGCTCCCGTTATCTGAGGCATCGCCGGGAAAAACTGAATCGAGCTCAACGGCGAAGTAAGAACGGCCAGCCTCCAGAGAACTGTAGTAAAACTGTAGGAGCGGAGAGGTGGCCGAGTGGTTGATGGCTCCGGTCTTGAAAACGACGCGTACGGTTATGGATACCTTATAATCTGATGAGATAGACCACCAAGAAAATGGTTGATAAAATTGAGGCCGAGAAGTTAGAAATGGTTGACCTTGAGAAATTGGATCGGCAACATGAGAGCCGGAAGCGCGCACTCGCGATCCTGGCCGTTCCGGTGCTGCTAGTATGGCCGTCAGTCGGCAGCGACACGCTCACGGTGTCGATCACGCAACCGCCCCTGCCACTTCCCTGCGTGAAGATCAACGCAGCAGACGAATCTTGCTTTAGGCCGGAGGCAGATCATCCGGCTCATGGCGAGGGGTCAGGCGAGTTGCCGACGCTTCTAGGCATTGGCGCACCTTCCGGCATCTTCAGCAACACCACGAATGCAATCTTCATTACTCCATTGTGGGAGCCGCCGAGCGAAAACGGGCGTGCATTCGATATATTCCACGGACGGCCTGATTCGCAGATGTTGCACGTTGCGCCAGTTACACCGAGTCGTCCATTCCTGCCCCTGGCGCGCCGTGGATTGAAAAGTTAGCCGACAACCCGAGCTGTTAAGTGGGGACTCTGCTAGTGGAAATTTTTGTTTGGACTTACCTGCCCGATGTACCCGACAATTTCAAGTAGCAGTAACCTCTTAGGAGCTTGAAAATGAAAAGGTCGGATGATGTTCTAGAAATCGTAGGGCCAGCAGCACTGTTTCTTTGCGCGATCGGAATCTTGCATAACCCAAACGCTCCTCCAGTTGCCCGGCAAATTGCCAAGGACATTGAGCAAGATGACATTGATGGTGTGACCACCTATGTCCTAGGCGGTAGGTGAGGTGTTTTCCAAAGTTATTGATTCTACCAAGCGGAGAGGTGGCCGAGTGGTTGATGGCTCCGGTCTTGAAAACCGGCATACCCGAAAGGGTATCGGGGGTTCGAATCCCTCCCTCTCCGCCATTCATTTTCACCCTCGCCAAAGACTTGTTATGAGCAGCGACTGGGAGTGGGTGTCCGGCAAAGAGTACGGCTGGGAAACCATCCTGGTCGGAAACGATGCTCCCTACAGTCGCCGGCTGCACGCGCACGCTCACGCAGTGACGCGCAAGACGAGCGACAATCGATACTTCTATCGATTCTCGAGCGTATGCAACGAAGAGGACCCAATATCCTATGCCAACTTGGCAGATTGCCAGCATGATTGCGAGCGCGGACTGAGGATCCGGCAGGTGGAGGACAAGCTGGACGGGAAATAAAACTTCACCTCCCGTGTGGCTTACTTGGCGCCCTCGACGGTTTGCACCGGCGACGGCTGCCTACTTTAGACCAAACGCCGCGGAATGGAACTCCATGACCTCGGTAAAGTGATCCAGGAAATACGACAGGCTGTGGTCGCCGGGATACGAACGATACTCGTGCTGCACTTTTTCTTTTTTCAATTGCTCGTCGAGTGCGGCTGCGCCCTTTTCAAAGCCATAATTATCATCCTGGCCGCAGTTGAAATAAATCGCCAGGCTCCGCAGTGCGGCCTGGTTTTTCCGCGCCAGAACGAACGGACTGTTTTCGTTCCAGTGGGAAACGTTTATCGGATCGCCAAAGACCGCCGCCAGCAGCTTTCCCTTTGGAGCGCCGGAGCGGGCGGCGGTGTCGAGCTCCTGTGGAGATTCAGTCATCAAGGCGGCGCTCTGCGCGCTGACCGCTGAAAAAAGTTCGGGATGGGAGAATGCAAAACGCAACGCACCGTACCCTCCCATGGAGATGCCGCTGATCGCTCGACTGCTCCGGCCGCTGCGGATGCGGTATTTTTTCTCGATGAGCGGGAGAAATTCCTGCAGGAAAAAGTCGCTGTAACGTACCGTGCCGTCCGCAGAATTGATGTAGAACGTGCGACCGCCTTCGGGAGCGGCGATTAGGAATTCGCCGATCTTGTGCTGCCGGCGGAGATCGTCGAGCAAAGTCCATCCGCCGCTATTGAAGAGAGTTCGCTCGTTGTCGCCGAGGCCATGCAGGAAGTAGAGCACCGGATACGTTTGTTCCGGGCGTTTGCCCGCGCCAGCGTCATAACCCGCCGGAACATAAACGCAGTAGTGAACTGGATGTTTCAGAATCCGGCTGTCCATCGCGTCGCAATCGATCCGGCTCTGAGCATGAGCGGGAAACGATACCAGCGAAGCGGCGAGGAGGAAAACGATTCGAACCCATCGATCCATCTTTTCAAGTTTATCCGCGCTTCAGTTTACTCGCGCTTTAGTTTACTCGTAGCGAAGTGCCTGCACGGGATCGAGCCGGGCCGCGCGTCCGGCGGGGTAGAGCCCTGAGATCAGACTCACGCCGAATGAAAACAGAATCGCGAACGCCACCAACCACCACGATACCGACCAGAAATGTTCCGGCGGAAAAGACTGACGCTTGAGATAAATGTTGGTGCCGAGGTTGATGACCTGGCCGATCGCCCAGCCCAGAGCGACTCCGAGAACGCCGCCGAGAATGCCCATGGCGCCCGCTTCGGCGAAGAAGAGTTTCTTGATATCGCCGTCGCTTGCGCCGATGGCTTTCATGATGCCGATTTCACGGCGGCGCTCGAGAATGGCCATTACCAGGGTGTTTACGATTCCGATGGAAGCAACGGCGAGCGCGAGGCTGCCGAAGATTCCGAGAAACAGGTCCAGCACCTTGAAGAACTGCTGAATGCTGCGGCTCGCATCGAGTATCGAAAAGGTGTTGAACCCCATCTTCTTGATGGCATCTTCCACAACCTGCACCTGGCTGGGATTCTTCACTCGAACGTTCACCGAAGAATAAACCGGCTGATCGCTGGCGGCACTGGAAAGTTCGCGCAAGTCGGTAGGCTGCATGACATGCAGACTCTCGGCCAGCTTCAGCGGGAGAAAAACCCGCGCCCGGGTGGGACCACGCATGCTCTCGGGATCGAGGTCGGCGACGCCGACAATCTTTAGCTTCTGTTCCCGCGAAACCACCGAATAGGCAGCGCCGGCGAGGCTATTGTTAGTACCAGCGTCGTGCGCGGCCGCCGAAGGCGCACTGGGCGCGGCCTCGCGCTGTGCATAACGCATAGTCAATTCCTTGCCCAGCAGCGGAGCCGCTAATTCCGCGACCTTGGTTTCGTCAATACCGGACTTCGGCGTCTTGCCGAGAAGTTCCTCAGCGAACGCCTTCTGAATAACCACCTCGATCGCTGTGTCGGACGAAAAGAAATGTCCTTGTACGCTTTCGAAGGCGTCGGTCGATTGCGCGGAGGCAGGCAGAGCCGCGACCATGGTGAGATGAGGTTTGTCTTCGTAACGCAATTCGGTGATGAAGCGGATGTCCGGATACGCTTCAAGCACATTGGGCAAATGCTCGATCTGCTGCCGCGTAGGCTCGTCGAGGATGCGGCTCTCCGCCGGGGCGGGCGTGTTGCGTTCGTCATCGCGGCCGAAATTGCGCAGGTCGCGGCGCGAGGTGACCACCACGGTGTCGAACAAGCCAGACTTCATCAAACGGCGCGACGCAAGCTGTTGCAGCCCGATTCCAAGAGAGAGCATGGCTACCAGAGACGCCACGCCCACCGAGATGCCAATCGTGGTCAGCGAATTTCGCAGAAAAGATTCGCGCAAGTTGCGCACGGCAAGCTCGGTCAGATCGGGGAGCTTCATCGTTGTCCCGCTTTCACGCTTGCGTTATCCGTCGCAGCTTCGGCGGCCGCGGGACGATTCGATTCATCGCCCACCAGTTTGCCGTCCGCCAAAAATATGAGGCGCTGGGCATAGCGCTCGGCCAGCGCGCGCTCGTGCGTTACCATCACCACCGTCATTCCCAATTGCTGGTTAAACTCGCGGACCATATTCATGATTTCTGTTCCGGTATGGCTGTCGAGATTGCCCGTGGGTTCGTCCGCGAGTAGGAGTTGAGGGCGGTTGATGAGCGCCCGAGCCAATGCGGCTCGCTGTTGTTCCCCGCCCGAGAGTTCGCTCGGACGATGGTTCATGCGTCCCTGCAGTCCGACTCGCGCTAGGGCATCGCGCGCAAGGCTGTCGCGCTTTCCGCGATCGACCTCGGCGAAGCGCATGGGCAATTCCACGTTTTCCGCGAGCGTCATGCTGGCGATCAGGTTGAACGATTGGAAGACCATGCCCACAGTGTGCAGTCGGTACCCAGCCAGTTCCTCCCGCGAGAGTTGTGCGAGATCGCGTTCGTGAACAATTACGCTGCCCGATGTCGGCCGGTCGAGCCCGGCAATCAAATTCAACACCGAAGATTTTCCTGAGCCGGAACTGCCCAGAAGAGCGACGAACTCACCTGCGCGCACTGTTAGAGTCACCCCATCGACAGCGCGAATTACAGCTTCGCCCATGCGGTAGTAGCGGCAAAGCTGTTCGGCATGAATTGCAGCGTTGTTCACAGAAGGCGGGGTCGGGGCCGACATGAGCTACCGCACCTCGCCTTTAAGCACACGCAACGCGTCGGCAACTTTGCCGTCGCCGTTGCGCGGCTGACGGAGGTTTCCGTCACCATCTCTTTCAGTCGAGTCTCCCTCGCCGGGCGCGAGGAACAGGTTCTCTTCCACTCCGTGCTGCCGGGTGTACAGATCGTAGTAGCGGCCGTGCGCGGCATAGAGTTGCTGGTGGGTGCCGCGCTCCACGATTTGTCCCTGCTCCATCACCAGAATCTGGTCGGCGCGGCGGATGGTAGAAAGCCGGTGAGCAATCACAAACGTGGTTCGGCCTTTCATAAGATACGAGAGCCCCTGCTGAATCAGCGCCTCAGACTCCGAGTCGAGGCTCGACGTTGCCTCGTCGAGAATCAGGATGCGCGGCTCGGCCAGAATAGCGCGGGCGATGGAAATCCTCTGGCGCTGGCCGCCGGAAAGTTTCACTCCGCGTTCTCCAACGATCGTGTCGTACTTGTCGGCGAACGATTCGGCGAACTCATCGACGCGCGCGATG
Organism: Candidatus Sulfotelmatobacter sp.; assembly: GCA_050012155.1. Lineage (GTDB taxonomy): Bacteria > Acidobacteriota > Terriglobia > Terriglobales > Acidobacteriaceae > Sulfotelmatobacter. Next base: position 101,726 of record JBEKHS010000001.1, on the reverse strand, counting down.
CGGCAGGCGCGCAAGATTTCTTCTTCGCTTGCGTCGGGACGCGAAAAAGCCACGTTCTCGCGAATCGTTCCATCGAACAGAAACGACTCCTGCAGGACGACTCCGAGACGAGTGCGGTAGGAGTCAAGGCGAACCGTGCTCAAGTCAGTGCCATCGACCAAAACTTTGCCTTTGCTGGGCACGTAAAAAGCGGAGATGAGGCCGATAGTCGTGGACTTGCCCGAGCCCGAGGAGCCCACCAACGCCGTTACCGTGCCGGGCTCGGCGCGGAAGGAAATGTCGCGCAACACTGTGTGAATTCCATCGTAGCTGAAGCTCACGTCTTCAAACTCGATCATCCCTACGATGTCGCTTAAAGACGTGACGCGCCTCGGATCCTCATGTTCTGGACGCTCGCGCAGAAGCTCTTGAGTGCGTTCCAGGCCGGCCAGCGCTTCGGTGAGCTGAGTCCCAATTCCAACGGCCTGCGCCATGGGTGCAATCAGAAAGGCCAGCAGGGCAGTATAGGAAACGAGTCCGCCAACTGACATGGTGCCGCCCATAATTTGCCGCGCGCCAACAAATGTTACTACCGCGCCGACCAGACCTAGAAGCACGCTGGCTGAGAGACTCATCACCGAAGTGGCAGTGAGTGTGCGCATGACGTTATCCAGCAATCGCTTTACGCCATGCGCAAAGACTGCCTCCTCGCGTTCTTCCGCGTGATAACCCTTGATGACGCGGACGCCGCCCAGCGACTCCGTGAGTCGGCCCGTCACCTCGGCATTGATCTTGCTGCGTTCCCGGAAGATGGGCCGGATGGTGCCGAAGGCTCTCGTCAGAGCGAAGGAGAAGCACAGCAAAAATCCCAGAGCAATGCCGGTCATCACCGGACTGATCCGCACCAGCAGCACCAGCGCGATGGCAGAGGTGAGCAATCCTCCAACAAAGTCGACCAGGCCAGTGCCCAGCAGGTTGCGCACACCTTCCACGTCGCTCATGATGCGTGACACCAACTGGCCCGTTTTGTTGGCGTCGTAAAACGCAACCGCAAGCCGCGAAACGTGCTTCTGCACTCGCTGGCGCAGCTCAGTAATCAGGCGCTGCGCCTCCTTCGAGAGCAACTGCGTGAGCAGAAACGACGTGATTCCCTGGATCACCGTTGCCCCCAGGACCACGAGAACGAGCCGGTCCAGCAAGTGCAAGGAGCGTTTGGGGATGACGCTATCAAACAAGAACTTGGTCGAGTAAGGCAGCACAAGGCTGGCGACGCGGTTGATGCCCATCAACAGGAAGCCGACGCTGAGCAAGCCGACGCGGGGACGGGTGAGCTCCCAGACGATGGGAAGGACGGCGCGAAGCCGCTGGACTTTCGGGGGTTTCGGGACTGACTGTGCCTGGGTACTCAACTTGTAATTGGACTCCGATAAACCTGAATCCGCTTCATTATTACTGCATTGTGACACGTCCGGGCCAGCCGTTGTATGCTCGGTGCGTGTCACGTCCGCTTTCTTCGGAGCGCTCTCCAACCTTAGGACTGTTACTCGGCCTGATTATCACGCTCGCCGCGGTGGTGGCTTATTCTGCCTATATCACCTGGCAAGTAGCGGGTTTGCGCAAGCTGCAATCCGATCTGATTGATCGCAACCGCAAGGATTCGCTCCAGTTACTGCGCATCCAGAACGACCTGAACCTGCTTGCCGTCGCGATGCGCGACATGATCGACAACGACGAGCCTTATCCGCTGACGGCATGGTCGGCACAGTTCCAGCGCATCCGCACCGATCTGGACGATGCCATGCGCCTGGAGGCGGCATTGGCGCCGACGAGCCGGACCACGGAGCAGAGTGCTTCACTGGCGAGTTCGCTGGCGCAGTTCTGGGATGCGGTCGATCGCGTCTTTGCGCTGGCGCGAGAAGGCAAAGAAAAAGATGCGAGGGGGCAGATCCAGCTTTCCTTGCAGGCGCGCCAGGCCGCGCTGAGCACAGCCGTCGCCCGCATGCTGGTGCAGAATAGCGAGAATCAGGAGCAGGCTGCGCAGCGGGTGGTTGAGATATATGATCGCGTGCGGCGGCAGGTGTATCTGTTTCTGGCCGCGACGCTGGGCGCGATTCTGCTGACGGGATTTTCCATGATCCGGTGGAACCGCCGGCTGTTTGCCCGCATGGCTGAACTTTCGGAACGGCGCAGCGAATTGGCGCAAAAGCTGATTGCCACGCAGGAATCGACTCTGCGCTACATCTCGCGCGAGTTGCACGACGAATTTGGGCAGATCCTGACGGCGATGGGAGCGATGCTGGGACGGGCGGGCGCACACGCTCCAGAAGGCTCATCTTTACAAAGCGACCTGCAGGAAGTCCGGCAGATCGCTCAGGACACACTGGACCGGGTGAGAAGTTTGTCGCAGGCTCTGCATCCCGTGATGCTGGACGAGGCTGGGCTTGAGACTACACTCGACTGGTACATCCCGACTGTGGAACGGCAGATGGGAATTGCCATATCCTATGAGAAGCGGGGCGTGCGGTTCGAGGTAGAGGGGAGTGCTTCGGTGCAAATCTACCGCGTGCTGCAAGAGGCATTGAACAACGTGGCGCGGCACTCAGGCGCGAGTCAGGCTTGGGTGCGATTGCGCTTTCTGCCGGCAACTCTGGAGTTGGAAGTCGAAGATCACGGTGTAGGCTTCAGCGGACGTCCCGCGACGCAGGGGATAGGATTGGTGGCAATGCGCGAGCGCTCGGAGTTGATGGGCGGACGAATTGTGTTCTCGACTCCCGCGGCGGGGGGTACATTGTTGCATCTGACAGTTCCGCGCGAAAAAGTTGAGTCCCAGGACAAGACTATAGACTTGAACATCGATAAGAATGAATATGACTAACAAGATCAGAGTGCTACTAGTCGATGATCACAGCCTGGTTCGACGGGGTTTCCGGCGCATGTTGGAAGACGAACCAGATATGACCGTAGTCGGCGAAGCTGGGGACGGCGAAGAGGCAGTCAAGTTGGCGCGTGAGTTGACGCCGCAAGTGGTAGTGATGGACTGCGCCTTGCCCAAGATGAACGGTCTGGACGCAACCCGGCAAATTCTTGAGCACTCGCCCGGGACGGCGGTGCTCATGCTCAGCATGCATGCCGAAAACACGTGGGTGCGGCAGGCGATCGAGGCCGGGGCGAAGGGCTACATTTTGAAAAATGCCATGAACCTAGAGCTTGGTCCGGCCGTGCGCCGCGTGGCTGGGGGAGAAACAATGTTCGATCCCCAGGTGGAGCAGCCGGCGGCACTCAAGGGAGAACGCAATGGCGGTCTCACTCCCCGCGAGCTTGAGGTTTTGCAGATGATTGTCGATGGCAAATCGAACAAGGAAATCGCAGCCGTGCTCGACCTCAGTGCCAATACAATTGCGGTTCACCGTGCCAACATCATGAACACACTCGGCATTCACAAGACGGCCGAACTTGTGGTTTACGCGATTCGCGCCGGGCTGGTGAACGTTCCGTGAATCGCAGAGCTTTTCTGCAAGGAATGGCGGGCCTGGCATCGGTATCGCAGTTCTCGCTGTCGCGGGCGTTCGGCGCGACTCCTGGGAATGAAGCCTCGGCAGGTTTTCGATTTACCGATGTGACTTCCACCTCTGGCATTCACTTCCAGCACAACAGCGGCGCCTTTGGTGGGAAGTTTCTACCGGAGACTCTGGGCTCGGGCTGCGCCTTTCTCGACTACGACCGCGATGGCTGGCAGGACATTCTCCTGATCAACGGCATGGATTGGCCCGGCCACAAGCAGCGGCGCTCCACGCTGCGGCTTTATCACAACAACGGCAACGGAACTTTCACAGACGTAACTTCCCGCTCCGGGTTGGATGAGGAAATGTACGGCATGGGGGTGGCCGTCGGCGATTATGACAATGACGGATTCCCGGACATTCTGATCACCTGCGTGGGCCAGAACCGGCTGTTCCACAACACGGGCAAGGGCACTTTCGTCGACGTGACCAACAGCAGCGGGTTGGGGAAACGGCTGGCATTCAGCACATCCGCGCTTTGGTTCGATTACGACCGCGACGGCCTGTTGGATCTTTTTGTGTGCAACTATGTGAAGTGGTCGCCGGAGCGCGACGTATTCTGCAGCCTCGACGGCAAACACAAGTCTTACTGCACGCCTGAGGCGTATCGGGGGGAGACTTGCTGGCTGTTTCACAATCGTGGCAACGGCACTTTCGAGGATGTCACAGCCTCCAGCGGGATTTTCGACAGCAGTTCAAAGTCTCTTGGTGTCGCGATGTTGGATGACGAGCAGAATGGTTGGCCCGATCTGCTGGTGGCGAACGACACGCAGCCCAACAAGCTCTATCGAAACCAGCGCAACGGTACTTTCAAAGATGCCGCAGTCGAGGCCGGGCTGGCTTTTAGCAGCGAGGGTAAGGCGCGCGCCGGCATGGGCGTGGATGCCGCGGATTTCATGAACTCAGGCCATTCTGGCGTGGCCATCACCAACTTCGACAACGAAATGACCGGGCTGTACAAGCTCGCTGGGAAAACGTACGAAGATGTCGCGGCGCAGTCAGGAGTGGGCTTGGCTTCGAAGAACAGCTTGGGGTTCGGATGCGTCTTTCTCGACGCCAATCTCGACGGCTGGCTCGATCTCGCTGTAGCTAACGGCCACATCGATGAGACGGTGCGCAACATTCGCGGCAACGTGGGGTATGCCCAGCCGCCGCAATTGTTTCTCGATGAGCGCGACGGAAGATTCCACGATGTCGCCGCTGAGGTCGGCGGAGGATTCGATCAGCCGAAAGTCGGGCGCGGACTCGCCTACGCTGATTTCGATCGCGATGGCGATCTCGATCTGTTGCTGACTACCAACAACGGCCCGACATATCTTTATCGTAATGATCAACTCGCGGGAAATCGCAGCATTCGTTTTCGGCTGGTGGGCACCAAGTCGAACCGCGATGGAATCGGCGCTACCGTGCGTATTGTCACTGGCGGTCTAAGCCAGTCGCGCATGGTGAAGAGCGGCTCCAGTTATCTTTCGCAATCCGAACTTCCGCTTACGTTTGGTCTGGAAAAGCAAGATCAGGTCGAAAGCGCGGTGATCCTGTGGCCGAGCGGCAGAACCGAAGAGTTCAAGCACCTGAAGGCGGGACGATGCTACGAATGTGTCGAAGGCAAGGGGATTTCGGCGTTGGATGGGTACTGATCAGAGCCGCGACGAATCACTTCAAGGCCGGGTCAGGCTTCCAGATGCGGTCACGTCGATATCGACTGATTCGCTGACTCGCAAGAAGAGGGTGCTCGGATTCTTCATGCCCCAATTTGCATAGGGCACGGCGAAGTGAATCGTCGCGGTCCAATGGTCGGCCGAGACCTCCACATCGGCAGGGGCCGTGAGTTCATGGTCCGATCCATGAATGCTAAAACTTCCTTGTACACGCACCGACGACTTTCCTTGCAGCGACACGGTTCCATCGACACGATCGGGATGGAATGCGATTTCCGGGTAATGGTCGCTCTCCAGAACTTCGCGATGCATTTTCCGGTCGCGCATTCCGCTGCCGCTCTCGCCGCTCCTGGCATCCACAAGGATTTCTCCCGTGAGTTTGCCCGAAGCAGGATCGAGACGCAGAGAACCTTGCTTCAGGTGGAAGGTTCCGTGCACCGTGTGCAGCACATCGGCTAACGTGAAATTCACTGTCGTGTGCTGAGGATCAAGCTGAAAAGCCACGTCCTGCGCGGCAGCCGTGATGCTGGTGATCGAGAGAAATGCAACTATTGCCGACAACATCGCCTGCGCACGACTTCGGCGAAAAGCGTGAGCGTCTCGTCTCATCGGCTATGCCGTCAACAATCCCCAGCCCAGAGTGAGTCCGTTCAGAGCGAGATGAAACGGCGAAAGAGCACCGACGTGAAAAGCCACGAGCCTGCGAAAAACTTCGGGATGCTTGCGGAAGGCTTGAAGGGTGCGTTGTTGAAATCCGGGACGGCCGTCGAGCATAAGCATCAGCCGCGCCATCAATAAAGGACGTTGCGCCAATCGCCGGTGCGCGGCCTGATAATCGGCGAGCTTTCCAGAACGCAGGCAATTCGCCAACACAACGGCCTGGCTGAAGGAAAGTCCGAGGCCTTCGCCCGTGATGGCGTCGACGGTGCCGGAAGCGTCTCCGATCAAAGCGACGTTCCTGCGCCAGACGCGTTTCAGTCTGCGGTTGGCAGATACGGAGCCTCTCTCAGTAGATGCAATTTCCGCCCCGCGCAACCGGGCATTGAGTTTGGGCAACGCGGGCAGAGACTCATCCAGTCGCAGTGAAGCATCCCGCGAAGCGACCGCAACGCAGACTTGTTCCTCGCCCGCGGATATCGCATAGCCCTGGCAATGTTCTCCCCAATAGATTTCCATGCGGTCAGTCCAGGGCGCGATGCGGTAATGCCGCCGGAAAGCGTAGCGAACGCCAGTACGCGAATAGGCATCAAGATTTGCCCATCGCCGAACCCGGGAGTTGGCGCCATCGGCTCCGACGATCCACTTTGCACGGATGGTGTGGTCGGCGAGATAAACTTCCTGCCCGCAAATTCCCGTGACCGCGCTTTGCCAGCGCAGATCAACTCCCAGCGCAGCTGCACGTTCGCTCATGGTGCGATGCAATGCAGTTCGGCGGATGGAGAGACCGCGGGTACCGTTAGGGAAGACCGTTTCGGCTGACACCTCGGAACGCAGAAAGCGCACGCCGTGAAGAGAACAGGCATCCGCCGCAGGCACGGCTACTCCCAGCCGTTCCAGCGCCTCGATCGCGTCCGGCAAGAGAGCTTCGCCGCAAGCTTTGTCAATCGGCGGCCTGGCTCCGTCGGCAACCACCACGCGGAATCCCTGCTGGCGTGCGGCAATGGCCGCTGCCAGTCCGGCGGGACCACCACCGATCACGAATACATCGGTCGAATCGGGCACTACCTGACCTCACCATTGCAAAAGCAAAAGCTCCGAACAGAAGCCGGGCCCCATGGCGGCCAACAAGCCCAGCGTGCCGGGCTCGGGACGGCGGTTCTTCATCACGTCTTCGAGCACACACAATACGGATGCCGAAGAAAGATTTCCAACTTTACGCAGACAATCCCAGGACGCGTCGAGCTGCCCGTTGTGCAATGCCAATGCGTCGGCCGAAGCGTCGAGCACCTTTGGTCCACCCGTGTGCAGCACAAAGCTCTTGAGATCGCTGCGCTTGTGTCCGTTATCCGCCAGAAACGCGTCGACGTCCCGTCCCAGATTTTCTCGAATCAAGGTGGGAACTTCGGTTGACAGTATGATGCGGAAGCCTTTTTCGGAGATGTTCCAGCCCATCATCTCTTCGGTGCTGGGATAGAAGACTGAGCGCGTGGCCAGAATCTTGGGCCCGGAAATCTCAGGCCCCGAGGATTCGAACTCCGGTCCAGTCACAATCACCGCGGCAGCTCCATCGGCGAAAAGTCCCGACGAAATCAGGTTCGCGACCGAGAGATCTTCGCGCTGCAGCGTGAGCGAACAAAGTTCCACCGATACGAGCGCCGCAGCCTGCTTAGGATAAGCGCGAACGTAATCCGACGCGCGCGCGATTCCAGCCGCGCCCGCCACGCATCCCAAACCAAAAATCGGAGTCCGGCGAATGTTCGCTGGAAGCCCCATGCGGTTGATGAGGAGAGCGTCGATGGAGGGGCTGGCGACTCCGGTTACGGTGGTAAAGAGCAGAGCCCCGAGATCCTGGGTTTTCAGCCCTGCACTTTGCAGAGCGCGGCACAGCGCCTGCTCGCCCAATTCCTGCGCCACCCTGATCCAGATATCATTGGCCTGGCCCCAGGTCTTGATATCCACATACTGCTCGGCGGGAATCGCAAGGTAGCGGCCGTCGACGGTCACATTGCGGTGCAGCCGTGCCAGCAGCAACGGATTCTTGAGCTGGTCGCCCCAATAGTCCTGAAGGCGATCGAGTAGAACTTTCTGGGTATAGTAATGCTTCGGGAAAGCGCTCGCTGCGCTTGCAATCCTCATTGATTCAGACTCCTGAAGCTGATTTCAGTGCGAAACATAGCCTACAAGTTACCAGAAAGGTCTTCTGATTTGTTGTCCAGGCTCCCGTGATTGTACACACGGAGGGGCTCCAGTTCAGCTATTGTCGCAGAGTTTGGAATTTTTGTTTGTCATTGGCTCGTAAAAGAATAAATCCCTGTAGTGAGCCCAAGTCGCTGTTTGCAGGCGCCCTCGACCGCTCCGAAGGGCGCCATCGCGCGATTCGAACTTGTTCCAGGACGCAGGCGCCGCCCGGCGGCAGTGTTGCGCTGATATTCGCCAGGCCTCTGTTACTGCAATACAGCGATAGAAGTTGGTGAATTGCCGACCCCGTAGGTGAAGAGCGGGTTCAAATTGCCGGCGTTCAGTCCGAAGGCCTGAATTCCCGCCGACCCGGCCTGATTTCCCACAAACAAATAAGCGCCGTTGGGGTCTTCGGCGAGAAAACTAGGGCTGCTCTCAGTGGAGAAGGCGAAGGTGGAAGTGGACGTGGTTAGCGCCACAGGAAGTCCGCTGGTGGAGTCAATCGAGTAGACCGCCACGTTGTTGGAGGTCTGATTTGCCACATAGAGATACTGCCCGGAGGGATCCAAAAGCAGGGACACCGGATCGTTATAGATGTCGGCGAGCGGAGAGCCGGTTACCTGCGTCAACCCGCCGGACGAGCCGATCATGTAGATAGCGAGGGAGTTTGACGAGCTGTTCGCCGCGTAAAGGTAAGTACCGCTGGGGTCGATAGCCAGCCCAGTCGGGTTAACGCCATTGCTGCTGGTCAGGCTGACCAGTTGCAGCACGCCTGCATTCACGCTGAACACTGCAATGTAGCCGAGAGGCTCGCTGGCGGCTGTGACATAGAGATAGCTGCCCGATGGGGTTAGTTGCATGTTCAGCGGCGTCAACCCAAGCGTAAACGGAGATCCCGCCACCTGCAGCAGCGAGCCGGCGTTCGGGTCAATCATGAAAACCGAGATATTGCTCGATCCGGCATTGGCTACGTATAGGAACCCGCCGGCCGGGTCCATGGCCAGCAACTGCGGTAGCGAGCCGTTGGGCGCAACTGACGTGCGCGGGAACACTTCGGTCAACGAACCGTCGCTGGCGATCGTGAATAAGGAAATGTCGTTCTCTTCCTGGCCGGGGTTCGCCGCGTACAGGAATCTTCCGGAAGGATGGAGAACCAGAGACCGGGCGCCATCGCCGACAGAATACGGGCTGCCCGCGAGTTCCGTAAGCACTCCTGAATTGGGGTCTTCCCGGTAGACTGCCAGTTCATTGGCGGCCGGTAGCGTGGCGTAGACGTAATGGCTGGTGGTGGTACCGCAACCGATGCAACCCGCAATGCTTGCAAAAACGAATAACAGGACTAATGCCTTCTGAAGCATCCACGACTCCTGGGAGAATTTTGAAAGCGAAGAACAATAATACTGGTGAACAATAATACTGGTGCGGCGGGAAATCCGTCACCAAGATCCAGCATTCCCTATCATACGGTCATCGGAGGAAATTGGGGTGCGATCCACCCCGCCAAGTGGATATTGTTCGCTTCCGCGGTCAACGCCCATCCCCTGCGATGCGCTGTTCCGCAAGACAGGTTGCACGCCGCGGCAGGGCATGGCGTTGAGCCTCGTCTCAAAATGCTGCGATGTTACGTCGAGCCGGTCTCGTAGTTGCTCAATGGGCTGGGCTCGGTCTGGGACCAACGGCAGAGTCGGCAGGCAGAACGTCTTCGCCACCGCGCAAGGCCATCCGAAAGCGGTCGAGATACACATACACCACTGGCGTAGTGAAAAGCGTCAGGGCCTGGCTGACAATCAGGCCGCCAACAATCGTGATGCCCAGAGGACGGTGCAGCTCCGATCCGGTGCCGTGGCCCAGCGCCAGAGGCAGGCCTCCGAGTAGAGCGGCCATGGTTGTCATCATGATGGGGCGGAAGCGCAGCAAGCAGGCTTCATAGATGGCCTCAACTGGCTTCTTGCCTTGCGTACGCTCCACGTCCAGCGCCACGTCGATCATCATAATCGCGTTCTTCTTGACGAGGCCGATCAGGAGAATGATGCCAATCATTCCAATCACGTTGAGTTCGTTGTGGGTCAGCAACAAGGCCAGCAATGCGCCCACCCCGGCCGATGGAATAGTCGAGAGAATCGTGATCGGATGAATAAAACTCTCATACAACATACCCAATACGATATAAACCGTAACCAAGGCGGCAAAAATGAGGATCTTCTGGCTCGAGAGCGAATCCAGGTACGCCGCTGCCGTGCCCTGAAAACTCGCCTGAATCGTATCCGGGAAGCTGATGGAGCGCTCGGCATCCTCGATCGCCAACGTGGCTTGTCCGAGAGAGACGCCGGGAGCCAGGTTGAAGGAAATCGTCACCGACGGAACCTGGCCCTGGTGATTTACGGCCAAAGGTATGTTGGAGGGCGTGTAGTGAGTGAACGCGGCCAGGGGTATGGGCGTGCCGGTCGACGAGCGCAGGTAGATATTTTGTAGAGCTTCCGTGGTTTGCTGGAATTGGGGTGCGACCTCCATCACCACGTGATATTGATTCAGCGGCCGGTACATCGTCGAAACCTGCCGTTGTCCGAAGGCGTCGTAGAGCGCATTATCAATGTCCTGTGCGGCCACGCCCAGGCGGCTGGCAGTATCGCGGTCGATCACTAACTGCGCTTGCAGTCCTTGATCCTGCTGGTCGGTGTTGACGTCGCGCAATTCCGGCAGCTTTCGAACCTTCGTTAACAGAAGCGGAGCCCAGCGGTTGAGCTCATTTAAATCCGAGCCTTGCAGGGTATATTGGTATTGCGCATTTCCATTGCGCCCACCAATGGTCAGGTCTTGATAGGATTGCAGATAAAGCGTGGCTCCCGGAACGACCTCCAGCTTCCCGCGAAGGCGGTTGATCACATCGTCGGCAGTAACGACGGGGCAGGATTGCCAGAAATGAAGCGCCGAACAATTGGATCGCTCCGCCAATGGCTTTAACATGACGAAGAACCGGCCCTGGTTTGTAGCCGAGCCTCCACCCGTGAACCCGACGACCGTATTCACGGCTGGATCGGTCATCACGATTTCGACATAGCGTTCCATCTTGCCGCGCATCGCCTGAAACGAAATATCCTGCGCCGCCTGCACAGACCCGCCGATGCGCCCCGTATCCTGCTGCGGGAAGAAGCCCTTGGGCACGATCTTGTAGAGGTACACGCTCAGGCACGCCACCAGGATCGTTACCACAAGCGTAACGAATTGGTACCGCAGAACCACCTTCAGCGCGTCGCGATACATGGCCAGAGTCTTGTCAAAGACCCATTCACTGGCACGGTAAAAAATATTGTGGCGCTCATCGTGGACCGGTGGGCGAAGGAATTTCGCGCACATGGTCGGCGTGGTGGTCAGCGAGACCAGCAGTGAGACTCCGATCGCGATGCTCAGAGTGACTGCGAACTCGCGAAACAGACGGCCGACAATCCCGCCCATCAGCAGCAGGGGGATGAAAACGGCCACCAGCGACGTGCTCATGGAGAGCACGGTAAACCCAATCTCTGCCGCTCCTTTGAACGCAGCCTGCACCGCGCCCATGCCACGCTCCACGTAGCGCGTGATGTTTTCCAGCACCACGATGGCATCATCCACCACGAAGCCGGTGGAAATCGCCAGAGCCATGAGCGATAAATTATCCAGGCTGTAGCCCAGCAGATACATGCCTCCGAAGGTGCCCACCAGCGAAAGCGGCACCGCGATGCTGGGAATGATCGTGGCTCGTGCCGTTCTCAGGAATGCGAACACTACGAGAATCACAAGAAAGATCGAGAGAATCAGCGTCGTTTCGATGTCTTTTACCGAGGCGCGGACGGTCACCGTGCGGTCCATGGCGACGGTCAAGTGAATCGCCGGCGAAATCGAAGACTGCAAGTACGGCATCAAAGCGGTGACCCGGTCGACGGTCTCGATCACGTTGGCGTCCGGCTGCCGGAAGATGACAACCAGAACGCTCGGTCTGGCGATCGCCCCGTGCGAAAGATCCTTGGTATTGCCGAGCAGTCCGATGTTGCGCACGTCGGCAACTGAATCTTCGACGTCGGCCACATCTCCCAGCCGCACCGGCGCACCGTTATGGTAGGCGACGATCAACGGCCGGTACTCATCCGCGGTGAAGAGTTGATCGTTGTCGCTGAAAGTCCATGCGGTCGATCCACTCGACACTTGGCCCTTGGCCTGGTTTGCGTTGGCCAGATAAAGGGCGTTGCGTACCGTATCCAGGCCCACGCCCAGTTTGTTCAGCAGCATCGGATTTACTTCGGCGCGCACCGCCGGTTGGGCGGAGCCGAAGACGAAGACCTGCCCCACCCCGGGCACCTGGGCGAGCTTCTGGGCCAGAATCGAGTCGGCTGCATCGTACATCTGCGGTACTGTCTCGGTATCCGAGGTCAGCGCCAGAATCAGAATCGGCGCGTCCGCCGGGTTGGCCTTGCGATAGGTTGGATTGCTCGGCAGGTTGGCGGGAAGCTGGCTGCGCGCGGCATTGATGGCCGCCTGCACATCGCGAGCCGCGGCATCGATGTTCCGGTTCAGGTCAAATTGCAGGGCCACGCTGGTCGAGCCCAACTGGCTCGTCGAAGTCATCTGATTTACGGCCGCGATGCGTCCAAACTGCCGCTCCAGCGGCGTGGCTACGGCGGACGCCATGGTTTGCGGATCCGCGCCCGGCAGCGCGGCCCCCACTCCAATTACGGGGAAGTCAACTCGGGGCAGAGAAGCCACCGGCAGGTAATTGAAGGCAAGAATCCCGGAGAGCAGCAGGGCCGCTGCCAACAGCGATGTGCCCACCGGGCGCCGGATAAATGGAGCCGAAATACTCATCGTCTAAATCAACTGCAACCAGTACCCCTAATCTGCCGACAGCTCTTGCGGAATCACGTTGCCGATCTTGTACTTCGCAAATCTTTGGCCCAGACGGTCGAACCACAGGTAAACCACCGGCGTCGTATATAGCGTGAGCAACTGGCTGAGAATCAGGCCGCCTACGATCGTGATGCCCAGAGGTCGCCGCAGCTCGGCTCCCGTGCCCGATCCCAGCGCCAGCGGCAAACCGCCGAGCAGAGCCGCCATGGTTGTCATCATGATGGGGCGAAAGCGCAGCAGGCAGGCCTGGAAGATCGCTTCCTCGGGCGGTTTGTGTTCTTCGCGTTCGGCCTCCAGAGCGAAGTCGATCATCATAATGGCGTTCTTCTTGACGATGCCGATCAGCAGAATAATGCCGATCAGAGCCACAACCGTAAGATCGTTGCCCGTCAACATAAGCGCCAGAATCGCGCCCACGCCTGCCGAAGGCAGCGTGGAAAGAATGGTGATGGGATGAATGTAGCTCTCATACAACACTCCCAGCACGATATACACGGTGATGATGGCGGCGAGTATCAGGAAGGGTTCGCTCGAAAGCGAATTTTGAAATGCGGCTGCGGTTCCCTGAAACGAGGCGTGAATGCTCGCCGGCATCTGGATTTCTTTTTCCACTTGCTGGATGGCTCGAGTCGCATCGCCCAGCGAAGCTCCGGGCGCGAGGTTGAACGAGATCGTGACCACCGGGAATTGTCCCTGATGGTTCACCGCCAGCGGCGCATTCGTGGTTTGCATGCGCGTAAAAGTTGAAATCGGAACTGGGGCGCCGCTGGTGGCAGCCGCGGCCGCATTGGCGGTAGGCGCGCCTCCGCCAGGAGTGGAGCTGGCAGGGCGAACGTAAACATCGTTCATTGCATCTGGAGTCTTGGCGAAGCTGGGCAAAACTTCCAGTACCACATGGTATTGATTCAACTGCGTGAAGATGATCGAAACCTGGCGCTGCCCGAAGGCGTCGTAGAGCGTATTGTCGATAGCCTGCGGAAGGATTCCCAGGCGCGATGCGGTGTCGCGGTCGATCGTAAGGTTTGTCCTGAGCCCGCCGTTGAGTTGGTCGGTGGCGACATCGCGGAGCGCCGGCGCGGCTCGTAATTTCTCGACCAGTTTTGGAGTCCACTGCGCCAACTCTTGCGCGTCGGCGTCTTCAATGGAGTACTGAAACTGCGTGCGGCTCACGCGATCCTCGACGGTCAGGTCCTGGACGGGCTGCATGTAAAGCGTGATTCCGCTCACGCTGGCGAGTTCTGGTTGCAGGCGCCGGATGATCGCCGACGCATCGTCTCTACGCTCATCGCGCGGCTTCAGGTTGATCTGAATGCGGCCGCTGTTGGGAGTGGTGTTCGTACCGTCCACGCCGATGAAGGACGACAGGCTCTCCACATCTTTATCTTTGAGAATTACCCGCGCCAGCGCCTGCTGGCGCTCGGACATCGCATCGAACGAAATATTGTCCGGCGCTTCCGAGATTCCCAGAATCACGCCCGTATCCTGCACCGGAAAAAATCCTTTGGGAACGATCACGTAGAGCACCAGCGTGAGGACCAGAGTCCCGAAGGTGACGAATAACGTTGCGGTCTGGTGCTTCAGCACCCACTTCACTGTGCGGCCGTAAAACGCAATCACGCGGTTGTAATAATTCTCCGTGACATCGTAGAAGCGGCCCTTCTCGCCCTCTTTGCGATGTTTGAGCAGCTTGGCGCACATCATCGGCGTCAGGCTCAGCGACACTCCCGCCGATACGAGAATGGTGACCGCCAGAGTCACGGCGAATTCACGAAAGAGCCGGCCCACAATATCCCCCATGAACAGGAGAGGAATCAGAACGGCGATGAGCGAAACCGTGAGCGAGACGATGGTGAAGCCAATCTGCCCCGATCCTTTGAGCGCGGCATCCAGCGGCGAATCTCCGGCTTCGAGATAGCGGTCGATGTTCTCGATCATTACGATGGCGTCATCCACCACGAAGCCGGTGGAGATGGTCAACGCCATAAGCGTGAGATTGTTGAGGCTGTAGCCGAGCAGGTACATCACGCCAAAAGTGCCCACGATCGAGAGTGGCACCGCCACACTCGGAATGAATGTGGCCCGCAGATTTCGCAGAAAGAAAAAAATAACAATCACGACCAGCACGATGGTCAGCGCCAACTCGAATTCAACATCTTTCACCGACGCGCGGATGGTGGTGGTGCGGTCGGTGAGAATCTGCACTTTCACCGCCGAAGGCAGCGAAGCCTGTAACTGCGGCAGCAGTTTCTTGATGCGGTCGACTACGCTGATGATGTTCGCCCCCGGCTGGCGCTGGATGTTCACGATGACTGCCGGAGTTGCGTTCATCCAGGCGGCGAGGTGGGTATTCTCCGTGCCGTCGATTACGTTCGCCACATCGCTGAGCCGCACCGGCGCTCCGTTGTGGTACGCGACGACAATTGGCTTATACTGCGCGCTGGAAAAGAGTTGGTCATTGGCGCCAATGGTGTACGACTGGCGCTCGCCGTCGATGACTCCTTTCGCCTGATCCACGTTGGCCTGAGCTAACGCGGTGCGAACATCTTCAAGACTCAACCCGTAGGAAGCGAGCGCCGTCGGATTCACCTGCACCCTCACCGCCGGCTTCTGCCCGCCGCTGATCGAAACCAGTCCCACACCGGGCAGTTGCGAAATTTTCTGCGCCAGGGCTGTATCGGCGAGGTCCTCCACCTTCGACAAAGGCAACGAGTCGGCGCTCAGTGCAAGGGTAAGAATCGGGGAATCGGCCGGATTTACTTTGTTGTAGATGGGAGGATTCGGCAAATCCCCCGGCAGGTAAGTTGCCGCCGCGTTTACCGCCGCCTGCACCTGTTGTTCTTCTACGTCGATATTTTGATCGAGCGCGAACTGCAGCGTGATGACTGAACTGCCAAATGAACTGGTCGAGGTCATCTGGCTTAGTCCGGGAACTTCCCCGAACTGCCGCTCCAACGGCGAAGTTACGGACGAGGCCATTACCTCGGGGTCGGCGCCGGGATAGAAAGTCACAACCTGAATTGTCGGGTAATCGACTTCGGGCAGAGCCGAGACCGGCAGTTGCAGGAATGCAACCCACCCCACCAGTAGCACGCCCACCATCAACAGCGTGGTCGCCACCGGGCGAAGAATAAATAATCGTGACGGAGTCATGAAGCTGGAATTCCTGCCGATGCAGCTTTGCTTCCGCTCATTCCTTCTGAAGCGTTGCTCGAGCCAGTGCCGCGCGGTTCGATCGTGCTGCCAGTTTGCAGCTTGTCCTGGCCGTCGGTCACCACGATGTCGCCGGGGTTGAGGCCGCCGGCGATAGCACTCATGTTGCCCTGGCTAACCGATACGGTCACGGCGCGCGCTTCGACGGTTTTGTCCGGCTTTACCCGGTAGACGAAAGCTCCCTGCGGACCACGCAGTATTGCGGCCGTGGGCAGCACCGTGCTTTTTTTCTGCGTTTCGAGAAGCAAGTCCGCGTTCACGAACTGATTTGGCCAGAGCTGGTTGTCCTTGTTATCGAAAACAGCTTTCAGCTTGGCCGTCCCGGTGGTGGGATCGATCTGGTTATCGATGGTCTCCAGTTTGCCCGTCGCCAGCTTGGTCTGGTTGTCGCGGCTGTAAGCTTCCACCATCAGCGTCGAGTTTTTCATGTGCTGCGCCACAATCGGCAACTGATCCTCGGGCAGCGTAAAGATCACCGCGATCGGCTGCAATTGCGTGAGGATCAACATCGGATTCGTGTCAGTCGCATGCACGATGTTTCCCGGATCGACCTGCCGCAAACCCACGCGGCCGGTAAACGGCGCAGTGATGTTGCAATAAACAATCTGCAGCTTGGCATTGTCGATTTGCGCCTGATCGGTGCGCACCTGGCCATCGAGCTGATCCACCAACGATTTCTGCGTATCGACTTGCTGTTGCGCGATGCTCCCAGAAGGAATCAGCGTGGTATAGCGATCCAAATTCAGTTTCGCATCGCGCAATGTCGCTTGATCTTTGAATAGCTGCGCCTGCATCTGCTCCAGTTGAACCTGGTAGGGACGCGGGTCAATCAAGATCAGCAAATCGCCTTCTTTCACGATCTGCCCCTCCCGAAAGTTGACGCGCATGATCTGCCCGTCGACGCGGCTCTTTATGTTCGCCGTGTAGAACGCAGTTACCGACCCCAGTCCTACCAGGTAGACGGGCATGTCCTGCCGCTGCACTTCAGCCACGGCAACCGAAACCGCGTGCGGGGCGGCGGCTTGGGCTTTCCCCTTGGAGTCGGCGAGGCTGCAACCCGACAAAGCTGCGCACACGCAGACCACCGCAACCAAAACAAGCGACAGCCAGCTTCGTCGCAAAAATACAGACATCTCGCGATAAGAATTCGTATGAATCATAGGAACAATTTCAGTATTTCCAGACCCTTGCGGAGATCGGCGGACGATCCGCCATTTATTAGACGTATTCATTTCGACTTGGTCGCGGCAACTTTCCGGAAGAAGATCGTCTCACGCCAGATCCTCGCGCTGGAGAGGCTGGGAGAAACCGATACGCGGAAGCTTAAAACCCTACAAAATCAGCATCAACTCTGGGCCCCCGGCAGGTCAAGAGTACGGCGAGACTTTTACAATTCTTTACCTTAACGAAGTGGTTACTATCGGGTGGATTCCAGTTGCTGCGGCGCCGGGTGGTGCGATTCGTAGGAGGAAATCTCCGCTTCATGTTGCAGCGTCAGTCCGATGTCATCCAGCCCATTGAGCAGACAATGGCGAACGAAATCGTCAATGGGAAACTTTGCGTGGAAGCCTTGATCGTCCCGCACCTCGCATTGCTCCAGGTCGATGGTGAGCTGATAATTCTTCATTTCTGTGGATCGCCGCATCAATTCGGCGACTTCAGTCTCACTCAACTGCACGGTTAGGAACCCGTTCTTTGTGCTGTTATTGGCAAAGATGTCGGCGAACGAAGAAGAAATCACAGCCCGAAATCCGAAATCAGCCAGCGCCCACACCGCATGCTCGCGTGAAGATCCGCAGCCGAAATTTTTCCCCGCGACCATGATGCTCGCGCCTTCGTAGCGCGGTTCGTCCAAAACAAAATCAGCGTTCTTCTTCCCATCAGCCCCGAAGCGCCAGTCGTAAAACAAGAACTGGCCGAATCCCGTGCGTTCGATCCGCTTCAGAAACTGCTTGGGAATAATCTGATCGGTGTCCACGTTCACGCGATCCAGCGGCGCCACGCGGCCGCTATGCTGACGAAATGGTTTCATATCCTCACCCCATGTTTGTCATCCTGAGCGGAGCCGTTCCTCAGGCAGCGAAGGATCTCAGTCTCCACCGCCCACGCAGGAATTTGACGGCATCAGCGAAATTTCCAATCGCGAACGTCGGTGAAGTGTCCCGCAATCGCCGCCGCCGCCGCCATCATCGGACTCACCAGATGAGTCCGCCCACCGCGCCCCTGCCGCCCTTCAAAATTACGATTGCTCGTCGAAGCGCAACGCTCGCCGGGTTGCAAAATATCAGGATTCATTCCCAGGCACATCGAGCATCCCGACTCTCGCCACTCGAATCCCGCATCCAGAAAAATCCGGTCCAGTCCCTCCTGCTCCGCCGCGCGTTTCACCGTCTGCGATCCGGGTACGACCATGGCGCGCACTTTCGTACTTACCTGATGACCCTTTGCCACGCGCGCCGCCGCCCGCAAATCTTCAAGGCGAGAGTTCGTACACGATCCAATGAACACGCGGTCGATGCCGATGTCTTGAATGCGCCTTCCCGGCTCGAGGCCCATGTACTGCAATGCGAGTTCGATCGCGCGCCGGTCGGATCCATTCAAGCTGCCAACCTCTGGAACGCGCCCCGTCACTGGCGCGACCATCCCGGGGTTCGTGCCCCAGGTCACAAACGGAGAAAGCTGTGCCGCGTCGATCTCAATGACCTTGTCGAACTCAGCGCCCTTGTCGCTCGGTAAGCTTCGCCAATATTCGACCGCGCTCTCCCATTCACTATCGCGAGGAGCGAATCGTTTTCCTTTCACATAAACGAACGTGGTTTCGTCTGGCGCAACCATGCCAGCCCGCGCTCCCGCCTCGATGCTCATATTGCACAACGTCATGCGGCCTTCCACCGAGAGCGCGCGTACCGCATGGCCGGCGTATTCGATCACATGTCCGGTCGCGCCGTCGGTGCCGATTTGTCCGATGATTCCGAGTGCCAGATCCTTCGCAGTCACGCCCTCCGCCAACCGCCCGCGCACGTCGATCTTCATCGTCTTCGGCTTCTGCTGCGCCAGACACTGCGTGGCCAGAACGTGCTCCACTTCTGACGTTCCAATGCCGAAAGCGAGCGATCCAAACGCCCCGTGCGTACTGGTGTGGCTGTCACCGCAAACAATCGTCATTCCCGGCTGCGTCAGCCCGAGTTCCGGCCCGATCACATGCACGATTCCCTGATCGGGCGAATCCATATCGAAAAGCCGCACGCCGAATTCCTTGCAGTTGGACTGTAGAGCGGCAATCTGCCTCGAGGCAATTAGATCGGTAATCGGAGTTCCACGCGGCTCGGTCGGAATATTGTGGTCGACGGTAGCGACGGTTCGCGATGGCTGACGCACTTTTCTTCCGGCAACGCGCAAGCCGTCGAAGGCCTGCGGCGAGGTCACTTCATGCACAAGATGCAGGTCGATATAGATGATCGGGGACCGGCCGCCCGGCTGCGCGACCAGATGCGCATCCCAGATCTTCTCGAAGAGTGTTTGCTTTTTCGACATCAGCGTGGTCGCCCAGCGGCGCAAAAGTGGAACCGATCAAACTCTAGTTTTTCACAGCACGGTAGACGCGAGCAAGGCCCTGCCGCGAGAAACACACCACCGGCGCCG
Organism: Candidatus Sulfotelmatobacter sp.; assembly: GCA_050012155.1. Taxonomy (GTDB): domain Bacteria; phylum Acidobacteriota; class Terriglobia; order Terriglobales; family Acidobacteriaceae; genus Sulfotelmatobacter. The sequence continues at coordinate 81,961 of JBEKHS010000001.1, read as the reverse complement.
ACGATCTCAGGTATTATGGAGCGTTCTCGTCATGATTAACGGCAAGCGCATCGCGGTCGTAATGCCCGCTTACAACGCAGAGAAGACCCTCGAAGCTACGGTGGGCGAACTACCCGACCTGGTGGACGTCCGTATCCTCGTAGACGACCACAGTTCCGATCGCACCGTCGATCTGGCGCGCCGCCTCGGGCTGCAGGTTTTCCAGCACGACCGCAACTACGGCTACGGCCGGAATCAGCAGACTTGTTATCGCGAAGCGCTCGCCGCGGGAGCCGACGTGGTCATCATGCTTCATCCCGATTACCAGTACACGCCCCTGTTGGTCACGGCGATGGCCAGCATGGTGGCTTATGGCGTGTATGACGTTGTGCTGGGTTCGCGCATTATTGGTGGGACGGCGGTGCGCGGGGGCATGCCGGTTTATAAGTACATCGCGAACCGGTTGCTCACTGCGTTTGAAAATCTTTTTCTGCAGGTGAAGCTTTCCGAATACCACACCGGATACCGCGCCTTCAGCCGCAAGGTCCTGACTGCGCTCCCGCTGCTCGAAAATTCCGACGACTTCGTCTTCGACAATCAGACCATCGCCCAGTGCGTATACTTCGGCTTTCGCATCGGAGAAGTATCCTGCCCCACAAAGTATTTCGCGGAGGCCTCCTCCATCAACTTCCGCCGCAGCGTGAAGTATGGTTTCGGCGTGCTGGCGACAGCTTTGCAATTTACTTTACAGCGGGCGGGCCTGATTCATTTGCCGCGTTTCAGCGATAAAGGCAGAAAACTCGAAGCCGGCTATCCCACCTATTACAGTCGCAGAACTGAGATCGCGCGCCCTGCGTAGCGCTGAACTTTATTTTTTCTTCGACAAGAATCCCAGCACCTTGCTGGCGAATTCATCGGAGAATCCGAATCGAGCCTTGGCCCGCGAATAAAGATCGACGGCCTTCTTATCCAGCCAGATCGTCGCCGACTTACCCCACCCATCCTGCGGCCGCGCAAAATAATCCGTGGAATGCACCGCGACCTTCTTACCCTGCTCGACCGTGTAGTAGTACAAAGCCAGACTCTTGCGCGATTGTCCCTCAGGGCAGGTGAGCGGATCAGGAAAGCCGTGCAGCGACCGTTCGTCGGTCGTGAAAATGAGGGCGTGGTTCAGCAGCGGAGGATACTTTGCCCCGCATCGCGCCATCTTCTGCTCCCACAATTCAAGCGAGCCGCCCCACTCCTCCTGCCATCCCGGATTCAGATAGAGAATCAGATTCACGCGCCGGTGCCAGTGCGTATGAAAATGGTGCACGGAAAAATCTGTGTGAACGTTCAGATAACCGCCCGGCCCGGACTGGTGCAGGCCGCCGCCTTCCAGCATGGGATCCGACAGTAGGTTGGGAATTCCGGTCAATTCCGAAACCCAGGCTACAAACTCCGGCGAGTTCAGTTCGTCGGTGACGGTTCTGATCGTCGGCGGAAAGAGTTCGCGCTTGGGCATCCCCAGCTTATTTTCGTTGGCGTGTTTGTACTGCGTCCAGGCATCGCTCGTAGCTCGCGGAAATTGTGTAGCCATCTCTAGGGCTACTTCGGGCTCAAGAAAATTCTCCAACAGGATATGCGGACAGGGATGATTCTCCCGGTATTGCCGGGCCAGCGCAGGCAGCCGCGATCCCCACCGTTCGTAGGGAAACAGCCGGGATGGGGCTTGAACAGCCTGCGCGGTAGACATGAACTGGTTTCTCCTTATTCTGGAATTGTATCTGATCGTCGAGCGAGAAAGCCCGGTTTTTACCGTGTTGAAATGGCTTCAAGGGATCCGGCAGACGCGCACCGCGGTGTTCTGGTAAGCGCAATCGAGCCCTTCGACTCCCGGCTGCACCACCACCCAGCTCACGCCGTACGTCTTTTTCAACCGCGCGAAGTCTTGTATACGAAAATTCTTCCATGGAGTCTGCGCCTGGACCTGCGCCCACCAGTCGTCGGCCAGCGGAGGAAACATACTCACGGCGCCGCTGTCCTTCGATAAGTCCGCGAGCCGGCTTCTTTGCGCCAGACAGCGGAAGCCGATCGTGTCTTCTCTCGGCAATTGCATAAAGTTTGGATCCAGCGCAAACACCGCGTTCTGAGGTGTGTGCTCACGCGCCCATATGAATGCCTGCGCCCACGGATTTCTCGGAGCCAGTCCTGGCCACTCGATGTGCGCGCTGGCGGGGAAGAGCGCTCGCTGCGCGACGAACATCCCAAGGTACAAGGGCACAAAGAGCGCCAGCCAGCGCCAGACGCGATTCTTCAGCACAAACTCGCCCAGGAGTCCGCCCATGATCAGGAACATCAGCATGTAGAGCAGGTGCAGGCTGCGCAAAGGTTGCAAGCGCGCGAGACTCTCAAACCGCGCCGGCAAATCGACGACCAACGCCGCGCAGAAATAAATCAGGTCGTAGATGATGAGGCAGCGGCAGACCAAGTCGAGCCGGCGCCATTGCCGCGCCCGCGCTATCCTGCCGAACCACCAGAACAACAGCACCGGCGCAAGAATGCCCAGCTGTTCATACCATTGCCATCGCTGAATGTAGTGGAATTCATGCCGCATCGCCGCGGCGTGATAGGCGGGCGAAGTCGGAGGATCCAGCGAAATTCCAAAAGGTAAGAGGCAGCAGCATAAACCGGCAGCCGGGCTCAATGATCCGGAACTCGCTTGCTTCTCGAGCCTCTCCACAACCATCAGCAGAACGCAGAACGAAAACGCGAATGCAGCCATCAGCGGATGTACGCTACCCGCAAACGCGAGCCACGCGGCGGTTCGAATGTATTTCTTCTCCAACATCCGGGCGACGGCGAAGATAGCTGCGAACGCCGCCAGATTCCGCGGATTCAAGTACTGATCCATGATATAGAGCGCCGTGCCGGCGACCGGAATCGTCAACAGCGCCGCGACCAGGCAGACTCCGCCCCACCGCGCTAGCCGGCTCGGAAAGAACAGACCGCTCAGTTCCCAACAGGCGAGCAGCAGCAGAAAAATGGACGCCACGTGCCACGCGAACAGTCCAGCCTCCATCGGCAGGTGAGTTACGCGCAGAGAAAGTGCAATCAGGTTGGGAAAAATCGTCAAGTTGGCGTGGGAGAGAAAGAACTCCCGTCCCGCGGGAAATAACTGGGGGTTCAAAATCCTTTCCACGCCGGGCAGGTAAATCTCCGCATCTTCGGCGTAGGGATGGTATCCGTGCACCAGCAGCGCACCCGCCGTAAGCAGCAGGAGTAACAGGAGGTCCCTCGTTTTATGTTTGTCGAAAGAAATGTCGTTCACTCGATCGTTGCTGCGGTAACCTTCGGCTGAATGTTAGGCCGCCTCAGCTTCCGTTCCGCAATCCATGAAGCGACTGCATAAGCCGCCAGCACAACGTATTGAGGATCGATAGGCCGCCGGTAATAATCTTCGGGATGCGTCAAGTAATAAATTACAGGAAAGAACAAAAACACGATCACGTAAGGCATGGCGATCGCCGTATCAAGCCGCCACGCCCGGCGAAGTCCGATCAAAGTCAGCACCGTGAGCCCCATGCAAAAAATTATGTTGAACGGGTCGGCCGGCTCCTCACGCAGATAGCGGGGGCTGAAGCTCCAGTATCCCGTCCACAGATAAACCACTCGACGCAGCGTCTGCCGCGCATAAAGAACGCGATGCGAATCGATGAACGCGAGCCCCTCGTGAAATTTCTTGGTTACGTAAGCGATCTCGCCGAGCTGCTGATACTCCCGCCACTCATTCTCGTTGTCCGAAGGATGGTAGCCGGGAGGGCCCCAATGCCAGGAATCCTGATTGTTGCCGAAGTAAACTTCCAGGCCCAGGCAACTGCGGAACGGAACCACTTTGTGAAATGTCTCATAGTTGCGAATGAACCACGGCGACACCACGAGCGTGACGGCGAGAACAGCTCCCAGTCCCGGAGCCAGCCAGCGTCGCCCGCTTTTGTAGAGCCGATACCATGCCCACGCGCCCAGAAACGGCGCTACCGACATTACGACGGGATCGGTCAGACCACCGAGCCCGCTCAGCGCGCCGAACCCCACCCATGGCCAAACGGAAGACGAGGTCTCAAGATACAACGCTGAGAGAAAGACCAAAGTCATCAAAAGCGTAGTCAGAGTTGTTGCCCAAATAAAATCCGCCGAGAAAAAAATTGCGTAAGGAAAAAACGCCCACCCCCATCCCGCCCATGTGGCCGTCGCCTCGCCAAAATGTTTTTTCGCAATGAAGTAAATCGGGATGCAAGTCAACGCCGAAAACAGGCAGTCCAAAGCCAGCGCCGCAATCGCCGAAGACTTGCTGTAGATGCCAAATATCCTGAAGATCCCCGCCAGCAAGTATGGGAACACGGGAGCCAGCCAGGCTGTGGGGCCCGTCTGGCCGAACAACGGATTGCTGAAGCCTTCTCCCTCTGCGATCGACCGCGCGATCCTGCCGGCCTCGCCGCCCAGCCGCCAGTGGTCGCGATACGGGTCAGTCCGCTCCGGATACAGAAAGCACATCACGATGAGGCGCAGCGCTAACGCGACGACGACCATCCAAAACAAGGAACGGCGGGCATTTCCCGCCGTTTTCGTTTTGGATGTGCTCGATTTGGCTGCCGTTTCAGAAGAACCCATTCGCTCCATCGGTCTGCCCGCAGATTGACTCTCTACTTTGCCACAACGCAATCCTCCGGGTCTGTTTTTCGGTATGGTTCTTTACTCGCTTCCTTGCGCTTGCGCCTTCTTTCCTATCTACGTAGCATCTAATTAATTGAGATTAAACCTGAAATGACAGCAGCTCTCGTTCCTAAAAGTTTTCGGCCCAACATGGCCTTCGGCGAGATCATCGCCTTTGCTTACGACACTTTCTGCAGCAACAAAGTGCGCTTCATCCTCACTGCGCTGGGCATGGTGATCGGCACGGCGTCTCTTATTCTCGTCGTCACCATCGGCATGACCGGACGCCAATACGTTCTCAGTCAGATCCAGGCCTTCGGCACCAACGAGGTCTCGGCGGAATATCTGGGCGGCGCGCCCCACATCAGCAATTCCAATCCCGACCCCCTCACCGTCGACGACCTTCATGCCGTCCAGCTAGCCGTGCCGGGCATTATCGCCTCTTCACCGGTGACACAACTCTCCGAACGCGTCCCGGTGGGCAACGGCAAAGAAAAAGATGTCACCATTCTCGGAGTCAATCCCGAGTATCTGCAGGTACGCAACCTGATCATCCCTACCGGGAGATTCTTCGATCAGGAGGATTCCCAGGCCCACAACAAAGTGGGTTTAATCACGGAAAAGATGGCCATTGCGGTTTACGGCTCACCGCAAGCTGCTATTGGCAAGGTGATCAAGCTCACCGGACTGCCCTTCACGATTATCGGAACTTTCAAGGAGCGCATAGACACCTTCGGGCAGTCGGAGATCGTCGACGACACCATGCTGATTCCGTACTCCGTCAGCCGCTATTTCATGGAGGTTCCCCACGTAAAGCTTTTATATTTTTCCATGGAAGATCCCTCGATGGTGATCCCGGCGACGGCGCAGATTAAACGCGTCTTGCAGTCGCGGCACCGCGCCGAGTCGGTCTATGACGTCTCCAATCTCACGGCCTTCTTGTCCATGGCCGATCGCATCGCCACCGGCCTGACCTGGGTGCTGTTGCTCATTTCCATGGTAACGCTGGTGGTCAGCGGTATCGGCATCATGAACATCATGCTGGCTACCGTGACCTCGCGTATCCGGGAGATCGGTATCCGCAAAGCCGTCGGCGCCACCAACCGGGAAATCCGCTTTCAGTTTCTCGCAGAAGCGATTCTCATCTCGCTCATCGGAGGCTTCGTGGGCATCGTCATCGGCCTCGCCATCCCATACTCCGTTCGCTTCGTCACCGAGTACCATGTGCCCATTTCAGGCTGGTCCGCCATCATCGCCATCGTGGTCTCTTCGGTGGTCGGAGTGATTTTCGGTACCGTGCCCGCCGCGCGCGCGGCGCAGTTGGATCCTGTCGAGAGCCTGCGCTACGAATAGAGATAGATACCTTACAATCACACACCTGCTAACCCAGGCGGTTGGGCTTCATTGGGCGTGCAGAGCTCCCAGAAGCCCGTTTCTGGATAACTTCCTATTGGCCAACAAACGGGGGGCCAGGTTGGCTTGAAGGCGGGGTTGGGAAAGGCTTGCTTGACGGAACTCAGCTCGTTTGCTGACCACTCTTGAAAAGGTGTCAAGTGCTCGCCTTCGCTCTAAGATGGTGTTTATATCGGCATCTTGCTCTGCTGGCGGCGGCCAGGATGGTTGGGGTCGGTGAATTCGAGCAGTTCGATGGGCGCGCCGTTTTCGACTATGAACGCGACGCGGACGCCGTCGGATGGGCTGTTGGGAGGAATCAGGATTTCGCGGCCAGCAAGCTCGGAGGCGAGATCGGCCACTTCAAACGCGACGTGCGGAACTTGCCGGACGAGATCAGGGACCGCCGCATCCGCTTCGAAACGCATCCACTCCACGCCAAATTCGCTTTTCTCGTGGCTGACGACAAAGAGTTTTAGGTGTTTCAAGTGGGTCTCGCCAGGCTTCGCTTCAGTAGTGGGAATTCCGATGTGATGGTACCGGCGCATTGTTTCGCTCTCCGTGGAATTGGCACAAATTCTACGCTGTCGTTACCGCGTCTGAAACCGCGCCCTCGTGACCGGACTTTTGAGGCACGAAGTCAAATTGTACTTCACTGGTTTTGGCACAAGGCAGATTCGGAATGCATGACGGGCTAACCGGAAGTTATCCGAGGTGGAAATTGGTTCGCATCGGTGGTTTTCGGCGAACGAGACGTGAAGTTGTCCCGAAGTCGGCTTCTGGGAAGAAATTCCATTTAGACCTGACGTTCTCCGCGGGATGACGGGGGCCCCAGGCTTGAGAGTGTGGCAGAATTGCTTCGCACCTCGGGTCGAGGTGCAGGAGATATTCCATGCGAGCGTCGGAGATCGTTCTAGGCATTCTTGGCGTTTGTGCCCTCACGCTGCAAACTTCTTCGCTGGCGCCTGCGCAGACCAAGCGTATCGTCATCGCCGCCGGCACCGTACTTGATGGCAAGGGCGGCGTGCTGCACGATACTCGCATTGTCGTCGAAGGCTCGAAGATCGTCGCCATTTATCCGGCCGCCACTAAGCCAAACGCCACTAAGTCGAACGCCACTAAGCCAGACAACGATCCAAAGGCCGGACCCGTGGATTACGACCTGCGCGGCCTGACCGTCCTGCCCGGTTGGATCGATGCGCATGTCCATATCACCTGGAGCTTTGGCCCAGACGGAAAAAATGCCGGTCAGGGAGGGACAACCCAAGAAGCCGCATATGCCGCGGCGTCGAATGCATGGCTGACGCTGATGGCGGGATTTACTACCATCCAGAGCGTGGGCTCACCCAGCGACGTTCCCTTGCGCGATGCCATCGCGAGAGGCTTGCTCCCCGGCCCGCGAATTCTGACGGCTGTCGAACCACTCATGGGGCGAGGCGAGAAGACCGGGACGCCGGATGAAATCCGCGCCTTCGTACGGAAGCAAAAGGAAGCCGGTGCCGACCTCATCAAAATCTACGCTTCCGGAGGCATGACCCGGGGCACGGTGACCATGTCCCAGGAACAATTGAACGCTGCCTGCGACGAAGCCAGGAAACAGGGCCTCCGCTCACTCGTACACGCTTTTCGAGATGCGGTTCGCGCCGCAACTCTCGCCGGCTGTACCGAAGTCGAGCACGGCCTGGGCGCCTCGGACGACGACCTGAAATTGATGGCCGAACGCGGAACCTACCTCGACCCGCAAGCCGGACTCTTGCTCGAAACCTATCTTCAATACAAAGACAAATACCTTGCGCCTCCCTACTACACCGAAGAGGGTTTTGCGGCGATGAAAGGGCTCATCACGGCGCACCAGGAATTCATTAAGCGGGCGATGCGCATCCCCGGATTGAAGATCGTCTATGGTACCGACGCCGTGGCCGGGGCCCACGGCCGCAACGCCGAGGATTTCATTCATCGCGTACGCGACGCCGGGGTCGATCCCATGGCCGCGATGGTCTCCGCCAACTCGCTGGGAGCGGAGGCGCTTGGCATGGCCGATCAGATTGGCTCGATTGCCCCCGGCATGCAGGCGGACATCATCGCTCTCGACGGCGACCCGCTTACCGATATAACCGCCGTCCGGCGGGTCGTCTTTGTGATGAAAGGTGGCATTGTTTACAAGAACTCCGAGCACGGCGCGATGCCTGATCCTGCAGGCGTTAAGCGTTGATTCCTGAGGCTGAGGTTTTCCAGGTGCTGAAACCAGGACGCGGCACCAGGCTGACCGGAAGTCATTCTGCCAACCGAGCATTCAAGGCAAGTCAGGATGCCTCTTGCCACAAAAAAGTTGCATTTCCCACCCGTTCCGAAGTAGTATCCATTACGGTAGTAACATGCTTTAGGGGCACGACGACTGTTAAGGTTTCCCGGTTTCAGACCCTAGTACCGCTCGTTCCAAACTTCCAACTCGCAGTTCAGGCTGTGCAAAAAACATAAAGAGGCCGCCTGTCAGCCTCCGTCCCGGTTCGGAGAGTTCAATATGGCGTGGTACGCATACTGCCTTACCGAGCACCAGACCCTTCCCAACGGCACCCGTTCCCGTCGACCATTTGTAATTGAAAACGTTCAAGGCGTGAACGGAGCCCCTGTCCTCAGCTATCCCAGCGGTGAGTTTGCTGTGATTGTGAGCGAATACGACCAAAATGCTGGACAACTTGATCAGACAGCAGCCCTTGACCACGCCCGCGTGGTGAGCGGCTGCTTCCGCAATTCCACTGTTCTGCCCTTCCGCTTCGGAACCGTCTTCGAAAGCGACGACGCCCTCCGCCAAGCCGTCCGGGTCAACCGGCGCGCCTTTGGCCTGAGCGTAGCCAGGCTTCGAGGCAAGTCCGAGATGCACATCAAGCTGACGGTGACCGATGGCTCACTGCGTGAGGCCATGATCGACGTCATTCTGCCCGACACCGTCGGCGGCGACTATCTTTCGAAGCTCCGCGTCAAGGCATCCCGGGAACGCGAGCGCCAAACCAAGGCTCGCGCCCTCTCGGTGCAAGTCCACAAGCTGTTTAATCCTCTCGAAGAAGAAGTGAGCTGCAAGAAAGTCGCGCCCCAGGGCATGCTCATCGACATCGCCCATCTCATCGATTCCAAGTCGGTCGAGAAGTACCAGAACCGCTACAGCACCGCTGCCAAGCAGTTGAAGAACTGCGAAGTAGCCATCAGCGGACCCTGGCCCCCTTACCACTTCCTGCCCGGGAAGCTGCGTACGGTGGCCGGAAACAGCTAGTTAAGGGCTCTAACCTCTCCGGGCCGCCGCTTCGACGGCGGTCCGAAGTTTTTTCAAGGCATCTCCCTGCAATCAATGTGCACCGTTGTGACACTTCGCGGCTCATCGATCCCGCGCCAACAGTTCGCTTTTGATGCTAAACCTTGAACTAAGCCTAACTGTATCAATAGGTTACGCACTGTCGGATGTGCTATCCATCGTCTGCTGACCTTTGGTTCCGCAAATGCTTCTTTCTGATGTACAAAAGAGGCCGCAAACCCAAAGCAATGACCTTCATCTTTGACTCTCTTCACCGTTTCCCGAAGTCCCGTTCCTGCTGGCTGAACGGTGACTTCCATCGCCTTTCCTGACACACCCACCAACTTTGCCTCTTTGAAAACGTGGCCCCAGCAATGGGGCCACAATTTTCTTCCTAGGAAGAAGTTTCTCAGCGAAAGCCCGATGTGGGGACAGCCTGCCCCTTCGACGACCTCAGGGCGGGTCTCGGCTGGGACACTGCGCAGCCCAATCGGGCCCGGCACAAGCCCGGCTAGAAGATCCTCCACACAAAGTGCGCCAGAAGCGCGAACAACAGAAGCATGAATACCCCGCCCACCCAGATCAGGAAGTTCAGCGTCATCCTAGTCGAATTGATCTCTTTTTTGTCCATGCTCAAACGCTAGCATACTTTCGGCAGCCGCTTCTCTCAGATACACTCCTTAGCATCTATGACCAAGGCATTCCGCTTCTCCGGATTCCCGTTCCCGTCTTTTGTAACTTCAATCGCACTCCTGCTCGTCTCGCCGGGAATCGCTGCCGCTCAAAACCCGCTGCAGCCCTCCCCGGCAAATCAGCAGAGCTTTCCTTTGCTCTTGCTGCAACAACTCTCCGCCATCAAAGCCGCCGCTCTCAACGACGACTACGCCTACCGCCAGCTCGCTCACCTCACTGAAAACATCGGGCCGCGTCCCACCGGCTCGCCCCAGGCCACCGCCGCCGCGCAATACGTCGCCGGCGAGCTTCGAAAGCTGGGTCTTGAGGTCCGCCTCCAGGAAGTCACAGTGCCGCACTGGGTTCGCGGAGCCGAGAGCGCCGCGCTCCTGGAGTATCCCGGCATGGTGCCCGGCACAACGCAAAAGATCGTCCTAACGGCTCTCGGCGGAAGTTCCGGCACGTCCGCGGACGGACTCACCGCCGACGTAGTCACCGTCGACAGTTTCGAAGAGCTGCAAGCCCTGGGCCCCGACAAGGTAGCCGGCAAGATCGTTCTTTTCAACGAGCTCTACGACAAACAAAAAGCCGCTGCCGGTCTGGCTTTCCCAGCTTATGGCGAGGCGGTCCGCTATCGCGTATCAGGGCCAAAAGCCGCGGCTGATCTCGGCGCAGTCGCAGCTCTAGTCCGCTCCGTCGGCAGCGCCGATTACCGCCTGCCGCACACCGGAATGAGCACCGCCGCCGGAATCCCCGCCGCCGCCGTTACCGCCGAAGACGCCGACCTGATCGTCCACCTCGCCGCTGAAGGCAAGGTCCGCATGCACCTCACGCTCACCCCGCAAAAGTTGCCCGATGAGACCAGCTACAACGTCATCGCCGACCTCAAAGGCTCCGAACACCCCGAGCAGATCGTCGTCGTCTCCGGCCATCTCGATTCCTGGGATCTCGGTACTGGCGCCATCGATGACGGCGCCGGCGTCGTCATCGCTATGGAGACTGCCGAAATCCTTCAACGACTCCACCTACGTCCCGCCCGCACCCTCCGCGTCATCGCCTGGATGGACGAAGAAACTGGAGGCTCCGGCAGCAAGGCCTATACCGCCGAATACTCCGCCGATTTCGCTCACTACGTCGGCGCGATCGAGAGCGACTCCGGCGCGGCCCATCCTCTCGGCTTCGATGTCAAAGCCACTCCCGCCGCCCTCGACGCTCTACATCCGGTACAAAGTGTTCTCCAGAGCATCGGCGCCACGGTCCTAGAACCCACTACCTATCCTCCCGGCGCCGATATCGAGGCCATGTCTAACGCCGGAGTGCCTGCCTTCGGTCTCACGCAGGACGGCCGTACCTATTTCAATTACCATCACTCCGCCGCCGACACTCTCGACAAAGTCGTCCCCGCAGAACTGCGCGAAAACGCCGCTGCCATGGCCGTAATGGCCTACGCCCTAACGAATATGAAGGATCCGCTACCGCGATAAAGTTAAGCGGGTGAGGGCAGCCCGGGCCTTATCTCAAGCCGAGCTCACCATCGTACTGTCGAATAACGCTGTAGCATTCGCAAGCGGAGTTTTCGAGCTTCCTGCGGTTTACGATCTCCACTGCGCCACGCGTGTACTCGATGGCCTTCTTTCTCTGCAAAACACTAGCCGCCACGCTTACGGTGGGTCTATCTGTCCCGAGCATCGTCGCCAGAAAATCGTGAGTGATGGGCAGCGATCCGGAATCCACTCGATCCTGAGTCATCAGCAACCACCGCGCAAGACGTTGTCCAATATCGTGCAGACGGTTACACGCCGCAGTTTGTGCAACCTGCATACTCCGAATTGCAGCATAACGGCTTAACATCAATTGCAGGTGTGGTGCGGATTCCAGAGTGTTCTGCAAAGCTCCGACCTCAACTCGAAACCCATCCCCCGTGATTTGCACCACCGCTTGCAGCGTGCTTCTACTAAGGCCAACAGCCGCCAGTGTTCCTGTAAAGCCCTCACTTCCAACTATGCCGGCTTCGGCCGTTTTTCCATCTTTCATTACGACAACAAGAGAAATCAGGCCACGATTCGGAAAATACGCAAACTCCAGATTTTCACCGGCCTCGTGAATGATCAGATGGTTTGGCAAGCTGACATACTCGAGATGCGGACGCAGTGAGCGGAAGTCGCTATCGGGGATCGATAAAAGTATGAGGCTGCTGACCGGTTTCCCTTCGCTATTCGTCCGTTCGCCAGAGTGCACATCTTGCCGACTCTTGCCTTCCACAAACTCTCCTACGAGTTAGCCCTAAACTGCGCCTAATTGCAGGGTCATTACGAAACTCCCTGTCTCATAACTAACAAGGTTACTTTGGATTTGAAGCGGAGTCTGAGCAAAAACGTACATTCACGCAGAGCGATACGCAGAACGCGCTGGAAGCAGGGGAGCTTGCGCCGGAACAGGAATTGTTTATGTATGTAGTCCGCCCGACAGACAGTTCTAATTGACACACGTAGCATTTGCCGATCCGTTTGCGGCCCCCCGCCATGCCTGGATCCCACGAGAAGGACCGGGCCACGAAAAGGGATCGGGCCCGCGAAAAGGCGAGCTTCCGTCTCTTGACGGCGAGCGGGAACGAGGGCGCGCCGTCAGATCACATTGGGGCGCTGAGGCGGCCATGAATCGAAAGCTGGTATGGATTGACCAACCTCGTTTTCAGGGTTTTGGTTGCTCCGAGTGCGCTTGGGTCTTCAACCCTTCTGGCGCGCCCGCCGGCAACTCCTTCGCTGAAATGATGCGCAACTTTGAACTGCAGCGCGACAAGGAGTTTGCTGTGCATGTTTGTGCCGACCATCCCAGAAGCACAAAAAGCAAGAACGCTCCATGATGCAAGCTGCCGCCCGAACCAGCGCGGGCCCGCCATTTGCGCAAGCCCACCAGCAAACACCGTTCACATTGGTCGAGTCATCTTCGTCGCGACCAGTACCCCCAAAATAGTGGCGGTGTTCCGGACGCTCCCCGAGATAGTCATGAGCGCTTCTGACACCGGCGGATGTTGCTCCGCCAGTATCACCAGACGTTCGCTGACGTTGTGGAGTTGCTCAACTTCGCGCAGGATGGCATCAATAGGCATGAGCCGCACCGCTGGGGATTTCGCCTTCGGGGATCTGCAAGCGTGTCCTGGTGACTACGCGGTTGACAATGTCCTCCGCGCAATCGCGGTACAAGGTGTGTAACGTGCTGCGCCACCCAATCAGTTCCCCGCGCGCGAACTCAGCTTCCACCCCCAGGGGGTCTTTCTGTTGCTCATCATGGAAGCTCTTCAGAAGAAATTCGCCCTGTTCCACCAGACGATTGATCGTTTCCGCGTTTTGAAGCGCTAGGTGCATACTTCGCCCTCCTTGGCGCGATCAAGTGCATGTCGTGAAGTGGCCCGAGCAGGCGGACGTAGCTCCGCCTGCTCAGGCCCCAGCAACTCAGAGTGTCCTCTACGCGGTGACTAGCTCGCGCTGGTGCATGGTCGAGGTGACCACGTCAAAGGTGTGAACCTGCGGCGTTCCCTCGATAAATTTGCCCAGCGTCTTCAACACTTGCGGATACGTATGTGCGTTGTAAGTGTCGGCATCGTTCTTGCTTTCCCACAGACTGATTGCAGTTACATCAACTCCGCCGGGGCCGGCGAGGGTGATTTCGTCCCTAAAACCATTCTGTTTACGAAGTAAAGGCAGGACGTCTTTTTCAAACGCCCGGGTGAAATCGGACAACATATTGGACTTAAGATGGAAAGAGATATTGCGTGCAAACATAGGCAACCTCCTTAGGGTTGGGGTTGCTAAGAGAAACAACTTCAGATGGGCTGACTTAGTTCAGGGAACCTGAAAGAGGAGAAGGTGGTAACCACCTCAGCTACAACCCTAGTCTTATATGCCGGCACTGTCAACCCGCTCGCGGCGCGGGTGGTGGCTGAAAACGGCCACTACCAGGCCCTAGGTAGGGCTTGACTTGTTCGGGCGGCAGCGTACACTTTTGGCAATGGTACCCCCCCCAGCAAGCGGGCAACCATTCAGGCTGAGATCAAGAGGCTACGGAACGCCCGCAAGGAATGCCGCGATGATTCCATTCGGCAACTGATTGAGGCTTGGATTGTGGAACAGGAACAAAAGCTAGCCTCCAGTGACATGCATAAAGCGCGCAACCGCGCTTCCAGAGTTTCAACGCACTATTAGGACACTACCTGCAGATGGCAAGTCCCTGTGCGAGAATTCCGCCGGGTTCCGGAGGCAGACAAACAATGAAGCACTTTCCCGCAGCTCTGTTGTGCCTGGCCCTTCTAACACTGTTTTGCGTCGCGCAGCCGCCTCAGCCGGCGATGAAGAAATCGATGGCGTCTGGCGCTCCCGATAAAGCCTACCTGCAAAGTATCTGGGACGGATGGGCCACGCTCGATAGTGCCAACGTGGCCAGGTTCTATGCCAGCGGCCCACATACGTTCTTCGATATCGCCCCTTTGAAATACGGCAGTTGGGATGAATATGAGAATGGAGTGAAGGGCGAACTCGCCGGCTACAAAAGCGCAAAGTTCACGTTGAATGACGACCTCGCCATTCATCCCCACGGAGATCTGGTGTGGGCAACCGCAACCGTGAAGTATGAGATGACCACCAAACCCGGCAAGGTTGAGATGGGCGACTTCCGCTGGACCGGGGTCTTTGAGAACCAGAGCGGCAAGTGGGTGATCGTTCATGAGCACGTCTCTGAGCCTGTGCAGTAGGATAGTCGCTTGTCCAGGAACCTGCTCGTCGCGCTGGCGGCATTTGTGGCGCTCACATTTTCGGCCGCTGGAATTGCGTCTGCATTTACGGCACGCTCGGTTCGCACCTGGTATCCGACGCTACGGAAGCCTTCTGGGAGCCCGCCCGCTTCGTACTTTCGTCCGGTGTGGACTGCTCTTTATTTTCTGATGACAATCGCCGCCTGGAATGTGTGGCGTGTCGGCGACGGCTGGGAGGGAGCGTCGGCGGCTATTACTTTCTTTCTTATTCAGCTCGCCTTGAACGCAGCCTGGTCCGCGATTTTCTTTGGTATGCGCTCGCCGGGTCTGGCCCTGGTTGAGATTGTCTTACTCTGGGCGGTAGTTCTGGCGACTGTGATCTTGTTCTGGCGGGTCTCACCGTTCTCCGGAGCGCTGCTTCTGCCCTACCTCGCATGGGTCACCTACGCCGGTTATTTGAATGCAGGAATCTGGCGATTGAATCGCAAGCCCAATTCGCGCGGCGAGGCTAGCGGCTAGCAGGAATCGGCGAAAAAATAAATCGTCGTCCCCGCTCCCACCCGCACTACGAATACGCGCGCCCAATTCTGGAGCAGCTTGTGGCGGAGTAAGGTTGTTACCTGTGTAATCGTGGGTAACCAGAGTTCTCTTGCCGAAACAAGCCTGGGGCGTCAGGGTTAATACTGAAAGACACCAAACGTAGGGAGATTTATCATGCGCGACCGAATCGTCGTTCTGATTTCGCTTTGCCTGTTAGCCAGCGTAGCGTGGGGACAGCAGCAACCCGCCGCCGGCGGCGCTCCGTCCACCAGCGCTCCTTCTACGAGCCAGTCTTCATCCAGCCAGTCGAGCATGCCGGGGATGGATATGCCCGGTCACGACATGTCGAACATGCAGATGCAGACGAAAGACATGCCCATGGGCGGGGATAAAGACGCCGACAAAGACAGCGACGCCAGCGCCCACGCCATGCACTCGATGGAAGGGCACATGGATATGGGCCCGCACATGAAGATGACGGCGTTGCGCTCGGAGAGACCGGGAGACGCCGAAAAGGCTCAAGAGGTGGTGGAAGCTGCACGCAGGGCCTCGCAAAAATATCTCGACTATCATGTCGCTCTCAACGACGGCTTCAAGATTTTTCTGCCCAACGTCCCGCAGAAGATGTATCACTTCACTAACATCGGGTACGCGATGGAGGCGGCCGTCCGCTTCAATCCGGAGCATCCCACCTCGCTGCTCTACGAAAAACATGGCGACGATTACAAATTGATTGGCGTAATGTACACGGCACCTAAGCGCTTCGGCGAAGATCAACTGGACGAGCGCATTCCGTTAAGCGTGGCGCAGTGGCACGAGCACGTGAATTTTTGCCTCGCGCCTCCGGATCGTCGCGGAGAAGGGTTGTTGCCGCATCCGCAGTTTGGCTTAAAGGGATCGATCGTCACGCAGGAAGCCTGCGATGCCGCCGGCGGAACTTTTCACCCCGTAGTTTTCAACTGGATGGTGCACGTCTACCCGTTCGAAAAGGATCCGGCGAGCATCTGGTCGGTCAACCGGCAGCACGGCGACGCGGACTAATTTGTGCCGCAGAGGCCGAATCCCGGGCGGTAAGGCCTAAGCCGTAGCGGCCATGCGCATTGGGCGCTGCAGGCGGCTGCTGATCGCCATCAGCACCACGCCGATCACTCCGGTCTGCAACGCCAGCCCAACGTAGGTTGCCGTTGGGAACGCCAGACCGCTCACATGAGAATCGAATGCCTGCACCGGCGTGAGCAGCGCTAACACCCAATGTCCGGTCGCCTCCGAGGAAACCGAGCCGATGCCTGCGAGCACGGCCGCAGCCGCGTAATACAGGCCGAGGTATAAGACTCCCTTCACCACCGGCTGCCGCAGCCGCGTGAGCATGCACCATTGCAAGAAGAGCACATCGCGGGTCACAAAAACCAGCACCAGCAAAAGTTGCACGGCCGCCGTCTGCAGTGTGCTCATTCCCAGAGGCAAAGTGTGATTCCACGCCAGCAGACCCCAGACCATCAGGACATAAGCCACTAGCGCAGACATCCCGAGCCACGGCCACGGCAGGCCATCATCGGCGAACACTGCCGCCTCGCCAGCCGTGCGCTTGCGCCGCCAAACCTTGAGACGCTCTTGCGGAGTCAATGTCGCCAACCCCATTAGAAACAGAATGAGCCCGTTCATTGCGACGGCGAATGCAGCGACGACTTTGGCATCGGTGAAGAGGCCGGGTGACGAGTCCACATTCCATGACTGACCAAAAGCCGGCGAGGGACGGAGCAGCGCATAGATCAGGAAATTCAGGAACGCCGCGCACCCCACAGCCTGCCAGCGCGAAAGCGGACGGATTTCCTGATAATCGCGCTTCAAATTCCGCACCAGCATCAGAGCCAGCCACGCGCTGAAGGATCCACAGAGAAGGAAACACATCAGCAGCCAGGGAATTTCGCGGCCGAAGAGAACGGGACGAAGAGCATGGCCAAAGCCGCCGGTCTCGATGAAGGCAAATCTCGCGGTTAGCGGGCTGAGCGCCGCGAATCCCGGCAGCCCACTGTTTTCCATGCCGCGGGCGCCAAGTGTGAGCCCGTAGAATGCCAGCGCGCCGATCAGCCCGACTGCTCTTGTGCGGCTTTCGAGCAGTGTTGAGAGCCACATGCCACCCAGGCCAAGAAACACTGAAGTCAGCGCAAGAAATGCGAAGACGGAAAGTACAGCGCCGAGAGACAATCCTCCGGCTAATCCGGCGACCAGCGTCACGGGAGCCGCGCACAGGACCGCGAAGTAAACCAGCACGGGCTCGCCCAGCAGTTTGCCAATCAAAATCTCCCACGGCGTGAGCCGCGTCACGCGTTGGAAATCCCACGTCTTGCGATCGCGTTCTCCGGAAACCGACTGCGCGCAAGAGAACAATGTCCAGAAAGTCAGAGCTGCGCCCTGCAAGCCGATCAGCCACTTGTAAAACAGCAGCCACGTCTTCTGGGCAAAGTTGTTTTCGGCCGCTGCCAGGCGTTGCGTCCACGCATCCGTTTTGAAGTACTCGGCGCCATTGCGAATACTGGCGAGGATTTCGTGCTGGAAGCTCCAGCATGCCATTCCCAGCAGCACACACATCACAACCACGACTACGCCCACGGTCACGGCCCGCACCGGGCGCAGCTCGGCGCGCCGGTGGCGCACAAATTCAGGATTGTTCCAAATCTTTATCCGAAGACCAGGCATCATCACATCACCTCGTGCGTCGAAAGCTTCATGTAGAGTTCTTCGACGGTTTGCTTCACTTCGCCAAACGCGGTCACCTTCACCCCACTCGCAATCAATCCGGCGAGAACCGGCGCCAGATCTTCTTCCGGGCCGGCAAACTGAAACGCGCCTCCAGCCGTCGTCAGTTTCGCTTGCGAAATTCGCGGCTCGCGCTGCAAATGCTCCTGCACCGTTTTCAGTGAATCGCCGGCCAGCGAATCTCCCGCCCATGTCAACCGCACCAGCCGCGTGGGGTTTTCCGCCGCGGTTACTTCGTCAATGCGACCACTGCGCACCATGCGGCCTTTTTCCATGATGCCGATCGAGGTGCAGAAGCCCTCGAGTTCGGTGAGGATGTGGGATGAAATCAGAATTGTCGCTCCCCGATCGCGCAGAGAGAGCAACAGATTGCGCAGTTCCAGACGCGCCTTGGGATCGAGCCCAGACGCGGGCTCATCCAGCAGCAGCACCTTGGGTCGATGAATGATGGCGCGCGCAATTCCCAGGCGCTGCTTCATCCCGCGCGATAACCCGCGAATCATCGCATCGCGCTTCACTTCCAGATTCACCTGCGCAATCACCTCGGTTAGCCGCGCCGGGATGTCTGCCTCGGGCATTTTGTAGGCGTGCGCAAAGTAGTCGAGATACTCCCAGACTTTGAGATCCTCATATACGGCGAAGAAGTCTGAGAGATATCCAATATGTTGTTGCGCCTTCTCCGGTTCCTGCGCCACATCTATGCCGGCGACCAGCGCACGTCCCATCGTGGGTGCGAGCAACCCGCACGTCATGCGAATCGTCGTTGTCTTGCCTGCGCCGTTAGGGCCGATCAAACCGTAGATCTCGCCTTGCGGAATGGTCAGGTCCAAATCATCCACGGCCAGCAGGTTGTCATATTCTTTGCGGAGATGCACAAGTTCAATCACGTTTTTGTTCGCCGGAAAGCGCCTCCTGAATTACCTACGCCGCAACAGCTCTTGAGAAAACCCTAAGACTATTGACACCGGATGATACGAACACGCTGTGAAGATAGTTCCGCGTTTCGTTCTCACAGAACATCTCATCGATGTTCCATGGTTGCCAGCTTCCTGAAGAACGAATTCATACGGATTCTTGCTACCGGAAATGCAGGAGCCTCGTCCATACACCTGTAACCGCAATCGAAGAAACCATCGAAGAGGAAACTGCGGAACTTTTGGTGAAGCGGCTCCGTAGTAATGAGAGTAGCAAGCCAGCGAGCCATTTTAAGCTGGCCGGATTCTTTCGAAATAGAAGTCTTGCGGGGTTTAGGGGATTCTCTCACTCTCGGTTTGGCGGCCCAGGTGAGAAAACCCCCGTGCACAGCGCGACAGGCCTGGCGGCTTGTCGGCTGAACCCCAGCGGCTGAATTGTAGGCGATTCGCGGCAAAACACAAGGGTTTTCTCGCGGAAGTCATGAACCGGGCCGCCCCAACCGCTTCCCGACGTAATTTCGGGAAAGAAAAAAGGAGCAGTCATGAAGTTCGCGACCGTGTCGAAGAGTCTGGTGCTGGGGTTAGCGGTGCTGCTGGCCTCGAGTGCCTTTGCCGCAACAAAAGCTAGTTTGCAACTTGACAACCCTGTATCAGTCAACGGAACCACGTTGAAAGCAGGGAGCTACAAACTGGAGTGGGAAGGCGCTGGACCCAACGTGGAACTCAGCATCCTGAAAGGCAAGAACGTGGTTTTGAAGACCACCGCGCACGTGGTTGAACTACAGGCGCCGGCGGCGAACGATGCGGCTGTGACCATGCAGAGCGCAAGCGGCGCCAATTCACTGACGGCTGTCCGCTTCCAGGGGAAGAAAACCTCTCTGGAGCTGGCGGAGGCGAGCGAAGGCATGCAGGGCGGATCGAGCAAGTAGTAGCACAGGCAGCAGGGAAAAACGAACAGGGAGCACGAACTGTGCTCCCTTACTTTTTGGTGTCTTAAATTGTTGAGACCGAATGCGCCTTCACTGGGGAGCGAACTTCTCCAACTCCGCGTTGAGATGTACGCTGCTCCCGCCGCTGACTTTCAGCTTGCGCTCCCAGTCCTTGAATGACAACTGGCCTCTCAGTACTTCGGCACCTTGGGGTCGACGCGCTCTGACCACGCGGTAATTCCGCCAGCCAGATTATGAACTTTGGTGAAACCGGATTGCTGCAGGAACGCGACTGCTTTCGCGCTGCGTCCGCCCATCTTGCAGTGGACGACGATTTCGCGGCTGGAATCGAGTTCGTTGACGCGCTTGGGTAGGTCGTTCAGCGGAATCAGATGTCCGCCGATGTTGCAGATCTGGTATTCGTGGGGCTCGCGGACGTCGAGTACGAAGATGTTTTCTTTCGCGTCCAAACGCCGCTTCAGTTCTTCTACCTGGATTTCGGGAACTCCATTTGCCACCGGTTTTTCCTCCCCGCGAATACCGCAAAACTCGTTGTAGTCTATCAGCTTCGTGACCGTGGGATGCGTACCGCACACGGGGCAATCGGGATTTTTGCGCAGCTTCAGCTCGCGGAACTTCATGCCCAGCGCATCAATCAGCAGCAAGCGGCCGATCAGAGGGTCGCCAATTCCGAGAATTAATTTGATCACCTCGGTGGCCTGCATCACGCCGACCAGACCGGGCAAGATTCCGAGCACTCCGCCCTCGGCGCAGGATGGAACCAGTCCCGGCGGTGGCGGCTCGGGATAGAGGCAGCGGTAGCACGGGCCATCTTCTGTTGCAAACACGCTGGCCTGGCCCTCAAACCTGAAAATGGATCCGTACACGTTGGGCTTGCCCGTAAGTACGCATGCGTCATTCACGAGATAGCGCGTAGGAAAATTATCGGTGCCGTCGGCGATGATGTCGAAGTCGCGGAAAAGTTCGAGCGCGTTCTCGCTGCTCAAGCGCGTGTCGAAAGTGCGCAGGTTTAAATACGGATTGATCGCGGTCAACTTGTCAGTGGCGGAATCGATCTTCTTGCGCCCTACATCCGCGGTCGTGTGAATAATTTGCCGCTGCAGGTTGGTGTAATCGACCACATCGAAATCGACCAGGCCCAGCGTACCCACGCCGGCGGCAGCAAGATACAAAGCCAGCGGCGAGCCTAACCCTCCGGTGCCGATGCAGAGCACGCGCGCCGCCTTCAGCTTCTGCTGACCCTCCATGCCCACCTCGGGCATGATGAGATGGCGCGAGTAGCGCAGGATTTCGTCCTTGCTCAGGGTTACGGGAATTTCGGTGGTGATGGTGGCCATAAGATCCTCGGTAAGGAAAGTTCTGTCATCCCGAGCAGGGCGAGGGATCTTGGTTCTCGCCCGCTTCAAGACCTCTCGTGGCACTTCGGGCAGAAACCAAGGTCCCTCGCTGCGCTCGGGATGACAACTGGTTCATCTTGCGCGCCTCCGGCAATGGAAGGCACGATCGAAATGCTGTCACCTTCCTTCACCGTGGTCGCCTCTTTCTGCAGGTAGCGGATGTCTTCGTCGTTCACATAAAGATTCACGAAGGCTCGCAGCTTGCCATCCTCCGTGTACAGATGGCGACGCAAGTCGGGATGCTTCGCGACCAGTGCATTCATGGCTTCGGCCACTGTGTCGGCTTTAACGTCGACAGTGGACTGCTTATCTACGTATTGCCGCAGGGGCGTGGGGATGTGAATCTTGCTCATAAGTCTAAGCATAAAAGATGCGGCAGAGAATGGGAAGATTCAGGACGACGAAAGCTTGGTCTCTGAGAAGGCACTTACACCGCGGGTCAGCCCACCCTAAAATTACACTGGGAGAAACTACGATGACGATATTTGATCCGGCTCGGGGCAGAGTGATTGATGGTGGCGGGCACGGCGGCGGGCTTCTGCGCCTGATTGGAATTGGCCTGGTCGCACTTTTGCTCGTGATTTTGCTTTTCAATTCCGTTACCAGGGTTGGAACCGGCCATGTGGGCGTGCTCACGCTCTTCGGCAAAGTCACGGGCGAGACGCTGGGCGAGGGCATCCATGTCATCAATCCGCTGAAAACGAACAACGAGTTGTCGATCCAGACGCAGACGCTGAAGGAATCTGCCAGCGTGCCCTCGAGCGAAGGCCTGATGATGAGCCTGGATACGTCGCTTATCTACCATCTCAATCCGGACCGTGCTTCGGACGTTTTTCAGAAGATTGGCGCCGATTACGAAAACGTGGTGGTTGAGCCCACGCTCCGCTCCGCCATCCGCGAAGCCACGGCATCGCACACTGCCAACGCTCTTTACACGGGCGAGCGCGAGATGGTGGGCAAGCAGATCTACGATCAGGTCAGCGCCCAACTCAACCAGCGCGGCCTGACCGTGGAGAACGTTCTGCTACGCGACATCCAACTGCCGGCCACGCTGAAAGCCGCTATTGAAGCCAAACAGCAGGCCGAGCAGGAATCGCTGGCCATGAATTTCCGCTTGCAGAAAGAAACGCAGGAAGCCCAGCGGAAGCGCATCGAGGCGGCCGGAGTACGCGACTTCCAGCAGATTGTAGCTCAAGGAATTACGCCGTCGCTGCTGGAGTGGAAGGGTATTGAAGCCACAGAGAATCTCGCGAAAAGTCCGAACTCGAAGGTCGTGGTCATCGGCAACAACAAGAATGGGCTGCCGCTGATTCTGGGGCAATAAGGTGCGGCTGCTACCATGACACCGTGCCTCCGCTTCTCGACATCCGTCATCTGAATATCGACTTCGCCGCCAAGAGCCTTGTGGAGACTGGCGACTCGGCTCAATCTGAGCGAAAGCGAAGTCTCCTTCCGGCGGTTCGCGACCTCAGCTTCACGATCGCTGCCGGCGAAGTGTTGGGACTTGTTGGCGAATCGGGATCCGGCAAGTCGATCACATCGCTGGCTATCATGCGCCTGCTTCCGCCGCAGGCAACAGTTTCAGGCGAAATTCTTTTCGTTGAGAATGGTTCACAAAGCAACCTTGCTACGCTTCCCGATGACGCGATGCGCCAATTGCGTGGCTCGCGGATCGGGATGATTTTTCAAGAGCCGATGACTGCGCTCAATCCCGTGATGCGCGTGGGCGACCAGATCGCCGAGGCTGTGCGGGCTCACGGCCGCAACTCAAGAAGTGAGGCGGCACGGTTAGCCATTCAAGCCATGACGGAGGTCGCCATCCCGGAGCCAGATCGCCGTGCCCGCGACTATCCGCACCAGCTCTCCGGTGGCATGCGGCAGCGGATTATGATCGCGATGGCTATCGTGAACCGGCCGCGGTTGCTCATCGCCGACGAACCTACGACCGCGCTCGATGTCACCATCCAGGCGCAAATCCTCGACCTGCTGGCTGAACTGCGCTCGAAATTCGGCCTGGCGATGCTGTTCATTTCGCACGATCTCGCCGTGGTCTCGCAGGTTGCCGACCGGGTCGCCGTGATGTATGCCGGCAGCCTGGTGGAATTCGGAACGAAGCAGGGAGTCTTTCACTCTCCGGCGCACCCATATACTCGCGGCCTTCTGCACGCGGTCCCCGACCTGAAGACGGAGCGCGGTCGACCTCTCGACACGGTGGAGGGAACCGTCCCACCGCTGCACAATATGCCGCCGGGCTGCGCTTTCGAGCCGCGCTGCGGATTCCGCATTCCGGAGTGCGCTCGCGTACTACCGCCGCTCGTGGAGGTTGGCGAAGGGCACTGGGCGCGCTGTCCAGTCGTAAATTCGAAGTAGCGTGCGCAAATGTCCGCAGCGGAATAAACACCCGCCCTGTATCGCTTCTGTTCGCGCTCGTTCTATAATCCCCACTTTGTCTGGTGCTGATTGCGAATCCTGCTGCTTAGCGACATTCATGCCAATCTGGAAGCTCTGGACGCCTGCCTCGCGGCGGCTCCGGCGTACGATTTGGTGGCCAACCTGGGTGACGTGGTTGGCTACGGCGCCAGCCCCAACGAGGTGATTGAACGTGCCCGCAGCCTGGGAAACATCTTCGTCCGCGGCAACCACGACAAAGCCGCGACCGGGCTGCTCGAACTGGATGACTTCAACCCCCTGGCCGCCTCCGCCGCCCTTTGGACGCGCGAGCAGTTGACCCGCGAGCACCACGACTGGCTGCATTCCTTGCCGCAAGGCCCGCTCCCTCTGGAAGGCTTTCCTGAAGTGCAACTGGTTCACGGCTCACCCGGCGACGAAGACGCTTATATCGTTTCCATTGGCGATGCGCTGGTTCCGCTGCTCGCACTCAGCACGCCGCTGACTTTCTTCGGCCACACTCATCTGCAGGGGGGATTCTTCGCCAACGGCTCCAGCGCGGACGGTTTTCGTCCTGAATACCGAACCGTGGGGCAAGCCGAGTCGGTGTCGCTGCATCTGAAGCCGCACACGCGTTACATGATCAATCCGGGCTCCGTGGGTCAACCACGCGACGGAGATTGGCGCGCCGCATTCGCTCTGTTCGATACGGAAGCGCAGGTGATTCACTACCACCGCGCACCTTACAATCTGAAGGCCGCGCAGGAGCGCATTCTCGCCGCCAGCCTGCCGGCGCGGCTTGCCACGCGCCTGGCCGCCGGCCGCTAAGCCAGCCGTTGTAAACTCGAGTCATGCCTTCTTATTCCCGCAGCGCTGCAAGTAGGAATCTTTTTTCGCACCGCGAGGACTCCCGCGAGAACCCTCCCGAGCATTACCTCGTCGCCCACAGCGACGGCGGCGCGCGCGGCAATCCGGGGCCTGCGGGCTACGGCGTGGTCATCCAGGATCAGTCGGGGAATAAAGTCGCGCATCTCAGCGAATACCTTGGCCACCAGACCAACAACTTCGCCGAGTATCAAGGATTGATCGCGGCCCTCGAATACGCGATCGAGCATGGTCCCAAGGCTCTGAAGCTGATCAGCGATTCCGAGTTGCTGGTGCGGCAGATCAAAGGCATTTACAAAGTGAAGAATCCCACCCTGAAGGATCTTCACGGCCGAGCCAAAGAATTGATCGCGCAACTGGAATGGTTTTCGATCGGCCATGCGCTGCGCGAACATAATCAGGAAGCTGACCGGCTGGCGAACGAAGCCATGGACAGGGGTATGGGACGTGGGGCTAGAAGCTAGCTGCCGGATGCGATCTTCACTCGGCGGCGGAAGTGTGATCGTGAATGATCTTCCATCCGTCGGGAAATTTGTGGAAAACCAGCGTGAACAATCCGTGCGGCTTCTTTCCGTCCGACATGGTCAGTTGCCATGTGCCGCGCACGAAAGCTGAGTCCTGGCCCAGCATTTCGACCCGCAAGCCTGAGAACTCGAGCTTACCCATCTCGTGCCCGGGACTGGCATATTTAGCGAGGTAACGATCCATTGTGGCTTGCCATCCGTCCTGCTCTTTTCCGGCGGAGAAGAACGTAAGCTGCTGAGAATTCCAGTAGCCCGCCATGAAGCCTTCGAGATCGTGGCGGTTCCAGGCCGCCTGTTGCAAACGCATCACATGCTCGATGGCCTTCGCGTCGTCAGTGCCGTAGCCGTGATACACGAACTGAGCGCTGGCTAGCTTCGCGGTTGCGAGAAACAGGATCGGCAAAAAAAGGATCGGCAAGACGCAAAACAAAAAGCAGGGGACACAACGGGTGCGCACGGGAACCTCCGGCTCTGGCTAAACAGCGCGCACCAGTTTCGCACAAGTTCCAGACGAAAGGACAGGGCTGTCGCTCCGCTTTTCGGAATGACAAAGAAGAATGACAAATCGGAATGACAAAAAGGTTATATCCGGCGACTTTACGCTCGGCCTTTTTTTACGGCGACGGCTTTGCCGGCAACTTCCCAGGGACGCTTCGGCCGATCGACCGGCGGTTTATCGTCGTCCTTGAGGCGATCGTAGTGGTAGGACTCGCTCACCGTCCCCAGCGATTCGTTGTAAAGGCTGGGTAGTCCAAGCGCCACTTTCAGCTCTTCTGTAAACGACTGCAGCGCTTTGAGGTGGTCAGCGCTCGCCGGGATTTCCGTCTTCGAGTTCTTCAAGAACTGCTGATAGCCGCGGTTGACGAGTTTCGAAATCTCGCTTCCGACCAGGTAGCCGGGATAGGCAAATATCTTCACGCCATCTTCGGCTGTCTTCTGAATCGCAGCCGACACGTTGTATTTTCTGAGGAACACGCGCCCATTCGTGCCGGGCGCTTCCAGCACATCGAAACCATGCTCGCGCAGCCAGGCCAGCGCTTCCTCGTAAGTTCGTGCTTCAATAGCTTTCGGCATTCTCTACACTTCCAATCTTTTTCTTGGATGCAACTCGGGTGAAAACTGTTCAGTGTTGTTTTCGCGCTGCATCGGACTTGCAAACTTTGTCATCTAAGGACACCATACTACATAGCGTGTTTCGTTTGCTGTTGCATATTACGATAGTCACTGGCAAACAGTTCAAACATGGGTCAAACATCGGCCAGGCCGGCGGCAACCTACTCGGCGCATCATGCGCCGGAGCCTGTCGTGGCGCGTCCGGGGCAGAGTCTGATCGATCGCATCGGCAATACTCCGCTGCTGCGCTTCGATCGACTCACGGAGCAATTGCCCGGTGTAACACTTTTGGGCAAGGCCGAATGGTACAACCCGGGCGGCTCGGTGAAAGACCGCGCCGCCGCCAACATCGTCGCCAAAGGCCGGCTGAGCGGCGAATTCCCTCCGGGCAAGACGCTGCTCGACGCCACCAGCGGCAACACTGGCATCGCATACGCCATGCTGGGCGCAGCCGAGGGATTTCCGGTCACGCTGTGCATGCCGCAGAATGTTTCGGCGGAGCGCAAGAAAATTCTGAGCGCCTATGGCGCAAACATTCTATATACCGATCCCGGCGACGGCTCCGATGGCGCGATCCGCCTGGCTCGCGAACTTGCCGCCAAGCATCCGGATTTATATTTCTACGCCGATCAGTACTCGAACAACGCCAACTGGCTGGCTCACTATCACGGTACTGCGAATGAAATCTGGCAGCAGACCGAGGGGCGCATCACTCATTTTGTAACCATGCTGGGTACAAGCGGAACGTTCATGGGGACCTCGCGCCGACTTCTGGAGCTCAACCCCACAATCCGCTGCATCTCCCTGCAACCCGATTCCGCTTTTCACGGCATTGAAGGCGCGAAGCACATGGCCAGCGCCATTGTTCCCAAGATCTACGATCCCTCGCTCGCGGATGAAAATCTTGAGATCGCGACAGAAGACGCCTATGCGATGTGCCGCCGCATCGGGCGCGATTGCGGACTCTTGTTGGGCATCTCTGCCGCCGCCGGCCTTTTCGGCAGCCTCAAACTTGCCGCACAGCTTCAATTGCGCGAGGAGCAGGCAGTCATGGTTACCATCCTCTGCGACTCGGGCGAGAAATATCTCAGCGAGAGATTCTGGACGGAATAAGAACACCCACCACGGAGGCACAGAGACACGGAGAAAAGCTAGGGAACGATCTCTCGCTGTGAATCTCTGTTCTGAAATCCTAGAATTTCAGTTCTCCGTGCCTCCGTGCCTCTGTGGTGGATTGTGATTTTCTATGCTGAAGCTCACACTCAAAGACTACGAAGCTCTTCGCCGGCACGGGGAAGAAACCTACCCGTACGAATGCTGCGGCGTTCTGCTCGGCAGCATGAACGAGGACGGCACCCGCATCGTGACCTCGACGGCGCGCTGCGGCAACACCCGCACCGACTCGCCACAAAACCGCTATAACATCGATCCCCGCGAACTGGTGCGGATCCAACGCGAGGGGCGAGGGCGCGGCGAGGATATTGTTGGGTTCTACCACTCTCATCCCGATCACCCCGCCCACTGGTCGCCCACCGATCTTGCCGAGGCGCACTGGTTCGGCTGCTCCTATGTCATCACCAGCGTAGACAAAGGGAAAGCGGTGATTACGAATTCGTTTGAACTTGCCGGCACGGAGGAGAGCGATAAGCAGTTGATCGACGAAAAGATCGAAATCGCCTGATGCTCGCGGGTGAGACAGCCGCCCCTTCGGCAGGCGCAGGGCAGGCCCTCGGCTGTCCGCGCCAGGGGCTAGTCTTTCGGCAATCGTGCCGTAATGAAATCCGAGGCGTGACCTGCGGCTTGTGGATCAAGATTTGCCAATACGGCGATCACGTATCCGGATTGCGGACAAATTTTTAGATCGCCATTCATGCCGGGTGCGCCTCCGCCGTGGCCAAAGCAGCGAACGCCGTCTTCCGAGATATCCTCGCCGAAGCCGTAGCCATACTTCGACCCGCCACGCGGCGTATCCACCTTGCCGGTCGTGAGCAGGTCCACATCTTTGGCATCGAGCAGTTTGTGGTTCTCGAGTGCGTTGGCAAACGCGAGAAGGTCCTCGACTGTCGAGTAACCTCCGCCGGCGGAGGTGCCTCGATAAGGAAGCGTATCCACATTGGGCCGCCATTCGCTCGCGCCACCCATCTTGGTGTAGCCGATGGATCGGCCGGCGACTGCCTGATCTTCCGGAAGAGAATCGGTTGAATTCATTCCAGCGGGCTTGAAAATGTGCTCGCGAACATAATCGTAATAGTCCTGGCCACTGGCTTTCTGCACCACCAGACCGAGCAACAGGAAGCCGTAATTGCTGTATTCCCAGCGGCTGCCGGGCTCGAAGGCCAGACTGCGGTCGCCGTAAAGCTTGACGTAATCCTGCAGCGTTCGCAGCTCCAGGCGATGCTTGTCGAACTCCGGACCAAAGAAGTCGCCGGTGCCTCCGGTGTGCGTGAGAAGGTGGTGAATGGTGACTTTGGTAGCGACATCTTTGTTGGGATAGTCCGGGAGATACTTGCCGAGCGGATCGGTGAGATTGATTTTACCCGCCTGCACCAGCTGCAACACGGCCGTGGCAGTGAACATTTTGTTCATGGAGCCGATACGAAATTGGGTGCCGAGCTGGTTGGGAATTTTCTTGTCGCGGTCGGCCATGCCATAGACGGCGGTGAATACGGGCTTCCCATTTTTCGCAACCAGGGCCGTTCCGGAAAAACGTCCGGCGGCAGCAGCCTGGTCCAGGTAGGCACGAAAGGCCTTTAGCGCGTCGGCTTCCGTCATGCGAGCGATGGGGAAATCGGCGGGACGGGGAATGGCGCGCAGTTCCATGCCTTTGATGACGTGCGGCTCGGCGGGATCCACGTCGACGACGATTCTTGCGAACTGGTCGGAATCGCGTTCCTGCAGAATTGCCGAGCATTTCGTGGCGGCACAATCGCCGCCTTTCCTGAAATCGAAGCCACCGGTTTCTTCGCGGAAGCCCATTTCGCCATCAATTTCCCCGGCGCGCGCTGGAAAGTTCTTCTGCAGAAACGTCAACAGCGTGGCGCGGTCGCCGCTATTGAACGCAGCGAGCCACGCAGAAAGTTGATGGGCCGCGGGTGTGTCGAGAAGTTGTACCTGCGCCGGCAAACTGACGGAAGCGAGGATTATGGCGGCCACTCGAAACGCAGTCGCGGATTTCATAGGCTAACTATAGTCTCCTCTTGATTTTATCGTTCCAGCGGAATCCCTTGCTGGACGCAGGGTTTACCGCGTTTTTCACAATGGCCGGAGCAGTCGTGACAAAATCAGCAAACTTCCGCGACGGCCTCCATTCTCGAAAGAAGCAACGATTAGACGGCCATTGTTGAATGCGGTGAGCCGAGATGCACCAAATCCGGTCACGGGCCTGTGAATGAGCTGCACTCGATTGAAAATACATCTACTTAAAATGCGCGGTTTTTCATTGACTCTGAAATTAGAAGGAGTAGAAACATATTCGTTCTTTGACAGCTTCTAAAGTTTTTCCGGTTGGTGCCGCGTCCGGGACTCAAGCGCAGTCACCGTGCCCATGCAAATGGGCACGGAGGGCAAGCAAGGGTCTATAGCAAAGCGCTGGTCGAGGAGAACAAGAAGAAACGTCGAAGGCAGGATAGAGTTCCGAGGCGTTGGGTAGGTTTTTCCGGTTGGCGGTAAGCCCGGAGCCCGAGCGAAGATCGCATGCAGCACCCGCAAGGGAGGCTGCCATCGCAGGTCGAGCAAGGGTCGAACGCGAGCTACTGGCCGAGACGAATGGACCCAACAGCACCTCGGAACTCTTAATTTTGTGCCCACCTACGCTGTGATCTGAACCAGCGAGCTTCCAGAAAAAATCTGCCGGAAGGAATTCAGGGTGGCTGTACAGCTCGCACGGTCAGGAATCGGTGAGACGACCCTGCGAGGATACTCATCGTAGGTTCTGCCTTCGAGCAGTCTGCCGTTTTTCGCCTTCCTCACGCCGCCCCACTGCTTGAAGAAGAAAGGAACGCGCCACTCTCGGCAATGATCGCGGATCGAGACCACCCACTCTTCCCGCATGGGACGAGCACCGGGTCCGCTTTCGCCTCCGACGATTGCCCAACTGATCCCAGAGAGATCGAAAGCACCCAGATCTTCGAGCAGTGGTTCGATTGACAGGAAGCGAACGCTTGCTGGGGTCTGTTGCAGATCGCCAATGCGCGGCAGACCATACTTTCGATCTTCGACGCTCACTCCCCACCAGATGTGATCCTGTCTGGCGGCAAAGCGCAATCGTCCGCTCAATAGGTCCCTCAGCCTCGCAGATCTTTTCGTGAGGACTTGAAAGGTGTGCCAGTTGGCTTTGACCATCACTCGGCAAACCGCATCGATGTAGTCGTCAGGCACGCCATCTTGGAAAAGGTCGCTCATCGAGTTCACGAACACGAGCTTCGGAGAACGCCAAGTGAACGGCTCGGTCAGTTTCTCAGGGACCAAACGCAGATCGAACCCCTGCTCGTAGGGATGCCCTTTGACGCCGCGGAAGCGCTCGGCAAACGTCTCGGCGTAGCAGTGCTTGCAGCCGGGACTGATCTTGGTGCAGCCGCGCACCGGGTTCCAGGTCGCGTCGGTCCATTCGATGTGGGAGTTGAGAGACATAATCGGTCCTGGCCTCTCTCTCTGTATTTTGTGAAGATATCGTTCACAATTTATTCTGCTACCCCGACTTGCGATGCAAAGAACAAGTAATAGACGGTCGCGCCGCCCGAATTGCGCATTGGTATGGGGTTAGGAACTCTCTTAAATCCGGCGACGTTCAGCAATCGTTGCCGGAATGCCTCCGCTACTGAATCGTTGGATTCCTTCTCAGGAAAACCGAAAAGATTGCCCGTCGTGGAGTACGCCGCTTGAGTCCACGATTCGTCGCCCCAAAATGTGGTTAACCGGGCACGCCGGTCGGCCGAAACCCTTTCAGGATTTCGCCAGAGAACGTTTCGATTCATGTCCATGACTGGAAAGTTGAGGAACATATCGATCGTTTTGAGCTGGCCTGCTTGGAACATCACTTCCCACTTCAAATCGAGGCCGTAGGGGTCGAGCAAACAAAGCGCCCGGCGGTAAGTTTCATACTTGAGCGTCGGGAAAATCTTGCGGATCAAGACCTCATTGCAATCGCCTTCATATACGCGAACGTCCCGTCTGGCACCTACCAAACCTTGGAGATGTTCGACCTTGGCTGCATTCAGATCGATGAAATGGTACTCGCGAAAAGGCGGCTGAATGTTCAATGCATTGAGCGGACTGCCTTGAACAAATTCCCCGGTACCTCTGGAAATGTGCTGACCAGCTCCCGCGAATGCGTCGACGTAAATATGGGGTAGCTTATTGGCGTTTAGAATCCTGGAGTATGCCGATGCGTAATCCCGGACAATCTCCAACTTGATCTCTGACCAGTAACCAATTTCATCGAACTCAGCAAATGGAGACGGCATATTTGCCTTTTGTTCGCTATTTACTAATCTCGAAATTATGCCATGTCTTGGCGCCGTAGACAATAGCAGACGAGCTTCACAGCGGAATATTCCCATGCTTCTTCAGCGGATTCTTATCCCGTTTCGTCTCCAGCATCGCCAGCGCCTGGATCAGCTTTTTGCGCGTCTCGTGGGGCTGGATGATGGCGTCGATGAAGCCGCGGTCGGCGGCTACGTAGGGGCTGGCGAAGCGGTCGCGGAATTCTTCGATTTTGCTCTGGCGCAATTCCTGGCGCTCTTGCGGGTTGGCGGCGCCGTCGAGTTCGCGTTTGTAAACGATATCCACCGCGCCCTCCGGGCCCATGACCGCGATCTCGGCAGTCGGCCAGGCGTAGTTCACGTCGGTGCGGATGTGCTTGGACGCCATGACGCAATAGGCGCCGCCGTAGGCTTTGCGCGTGATCACGGTAACCTTCGGCACCGTGGCTTCGGCGAAGGCGTAGAGCAGCTTTGCGCCGTGCTTGATGATGCCGCCGTATTCCTGCGCCGTGCCGGGCAGAAATCCAGGAACGTCTTCAAACGTGATCAGTGGGATGTTGAAGCAATCGCAGAAGCGAACGAAGCGCGCGCCTTTCACCGAAGCGTTGATGTCGAGCGTTCCCGCCAGCATCGCCGGATTGTTGGCGACGATGCCGACGGAGCGGCCATCGAGCCGGGCGAAGCCGACGACCATGTTTTTCGCGAAGTGCTCCTGCACTTCGAAAAAGTAGCCGTCGTCGACCACGGCGTGGATTACATCTTTCATGTCATAGGGCAGATTCGACTGCGCGGGCACGATACTGTCGAGCGCGGCATCGGCGCGGGCATCATTACGATCTTCTCCAAGACTGCGGGGGTCGGTGCAGGGTTTGCGCGGAGGGTCGTCCAGATTATTCGACGGCATAAAGCTCAGCAACTCACGCACCATGGACAAGCACTCGGCGTCATCATGCGCCACGAAGTGCGCCACGCCTGAGGTTTCGTTGTGAGTCATAGCGCCGCCGAGCTGCTCTTTGGTTACTTCTTCATGGGTCACGGTCTTGATGACATCGGGACCGGTGATAAACATGTAGGAAGTTTTGTCGACCATGAGGACGAAGTCGGTGATGGCGGGCGAATAGACCGCGCCGCCGGCGCACGGGCCCATGATCGCCGAAATCTGCGGTACTACTCCGCTATACAGGGTGTTGCGCAGAAAAATGTCGGCGTAGCCTGCCAGCGAAGCCACGCCTTCCTGAATGCGCGCGCCGCCGGAATCATTCAAGCCGATCACGGGCGCGCCCATCTTCGCTGCAAGATCCATGATCTTGACGATCTTCGCGGCGTTTGTTTCCGACAACGACCCGCCGAAGACAGTAAAATCCTGCGCGAAGACGTAGACCAGCCGGCCTTCGATGCGGCCATGGCCAGTGATAAAGCCGTCGCCATAAATTTTCTGCTCGGTCATGCCGAAGTCGCTGCAGCGGTGCGTGACCAGTTTGTCGGTTTCTTCGAAGGTGCCGTCGTCGAGCAGGAACTCGATGCGCTCGCGGGCCGACATCTTGCCTTCTTTATGCTGGCGCTCGCGCCGCGTCTCGCCTCCGCCGGCTTCGGCAAGCTGGTTGCGTCTTTTCAGTTCAGCGTTTTTTCCTTCGAGATTCATGGCGGGAGGATTATAGCGGGTAGGCGCTTCCAGTTCGCTTGGGAACTTTTGACTTACTCGCCGCGTCCGTTATTCTAGAGAGTGATGACATTGCTGGACGCCAGAGAGTACGATCCCGCGAAAGAGCGCAGGAAAAAGATCCGGATTATTTCGGCGATCATTCTCGTGCTTGTCCTCGCTTTTCTCGTGTGGTGGAACCGATTCTTGCCGGAAAAGCATATCGCTGACAAATTCTTTTCTGCACTGCAAAGGCAGGATTTCGATACCGCCTACGGCATCTACTTTGCCGATCGCGATTGGCAGCAGCATCCGCAGAATCACGCGCAGTATCCGCTGAATGAATTCAGGCAGGACTGGGGGCCGGGTGGAGAGTGGGGGATCATTAAGAGTTATTCAATCTACGGCACCAGCAATTGTCCCGGCGGCGGAAGCGGCGTGGTCGTCGACGTGATCGTGAACGATCGCGCGCAACACGCGCAGCTATACGTGGACAAAACGGATAAGACGATCAGCACGCCGCCCTGCGATCTGGAATTTCACTGAAAACGATTTGAACTAAAACTCAGGCTCAGGGGCTAAAGCCCGCATTCTTCCTGGGTCTGGGCGGCACGACTGAAGTCGTGCCCTTCCCAAAGCCATATGGCGACGGCTTCTTGTCGCAAAATCCTAGCTGCCGAAGTGCTCCAGCGCTTTGTTGAGGGACGCCTCATCGCCGACGTTCAAGCAGGTCTTTGAGCGATCAATCTGCCGCATCAGCCCGCAGAGAACCTTCCCCGGTCCGATTTCCACGAAGGTCTCCACGCCCTGCTCGATCAGCAGGCGCATGCTCTGCTCCCACTTCACCGCGCCTGTTACCTGAGCCACCAGTGTGGTACGTGCTCGCAGTTCGTCGCTCACCAGCGATGCTTCCACGTTGCAGGCGACGGGATACACCGGCTTTTGCATCTTCAGCCGGTTGAGGTCGACTTCCAAACGGTCTTGCGCGGGCTTCATCAGCGAACAATGAAACGGCGCGCTCACGGGGAGCAACTTCGCGCGCTTCGCTCCGCGCTCGTCGGCCAGCTTCGCTCCACGCTCAACCGCGGCAGTGTTGCCGGAGATCACAATCTGCTCCTGGGAATTGATATTCGCTGGGGAGCAGACTTCGCCTTGCGCCGCGTCCCGGCAAACGGCGGCAACTTTTTCCAAATCCATGCCCAGGATTGCCGCCATGGCTCCCACGCCCACTGGCACCGCCTCTTGCATATACTTGCCGCGATTGCGCACGGTGCGCACGGCATCGGCGAAGCTTATGGTTCCGGAAGCGACATGCGCGGAATACTCACCCAGGCTGTGGCCAGCCACAAAGCGCGGCTTGGGTATGCGGTCCTCGAGAACTCTGAGTGCCGCGACCGACACGGTGAGAATTGCCGGCTGTGTGACTTCGGTCAGGCGTAATTGTTCTTCCGGGCCTTCAAAACACAGTTGAGACAATTTGTAGCCCAAGGCCTGGTCGGCTTCTTCGAATGTCTGCCGCGCAATGGGATAGTTCTCGGCGAGATCCTTGCCCATGCCAACGGCCTGCGAACCCTGGCCGGGAAAGAGAAATGCGAGTTTCTTTTCGGCGATCTCAGGCATAGCGGCGCTGGGAACTTCTCTTGATTCGATCATTCGTTAGTGAAGGTTCAAGATTGATGTTCAAGAAGTTAGTGGACCGGGGCAACTTCCACTTCGACCGGCGAGGGACGCAGCGCGGCCAGCCCGTGCTCGATCGACTGATTGATGTTTCGCTCGGCGAACTCTGCGGCCACACGCACTGCGTTCTTGATCGCGTTCGCATTCGACGAACCGTGCGTAATGATGCACACACCCTTCAACCCCAAAAGCGGAGCGCCGCCGTATTCAGTGTGGTCGATGCGCTTTTTGAAATCGGTAAACGCGCTGCGCGAAAGCATGTAGCCAACCTGGCTGGTGATCGTCGCTTTAAGCGACTCCTTCAGCACCGTGCGTACCAGATTCGCCACACCTTCGGAAATCTTAAGCGCCACGTTGCCTACAAAACCGTCGGCCACGATGACGTCCACCTGGCCGTTGAACAGATCGCGGCCTTCCACGTTGCCTACAAAGTTCAAAGGCAGCCGCTTTAGTAGCTGGAAAGACTCGCGCGTGAGCTGGTTGCCCTTATTTTCCTCTTCGCCGATCGAAAGCAATCCAACCCGCGGCCGTTTTGCGGCGGCAAATCCGGAGCGCGCAAGCACCGACTCGCCCACTCGATGGACGCCGAACTGGGTACCGAACATGGAGCGGAAATAAATCTCACCCATCACGGCGAATTGTTCGAGGTTGTGCGGCTTGCAATCGACATTCGCGCCCACGTCCAGCAGAATCGCGGCTGTGCCTGGAGTCGTGGGGAAAACCGCAGCCAGCGCGGGCCTGTCCACGCCGTGCAACGCGCCCAATACCATCTTCGCCGTGGCCATTGCGGCGCCGGTATTGCCGGCGGTGACAAAGCCGGCTGCGCGTCCTTCACGAACCAGCCGCAAGCCGATGCGCATGGAGGAGTCGCGCTTGGCGCGCACCGCCTGCACCGCTTTGTCCTCCATGGTGATGACCTGGCTGGCGTGGACAACCTCAAGAGGCAAACGCGAAGCCGAAGGATGACGCCCGAGTTCGGCTCTGATCGCGGCTTCCGGGCCGACCAGCAGAACGCGCACGCCGTAATTGCGGGCGGCGTGAATTGCGCCTTCGATTTCAGGCTTGGGAGCCCGGTCCGAGCCCATCGCATCCAGCGCGATTACGCTAGGCATTGGTAGCGGGAAATTAGCTGGCTTCCTTGACTTCCAGAACCTCGCGGCCCTTGTAGTAACCGCACTTGACGCAGGCGCGGTGCGGCATCTTCATCTCGTGGCAATTCGGACACTCCGACAACGAATGGCCTTTCAGGGCATCGTGGGCCCGCCGGGTCGAGGTTCGCTTCTGTGAATGTCGTCGTTTTGGATTCGGCATGGTCTATCAATTCCTCTCGGGCAAGGCCTTCGGCCTGGCGTGAATCAATCTCTGGATTACAGTTCTAATGCGCTAACTTACCGCGGATTTCCTTGAGCGCCGCCCATCGTGGTTCCTCAAGCTCCACCGCGCAAGAGCACTGTTCGTGGTTCAGATTCGTACCGCAGTGGGGACATAACCCTTTGCAATCTTCGCGGCAGGTGACCTTCAAAGGCACGGACAGCAGAACCTGCTCGCGCACCACATCGTCGAGCAGAATGCCTTCACCCTCATAATAGCTGATCTCGGCTTCGGCGTCGGTCACCGAGATTTCGTCGCGTCCCGCGTCGGCGCCTTGAGGACGGTACAGCAGATCGAACTCCCGTTTCACATCCTGACTAACCGGTTCGAGACAACGCGCACAGATCATCTCCAGGCTGGTGGCAAGCCGGCCCTTGATGCGTATGTCCTGTATTATCTTGTGCTTGCCGTGATGTTCCTCGACCAGGTCGGCCCGCCCAGCGCTTTCGATGGGTGTGACCTGGCGATAATCGGGCCCAAGATCGATCACGCCGGGTTCGAACTTTTCCGCGAACTCGACAGGATGAAGTTCTAAATCTTTGATCTCGAAGAACATCGGAAACCTCCGCGCACCGTCCAGCCGCCGCCCCAGGCCCGCGGAAGCACGCCAAGAAGGCGCAAGTACCGCAAGGAGCAACTCAAGAATAAAGGCTGAAAGAAAGCAGTGTCAAGGCAGGATAAAATAGCCTCCGGAATGGTTTTCGAGCTG
This sequence comes from Candidatus Sulfotelmatobacter sp., assembly GCA_050012155.1. Taxonomy (GTDB): domain Bacteria; phylum Acidobacteriota; class Terriglobia; order Terriglobales; family Acidobacteriaceae; genus Sulfotelmatobacter. The sequence goes on along the minus strand of JBEKHS010000001.1, from coordinate 44,849 downwards.
AAGCACTTCCCGCCGACGGCTGAAGAGTTGCAGCGACGCCGCGAATTCTGCGCGCGAATGGCGGAACTCCGTGCGCACGAGCCGGAGAACCCCGGTCCTTTTCCGACTATCGCGGAGATGATCCGCGAGGATAGGGATCGTTGACGGAAAACAAGTATCACTGGTTCCAAAGCCACGCTGACAATGCCGCGGTCTTGGTCACGCTGGTTGGGTTCGCAGCCCGACTCTGGACGGCCTCCGGAATATTCCTCAATCCCGACGAGGCGCTGCATTTCCGCCTGGGCAATCAGCTTTCTCTGGCTCTTGCTTACAAGGCGAGCCTGACGGCAGCTCATCCTCCGCTGCTCACCTTGTTGCTCTATTATTGGCGCGCTCTTGGAACCTCGGAACTCTGGCTGCGGCTGCCGTCGGTGCTTGCGGGCGCGGCGTTTTGCTGGATGTTTTATAAATGGCTGACTAAGGCCGCCGGCAAACTCGCCGGTTTTATCGGACTTCTATTCGTCGCGTTTCTGCCGCCAATAGTTCTACTCGCGGCCGAACTGCGACAGTACTCTTTGCTGCTGGCATTCCTCATCAGTGCGCTGTATTTTCTGGACGATGCATTCGCTGAGAATTCTCCCGGACGGATTGCAATCTTTTCGATATGCCTCTATATCGCCATGCTGTTTCACTACTCGGCCTTCCTTTTCGCCACGGCGCTGGGGATTTACGCTTTGCTCCGAATCTTTAAGGAACGCCCTCCTGCCAAGCTGGTCGGGCTTTGGGTGATCGGACAGCTCGGAGGATTGGCGCTGGCGATACTCTTGTACAAGACGCATCTCTCCACGCTGGGCGCAGGCGATTCAAGAACCCCGATGCAGGGCTGGATGAGCGAGTATTATCTCCAGCGCTCTTTTTTCGACTCGGCACACGATAATCCTTTTGTGTTCTTGCTCGGTCACTCGTTCGGAGTTTTTCAATATTTCTTCGGGCAGCTGGCAGTGGGCGATGTAATGGGGCTCTGCTTCTTAGCGGGAGTCGTGCTGCTTCTGCGCGGCAAAGGCTTTTCGAAGGGCCAGGGAGCTTCGCGCGAGTTGGCAGTATGCCTTCTCCTGCCTTTTGTAGTTGTCGGCATCCTTAGCCTCGCTCATGTTTATCCTTATGGCGGCACGCGGCACGTCGCGTTCCTGATCATCCCGGCTGTAGCGGGCGTCAGCGTGGCGACGGGGCGTTTAGCGGCGGACAGATGGGGTCGAGGACTTACCGTCGCGGCTCTCGTCATTGCGGCCTGCGTCGCGTTTGGCAAACCGCGACAGCCCCGGATGGAGCGCGCCGATCAAAACCGCGCGAACATGGGATCGGCCATAGAGTTCGTGAATAAGAACATCGGCCCTTCCGATCCCATCTTTACCGATTACCAGACTGATCTCATTCTTGGTCATTATCTCTGCCAACAGCGACCCATAAGCTTTGAGACCGCCCCTGCTGGCTATGAACAATTCTCCTGCGGCGGCCACCACGTCGTTTCCACCGGCTACAAGATCGCATGGATGTTTTCGTCCGAAAACTTCCCTGAGGATTGGCAGCGAGTAGGGCAAGACTACGGTCTTAAGCCAGGAGACACCGTCTGGGTTTTTCAGGCGGGATGGGGAGTAGATCTGCCGGAGGAGTTGAGGCGGAACCTCGCCGAGTTTCGCGACTTGCGTTTCGAATCGTTCGGCAAAAACATTGACGTCTTTAAGATGACGGTTGGCCAACCTGTACCTGCGTCCGCGCCGTGAGCACGGCCGTGATAGCTCACTTTCCTGCCGCCGGCATCTTCAAGCCTAAGGCGCGCAACGTGCTCTCGTCGGGAGCGGTCTGTCCATCCTTCTTTGTGACCACTCCGAAGTTGCCGGAATAATCCCACATGGCCCAGCCGAAGCCGTGGCGTTCCAGAGCTGTGCGCACGTCGTGGATCCAAGCCTCGCGGTCTTTGGGCGCAGCTTCGCGGAAGACCCCGAACTCGTTGCAGACTACCGGAACATTGTGCTGCTGGGCCCACTCCGCGACCTGCGTCATCTCAGTATCGATGCGCGCCGCATCCCAGTGATCTTCGCCATAGCGGATGATGGCCAGCCGGTCGACCGGATCGGGCGCGCCCGCAGCCGTCTTCGCCGCGGATTCCGGCGACGACGGATAGTGCAAGTCCTTCACCCAGTGCCAGAAGTACGCGCCCCAAGTCGCGCCTTGATGCGTGAAGATATGCGGATCGTAGAAATGAAAGTTGTAAATTATGTTGGGGTCTTGCAGTGGCTGAAGAAAAACCAGGTCGTCGTCATCCGACCAGCGCGCCCCCGCGGCGATGATCGTATGCTGCGGTGCGCCTTCGCGAATCGCCGCCGCGAGCTTGGTCTGCACGCCCGACCAACGGTAACGGTCGGACATTTCCGGCTCGTTCAGAATTTCGAAGAAAACACGGTCCGGATCCCAAGTGGAATAATGCCGCGCCAGCGCCCGCCAGAAGTCGGCGAACTCCTGCACAAAGCTGTCGTCCTTTGACAGCCGCGTCTTGAAGTCGCTATCCGGATGTATGTCGATCACTACGGCCAGGCCCTGATCGAGAATCATCTTGACGGCTGCGTCGAGATATCCCTGATAGTCTGCTGGGATTTCGTCGGGCCGGTGACGCGGCATCATCGGTCCCGGATCGACGCTCAACCGCACATTGTCGAATCCCATTGCCTTGATGAGCGCAATGTCTTCGGCAGTGGTCCAGGCTTCGAGGTGGTCCTTGGTGTAGCCGCGCCTGTCATAAACCTGCGCGAACCATCCGCTGGCGTTGATGCCGTGCCGCAAATGAGCTGCGCGGGTCGCGGGAAGAGAAGACTGGGCCGTCAGAAGGGTCGCGCTCATACCGCAAAGAGAAACCAGCAGCGCCGCACATCGAATGATCCGTAGGTTCATGTTGCTGTCCTGACCTCCTGTGAGGCCTTGATTTCTTCTTTGCGACAAATCCTCAACTCAAAATCGGCAGCGCTCGAATTCGCTTCTTTGTCGCCGCGTAAATCGCGCTGCACAATGCCGGCGCGAGCGGCGGCACCGAGGGTTCTCCAATTCCGGTCGGCGCCTCCGCGCTCGGTACGGCATAAACCTCCACGGCTGGCGCTTCGTTCATGCGGAGGGGCGCGTAATCGTCGAAATTGCCCTGCACTACTTGTCCCCTCTCGATCGTGATCTTCGCGCGCAGCGCGTTCGACAACGCGTAAACAATTCCACCCGGAATCTGCTGCTCCAAAATGCTGGGATTCACCACCTGCCCGCAATCGACCGCCGCCACCACGCGATGCACGCGCGGCACGTCATTCTCCATGCTGATCTCGACCACTTCAGCCATATAAGAAGAGAAGCATCCAAAGCAAGCGATACCGCGATGACGTCCGGCAGGCAAAGGCTTGCCCCAGCCGGCCTTGTCGGCTGCCAGTTGCAGACATCCGCGCATGCGAGCCGTGTGCCATGTTGTGGCGAAGTATGGTATGTCCTGATCTTTATCCTTATCCTTTGAAAGCATATGCAGCCGGTACTCCAGCGGATCTTTTCCCGCGGCCGCAGCCAGTTCATCGATAAAACTTTCGCTCGCGAAGCCAACCTGCAACGCATACACGGACCGCATCCATCCCAGCGGCACCGGAGTTTCCGCAAGCACATATTCGAGTGAAACATTCGGCAAGCCGTAGACAAACGCGGATTCATCCGGCAAATCAGGATCGATGCCGTTCGGCCCTGGCTGACCTTTTTGTCCGCTGATCGAGGGCGCGATGATGCGGTGCGTAAGCGCCACAGGCCAGCGTGCCCCATCCAGCACCGCGCTTAACTGATGCAAGCTCGCCGGACGATACGTAGAAAACCGCATGTCGTCTTCGCGGGTCCAAATCACTTTCACGGGACTGCCGCTCTTTGAATCGCCTTTCGAATCGTGCAGCGCTTTCGACACCAGCGCCGCCTCCACCGCATAGTCGTGTTCCAGCCGCCGCCCAAAACCGCCACCCATCAGCGTGACGTTCACCTTCACCTGATCCGGATCCAAGCCCACCGCTTGCGCCACCGCATCGCGGCAATCCTGCGGAACCTGCGTCGGAGCCCACAACTCGCAGCTCGATCCCTGATAATTCGCCGTGCAATTTCCCGGCTCCATGGGCGCGTGCGCCATGAACGGCAGATGATATTCAGCAGAAATTCGCCGGCCGGCGGCCTTCGAAACATCGCCCACGGAATACAAACTCGCGCCCTTCTTCGCCGCCGCCTGCTTCAGTGACTCCATCACGGCTGCCATGTTCAAATCTTTATTCGGACCTTCGTCCCAGTTGACGTTCAGCATGCGGCGACCTTCCATCGCGCCCCAAACGCTGTCAGCCACCACGGCTACGCCCGCGTCGCCGATCTTGCCAACGTAACTTACGCCGCCGATCTTCCTCGATTCCTTGTCGTCGAAACTCACGACCTTCCCGCCAATCGTTGGACACCGAGACAGAACTGCGTATTTCATCCCCGGCAGACGGAAGTCGATGCCGAATACAGCGTCGCCTTTCACCTTCGACGGCGTGTCCACGCGCGCCAGACGCTGCCCGACAATTTTGTAGTCCTTGCTCTGCTTTAGCGGAACGTCGGTCGGGATCGGCAAGGTTGCAGCTTTCCCCGCAAGTTCGCCGTAGCTGAGTTGCCGCTTCGACGCTGCGTGCACGATGATGCCATTCTGCGCTGTGCACGCCGATCGCGGCACGCCCCAGGTCAGCGCCGCCGCCGAAATCAGCATTTCACGTGCGGCTGCTCCAGCTTTCCGCATGGGATCCCACGTCGTGCGCACGCTCGCGCTGCCGCCCGTCGTCTGATCACCGTAGAGGGTGCTCGCGCCGGCCTGCTCGATTTCAATCTGCTTCCAGTCGGCTTCCAGTTCCTCCGCCAGAATCATGGGCAACGCCGTGCGGACTCCCTGTCCCATCTCCGAGCGAGCTACGACGATGGTGATTCTGTTGTCCGGAGTGATCCGCACATATGCGTTCGGTGAGAATACTTTTTTGCCCTTGCCACCATGCGGCAGGTAGAAGCCGACCACCAATCCCGCTCCCGCGGCCACTCCAGCAGCCACAAATTCGCGCCGGCTCAGCGGGCTCATCGCGCACCCCCCGCACTCGCCGCCCCCGCTCCAGAAGCTCGATGAATCGCCTTGCGAATCCGTTCATAGGTTCCGCAGCGGCATAGATTGCCGTTCATCGCCTGCGTGATTTGCTCATCGCTGGGATTCGGGGTCTTAGCCAGCAGGGCCGCCGCCGTCATAATCTGTCCGGTCTGGCAGTAACCGCATTGCGGAACTTCCTCGGCAATCCAGGCCTGCTGCAACAGGTGCAAGCCGTTCGCCCCCAGGCCTTCAATGGTTGTAATGTTTTTCCCCGCAACCTGCGAGACCGGAGTGGAACACGACCGCACCGCCGTTCCCTCCACGTGCACCGTGCAAGCTCCACAGAGCCCAGCGCCGCACCCGAACTTCGTTCCCGTAAGTTCGAGCGTGTCGCGCAGCACCCACAGCAACGGTGTCTCCTGCGGGACGCTTACTTTTTTCTCGTCACCGTTAACGCGAAGTGTGAAGTCAGCCATGTGTTTTCCAAGGTTGGATTGTAAGCTGAATCATCGCAACCGGCCAGCGCGGAAGTGAAACGATTTCACGGAATAAAAGCCGATCCCGAGCATAAAGTGCGGCCAGCTTTCCGCCGATAAGAAGAACGTATACTTCCAGGCCCGCATCACTGCAGGTTACGGATCCGCTATTGCTGCAAACCGTAGTTCAGGAAAGAAACGAAGAGGAGAAGCTAATTGGAAGCGCGCCATTACTCCGCGAGCGAGCAGGGCCAGAACTTTGTCGACCAGCGAAGTCAACCACGTTTCAAAATTGAGGTCGACCTCATGGTCACGTCCCATACCTGCGGCAGACTGAAAGGCCACACGGTGGATATGAGCGAATCTGGACTTTCGGCCATGCTCAACATCGAAGTTCCTTTGGGCGAGGTCGTGGAGCTGAACTTCACGCTTCCGCTCGGGCCCGTGGCCATCTATGCCATGGTTCGCGAGAAGAATGCATTTCGCTACGGCTTCCAGTTCGTCGCTTCGAACTGCGTGCGGGAAGTGATCAAGCCTACGTGCCTTCAGCTTGCCACGAAAAAAACGCTGTTCGGCGGAATCTGAGCGCGGCAAAAAAGCTGCTACTTCAGCTCTGCCAGTTTCTGGGTCGCGATCTGTACCGCTTCCGGTCCGGGATTGTCTTTCTTGATCTGCTCGTAGAGACGCTTGGCGTCGAGCGGCTGATTGCTGGTCTGGTAAAGGTTGGCCAGTTCCAACTCCGCCGTCGCTTTGCTTACCAAGGACGTGGGCTGGTTGATCAATTGCTGATACAGCGCGACGGCTTCCTTGGTCCGGTTGGTGTTGCCATAGAGCGTGGCGAGCGCAAACTTCGCTTCAGAAGCCAGATCCTTGCTGCCCGACGAAATCACAGCTTTGAATCTGCCTTCGGCGGCTGCATTGTCGCCCACCGTCGCCGCCGTCACGCCGAGGAAATAGCGCGCGATATCGGCTGTGTGTGTGTGTGGATACTTGTCCACAATCGCCTGGAGTTGTTTTGCCGCGGCCTCGGCGCGCTCACTGGCGGAGGTGAAGGTGGGAAAATCCGGCTGGGCGGGTGTTCCAGCAGGTCGAAGCTGAGTCTCCAGAGTCCTGACCGCCTGCGACAAATCGAGGCTGGCTTTCTCATCTTGAGCGCTCAGGTAATACCAGCCGCCCACACCCGCGGCGACGACTAATGCCGCAACCACCACGGCAACCACAAGGGTGTTCCGGTGTTCCACGCTCCAGTGGGCGGTCTTCTCCGCCGCTCCGATGGTGACCCGGCTAAATGAATCCGTCTTTAGTTGACGGCGAGTTTCTGCGCGCACGAATACCTTCCAGTCTCAATCTTTATGATTCGCTGATTCTATCGGCGACTCTCTTGGTGGGGCAAACCGTTAGTTTATCAGCCGCAAGGCGCTTCTGCTACCGCGGAGCTTCTTCCAGCAATCCCTGCTCGAGTTTCTCCTGGCACTCGATGCAGTGCCGCGTCCAGGGCACGGCCTCAAGACGCTTGGCATTGATTTCCTTGCCGCAGTGGGCGCACTCCCCGAAGCTGCCTTCGCGAATGCGGGCCAGCGCCTTCTCCACCATCTGCAGCAGTTGCCGTTCGTTGTTGCTCTGGCTGAACAGGAATTCTTTGGTGTACGAACTGGCGGCGCGGTCAGCGATGTCCTGCGCCGTGTCTTCGTCCGCTGAGCGGCCATCGGCCTGCGTGCGGGAGACCGTGCGGCGCAGATCCTGCTGCCGCGTCTCCAACCGCTTCTTAAATGCGTCTAACTTCTTCTTATCCATAATTTCACTTCTTAAGATCATGCGGGAGCTTCCCGAAGCTACCCGCGAAATAAAGGCCAAACAAAAATGATAAGCGTGGGGGTTGAGATGCGTCAACAGGCACTCCGGCTGCTCACAAACACTCGCCGCAATCAATCGGAGCCAGGCAGATCTCGAGCAGCAGCAGGTCGCTTGAGGAATCAGCCGGGTGTGGCTCGTGACAAGAGTTGCCTGCGGCAATGCCTTTGGGGGTGGAATTGAGACTCGGCTAATGTTTTCGGATGGAACGCCTCTAAAATACGTTTCAGCCCTCAATCGCGACCAAGACAGGATCAGCGAGGTTCAAAGATTCCGTCCTGGTCCCGCCTATGCACCGAGAGACCAGGACGATTGCGACCGCTTTATCTAGTGGGGATTCTCCTCCCAATTACGCTCGGTTTCCCAGCGATGTTCTTTGCCGTTCCACCACTGGTGATACTGGTCCCAGCATTTCTGGCGTTCGGCGTTCAGGTCGCGGCGTCGGTCGTTCGCCTGAGGACTGTGATCGCCGTGGTCGTGGATCGCCCGGTCCAGGTTGGCCTCCGCCTTTTCGATCGCGTGTTGGCAATGGGAGCGGTCATCGGCGTGGGCTAGGGGCGCGGCGGCCACAAACCACATGAGCGCTGCCGCGATAAGGGCTGCTACTGCGGTTTTTGCAAATCTTCGGTTCAAGATTGATCTCCTCTCGTTTCTCCACTCGTCAAACTTAGCGGGATTTTATGAGCAAAGGCCTGGCCGCTTCGATACGGTTCATCCTGTATTAAAACATCGAGATGGCATAGTTGATTCGGCTTGATGAATCTTTACTCTTTTTCTTACGCACGATCGGCGTTCGCTCGTCCCCTGGCGGACATCCAAGTAGTTCAAGTCACCCGCATGATGTGGGAATCGCCTAAACGGATGCGCCAGACCCAGACGCTCGATATTTCTCCGCTTTCCGCCGCTTACAGCCGGCGCAAGTGGGCTGAGTGTGCGGCGGTCCTCCTGTGGTTGGGGGCGGCTATTTGCTGGCAGGGCTGTTCCCGAAGGCAAGCTCCGCCGCCGCTTGACGGTGCGGCGCTCTTTGCTCAAAAGTGCGCTAGCTGTCACCGGCCTGACAATGACATGCGGGCTCCTGAGCCAGCGGCTCTGCGGGAAATGTCGAAGGCCTATATTCTGGCTGCGCTTGATTCCGGCAGGATGAAGTGGCAGGGGAAGTTTCTCTCCAAGGCAAAAAAGACCGCCATTGCTGAATATCTGGCTGCGCCGGAAGTTGCTGGCCCGGCGGCAATGACGGGAGTGTGCGCGCGCGATCTCGATCCGCCGGCGGATCCACCGGTCTGGGCCGGGTGGGGAGGCGATGCCGGGAACAGCCGCTTTCAGCCCGCGCTGGCCGCCGGGCTGGACCGCGGCCAAATCAAGAATTTGAAGCTCAAATGGGCGTTCGGCTTTCCTGGAGCGGCGGCGACCTACGGTCAACCGACTTCGTTCGCCGGAAGACTGTTCGTGGGCAGCGAAGATGGCACCGTGTATGCGCTCGATGCGGCGACCGGATGTATGTGGTGGAGTTTCAAGGCATCGGCGACGGTTAAGACTGCGATTTCGGTCGGCAATAAAGGGACGACGGCGTTTTTCGGAGATACGAATGGAGTCGTCTATGCGCTCAGAGTTTCGGATGGATCGGTGGTTTGGAAGGTGCATCCGGACTCGCACCCCGCCGCCCGCATCACGGGATCGCCACTGTTGGTTGGTGAGCGCTTGTACGTGCCGATGTCGTCGGGAGAAGAAGGTGCATCGGCCGACCCTAATTATCCATGTTGCACGTTTCGAGGCAGCGTGTTAGCGCTGGATACAGCCTCGGGGAAGCAGATATGGAGAGCCTATACGATCGCCGATGCTCCCAAACCTACGCGCAAGAGCGCGCAGGGGGTGCAGTACTTCGGGCCTTCGGGCGCGGCCGTATGGTCAGCTCCCACCGCTGATTTGAAGCGCCATGCGATTTATGTCGCGACGGGAAATAATTATTCCGATCCACCGACCGATACCTCGGATGCCGTCATCGCGTTTGACATCAGGAGTGGCAAGAAGTTGTGGGTGCGGCAATTCACGGCCAAGGACGTTTGGAATAGCGGTTGTGTCGCCGAAAAAAGGGATAACTGTCCTGCGCTGCATGGCGATGACTACGATTTCGGCGCGCCTCCGGTGCTGCGGCCGGTCGCGGGACGGGACATTTTGTTACTGGCTCAGAAATCGGGGATGGTGTATGCCCTGGATCCCGGGCGTCGCGGCAAGATGCTCTGGAAAAACCGCATCGGGCACGGCGGACCGCTGGGCGGGATCGAATGGGGCGGTGCAGCCGACAGCCGCTACGCCTATTTTCCTCTGTCTGATTTCGACTTTGACAATCCGATGGTTGGCGGCGGGTTATTCGCGCTCGATCTTCGCACCGGAAAACAAGTCTGGCATGTTCCCCCACCGAAACCGGCGTGCGCGGGGCAGTTCGGATGCAGCCCAGCACAAATGGCAGCACCAACTTTGATTCCCGGGGCGGTCTTTTCAGGTTCGCTCGATGGCCATTTGCGGGCTTACGACACTCGGGACGGGAAAGTGCTTTGGGATTTCGATACCTCGCAGGAATTTCACACTACCAACGGGATCAAGGCACATGGCGGTTCGCTGAATGGGGCCGGACCTGCGATCGTGAGCGGAATGGTGTATGTGAATACCGGCTACACCAATGCGATGGCGGGAAATGTGCTGCTGGCGTTCGCCGCCGTGTCGCAGTAATCAGCATTCCGCACCACGCTAGCCTTGTTCTCAACCAAACTTTGAGTTCTTATTTCGGCAGCGGCTCCTTCACGTTGCCGAAGGCTGGAACTCCCGCGCCGCGGTAGTGTCCTAATAGTGCAGTGTTAGGACACTACCTAGGGCCTAAGCGCATTGACCGATTTCCACAGCACACGCTAAAATAGTTGAGTTTGCCTGTACTCGCCGTCCCGTTCTAGGACGCTCGCCTTGGCTGCTCAAGCGCCGCGGCGGAAAACACAGCAAGCAGAGGAAGTTCACGGCCTCCCAGGATTGCGCCCGTGTGCGCGTCGGTTCTGTTGGGCGGCCTGATTTACACGATATTTCGACGGAGGCAGACGTATGTACGCGGTTATCCGCGCCGGTGGAAAGCAGTACCGGGTGGCGCCCGGCGATGTAATTCGAGTGGAAAAACTGGCCACGGGAACCGACGGCCGAGTCGACTTCCCTGAGATTTTGGCCGTGTCGGGCGCAGAGGGACAGATCGGCAAGCCGCAGGCGGAAGCCAAGGTCGTCGGCCACGTCGTCGAAGAAGGCCGCAGTCCCAAGATCCTTGTCTTCCACTACAAACGCAAAAAGCAATACAAGAAGCTGCGCGGGCACCGCCAGGCATTCACTGCGGTACGCATCACCGAGATCGCTTTCGACGGCCAGAGCTTCAAAGCTCCGGAACTGGAGAAGAAACAGCCCAAACCGAAGAAAGCTGCGGCGGCTGACGAACACGAATCGGAAGCGCACGAATCCGAAACGAAAACGGCGAAAGCACACGCCAAGAAAAAAGCAGCGCCCAAGAAATCGGCTAAGAAAAAAGCTGCGAAGAAAAAGTAAGCGAGCGCGGGAGATTCTCCCCTACGAAATTTACTGGCAACTGGCAACCGGCCACTGGAAACTGATTTTTATGGCACATAAAAAAGGACAAGGCACATCACGAAACGGCCGCGACTCGAACGCGCAGCGGCTGGGATTCAAGGCATTCGGCGGGCAGATCGTGCCCGGCGGCACCATCATCGTGCGCCAGCGCGGTACGCGCGTAAAACCGGGGCTCAACGTCGGCCGCGGCAAGGACGATACTCTGTTCGCTAAGATCACCGGACGCATCAAGTTCCTGAACAAGGGCTCGATGGGCAAGTTCGTGATGGTCGAGCCCATGGAAGTCGTGGAGTAGTTCGCTTACGCCGCCAGCGGTCGCGGGCGGGGCGCCCGCGCCATACAGCCTCGCCTTCGGGACGGGGCTTTTTGTTTTGTGAAGGTCTGTCTGTAAGGGCTGTCATCCCGAGCGAAGCGAGGGACCTTGGTCTTTGCCTGGGATGGCAACGTTTGTGGTGCAGGCAAGAACCAAGGTCCCTCGCTGCGCTCGGGACGACAAGCATCTTTATAGTGAGACCATGTTTATTGATGAAGCCAAAATTCGAGTGAAGGCCGGTGACGGCGGTAACGGCTGCATGGCCTTCCGCCGCGAAAAATATGTTCCGCGCGGCGGTCCTTCGGGCGGCGACGGCGGCAAGGGCGGCGATGTAGTCATGGAATCCAGCGAGCGCCACAATACCCTGGTCCACTTCCGCTTCAATCCCGAATACAAGGCCGAGCGCGGCCGCCACGGCGAAGGTTCGAACAAGAGCGGGCGCGAGGGTGAAGACATCATTCTGAAGGTTCCGGTCGGAACGATCGTGTATGACGAGGAAACCGGCGAGAAGGTATTCGATTTTTCGGCTCCCGATCAGCGTATGGTCATCGCCTGCGGCGGCCGCGGCGGCCGCGGCAACGCCCGCTTCGCCACTTCGGTGCACCAGGCTCCCCGCGAACACGAGGACGGGCGTCCCGGCGAAGAGCACAACTACCGCCTCGAGCTAAAGTTGCTGGCCGATGTTGGCCTGGTCGGATATCCGAACGTTGGCAAATCCACGCTGATCTCGCGCATCTCGGCGGCGCGGCCAAAAATCGCTGACTATCCCTTCACTACGCTTGAGCCCAATCTCGGCGTGGTTGCAGTCGGCGATCCTAAAAGCGAAGTCAGCTTCGTCGTCGCCGACATTCCCGGATTGATCGAAGGCGCGCACACCGGCTCCGGCCTGGGCACCCAGTTCCTGCGGCACATCGAGCGCACGCGCCTCCTGGTTCATCTGGTCGATGTATCGGACGCAAGCGGCCGTCCTGACGTGGTCAAAGACGTGGAAGTGATTCTGGGCGAGTTGGCCAGCTTCGGCGCTCACCTCGAAGAAAAACCGATGATCATGGTTGCGTCGAAGATCGACGTCGCCAACAAAGACAAAGTCGCGGCGCTGAAGAAGTATTGCAAGAAACACAAGCTGAAGCTCTACGAGATTTCAGCCGTGACCGGCAAGGGCATTGAAGAACTAAAGTACGCCATGGCCAAGGAAGTGGAAGCCCTGCGCGAGCAGGCGTTGCAGCAGCCACGGCTGGCACCGAGTACCTAGTACCAAGAAACGCGCTCTAACTGGTACTGGGTACCAGGTACTGGAACTAGATTCACGCCTGCGGCACCTGCGACCCGTGCTGGAAGTGATACTGAAGAATCTTCGCCGCCAGCGCAGGCGGCATTTTCTCGCTGTCAGGCTGCACCGTGCGCACCACTTCTCCCTTGCAAACCACTTCCGTGGGTGAAAGCCCGGCAATCTCTGCCGGCAGCACCAGATTGATCTCCAGCACCACGTTCGGCTGCAAGAGATCTTCGGCCTGAAACAGCAAACCGGAGCGGCTGATGTTTCTGGTTTCCCCGTCGTGCCAATTCTTTTCGTCAAGACGGCGATATTTCAAGGGCAGATGAAGTTGAAAGCGTTGGGCGCGCGACGAAGGCAATTGCCCTCGTCCTTGCGCCGCTGCGGCATGAGCGGTGTGAACTGACATGGCATCCTCCCGGGGGAGTGGGGTGGAATCGAGCACTTCGCGGACTATGCTTTTAAGGTCGCGCAACGTAAACGGTTTCTGCAATAGGCGTATTCCCGCATCCAGCGTGCCATTGCGCCCGATCACGTTTTCCGTGTAGCCGGACATGTAAAGGATTTTCACGTTGGGTCGAATTTCACCAATACGCTGCGCCAGTTCGCGGCCGTTCATTCCGGGCATGATCACATCGGTGAGCAGTAGATGAATTACTCCTTCATGCGCCACTGCAATCTGCATCGCGACCGCGCCATCGGCCGCTTCGATCACGCGGTAACCTTGCTTTTCAAGAAATTGCCGCGCCAGGTAGCGCAGGTTGGCCTCGTCCTCGACGAGCAGAATAGTTTCTGTACCCGGCTCCGCATTCACCGGTCCGGCGTGAACCGGAACCTGCGCCACGCTCTCCACGGCCTCTGCCACGCGGGGCAGATAAATCTTGAACGTCGTACCCTTGCCCGGTCCGCTGTTAACCCAGATGTAACCACCGCTCTGCTTCACGATGCCGTACACCGTCGAAAGTCCAAGCCCCGTGCCCTTTGGCCCTTTCGTGGTAAAGAACGGCTCGAAGATATGGGCCTGGGTCTCCGAATCCATGCCCGCGCCGGTGTCGCTGATGGCGAGCATCACGTAGTTTCCCGGCCTCAGCGGAGCGTGAACGCGGGAATACTCCTCATTCAGCGAAACGTTGGAGGTCTCAATCGTCAGCTTGCCGCCAGTGGGCATTGCGTCGCGCGCGTTCACCGCAAGATTCATGATGACTTGTTCAATCTGCCCCGCATCCGCTCGCACCGCCCCCAGCCCCGTCGCCGGAACCATTACAAGATCGACATCCTCACCGATTACACGCGTGAGCATCTTCAGGTTTTCCGTGACCACGGCATTCAGATCGAGAATTTTCGGCGCCAGCATCTGCTTCCGGCTGAAGGCAAGCAGTTGGCGCGTCAGCGATGATGCCCGCCCCGCAGCGCTGGCGATTTCCTGCGCCGGTCCACGCAGCGTTGGTTCCGGTCCCAGGCGGTCGAGCAGGAACTCCGAATATCCTGAAATCACCATCAGCAGGTTGTTGAAGTCGTGCGCGATTCCGCCTGCCAGTCGGCCCACCGCTTCCATCTTTTGCGATTGCCGAAGCTGCTGTTCCAGGGCGCGCCGCTCGGTCACGTCTTCGGCAAATAGCTCAAAGGTTCTGGAGTTCCCGCCATTCGAAACTGTGCGGCCGGAGACTCGAACCACGGTAGCCGTGCCGTCTTTCCGCTTCCATTCCACGATCAGTCCGTTGAAAGGCGCGGCGGCAGCCAGATAATCCGCCAGCTCGAACCAGTGCTGTGTGTCGGCGTAGAGTTCACCGAGATGCTTTCCAACAATTTCCGTCGTCGAGGAATATCCAAGGATCGCCAGCAGCGCCGGATTCGCATCCAGCAGTTGACCGGCAGAATCGCACCGGCAAATCCCGTAGGGAGCATTGGTCACCAGCGACCGGAAATTCATTTCGGAGCGCCGCAGACTCTCCTGCGCGGCCCGCAACGCGGCATTAAACCAGCAGATCAGAGCGGCCAAGATCACGAACAGCGCCAGCCGAATCATCGTCGAGCGAAATTGTGCGGGGGTGTGCTCTCCGGTGAATGAAAAATACGCACTCACGGTTACGGCGAACGAGGTGGCGACCAGACCCGGCTTCCAGCCGCCATACCATGCGCTCACCATAACCGCGACCGCGAATACCGCCAGCCGGCTCTCCGTGATGTTCGGAAGCAGCAGCGCCGGGATCAGCGCTAACGTTGTGCTCAGGATGGCTACTCCGTAGCGCAGGATGGGCGCGCGGGCAGGTTGGATGCGAAGTAGGGGGAGGGTTACTCGCATGTAACTATGCTAGTCCCCGGTTTAGAAACGCGCGAGATTACAGGAGTTCATTCCGGATTCCAGGGAGCACGTTTTTCTCGGCGCTTGCCGCCGCGCCGGATGGACCGCGCAACCATGAACTATCGGCCAATGCCCCTGAACTTCGCTTCTGATTGTCATCCTGAGCAAGCGTTCTTTGCGCAGTGAAGGATCTGAGCGAGCCGCGCGGCGGGTCGCGTTCTTTGTGACCCATTAATCGCGCGTCTGGATCGCTTCCTTTTCAAGCTGTACCACTACCGCGGCGAGCTAGAGCTTGCCAAACCATGCCGCAAACGAAGACACTAACGCGCATGAAGATTGGACTCTTTGGCGGCACCTTCGACCCCATCCATCGCGGACATCTGGCGCTCGCCCGCGCCGCGGCTGAACGCTGCGACCTCTCCCGGATTTTGTTCGTGCCCGCGAACATTCCCCCGCACAAGCAGCGCCAGCCGCTGTCGGCATTTCCTCACCGCTACGCCATGATCGCTCTGGCCACGGCGCAGGAAAAAGCTTTCGCACCTTCTCTGCTCGAAGCTCCGGAAGAGCCTGATCCGCGCAAACTCGAGCTGCGCAAAGAAGACCCGCGGAAAGAGAATGACAAGTCGCGCGCGGCAAAACCCAACTACACCTTCGACACGGTCAAGCGTCTCAAGCAGTCGTTCAAAAAAGCCGACCGGCTCTTCCTGCTCATTGGCATTGACGCCTTTGAAGACATCGCCAAATGGCATCAGACCGAGGCCCTTTTTCGCGAATGTGAGTTTGTGGTTGCCAGCCGACCGGGATATTCGCTCGCCGATGTCGCCAATGCGCTGCCCGAGACCCTGCGCCCGCGCGAAGAGGTGACGCGCCCGTTTCACAAACAGGCCGCCACCGGAGACCTTGTGCTCAAAGGCGTCACCATCCATTTGCTCGACCAGGTCTATCAGCCAATTTCCTCCACAGCGATTCGCGATGCCGCGACGGCCGGCAAACCGCTCGGCCGCTTTGTCGAGCCCGCGGTTGCCGACTACATCAAGAAGATGGGACTGTATAAAGGCCGTTAGCCGTTCGCCAAGACGTTGCCGCAGGCCGGATCAGCTGGTTGTGCGAAACACGGTAGGCGCGGTCATTTACAATAGAACTCCGCCCGCATCGGGCAAACGGACCAACGATTCACGACCAACGACTGACTCTCTGCATGAAAAAAAGCGATTTGAAACTGCAAGTATCGGCAGCCATTCAGGCCTGCCTCGACAAGAAAGCGGAAGAACTCTCCATCCTGGAAATGGAAAAAGGTTCGGGAGCATTCACCGACTATTTCGTGTTGTGCAGCGGAACCAACCCACGCCAGGTGCAGGCCATTGCCGACGAAGTGGAACTGCGCCTGAAGACCGCAGGCGTCCGCCCCGCGCACGTCGAGGGCTACAAGCAAGGCGAGTGGATACTGGTCGACTACGTCGATTTTGTCGTGCACGTTTTTTCCGAGAAAGCGCGCAAGTTCTATGATCTGGAGCGCCTGTGGAAGACGGCCAAGCGGCTAGAGCCATCGGAGCTGAAGCCGAAGGCGAGGTCGAAGCCGGCTCCGAAGGCAAAAACAAAGACTGCGCCGCGCCGGCGCACCGCCGCGGCTGCTCCTCATCGCAAGAGAGCGTAGTCTCGTCGTCTACTATCTTCCGTGAAAATCACTATCGCATGGATCGGGAAGACAAAAGAGCCTGCGATTCAGTCGCTCACAGACGAGTATCTCGAACGAATCTCACGCTATGCAACCGTAGAAGGACGGCCACTGCGGGATGAAGTTTCGCTTCTGCAAATGTGCGGTCGCGGTGAGTTGGCGAAATCGAGTAAATCGACAAGCCAGAAAAAATCTACTCTGGTTCTGTTGGATTCCCGCGGCAAGCAACTATCGTCAGAAGAATTCGCGCGTTTTGTAGGCGATTATCAGGATCGCAATCCGCTGCCGCTGGTCTTCGCGATTGGGCCTGCCGACGGATTCAGCGAAGCAGCCCACACCGCAGCTCAGCACACAATCTCCCTCGGCAAGATGACGCTGCCCCACGAACTGGCTCGCGTGGTTTTGCTCGAGCAACTATACCGGGCCTTCACGATCCTAAAGGGCCATCCTTATCATTCTGGGCATTGAATCGTCGCTAGCCTTGGCCTGTACCTTCGCGTGTTGTTCGGCAATGGACTGCCCCTTAGAGTGGTTAAAGCTACAAGAAGCCATCGGATAAATGGCTTCGGGAAGGGCACGACTTCAGTCGTGCCGAACAGGGCCAATAGAGACTCGGGCTTTAGCCCCTGAGGAACCAGCAGTTTCGTGCGAATCTCGATTTTGAAACAACTGCATGCCGGATTTCACAACCGCAATCATTAGGAGTCTGAAGTCATGAAAGACGTAATCGAACTGCTGCGAGCCAAGGAACAAGAGTTGCTGAAACTGAAGCGGCAGGTCGAAGCCCTGAGAATTGCCGCGCCTTTGCTAGGAAGCGACGACGATGCGGTTTTCGCATCAGCCAAGAGCGCCTCAACCAAGGGACCAGAGAGGCTAAGTTGATTTCCTCGTCAATTCACAGCAGGGACGTTTACTGCGTAACCGTGGCCTGATAACTCACCGTTAGCCAGCTTCCGTTGCGGCGAACCCAGACGCGGGTGTAACGATACGGTCCGCTGAAGTCTTCGCCGAGTTGATGGCCCTTCACGTCTGCGCGGGCGGTGACTACCGCGGTGTCGCCGTAAAGCCGCACCACCATGTCGGTAATGTTCATGGCTTCATAGCGAAGCTGGCCGCTCCTGCGCGCCGAAATGGTCTCTTCCTTCGTGGTCACCTGGCCGAGCGGAGTAATCGCAACATAGTCGTCGGCGAGCGTGCGCAGCGAGAAATCGGCGTCGCGGCGCAGGCTGGCTTCTTTGGCCTGCCTCTCCAGGTCCAGGATTTGGCGAATCGTTTCCTGCTCGCCGGACCCCGAATCGCTTCTCGAATGAAGGGCGGCGCTTCTCTGAGCGGAAAATGCAGGTAAGGCCGCGAACGCGCAAAACAATAACACAAGACATCTGTTGATCTTGATCACGACGAGACCTCCTCAGTCTGGCAGGGGACAGAGATCTGCTTGCATCCGATACGCAAGGTTGGATGCACGAGTTCCGTGGAAAGTTCGACATTCTGCGAACAGTGGCCAGTGGCCAGTGACTAGTGGCCAGCAAAAGCGATCGCTCAAAATAGTAGACTAGTCGACAGCTCCGTCTGGCCACTGATCACTGCCACTGGCAACTGCTAGAATCAAACGTCCCCGAAACCATGAACGACGTACGTCGCGGTCTTATCATCGTGAACACCGGCCCCGGGAAAGGCAAGACCACGGCGGCCATGGGAACGGCTTTGCGCGCGGTAGGCCAGGGCATGAAGGTTCTGATGCTGCAGTTCCTGAAAGGGTCGTGGCACTACGGAGAACTCGATGCGGTGAAGGCCTTCGGCGACAAATTCGTGATGAAGCAAATGGGTCGCGGATTCGTGAAAGTGGGCGCCGAGAAGCCCGATCCGGAAGATGTGAGGATGGTCGAAGAGGCATGGGCCGAGGCTGAGAGTGCGATCCACTCCGGCGAGTGGGACTTGGTCGTGCTCGATGAGATCAACTACGCCATCAGCTATGGCATGCTCGATCCAGCGAAAGTGGTCGAGAGCCTGAAGAGGAAACCGGAGATGGTGCATGTCATCTTGACGGGAAGGAACGCACACTCCACAATTGTCGAGGCCGCCGACACCGTAACCGAGATGCGCCAGGTGAAGCACGCCTACGAAAAAGGCGTAATGGCCCAGCGAGGAATCGAATATTGAAATTGAGTAATTTGGTAATTTTGTAATTGAGTAATTTTCCGAAAGCCCCCATTTTCGGACGGTTTGTCCTCAATTACCAAATTACAAGATTACCCAATTGCTAAATTTCCTATGGCTTGGTTCAAGCGTGAATCCGGGGACCTGAACGCTTCCGGTGCGAAAACGGTTCGCACCGAGGGCTTGTGGGTGAAGTGTGAGAACTGCCGGCAGATCATCTGGAAGAAGGATCTGGAAGAGAATTCGAACGTTTGTCCGAAGTGCGACAAACATTTTCGCATCGATGCGCGAAAACGCCTGGCGCTCTTGCTCGACGACAATCGATACGAAACATTTGACGCGGACTTGTCGTCGACCGACCCGCTCAAGTTTGTGGATTTGAAGCCCTACTCATCGCGCCTGCGGCAGGCCCAGCACGATACCGGACTGAAAGATGCGGTCATCAACGCGCAAGGCAAGCTGCTGGGACGGCCTGTGATCGCGAGCGTCATGGAGTATGCCTTCATCGGCGGCAGCATGGGCGCCGTGGTGGGCGAAATGATCACGCGGGCGGTCGAGCGCGCCGCCGATTCGCATACTCCGCTGGTAATCGTGTCGGCCTCCGGCGGGGCGCGAATGATGGAGGGCGTAGTCAGCCTGATGCAGTTGGCCAAAATTTCGGCGGCGCTGGCGCGGCTGGATAAGGCAAAGGTTCCGTATATTTCCGTTCTCACGGACCCGACGACCGGCGGCGTGACAGCGTCGTTTGCCATGCTCGGCGACCTGAATATTGCCGAACCCGGCGCGCTGATCGGCTTTGCCGGCCCGCGCGTGATCGAGCAGACCATCCGGCAGAAATTGCCCGCAGGATTTCAGCGCAGCGAATTTCTGCTGGACCACGGCATGCTCGATGCGGTGGTGCACCGCAAAGAAATGAAGCCATACATCGCGCGGGCACTGGATTTCATGGCGGCGTGATGGTCTGTCAAGGTTCGACCGCTGGAACTGATTTGTCGTCCCGAGCGAAGCGAGGGACCTTGGTTCTTGCCGGTGCGCTCGTAGGTGTCGGCGCCGGCAAACACCAAGGTCCCTCGCTTTGCTCGGGATGACAAAAGCGTTCTAGAGGCAGCTGGCTTGAAAACCGACAGCTGAGAGCTTCTCCATGTCCTACGAAACCGCACTAACGCGCATGTTTGCCCTTGGCCACGAGCTGGCGCAGGCGCCTTCACACAAGTTCGATCTGGCGCATATGCGAGTACTGCTGACAGCGCTCGACCATCCCGAGCGGCGCTTCCCGAGCGTGCTCATCGCAGGTACGAATGGCAAAGGCTCGACTGCGGCGACGCTCGCCTCGATTCTGCGTGCCTCAGGAATAAAAACGGGGCTGTACACCTCGCCGCATCTCGTGCGGATCAACGAGCGAATTCGGTTGAACGGAATAGAAATCAGTGACGATGATTTCGCCGACCTGCACGGCAAGATTGATCGCGTCGCAGAGAAGCTTGTCGAAGAAACGGCGTTGCCCTGGCATCCCAGTTTTTTCGAAATGATGACTGCGATTGCATTCGATTATTTTGCCCGTGAGGCAATCGATCTGGCGGTGCTCGAGGTAGGCATGGGCGGCAGGCTCGATGCAACCAACGTAGTCGAACCGCTAGTGAGTGTGATTACCGACATCTCGCTCGATCATCAGAAGTTTCTTGGCAATACCGTCGCCGAGATTGCGCGCGAGAAAGCTGGCATCATCCGTCCCGGAGGCGCGGTGGTGACCCTGCCCCAGCAGCCCGAAGCCAATGATGTGATCGGAAACACCATCCTGGATCTAGCTGCGCGCGCGATAAACGCGGTTCCTTATGTGCCGCCGGTTTCACCGGGCAGCAGCAACTACATGGTACCGAGCGCCGAGTCTGGACGTCCCAGCGTCAACCGCTACCCGCTTCAGGTCCTGGGAAAACAGATTCTTGTCGAGTCTCCGCTCGTGGGGCGTCACCAATTGCGTAACCTGGCGCTGGCGATCGCAACGGCGGTCGAGCTGCATGAGCAAGATTTCGGTGGCATCACCGCCGAGAGTATCGAGCGCGGCATCCGCGAAACCCACTGGCCGGGGCGCTTTCAGGCGATCGCGGCGCGTCCGGGCTGGCCGGAGGTCGTCATCGATGTGGCTCATAACCCCGCCGGCGCGTGGGCGCTCCGGTCAGCCCTTTCGCAGCGATACGAAGACCGTCCGCTGATTTTCGTTTTCGGGGCAATGCGCGATAAGGCAATCTCAGAGATGGCGGAGATTCTGTTTCCATTAGCCGACCGCGTGATTGCAACCCGGCCGAGCAATCCACGATCAGCTTCGCCAGAAGAGATTCAGCAGGCCGCGGTGCGAACCGGTGTCGAAGTCGAGGCGGTGGAGGACGTGGGTAGCGCGCTCGACCGGGCCCGCGCGCTTGCCAAGGCCGGGACCGTGATCGTAATCACCGGCTCGATTTATCTGGTGGGCGAAGTGATGCACGCGATTGGGCTGGACGTCTAAGCGCCACTCGCGCATAGTTTCCCCTGGACCTGGTTTCCCCTAGAATGGAAGTGTGCCGGAAGTGAATTCATCAGTGGGAGTCGAAAGCAGAGCGGAAACAGCGCCGGTGGTCACCGAGCGGCGCAGTCCGCACGCCATACCGGGGCAGCACTACGGCTGGTTGAGCCGGCTGCGATCCTACCTGATTCTCGATCCGCTGATCTGGTTTTACACGCTGGGAATGGGGCTGCTTGCGCTCCCGGGCGGACTGTTTGATCGCAGCGGACGCCGCCTGCATTGGTTTTCGAGGGCATGGTCCTGGCTCATCATGAAAACGATCTTGTCCCCGGTGAAGGTCACCGGGCTCGATAAGATCGATACCTCGAAGCCCCATGTCTACGCGGTGAATCACGCCTCGGCGCTCGACATCCCCGTTCTCTACGTTTATCTCCCCTTTCAATTCCGCATCGTGTTCAAGAAGGAGTTGTTGGCGTATCCCATCGTGGGCTGGCAGTTGAAGCGTTCGGGTCAGGTGTGCATCGATCAGCAGAAGCCAACTAATTCGATTGCCGCCATCCGTTCGGCGGTAAAGAGTCTGAAAGCGGGAATGCCGTTGGTGATCTACCCCGAAGGCGGCCGCACGCCCGACGGCGAAATCAAACCGTTTCTGCCCGGAGCTTTTTTTCTCGCCATCAAAGCGCATGTGGATATCGTCCCGGTAGCTGTGGTCGGCACCTACGAACTCCTGCCCATGAATACCTACCACATCAAATGCCGCCCCCTGGAGATGCGCGTCGGAGAGCCCATCTCGACTAACGGGCTGACGATGCGGGATTTGGAGGCGGTGTCGGCAAGGGTGCGGAAGGCGATGGAGGATTTGTACTACGCACCAGCTTCGCAGTTGAGCTAAATTCCCCTCGGTTCTTCGTTCGTGCCCGGAATCCAGACTAAAAAAAATTCCAGATCAACCTGCTAAATCTTTGGATTCAGGGAAGTTACGGACTTCGATTCGGTTGAGGTCTGGCTAAAATATTGAATCGAAGGATTTTGCCCGCAAAATATTACGGACAAAGGGTTTTACACTAACCAATTAACCAATTGAATTTCAAAGAACAGGTGCTGATTTGGGTCAATCATGACGCAGGTTGCGAGGGAGCCGCAAGGTTGGATATCACATAGGGCTTGTGGATTTGTGGCGCGGCAAAAGCTGTGTATGGCTCCCACACCCTTCGGCTTCGCTCAGGGCAGGCTTTCTCGGAAAGTTCGAAAACCGCGAAGGGTGAGCCACCGAATTCACCACCCAATCCGTTTCAGTCCCGTTACCTGATCGAAGTGGCGATCACGACTCAACAGCGGAAGCGAGTGCTGGCGGCAGAGGGCTGCGATCCAGAGGTCGTTGGTGGGAATCGGCTTGCCCTTGCGCCTCAGATCGAGACGCCTTAGCTCAAGAACGATCTCGGCGTAATGCTGGGTCGTTGGCTCGTTAATGTCGAGCACGGCGCAGTCGCGAAGAAGTCCGGCGAGCCAGTTTTCGTAGGTGGTGCGGTGGCGCGATTGGGCGATTCCGTAGCGATACTCGCCGAGGACGATCACAGGAATCGCCATCTGGTCGGCGCGGGTGAGAATGGCGATGACGGCAGGGTCGTCATCGGCCGCGGCGGACAAGGCGTTGGTATCAACGATCATGATTTTGTCAGATCTTGCTTTGTCAGATCTTCAACCGCGGCCAGTCAATAGTCTTAGTCACCGAGCTTGTTAGACTGAGGTCAGCGCC
The DNA here is from genome assembly GCA_050012155.1 of Candidatus Sulfotelmatobacter sp. Classification (GTDB taxonomy): domain Bacteria; phylum Acidobacteriota; class Terriglobia; order Terriglobales; family Acidobacteriaceae; genus Sulfotelmatobacter. Next base: position 21,800 of record JBEKHS010000001.1, on the reverse strand, counting down.
AGAGTTCGCGATCGATCTGCTCGAAGGCCTCTTCCACCCGCGCCTCGATTCGCGTGCGTTCTTTGCGAAGGTGCTTGAGCTTGCCGAGATGTTTCGCCCAGGGTTTTTCCTGAGGCGCGATTCTCAGCTTCTCCTGGACAGCCTCGGTCACGAATTGGCGCAGAGGAATGCCGCGCTCGGCAGCCACCGACTTGGCCCGGCGGAAGAGAAAATCCGGAATCTCGAGAGTCGTCTTCATCGACCCATATTACCATATTTATGGGATACGTATTTCCGAGGTCTGTGGGATGCACACTCACTTTTCGTAGAACGAGTCCATCGTTCCTGTGAAACTATCGCCAAGAGCCTGAATAGCATCGGTGGCGTGAAGGCGTAAATAAACATCTGCAACACGCAGTGTTTCGAACAAACATTGGAACGCGGCGAGAAGAGCGACTCCTGTTATGCGATCAGAGTCAGTGTTGACGATAATGCGATTATGTTCGCGCTCGATGGAGTTTCCGATACCTTCCAGTCCCCAGTGCTCCCAATCTGAAAGTTCAGAGTAAGGTCCATCGTACAGTTGTCGACAGTCAACTTCAGCCATATCTGAAAGTTTGACTCTTCCATGCCAATACTTGTTGTAAGGGTCTGGAGAATTAGGTTTTGGGTTCTTGAAATGCAGGATGCCGAATTCCTTGAGGCCCGCTTCGTTTTTATGAATATCCTTATCGTCTACAGCGATACCTTCTTTTAGACGCGCTTGAATCATCCGCCAATCATGAATGACTGAAAATGAACGCCAGAGCTTTGCTCGCTCTTCATGCTCACGAGAAGCCCACAGGAGTTTGTAGAGACCATCAATCATTGTGCGGGCAATCAACCCGGCATCTCGTCGCGGCACCAAATGAAGTACAGATTCAGCGTGCTGTATCTGTTTGAAGAGAAACTGAATCGTCATGAAGCCGAAATCGTCGTTCTCTTGGATAGTGATACTTCGAGATGAGTCGATAGCAAACTCAAGTATCTTTTTAACTTGATTTTTGAGAAAGGGAACTTCGCGAGGGTCGCGGATAAAAGCTTCTAAAGACATAATATCAAGTCTATTGCTTGTGGCGGATCCATTGCGAGGGCGTGGAGATTCCGCTTGAAAGTAAAGAATAACCAGGTTCCTCACCAAGCTATCGCTCGGTTCGGAATGACAAAAGGTGAAGATTCTTTACCATACAAACGCTCGGGTGGGAGTAAGATTTTTCCGTAACTTTTCTCCTATCCCACCCGTTATCCCTGTGTAACACTACTCCGCGCGGAGAGTTCGTTGAAGGCTCTGACGGATCAGAACAAAGAACGCCAAGCGGACGAGCGGCTTCTGGTTGAAGCGGCGCAGCGGGACCCTGCGCGCTTTGCCGAGCTCTACGAGAACAATTTCGAGCGCGTATATGCCTACGTGGTGCGGCGGGTTCACGATCGCGCAGAGACGGAAGATTTGACCTCCGAGGTCTTTCATCATGCCCTGGCCAACCTGCAGCGCTTTGAATGGCGAGGAATTCCGTTTGCCGCATGGTTGTTTCGCATTGCCGCGAATCTGATTTCGGACCGCTGGCAACACAAAAACCGCGAGGACGTGGCAAACGAGCCGGAGCAGATGGAATCGGTTCCGTCCGCCAAAGCGGAATTTGAAGAGGTCAAAAGCATTAAAGAAGTGGCGCGGGAGATTCGCAAGACCGAGGGCGCGGTGAAGCAGTTGCAATTCCGCGCTCTCAGCACTCTGCGGGCGCGCATGGAGGGTGCCGATGCCTAAGCGCTCTCTGAATCCGGGAAATCCGGGCAAGAACGATCCGCGAAACGACGCGAAGAAGATCGAGCAGTTGAATAAGGTGCTCGATGCAATGCTGGCGCGCACCGACGGCAAGCTGCCCAAAGTTGACGCTAACCTGGCGCCGCTGTTGCGAGTGGCTGCCGAACTGCGCGACCTGCCGCGAGAGAGTTTCAAAGAACGACTGAAGTCCGAATTTGAAGGGAGAAAAAAAATGGCTAGCGTTGCTGAACCTGTTACGTCCATTCGCGTGTCGGCCGCGCCAAGGATGGCGTTTCTCGATCCTGCAAAAGCGATCGAGTTCTACAAGAAGGCTCTGGGCGCGAAAGAAACGTTCCGCTTTGAGGTTGGGGGAACCATCCCTCACGCCGAGATTATGATCGGCGATTCGACCATTGATATAGCCGGCGAATGGCCAGAGGGCGGCCGCTTCAGCGCCGAAACCCTGGGAAATTCACCGATTTCGATGTCGATCGAGGTTCCCGATGTCGATGCGTTTGCAGACCATGCGGTGGCGGAAGGAATGAAGCTGGTGCTGGCTCCCAAAGATCAGTTCTACGGGCACCGTGACGCGACGCTGCAGGATCCATTCGGTTACACCTGGGCGGTGTACACCGTGAAGGAAGAAATGTCCGTCGAAGAGATGCACCGCCGTATGCAGGGCATGACAACAGGCCCCGAGGGCGGAAAGATGCCAGTGAAGGACGAGGTGAAAGTGGGTCCAGTGCCGCGCGGCTTCCGCATGGTGACGCCTTACCTTGTGGCTGCGGATGGAAATGCGCTGATCGATTTCGTCATCAAGGCGTTTGGGGCTGAGGAGAAAGAACGCGTGGTCATGCCGACCGGCGTGCATGGCGAGGTACGCATCGGCGATTCGATGATGATGATCGGCGGCGGGATTGCGGGACAGAAATTTCCATCCACGCTGCATCCCAATGCGCTGCATGTTTATGTGGAAGATGCCGACGCGGTTTTCAAGAATGCACTGGCGGCGGGAGCGACGTCGATCGGTGAGCCGCGCGATCAAGAATATGGCGAGCGCTCCGCTACGGTGAAAGACGCGGCGGGCAACCTCTGGTATATCGCTACGCACAAGGGCGAGAGCTATGTGCCGAAGGGATTGCACAATGTGAATGCGTATCTTCATCCGCTGCGGGCCGAGCCGCTGATCGGTTTTTTGAAACGCGCTTTCGGCGCGGAGGAAGTGGCGAAGTATGCGTCTCCGGATGGAGTCGTCCATCACGCGCAGATTCGCATCGGCGATTCGGTGGTGGAGATGGGAGAGGCGCATGGCAAGTATGAGCCGCTGCCCGCGATGTTCTACCTCTATGTGCCGGATTGCGATGCACTTTACCGCCGAGCGCTGGCAGCCGGCGCGAAGTCACTGCACGAACCTAAGGACCAGCCTTACGGCGATCGCAACGCCGCGGTGACGGATGCGTTTGGGAATATCTGGTATGTGGCGACGCACGTGAAGGATGTGGTGATGTAGGGAAACTCGGCGGGGCTCAATCGTCGCCATCGCTCAGGACAGGTCCGCCCTGACTTATCGTGATTCTTGGACTTTGGTAAACGATTGAGCCTTTGAATTTTTTGGCAGGATTCTTTATTCCGAATGTGTGTGTGCGGCCGCCACGCCCTTCGGCTGCTTTACTACCCTCGTACTTCCAATCCTCTGAGTCGAGAAACGGAATGTCTACCCTCCAGATCGCTACCATCTTGCCCGGCTTCATCCGCTTGGTCTGATCTACGGTATAGCGCCAGACAATGTACCAGCCGGGATGATTGTAGTGCGATTGAAGCGCCCAGGGCCGAGTTGAGCCTTTGGACTCCAGCGCCTGTTCAGGAGGGGGACTCAGCCGCCCTCGAAGGGAAAGGTCCGGGAACCTCTGTTGGGCAACATCCGGGTGTTTGTGTTTCTTGTATGGAGTCAAGGCATGAATTGCCTGGACGCCCATTATGCCAACAATGGCGCTGAACACGTTAGCTTGTTCGAAGTAGATGTCAATCAGCTCCGACGCACGAGCTTCAACATGCTCTATCGCTTCGCGAATGTGGCTGATTTTGAGTTCCGGAGGCAGCGCGACGGCTCGGTCAAAGCCCTCAGCATCGAAAGCCATTGCACGAGCAAATTCTCACGATTCATCGAGTATTGCAAGTCTTGGCTGTCTGACATCGTCTAGGAATGAAACTGTATGGATATTGGCTTTACCGCTACCCCTGAAACATGAGAGTCCGGGTATTCCATCCACTGCCATCTGGAAGAATGCACGGTCGTGGTCTATGCCAATGCTCTCGTAGCCGACTGAGATCGCCGCTGCAATGGTCGAACCACCGCCCATAAATGGATCCAGAACGATGCCTTTGCCTAACGGGAGGGCGGCGCGAACGATTTGCCGCATAAATAGCTGCGGCTTGAGGGAGGGATGAGGAGAGAGTGAACGCTCCTCTCGCCGCGTTGGAGCAGAGCCTATTACGTCGGCAAATGGCGCATCCGCTGATATGCGCCGCAGCCCTCCTGTATGCCATTTACGAAGATTGTCCTGGACACGTCCGTCGCAGGGCTTGCGAAAGAGTCCCCAAGGTTCCCAAGCGGAACGGGGCATTACGGTTACGTCCGGAAATTCCTCATGAGCATTCTTCGGTCTGTCACCGCCGCGAAGGGTTTGCACAAGCCGAATAATCTCGCCCCGCTTTTCGAAGCCCCGTTCCATCATTGGAAGGTAAACGAGGTGGGAAAGCAAAGGATTGGTAGCAATAAACACATGTCCGCCGGGGACGAGGATGCGGAAGATTCGCTTTGCGAACTCCACAAAGAAGCAGCGGAGATCGCCGAGTTCTCCCTCTGACAAAACGGTGAAGCGAGGGAGCGGGCTTCGTGTACATCCATCATAGGAAGGAGGGATTCTCCAGATTCCGCCTTTGCCCTTACGCAGCTTTTCCTTCTCTTCCCGGTTGTATTCCTTAAGGCCATAGGGCGGGTCAGTTACCACTGCATGAACCGAATTCGCGGGACGCGAATCCATCCATGTCAGGCAGTCCGCGAAGAAAAGGCTAAACCGGACGCCATTAAGGCACGACGTAACCGTGGAGCTATTGGCGTTGCCCTTGGCAGCCATATTGGATAAGTATCACGCGCGGGGCTGTGCAAGGTATAGGCAAACGCAAACACTTCTTATGGTCCGTGCCGGTTTGCGGAGTCTTCCCATTCTTGGCCCTAGCTGGCCCTCCCGTTTGACCCCCCCCGAATCCCTCCAATAAACTGAAATATTCGGTACTCCTGCAGGTTCCAACTTATGGCAGACAGCATTCATGTGAAGCTTCCGGATGGAAGCGTGAAGGATGTTCCCAAGGGCACGACCGCGCTCGATATCGCCAAGTCGATCAGCCCGCGCCTGGCCGATGCGGCGCTGGTGGCCCAGATATCTTCTAACGGAGGTCAGGCGGCCGAGGGCGCCCGCCCCACGCTCATCGACCTGACCAAGCCGCTCGAAAAAGACACCGATCTTCGCCTGCTCACCGACAAAGATCCTGAAGCGCTCGAAGTTTATAGGCATTCCTCGGCGCACTTGCTGGCGGCAGCCGTGCTGGAGCTTTTTCCTGAGACCAAGCTGGGCCACGGTCCGCCGACCGAGAGCGGATTCTTTTACGACTTCTACCGCCCGACCCCGTTCACGCCCGAGGATCTCGAAAAAATCGAGAAGAAGATGCAGGAGCTGGTGCAGCAGAACATCCCCTACGCGCGCGAGTTCTTACCGCGCGACCAGGGGCTCGCTGAGTTCAAAAAAGAAGGCGACTTCATGAAGTGCCATTTCATCGAGCAATTCACCAAGCCCGATGAAAAGATTTCGATTTACCGCACCGGCAAGTTCACGGACTTTTGTCGCGGGCCGCATATTCCTTCGACCGGCAAGATCAAGGCGTTCAAGCTGTTCAACATCGCCGGCGCGTACTGGCTGGGTGACGAGAAGAATCAGCAACTGCAACGCATCTACGGAACTTCGTTTTTCTCGAAGAAGGATCTTGACGCCCACCTGCAGCAGGTGGAAGAGGCGAAGAAGCGCGACCATCGCGTGCTGGGTCAGCAGCTCGATCTGTTTTCGATTCAGGAACTGGCCGGGCCGGGGCTGATTTTCTGGCATCCCAAGGGCGGCATCATCCGCAAGCAGATGGAAGACTGGATGCGCGAGGAGTACCTGAAGCGCGGCTATTCGCTCGTCTACACGCCGCATGTGGCGCGGCGGCAGTTATTTTTTACCTCAGGCCACGAGGGCTATTACGCGCAGAACATGTTCGATGCCATGGAGCTCGACGACGCCGAATACCGCCTCAAGCCCATGAATTGTCCCGGCCACATTCTGATTTACAAAGATTCGCTCAAGTCGTATCGCGATCTCCCGGTGCGGCTGGGCGAGCTGGGAACGGTTTACCGCTACGAGCGTTCCGGAGTGATGCACGGTCTATTGCGGGTTCGGGGTTTTACTCAAGACGATTCGCACATTTTCTGCACGCCGGAGCAGGTCGAAGGCGAGATCACCGGTTGTCTCGACTTTGCCCTGGATGTGCTGAAGGATTTTGGCTTCGACCAATTTCAGACCGAGCTTTCAACCTGGGATCCCAACGACCGCAGGAATTTTGTCGGTAGCGAAGAGCAGTGGATCCACGCTACCGAATCACTCAAGAAAGTGCTGGACCGCCGGAAGATTGAATACAAGACCATGCCCGGCGAGGCGGCGTTTTACGGGCCCAAGATCGACATCAAGCTGGTCGACGCGATCGGCCGCCTGTGGCAGCTCTCGACCGTGCAGGTCGACTTCAACCTGCCGCAACGCTTCGGACTGGAGTATGTCGCCGAAGACGGTTCGCGCAAACAGCCTGTGATGGTGCATCGCGCGCTATTCGGATCGGTCGAGCGATTCTTCGGAGTGCTGATCGAGCACTACGCGGGTGCGTTCCCGGTGTGGCTCTCGCCGGTGCAGGTGGCGATGATCCCCATCAGCGAGCGCCACGCGGAGTATGCCAACAAGGTTGCGGATCAACTCAAGGCCATCGGGGTGCGCGTGGCGGTGGATGCGCGCAACGAAAAAATGAACGCCAAGATTCGCGAGCATGCCATGCAGAAAGTCCCGTTCCTGCTGGTCGTCGGAGATAAGGAGGCCGAGGCCGGCAAGGTGAACGTCCGCACTCGCGGCAAAGAAAAAACTGAGGACATGGCAGCCGCGGAGTTCGTCGAGAAGATAAAGAAGCTAATCGCGGAAAAGAGTCCCACAATTTAGCGCGCGCGGAGGCTGGATGGACGTTTCCGTCGAAACCGTCCGAAAAAACTTCCAATCGAAGGCCGACACAGAACTCCTAGAGTTAGCGGGTTCTGCCGCTGAGATGAGTTCGGAAGCCAGGTATCTTCTGCGTCAAGAACTCCAAAACCGCTTAATGAAAGCGAAGCAAGCGGCCGAGACGGTTCAGTTGAACCACGGGTGGTATACAGTCGTGACTCCAAAAACGGGAGTTAGATTTCCGGAGTTCTGCCCACGGTGCTCTAGGTTGGCCGACAACACTTCTCTTAGATTTGCGTCCCCCGAGCAGCGGAGATTTCGTTTCTTTTACTGGAAGACAACGCGGGTGGTCTCGAACGTGCCTCATTGTTTCGGGTGCGCCGCTGAACTGAAGCGATCTCGCGCAATCTGCTCATGGACTTGGGGCCTTGTGGGTTTATTGTGGATCGCCTGCGCCATCTGGTTTCAGATGCCAAGATTCGTAGTTTACCTGGGAGTATTCACGATCTCCACTCCCTTCGTATACCTCTACGATCGGACATCTGCCGTCAAGGTGGGCAACACTAGCGAAGAATTCATTGAGTATCGCTTCAGGTCGCACGGCTACGCGAAGGCTTTTGCGGTGTTGAATAACGTTCAGACCCAAAATGCGGAGACACTCCAGGCCGAATTAGAAGAGGCTATCTCGCGCATTGACGGGTGAGCGCTCTCATTTGGAGTGTCCTTCGAAGCTTCGCCCGACCAGCCAGCCGAGGGCGGCTGTCCCAACACCTTCCGCCGCTGCAGACCGTCGAACCCGAGCCTGCCGGCTGAAAATAAACTATTCCCCATCTGTTACGAATCCCGAACAGAAGTCACTATCCCCTTGTGCGAGAGCCAGCCTGAGGGTAATGTGTTTTCCGCTTCCCCTCCCAAGCTGGCGAGCAGTTCAATCTCAACAAAAGAAGGTGCGGCCTTTGGCCGCGCACGAGGGACATCACTATGAGCATCGGACATTATGGATGGGTTCCGGATCTGCCGGACCAACGCGACTTCGCCTATTCAGCACCAACGCCGCTTCTAATGGCGCTGCCAACCACAGTCGATCTGCGTCCGAAATGCCCGCCGGTGTATGACCAGGGACAACTGGGCAGTTGCACCGGCAACTCTATTGCGGGCGCGATCCAGTTTGAACAGCTCAAACAGGGCCTGCCCGGCTTTGTTCCTTCGCGCCTCTTCATCTATTACAACGAACGCGTAATCGAAAACACGGTGAGCACTGACAGTGGCGCCCAGATTCGCGACGGCATAAAAGTAGTTGTGAAACAAGGCGTGCCGCCCGAGGTGCCCGATTGGCCCTATGACATCTCCAAGTTCGCCGACAAGCCTCCGACAATCGCCTACTCGGATGCGGCCAAGAACAAAGTGATGTCTTACCAGCGGGTCACCCGCGCGCTGGCCCAGTTCAAAGGCTGTCTTGCCTCAGGCTATCCCTTTGTCTTTGGCTTCACCGTGTATGACAGCTTTGAGAGCGCGACGGTGGCGCAGACTGGCGTTGTTCCCATGCCCCAATCCAGCGAAAAGGTGGTCGGCGGCCATGCGGTTGTGGCGGTTGGTTACGATGACCCGAGCCAACGGTTCATCGTACGCAACTCATGGGCGGACACGTGGGGTATGAAGGGCTACTTCACCATGCCCTACCAGTATTTGCTCGAGACGAATCTTTCGGATGACTTCTGGACCATTCGGCTGGTGGAAGCGCCCGCGAGTAAGGCCGGTAAGGCCGCCAAAAAAGCCAAGGCAAAAAAGGGCTGAAGCAGTTCCCTCATCGCGCCGGTCAAGAGCCGGCGCGGACTTTTAACACAAAGGTCCGCGCCGGCTCTGCCGAGTTTTCCCACGGACGGCTGTAGCTCAACTTAATCTCTCCAGTCCCCGCAGCAACCGCCTCGAACCGCCAAACGTGTTTCCCGCTCCCGCCCACGCCCGCCGAGTTGGCCTGGCTCGCTTCTTCCATCAACCGGCAAACGGGCGCAGCTGCACTCTCGACCGTCCAACGATAGCCAGCAGTGCGGGTCTCCGAAAGCGAAATCTCGAATTCTTCGTTCAGCTTCGCTTCAATCTCATGCCCGTTGGCTCGCTCATCGTATTGCATAGTGGAAGCCTCAGTTTCCCGCCTGTTCTGGTTGTACCATGTTCTCGTGCATGCATTGGCCGAGCGCGTGTTGGGGCAGATTCGGCGGGAGGAACTTCTGCACGCCGGCGACCGCGTCGGCGTTGCGGTCTCGGGAGGAATAGACTCAGTCGCGCTCTTGCGCCTGTTGATTGAATTGCGTCACGAACTCGGCATCGTGCTCTCCGTCGTTCATTTCAACCACAAACTGCGCGCGGCAGAATCAGAAGCCGATCAGCAGTTTGTCGCCGGACTGGCCCGCGAGCACGGGTTGGAGTTTCACACCGAAAGTGGCGATGTCGCCCACCTGGCTGATAAACAACATTCCGGCGCAGAAGCCGCGGCTCGGGAATTGCGCTATGCGTTTTTTCGACGGCTTCTGGGGTCGGGAGAGGACGCGGAATCCGAAGCATCGCAGCCATCTCCCGCCAGCATTCTAAGCCGAATCGCCACGGGTCACACTCTCGACGATCAGGCCGAGACCGTGCTCATGCGCGTGATCCGAGGAACCGGGCTGCGAGGGCTGGGGGCGATTTATCCGCGCATCGTGGTGGAACGCGAAGATGGTGAAGGCCACGGCGAAATCGTTCGTCCTCTTCTCAGCATCCGGCGGCACGAACTGGAGCAGTATCTCGCCGATCTCGATCAGTCCTGGCGGGAGGACTCAACCAACTCCGATTCCAGGTTCACGCGCAATCGCGTGCGCAGTCTCGTTCTTCCCTTGCTGGAGCGCGAGTTCAACCCCGCCGTGGTCGAGAGTCTCGCCGAACTCGCCGAGATCGCCCGTGACGAGGAAGACTACTGGGAGAACGAGATTTCGGGCTGGCTGGGGACAGTGGTGCAGTGGTCGCAGCCGGAATGGGTGCGCAATCTCTCAAGTTTCGGCGATGGCCAATCGCTGGTTCAGATTCAATCGTTACAGATCCAATCGTCCCACGCTGAGCAACGCGATCCCGGAACCCGCGACCAGGAATTGTTAGAGCGACTGGAAGAGCCCGGCCCGGAAGCGCTGAACGCCTCCGTGAGCCGGCCATGGCTGCTGACCGAACCTCAAGCCGTGCAAAGAAGAGTGCTGAAGGCGATCGGCGAAGAGGCCGGAATCCCGCTGGAGTTCAAGCACATTGAAGAAATCCTCCGGTTCGCCGCCGAAGAGGGCCCATCGGGAAAAGAATTGTCGCTCCCCCTGGGATGGAGAATTGTCCGCGAGCCCGAGGCGATGGTTTTCCTCACGCCTGACCTGCGGCGGCAAGAAAAGATTCCCAACTATGAATATTGCCTAAGCATTCCCGGCAGCGTTTCCGTGCCGGAATTGGGCTTAGTGATCGAAGCGCTTCGCATACCTTCGGAGTCGCAGGCTGCGGAGTATAATTCGCTGCAACTTCTCCGCGCCGAGCTTTTGCCGGAGCGGTTGATCGTGCGGAACTGGCGTCCGGGAGACCGGTTTTGGCCGGCCCATACAAAATCGCCTAAGAAGATCAAGGAACTGCTGCAGGAGCATCACGTGGCCCAACCGGAACGCAGACTCTGGCCGGTCGTCGTGAGCGGAAGCGAAATTGTCTGGATGCGCGGCTTTGCAGTTCCGGCGAGTTTTCGCGCCCAACCGGGGCAAGAGGCCGTCCTGATTCGCGAGCTGCTACGGCCAGATTAGGTTCGAAACGAAATTAGCTTTGAAAGGGCACGGCTTCCAGCCGCGCCGTTAAGGGCTCTAAGAGACAGGGACTTTGCAGTTTGCTGAAAAACTCACGATTCGTATCAGGGTATGCGGGGCCTTGTGGATTCGTATCAGGGTATGCCTTTTAGGCATACCGCAAGTGCCGCATTCTCAATGGCGCCTTCAGGCGCTGCGAATTTTTCAGCACACGCTTTAGCCCCAAAGGCCGGGAGGCACGCCACTTCATGAACGGTCCGAGAGTCGAATCACTTCGCCAGGTAATTCCAGCCGAGCAGATTCAGAAACGCGTCAAAGAGCTCGCCCGCCACATTTCCGATGACTACCAGGGGCAAACCATCCAGGCCCTGGCTGTTTTGGAGAATGCATTCATGTTCATGGCCGACCTGGTGCGAGCGTTGGAGGTTCCCGTCGTCTGCCAGTTCATCAAGCCCAAATACAGCAAGCAGCAGGGCAACCCGGCGGCCGAGGTCATGGAGATATTCTTCAGCCACGAACCCGACATTCGCGGCCAACACATTCTGCTGGTGGAGGGGCTCGTCCATTCCGGCGTGACCAGCGAATTCCTGATGAATGACCTGCGTTCTCGAGGCGCCGCTTCGGTGAAGCTGGTGACCTTGCTCGATCGCCAATCGGCCCGCCGCGTGGCCCTACAGCCCGACTACTTCGGCTTTCTGGTCGATGAGGCCTTCCTGGTCGGCTACGGCCTGGGAGCGGCGGAGCAGACCAACCGCAATATCCCATACTTGGCTGCAACCTAGCTTCCCCATGACCTAAGTTACGCCAAATGCACCGCGCCTTTTTCCGCGGGAAAATGTAGAATAAAGGCCTTGGGATTTTCCCCCAATCCAAATCGGCCGGACGGCATCTAAATTGTCAGTAGTGCGGGTCCCGGGTCTTCGCAGCAGGGCGGTCGGACCCCGGTTCCTTTAGGAGCTCTTGGTGAATTCGACAGTAAAAACCGTAGTCTTCTGGGTAGTGATTGTTCTATCTGCCTTGCTATTGTGGACCGTAATCCAGCAAGGGCGTGGCGCGCAAAAGGACAAGGAAATCAAGTCGTCCCAGTTCCTGAGTGAAGTAGCCCAGGGAAACGTGCAGGAAGTCACCGTGGACGGGCAGAATGTGCGCGGAAAATACCGCGACGGCTCCGCCTTCCATACCACCGTCCCCTTGAACTATCCCGACATGTTCAAGACGCTCTATGACAAAGTTGGGTCGGTCGACGTCAAGGACGTTAACGGCGGAAGCTGGCCGCTGCAGTTGTTGGGAACATGGGCGCCGCTGATTCTGCTCGGCGCGCTTCTTCATGATCCGCCAGATGCAGACCGGCGGCAACAAAGCTCTGTCGTTCGGCAAGAGCCGGGCGCGGTTGCTTTCGATGCAGCAGAAGAAAGTCACGTTCAAAGACGTGGCCGGCGTGGAAGAGGCCAAAGAAGAGCTGCGCGAGATTATCGAATTTCTGCGCGAGGCGCAGAAATTCCAAAAGCTGGGTGGCCGCATTCCCAAGGGAGTGCTGTTGGTAGGTCCTCCGGGAACCGGCAAGACGCTTTTGGCTCGAGCCGTTGCTGGCGAAGCTAACGTTCCTTTCTTCTCGATCTCCGGCTCAGATTTTGTGGAGATGTTTGTCGGCGTTGGCGCCAGCCGTGTGCGTGATCTATTCGAGCAAGGCAAGAAGAACGCACCCTGCATCATTTTCATCGACGAGATTGATGCCGTCGGTCGCCATCGCGGTGCCGGCCTGGGCGGCGGTCACGACGAGCGCGAGCAGACTTTGAATCAGTTGCTGGTTGAGATGGACGGCTTCGAATCGAACGAAGGCGTCATTCTCATGGCGGCGACGAACCGGCCCGATGTGCTCGACCCCGCACTCCTGCGCCCCGGGCGCTTTGATCGCCGCGTGGTGGTGAGCCGTCCCGATGTGCGCGGCCGCGAAGAAATCCTGCGGGTGCATACCCGCAAGATTCCTCTTGCCGAAGACGTTGATCTTACCGTGCTCGCCCGCGGCACCCCCGGATTCTCTGGCGCGGACCTGGCCAACATGGTGAACGAAGCGGCCTTGGCTGCGGCTCGCCAGAACCGCAAGGCCGTGCTCATGTTCGACTTCGAAGTCGCCAAAGACAAAGTCCTGATGGGCGTGGAGCGCAAGTCGCTCATCCTTTCCGACGAGGAAAAGAAAGTTACTGCGTATCACGAAGCCGGACACGCGCTGGTTGCAGCCAAACTTCCGGGTTCCGATCCCGTGCATAAAGTCACGATTATTCCGCGCGGAATGGCTCTCGGCGTGACCATGCAGTTGCCCATCGACGACCGGCACAACTACACCAAGGATTATTTGAAGACCGACCTCGCGATTCTGATGGGCGGGCGTCTGGCCGAAGAAATATTCCTCAATCAGATGAGCACCGGCGCTGGCAACGACATTGAGCGCGCGACGGAAATGGCGCGCAAGATGGTTTGTGAGTGGGGCATGAGCGACCTTGGCCCGCTCACCTTCGGCAAGAAGGAAGAGCAAATCTTCCTGGGTCGCGAGATCAGCCAGCACCGCGACTATAGCGAAGACACCGCCATCAAGATCGACGGCGAGGTCCGCAAGCTCGTGAACCAGGGATATGAAACGGCAAAGAGCATTCTCGAAGGCAGCCGCGATACCCTGCAGAAGATTGCCGCGGCTTTGCTGGAGCGCGAAGTCCTGGATGCCTCCGAAGTGATGATGCTGGTCGAGGGCAAGGAACTGCCTCCGATGAAGTCTCCTTCCAAACCCGATGACGGCGTGCAGCAGGTGCTGAAGCCGGAGCCGGGACGCGGCATCGTGAAGGGCGGGGAAAGTCCGGCGCGGGCGTAAGAAGAATCAAGCATTCAGTATAAGTTCTCAATTGAGGGCGGCCCCGCGGTCGCCCCAAGTTTTTTTGCGGCCTGAAATACAATTGCGGACGCGGAATCGGAGGCGCAAGAAATGCTCTGGCTTCTCTTCCTGGTGCTGGTCGTGCCCGTCATCCTGTTGCGGGCGATGGGCCGCCCTTGGTTTTGGAGGCATGCGATCCGGCGCTTTGAAGCGCTGGACCGCGTAGCTCCGCCTAAGCCGGGCGTGATCGTCTTCACCGGAAGCTCGAGCATCAATTTCTGGAATACGTTGGTCGACGACATGAAGCCACTGGAGGTCATCAATCGGGGCTTCGGTGGTTCGCAACTCGCTCAGGTCAACTATCACGCGACGAGGATTGTCCTGCCCTACCGGCCTCGCGCCGTAGTGCTTTACGCGGGAGAAAACGATCTTGCATGGCCGTGGTCTAAGACTCCGCAGATGGTCTTCTCTGATTTCAAGTCCTTCGTGGCCCTCGTTCAGGGAGCCCTGCCCCAAGTCTTCATTTATTTTATTTCGATTAAGCCTTCGCCCCGGCGGCGCCGCCAACTCCCGAGACAGCGTGAGGCAAATCGCATGATCGAGGAATTCTGTCGGGCCCAGGCGCGAGTGCAATTCATCGACGTCGCGACCGCGATGCTGGATAAAGATGGCGAACCGCGGGCCGAGCTTTTCGCTGGGGACAGGCTTCATCCCAATGCGCGTTGCTACGAGCTTTGGACTTCGATCATCAAGCCGATATTGCTGCGGCAGTTTGAAGTGGCGCCCGCGGCAACTCAAACCGCGTCGCCAGTGCAGACGAGTCCTTGACGTGCCTAATCTACCCGTTCACGATTTTCATCATGTGCTCGGGATAGCGCTCTCCCGCAGCGGCACCGGCAGGGAAGATTTCCTCGATTCGCCGCAGATCGTCTGCGCTCAACTTCACATCGATTGCGGCCACATTCTCTTCCAGATATTTTCTGCGCTTGGTTCCGGGGATGGGGACGATGTTCTTATCATGCGCAAGCACCCACGCCAGCGCCAACTGAGAAGGCTTGCAGCCTTTTTCCTGCGCGATTTCTTCCACGCGCCGCACCAAATCGAGATTCTTCTGGAAATTTCCCCCCTGAAATCGCGGGGAAATTCTCCGGTAGTCGTCCGCCGGAAAATCCTCGAACCGCGTGAACTGCCCGGTGAGAAACCCACGCCCCAGCGGACTGTAAGCCACAAAGCCGACGCCAAGTTCTCGGCAGGTCGCCAAAATCTCATCCTCCGGTTCGCGGCTCCACAGCGAGTATTCAGTTTGCAGCGCCGTGATGGGATGCACTTTCACCGCCCGCCGCAGCGTTTGCGGCGACGCCTCGGAAAGTCCAATGTGGCGAATTTTCCCCTCCCGCACAAGTTGCGCCAGCGCTCCAACGGTCTCTTCGATCGGCGTATCCGGATCGACGCGATGCTGGTAATAAAGGTCGATCGTCTCCACCCCCAGGCGCCGCAGGCTGGCCTCGCACGACCGGCGCACGTATTCAGGCTTGCCGTTCACTCCGCGAACGTTGGGATTCTTGGGGTCGCGGACAATCCCAAATTTCGTAGCCAGCACGATCTGGTCGCGCTTGCCCTTGATGGCGCGGCCCACCAGTTCCTCATTCTTGTAGGGACCGTAAACATCCGCCGTATCGAGAAAGTCGATGCCGAGTTCCAGAGCTCGATGAATCGTCGCAATCGATTCGCCGTCGTCGAGCCCGCCATAAAACTCTGACATGCCCATGCAGCCGAGGCCGAGGGCCGACACTTTAAGGCCGCTGCGTCCCAGTTCGCGAAATTGCATCATGGCTCCTTGCAAAGAAAAAACGGCTGATACTCCTACGTTCTACGTAAGAGATGCACCAACCGCCGCCTCCGATAACAAGAATTCGTGAGTCGAGTTGCGGTTTTGATTGTCATTCCGAACAAGCGTTTTTTGCGCAGTGAGGAATCCGGGCGAGCCGCGCGAAGCGTCTTTGAGCCTGCCCTGAGCAAGCGAAGCGCGTCGAAGGGCGCTCTTTGCGACGCAATAATCGCGCGTTTGGCTCGCTTCCCTTGTCAAACTGCATTAAGCACAAATTTGCGAGTCGAACTCCAGAGCGGCGCATCTCTGCAGGAGTCGGTGAGGCGAAGCCTATGAATCAGATACCCCTCTGGTTTGAACGTAAGTTCGAGTTTTCGTTTCCTGTGGAGCTGTATCCCAATGTGCTGGCGCGTCTGCGCGGCACTCCCGCGAGAGTCGAAGATGTGCTGCGAGGTCGTTCTCAATCGCTTCTGACTGCGAAGCCGCAGGGCAAGTGGTCGGCCCAGGAACACGCTGGCCACTTACTTAACCTCGAGCCTCTTTGGTTGGCGCGAGTGCAGGATTACGTGGCAGGCAGCCAGCAACTCACCGCCACAGACCTGCAGAATCGCAAAACCGACGAAGCCAACTACAACGCGCAGCCACTCGAAACAATTCTGGCTGAGTTCCGCAACGCTAGAACAAAACTGCTGAAGCGCATCGACGAACTGGATGCTTCGCTTCTTGCCCGAGCCATTCCGCACCCGCGTTTGAAAACGCCGATGCGGCTGGTCGATCACTTATATTTTGTCGCGGAACACGACGATCATCATCTGGCGCGAATCTGGGAACTTGTCGACCGAACTCCGTAGGCTGGTGGACCGGCATCAAAGTGCGACCGTGATCAGGGGCTTACTGCGGGCTAGGACCTCGCCAATCTGCACCGCGGAAACTCCCGCTGCGTTGAGAGACTGAACAAGCCGCGCAGAGTCTTCGGAAGCCACCGAAATCAACAGCCCGCCCGCAGTCTGAGGATCGAAGAGAAGCAACCTCAGTTCCTCGGCAACGCCATCGTCATAGCCGACCACGCATTCGGCAAAATCGCGGTTGTTGTTGAGGCCGCCCGGAATATAACCCGCGCGAATGCACTCCAAAGCGCCGGGCATAACCGGAATGGCTTTGGAAAAAAATCGCAGCGCGACATTGCTCGCCAGTGCCATCTCGCGCGCGTGGCCGATCATGCCGAAGCCGGTAACATCGGTCATGGCATGAATGCGGAATTCTCCTTGCTGAATGACTTCCGCAGCCTTCTTGTTCAGCGTCGTCATCGATTGCACCGCGGCATCAATCCACGCCGGTTCGGCCTTGCCTCTTTTTATCGCCGTAGAAATCACGCCCGTACCCAGCGCTTTGGTGAAGATCAACGCGTCGCCCAACTTTGCGCCGGCGTTGGCGAGAACTTTCTTGGGATGGATGAGTCCGGTGACGGCGTAGCCGAACTTGGGTTCGTCGTCGCGAATGCTGTGGCCGCCGATCACCACGCATCCGGATTCGATCATCTTCGACAAACCGCCGGCGAGGATGCGCTCGAGAATCTCAAGATCAGCTTTCTCGGGAAAACAGACCAAAGCCAGCGCGGTGAGCGGCTTTCCGCCCATCGCGTAGATGTCGCTCAACGCATTCGTCGCGGCGATCTGGCCGAAGGTGTACGGATCGTCGACGACTGGGGTGAAGAAGTCGACGGTTTGCACCAGCGCCTGGTCGGGCGCGATTTGATACACTCCGGCGTCGTCGGCGTGGTCGAAGCCGACTAGAACGTTGGGATCGTGCTGACGCGGTAATTTCCCGAGAACCTTGTCGAGCGCCGCAGGACTTAGTTTGGATGCGCAGCCCGCGGCCTTTACTGACTCCGTGAGGCGGAATGGTTTTGTTTCAGCCATGAAGGTCATTCTACGTAAGTGGAAGAGCGGCGCTTCAGCGCCGCGCAAGGCGCCACATTCCATCCGGGCTTTTAGCCCCGAGGACAGCCCTGTCGTTGTGCTTCCCCGTGAATCTGGTTACTTCACCGCGACATCAGTGACCTGAATCTCCGGGTACTGCCGGTTCCACTGCGCGGAGATGCCTTCAAAGGTCAATCGAAAAGGTTTGCTCTGCCCCGGCCCGAGCGGCGAGACACTGAAGTCCACAGCTTCCGGATAGGGGCCATCGGTTTTCAGCACCTGCATCGGGATATCTTCCCGTTGCGCCAGTTGCCCCATATCGTCTTTGAACTGGACTTCGACCACCACATGGGTGACAGTCTTGTCGCCTGCATTAGTGACGGTTCCGTCGACATAGCTGACGGTCGCTCCCACAAAATTCTCGGCCGCGCTCATCTTGAAATCGGAAAGCTTCAGGCTGGCAGCGTAGGGCGGCGGTCCGGAGGCGGTTTTCGGCTGGCCGCGAAGAAGAAATGCGAAGATGACAGCGATCGCGATCACAACCGTCACGGCAATCGCTATCGTGCGCCGGCTGGAATCGCGCTCTTCGGTTACCGGTGTTGGCTCGATCAGCCCGTCCATGAGCCGATTGTAGATGGTTGAGTTTTGATTGTCGATTTGATGCGAGCCAACGAGCAAAACCGCCGGCCGCTTATTCGCCGCCCACAGTGAGCCCGTCAACCCGCAGCGTCGGAGAGGCCACGCTGCCGCGGAACTCCAGATCGTTCGCAATCTCCGAAATATTGAAGAACATTTCTTTCAGGTTTCCCGCGACGGTGATTTCCTCCACCGGGTAAGCGAACTCTCCGCCCGAGATCCATAAGCCCGAGGCGCCACGCGAATAGTCTCCGGTCACCAGGTTCGCACCGTGGCCGAGGAACTCGGTCACATAGAGACCTTCCCTGATTTCAGAAATCAATTGCTTCGGCGTTCTCGGTCCGGGCTGCAGAAAATAGTTGCCTGGGCCGATCCCCGGCGTACCCGCGAGTCCACGCGATGCGTTGCCCGTGGTCTTAAGGCCCAGCTTTTTCGCCGTGTAGGTATTTAAGAGATAAGAATTCAGCGTGCCATTCTCAATGACAATGGTGCGCCGCGTGGGCACGCCTTCGCCATCGAAGGGGCTGGTGCCAAAGCCACCGGGCATGGTGCCATCGTCGATGATAGTGACGTTGGCGCCGGCGATTTTCTGCCCCAGCTTGCCCGCCAGAAACGAAGCGCCGCGGTAGACCGAGTCGCCGTTCACACCTTCGAAGATGTGTTCGAGAATCGACGTGGCGACCATGGGATCGAAAATGATCGGCACCTGCGCAGTTTTTGCTTTGCGCGCGCCCAGGCGGCGCAGCGTGCGCTCAGCCGCGATCTTCCCGACCTGCTCCGGAGATTCGAGCTTGCTCAGCGTCCGCGCGACCGAGTACCAATAATCGCGCTGCATCGCTCCATCGTCAGTTTGCGCGATCGGAACGGCCGACACGGAACAGTAAGACCGCCGGTATTCGCCGACGAAGCCGTGCGAGTTGGCCAGAACCTTGCGCCCGGTGGCGGCGTCAAACGATCCGCCTTCGGAATTCTTGATGCGCGGGTCGAAGTCGAGCGCGGCCTTCTCAGCGCGGCGGGCGTAGTCGATGCGGTCCGGCCCGGGAAGCGAATAAACGTCTTCGTGATAGAGATCAAGATCACCCGGGAGCGAGCCGAGTTGAGAGGCTTCAGGGATTCCGCCGAACGGATCTTCCGACGTGATCTTTGAAAGCTCAAGAGCTGACTTCACCATGCGGTCGAGGCTTTCACGGGAGAAATCGCTGGAGTAGGTGCTTGCCGCGCGCTGCCCGTTGAACACGCGCACGCCGATAGATCGCGATCCGGACTCTTTGAGGGTTTCGACCTGGCCCAGGCGGACGAGCGTAGAGAATTCGTCGCCTTCGCGGACCACGCATTCGGCAGCGGTTGCGCCGCCGTTCATGGCGCGGCGGACGATGTCCTGGGCGAGGGAGCGGAGGTCGGTTTCTAGTGCGGGCGCGCTAGCGCCTAATTCGGTTGAAGGCATAAAGTCTTAATTCATCTTATCCCAAATGAATGCGTCGTTTTCCCACCACTAGTTTGGGTTTTTTCCAATTCGAACCCATAAGGCTCAACACTCATTGCTCGTAATGTATTTATGCATTACAATTAGATCGAATTGAGGAATATCCCATGACCACCTTGACCGTCACCGCGCGAGGACAGGTTACATTCCGGAAAAAGGTGCTGCAACATCTCGGCATTAAGCCCGGGGAAAAGCTTGCCTTGGATTTACTCCCCGATGGCCGGGGCGTGATTCGGGCGGCACGTCCGACGGGAAGGATCCAGGACTTCTTTGGCGTGCTTGCAGGCAAGACGAAGAAAGTGGCGACCATCGAAGAGATGAATGACGCTGCGGCTCGCGGCTGGGCTGGCAAGAAGTGACGGACAAGAAGTGAAAATCGCGGTGGACACGAATGTTCTGGTCCGGGCGGCTGTACATGACGACGTCGAGCAGGCCGACGCCGCGACCAAACTGATGGCCCGAGCCAAAATGGTCGCCATCGCGGTGCCCAGCCTGTGCGAGTTTGTTTGGGTTCTGCGCAGCGTTTATCGCTTTCAGCCTTCGGATATAGCCAACGCAATTCGTACCCTGCTTGCAGCGGAAAATGTGGAAGCGAATCGGCCGGCAATTGACGCTGGCCTGGCCATACTCGACGCGGGCGGGGATTTTGCCGACGGCGTGATTGCCTACGAGGGGAAGTGGTTGGGGGCGGAGACGTTGGTTTCGTTCGACAAGAAAGCGGTGGAGATGCTGACGGCGCAGGGGGTAGCGGCGCGGTTCCTATAGACGGCAGATTGCCCTTTTAGCCTTGGAAAATATGTGGGATTATTGGACCGAGGCTGCGGGATGAAGGTTCTAAAGGCACTATCCATTCTGCTATTCGGCCCTTTGCTCGGTATCGTAGTCGCCTTCATTCTAGGATCTCTCGCTTTGTCTCCGGACCCGAACTTCGTCGCGAATGGCGGACATGCATCGCCTGGCGACGGTTTTCAGATTATGGGCTATGTCGCCATCAGCCTGGTGATCTCCGTACCCCTGTCGATATTCCTGGCGGGCGTGGTTCTTTTCCGCAAGCCTAAGGCTCAAAATCAAGTTGAAATGCCTTGAAGGGCCGCTAGCGCTAGGGTGCTGCAAGGGATCCTTCGACTGCGCGCGGTGACTCGCTTCGCTCGCCGCCGTGCTTCGCTTGATTGCATAACGACGTTGGCCCATCGCGAGTAAAGTGGTTTGCGATGAACAAGACCAAGGCTCGTGAGAGGAGCCAACGTCATGCTGATTATAGGCTGTGATTTTCATCCTGGGTTTCAGCAGGTCGGGATCTTTGACAATCGAACGGGAGAGATTCAACAGAAGCGGTTGCAGCACCGGGCGGAAGCAGAGCAGTTTTACCGGTCGCTGGCGGGCCAGGAGGTGCGGGTCGGGATGGAGGCTTGCGGGCACTATCCGTGGTTCGAGCGGTTGCTGGCGGAGTTGGGCATCGAGCTGTGGTTGGGGGATGCCGCTAAGATTCGAGCCAGTGTGGTGCGGAAGCAGAAGACGGACCGGCGGGACGCGGAGCATGTGCTGCATCTGCTGATCGAAGATCGGTTTCCGCGGATCTGGGTGCCGAGCCTGGAGGTGCGCGATGTGCGGCAACTGCTGGTGCATCGGCACAAGCAGGTGCAGGCACGGACACGAACCAAGAACCAGCTGCAAGCCCTGGCGTTGAGCTGCGGGGTGCAGAAGAAACGCAAGCTGTGGAGCAAGGCTGGGCGCGAGGAGTTAGAGCAGTTGCCGCTGCTGCCGTATGCGGCGGAGCGGCGCAAGAAGTTGCTGGAAACGCTAGACGGGCTGGAAGCCGAGATCGTCGGGTTAGAGCGGCGAGTGGCCGAAGAAGCGCGGCAGCGGCCGGAAGCGGTGCGGTTGATGACGCATCCGGGAGTGGGTCCGGTGACGGCGTTGGCCATGGTGCTGACGCTGGGACCGGCGGAGAGATTCGGATCGGGCAAGCAAGTGGGCAGTTACTTTGGACTGATTCCGAGCGAAGCATCCAGCGGCGGAAAACAGCGGCTGGGCAAGATCAGCAAACAGGGCAGTTCGTTTCTGCGCTTTTTGCTGGTGGAAGCGGGACAGACGGCGGCGCGTTACGATCCGCAACTGAAGCGCTTCTATCGCCGCCTGGCGACACGCAAGAATCGCGGCGTCGCGAAAGTGGCGGTGGCCAGAAAGTTGGCCACGCGGTTGTACC